>NZ_JAJGWT010000001.1:0-581 GCF_021390715.1 Tenacibaculum piscium
GTTGTTGTTGCTGAATCATCCTGTGCTACTGGGGGTGTATTATCGATTGCTACAGCAACATTAGCGANTGCTAATAAAGTTACCGTTCCTCCTGTTACACTAATTGGTGTATCTACAACTGGAGTAGTTCCATTGATATCTGTAATTGTTAATGTATCTCCATCAACATCATCATCTATTCCGTTTCCGTTATCCGCTAAAACATCTACCTTTACTGAACCGAACAGATAACGATTGGAATCAAGGCGAGGAAATTCCGTTGTTTGATATGTCTGAAGAACAAGAGGCTTTATCAATGGCAATTTGTGGCNKYWTCCGTTATCCGCTAAAACATCTACCTTTACTGAAGTATTGATTGTTGTTGTTGCTGAATCATCCTGTGCTACTGGTGGTGTATTATCGATTGCTACAGCAACATTAGCGATATCTGTTCCGCCATTTCCATCACTTATAGTGTATGGGAAAGTAATTTCTGTTCCTGTTCCATCAGGTTGAATATCTAATGTTCCTCCTGCTAATAAAGTTACMGTTCCTCCTGTTACTGATATTGGTGTATCTACAACTGGAGTAGTTCCATTGAT
>NZ_JAJGWT010000001.1:613-488718 GCF_021390715.1 Tenacibaculum piscium
CTGAATCTAATCCATTTCCGTTATTCGCTAAAACATCTACMTTTACTGAAGTATTGATTGTTGTTGTTGCTGAATCATCCTGTGCTACTGGTGGTGTATTAYCGATAGTTACAGCAACATTCGCTGTATCTGTTCCGCCATTTCCATCACTTATTGTGTATGGGAAAGTAATTTCTGTTCCTGTTCCATCAGGTTGAATATCTAATGTTCCTCCTGCTAATAAAGTTACAGTTCCTCCTGTTACTGATATTGGAGTATCTACAACTGGAGTAGTTCCATTGATATCTGTAATTGTTAATGTATCTCCATCAACATCATCATCTATTCCGTTTCCGTTATCCGCTAAAACATCTACCTTTACTGAAGTATTGATTGTTGTTGTTGCTGAATCATCCTGTGCTACTGGTGCACAATTAGGTTTTGCATTTATAACTATATTTGAACTTACTACCGAAGTACATCCCGTTCCATTTGTATCTGTTACTGTAAATGTATAACTACCTGTATTAGCTGTTACCAATCCGGTTGCTGATATACCTACTACTGATGGTGTAAATGCATATGTATCTCCTGAATCGTATCCGGTAATTTGAAAACTTCCCGTTGAAACAGCACACGTTGGTTGTGTTACTAATCCTGTCATTGATGCTACTGGCAACGCATTCACAGTAAGTAAAACTTCATCAGAAATTACCTCCGAACACGTATTACTTGTACTCGTTGTTACTAACCTGTATTTATTTGTTGAAGTCGTTAAAGGTGGATTCGTTAATGTTAAAGATGCGGTTGTTGCATTACTATATATGCCGCCATTACTTATAACATTCCACGATCCAGCTCCTTCAATTTGTTCTACCCATTGATAAACAAGCCCTGTTGTATTTCCTGCAATTCCTCTATAATCTGGAACTCCAGCATTAAAGATAGTCGTGCTTTTTGATAACATTTCAGCCGTAAAAACAGCATTTCCTCCTAAACAAATAACCTTATTTGTAGGTTGTGTCTTTACTTCTATTTTTGTTGCTGTTAATACATTTGTGTTTGTTCCCTGTCCTTGTGTATTATTGCTACCATCAGCAGTTCCTCCTGAATTTACCAAATTAGGAACTCCATTAATATCTACACCTCCTTGGTTTGCTATATCAATTCTTTTATCAGCATCTAATTGTACTGATGTTACATTTTCATTCGCTTCTATTGCATCAGGACATCCGTCATTATCAGAATCTGTATCTAAATAATTTGGAATTCCATCATTGTCATTATCACAGTGATTAATTTTAACAATTACATTATCGACATATTCATCGGTAGAGACACTAATAGCAGCATTATTTAACCAAGGATAATTACTTGCTGCACCTAAATCTATTTCATTTGCTATAAAAGCTGTTCCTAAAACTCCTGAAACATTATATTTATAACCTTTATTATCAGCATATAAATGTAAAATACCAGATCCGTTGTCTTTAACATAATAGGTTGTAGATTGTCTAAACCAACCTTTTACTCTTGGAGGTGCTGTAAAGTTAGGTAATGATGAATTAGGTTCTCTAATTAAAACACTTCCATGCCCATATAAGAATACTCCATCTGGAGCCCCAGCATAATCTTCTTGCCAAATAGGGTCTTGACCAGGTGCACCAATAGCAATACCATATTCATTACTTCCATTTGTTAAAGTTGAACCTGTATCTTGTAATCCTAATGAAAAATCAGCTTCAACAGTATATTTCTCTCCGTTTAATAAATTTACTTTATTTAAAACGATAAATGAAGACATTTGCTCCTGATCAACTATTCCTCCTCCATTTGCATCAATTACAATACTTGGATTACCATCAACTCCAGAAATCGATTTATACTCTCCTACATTTGTAGTACTCGTATTTCCTGGGTGTGAATTATAAGCTTCTTGCAAACCATCAATCCCTGGCACTCCTACTAAGCTTCCTTTTGGAATAACTGCTCCTACTGTACCGGCTTCAAATGTTTCATTTATAATGATTTCTTCTACTATATTTCCTGTACAATTAGCATCTTCTTCTGCATCTAAAATACCATCATTATCATCATCTAAATCACAACTATTATTTACACCATCACCATCGGAATCGGTTGTTGTTGGTGTACCGTTCGTACTCGCACCAACTGTACATGGGTTTGGTGGAGGACATGCTGAACCTTGTACACTTGGATCATATGGTTTTGTTGTATCAATTACATCTTTTAAAATTCCTGAATCTGGCGAAGTTTCTAAAGCATCATATAAACCATTTGCTCCAACACCCTCTGCTATTTGTGCAGGAGTTAAATCTGTTAAACCTGCCTCTGTTCCATCAGGACAACCATCGCCATCAGCATCTATATTTAAACTTCTAGTACATATTGGGTCAACTGGAAATCTTGTTACTTCAACAGCATCTACAGTTATTACAGCATCTGAATTATTAGACCCTAATTTTACATTTACAGATGTTGATGTTGCTTTAAAAATTACCCTATACACTTTCCAGTTAGGATCTAAAGGTGAGCTACTAGGAGTTACCGATACTGGAAAATCAGCCATACTGTAGGCACTAAAATCGGGATCATCACTAGTTAAAACATTACCTCCTGTTATATCAACATAAGTAGAAGGTATATATTTATCTACATTACCTGAATTATTATACACAGGTAATAACCCCATCTCATAGGTAAATGCATAAACTTTACCTATAGTTAAACCTGTTAAATCATTAGAGATAGCCTCAGAGCCTCTAGAAAAAATAATAAAAGCACCTCCGTCCGTAGTCGATTTTTTTATTACTGGGTGCTTAGTATTAGCGTCATTATCTGATTGATTTATATACTGTCCTTCTGTCCAATCTACCGAATCATGAAATAACCAATCATCTTTTTTACCTACAAGATTAACAACTGGATCTTGAGGTAACTGTTCCTCTAAATGTACTGTATAAGAACTTCCATCACTTGCTTGCTTAACACTCCAACCATTCCAATTGTTGTTTGAATAAAAATCAACAGCTTGGTCATACTCAAAACTTCCACTAGAAGTTAAATCAGAAGTACATTCAAATTTATCTATAATACCATCATTATCATCATCAATATCAATAGCATCAACAATACCATCATCATCAAAATCGCTAATTATTGTAAATGCAGTTGGATCACTATAACAAGGGCTTCCGTTATCATCACCTTCAAAAATAGCATAATATGTACCTGCTAAAACTTGTGAACCATCTGGTATTTCACTATCAACACTTGCTGGTAAAAAATAATACCATTTTACATTTTTTGCACCTTTATTAGTTATCGTTGTTTCAAAAGTACTCAAATTAAAAGTTGCTTGCCATTCAATTGGGTCAGTAGGATTTTTTGAAAACTGTGGAGCATCCGTAGCAATACTACACGGATTACACTTTGTAGTACCTACTGTAACAGCATCTATTTGTGAGGATACTGGAGGGGCTGCTTTAATTTTTATATATTTATAATTTAAAACAGCAGTAGCAGGTAATGTATATGTTATATCAGTATAACTTGTTGTAAGCGGAGCTAAATTCCCAGAGTTCCCAACCCAAGTACTACCATCAACACTAAATTCTATAAGGTAATTACCCGTACCCCCTGCTTTCGCTTTAATCGTTACAACAGCCCCTGCGGTAAAAGGAGTAGCAAACTCCAACTCAATATTGCTCCAATAGTCACCACCTGTATTGTCGGGAGCTCCAAAAACATTACCAATTGAACCTGAGTATTCATGAACTGCAGATGCTATTGCATATTGATTTTCAACAATCGTTCCACTAGGACCGCAATTAAGAGCCTGCCCCACCACCAACGAAGGCATCAGAAATAGAGAGACGATTAAAATCCCTGTAAATAAGAGCCTGTTTTTTATTAATAAGTGATAATTCTTTTTCATAAAATTAATTTTAAACTTAAACTTTGATGTTTTACTTAAAACACCAACACCTACTGATATCATTTATTTACTTTATTATTGATGATATATTACGGATTTCATAATTTATACTCAATAAAAATTGTTATTTTGTTTTCGGGGCTAATTTAGTTAAATATATAACATAGTGTATGTTATGTTATATATTTTTTAAAAAAAGCGTTCTTTTTAAATATCCCACTACGTAATATACTTTTTTCCTATATATAAACCAAAAAAAACACCAACTAATTAAAAAATAAGCAATATAATTAATAAAATATTGTATTTTTATAAATGTAATAATTTATTTTATTGATATATTTAATTCCAATAAAACATTAATAATCAAACCTAATAGCTCTACTCTATTGACACAATATTTTAAGAAAAGTCACATTATTTTTTGTTTTCTATAAAAAAATATTTCCACTTGTAATTCTTCAAAAAAACAAGAAAAACGTATTTTAAAGCATTTTAAAAGACTTAAATTAAAAAAATAACCAAATACAAGTAAGACGATGAGTTAATTGATGAATTTCAACACTATTTTTAACTTTTTTAATTATTTTTATAGAATATTTTATTTTTATTTCAGATGAACATTAATTTCAGGATAATTCTAACTAAAGAAATACTCATAATTCTTCCATTATTAAAAAAGGCAAATACCAAAACGCCTCACGATATTTTAAAAGAACGTGTTTTAGAGATGGCAAATTATCCAACTTATGAATGCGTGGGTCTTTTTGATGCCGATTTATTAATCGGTATTTGTGGTTTATGGCACAGTACCCGTCATTATATTGGTAAAAGCGTAGAGCCTGATCATGTTTTTATTGATGAAACTTACCGAGGAAAAAATTTAGGAAAACAATTTTTTAATTGGATTTATGATTACACGAGACAAAAAGGCTGTGAAGTAATGGAATTAAACACCTATACAGGAAACAGAAAGTCGCATAAATTTTATTATAATGAAGGTTTTGAAATCTATGGCTTTCATTTTCTGAAAGTTATGAGATTAGATGAGAAATTTTATTAATTTTACACAAAAAGTTATTGTAATTTTAAAAAACTGTTATATATTTGCAACCGCTTAACGATAGTGTTTTATTATTGTTTTAATAACAGTTAAAATACATTCAGTAAGCATTGCAAGAAATTGCAATTAAATCTTTACCAATGCGAAAGTAGCTCAGTTGGTAGAGCGTCAGCCTTCCAAGCTGAATGTCGCCAGTTCGAACCTGGTCTTTCGCTCAAGTCTTTNAGAAGATAGACTTTAAAAATCTTTATTTACCAATGCGAAAGTAGCTCAGTTGGTAGAGCGTCAGCCTTCCAAGCTGAATGTCGCCAGTTCGAACCTGGTCTTTCGCTCAAAAATCCGAAAAACATTATGTTTTCGGATTTTTTTGTTTTACATATATTTCAATAGAAAAGTTATTTGTAGCTACTTCCCGCTTTCCGCACTCGCTTTTTTTATTTTTTCAAAAGAAAAATAAAAAAGAGCTCAAACAATTGCTTCAATCGGGGCTAGACTTATCTACTAAATTTAGTCATCAATTTAAAAGCCTGTTCACATCTACAAAATATATCAGCAAAAAAATTGTATCAAGAACTTATTTAATAGTAAAGTCAATTAAAATTTATCAAAAAAAATAATTCAAATTCTCGATACAATTTTAATTCCTTTTCGTCATTAAAATCACTCGAATTGACAATAGTCATCAAAAAAAAGAGAATAACTACGGAAAATAAGAAAGCGAAACTAAAATAAAATCCCTTTGACGCATTTTTAGTACAAATGCCTAGCCCCGATTGAAGCATTTGTTTGAGCTCTTTTTTTGATTTTTCTTCAAAAAAAAGCGAGTGCAGAAAGCGGGAAATTGCTTCAAAAAAAAATCTTTAAAAACGGTAATAAAATTATTTTATCTTCAGTTTATCGCCAAATAAAAATAATCCAACAATAATTACTCCGATAATACCAATCATTATCATATTGTTTTCAAAAACACTTGGTTTAAGTAATAAAGTAAGTACATAACCACCAATCGCACCGCCCAAATGTGCCGAATGACCAATGTTATCTGCCTGATTTTTCATTCCATAAATCGAATATAATAAATACCCAATTCCGAAAACATAGCCTGGCAAAGGAAGTGGAATTGGAAACATTATTAAAGTCATATCAGGATACAACATAATTGCCGAAAACACCACACCAGAAACTGCTCCAGATGCTCCAACAGCACTATAATAAAAATCTTTTTTATGCTGATATAACGTATAAACACTTCCCGCAAACAAACTTCCAAAATAAATAATCAAAAAATAAGGAACTCCAAAATTAACTAAAACTGTTTTTCCAAAAAGATACAACGCATACATATTAAATCCTAAATGCATCCAATCGGCATGTAAAAAACCCGAAGTTAACATTCTGATTTTCTCACCATTGATAATTTGCTGAATTTGAAATTTATAGCGATTAAAAAAAATAATATCATTAAATCCTTTATAGGAAATAATAACATTTACAACTATTAATAGTACAATAATTTGATTCATATTTTTTGTTTAGAGCTACAAACATAATCAAAACTTAATAAAGTAAATCATTCATATTTTAATACGATATTTGCATTTTTAAAATTTAATATATGAAGTTTTTAGTTTTTGCACTCGTATATCCTTTTCTTTGGATAATTTCAAGATTGCCAATGCCAGTATTGTATCTTTTTTCAGATTTCTTTTTTTACATCTTATATTATATTATCGGCTATCGAAAAAAAGTAATCGAAAGCAATTTAAGAACAGCTTTTCCTACTAAAAGTGATGCTGAAATTAAACAATTAACCAAAGAATTTAGCAGTCATTTTGTTGATATTATTTTTGAAAGTATAAAATCTTTTGCTATCAGTAAAAAAGAACTAGACAAACGCTACAAATATGTAAATGCCGATTTAATAAACAAATATGCTAAGCAAGGGCGAAGCATTGTTTTGACAGGTGCGCATCAGGCAAATTGGGAATGGGTTTTCGCTTTACCACAACAAATTAATATCAGTTCTTATGGAGCTTATACTAAATTACAGAATCCTTATTTTGAAAAAGTATTAAAAAAATCAAGACGTAAATACGGTTTTGACGGCGTACCAACACAGTTATTTTATAAAAAAATTAGCCAAAGACAAGCTAAAAATATTCAAAGTTTATATATTTTGTTAAGCGATCAATCCCCACAATTAGCCAGAGCCAGATATTGGACACATTTTTTAAACGAGAAAGTACCTGTACACACAGGTCCTGAAGTTTTAGCTAAAAAATATAATTTAGTGGTTATCAATATGAATACCACTAAAATAAAACGAGGATATTTTGAAACAACATTTGAATTAATCACTGATACGCCTAATGATTTTGAAAATTATCAAATTACAGATAAATTTTTAGCTATCACAGAAAGAAATATAAAAGCACAACCCGCTTTTTATTTATGGTCGCATAAACGTTTTAAGCACAAAAACAAATATGAAGAATGGCTTAAAATCAGAAAGAAATAACTTTTTAATATCATAAAAAATAAAAAGGGCAGACACATACATAGGTCTGCCCTTTTTTTGTCTAATTTAAATTTTATGCACAAAAAAATCCTTCTTAAAAAAGAAGGATTTTTATTTTTGGGTGGAAGACGGGATTCGAACCCGCGACCCTCGGTACCACAAACCGATACTCTAACCAACTGAGCTACAACCACCATTTAATTGCGAGTGCAAATATATAACAGTTTATCTGTTCTGCAAAACTTTTTTTAAGTTTTTTTAAGTTTTTTTGATTTTTATTTGATTTTTATTTTAAATCAAATCCGTTATTTTATCCACAGCAACGTAACGTTCTGATGTAAAGCCTTCTGCAAAATCAACACCAATTAATCTGCCTAAATCTTTTGCTCTATAATTGATACTGTCTGTAAAATTTTTGCTTGTAATCGGCGTTTCAGGCTCTTTACTGTTCGGATCAAAAAATTGAGAAGCATACGCTAACACCGATTTTTCCTTTTTATCCATAAAACCTGTTACATCAACTACAAAATCTGGCTTACTATTTTTCCATTGTATATAATGATAGACTTGTTTTGGTCGCCATTTCTCTTGAATTTCACCATTCAATGTCGTTTCAATTTTGATTAAACCACTTAAAAAACAAGCATTTGATACCAAATCACTACCTTTTGGATGGTCAATATGTCTGTCATCAACAGCATTACACAACACCACATCAGGCTGATATTTTCGAATCATTTGTATAACCGCCAATTGATGTTCCTTATCATTGATAAAAAAACCATCAGCAAAGCCTAAGTTTTCACGCACCGAAACTCCTAAAATAGCTCCTGCATTGGTAGCCTCTATATGTCGCAATTCCGCAGAACCACGAGTTCCCAACTCTCCCCTAGTTAAATCGATAATTCCTACTTTTTTACCAAACGATATTTCTTTGGCAATCGTAGCGCCACAACCTAATTCAACATCATCTGGATGCGCTCCAAATGCTAATATATCTAACTTCATGTTTCTTTATTTTGATAGGCTAATTTACAAAAACCACTACAAAACATCACATAAATTCAATATCTTCGTACTTATGATTAAAATTGTAATTATTGGAGGTGGAAATGTTGCCATACATTTAGCAAACGCTTTTTATAAAACTAAAAAAGTTTTATTAACACAAATGTATGCTAGAAATATACAGCAAATTATCCATTTGAAAGAACGCGTTGCGATTACTGATAACATTAATTTATTAGCCGATGCAGATATTTATATTATTGCCGTTTCTGATGATGCTATTTCAGCAGTTTCTTCAAAAATTAATAAAAAAAATAGCTTAGTGCTACATACTTCAGGAAGTGTTTCGTTGGATTCGTTGAAAAATAATGGCAGAAAAGGTGTCTTTTATTTATTGCAAAGTTTTTCAAAAGATAAAAAGATTAATTTTGATAAAATCCCGTTTTGCTTAGAAGCCTCTACAAAAAAAGATTTAAAATTATTGAAAAAATTAGCATCTTCAATTGGAAAAAAAATATACACTATCAATTCCGAACAACGAAAAATTTTACATGTATCGGCTGTTTTTGTAAATAATTTCACCAATCATATGTATAAAATCGGAAATGATATCTGTAAAGAAAATAACGTTCCTTTTGAAATTTTACATCCTTTAATTGAAGAAACTGCACTCAAGATTCAAAAATTATCACCAGAAAAAGCACAAACTGGTCCTGCTAAAAGAAATGATACACAAACAATTGCAAATCATTTAGAATTATTAAATAAAGAACAACAAACAATATATCAACTAATTACAAGTTCAATTCAAAATTCAATTCAAGATTCAATTCAAAAATAAATTAATACAAAAAATTAATAAAATGGAAAAAAGTTATAAAGAAATATTACCGCAAATAAACACCTTTATTTTTGATGTCGATGGCGTATTAACAAACGGAATTGTTACCGTTTTCCCAAATGGCGAATTAGTCCGTCAAATGAATATTAAAGATGGATACGCCTTAAAAACTGCCGTAAACGCAGGGTTTAGAGTTTGTATTATTTCTGGAGGAAAAAATGAAGGCGTGCGTACTCGCTTGGCGAATTTAGGAATTACTGATATTTATTTAGGCGCTCATGATAAAATTAAACAATTTAATGAAATTATCAGCAAGTACAATTTAAACCCAGAAAATGTGTTATATATGGGCGATGATATTCCTGATTATCCTGTAATGAAATTAGTTGGAATGCCGTGTTGTCCGAATGATGCTGTTCGAGAAATTCAGCAAATTTCAAAATATATTTCTGATAAAAATGGTGGCGAAGGTTGCGCACGCGATGTATTAGAACAAGTATTAAGAGTACAAGGAAAATGGGCTGAAAATTTTGATGCTCAGTATGATTAATGAATTTTTTGGAGCAATTTTTGAAGTTATTTTAATTAATTATTAATAAAACCCTAAAAAAACCTAAAAACATGAAAAAATTATTTTTAAGTATTTTAATACTGATGATTACAACATCGATGAATTCACAATCTATTTTTGGCGAATGGGAAAATCGTAATGAAGAAACCAACACTGTTGATTCTGTAATTAAAGTATATGAAAAAGACGGAAAAGCTTTTGCAAAAATCATTAAAATCACAGATGAAAATAGGCAAAAAGCAGTATGTGATAAATGTAAAGGAAAACGTAAAAATACGCCGATTTTAGGCATGAATATTTTCACAGGCTTACAAAAAGATGGCAAGGAATGGAGTGGTGGAACTATTGTAGATCCTAAGAACGGGAAAGAATATAAATGTTATATCGAACTTGAAAATACTGATAAATTAAAAATTAGAGGCTATATCGGTTTTGCTGTTTTTGGTAGAACGGCGTATTGGCATCGAAAAAAATAATATCAAAAATCATAAAAAAACACGAAAAACTTCAGTAAAACTGGAGTTTTTTTGTGTTATTTCGTGTTATTTTTTATAAAAATTTTGAATGTTAAAAAATATTTTAATTAATATGGAATCTCTAATTGTCCGTGATTTTCGATATGACTTGGCGGAATAACTCCCATTATTTTTGTCGCCTCATAACGAATCTGTGGTTTTTGAGTATTGGACGAGGTTGTATGAATTATTTTTAAATTAAATTTTAAATAATCATTTGGTTGAATCACAAATTTACGAGCGTGATATTCTGATAACCAAAATTCATCTGTAATTTTAACATCAATAGGCGTACCTTCTCTTTTTAGTGTCCAACAAGAACTGTCTGATAATAAATCCATCGTATTTATTTTTAAGACCTCTACACGTTCTTGTGCAATAGTTCCATCGCCTAATTCGTTTAAAATCTTTGGAACATCGATAAAACTTTTACTGGTCAATTTTGCTTTATTTTTACCTATTTTAAAACAAAAATACTCGCCTCTTTTCAATTTACTTGCTTGCACAGAAAAGGCTTTTACACAATTTAGAACATAATAATTATTTACTGAAAATAATAATAAATGACTTGGCGCTTCTTTTTTTATTTTTCGATTTATTTCATCAGTAAGTTTGTCTAAACCTTTTTTAGAAGATATTTGTTGTAATTCTATCGCCTTTAAAGTTTTGTATTTTATATAAACCAACAAAGCTCCTAACCAAGCTACATTATCGATATCTCTCTGATTTCTAGTAGGCACATTTAAAAATACTTGCTTTATTTTAGTAGTCATTGTTTCAAAATCTACCGCTACTAAATTATATTCCACGGAAGTATCTACAGAAATATTATAAACAATGTGTTTGTCTAAAATTAGTAATTTGTCATAAAAATCGGCTAAATGATTGAATACTTTTGATGGATTTTTAATTCCTTTTAATTCCAGATTTAGTTCAAAATCATATGCTGTTATCATTTCCATACATTAATTTTTTACTACAATCGTAATTTTTTCTGTTGTCAGATTGTATCGCTGGAATTTTTTAAATGCCATTTTTAGGTATTTTTTTTTAGACCGATAAAATTACTACTTTTTCAGCGGTCTTACTAATGTTTTTTTTACATATAATCATTCTACGAGCCTGTTTAAATTTCATTTAAAAAAATTGTACCAGAAAAATAAGAAATCGAATTTGTCAAAGAGAATTTATTTCAGTTTTGCATCCTGATTCTTGTCAATTCGAGTGATTTTAATGACTAAAAGGAATTAAAATTGTATCGAGAATTAGAATTCTTTTATGTTGATGATTTTTAATTAACTTTAAATATTAAATAAGTTCTCGATACAATTTTTTTGAAGTAAAAAAATCACTCGAACTGACAGTTTATTTAATTTTTAAACAGGCTCTACACCTATTTTATTTTCAACAAATATAAAACTTTATTTTACCTACTAAAAAACTGTAAACTAACATATTACACTATCATTTAATTGTTTATTTTTAAAACAAAAACAATGTTAAAAAGAACTCTTTTCTTCGGAAACAAATGCTCATTAACCACCAAAAATGAACAGTTAGTCATAAAAACAATAGCTAGAGAAATTTCTGTACCAATTCAAGATATAGGCTTTGTTGTTATCGAAAATCAGGAAACTTATATTTCTATTCCTACTTTATCAAAATTAAGCACGAATAATGTTAGCGTAATTTTTTGCAATAACAAACACATGCCTCAAAGTATGCTTTTAAATTTAGATAACCACCACATACAACACGAGCATTTTAAAAATCAAGTTAATGCTTCTGAACCTTTAAAAAAACAATTATGGCAACAAGTTGTAAAGGCTAAAATATTAAATCAAGAGGCTGTTTTAAGTAATATTACTTCAAAAAAAACACCATTAAAAGAATATGCATCATCTGTTTTAAGCGGTGATTCAGATAATAGAGAAGCTGTTGCTGCCGCTTATTATTGGAAACATCTATTTGACTTTAATTTTAAAAGAGAACGTTATGGATGTTATCCTAATTTGTTTTTAAACTATGGATATACCATATTAAGAGCCGCCGTTGCCAGAGCTCTTTCGGGTAGCGGATTATTAAATACCTTAGGTATTCATCATCATAATAAATACAATGCTTTTTGTTTGGCTGACGATATTATGGAACCCTACCGACCTTTAATTGACATAAAAGTTTTAGAAATTATAAAACAATATGATGAGCACGATTTAATTACTCCTATTAAAGCCGAACTTTTAAAAACATTAACACAAACTGTTTATTTTGAAGATAAAAAAAGCCCTTTAATGGTTGGTTTAACCTCAACAACAAACTCTTTACAACAATGTTTTTCTGGAAAAACCAGAAAACTAATCTATCCAAAATTATGGATTTAAACGCTTATAGAATTATGTGGTTATTTGTATTTTTTGATTTGCCTACCGAAACAAAAAAAGACAGAAAAAATGCCCAACAGTTTCGTAAAAACCTTTTAAAAGATGGTTTTACAATGATGCAATTTTCTGTTTACATGCGACATTGTGCGAGTAGTGAAAGTACTGATGTACATGAAAAGAGGATAAAAAATTTACTTCCGCCTTTTGGAAAAGTAAGTGTTTTAAGAATTACCGATAAACAATTTGGTAATATTATGAATTTTTGGGGCAAGGTTCAAAAACCAAAAGAACCGCCTCGGTTACAATTAGAATTATTCTAATAGGAATGAAAAAATGCTTCAAATAAAGCTATTATGTCTTTATAAGAAGCATTTTTTTATACGATATTTTCTTACTAAAACGAGTATTAGCAATGGTTCTGTAAGTTGCTAATATCGTTTTCTCTAATCTTTAATCAAACCACAACAGTTTATTATTTATAGTTAATCCCCGTGTGAATATCGTTTTCTCTAATCTTTAATCAAACCACAACAATACAAGAGCTTCTCTATATTTAAATGGAATATCGTTTTCTCTAATCTTTAATCAAACCACAACCAGAACCTACCAACGGAACAACAGGAAATTAATATCGTTTTCTCTAATCTTTAATCAAACCACAACTATCAAATTGTATATAATTTTTCATATTTTAATATCGTTTTCTCTAATCTTTAATCAAACCACAACTAATTTCCATCATTTTTGAATTTCCTGCTAATATCGTTTTCTCTAATCTTTAATCAAACCACAACCTTTGCTCGTCTGTCATTTTACGCTTCGAAATATCGTTTTCTCTAATCTTTAATCAAACCACAACGCATTCTCAAAATGCTTTACTACTTCTTTTAATATCGTTTTCTCTAATCTTTAATCAAACCACAACAGAACGCAGGATTCATAACTCTGAGGTCAGAATATCGTTTTCTATAATCAAAAAATGTCAATGAACTTTCATTCCTCACAAAAAATTAAAGCTTTTTTAAAACACCTATACTATTAATTCCAACCTTAATTGGATTAAATGTTTTCCAGCCTGTTTTTCCTGTTCCAAAACCTTTTATATAATGAAAAGCAATCCCTAGTTTACCATCTAAATTACTTTCTTTATCTTTTCTAAAATAATAATCTCCAGATGTAAATTTCTGAACCCTATACAAATGGTCTTTTAAAAGATTCGCATCTATATTATCCCAATCAACCTCATCATTTTGTAAACCTAATAAAAACATATCATTAATTTGCAAAGTCGTTACAATTTTTTTTCCATCTTCAGGGAGTTGAAAAACATCTTGCTTTTGTCTTTTACGCTCTACGGCTGTCCAAAAAGTTACGACACTTTCTTTTAAATTATCTTCTTCATCTTTATAAATAAGTACATGATGATTATTTCTAGGATTCACATATTGGTTTACATCTTCTTTTAACTTTTCTGCTCCGCCTATATTTTCTTTAATACGTATTTTTTTTATTGGTACTTTGCTACCGTTTCTATTTGGTAAAAATATTTGTGCTTGTTTTATACCATTTTCATCAATTTTAAAAAAAGTATCTGAAGGTATTTTTCCTTTTACAAAACCGCCTAATTCTTTAACTCGTTTTAAAATAAGTAATCGAACAGTTGCATCTACAATTTTATCTAAATGCTTTTCTGTGGTTAAACTTTCTAACGGTTTTCGTATATGAAATGCTTCGCTACTATCTGGCGCTTTTCTTTTTCCATAAACCGACTCTTTATGCAATTGCCCTCTAGCGGAAACCCCTAAATTTTTATATTCAACCCCATTTTTTTTAGTTTTATGAGTTCTAATAGTTATTAAATTTTTCTGCTTTTTGTGTGATACTAAAATTTGTTCAACTGCAGTTTCTGCATCCATTCTAAAAGATTGCCAAGGCATCGGAAAATCTTTTAATTCATGATTTTTATGGTACCTATTTCTTTTCGTTAATTCTTGTAAATGACTTCTTTTCGCACACGCCATCACCAACGCATCTATTGCGTGATGCCTGTGGTCGGCTCTCGTTTTCGCATCTTGTTCTTTATTTAAAACCGTATTTAAACCCCAATTATGCCTTAATACGGCGGTCATTTGCCCAGGAGCAACCATTACATTTGCACATATTTTAGATAGATAATTTTTAGCTTCTTTACTGATATATCTTGTATCATTTAATTGACGACTTATAAAATCTTCATCGTGTTTTTGCTTTACAAAATGCTTAAATTTATTATAACAATTCGGATAATGAGCCTTTGTTTTAAAACAACTTAACGCCTGTAATTTTATGGCTTCCCATTTTTCTGAACCTTGCGAACTGTAAAATTCATACGGCGTTTTATTTCCTTTCGCCCTATTTTCATCAGCAAAACAAAGTGTTTTATTGTTGAAACTATCGTTTAACGACCTGCTCCAAGGAAAAATATGTTCTATTTGAACTTCTCCTGTAAAAAGTTTGCTTAACGTAATTACTTTTCCTGTAAACGGACACGTTTTATTACATTCTTCCCAAAGTTTATATTTTAAAATATTTGTATGATTTGTTCTTTGGTCTAATCCTTCTAACTCCACTTTTACTCTGTCATTTTCACGCTCTAAAATTTGTTGTCTTCTTCTGGTTTCTTGTCGGTTGGTTTTTGATGCTTTTAAATCTCGTGCTAATTCTACTTTTATTTCCGTTGGTTTTCCGTAAGTAGCTATAATTTCATTTACTAATTTTCGTATTTCAAACAAAGCGGTAATTACCACAGGATTTTTAATTTTTTGAATTTCTCTATCGGCATTTATATTTACAGGAAGTTTGTCTAATATTATTTCCGTTTCAATCGAACTACTATGATGATATAATTTTTCTAATTGTTTATCGGTACAATTAAATTCATTTTTCAGCATATTTTTTAGCGGTTCAATATATCCGCCTTTTATGTTTGAACGCACTATTTCAGGAACATTATCTAATACAAATTGTTCATTTTCTGCCCAATTATTTTCTTTTGATAACACATTTTTAACACCTGCCAATCCTACGGCAATATCAAACATAAAACCTTGTTTTAAAAATGGCAAAATAGTATTGATTGCTTTTCTACTTAAATTTGAATAGCCTTCTTTTAAATTAAATTTAGAAATTTCGGTTGCTTTTTCAGCATCGAAATTCCAATTTTTTAAGGCATATTCTTTTAGTTTATCCCTATCATCAAAAAAAGATAAAACGTGCCAAATATTTTCTTGTTCTTCTTCTGAAAAATGAAACCATTCTTTACCAAAAAACTTTTTGTTGGATAATTGGCTTATCGTATGCGTTCCTACAATAGTATCTTTATCCTTATAATTAAATTGATAATTACTTTCTGATTTGCCAATAACTTTTCTTATTGCTTTAAAAGCAACTTTTTCTTTGGATAATAAAAGTTGTATAATTTTTTCTTTTTCTTCGGGTGTAACTTCTTGTTTTTCTCCGTTAAAATCATAAGAAAGCGTGTTTACCCATTGATAAATTCTAAATAATTCAAAAGGAATCGCACTAATTTTACATTTTGTTTTTTTGGGTTCAAACGAGCAATAACCGACTAAATGTTTTTGAGAGCGTAAAGGTCTTTGATGAAATAAAACACCGTCATCTTTATAGCCATCTTTTTTTCTTCCACCAAATAACGATTTTAGTTTTTCGGTTAATTCTGTATGATATATTTTTTGAAATTCCCAAATTAGCTCAAATTCATCAATATACATTTGCCTTGTTGTATATCTATTTCTTATGCGTTCTAAATCTTCGGAATAAGGTTCATTCTCTTTGGGTTTTATTGAATTTAAGTAAGAACCTAGTGTTTTATTTTCTTCACTATTTCCAATATTTTTGATATTTTCGAGCGTACTACTAATTCCTGTTTTGCCAATTTTGGCATCACCTGTAAAAAGCGTACTTGTTTCTTTTACATCTGCACCAGCACTTCTACTATTACTTAAAAATCCTCTTCGTTGAATTATATGATAAAAAATTCTTCCGATTTCTACTAAAGATATTTCTTGATGAATTGCTTTTGCTCTTAATTCGTATGGATTTAATTTAAACCAATCTTGCAATTCTTCATTTTTGAAAATTTCTGTACCGTTCCAATCTTTAATTAAATCAGGGGAAATTGGGCATAATTTATGCTTCGCCAATTCTTTTAATAAATATCGTTTTCGCAATCTTCTTCTAAAAATTTGCCTTCTAACTCCTCTTGCTTCTGTTCTACTAGCATTTTTTGAAGTTTCTCTTCCTTCTCCCTCACCTAAATTTACAACACCTTCGGGGAAAATTCTACTTCCCATTCCTAAAATGATATTATTTTGAACCAACGCCCAACCAATAGAGTTTGTTCCTAAATCTAACCCAAGTATTTTTGACATAATATAGCAATTATTATTTTGCTCTAAATTAATGTTTTAATCTAAAAATCATCAAAAAATTTTCTATATTTGAAATGTGAAAAAATTACTCTAATCTTTTAATCTTATCACAATAAGGCTATATGCCGTAGATGAAAATCTTGAGTCCTGCTTCGGTAGGACTTTTTTTATAAAAAAGAATATAATTATCAAAATAAAAGACTATCCACTTATTTAAAAATGGATAGTCTTTTTATTTTCTGATATTTCTTATGTATTTGGTCATGCTAAATTTATTTCAGCATCGCACAAATAGAAGAACTTCGGCAAGTCAGGATTGAATGCTATTTTTAACAAGGGTTTTAACTCTTGCCACCCTCTTTTTTCTGTTATAAAATTTTTAATTCGTTAAATATTTTACTCGATAAAAATTCGTATAATTTTGATGCTAAAAAACCAATAATCATTCCGTTTATAAAACCGCATAAAATATCGATTGGAAAATGCACGCCTAAATACAATCGACTATATGCAAAAACTAAGGGAAATAATGCTAAATATTTAATAGCTGGCACGTGTTTTTTTAACAACATGATTAAAAAAACAGCTATAACTGTAGAAGTTGTAGCATGTCCAGAGGTAAAACTATAATTCCTAGGATTTATTAATCTTCTTAAAGAATCTTGTATTGCAGGATTATTATTTGGTCGTAATCTTTCAAAAGTACGTCTAATTAAGTTTGTAAATTGATCTGAAAAAGTAATTAAAAGAGCAATAAACAACAAGGTAAATACGGCTTTTTTCCATCCTAGATATTTAAAAATCAGAATAATTAAAAAAATAAATAAAGGAATCCAATTAAATTGATTCGTTATTGTTAACCAAAGCCAATCCCATTTTTCGCTTCCTAAATTATTTAAATAAATGAGAAGTTGTTGGTCTTTTTGTATAATTTCTTGCATTAAATCTTCCATAAAATTGCCCGCTTACTTTTTTCTTACTGATTCTTATTAATTCTTGTTGATTCTTGTTGATTCTTGTTGATTTATTTTCCTACTTTCAATACTTCAATTTCGAAAATTAAATCTGATTTTGGTGCAATTGGTCCTAATCCACTTTCGCCATATCCTAAATAATAAGGAATAAAAAACCTAGATTTTTCGCCTTCTTGCATGGTTTGTACACCTTCTTTCCAACCTGCTATCAACGGAAAATTTGGATCATTAATCGTAAATGTAAAAGGAGTTTTTTTATCTAGACTTGAATCTATTTTTGTTCCATCAGTTAAAAATAACGAATAATGAACCGTGGTTGCTATTGCTGGATTTACTTTTTTACCTGTTCCTTTTTTTAGTTGTAAAATTTGCAAACCAGAATTTGTTTTAACAGCCTTCTCAATTCCTTTTTCTTGCTGAAATTTACGTTTTAGGGCTTCAATTTTTTCTATGCGTTCGGCTTGATTTTTTGTTACATTGGCCAATTCAGTTTCAAAAACAGTTGCTGCTTTAAATTTTTTAGCATCTTTTCCAATTCTGATAATTGCTACTTCATTTATAAAATCACGTTGTTTGATGGCATCAACAACATTTTGACCGACCAATACTTTACCAAAAACCGAATGTTTTCCATCTAACCAAGGCGTTGCTTTATGCGTGATGAAAAACTGACTTGAATTGGTTGCTTTTCCAGAATTTGCCATTGATAAAATCCCTGGACTATCGTGCTTATAAAGTAATTTACCTTGTTCATCAACTGGAAATTCATCTGCAAATTTATATCCTGCATTTCCTCTACCAGTACCTGTTAAGTCGCCACCTTGTATCATGAAATCTTTAATTACACGATGAAATACGGTGTTATTATAATACGGTTTTCCTTTTAATGAATCGGCTATTTTAGGGTGATTTCCCTCTGCTAACGACACAAAATTTGCCACGGTCATTGGCACTTCTTTTGCGTGTAATTTCACTAAAACATCGCCTCTATTGGTTTGGATATCGGCATATAATCCATTTTCTAAATCGGGATATTTAACCGATTTACACGCTGAAAACAATACAATAACGGCTATTAAAATTTTATAAAACTTCATTATTTTGATATTTATTATTTATTCTTTTAGATACGCTTATAAACAATCAATTAGGTTAGCAACGAGTGCTAACCTAATTGTATTTCAGTTAATTACCTCCATAGATTCTTTAAGATAATTAACGGAATAAATTGAAGTAATGAATTAAAGTAATTTTCGAAAAACTACTTTACCTCAAGCAATTCTACTTCAAAGATTAATGCCGAAAAAGGCTTGATATCTTGACCTCTTTGTTGTGCTCCGTAGGCTAAATCTTGCGGAATGAAAAATTTATATTTTGCTCCTGGTTTCATTAATTGTAATCCTTCTGTCCAACCTTTGATAACTTGACCTACGCCAAATTCACTAGGAGTTCCTCTTTTCACAGAACTATCAAAAACAGTTCCATCAGTTAACGTTCCATGATAATGCACTTTTACACGTGATTCTTTAGTTGGTGCTTCTCCTTTTCCTTCTTTTAAAATAAGATATTGTAATCCTGAAGAAGTTGTTTTCACTCCTTTTTTCGTTTTATTTTCGGCTAAGAATTTTTCTCCTTCTTTTTTATAATCTCCAAAATCGGCTGCTGCTTTCTCAGCTTGTGCTTCTTGTTGTTCTTTCATTTTTTCAGCTTGTTTTTTCTGAAAAAACACTCTTAAAACAGTATTGACATCTTTCGTTTCTACTAAAAAGTTTGTCGAATCCATTCCATTTTTAAATCCCTGAACAAATAAATCTTGATCGACATCGTCTAAATTCATTTTAATTTTAGTTGCCATATCTAACCCTAAACTATAACTTACAGAATCCATTTCTGTAGCTAATGAACTTTTAGTTTTAAATTGACTATTTCCACACGATACTACAGAGAACGTTAAAACAGCTCCTGCTAAAATTTTAGTTAATTTCATTTTTATTGTATTAGTTGTTTATTTTGATTTATTATTTAATTTCTAGTAATGCAACGGTACTTTTTATGGGTTGATTTACGGTTATTTTATTTCCATCGCCCACAACGCCAAAAGCGCGGTATGACGGAATTACAAAAGTAACAATTTCTCCCTTTTTCATCAACTTTATTCCGTCTTGTAATGCGGGAATAAAATCTTCTTTATCTATTTTATAGCTTCGTTCTTCTTTTTGATAAATAATATTTCCGTTAATATCTGAAATATCAAAAGAAAAAACCACGGTATTTTCAGGCGTTGGTTTTGGGTTCTTTACAGGATTATTTATAGAATCTTTCACAAGATAAGTATACCAAAAACCGCTTTTAGAAACCTCATATTTAGTGAGTGTATCTTTGGAAATCCATTTTTCTAGGCGTTTTTTCTCTAAGGCGTTTAACTTTTTATTTTTAGCGATAACTTCTTTATAAAAATTAGTTGTTCCTTGTTTTTTGGGTCTTCTCGCTTGGTTTTCTGAACAAGAAAACAAGGTTGAAATCATCAAAAAAACAAACACTTTAAAAAATTTAGTAACAATACGATTATCCTTCATAAGACGTTTCTAATACTTTTTGATATTCAGGTAATAACGCTGTAAAAGTAGCAATAGTATCTTCTAAGGAAACATCACTTTTTCCTCCAGCGGCGTTATCGTGTCCGCCACCATCAAAATGATTTCTCGCAAATTGATTTACCGAAAAATTCCCTTTACTACGAAGCGACATTTTAACAATTCCTTGTTCTTTATCTTCAATAAAAATAGCCGCAAATACGATTCCTTTTAGCGAAAGTGCATAATTTACAACGCCTTCGGTATCCCCTTTTTCGTAGTTAAATTTTTTCTTTTCTTCTTCGGATAACGTAATAAAAGCGGTTTTATATTCGGGTAATAATTTCATATTACTCAAGGCTTGTCCTAATAACAATAAGCGATTATACGAATTTGAATCGTGTACATTACTGTGGATTTTATCATTTTGCGCACCTTTATCAATTAAATCGGCAATAATTCGATGCGTTTTACTCGTGGTTGAACGAAAACGAAAAGAACCTGTATCGGTCATAATTCCTGTGTATAAACAGGTCGCAATATTTTCATCAATCAAAGCAACATCGCCCATCATTTCAATAAAATTATACACCATTTGACAGGTTGATGACATCGAAACATCGGAATACATATACTTAAAATCATCAGGTTGTTGATGATGGTCAATTAAAGCAAACTCATTTTTATATTTTTCTAAGGTATTTTGCATATCGCCACCGACTCTATGTAAGGCGTTAAAATCCAACAGAAAAACAATATTTGATTTCTCTAAAGCACGAACACTTTGTTTATTTTGGCGGTCAAAACGATACACCGTTTCAGAACCTGGTATCCAATGTAAAAAATCGGGATATTCATTTGGCATTACAACTTGCGCAGTATGTCCTTTTTTATCTAAATAATGTTTCAATCCTAAGGTTGAACCAACGGCATCTCCATCAGGATTTCGGTGTCCTATAATCACAATATTTTTGGGTTGTGATAAAAATTCTTGAAGCTGTGTAAAGTGTTTTAAAATCATAGATGACAAATATACAAATTAATGATTTATTAATCTTTTTATGCTTTTATTTTTGTTCTTTTACTAAAAATTACATTCATGATTTTTAGTAAATTTTCTATTTATATTTCGTTGTTTTTAATTAGTTTGATATCTCTTTCTATTGATAATTGTTATGGTCAAGAAAAGTTTACGTTAGCTTTTGGTTCGTGTGATAATCAGAGAAAAGTAAACCCTTTTTGGGAAGATATTATTTCTTTAAAACCCAACGTTTGGATTTGGGGCGGCGATAATATTTATGCTGACACCAATAATATGACTAAAATGGCGCGATTTTATCAGCAACAAAAAAGAGATACTTCGTATCAAAAACTGATAAAAAACACGCCTATTTTAGCTACTTGGGACGATCATGATTACGGCATAAATGATGGAGGAATTGAACACGTAAAAAAAGAAGAAAGTCAGCAATTATTTTTAGATTTTCTAAACGTTCCTAAAAACTCTCCTAGAAGAAAGCAAGCAGGAATTTATCATTCCGAAACCTTTAAAATTAAAGATAAAAGCATCAAAATAATTGTTTTAGATACGCGATATTTTAGAACCGCTTTAACAAAAGGTACTGGTAAAAATAGGTATCAACCTACAAAAAAATTAACAGGAAGTATTTTAGGCGTTGCACAATGGAAATGGCTAGCAAAAGAATTGACAAATTCTACAGCAAATTTTACTGTTATTGTGAGCAGTATTCAAGTACTTTCGAAAGAGCATGGTTTTGAAAAATGGGGAAATTTCCCAAATGAAGTACATAAATTTTTTAAATTGATTGAAACTTCAAAAGCAAAAAATGTCATTATTCTTTCTGGAGATAGACACATTTCTGAATTTTCAAAAACAAATCTAAATACTATTTCGTATCCTATTATCGATTTTACGTCAAGCGGATTAACGCATGCTTACAGTTCTTTTTCTTCGGAAAAAAATAAGTATCGAATTGGTAAAGTTATAAGTGATTTGAGTTATGGCGTGTTATTTTTTGATATAAAATCAAACGAAGTTACCTTTCAGATTCGTGGTAAAAACAAGGTTATTTTACAGGAAATCAAGCAAATATATCCTTAATTTTGTAATAACATTAAAAAGTGTATTTTTGCGCCGATTTGTGCGAAGTTTGCACTTACATTTATTAATTAGAAACTCAATTACAATGGCAACAAATAGAACTTTTACAATGATTAAACCAGATGGTGTTGAAAACGGACACACTGGCGCAATTTTAGACAAAATTAATGCTGCAGGTTTTAGAATCGTAGCGTTGAAAAAAACTCAAATGACAACTCGTGATGCAGAAGCTTTTTATGCGGTACATAACGAACGTCCTTTCTTCGGAGAGTTAGTTGAATTTATGACTCGTGGTCCTATTGTGGCTGCTATTTTAGAAAAAGATAACGCTGTTGAAGATTTTAGAACTTTAATCGGTGCTACAAATCCTGCGGATGCTGCTGAAGGAACAATCCGTAAAATGTTTGCTACTTCTATCGGTGAAAACGCTGTTCACGGTTCTGATTCTGATGAAAACGCTGCTATCGAAGGTGCTTTTCACTTTTCAGGAAGAGAGATGTTCTAAAAATATTTTAAGAACAATAATTCTTTTTAAATATATAAAAACTCGTTACAATTGTTGTAACGAGTTTTTTATTAAAATATGAATCCGTCAAACTGAATTTAGTTCAGTTTCGCATCCTGATTTTCCGTAGTTTTCCTATTGATGCGATGCTGAACTAAATTCAGCATGACGAAAATCTGATTTTTACACAACATCTTTTACTAAGTCGTATTTTATTTCAGCATAATTAG
The DNA here is from genome assembly GCF_021390715.1 of Tenacibaculum piscium. GTDB lineage: Bacteria > Bacteroidota > Bacteroidia > Flavobacteriales > Flavobacteriaceae > Polaribacter > Polaribacter piscius. The sequence goes on from NZ_JAJGWT010000001.1 coordinate 24,282, forward strand.
AAATTACTTTTTGCGCTAACGAATAATCCTGTTCTTTTGAATGTTCACTTTTATAAGCAACACAATAAATTCCGCCATCGTAAGCGGCTTTAATTCCGTTGGTAGAATCTTCAATTACTAAACATTCTTTTTTATCAAAACCAGCAATATCGGCTGCTTTTAAAAATATTTCAGGATGTGGTTTTGATGCTTTTAAATCGGCTCCGCTAATTTTTCCTTTAAAATATTTATTTAAATCGAATTTATTAAAAACATTATCAATAGTAACCATCGATGCCGACGATGCCAAAACTAAAGTAACACCATTTTCATAATAATTTTTAATCAACTCTAACACTCCTGTTAATAATGCTAAGTCATTATCATCAGAAAAAAAGAGTTCTTTAAAAAAAGCTCTTTTAGAATCTACCAATTCGGTTGCCTGAAGTGTTAAATCAAATTTCGCCACTAAATCTTTACAAATCTCTAAGGTTGATTGCCCTGTGTACGAATTGTAAAGTTCCTGTGAAACCTGAATCCCGACTTTTTCAAACATTAAAAAATATGCTTTTTTGTGTAACGGTTCGGTATCTACAATTACGCCGTCCATATCGAATAAAACTGCTTTTAAAGCCATAATAATGATTTTCTATTTTCCTACAAAAATAATCAATTGCCCTTTACTGATTGCAATTATTAAGCATCACTTTATATGAATTATTTTGTGAAATTTATTTTATACGGATACTCATTTTCATCGGCTGTATTATATCAAATTTTGCATCTTTATATTTCGGAGGTCCCATAAATCCTTTTGCATTGTTCGAAATTCCTGTAGGTTCCTTAGGGATTCCTAAAAAATTGGTATCCATTTTTTCATTTTCATTTTCATCATGAAAAACCGATACAGCATACGTTCCTGTGGGAATATTTGTTATTTCTGCGGATGCTTTTTTAGCTATTACTTTTACAATTACTCCTTTAAAAGGTGTTTTCAAAAAGCTTTTTTCGGCATTATAAAGTGCGATATATAAATTTCCTTTTGATGATTTCATTCCTTCAAAACCCAAAGTAAGCGTGTGTTTTTCTTGTGATGTTATTATTGCTATATTACTAAAAAAGAAAGCGAATATTAAAATTATTTTAGAGATATAGTGGAACATACTTCTTCTTGTTTTAAATTATTTTGATTGATTTTGATTGATTTTGATTGATTTTGATTGCTATTTGAACGTAAAAAACAACTCATTATTATATATCCTTTTTTTGATTATTTTTTGCTTCTTGTTTTTTAGCGATATATTACGTATCTTTTTCGTGTATTATTGCAATAATAATACTACTATTTTTTTAATTTTAACATTATGATTCGTTTCTATTTATATAAAATTAACAATCTATTTTAAGAATTTAAAAATTTAGTATTATCAAAAAATAAGCACGCTGTAATTTATATTTTGATTAAATATTTTGGGAATTCTTTTGATAAAATAGCCTAAAACATTTGATAAAAATGTACTTTTACGGGGTATAAAAAATCATTATGTCACACGATTTAAGCGATTATAGAAAATCATACGAGAAAAAGGAGTTACTTAAAAAGAACTGTCCTGAAAATCCGATGGAATTATTTAGAAACTGGTTTCTTACAGCAGACGCCTCTGAAGTAGTAGAGGAAACAAACGCTATGAATGTTTCCGCAATAGGACTTGACGGTTTTCCTAAAAACAGAATTGTATTGTTAAAAAAATACACTTGGGAAGGGTTTATTTTTTACACAAACTATCATTCAGAAAAAGGAAAAGCTATTCTAAATAACAATAAAGTATGTCTTTCTTTTTTTTGGCCTGGATTAGAACAACAAATAATCATCAAAGGAAAAGCTGAAAAATTAGCCGAAAATTTATCTGATGGTTATTTTGAATCAAGACCCGATGGCAGCAAATTAGGTGCTTGGGCATCTAACCAAAGTGAAGTTGTTGCTTCTCGTGAAGTGCTCGATGAACAACTTCAAAAAACAACCAATCAATTTAAAGACAAAGAAATTACACGTCCGCCACACTGGGGAGGTTTTATGGTAAAACCTACTTCTATTGAATTTTGGCAAGGTCGCCCCAACAGAATGCACGACCGAATACGATATACTTTAGAAAAAGATTTTTCGTGGAAATTAGCACGTTTAGCCCCATAATTTTATATTTACATACATTTTAATAATTTAAATGAAAACACTTTATATTGTTCGTCACGCAAAATCTTCTTGGCTATACCAAGGTATTAAAGATATTGATAGACCTTTAAAAGAGCGTGGTATTAAAGATTCACATCTTTTTTCTAAGTTTCTATCCCAAGAAATAGTAAAGCCAGATGTATTTGTTTCCAGCAGTGCAAATAGAGCGTTACACACAGCTATTATTTTTTGTGAAAATTTTAAATATCCGCTTTCTAACCTGCAAATAAAACGTCAATTATATAATTTTAGTGATGGTTATTTAGTCAAAACCGTAAATGCTTTAGATGATAATTTTAGCAGTGCTATTATATTTAGTCACGACCACGGTATTAATAGTTTTGTAAATAATTTTGGCGATAAACCAATAGCTCACGTGCCTACTTGCGGAATTATAGGCATCGAATTTAAAGACAAACACTGGAAAAACTTAAAAAAGGGACGCACTATTTTAGTCGATTTCCCAAAAAATCATAGATAAAATTATAGTATTTTGAAAATAAAAAAATATGGCGCTATTGATATCGGCTCTAATGCTGTAAGACTTTTAGTAGCAAATGTTATTGAAGAAAAAAATAAAGAACCATTATTTAAAAAATCATCCTTAGTTCGAGTTCCTATCAGATTAGGAACCGATGCCTTTGTTAATGGAATTATATCCAAAGAAAACACCAGTCGAATGATTGATGCCATGAAGGCATTTAAATTAATCATGAAAGTTCACGGTGTTGAAAAATACAAAGCTTGTGCTACTTCTGCCATGAGAGAAGCCAGAAATGGCGCCGAAGTTGTTAGTACTATTTTAAAAGAAACCAATGTTGCTATTGATGTTATTGATGGTAAAAAAGAAGCTGCAATTATATTTTCTACTGATTTACATCATTTAATTGATTCTGATTTTACATATCTTTATGTAGATGTTGGCGGTGGTAGTACCGAATTTACCTTGTTTTCTAAAGGACGAATTGTAAAATCAAAATCGTTTAAAATAGGTACCGTTCGACTAATTAACAATAAAAAAACTGAAAATAATGCCATTTTTAAACAAGTACAAGAATGGGTAGAAGAAAATACTAAAAACTATAAACGTATATCCTTAATCGGTTCTGGAGGAAATATCAATAAAATTTTTAAAATGTCGGGCAGAGAAGTTGGAAAACCAATTTCCTATATTTATTTAAATGCTCAATATCAGTTTTTAAAAAAAATGAGCTATAAACAACGTATTTCGGAACTAAGCTTAAACCCCGATAGAGCCGATGTTATTGTTCCTGCTACTAAAATTTATTTATCAGCAATGAAATGGAGCGGTGCCCGAAAAATATTTGTTCCTAAAATAGGACTTTCTGACGGAATCATTAAAAGCCTATATTTCAATAATTTATAACTCTCAATATTCTTTTAACATTTCATTAACATCTATAGAAAAATACTTATATTTGTTTAGGTGTGACTTTCATAAAAAAAGTGTGTCATATAATTAAACTAAGTAATCATAAACAAATTTTTATCTATTATGAAAAAATTACTATTAACGGGAGCCTTATTAGCTTTCTATTTTACTGCATCGGCACAGGATTTGCCTACCAATGCAGAACCCGGAAAATGTTATGTCCGTTGTAAAACTCCTGCTTTATGGAAAAATCAAGATGTAACTATTGAAATTGCTCCTGCTTACAAAAGAATTGTAACGCACCCTACTCAATATAAAACCGTAACTGAAAGTGTTTTAGTTGATGAAGGAAGTCAAAAATTAGTAGTTGTACCTGCTAAATATGAACCTCAAACCTATTCAATCGTTACTAAAGAAGCTAGCCAACGTATTGAAAGATCGTTATCAAAACCTTCTACCGCTTCTGAAACGGTAATTACAAAAGAAGCTGCTCAGCGTTTAGTTGTAATTCCTGCAAAATATGAAATGCGTGACGTTACTGTAGTAACCAAAGAAGCGACACAACGTTTAGAGATTATCCCTGCAAAATATGAAATAAAAGATGTTGTTGTAGTTGTTAAAGAAGCATCGCAACGTTTAGTAAAAGTACCTGCTACTTCAAGTGTAGTTACTGAAACTATTGTTGTAAAAGAAGCAGCTGAACGTTTAGAAGTTGTTCCTGCAAAATATGAAATGCGTGATGTTGTTGTTACTGTAAAAGAAGCATCACAACGTATTGAAGTTGTTCCTGCAAAATACGAAATGCGTGACGTTACTGTAATGGTAAAAGAAGCATCGCAACGTTTAGTTGTCGTTCCTGCAGTATATGGAACTGAAACTATTTCTTATAAGAAAAGAGATTACGGAAATAAATTAAGTGTAATTCCTGCATCTTTTAATAACGATAGTGAAACTATTGAAGTAAAAGCAAAATCGGCAAGATGGCAAATGAGCGAAAAAGCGCCTGATTGTGAATCTTCTGATCCTAACGACTGTCGTTACTGGTGTTATAAAGAAATTCCTGCACAATTTCAAACGGTTAATAAAACTGTTTTAGAAAAAGATGCTAGTATTGTTTCTACTCCTGAATGTAATGAAAGTACTTCACCTAATGGATGTGGTAATGGAACCTATACAAAAAGAGTTGTTAAAACTCCTCCAAGTACAAGAGTTGTAGCAATTCCTGAAATTACAAAAGTAGTTAAGAAAAGAGTAATGGTAACTCCTCCTACAACAAGAACTATTGATATTCCTGCTGTAACGAAAGTTATCAAACAACGTGTAATGACTACACCTCCTAGTACTAGAAAAATTGCAATTCCTGAGGTAACTCAAACTATCAAAAGAACAGTAATTACTCCAGAATCAACTAGAGTAGTAGCAATTCCTGAAGTAACGAAAATTGTTAAGAAAACAGTAATGGTAACGCCTCCATCAACTAGAACAATTGATATTCCTCAAGTAACGAAAGTTATCAAGAAAACAGTAATGGCAACACCTCCATCAACAAAAGTTATCGCTATTCCTGAAGTAACGACAACTATTACAAGAGTTATTCCTGCAGTTACAACAACAAAAGTTATCGCTATTCCTGAAGTAACGACAACTTTAACAAAAACTGTAATGGCAACACCTCCAACATCTAGAGCGATTAAAGGAGAGCCTGTTTACAGAACTTTAAAGAAAACTGTTTTAGAAAAAGATGCTTGGAAAGAAGAAGTTCCTGTAGCAGCTAAATACAAAACAATTACTAAAGAAGTATTAGTATCTAAAGGTGGATTAACATCTTGGAAAGAAGTAGAATGTAAATTAACAGTAAACACTCCATTACCAATTAACTGGAATTTAGGAAGTTCAACATTAACTTCAGGTGCTAAACGTTTAATTGATACTAGATTATTACCAATTTTAAAAACTGGTGTAGCTGCAGCCGTTGAATCTCATACAGATTCTAGAGGTAGTAACGTAAACAACCAATCTTTATCAGAAAGAAGAGCTCGTTCAGTAGTAAACTACTTAATTTCGAAAGGAGTTAATGCTAGTCAATTAACAGCTAACGGTTATGGTGAAACTAAATTAACAAACAGATGTGCTGATGGCGTTTCTTGTACAGAACGTGAGCATGCTGCAAACCGTAGAACTACTTTTAGAGTAATTAATCAAAAATAATTATTGATTAAACATACTTTTAATTAGTATTTTTAAAATAAGAAAACCGAGCTTTTGCTCGGTTTTCTGCTTTTATAGAATGATATAAAGTAATCTAAAATAATATTAAAATACGGCAAGAGATTAAAAAAACTATTGTTTAAAAAAAGTAAAAATAGATCAAACCACCTCAAAGAAATTTTATATCAGCTTAGAGCCTGTTTAAATTTCATCTGAAAAAAACATCACAGAAAAATAAGAAATAGAATCCGTCAAACTGAATTTATTTCAGGTTCGTATCCTGATTTTATGTGTTTTTTTTAGCTTTTTTTGATGATTCTTGTCAATTCGAGTGATTTTAATGACTAAAAGGAATTAAAATTGTATCGAGAATTTGAATTCTTTTATGTTGATGAATTTTGATTGATTTTGACGCTAAAAAGTTCTCGATACAATTTTTTGAAGGAAAAAAATAACTCGAACTGACAGTTTATTTAATTTTTAAACAAGCTCTTAGCATCTTAATTTGTATTTTCACTATTGATGAAGTTTAATTTTTTAGCTTCTTAATTCTATATCAATTCGAGTGATTTTAAACTTTGGATAATCAGATAATTATTTTTCGATACAATCCTCAAGATAAATTAAAGACAAATTTTAAACTTATATACTCGTTGGTAAACATTTCTAAACGTTGTAAGTAATTCTCAAAAAAAAGAAATTTAAAAATACTTTAATTTACTTTAAATCTGAAAATAAAATTGACCGAATTATTACGTGAAATTTAAATTTATAACGTTCGTAGAATTGAGCAAAACAGAAAATAAGAATTGAAAAACTTGTCAAAATTACTCAAATGTTGAATTAAAAAATAGAAAATTAAATCAGAATTATAAACTAAAACAAACTACTTAAAAAAACATCTATAAAAAATGTTTAGTTTAGTCTTAAAACAAAAGTCAGTACCATTTTATTACATCTAATTTTCCTGCAAAAAATCCTCATAAACAAAACAGTACTTTTCATATACAAACAAAATATCCTCTATAAAATAAGAAAATCTTAGATTTATAGAGGATATTTTTAATTTAAAAAAAACACTTATTTAAGTAATACAACTTCTAGTTTCAATTCTTTTTCGAACCAACTTTTAAGTTCTTTTTCTTTTCTTTTAACTATTGAATCTGCTAATTTTTTATTCCAAACTATTGATAATTCAGGAATTGTATCTATTTTTATAAAATCCGTAGAAGATAATTTTTTAGAAAAACTAATTCCTTTAATATCATTAAATCTGATTTTAGCTTCTTTCGCTATTTTACTAAACGGAATACTATTTTCATCTCTTTTTAAAGCATTTTGCTCTATATTATTATTTAGACTAGAAATTGTAAGTTTTAAATCTTCAATTTCTTTCTGTAATCCTTTTATGATATTATCTTTTAAATCTAAATCAACAATTGCTCTATCGTAGGCATCCACGACTCTATCGACACTTCTAGCTTTATTTTCGTTGATAAATAACTCATAAACATCTAATTTAGGATATGTTTTTAGTTCATTTCTTAAAAAAGTTTCGGTAGCATCGGTTACATCACCATTAAAAAACAGGCTAATTTTTTTATTTTTTTTATCGATATTTTCTCTTTGTAACCATAAATCTTTATTCGCTAGAATTTCTTCTTTTAAAAATTTATCATAATTTGCAGTAACGACGCTTTCTTTATAAACATTTACAAAGGTGAACATGGCAGGAACCATCACTAAGAAACCGACAAAAGAAGCTATCTGTGCGATTCTTTTTCTTTTTTCAGAATTTACATATCGAATCATGGTAAATCCTAATAATTTCAGCACTAAAAAAGTAGCTAAAGCGATAAAAATAGTATTGATTGTAAATAAATACATCGCTCCAAAAAAGTAGTCAAAATTACCGATTGCCAAGCCATAACCAGCGGTACATAAAGGTGGCATTAAGGCAGTTGCAATAGCAACTCCAAATATTACAGATGCTATAGTTCCTTTTTTTGTTCGGGCGATAATTAAGGCTAAACCACCAAAAAAAGCAATTAAAACATCTCGAATATCGGGTTTTACTCTTCCTAATAATTCGGAAGTTTCTTCTTTTAAAGGAAATAAAAAAAAGAATAAAAATGCGGTTAATAAACTCAAAACAATCATAGTTGCTAAGTTTATCATTGATTTTTTCAACGTATCAATATCATTAATTGCTAATGACATTCCGATTCCTAAAATAGGTCCCATTAAAGGAGATATTAACATGGCTCCAATAACCACGGCTGTTGAATTGGCATTTAATCCAATTGATGCTACAAATATTGAGCAAATTAAAATCCAAGCGGTAGCTCCTTTAAACGGAATATCGACTTTTATGGCTTCTATAGTTGCTTCTTGATCGGTATCTTCTCGGAAATCTAATAATTCTACTAGAAATTTTTTGATGCTTTCCCATAATCCTTTAGCATCTTCCTGAATAGCTTGTTTAGATTGTGCAACATCTTGCTCTTTTTTTATCTTTTCTTCCATCTAAATTAATTATTAATAATGGGCGAAAGATACGAAATTCCTTATTACTCAATTTGTTGAATTTATTGAATTTCTTGATTTATTAAATTAAAAAAGCTTGAAGATATTTTCTTCAAGCTTTTAAATTAATACTAAAATAATATTTAGTTTTTAATATTTATTTTTTAATGTTTAATTTCTTTTTCAAACTATTTGTAACAGCATCTTTGTGTACTAAAACCGAAATCGTTTTCAATTTAAAATACGGAACAGACATATATACATAACCGTTATTTCCTTTTTTTGCTCCCCAAGAATTTTTTACTTTAAAGTATTTATTTCCTTTTTGATCTTTTACCAATCCTACGATGTGCATTAAATGGTCATCTGTGGTATTGAAATTTTCAAATTCTGCTTGACGAAAACTAGGTGTTATTGTTTTTTCTTTTACGATTTCAGTCAATCCTTTTTCACTTTCTGAGCTACTTGCAGGAATAAAAGCGACACCGTTTTCTGCTGAAAATGTTTTTTCAGAAACATCACAATCTAGCGCTAAAGTATAGCCTTTTTCGACAGCTCTTTGCGTAAGTTCTGTTAATTCATCTAAAGATACATTGTAAAATGAACCATTTGAGAAATTATCAGGAATATTTAAAATAAACTTATCATACATTTTTTGATGCTCAAAAGAAGTAATCGTTAAATACTCTGAAGGATTTATTTTGGTAAATTCTGCAAAACTTTTCGGTGTATATTTCTTTCCTTCGAAGCTAAATTCATTTTTATTTTCACCTAAATACACATCTAAAACTCGTTGTGTTGCTTGTTTCCATTTCGGGCTTAATTGTTTTGCTGGGTTTTTGATATACGTATCTAACATCGATTTTAAAACCGCTATTAATTCTGCATGATTATGAATATCTTTTCCTGCATCCAATCCTGAGAAAATTTGTTCTGGCACGAGTCCGTAATTTGCTACTGAATTTAAAACATCGTGTGCCAAACCGCCTTGACTAAATTGCGCTTTCCCTTGACGATATACATAATTTTCAGCTTTTTCTGAATAAGTATTACGTACAGTATACATTTCAGATAGGTCGATATTTTTACCTGTTAATCGTATAATTTCAGATTCTAAGAAAGAGCTTGTCGAAAAACTCCAACAAGTTCCTGTATTTCCTTGACTTTTAACGTGACTACTTTCGATATCTTTTACGGTTTTAAACTTATATTTTTGAGCAGTTATTGAACCGATACTTAAAAAGGCAAAAATGGCACCTATCAACAAATTTTTCATATAGTATAGTGGTATATTTTAATTTAATCAGCAATATATTCTTTTTGATTATTTTTAGCATCATTTTAAAAGTTAAAATCTTCTAAAAGTCTTTTATTTTATTTTAAATTTACGTTAAATATCATCTAAAATATCATCTAAAAATATTTTAAAAATCGATAATTACACCTATTCTTGGCAAGGCACTTCCTTTACTACTTTCGATTTCTTCTAAAACATATCTTGAAGTATCATTTGGATCGGTAATTCTTCCTGTAGTATCTTCAGTGGCTAATAAAAACGGATTTTGTTCCGCACTACTTCCGTATATATTTTGAATATCGAGATACAAATTAATAGCAACATTGTTTAAAAACCATGTTTTATCGAGTCGTGCATCTAACTGCGTGTAAGTGTTAAAACGTGTTTGATTTAATTTTGTATAATCTAAAATACCGCCATTTACGATATCATAATTTACTTTTAAAGAAGAAGCATTGGTATCATAAGGCGTATGTGGTCTTGCGCCAACTAATCGGAATTTTGCGCCTATTTCCCAATTTTTCTTTAATTTTTTCCCTGCCGTTACCGTTAACAGATGTTTATTATCCCAAGTCGATGGAATGTAATTTCCTAAGGCATTTTTAAATTCACTGCGTACAAAAGTATATGAAGCCAATCCGTACAAACCATTATACGATTTTTTTTGTGCCAATATCTCAACTCCGTAGGCTCTTCCTTTTGAATTTGAAAGTACTTCTTCGTTACCAACAACCCCAAAACCATCGCCTAAATTAGCCAAACTTACTTGGTTTCGAACTGAAAATGGATAATTTTTGTACGCTTTATAAAATCCTTCTAAGGTAATTTTAGCACTTGTATTGGGTTTGTATGCAAAACCGCTCACAAGATGGTCGGCTTGTATATATTTCAATCCTTTTTTGTTGATAAATTCGCCTGTATTATTTTTGAATCCTAATACGGTATAAGACGGCAATTGATAATAACGTCCTAGCGATGCACTTAATGAAACCTTATCATTTAGATTGTAATTTAATGAAAGTCTTGGTGAAAATTGATGTAATTGATTTTTCATCTGCGGATTATAATCAACACCATCGGTTCTAAATCCGAAGGAAACTCCTAATTTATTATCTAAATATTCTTTGGATACATTGGCAAAAAAGCCATATTTAACAAAATCAATATTAGCATTAAACGTATCTTCAAAAAGTCCTTGTGAATTGGCTACTTTTCGATACGTATCATTTAAATAGGTCGCTATTTCAACATTTGTTCCTAAGTTGAACTTATAATTATTGCTCGTTTTAAAAGTATTCTCGTATCTAAATTTGGTTTCTATTTCTTTTGAACTATAATCTAACAATAAATTTTCGGGTTGTTCTTGATTCAAAAAATATTTTTCTGCTGTATTTTTGAGTTCATTTCGACTAAGCACTACTAAATGTGTCGATTTATCTGCAAAATATTTATAACTGGCTCCAACGGTATAATTCCATTGACTATTTACGGGAACGGTATTTAAAATTATTTTATTTCTTTTTAGAGTTTCTTGGTCTGTTTCACTATCATTTACAGATTCATTCAATTTAAAATTGTCGATTGCTCCCAAAGCAATTATTGATAATTCGCTATTTTTCGATAATTGTGATTTTACATTTAATTGAAAATCATTATAAGTTGGTAAAAAGGGTAATTTTATCAATTTGAATAAAAATTGTAAATATGATTGCCGAACAGACAACATAAACGTTGTATTTTTTCCCAAAGGACCATCTAAAGTAATTCCAGCATCGGAAGTTCCTAGCGTTGCTCTTGTTTTAAGCTGGGTTGGATTTCCTCTTTTTTGGGTAAATTCGATAACGGAACTCAATGTATTTCCTCTATTTACGGGAAAAGCACTCGAATAGAAATCAACTTTACGGATTAAATCGGCATTCATAATTCCGACAGCACCTCCCGTAGCGCCTTGGGTTTGAAAATGATTGATTACAGGAACTTCAATGCCATCTAAATAGAATTTATTTTCTGATGTTGCTCCTCCTCGAATAATAATATCGTTTCTAAAACCTGGATTGGAAGCCACGCCAGGAAATGATTGAATTACTTTTAAAATATCTCTATTTCCTCCGGGATTTTTTTCAATTTCGGCAACGCCTAAGGATTGTAAAGAAAGTGGACTTTCTACGGATTTTTTAAACAAACTTGCTTTTATTTCTACTTCTTTCAGCGTTGTTTCTCGTTCTTTTAGTTCGATATTTATAAAAGTAGTTTTACCGTTGGTTACTAAATATTCATCTGAAATGAAGGTTTCGTATCCTATAAATGAGATTTGTAATTTATTATATCCTAGCGGGATATTTGCAATTGTAAACGTACCATTTTCATCAGAAGCACTACCGATAGAAGTTCCGTAAACTAAGATGTTTACAAAGGGAATGGCTTCTCTTGTATTGGCATCGATTATTTTCCCTGAAACAACGCCTTTATTTTGATTTTCATCGTTATTTTGACTTACAACAGTAGATACTTGTAGTAAAAGTATCAATAAAAATAAATTTAAGAATATCTTTTTCATAAAATAGCGAGCTTAATTTCTGGCTAAAATACAAAAAAACCTCTATCAAAAGACAGAGGTTTTGTGGGGAGAGCAGGATTCGAACCTGCGAAGTCGTAAGACAACGGAGTTACAGTCCGTCCCAGTTGGCCGCTTTGGTATCTCCCCAAAGCTTTCGAAAAAAATAAAAAAAGCTTTTCTTAATTACAAGAAAAGCTTAGTGACCGGGCTGGGGCTCGAACCCAGGACCCTCTCCTTAAAAGGGAGATGCTCTACCAACTGAGCTACCAGGTCATTTATTATTTTCTCCTTAGCGGTTGCAAATATACAAGGTTTTTAGAGTTCTGCAAAATTTTTTATTGAAAAAATTATAATAATTTTAATCACTTTTTATAGTTCGCTATTTTACAGAAACTTATCTTTTATTTATTTTTCAAAAATCTTCAAAATAAATAATTTTATACGTCTAATAAATAGGCTTCTCGTACTTTTTTAAATAAATTTGAGGAATACACGAAATCGACAACAGCTTTATTATCGGTTTTGAAAATTTCTTTATGAGAACCTTCCCACGCTTTTTTTCCATTTTGAAGAAAAACAATCTTGTCCCCTATTTCCATTACCGAATTCATATCGTGTGTATTGATAACCGTTGTTATTTGATATTCATGAGTAATTTCTTTAATTAAATTATCAATTACAATCGAAGTTTGCGGATCTAATCCAGAATTTGGCTCATCACAAAACAAATATTTAGGTTTCATAACAATGGCTCTGGCAATCGCTACTCGTTTTTGCATTCCTCCTGATAATTGCGCAGGATATTTTTTATTCGCATTCTCTAAATTTACTCGTTTTAGCACGAAATTTACTCTTTCTAACATTTCCGCTTGCGATTGTTTGGTAAACATTTTCAAAGGAAACATTACATTTTCTTCTACAGTTTGCGAATCAAACAAAGCACTTCCCTGAAAAACCATGCCGATTTCTTTTCGAAAATTTCGTCTATCATCAATTGTCATTTCGGTATTTACTCTACCATCATAGGTAACTGTTCCTTTTTCAGGAATGTGCAATCCTATTAATGATTTTAAAAAAACCGTTTTCCCTGAACCACTCTGACCGATAATTAAACTCGTTTGTCCTGGAAGAAAAGAAGTCGTAATTCCTTTTAAAATTTCAACGCCATTAAATCCTTTATGTAAATTATTTACTTCTATCATTTTATGTTAATAACATTTGCGTTAATAAATAATTCGCAATTACAATAAGAACCGTTGTCCAAACTACCGATTGCGTACTTGCTTTCCCTACTTCTAACGAACCGCCTTTTACATAATATCCGTGATATGCAGGAACTGTCGCAATTATAAAAGCAAAAATTAATGTTTTTATCATGGCATAACTTATTAAAAACGGGTCGAAATCCATTTGTACTCCTGTAATATAATCAACTCCAGCAAATAATCCTGATAAAATCCCTGTAAGCCAACCGCCAAAAATCCCTAAAAACATGGCTAAAATTATCAAAAATGGATAAAAAAATACAGTGGCAATTATTTTAGGCAATACCAAGTAATTTAAGGAATTAATCCCCATAACTTCTAGTGCGTCAATTTGTTCGGTAACACGCATAGAGCCAATACTTGACGTAATATAAGAACCTACTTTCCCTGCTAAAATGATGGAACAAAATGTAGGTGCAAATTCCAAAATCATAGAGCGTTTTGCAGCGAATCCTATTAAGGAATCTGGAATAAAAGGACTGTCTAAGCTAAGGGCAGTTTGTAAGGAAATTACGCCTCCTATAAAAAAAGATATAAAAGAAATAATCCCTAATGATTTAAGCCCAAGTTCGTCAATTTCAGTAAATAAAGCCTCCCGAAAAATACGCCATCGCTGGGGTTTTGTAAAAACTTGTTTTAGCATCAAAAAATACTTACCGATATGCTCAATGTAGTTCATTTAAATACTCTGTTTTTCTTTTGGCTAAAGTATTAAAAAACGATTAACTCTCGGCTTTTTTATCGCTTTTAGTATGTATTTTGACATTCTTTTAATATTCTTTTAATATTTTTTGACACCTATTTTACTCTTAAGATGAGTATCTTTGAACTTATTTTGATTAAAAACCTTCTTAATTTTATAGTAAAAAATATAATGAAAAAAATTATTCCTTTAGCAATTCTTGCTATATGTTGTTTATCAGGATTTACTTCATTAACTGCGAAGAAAAAAAATCCACCTAAAAAACCGAAACTCGTTGTCGGCATTGTTATTGACCAAATGCGTTATGATTACTTAATTCGTTTTGCCAATAAATACGGAAATAACGGCTTTAAACGTTTATTAAAAGATGGTTTTTCGCTTGAAAACGCACATTATAATTACATTCCGACCTATACCGCTGTTGGACATACGTCGATTTACACAGGAACAACACCTGTAAATCATGCGATTATCAGTAATAATTGGTACGATAAATTCTTAAAAAAAACAATTTATTGTGTTGATGATACGAATTATAAAACCGTTGGAAACGATGGAAAAGGTGGTGAAAAATCGCCCCACAGAATGCTAACCACCACCATTACCGACCAATTAAGATTAGCCCAAAATATGAAAGGGAAAACAATTGGTATTGCTATTAAAGACCGTTCGGCAATTTTACCTGCTGGACATACCGCAAACGGTGCATATTGGTTTGATGGCGGTAGTAAAGGCGATTGGATTACTTCGTCGTATTATATGAAAAAATTGCCAAAATGGGTGCAAGAATTTAACAAAGCAAAAATTGTAGATACTTATTTAAGTAAACCTTGGAAAACCTTACACAACATCAATTCTTACACCGAAAGTATTGCTGATAACAATAATTTTGAAGCACCTTTTAAAGGAGAAGAAACGCCTGTTTTCCCGCATAATATTCCTGAATTAAGACATAAAAACAACAATTATAGTATTATAAAAGCAATTCCTGCGGGAAATTCTTTAACTACGGATTTTGCAAAATCGGCTATTATTGGCGAAAATTTAGGAAACACTAACTATACCGATTTCTTAGCGATTAGTTATTCTTCAACCGATTATGTTGGACATCAATTTGGGGTTGCTTCCAAAGAAATTGAAGATACCTATTTACGTTTGGATAAAGATTTAGCAACACTTTTCAATTTTTTAGATACGCAAGTTGGGAAAGGAAATTACACCTTATTTTTAACAGCCGACCACGCTGCTGTTCAAGTTCCTGCTTATTTGCAATCGGTTAAAATTCCTGCAAATTATTTCAGTTATACAAAATTCAGAACTTTTGTAAATGACATTACTAAAAAATATTTTAAGTCAGATGCGTTGGTTGAAAATATTTCAAACTTTCAGATTTTTTTAGATAAAAATAAAATTGAATCTTTAAATTTAAGTAAAAATGAAGTTGCTCAAAAAATAGCCGATGAAGTAATTAATTACCCAGGAATTTACAAATCAGCAACGGCAAGAACCTTGCAAACAACATCATTTACTTCAGGGATTTTAAACTCATTACAAAATGGCTATAATCAAAAATTTTCAGGCGATGTGTTACTTGTTCCAAATCCATCAACGGTTAGTTATCCTAAAAAAGGAACAACGCACGGTTCTGGATATTCGTATGACACGCATATTCCTGTAATTTTTTATGGAAATGGTATCCAAAAAGGAAACTCTAAAAAGAAATATGAAATTATTGATATTGCTCCTACTTTGGCGAATTTATTGCAAATTGAATTTCCAAATGGAACAACTGGAAAAGTTATTGAAGAGGTTTTAAAGTAAAAATTCACTCAAATTTTCAGGAACAATTTTACTCGAATTTACTCAAATTGACAGTTTTATCTTTTTTTATGATTTCTGTCAATTCGAGTATTTTTTTTTAATTTTTACTATTATTTTTCTGGCGGGTATTTTTCAAGAATTTTAGCTGTTATTTTCTGATAATACGCTGTTCTTTCCTGCGGATTTAGTTTTTTTTTGATATTCGTATTGGCGATTCCTTGCCATAATAACGCATCATTTTTACCAGCAATAAAATTAACGGTTAATTCTTGTTTTATTTTTCTATTTTCAAGAGGGATTCCTCCTGAAATATTAAAACCAACACGACCGCCTCCACCGATTCCCACACCGATGGTGCTGTTATTTTCAACAATACTTTCTTTGGATAAAACATCAATATACATATCAGGATTATCGGATAATTTCATACCTTTTTGCTCCAATAAAAATATTATTTCACCCGTAACTCTCTTAATATCGAGTGCATTTAAACCTTTTCCTGCATCTTCAAAAAACTGAAATGTTTTATAATTTTCAAAATTGATACTCGTATCATAATCATAAACAACTTTGGAAGAAGAACAACCAATTATAGAGAATACTAAAATTAATAATATTGAACTATTTTGTACGTATTTTATCATTTAGAAATTGTTTATAACATTTACTCTTTTAACACAATTCTTGTCGGCGTATCTTTTCCATTAATGATACTTTCTGTTCCTTTTGCTACGGCTTTAATTGTTTGGGTAATTACGCTCATATTTAAAGTTTCAGCTTCATCAGAAACCTGATGATACTCTTTATCAACATCAATTGGTGTGGTCGAAAATGTGTGCGAAGGAACTCCCAAACGAGCTAAAGACGCATTGTCCGACCTAAAAAACAAATTAAATTTTTCATACGGATCAGCAAATAATTGATAATCTGTACCTTTTAAATTCTTTTGAATAATTTTACCAAAATCAGAACGTTCAAAACCTGTTAGCCACGCCGTATTTTTGCCAAAACTTGGTGTTTTCCCTATCATTTCCAAATTGATTCCTGCGACAAATTTTGTTGGGTCAATTCCTTTTCCAAAAAAATTAGAACCGATTAAACCCATCTCTTCCGCCGTAAAACAGACAAACAAAATAGTACGTTCATTCGTACCTTTTTTCGCTAAAAATTCCGCCAATGCTAACACGCCAACAACGCCAGAAGCATCATCATTTGCACCGTTAAAAATAACATCGCCTTTTCCTGATTTTTTTACGCCTAAATGGTCGTGATGTGCCGATATTACTACAATCTCCTCTTTTTTACTTTTTCCTTCTAAAACGCCAATAATATTACTCATTTTAATATCTTTATGCGTAAAATTCTGGCGGTAAGTCGCTAAATTAGCATACGTTTTTAAACCGATTCTTTTAAATTCATTTTCAATATAAACCGTCGCTTTTTCCATACCTTCTGTACCAGGTTTTCGCCCTTGCATTTCATCCGAAGCCAAGGTATATAAATGTTTTTTTACAAGAACGCTATCGATAATAAACGCTTTTTTTGAAGTTGTTTTTTCTTGATATTTTACCGTTTTACAGGATACCAAAAACACTGGCAAAAATGCCGATATATAGATTATTTTTTTGAAATTATTTTTGAAATTTATTTTAATATTGATTTTCATTTGATGTTATTTATTATAAAGGCTAAATATAGCCAATTTAATTTCTTAATTTTGTTAAAAACCCACAACTTACAATCATGGATTTACAACATATCCCAAATATAAAATATACCGAGGCTAATAATTTTTTTCTTTTAGCAGGTCCGTGTGCCATCGAAAGTGAAGAAATGGCAATGCGAATCGCCGAAAAAGTACTTACAATTACCGATAAATTAGCAATTCCGTATATTTTTAAAGGAAGTTTTAAAAAAGCAAATCGAAGTAGAATCGATAGTTTTACAGGAATCGGTGATGAAAAAGCCTTGAAAATTCTAAGAAAAGTTTCCGAAACTTTTAATGTGCCAACCGTTACCGATATTCACGAAGTTTCAGACGCTTACAAAGCCGCCGAATATGTTGATGTTTTACAAATTCCTGCTTTTTTAGTGCGTCAAACCGATTTAGTCGTTGCAGCCGCCAAAACTGGAAAAGTCGTTAATTTGAAAAAAGGACAATTTATGAGTCCTGAAGCAATGCAACACGCCGTGAAAAAAGTACACGATGCAGGAAACGAAAAAGCATGGATTACAGATCGTGGAACGATGTTCGGATATCAAGATATGATTGTCGATTTTAGAGGAATCCCAACCATGCGTGAGTTTGCGCCGACCATTTTAGACGTGACACATTCACTTCAACAACCCAATCAAACAAGCGGTGTTACAGGTGGAAGACCCGATATGATTGAAACAATCGCAAGAGCTGGAGTCGTTAATAATGTCGATGGTTTATTTATTGAAACACATTTCGACCCCGCAAACGCAAAAAGCGATGGCGCAAATATGTTACATCTCGATTATTTAGAAAAATTATTGACAAACTTAGTCGCAATCAGAAAAACGGTCAATAATTTATAATTTGATAACTATAAATAAAGTTGTTTTAAATACTTGATATAAAGCAACTTTATTTTCAAAAAGATAGAAAAAACCTGAATTTTTCAGTTAATCTCAAACCTCACAGGTTTTAAAAACCTGTGAGGTTTATTTAGCCCCGATTGAAGCAATTGTTTGAGCTCTTTTTTTTGATTTTTCTTCAAAAAAAAAGCGAGTGCGGAAAGCGGGAAATAGCTCCAAAAAAAAAAATGAAAATGATTATTATCAAAAAAAATGTGTCAAAAATTGGAATAATACTACTGATTTTTAATAGTATCTTTCTTACTTCTTGTAATATTTTTGATTCTCCTGATACAAAACATGAGGCAAGTATCGAATTTGAACACCAATGGAACGGTGAAAAAATAGAACTCAATAAATACTATAAATTTCAACACCCAAAAACAAATATAAATACTCCTAATGTTATTGATAGTATTAAATTTGAAAACATAAAATATACTATTTCGAATGTGAAATTAATACATAAAAAGAGTAAAAATACGACTGATATCAGCAGTCTAAAAACAATACAAATACCTGTAAAAGAAAGAAATAACAACTTATACGCCGATGATTTGGAAGGCGGAGATTATACCCTGCAATTTAATTTAGGACTTAATTTAGTCTTTGAAAAATCTTCTTTTAAAATTGAAGGAAATACTAAAAAAATAAGTACTAAAATAAACACAGAAACCGCTTTTAAATACGATATCGCACCGATAAAAAATGATGAAATTAATCCAATACAAATTACATTCGATAATTTTGAAATTTGGTATTTTGTAAATACCGCTACGATTAATGTTGATTTAGCGAAACTTTTTGAAAACCCTAATATTGATATTGAAAAACTATCTAACAAGCCCGTAAACGATAAAAATAATCAACAAAAAATGCTGGAAAATGCCAAAAAAATGTTCTCTTCTAAATTTTATTATGATTAATTATCAAAAATTAATTTCTGATTTTTCGTAAAATATCTTCTAAACCATTTAATTGCATTTCATAAACCAAACCCATCATTTTGCCTAATTTTCCCGCAGGAAATCCTTTGTTTTTATACCAAACAATATAATGTTCGGGCAAATTATCTAAATAATAGCCTTTATATTTTCCAAAAGGCATTCTCATTTGAGCGGTATCCATTAAAAATTGTTTATCTGGCAACATCTATTTTACTTTTTTTTACTTATATATAAAATCCCGCAATTGCGGGATTTTATTCTTATTTCTTATGCTTTTTTATTATTCTAATATTCCGTTTACATAATCTTGTAAATACGCATAACGTTCAGCTAATTTTCCTTCGCTTGTCGTCATTTTTGCACGTTCTAAAACACCGTTTTTATCATCATTGAAAAAAGCTGGAATTACATTTTTTAAAAACATTTCTCCAAATCCTTCACTCGCATCTTTTGGTAATTCACACGGCAAATTATCTACTGCCATTACGGTTATAGCATTTTCATCAGTGAAATTAACCTCTTTTTCTGTTTGAGGATTGTAACCATAAATAGGCTCCGCAATTGTTGAAGAACGAATTGTTGAAGCTACTGGACCATCGACATCACAAGAAATATCAGCGACATATTTAATATTAAACTCAGGATTTTTAGCATCTTCTCGAGTAAATAAATACGGCGCGCCATCGCCATAAAAATGACCTGCGATAAAGAAATCTGTTACTTTCGCATACGGCATAAAATTGCTTTCATAACCCGTTGCATCTTTATAAAAAGCAAACTTATTCCCTACTTTTCCATCGATACGCTTGCTGTATTCCATCACATCAGAAATACAATATACAGGCTCGGTAAAATCCGCCGTTAAATATAAAGCATCGCTTACTTGTTTTATGTTCAGATGCTCTAAAATTTCTT
Source organism: Tenacibaculum piscium (assembly GCF_021390715.1). Classification (GTDB taxonomy): domain Bacteria; phylum Bacteroidota; class Bacteroidia; order Flavobacteriales; family Flavobacteriaceae; genus Polaribacter; species Polaribacter piscius. The sequence goes on from NZ_JAJGWT010000001.1 coordinate 44,724, forward strand.
TTGCTCCCTGTGCTACTTTCCCTGTTCCTGTTAATAAAATTTTGATATTTGGCACCGTAATTTTATCTAATTCCGATTTTACAGCATCTAAATCGGTAAGTGTTTCTACTTTTGGTAAAGTGAATAATTTTTCACGTAAACCCAAAGCTCTAAAACCATTGTAAGCACCGACCAAACCTGCATAACGACCAAAACCAATTAATCGAGCTCCATCTTCTTTGATAATGGTTTCATGGTCATACATTTCAATATTTTTTGATAATATTGCTTGTAACAACTTGCGATTATAAGGTTGCTTTTTAATCGTATGTGAAAAGAAAAAATATTTTTTATTCGGAATTAAAGCCTCTAAAGGAACTTCTTTGACACCTAATAATACATCACAATCTGACATATCGGTAACTACCTCTATACCTACTTTTTGATACGCTTCATCACTAAAAACACGAATATCGGAACTTTCTACCACGATTTCAGCGGATGGAAATTGCTCTTTAAATTCTTGTAATTTTTCAGGTGAAAAAACAACTCTTCTATCTGGTGGATTTTTACGTTCTTTAATAATTCCGAATTTCATGTATGTATTTTGTGTAAAATTAAACAAATAAACTATAATTGTTAAAAATATAACAATTTAAGCGAAAATACTTGATTTAAATGTATTGTACAAATAGTATTTTGTTATCTTTGCATTTCATAAATGTATTTTTATTAAATAATTTGGATTACTAAATTTGTTTTTCACCTTGTAAAACAACTATTTGCTCAAAGATATTAATAATAATATTATTTTTGAAGGTATATTTAAAGGTATACTTTTTAACATTTTGGGGACGACTGGTTTTGACAGCGAGATCAGCGATAATGTAAGCATGCCGAGCAGTGAATAGAAACTCGTTAATCTTTATTTCAACTTTTTAAACGGCGAGAATAACTACGCTTTAGCTGCTTAATCCGAATCACAGTAGGATTGGCCTAGGCACACAAGGTGTGCAAGCTTTATGTCCACGAATAGCCTTGATTTACGGCGCTTCACTTTTGGATATCGTAAAAGTAAATATAGAAAACCTGAAGCTTCGGCAGGTTTTTGAAACTAAAGAAGATAAGCTTTTAACAGATTGTTCTTAATCAGTTACTAGTCGAAAATTAAGAAAGAAATATGTATGTAGAAAGCATTTGAACTGCTTGTTTGGACCCGGGTTCGATTCCCGGCGTCTCCACAATTACACCCTGTAAACCCCGTGTTTACAGGGTTTTTATTTTTAGGTGTCAATTTAGGTGTCAAAAAAAATACTAACTAAACTCTTTTCTTAGTACTATTTAAGTACTCTTTTTCTGTAGAAAAATCAAATAAATACTTGTACATACTTTTATATAACATCTATTTATAAGCCTGTTTCATCTAAAAAAACAGAAAATAAAATCTATTAAATAGAATTTAGTTTCTTATTTATTTTATTAACCTTATTCAGTACTGAAATAAATTCAGTATGACAGCTTCTAGTTTTCAAAAATATTTTCTAAATTTTATCATTGTGAATCTCCTTATATAAAACATCATAAAAAGTGTACTATAAAGCACTTTTTAAACAATTACTAAGCTCAAAAGTATATATTTACATTAAAAGAGCCATACAATGCACTTAATCGAAATTGTAAAAAATCGTAGAAAAAATTTAAATGTAACACAAGAAATGCTTGCAGACCTTTCTGGTGTTGGTTTACGTACACTTAAACAGTTTGAAAGTGGCAAAGGAAACCCAACGGTAGAAACTCTAAATAAATTAGGTAATGCCTTAGGAATTGAGCTAACTTTTATAGTTAAAATGTAAGTATTAAATAATGATAGAATCAAATAAATACTTATACATAATTTTTATAGCACTTTTTTCAAGATATAATTAAAATAAAAACTATGGTATTTTATAAAAAAAAGATGCAGTTAACTGCATCTTTTTTTATTTTAATAACTATGATTCTTACTTGCTATAATTCTGGTAATTTAATTCCATATTTAAAAAACTGAACATAATGTTTAAATTTATCATTCTTTAAATTCTCTTTTATTAAATCAAGACCATTTGTTTGATCGGGATAAATAACTAAACAAGCTAAAACTTTATTTAAATCAGGCTCATTTAATTCTTTATACATTTTTTCCATTCTTGCATAACCGCTAATTTGACGAGCATCATCCATAGAAATTCCATTATCGGCGTATCTTGGTTTATATTTTACATCTATAACCATTTTTAAATCTTGACTATTTAATACAAAATCTGACTCTTGCCTGTTTAATTTTAAGTGATACTTTACCTCTCCTTTTTCGGGATAAATTTCTCGTAATTTTTTAAATATATACAACTCAAATAATTTAGGCATATCAATCCAAAAAGGAGGCGTTTTAACTATTTTTTCAGTCGTTTGACTTATCGTATAATTGTAACGCTTTAAAATTATTTTAGCTAGCTTTATAGCTTGTGTATATTCTTTAAAAAGAGGATTATGTTTTGTGTTTTTTATAACTCTTATATCAATATTTTCATTAACACTTTCAAAAGCAGGAATAACATAATTAAACAACTCTTTTAAATCTAAGGTTTTATCAATTTTAAAACTATTTAAAGCAAATTGCGTAAAAAGCAAAGCTTTTTTTAATATGCTATTTTCAACAGAATTATAACCAAACTCCTCAAATGTGCATACATTATATAGCATTTTTTGATGTGAGTGATTTTGCTTAACAGTAGCATTTATTAATATTTTACCTTTAACTTTTGAATTTAAATTTTTTGTTACTTTATAGTACGATTTTTTTAAACCTTTGCGTACAATATTTTTTAGTAATTGTAGAAATTCAATTAATAATAAAGGAGCTAATAAATCTTGCTGTTGCGTTATTGGTATTAATGGTGCTTTAAAATCTATCGTATATAAATCGTTTAAATGATTTAAATTCTCTGGCTCTTTTAAAGCTTCAAAAAGCATTTTTAAATAATTTACCTGCTTTTCTTCTTCATTTAATTTAGGTTCTACATAAATTGATAAACCACTATTTCCAATCCAATCTACACCAATATAATAACCTGTTTCAAATTGAAATTCGCCATTTTCAGACTTATTAAAATTAAAACAAAACGTTTCTTCATTATTATTAAAACACTTTTTAAAAGGTGTCCTTAAATCAAAATCTTGACAAAGTTTTAAATTATCTTCATTTAAATTAAATCTATTATTTCTCTTTTCATATCCAAAATGTTCACTAATTACAAGCATTTATAAATGAGATTTTAATGCTTCAATTACCTCTAATGCTGATTCTTTTAAAATACCATCGGCTACATATTCCTGTAAAATTGGTTTGATTTCATATTTTAAATTCATATCAAAATTAGCTTCTTTATAGATAAAATAACTATGTCCTAATTGTACATCTTTTGCTTTAAATTCATCTGATAAATGATTGTTATCGCCAATAAATAATGCTTCTACTTCATTAAATGAATCTGTATTAAATTTCAAATCATTTTCTAACGTTGATTCTTCTATAACTTCAGGTAACACATCAACAAAAGCAAAACGCCTACGAATAGCATAATCTATCTGCCCAACGCTACGATCAGCGGTATTCATTGTTCCGATAATATATAAATTAGGTGGCAAAATTATACTATTACCTTCCCCTTCCTTTTCATACATACTTTCTACAGCTTCTCCACGATATTCTAAAGCATAAATAAGCTCACCTAAAACACTTGATAAATTAGCTCTGTTTATTTCATCTATAATAAGCACATAATTTTTTAGCGGTTCTTTTTCTACAGATATATTTTCAAAAGTTAAATTTTCATCTTTTAAAAACTGCTGAAACATATTTAAAACACGAATAAAATAACTTGAATGTTGTTTGGCTGAACCAGATAAATTAGAATTTTTCTTTACATCTTGACGAACTATATTTCCATCAGTAAAGGCTTGTAGAATATCTTTAAACAACATTCTGTTTCCGTTTTCATTCCAATTACCTTTATATCTAAAAGCATCTTCATCAGAACTTAACAAACCTACATTATCTGTTAGTTTAAAAAAACCGTTGTTTGCTTCAATTTTATCTTCTACAAAATCTACAAAAAGAGTAAAATATTCGTTGAGTTTAAACTCTTTATTTAAAGAACTTATTTCTTTCTGAGAATTGGTATAATTTTTTAAAGCTTCCTTGGCTATTTTAGCTAATATTTTATTTTCAGTTTTATATTCAATATTTCCATTTTGATTATTTTTAACAGAAATTCCTCTTACAAAATCTTCATAAGTATATGATGGATGAAATTGGATAACCTTAAAATTATTTTCAGAAATAGTCATTTCTGAGGCTATTTGTTTTGCCAACCTTGTTTTTCCTGTTCCTGGAGGTCCTTGTAAAATGATTTGCTTTTTATGATGTAAAACATCAATTTTATCTTTTAATACAGCAGGTATTTCTTTAAAATTCTGAATTGAATTTGTAAAATTTTCTTTACTTGATATTATTTGCTGATAAGATTGAAATAATACATTTTTAATATCAAAAATCAATTGATGAAAAGAAGTTATATTTAAACTATAATTATTTTCTACTTCAGATAAACTAAACTCTTTACCTATAAGAATATATTGATTATTTTCAATATTCTTTAATTGCTCTTTAGAACCTTCTATAAAATTAAAATTATTATTAGAAAGTGTTTCTTGAACATCCTTTTGGGCTAAATATGAATTTATAAATGGTTGCATATATTCTATTGGAGAATAATCATTTGCAAAGGGTACATATTGTGTATTAAATCCAATACCGTAGCCAATTTTATTATTTCTTAAAAAAATATGATATTGAAGTTCAGTTCCTCCTCCTTCATTAATAGACCAATCTCTAGTTTCATCATTTAAAATAAATAAACTTTTAGCAGAGTTAATTCGTTTTTTACTAAGTAATTTTTTTCGAGTTCTTTGAAAAACCTCACAAAAACCACCTAATTCTATATTAACTAAATCAACTAATTCTTTTATATTTTTAAAAATAATTTCCTTTTTATTGAAATATGTTTCAAGCAAAACATTTTGACTTACAATATGTTTAAAAGAAACACTTGTTGTAGTTGATGTAGTATTCCAAAATTCTTTAGAATGTCCTTTTATAGCTTTTAATTCTTCTAAAATTACAGCCTGAATATGAGCAATTATTTCATTTTTATATTCTAAAAATAAGGTATAATTAAGTGTTAATAAACTCTTATTATCTGAACCTCCAAAAGCATGTAAATCAGAATTTATTTTTGGTAATTTATCTATAAAATCATTATTTACTATAGTTCCTATAAATGAAGTTTCATTTTCTTCTTTAAAGTTTAAAACAGTACGCATGCCTATTATAAGCATTATTTCTTTTCCTTTAATTGCTAAACGATAATTAGCAATTTTATGTTGCGCACAAAGGCTATAAGCTAAATTTATAAATTCTTGTAAAGCTTCTTTGTGCTGTACTTTATTATAATAATTTTTTGATTTTTCAAAATCTTCAATAAAATTCTTTTCCATAACTTTTTTTAAGTTTATTTTATTTTTCGCCAACACTAACCTGTCCATTCATTAACATGGGCAATAACCAATCTCGTAATTCTGAAAGCTTTTGATTTTGTTTTGAATTTACAATTATTTTATCGTGAAAAGGGTCTGCTATTTTTTTAAAATTATCTAAAACTTCTTTATCGGGAATACATAATTTTAAACCAAAAAGGTCATCTTTTGTGATTGAACCAAATGTTGTTCCTGAAGCATTTCTTCTATCAAATATTTGTTTAAAATATTCCATTTGACTCCACAAGAAAGAAATTGAACCTTCTTTTTCCCTTAAAGATGCTAATCCACGACCAATACAACATTTTTCAATTGCTTGATTAAGTGTTCCAACAGGTGCTCTAACTGATAATAAAATATCGTTTTTTTCTGCCATACGTGATGGTTCAGTTGTATATTTTCTAACCGATGGAAACCTTAAACCAAAATCAGTAGAACCTTGATAAAAAACTGTTCCAATTCCATCTTCATTATAAGAACTTCCAGAAGGAGATTGTCCCATTGTAATATTTGCAATATCAGATAAAACACCACTTTCCCACCCAACAGGAATTTCACGTTTTAATTCTTCATTAAAAATCATTTTTCCTTCGGATGATTTATAGGGTTTTCCGTTTTTATCAGGAAAATCAAACTGAACAAACCAATAATCATAAAGCGTTTTTGCCATTGCTTCTAATTCTGCGTTTATTTTATTGTTGATTTCTATTTTGGAATTTATATTATCTAAAACTTCAACTATTTTCAATTGATTTGAATAGCTAGGAAGAGGTATTTTCATATCCAAAAACATAAAATGATTTAAATCTGGAATTGTCGTAATTCCTGAACGATTTTTCATTTCTTTTTGCTTTTCTTTGGATTTTAAACAATAGTATAAATATTTACCAACTACCTTTTTCTTATCATAATTAACTTTAAAAAAATTATTATGGAAACAACCTTTGATGCCTGTTAATATTTTACCTGTACTTCCTGTTCTAACTACAATAATATCATCTTCTTTACAAATACTTGATTTAGGTGGATTTTCAACATAATGTTTTTCATTATGACTTTCCTTTAAAAACTGAACTGTAATATAGAAATATCTATTTTCTCCATTAGATTTAAACCTCTTAGATATTGGAATTTGAAGCCCTTGATTTACTGTACATAAATCTTTTAGCTGTATATATGGAATTTTACTCATATTTCAAGCCTTTTAAATTATCTTGAATTTCCTTTTCTAAACTTTTAGACTCAGAAAACAAACTATCTAAAGTATTTTCAAAACTCTTCATTTTAGCAGTAAATTCATCCGAAGAAATATCAGTATATTCAATTTTAACTTCAAAATATTGTCCTGCGCTTAAAGAATAATTTTTAGCTTTTATTTCATCATAAGAAACCACTACAGAAAAATCTTCTTTCACTTCTTTGTTGTTAAAAACATCAATAATTTGTTGTTCTTCAATTGGTGATAAAACTGTTTTTTGTGTTTTTCCTTCTTTAACTTTTGTTCCTAAATTAGACGCATCAATTAAAACTACGTCTTTAGTATTGGTTTTATCTAAAAATAAAATACTAACGTTAGTTCCTGTAGTTGCAAAAATATTCGAGGGCATAGAAACCACACCAGCTAACATTTTACTTTCCACCATTTTTTGACGTATTTTTTTATCAATACCAGATTGAGCGGTAATAAAACCCGTAGGCACAACAATTGCAGCTTTTCCTTTTTCGGTTAAACTGTGCATAATATGTTGAATAAACAACAAATAAATAGCCATAGAGTCTTTTTTACTTTTCGGAACATTTGGGATTCCTGCAAAAAAGCGTTCTTTGTTAATTTTAGTATCTAAATTTGCCGAATAATCAGAAAAATCTAACTTAAATGGCGGATTAGATACGATATAATCAAACTGTTCTAATTGTCCGTCATCTTGTTTATGATACGGATTTAAAATAGTATTTCCTTGTATAATATTTTTGATAGAATGTACTAAGTCGTTCAAAATTAAATTCAAACGCAACAACGCAGACGATTTTTGAGAAATATCTTGCGAATAAATAGTACATTTTTCTTCGCCAATAGCATGTGCAATATTCATTAACAACGTACCAGAACCCGCACTTGGGTCATAACAGGTTACATTATTTACATTTTTATCGGTTACTAAACAGGCTGCCATAATTTTTGCCACGGCATGCGGTGTAAAATACTCGGCATATTTACCACCTGCATTGGTATTGTAATCTTTAATTAGGTATTCAAAAATAGTGGCGAAAAAATCGAACTTTTGCGTAAAGATATGCTCAAAACTAAACGTTGTCATTTTGCTAACTAAGGCTTTGCAAAAATCATCTCTATTATCGGTTACATATTTACTAATATTATCGAATAATACTATTTTTTCGCCTCCTTTTGTTTTTACAGAAAAAATATCGTTGTTTGCTTTGGCTACTTCTAATAAAGTTTCATCAAAAATCGTGGCAAATTTGGGTTTATTTTGCTGTTTTGCTAAATTTGGCAATAAGTTTTTAGGAGCAAAACGAGCTGTTTTTGCGCTAATTTGCATCATTAGCATTTCTAAATCATCAGCAGGATAATTTTCTAAGGCTTCATCAAAATTTTCTTCGGATGCTAATTTTGGGTCTAATTGTTTTAATTCGTAAACGTATTTATCGTTTAAAAATTTATATAAAAAAACTTGTGTTATAATTTTAAATTCATTTCCATCATTCCCTAAACCGTAATTAGCACAGACGCTTTTTAAATCGTCTATTAATGCTTTAGTTTTGGTTTCAAATTGTTTTGTTTCTTCCATTTTTTATATTAGGCTACGCTATTGTATTCGTTAATATATTCTTTTACTAAAATGTTGTTAATGCGTTTTACATCGGTTGCATTTATATGGATGTTTTGTTTGTTTTTAAATTCATTGATAACCAAACGCATCATCATTTTTTCTACATAACTTTCATTTTCTAAAAGCTTTGAATTTTGTAATATTTCATTATCTACTTGAGTTTTCAATCCTTTTAAAGCATCAAAAAGTTTGCGTTCGTTATCTGTTAGCGGGTCTTTTTCCATTAAGCGTTTATGAATACGAGCGTATTTTTCATCATAATCATACTTAGCTTTTAATAACTGATTTTCTCTTTCCAATTTTTTAGCCACATTATAAATTTCATTTAAGGCTTTTATATTGGCTTCCATTTCTTGCTTAGAAACTTCACTTAAATTTTTCTTTTTAAATAAACGTTCTAATTCTTGGCGTAAAGAAACAAATTTCGGGTCTTTATGATCAAAATTATCACCTAATTTCCCACGAGTTTTTCCTAAAACATCTTTTAATTCATCAGCCAATATCATTTCTTCTTGTTTTACTTTTGTAAAAGCAAAAATGACATCTTCTAAAGCGGTATTTAAAATATTATTAGTTTCAACATTATTTTCTAAGGCTATTTTGGTATTGATAAGTGCTAAACGGTCGTTTGTTAATCTTGATAAAATAGCTAATTTTTTAAAGTCTAACTTCTCTAATAATTCAAAGTTACCCGATAATCTAATTAAGTTATAAAGTTCTTTAGAGTTGTTTAAAACCTTTGCAATTTCTCTAATTTCTGTACGTTCGTTTATTTCTGATATTTGCTCACTGAATATTTCGGCATTATTGGTATCAAATTTAAAAATAACATCTTTTATTTCTTCAATTTCTTTTTCAATTTCTTCGGATGATTTAAACAGGTTCGAATAATGTTCCATTTCATCGCCTAACTCGCTTTGCAATTCGTTAAAATACGCTTGATTTGTTTTATCAAATTCTTTTTGAATATCAGCAAAATCAACTACAAAACCATGTTTATGATTTTTATACGTTCTATTTACTCTGGTTAATGTTTGTAATAAATTATGTGATTTTATTTTACGTCCAATGTATAATTTCTTTAATCTTTTAGCATCGAAACCAGTTAGTAACATATTATATACAAAAAGTACATCTATTTTACCTGCTTTAAAATCAGAAACCCAATTTTTGCGTTCTTGCTTTGTACCTACATCATGTAAAATTACAGCTGCTTTATTTACTTTGCTATCTGTATTTTTTTTTCGGCTATATTTATCTGAAGATACTTGTATTTGTTGATGATCTGTTTCTGGTTTAATTACATACTTTTCATCAAAAATTTCTTGCATCATTTTAGCTTGTTCAGATGAATCACAAACCACCATTGCACCAATAGTATTATCATTCATAGAAATTCTTGCTGTTTCTAAATCTTGAACAATATAATGTAGCATCGGCTCTACAAATTTATAATGTGAATAGATTTTTTTCTTATCAGCATTACCTTCTAAAACTTTAATTTTCTCTAATGTTTCTTGAAGTGTTAATTTGTATTTTGTTTCTATTTCTTCCCGAATTAAACGCAAAGTATATCCGTCTTTTATAGATAAATTATAATAATATTTATGAATATAATCACCAAACAAGGTTTTAGAATTAAATTCTTTTCCTAAAAGTGGCGTTCCTGTTAATCCTATTTTGATAGCATTTTTATCTGCTAATTCTAAATTTGCTAAAAAACTTCCTTTCGGATTATAACTTCTATGAACCTCATCTAAAAAGAAAACACGTTGTACATTTAAATTATAATCGTTATTTTTTATAACATCAGGATCATCTTTAAATTTCTGAATATTAACTACTGTAATTTCTGCTTTTCCTGAATTATTATGAATTACTTTAGTTGATTTAATATCTTTTGTAAATTCTTCCCTACTATTTACTTTATGTACTACTAAACCACGAGAACTAAATTCTTTTGCAGCTTGATTTAATAAATCTATTCTATCTACAATAAAATAAAATTTAGGAATGATGTTTTTTTTCTGATAATAATCTGTTAAATGCTTTACGTTAAAATATGCCAATGCTGTTTTACCAGAACCTTGTGTATGCCAAATAATTCCTTTTTTAACACCGTTTTCTAATTTGTTTTCAATAGCTTTTGTTGCAAAAATTTGAGGATAACGCATTACGTGTTTCTGTAAACCATTTTCTTCTTCTACATAAGCAAAAGCATATTGTAATATAAATTGTAAACGTTCTTTTTGAAATAAAGAAGTAGCTATTGAATTTGTTGGTGAATTAGGATTTTTATTTGAAATAAATTCTTTAGCATTTTTAATACTGATAAGATTTGTATCTTTTAATACATAGTTTTCTTGTTCATCAGAAACAGGAACTAATATTTTATTTAAATCAAATCTTTCTTCTTCTCTAAAATAATTGAATATTGGTTTTTTGTAATTTGTAGTACTATAAAAAGCACCTTCTAACATTTGCGTATCATTATCGTTATACTTCATGTTATTAGAAAAAACCATTAACTGTGTTAAGTTGATGAATTTTCTAAACTTCTTATTTTTAAAACGAGTTTGCATTCGTTTATGTTCTGCTAAAATTCCATCTTTATTATTAGGCTTTTTAACTTCAATAAAAACTAAAGGCATTCCATTTATTAATAAGATAATATCGGGTCTAAAATTATCTTCATCTTTTTCGTAAGGTAATTCTGTAACTACATGAAAAGAATTGTTTTCAAAATTTTCAAAATCAATTAATTTAATTCCAGATTTATTTGTTAACTTCTTATAAAAAGCCCTTCCTAAATCTTCATTTTCTAAAGTAAGTGAAACTTCATTATAAATTTTTTCAGCTTCTTTTTGAGAAAGGTTTGTATTATTTTTTTTTAGTTGAGCATAAAAAATATCGGTAAAAATATTGGTATCAATATCCCAATTATTATCTTTTAAAGATAAATATGTATATCCTAACTGTATTAAATGTAAAATTGAGGGAATCTTGACCCTAGAGTCTTCATTAAATTTCATAGCAAATGAATTAAGTTACCAAATTTAATAAAAGCAATTGATATACAATTATAATCTAGCTATTTATATAAATTTAGATAAATTCTGTTTTTTCGGGAAATTCACGAAAAACTCACCACATAATACAGGCTATTATTTGAGCTAAACAATCAAATAACTTTACACATTCTGCTATATTTTCGATAAATTCTACTTTTTCGGTAAATTCACGAAAAACTCACTACATAATACAGACTATTATTCTAGCTAAACAATCAAATAACTTTACACATTCTGCTATATTTTCGATAAATTCTGTTTTTTCGGGAAATTACTATTTAATAACAACACTAAAACAGATGAACTAAAATTCCATGTTGTACTGTTGAATAAGTCAATAAAACCAATACTATAAAGGGGCGCAAGCTAAAAACAGTAGTTCAACAATCCGTCAACAATAAAGTAATTAAACCTGTTGACAATTTATTGAACTACTGTTATCTACTAAAACTCTTTCTGTATATGCTATTATTGGTCTTTGTCAACAATCAACGGTGTTGCAATAAAATAACTTATATACTCTTCTATATTTTCAATAAATTCTGATTTCTTTATAAAATTAGAATATTTCACAATGTTTTATTAAACGCAATAAAGCGCAAACATAAACGCAAAATCAAGAATTTAATGTTATACTAAATAATAATTCTGATTTCTTGGTGAAATTAGGACTTTTGTAATGTTTTATCAAACGCAATAAAGCGCAAACACAAACGCAAAATCAAGAATTTAGTGTTATACTAAAAACTCAACGATGTTTCTATAAAATCACTTTTATGAAACTAATAATACCTTTATTCTTATTTTAGATAAAAAGCTTCTAAAAACTCACTTGGTTGAATTTCAATCTTTTCTGAAGGAAATAATGTATTAGATGCTAATTTCGATTTATTTTCTAACAACGTATTTAAAACAATATCAAACGTTTTCATTTCTTCATTCGGAGCTATAGCTATAGGGTAATAAACATGAACAGGTTTTGTTTGACCTATGCGATACGCTCTATCTGTTGCTTGATTCTCTTTTGCAGGATTCCAATGACGTGTATAATGAATCACATGATTTGCACCTGTAATATTTAAACCAAACCCCGCTGCAATAGGAGACATAACAATAATATTAAAACCTATCTTTTTTTGAAATTTATCTACTTCTTGTTGCCTAGATAACTTAATATTTTTAATACTTGAAATACTAGAGGTACTAGAAGAAGGTGTATCACCATTAATTATAGCTATATTCAAGTTGTAAATTTCTAAAAAGACCCTTCTAAAAACACGTTGCATTTTTTTATTTTGAGTAAATACAATAACCTTTTCATTACTAACTTTTATAGCATTAATAATAGTAATTGTTTTAATTAATTTAGCGGAAGAATTAATGACTTCATCTATATCTAACAACGAAAGATCTTCTGATTTTAAGAACGGATGGTCTGAAATAGATTTTAAGTTATGAATTCCCTCAAGAGTAGCTCCTTGTTTTCCTGATTCTTTCATACTCTCTATATCTGATAATGCATCAACATACGCTTTGTATTGTTGTACAGGCATCTCTTGTAAATATATTCTTTCTTCTTTGGGTGTTATACCAGGTAAATCTTTAGCTACATCAATTTTCATGCGTCTCATAAAAGCCTGACCAATTTTTGATCTTAAATTTCTTGAAAGTTCTTCAGGATTAGTTTCTTTATCATTTAAAGGCTTTATATATTCTTTCGTAAATGTTTTCGTATCTAATAATATTCCAGGATTACAAAAATCCATAATACACCATAAATCAACTAATGAATTTTCAACAGGTGTTCCTGTCATTGCAATTTTAAAATGTGATTTTAATGCCTTAGCAGCATTCGTTACCAAAGTACCAGGAGTTTTTATACGTTGTACCTCATCTAACGCTACAATACCCCAATTTACCATTGCAAAAGGAATTTGATGCTTCCTAAGTGTTTCATAAGTTGTTAAATATAAACCTGATTTACTTAACGATTTTATCGTTAATTCTTTATCATTAAGATGTATATAATTTCTTACTTTATTACCCCATAATAGTTTAATATCTAAATTAGAGTTTTTGAAAAACTTCTTATGTTCTTGCTCCCAATTTTCTAATAATGATACAGGAGCAACAACTAAACTAGGTTTTGTATTTCCTTTTTGATAATACCATTCCATAAAATATAGTACTTGAATTGTTTTTCCTAAACCCATATCATCTGCTAAAAGTACACCTGGTAAATTATAAGGTGCTTCAGATAATGTTTGTAACCAAGCAACACCTTCACGTTGGTGTTTTTTTAATTGAATACCGTCTGATAAATTAGAAATTTCACGTAAACTATAATTTGCATTAGTAATTACTTCTATATTTTCGATATACTCTGTAATTTCGGTATTTTCTTTTATGATTAAAACTTTTCTAACCCCATTATTTTGATTTTCTTTTTGAGGAATAATAGAGCTTTGAGGCTGGCTTAATTGCTTTTCTGCATTTTCTATAACAGGTTTTAAATTTTCTATATCTAAACACTCTCCTTTAAAAAAAACATCCTTATTTCCGCTAGATTCTGCATTTTTAACACTTGTTTTTAAATCTCTTAACTGCTCATTATTTTCTATAGAGATAAGTCTAGTTCCATTAACTACATCTTCTATAGCAATACCTGGTAACCATTCTGATTTATAAGGACTAATAAAAGGATAAAATTTAGGTTGATAAATTCCTAATTCGGCAACTCTTTTACCAAAATCATCTAAATTTAAAAGATCTGTATTCCAAAATTTTGAAGGTGTTTCCACCATTTCACTAATTTCTTGATTAGAATATGTCTTTTGTTTTTTTATTTTTTCTAATTCTATTTTAACACCTTCTTTTTCAGATGAATTATCAATTAAAACCCTAATTTTATTTCCATTTTCAGAATAACTATATTCATCTTTTACTCTATTTAATAAATTAAATTTTTTATCAAAAAGAGTTTGATTAACTTCTTCAAATTTAGGAGTAATTCTATATTTATTTTCAGCTATTTTATGTACATTTAATTCTAAAGATTCAGGATTTAAAATAACCGTTTCTGAAAGTATTCTAGATAAAAAAACATTATTGCATTTTGATGCTAATAATTGCACATTCGAAATAAGTTTTAAGCGTTCTTTTTCTGATAAATCTGTTACAGTATTAAATTTATCTATTGCTTTTACAATATTTAAGTTTGTATTACCTAAAAGATAAGCACTATTTTCGTTTTCTAATAAAACACCATTTCTATCTGAAGTTTTAAAAATAATATTTCCAGTACCATTTTTATTGGTTTTATCTTGATAAGAATATTCTAAAACACTTTTTTTATCTTTTAATCCTGTCCCTTTTAAACTTATAAATATTTCAAAAGGATAATATTTTACCAATCCTAAAAATGAAAAATCTTCTTGTTCAATTAAATTTAAATCTTCATTTTTAATTATGATTTTATCATCAATTTCTTGAGCAATTCCATTAATTAATAAATCATTTAAAATATTGTAAACAATAGTATCTACATTATTATCAATCCAATTATAAAATGATATAATTTCACCAGAACCTTTTTCATAGTAAAACTCGATTACATCTTCTGTATATACTTTTAATAATTTCATTAATTGTAAAAATATTTATTCATCCAAACATTTAGCCTACTCTCCCAATCTCCTCTATGTCCTAGAGTTCCTTCAGGAAGTAAATTTAAATAATTAGAACCTTCTAGTTTAACAGCCCTCAAGCCTTTAGGCAACTTTTTTAGATCAGTAATTCGCTCAATATGTTTCAACCTAACTTCAGTATTAAATGTTTCAACTCTATAAATATAAAGAGCACCTGTATCTGAAAACTCAACAAAAACATATTCTTTTGCCCAAATAATTAATGCACAAGTACTTTGATTTGTTTTAGTACGATAATAACGTGAAGTCACATATTTTTTTATTAGTGGTTCATTGATAAGATTCTTATAGTTATTGTCATTTCCTACAAATTTTATATTCTCTATATTATCTATGAATTTTAACCAATATTCTTTTCTTCGAGAGTCTTGAACAAGTTTAGAAAAGAAAATATCTATAAAGTCTTTATTCATTAAAACAATCAACTTTTTTCGGGCAGTTTCTACAAAAATTGCTTCTTCTTGGTTTAAGTGCTTATTTGACCAATGTCTTTTAATAATAGGATCTCCAATAATATCAACAGCAACTTTTTGTATTAAAGTTATTTCAGAAGAAAACTTATTTTCTAAAAGTAATAAACTCAAAAGTAATAATTTATATTTTGACTTTGTTATTTTTCGTATTTCTATCACTATCTCTTGAACAAAACCTATAGAAATATCATTAAATTTAATACACTTTAAATACAATACAAAACCTTCATTATAATAGTATGTGTCAATTAAGTTTGTATTTAAATTTAAAGACTCACAAATGTTTTGTATTTTAATATTGTTAGAAATCAAATAATTAACAAATACATTAAGACCATCTTTTTCCCAAAAATAAAAATATGATTTTATAGCTAATACATCTTTTCTAGATTTATCATAAACATCACATTTGTTTTTCAACAGACTTGTGTATTCTGAAAACCTAGTTTTATTGTTTCTGAATGTATTCCAATTATTAAGTAATATATACCAAAGAGGAATAATGTAAGAATCCCTCCAATATTCATTAATTAAGTGAATAAATTTTGAAAATTGTGAACCAAATAATATAGAATCTTCTTCTTTATAATCTAAAGACCAAACTAATAAACGTACTTCTCTTCTTGAAAAATGCTCTATTAAAACTGCGATAGGTTCTGTTTCTAAAGATTTGAATTTATCATAAACTTCTTTTATCAATCCGTGTTTTGGTAACTCGTTAGTTTTATATTGCTGATTTGCTATATTATTTAACTCGCGAATATTTACATTGAGGGTTTCTTTGGTTTTATGCGTAATCAATTTCTCTGCATTACCTTTAAAAACAGAGTATAGTAATTTCCAATGTATGAGTTCTTTAATCTTTGCCATATAACAGCATTTCTCTTATTTGTTTTTCAGCATCTGTCTTAATTCTAAACTCTACACGTCTGTTTAGTTTCCTGTTTATTTCTGTATCATTTTTGGCGATTGGTTTTACAGATGACAAACCATTTGCTGTAGTTCTTAATTTAGTCCATTGATACACATTCTCATCTAACTGATTTAAAACAAAAGATAAAACAGACCTTGTTCTATCTTGAGATAATTTCATATTGTAAAAATACGCTTGCTCATCTGTCATTCCATTTTGTCCCTCTAATGATGTGTGTCCTTCTACTCGAATTTCTTCTATATGATCTTTATAATTAATACTATTTAAGACTTTTATATATCTTGGGAAAAAACTTTTTAAAATACCTCTAAATTCTTGTTTGACTTCACTTCGTCCTACTTTAAACAAAATATCAGGTTCTGTAAACCTAAATATTAATTGTTCTTTATCTATTTCTGCTCCCCAAATTTTTAAATCATCTTTAAACTCTTTTTGAAGATCTATATAGATCTGACTTTGTAACTCTTTGTAACGTTCTGCTACTTTACTTTTATCATCAAATTCTTCTTGTAATTGTAGCATAGTACCAATTAAACACAATACAAAAACCATTAAAATAGATGCCATTAAATCGCCTGTAGATAAATCGAATTGATTGTTTTTTTCTTCTAAATTATCCATTATTTTTAGTTAACTTTTCTTAGTTTATCTACAGATTCTGTTAAATCCTCTACCATATCATTTAAATTCCCCAAAATGCTATTTAAGCCATCTTGAGAATCTTTTAATGATGTAGAAAAACTTACTAAATATTCATTTAAAGTACCGCTTGTTGTTGTTTGATATTCTAATAATCCTTTTTGTAAATGTTCAAAAATACCTTGTAACCCTTCTTCTATAGTTTCAAAATTTTGGATATAAGTCCCCGATACGTTTTGAGTCTTATCTATTGTTTTATTAATATCTAGTAATAAATTATTTTGACTACTAGAAATACTTAACACCTCTTTTTTATGTGTATCTATACTCGACAATAGATTATTGGCTGTATTATCTATATGTTCTGAATTTAATTGAAACTTATTCGCAATGCTGTTGATATTTGCCACAACATCTTTAGAACCACTTAAAATTTGTTGATATTCTAGATTTAGGTTTTTATTGTGATCTAATGTTTTTTGTACTTCTTTTGTAATGTCAGAAAATAGCATTAAATTATTTTTTTGTTCATCAATAATCTTATCCATTCTATTATTAACTTCAGATAAGGTTTCTTTATAAACGGAGTTTGCTTCTTCAAAAAGTTGCTTATTTTCTACACTACTTGCTTTAGATTCTTGATTTGCTTTAGTAATATTATCTAATACATTATTTTTTAATAAACCAATAGTTTCCGTTATTTCATTAGAAACATTTTGCATTGTTTCAGGTACAGAAAGTAACGAATCTGAAACTTTAGAAAGACGTAATGATATTTGTTCCATTTCGTTTTTAGTATTTCCTGATACTTCTTCTTTAAAATTCTGCATCATATCTCTCATAGAGTTTGAAAGATTTTCAATAGCTGTTTCTATAATAGCTGTTCCTGAATCTTGTTTAATATCTTTTAATTCATTAAGCACTGGTACTAATTGTCCTTCTATTAAGTCGGTTAATTGTTTTCCATTCTCTTCTGTTAATTTTTCTAAAGTAGCCTCTAAAGTATCAGCAATACTTTCTCCTAAATCATCTGCAAACTTTTGTAATGCAACTGTTTGATTTTCGGATTCTTCTAGTAATTTTCTGAATACATTTTTTGGTAATTGCTTTCCTTCATCTGTATCTGCTACTAAATACTCATTAAACAACTCATGAATAACTGCTTTTTGTTTTTCTGCTTGAATAATATCTAATTCTTTAAGTTCAATTTTATTTTCACTATCTAAAATTAAACATAACTCATTTATTTTTTTAGATATTTTAGATTGATTATACTTGTATATAAATGTAAATATTATTGATAATAACATCCCCCAAATTGAGGTTGCAAAAGCTGTACCCATACCTTTTAATAGAGTATCAATACTTGCTTTTATGGTTGCTGTATTTGTTAATTGTATCGATGAAACACCTAATGATAATCCTATAAAAGTACCTAAAACCCCTAAACCAACTAATGAACTTGCTACATTATTTAATAATCGAACATCTAACTTTACATTAAGAGTTGCATACTCCGAAAAAAACTCTTTTGCATGGTGGTTTGTTTTTGTAAAATTTTGATATTCAATAAATGTTTTCTTGTATGCTAACCAAATAGGAGATAATTCTTTATCTTTTTCTATGTTTTGTAACTCAATAGAGTTGATTAATTTTCTTTTTCTATTATATAAGTAAAAAACTGCAGCTAAAAAACTAACAATTAAAATAACGACTACAACTGTACCTATAGGAAAATTATCATCTTTAGTATACGCAAAGACATTTTCTAATATTTTCATATTTTTTTTATATTTTTTGTTTGAAATAATTATTTGTAAAATTTACCCAATCATCCCTTCAATAATTTATCTAAGCACATAGTACATTTATACTTAATATAAATATTTTGTTTTATAATAAAGTTTATAAATCTAAGTAATACTAGGTAGATGTCAAAATATTTATATTAAAATAAGTAAGATAAATAAGTTTATTTTTAATAAACCTCTTTTATCACTTTTACATACTATTTATATAAATTCTACTTTTTCGATAAATTCACGGAAAACACACTACATAATACAGGCTATTATTCTAGCTAAACAATCAAATTACGGTACACACCCTACTCTATTTTCGATAAATTCTGCTTTTTCGGGAAATTCAGGAAAAATAGACTACATAATACAGACTATTATTCTAGCTAAACAATCAAATTACGGTACACACCCTACTCTATTTTCGATAAATTCTGCTTTTTCGGGAAATTACTATTTAATAACAACACTAAAACAGATGAACTAAAATTCATGTTGTACTGTTGAATAAACCCCTAAAATCAATACTATAAAAGGGCGCAAGCTAAAAACAGTAGTTCAACAATCTGTCAACAATAAAATAATTAAACCTGTTGACGGATTGTTGAACTACTGTTATCTGCTAAAACTCTTTCTGTATATGCTAATTATTGATATTTGTCAACAATCAACAGTTTTTCAATGAAATTACTTATATACTCTTCTATATTTTCAATAAATTCTGACTTTTCTATAAAATTACAGTATTTAGCAATGTTTTATCAAACGCAATAAAGCGCAAACACAAACGCAAAATCAAGAATTTAGTGTTATACTAAAAACTCTTTATATATACTGACTCTTACTATTTATCAAAAGACAAAGGCATCTCTATAAAATCACTTTTCTGAAACTCGTAATATCGTCCTTTTTTAGTTTCAAAATTTACCATTGTTTTTTGCAACGTATTTAAAGAAAGAAAATACTTTTGGTAACTTCCATTTAAAGAGGTTAAGTTATAATCATTTTTTAAGCTTTTAGTAATTTTAAAGCGAGTTGTCTTAAAACCTTTACTTAATTTATCAAATAAATCTGTTGCGGTGTATTTTAAAACATCAACTTCAAAAGTAATAAAATCATCCATTAAAATTTCTCTAATTTCTTGACTTAAATATGTTTTATTTCCTTTTACAACTTTATCTAACGCAGGTGTATAAATTTGTTGCTTTGTAAACCACATTCTTGTTTTTCTTTCTGATATAATTTTTCGATTATTTAAAAAATATAAAAAACTCGAAATTTCATTACTAAGTTTTTTTAGCATATCAACATCTTCTTCTTTAAAAGAATTTACTTTAATCACCCAATATCTAATTTCTTTTTCATCTATCTGAATAAAATTTTCTTCATTATTAGAACACAATATAAACTTTCCAAAAAAATTAGATTCAACTTTATCTTTTCCTTTAGATTCTGTTTTATATGAACCCGCTGTAGAAAGGTTTTTAATACGTTCACTATCTTCTCTCCTATCTAAAAGAACCTCATCTACAGAAATAATTAATTTAGATGCCCAATCACTATTAAATCGACTTCGAAAATCTTCATTTTTATTAATTGTCATATTTCCTTGAAACAACAATTTCAACCAATTTAAAAAAGATGTTTTTCCTGTATTCCTAGAATTACTAACCAAACATAAAATTGGTAAAATTTGCGTTGGTTGTTGCCATAATATAGTCAGGTAATCTAACCCTAATTCATACTGTTCTTTAAAAATATGCCTTAAAAATTCTTCGGTTTTATCAAAATTACCTTTTACTAATTTATGTTCTATTTTTTCATACTGATTATAAAACGAATTTATTTCCTGTTTATAATTTTGATGTGCAGGAATAGTAGTAAATCCGTCATACTTTTTTATAGATTTCAAAAAATCTTTTCCTTTATCTGTAATTATTTCTCCTTTAGCCCATTTAATTAAAGTCTTTGCAGTGTCCCCGCTTAAAAGAGGAACACTACAAATTTTAAAATAATCTGTACCTATTCTAACGTATTCCATCATTATTTAAAGTTTAAAATTAAGTAAAACTCTATTTGAAACTATACTTTCTTTCCAATCAAAAATAATATTTGCTCCTGTTAACGATTTATCTTTTTTAAAACTAGAATCTATTTCTTGTTCTAATAATTGCCATTTAAACCTTGGATTATTAACTGCTAAAATTTTAATTTTATCTATTTCTTTAGTATAAAAATCTAAATGCTTCATTAGTAAAAAATCCGATGCTCTATTGAATTTTAACTTATACATTTCAGCTTGTAAATTATCGGCTATAAGAATTAAATTATTCTTATCTACTTCACTTTCTATGTTAAAATCTTCCATCTTATCTACGATATTTTAAAGATTTAACTTCGTTTAGATTATTTTCTAAACTCTCTAAATTAATCACAATTCTACGTCCTATTTTAGAAGCATCAATAAATCCTTTTTTTATATAATTTCTTATTGTTAGCTCTGTAACGTTTAACCTTTTTGCAGCTTCTTTAACCGTTACATTTTCCTTCTGTGGATTTAATTTATTATTAATCAATTCCTGTAAAGGATTAATTCTTTTTGATATTGCTAAATCAATCATTCCAGAAAGTTCTTCTGATGTTGTTACTATTATACTTGCCATAATATGTTTTATTTATATAAATTAATATTTAAAAACACATCATATTCAGTAATTACTAATATCCATGGATTGAATATTTATGTTTTATTACTGCAAAGATTGTATATATAACTATAACAAATAAAGTTTAAATGGTTACTTAATGACACTAAAAAAAACCATAAACAAGTAAAAAACAATGATTTAAATATAAATAAAGAACAAAAAATCATATTATTTTGATGGTGTTTATTTCCTCTGTTTATACATTTTAAGACATGAAATAAAATTTTTTATACCCTTTACATCTTTAATTTTACTTAAAATAACATCAATCATAATATTTTTATCATAATTAGACTTTCTTGATGCGTTGACCCCACTTAAGAAATAATTATATTTACCTTTACCTGTTATTGCCTTATTAATGTCTTTTTCTTCCAAAATTCCAGAAACTAAAGACAAAACTCTAAAATATTCTGGACTTGGCTTCTTATAATTTTCTTTAACAAATCGATGTAATAACACATGTAAAAGAATCATTTTTTCATTTTGAGTTAAAGCGTACATTGATTCTTTTCTTATATCAACTTGTTTCTTAATTTCTTTAATATTAGCAAGAGTGTGTAATTCGTTTTTTTTCTTTACAATAGTTAAAAAATCTCCAATATTCCTTGAAAGAAACTTTTTATTTAATTCTTTATCGTTGTTCCTTATAAATATAAAATAACGACGAATTACTTCCCATTCAGAAAATAAAATGAGATAATCTAAATAATTTATTTTTAAGTTATCTTGTTTTTTCTGTAATATAAAACCTTCTTTTACTTCATCATTAATTAAAGAAATTGTTATATCAGAAATGTAATTGTATCTATAATTATTTAGAAATTTATGACTTTTTTCAAATATCTCTGACCTATTATTTAATGATTTAATAATTAATTCCATCTCTTTCAATAAAGGCTCTTCAATTAATTCTTTTGCTTTTCTAAAGGAATAATTAGTACTATAATAACTTTCAAACTGAATAGTAGATTCTGAAAGTATCTCCTTAAACTTATCATTAAATAATTTAACAAATTCTTCTCCGTAATTCATTTTTATTTTTTTTAAGATTTATTTTTTTCAGGAATAATTAAATCAAAAGTTTCATCAACAGCATCTTTTACATCTTCATTTGTAACTTGATAATATTGATTCAATGTTTTCATATCATTATGACCAGAAATTTCTGCAATTAATTTATCACTTTTACCTTTTCTTTTCATCATCGTAATAAATGTTCTTCTAGCTGTGTGAGAACTTATTCTTTTATAAAAAGGAATTTCTTCTCTTATTACTTCTTTACCTCTAGTAGATGTTTTCTCTACATTATGAGTATAACCAGCATATTCAAAAACATCTTTTATATAGTCGTTATATTTTTGATTTGCGATTAAAGGTAAACTGTAATCATATTTTTCTAAAATGTATAACGCAATACCACTTAATGGAATTTCTCTACTTTTTTTACCTGATCCTTTTTCTTCTTTAAGTAATAATGTTTTTCCATTTATGTTATTTTTAGAAACAAACTTTAGTTCTCCAAACCTCATACCCGTAACACAAGAAAAAATAAAAACATCTTTTACTTTTTCTAATTTCTCAGAACTCATTTCTACTTTTAATAACGTTTCTAAATCCTCTTTTCTAAGTGCTATTTGATTTGTAATTACTTTTGGTTTCTTTTTAAAATTTATAAAATCAGCTTTATAAGTATATCCATTTTTTAATGCCCAGAAAAGAAACGTTTTAACTAAACCTACATTTCTTGAAAATGTATTATTAATGTGTCCTCTACCTACCATACAAACAGGCGTCTCCACAAATAACAAACCCTGTAAATTTTATATTTACAGGGTTTGTTATTTTATACTGACAATTTTACTGATTTACTAACTTTTTATTTTTTAAAACTTTTACTTCCAAGAGAGAGATAATATCTCAGTCCATAAAAACATATTCAAAAACCAAAAGATTCAGAGCAAAAATAAATTTTAACTAAACCTTCCTAATCTAAAAAAGTAATATTTCATTTTTTTGTTTTTAATTGTTTTTGTAAATCTATAAATTCTTTCATATTAAAATTAAATACTTTTACACCTCTAAAAACTTTGAACTTATGTGTATGTTTTTTTTTCACTATTGAGTCTTTTAATTTTATTTTTTGAAAAAAATAATTATAAACATATACTCTTTTTCCATTATTAAGTGTTAATACAGGACTATTATTATTTAATTCATCTACACTTTTTTTAACAACAATTCCATTAAATTCCATATTATTACTATAAACTAAAGCTTTTTGATGGAGTTCATTAATTATTTTATTAGGATAATTTTCTTTATAAAGAAACCCTCCTATAATACAAAAAAAAACTACTCCTAAAAGAATCTCTAAATAAAAATCATATTTTTTTTCTGAAATCATATTTTAAAAATTAAACGCTTTATAGGTATCTACTTCAGGAGGAATAACAACGTTAAATTCATATATATGTTTATTACTAAATACCTTAACTGATAAAGATCCTTTCTTTTTTACAATAGAATCATTTACTTTTATTTTCTCGTAAAACTCTTCTCTCATATTAATTTTTCTTTTATTTTTAAGTATTAATATAGCTGCATTATGATTTATTTTATCTCTACTTTTTTTAATAACAACCCCTTCATAAAAGTTATTTTCATACATACGCAAATAATCTTCATAATTTTCTTTAGTATTATCCTTTAATAAAGAATATGCTACAACAATTACGAAAATTAACATTGCTTTTTTTAAAAGTATATTTAACATTGTCTCTGAAAACTCCATAGTTTATTAATTAATTTTAAATATAATCTCATTATAAGAAATATTTTCTTTATCCTCTAAAAAAGATATTTCTATAATAGATAACCACCAGTAATATTTATAACTACTAGTAGTATTTTTGAAAATAGTATTAATAGGGATTAAATTCATTGTTTTTTAAATTTGAAAAAAATACTCAATTGTATTGGCAAGCTACAAAATGATTTTCAGAAATATTAAAAAATTTTTGATACTAT
This sequence comes from Tenacibaculum piscium, assembly GCF_021390715.1. Taxonomy (GTDB): domain Bacteria; phylum Bacteroidota; class Bacteroidia; order Flavobacteriales; family Flavobacteriaceae; genus Polaribacter; species Polaribacter piscius. The sequence continues at coordinate 69,550 of NZ_JAJGWT010000001.1, forward strand.
TATCCAGCTCTTTTCATCATTAAAAAGCAGTTAAATTGATTAAATAATATCTTTAATATAGCAACAGTAAATTATTTAAAGCGTAGTAATCCGTAAAATAAACCTAAATTAAACAATTACTAATCAATATTTTAGATATAAAAAGTAGTTCAAAAAAAAGATAGCATTATTTTTATCAAAAAAAATAAAAAAAAGTTTACATTTACCACATCTTATTAGATAGGTTCAATGCAACGTTTTACTTATTTCGAAAATAACTTTTGTTGGGAGATAAAAGGTTATTTTGTGTTTTGGAAACACAACGGAAAAATTAAGGTTTCTTCCTCTTCGTACAATTATTCATTACCACTGAATTTTCATAATCAGTCTGGTGATTGTCTTGCGTTAAGACTCTAACTATTCATTTTCTTTTTGGTCTAACAAATTCGCTATAAGATAGCCGTATTATTTGTTTTTTAAAATTTTATTAATTTGAAAAAGTTACAGCATTTTGTTGTTACTATTTTTTGAACAAATCCTGCTGTGCTTAAAACACAGCCAAACCAAAGATAATGAATACCAGATATAAAGATTTAATCGAACAAACTTTTGATTTTCCGCAAGAAGAATTTCATACTAAAAATGATAACTTATTTTTTCATAATATTGATATGATGGCTTTAGTAAAGCAATATGGTTCGCCATTAAAATTTACTTATTTGCCAAAAATATCAGAAAATATACATAAAGCAAAAAATTGGTTTCATAAAGCAATGGAAAAACACCAATATAAAGGAACTTATAATTACAGTTATTGTACTAAAAGTTCGCACTTTAAATATGTATTGGAAGAAGCTCTTAAAAATGATATCCATATAGAAACCTCATCGGCTTTTGATATCGATATTGTTAAAAACTTAAAGAAAGAAGGCAAGTTAAGCAACGATGCTTTTGTGTTATGTAACGGTTTTAAAAGAGATCAATATGTTACAAATATTGCGAATTTAATTGATTCAGGACACAAAAACTGTGTGCCTATTATTGATAATTATGAAGAACTAAGTTTACTTTTAAAAGAAACTAAAAGCAACTTTAAAGTAGGAATTCGTATTGCTTCGGAAGAAGAACCAAAATTCGAATTTTACACCAGTCGTTTAGGAATTGGTTATAAAAATATTGTATCGTTTTATCAACGTGAAATTGCCAAAAATCCACAGGTAGAATTAAAAATGCTACATTTTTTCATCAATACAGGTATAAAAGATAACGCCTATTATTGGAATGAATTATTAAAATGTTTAAACGTTTATACTGCTTTAAAAAAAGTATGTCCAACTTTAGATAGTTTAAATATCGGTGGTGGTTTTCCTATTAAAAATTCATTAGCATTTGAGTATGATTATGAATATATGGTTGATGAAATCATAAATCAGATAAATCTTACCTGTAAAGAAGCTGGAGTAGATGTTCCTAATATTTTTACCGAATTCGGAAGCTTTACCGTAGGAGAAGCTGGAGGTGCTGTCTATGAAATATTGTATCAGAAAAAACAAAACGACCGTGAAAAATGGAACATGATTAATTCCTCTTTTATTACCACTTTACCTGATGCTTGGGCGATTAACAAACGTTTTATTATGCTTCCTTTAAACAAATGGAATCATAGATATGAGCGTGTTTTATTAGGTGGTTTAACTTGTGATAGTGATGATTATTACAATTCTGAACAACATGTAAACGGTATTTATCTGCCTGCTTACGAAAAAGAAAATCCATTATATATCGGATTTTTTAACACAGGTGCTTATCAAGAAACTATTGGTGGTTTTGGCGGATTACAACATTGCTTAATTCCACATCCAAAACACGTGTTAATTTCAAAAGATATCAACGGAAATATAACAACTAAATTATTTAAAGAACAACAAAAAAGTGAAGCATTACTTGCTATTTTAGGATATGAAAAATAAAACAACATACGCAGGGATTCCTGAAAACTACGCAAAATTAGAAACAGCAAACATCGTTTTAATTCCTGTGCCTTACGACGGTACAAGTACTTGGCAAAAAGGTGCCGATAAAGGACCAGAAGCATTTTTAAAAGCTTCTGAAAATATGGAATTATACGACATCGAAACTGATAGCGAAGTTTATAAAGAAGGAATTTATTTAGCCGATGCTGTACTTGAAAACGCATCACCAGAAAAAATGGTAGAAGCGGTTCATCAAACAACTAAAAAGTACATCAATAAAAATAAATTTGTAACTCTTTTTGGCGGAGAACACTCAATTTCTATTGGAACAATTAGGGCTTTTAATGAATGTTACAACAACTTAACGGTATTACATATTGATGCACATGCTGATTTACGTAAAGAATATGAAGGCTCATCATGCAATCATGCTTGTGCTGTTTACGAGGCTAGTCAAAATACCAATTTAGTACAAGTAGGTATCAGAAGTATGGACGCTTCAGAAAAAACAGCTATGAACATGGATAAAACTTTTTTTGCTCATGATATGGCTGTCAATGAATATTGGATGGAAGATGTTATCGATCAATTAACAAACAACGTGTTTATTACTTTTGATTTAGATGCCATAGACCCATCAATAATGCCAAGTACAGGAACACCTGAACCTGGAGGATTGTTTTATTATGAAACACTAGAATTCTTGAAAAAAGTATTTACAGAGAAAAATGTTGTTGGTTTTGATATTGTAGAATTATGCCCTAATACAATTGATAAATCATCAGATTTTTTAGCTGCTAAATTGTACTATAAAATGTTGAGTTATAAATTTTCTTCAAATGATATTGATGAAGACAACGAAAAAGACACCAATACACAACGTACTTTTAAGATTGCTAAATTTAAAAATCATGATGATAACGAAACTATCTAGCACATTAATAAGTTTTTAAACGTTACAAATGATTCAAAATATAGAAAATATAGAACTTCAGTTTTTAACGCTTGATGATTACAAAGCTTTAAAAAAAGCAATGATTGAAGCTTATTCAACCATGCCTGATTCTTACTGGAAAGAATCACAAATAAAACGATTGATTGATAAATTTCCTAAAGGACAAGTTGTTATCAAAATTAATGGTGAATTAGCGGGTTGTGCCTTATCGATTGTAGTGGATTATGATAGTTTTGATGACAAACACACATATCAAGATATTACAGGAAAATACACCTTTGATACTCATAAAGAAGACGGCGATGTTCTATACGGAATTGATGTTTTTATAAAAGCAGAATACCGAGGCTTACGCCTAGGGAGAAGACTATATGATTATAGAAAAGAACTTGCTGAAAAATTAAATTTAAGAGGAATTGCCTTTGGAGGAAGGATTCCTAATTATCATAAGTTTGCAGCAACCTTATCACCAAAAGAATACATAACAAAAGTAAAACGAAAAGAAATTTATGATCCTGTTTTAAACTTTCAAATTTCAAATGATTTTCATCCAACAAAAATTTTAAATGGTTATTTAGAAGGTGATAATAATTCTGGAGAGTTTGCAGTACTATTAGAATGGGATAACATTTACTACAAGAAAATATCAAAAAAAGCAACGACTAAAAAAACAGTTGTTCGTTTAGGATTAATTCAGTGGCAAATGCGTTTGTATAAAAACTTAGAAGAATTAATGCAACAAGCAGAGTATTTTGTAGACGCCGTTTCGGCATACAGATCTGATTTTGCATTGTTCCCAGAATTTTTTAATGCTCCCTTAATGGCTGATAATAATCACTTGCCTGAATCCGAAGCAATTAGAGAATTAGCAAAGTATACGCCTAAAATTGTTCAAAAATTTTCGGAGTTGGCAATTACATACAACATCAATATTATTACTGGAAGTATGCCAGAGATTAAAGGTGAATTATTGTACAATGTAGGTTATATATGTAAAAGAGATGGAACTACAGAACGTTATGAAAAACTACACGTAACTCCTGATGAAGCAAAAGTTTGGGGAATGCAAGGTGGAAATGAACTTAAAACATTTGATACCGATTGTGGAAAAATAGGTGTTTTAATTTGTTATGATTCTGAATTTCCTGAATTAAGTAGATTATTAGCCGAAGAAGGTATGGATATATTATTCATTCCTTTTTTAACAGATACACAAAACGGATATTCAAGAGTAAGACATTGCGCACAAGCAAGAGCGATTGAAAATGAATGTTATGTTGCCATTGCAGGTAGTGTAGGAAATTTACCAAAAGTAAATAATATGGATATTCAGTATGCACAATCTATGGTATTTACACCTTGTGATTTTTCATTTCCTGCCAATGGAATAAAAGCCGAAGCTACCACAAATACCGAAATGATTTTAATTGCTGATGTCGATTTAGATTTATTAAAAGATTTAAATAAATTTGGTAGTGTACGAAATTTAAAAGATAGAAGAACAGATATATTTGAGGTACGTAAACTTCAAAAAAACAACTAAAAAAATGCAAAAACCAATTACAAATTTTATAGAAAAATATTTTTTACACTTTAACGCAGCATCTTTAGTCGATGCTGCCAAAGGGTATGAAACACAATTAGCTGAAGGATCTAAAATGTTAGTTTCATTAGCTGGAGCAATGAGTACTGCCGAATTAGGTAAAATATTTGCAGAGATGATTCGCCAAGAAAAAGTACATATTATTTCGTGTACAGGTGCAAACCTAGAGGAAGATGTGATGAATTTAGTTGCACATTCTCACTACAAACGCATTCCTAATTATCGTGATTTAACTCCACAAGATGAATGGGATTTATTGTTAAAAGGTTTAAACAGAGTTACAGACACGTGTATTCCTGAAGATGAGGCATTTAGGAGATTGCAAAAACACATTTTCAAAATTTGGAAAGATGCCGAAGATAATGATGAACGTTATTTTCCACATGAATACATGTATAAATTATTACTTTCAGGCGTATTAGAAGAGTATTATGAAATCGATTTAAAAGATTCATGGATGTATGCTGCTGCCGAAAAAAACTTACCAATTGTTGTTCCTGGATGGGAAGATTCTACGATGGGAAATATTTTTGCTTCTTACGTGATGAAGGGCGAATTAAAGGCTAGTACGATGAAATCAGGTATCGAATACATGACTTTTTTAGCTGATTGGTATACTGATAATTCTGATAATGGTATCGGATTTTTTCAAATAGGTGGTGGTATTGCTGGTGATTTTCCTATTTGTGTAGTGCCAATGTTATATCAAGATATGGAAAGAGAAGACACGCCTTTTTGGAGTTATTTCTGTCAAATTTCAGATTCAACAACAAGTTACGGTTCATACTCTGGAGCGGTACCAAATGAAAAAATAACTTGGGGAAAATTAGATGTTGACACGCCAAAGTTTATTATTGAAAGTGATGCGACTATTGTTGCGCCATTAATTTTCGCGTATCTTTTAGAGATGTAAATATGAAACGAGTAATTGTAGAATATAAAAAACTAACAACTGATATTTTAGATTTATTAATTGAAAAATATCCTGACGGTTATGATTATACGGATATTATTTCCTTTAAAAATAGCAAAGGAGAAACTATAAAAGCGGTAGAAGTTAAAACTGATGATACACTATATCTTGTAAAAATCAGTGCAATGTTAGAACAAACTATGGAAGATTATTTAGAAGATGAAGATTCTTTTGAAGAACTATAATCCGATAAATAAAAATTATTAGTGCTAGTTTTTTTTCAAAACGGTATCGAGAACTTTGCGGAGAAACTCAAATTCTCGATACTAATTTTAAGTATTGTATCATTATTTTCCAAAAAAACACGTAATCAAGTTGATTACGTGTTTTTTTATATATAATAGTAAGTACTATTTTATTAAATAGTTTCTCCTAATTCTTTTAATTTTGATGTATTTTCGGCAAGCATTAATTCGTCGATAATTTTCTGAATATCACCATTCATAATATTTGATAAATCGTATAACGTTAAACCAATTCTATGATCGGTCATACGTCCTTGCGGGAAATTATAGGTTCTAATTTTTGCAGATCTATCACCAGAAGTAACCATTGTTCCACGTTTTAAGGCATCTTCAGCATTTTTCTTTGCTAACTCCATTTCGTATAAACGAGAACGCAATACTTTAAAGGCTTTTTCCTTATTTTTATGTTGTGATTTTTGGTCTTGACATTGCGCAACTAAACCAGTAGGAATATGTGTTAAACGCACTGCTGAATACGTTGTATTTACCGATTGTCCTCCAGGTCCTGATGAACAGAAAAAGTCAATACGCACCTCTTTTGGATTAATTTCTACATCAAATTCTTCTGCTTCTGGGAAAACCATACACGTAGCTGCTGAAGTATGTACACGTCCTTGTGTTTCGGTTTGTGGCACACGTTGTACACGGTGTACTCCTGCTTCGAATTTTAGTGTTCCGTAAACGTCATCACCAGAAACCTCAAACTGAATTTCTTTAAAACCTCCATTTGTTCCTTCAGAATAATCTACTGTTGATACTTTCCATCCTCTACCTTCGCAGTATTTGGTATACATTCTAAATAATTCACCAGCAAAAATACTTGCTTCATCTCCTCCTGCTCCTGCTCTAAGTTCGACAACGGCATTTTTAGCGTCTTCAGGATCTTTAGGAATAAGCATGAATTTAATTTCATCTTCTAAAACAGGAATACGTTTTTTAGCATCATCCATTTCCATTTTAGCCATTTCGGTCATTTCGGCATCACTTCCGTCGGCTATAATTTCTTTTGCTTCTTCAATTGCATCGGTTAAGCTTTGATACTCCTCTCCTTTCTTAACAACTTTACCTAAATCTTTATATTCTTTACTTAACGCAACGTAGCGTTTTTGATCCATTATAACTTCTGGTTGGATAATTAAATCCGAAATTTCGTCATAACGTTGCTTTATAATTCTTAATTTGTCTAACATCTTCTAGCTTTTCTGGTGTGCGAATTTACGGATTTTATCGGAATTAATTCTAAAATTCATTTTACTAAATTATCTATTTAAATTTTCTATTGCTATTTTGTTGATAATTTTTGATACTAAAAAACCCAAAAATCAACAACTAAGTTTAATAATTGTTGGGTTTTGGGTTTTTTTAGATTTTCTCTAGAAGTTTTTTTTAGTAAATTAGCTTATTAATAAGCTAAAAAATTAATATTCAAAAGTTCCAAATTCACTATTTATGGTTAATTTTTTAGTTGCTGATGCTTCTACACGTCCTACAATTTGTGCGTTTACATTGTATGATTTTGAAATTGCGATAATATCTTGGGCAACTTCTGGCGATACATAAAGTTCCATTCTGTGTCCACAATTAAATACCTGATACATTTCTTTCCAATCTGTTTTCGATTGTTCTTGTATCAGTTTAAATAAAGGCGGAACTGGAAACATGTTCTCTTTTACAATATGTAATTCATCAACAAAATGCAAAATTTTAGTTTGCGCTCCACCAGAACAATGAATCATTCCGTGAACTATATCAGCATTAAATTTTGATAAAATTTCTTTAATAATTGGTGCGTATGTTCTTGTTGGCGATAACACTAATTTCCCAGCATCAATTGGAGAATTTTCAACAGCATCTGTTAATTTCATTTTCCCAGAATACACTAAATCTGCAGGAACTGCATCGTCAAAACTCTCTGGATATTTGGTTGCTAAATAGTTATCAAAAACATCATGACGTGCCGATGTTAATCCATTAGAACCCATTCCGCCATTGTACTGTGTTTCATAAGTTGCTTGTCCGAAAGATTCCAAACCAACAATTACGTCACCAGCTTTAATGTTTGCATTATCGATAACATCGCTACGTTTCATGCGTGCTGTTACGGTCGAATCGACAATAATGGTACGAACTAAATCACCAACATCGGCAGTTTCGCCACCTGTTGAATGAATTGTTACACCAAAACCTTTTAAATCTTCGATTAACTCTTCCGTTCCGTTGATAATTGCTGCTAATACTTCACCAGGAATTTTACTTTTGTTACGTCCGATTGTGCTAGAAAGCAGTATATTATCGGTAGCTCCAACACATAATAAATCATCAATATTCATGATTAAAGCATCTTGTGCAATTCCTTTCCAAACAGAGATATCACCTGTTTCTTTCCAGTACATATAGGCTAACGAAGATTTTGTTCCTGCTCCGTCGGCGTGCATTATTAGGCAATAATCTTCATCATTGGTTAAATAATCAGGTACGATTTTGCAAAAGGCTTTTGGAAATAATCCTTTATCGATATTTTTTATTGCATTATGAACATCTTCTTTAGATGCTGATACGCCTCGTTGTGCGTAGCGTTTAGAAACTTCGTTACTCATTATGTTCTGTGTGTTCTGTTGTTGTTGGTTGCAAATTTAATTAATCTTTTTAAATAAACTTTTTAATTAAATTTTTAATTGAATTTTTATTTTTTATCTGATAAATAATAATTCTCGATATTTTGTTAGTGGCCATAAATTATCATCGACCATTAATTCTAATTTATCGCAATGATATCGAATTTGGTTAAAAAACGGTTTTACTTTATAGCAATAATTATCGGCATTTTTTTGTCCGTGTAATTTATTTGCCTCTTTACGTTCTTCTGTCATTTTTTCAACATTGGAATTTATTCCTGTAATATGTGCTGATATTTTTTTTATAAGTTCGATTTGTTCTTTGGCATAATTTTGAAAATCATTTCCGAAGATTTCTTTCAATCCTTTTACGTTTTCTATTAAGGTATTTTGATATTGAATTGCCGTTGGGATTACATGATTTCTAGCAATATCTGCGAGTACTCTGCTTTCAATTTGGATTTGTTTCGAATATTTTTCGAGTTCAATTTCGTGTCTTGCGATAACTTCGATGTTGCTCATTACTTTCATTTCTTGAAAAAGTGCGATTGATTTTTCAGAAATTTTAGTTTTTAATGCTTCAGGTGTTGTTTTATGATTGCTTAATCCTCTTTTTTCGGCTTCTTTTTCCCATTCGATTCCGTATCCATCGCCTTCAAATCTAATTTTTTTGGATGCTTTAATATATTCTCTTAATACATTAAAAACAGCTTCATCTTTTTTCAGATTTTTGACCTCTACTAATTCATCAACTTCAATTTTAAATTCTTTTAATTGCTTTGCGATAATGGTATTTAAAATCGTCATTGGTTCGGCACAATTTGCCCATGAACCTACGGCACGTAATTCGAATTTATTTCCTGTAAAAGCAAAGGGAGATGTTCTATTTCTATCGGTATTATCGAGTAAAATTTCGGGAATTTTCCCGACAATATTTAATTTCAGGTCTGTTTTTTCTTTGGGTGATAATTTTCCTTTGGTTACGTTTTCGAGTTCGTCCAATACGGCGGATAATTGCGAGCCAATAAATACCGACATAATTGCCAAAGGTGCTTCATTTGCTCCTAACCTGTGATCGTTACTAGCACTTGCGATAGATGCTCTTAATAATTCTTCATAATCATGAACAGCTTTAATTGTATTTACAAAAAAGGTTAAGAATTGTAAATTTTTCATAGGAGTTTTCCCAGGACTTAATAAATTAACGCCTGTATTGGTTACTAGCGACCAGTTATTATGTTTTCCTGAACCGTTAATTCCTTGAAATGGTTTTTCATGAAACAATACTTTAAATTGATGACGTTGTGATACTTTTTCCATGACATCCATCAATAATGAATTATGGTCAACGGCTAAATTAGCTTCTTCAAAAATGGGTGCTAATTCAAATTGATTTGGTGCTACTTCATTATGACGTGTTTTTACAGGAACGCCTAAAAGCATCGATTCTTGTTCTAAATCACGCATAAAACTCATGACTCTATCAGGGATTGACCCAAAATAATGGTCGTCTAATTGTTGTCCTTTTGCGGGAGAATGTCCTAAAAGTGTTCTTCCTGTCATCATTAAATCTGGTCGAGCAATTGCTAAAGCGGTATCAATCAAAAAATATTCTTGCTCCCATCCTAAAGTTGCATTTACTTTTGATACATTTTTATCAAAATACTTACAAACTGCCGTTGCTGTTGTGTCGAGTGCTTGCAAGGCTTTTAATAACGGTGCTTTATTGTCTAGTGCTTCGCCTGTATAGGCGACAAAAACTGTTGGAATACATAATGTTGTTCCATATATAAATGCAGGTGATGTTGGATCCCAAGCAGTATATCCACGGGCTTCAAAGGTGTTTCTTATCCCGCCGTGCGGAAAACTAGAAGCGTCAGGTTCTTGTTGCACTAATTTACCACCGTCAAAATGTTCCATCGCGCCTCCACCCTGAACTGTTTCAAAAAAAGCGTCGTGTTTTTCCGCTGTTGCGCCCGTTAAAGGCTGAAACCAATGTGTATAATGAGTCGCATTTTTAGATAATGCCCAATCTTTCATACTTACCGCAATTTGATCGGCTATTTTTCGATCTATTTTAGTGCCAAATTCAATAGCATCCATCACACTTTTATACGCATCTTTTGTCATATATTGACGCATCGCTTGTTCATTAAAAACATTTTTTCCAAACAATTCTGAACGACGTCCTTTCTCTTCTATAAAAACAGGTTTTCGATGTAAAGTTTCTTGTAAAGCGCTAAATCTTAAAGTTGACATTATATATAGGTGTTATAAAATAGTTATAAAGTGTGAAAAATGAAATAAAAGATATGAAAAATATAAAAGATATGAAATCGAACATCAAAAGTACACAATTTTATCAATTATAAAGAATACCCCTATAAAAAACAGGGGTAAATTATTTTAAAGTTAATTTTAAGTTTTTTACCCCTATAAATTTTAACATATAATATAAATTATTTATTTTTGCATCGAATTTGATTATAAAAAATATAGATTCTTATAGTATCATGGCAAAAATTAAGTTAGAGTACATTTGGTTAGACGGTTACAAACCAACGCAAAACCTACGAAGTAAAACAAAAGTTGAAGAACACGAAAATTTTCAAGGAACTCTTGAGGAATTAAAAAATTGGTCTTTTGATGGCTCATCAACAAGACAAGCTTCAGGAGGCGCTTCTGATTGTGTTTTAAAACCTGTTGCAATTTATCCTGATCCTGCTCGTATTAACGGATATTTAGTAATGAATGAAGTATTAAATGCTGATGGAACTCCGCATGAATCTAACGCTCGTGCTTCTATTAATGATGATAATAACGATTTCTGGTTCGGTTTTGAACAAGAATATTTTATCATGGATAGAAAAACACAACTTCCTTTAGGATTTCCTGTTGGCGGATATCCTGGACCTCAAGGAATGTATTATTGTTCAGTTGGCGGAAAAAATACACATGGAAGAGATTTCGTAGAACAACATGCTGATTTATGTATCGATGCAGGTTTAAATTTTGAAGGAATTAATCAAGAAGTTGCTTCAGGACAATGGGAATTTCAATTATTTGCAAAAGGTGCTAAAATAGCTGGTGATGAAATCTGGATTGCTCGTTATTTATTAGATAGATTAACTGAACAATATGGTTATTATATTGAATATCATCCAAAACCTGTAAAAGGAGATTGGAATGGTTCAGGAATGCACGCAAATTTCTCAAATACCGTATTAAGAACTTGTGGTTCTAAGGAAATTTACATGAAGGTTTGTGAAGCGTTTAGACCAGTAACTAAAGAACATATTGATATTTACGGAGCTTATAACGACCAACGTTTAACAGGTTTACACGAAACGGCAGCTATTACAGATTTCAGTTATGGTATTTCTGATAGAGGTGCTTCAATTCGTATTCCTATTTTAACAGTTGATAGCGGTTGGAAAGGATATTTAGAAGACAGAAGACCTGCTTCAAACGGAGATCCTTATAAAATTGCATCAAGAATTATACAAACAGTAAAACCAGTTTGTGATAATTTATAAAATCTTATAAAAAATTATAAATTTTAGATATCAAAAAAGCCTTTAAAGTAATTTAAAGGCTTTTTTATGTGATGTTATTTTATACTAAAAATTATTTGAAGCTATTTCCCGCTTTCCGCACTCGCTTTTTTTATTTTTCAAAAGAAAAAAATAAAAAAGAGCTCAAACAATTGCTTCAATCGGGGCTAGGCATTTTTGCTAATTTTGATAATTTTAGAAATTAATTATAATTTTATCACAAAAATTCATAAATAAACTGTCAGTTCGAGTGATTTTTTTCCTTTAAAAAAATGGTATCGAGAACTTTTTAAGTATCAATTTCTCGATACAATATTTAATTCCTTCTTGTCATTAAAATCACTCGAATCGACAAATTCAATTTAAACAGACTCTAGCTTAAAAAATATATTTAACTCAATTTTAGATATACAAAAACAGTATAAGCTACTAATAATAGGATTCCGTGTACCCAATTTAAACGCAATTTCTTTGGAAAAAACGCAAATGGTAATACGATAAATGAAATGGCAAGCATCCAATAAATATCGCTATTTACTAAACTTAACGCATCATTTTCCAATTGTATCGGTGTAATAATGGCGGTAATTCCTAAAACTGCCAAGATATTAAACACGTTCGAACCGATTAAATTCCCTAAAGAAATAGCTTTTTCTTTCTTCAAAACTGCAATTATTGATGCCGCTAATTCTGGTACACTTGTTCCTACGGAAACGACAGTAACTCCAATAATAGCATCACTTACACCCATATTTTTAGCCAAACTTGTTGCTCCTTCGATTAACCATTCCGAACCCAACCATAAACAAAAACCACCAATCACTAAGAATAAGATAATTTTATACAACGGCATCTCCTCTTCCTCTTCTGATATTTCATCAACAACAACCGTATTTTTTTGAAAACGTAATAAATACACTAAAAATGCAATTAACATTGTAAATAAAATAATACCTTCATAGCGTTGAATCGTATAATCAAAGGCGATAAAAAAATATAACAATCCAGAGGCAAGCATCATTACGGGCCAATCAGTTTTATAAAAACTTTTTTCAACTTCAATGGTGGATAAGATTATCGTAATCCCTAAAACCAAACCTAAATTTGCAATATTAGAACCAATTACATTTCCTACCGCCAAGCCAGTAGCACCACTTAATGCCGATTTAATACTAACTATTAGTTCTGGTGCAGAGGTTGCAAAAGAAACTACCGTCATCCCGATGACAACTTTAGAAATATTTAATTTTAATGACAATCCTACCGCTGCTTTTAACAACCAATTCCCTCCAAGAACCAGTAGTAACAACCCTAATACTATGTAAATGATACTCATTTTTTATATTTTTTTACAAAGATAGTACATTGATTATAATTTTTATAGCAAAATAAAAATGCTATATTTCACTTAAATTTTAAAACTGATTTTTATAAAGATATTAAGTGATTAATTGTTAAAATATACTAGAATATGACAGAAAAAAGAATAAAATTTTGTATTTTAATTACTTGTAATCTATAAAACTAAAAAATTCAACGATGAAAGAACACATAAAGGTATACACAGGAACAACAATTTTAACAAATCGACTTGCTTTTTTATTAGATGAGGCAAAAATTCCGACATTAATTAAGGACACAAAAGAATCTGGAAGATTAGCAGGTTTTGGTGCTACGGGAGATTCTTGTGAATTATTCATTTATAAAGCTGATTATAAGGATGCTGAAAAAATAATTATCGACTTTAAAAAAGAGGTAAATTAAATTTCTGAAAATAAAATAAAAAAAAGTGCTATTTTATTTTTTAGAACCGAAAAACAGTTGTAGATTTGCACTCGCAATACGGCCTCGTGGCGCAACTGAATAGCGCACTTGATTACGGCTCAAGAGGTTGCTGGTTTGAATCCAGCCGAGGTCACAAAAAAACACTAAGAATTATATTCTTAGTGTTTTTTATTTGACCACATTTTACCCGTAAACACTGGTTAAATGCCTTATTTTTAAATTTTATTTAATATAGTTTTATTCCAAAACGAGTGGTTTACTTACTAAAATTGGTACAATTAAGAAAAAATAGTATAAAAATATACCATACTAAAATGGCTTTTTTCCAGACAATCGAATTAATTTGAATGATTAGACTATATAAAACAAAATTCAACAAGTTTTTTCGTTTCTAAATTGATTACCTTAATATCCTTTGAATTAAATTTTCTTCTATTACTTTATCTAGCAATTCAAATTAATTCCCATTCATTGCACGATTACATAAAAATCAGAAAAGTAAACGCTAAAATTATTTTTTATCATATTTCGTATTGTTTTTAATCTTTTTTGAAGTTTTAAAACCAATAAATATATGCTACTTTAAAAAAATCACAAGAAATTAGGATAAAATAATCAACATAAAAACAACTGCTATAAAAAAGACCCTAAGCTTTCGCTTAAGGCCTTTTCGTCTAACCAAACTTAGTATAAAAACTAACTACTACTATCTTTAAACTCTTAAATTTTTTTTAAACTTCTCTAAAACTTCTCTTTTATTGAATTATCCTAAAAAAGGATACTGTAAAAACGCTTCAACAAAGAGAAGTTTAAAAAGGGGACTTCAATTTAAGGCTATTATATTTTACTGATATTTAATAGATTCTACACACTTATGACACATTTATTAATTAAAGGTCACATAAAAACAAAAAAAAACTCAAAAAATTTTTTTTTTGAGTTTTTAATATAAGTATTTTCTTAAAAATACCCGATGTTCAGGAATTGATTTATCATAATTTCTCACTAAAACCTCTAGTATTTCTGGAGGCTTAACACCAATTTCTGATACTTCTTTATATTTAGAAACATATAAATTATAGGTTTCTTTATCTTTTTCAAAAATTAAAAAATGTTCTTCATTTAAAATGGCATAACAAATTTCATTTCCTAAAAAACTTGCTGATTCATCCTTAAAAAAATCAGAAAATTCGTAATACCTAAAAATATTTTCCATATTAAATTATTTCTGCAGATAATCCTAATTCTAGTAATTTACTACATCTTGGTTCTAAGTCTTTATATTCGCCTGTTTTCACGGCACATTTTCCTTTATGATGAACCAAAATAGAACATTGTTCTGCTTGTTCCAATGTGTGTTCACAAACATCGACCAAACTATCAATTACAAAATCGAACGAATTTACATCATCATTATGTAAAATAATTTCATGCTTTTTTGTTTCTTGAATTAAAACATCTAGCTCTTCTTGTATTTTTTCTATTGTGCTCATTTGTGGATATTTAGTACTATTTTATGCTTTTTTTTGATACTGCAAAGCTACCCAATTATTTCTTTTTATTGTTTTATTTAATGTTAAACCGTATTTTGAAACTTCGGCATCTATAATTGGAATATCTTCACTATAAAAACCGCTTAACAATAGAACACCTGTTTTATTTAGGCAATTTGTATAGGTTTTCATATCGTTTAATAAAATATTACGATTGATATTCGCGATAATAACATCATATTTTTTATCGGTTAAAAGTGATGAATCACCTTCAAAAACTGAAATATTTTTACAACCATTTCTTGTTACATTTTCTACGGAATTTTCGTAACACCAAGCATCGATATCGATAGCATCAATAGGATTTGCACCTTTCATTTCAGCAAAAATTGCTAAAATTCCTGTTCCGCATCCCATATCGAGCACTTTTTTATCCGCAACATCTAGATTGATTAAATGTTGTACCATCATGTGTGTTGTTTCGTGATGTCCTGTACCGAAACTCATTTTCGGTTCGATAACAATATCGTATTTTAATTGAGGATTTTCATGAAATGGCGCTCGGATACTTACTAAATCATCTACTTGAATTTGATTAAAATTCTTTTCCCATTCGGCATTCCAATTGGTTTGTTCAATTTCTTTTTGTTCAAAATTGATGGTAAAATCAGCAGATTTTAAAATAAAAATAGCATCTAATATAGTTTCTTTCCAGTCATTTTTTTGAATATATGCGGTAACGCCATTTTCATTTTCGACAAAACTTTCAAAACCAACGTCACCTAATTCAGCGATTAAAATTTCTGTTGCGGGTTCTTTTGGGCTTATTTCAAAAATATATTCTATATAAATATTATCCATTTTTTTTAACTTCTCTTGATTTTTTTGTTGATTTCTGTTGATTTCTCTTACTTAAATTGCGTTAACAATTGCTAAAAAATCTTTAGCATTTAAAGCTGCACCTCCAATTAATCCGCCATCGACATCTTGTTTTGAAAAAATTTCTTTGGCATTTTCGGGTTTTACGCTTCCGCCATACAATATTGAAATATTTTCTGCTATTTCATTTCCGTATTTTTTAGCGATTGTTTTCCTTACAAAACTGTGGATTTCTTGTGCTTGTCCAGCCGATGCTGTTTCTCCCGTTCCGATTGCCCAAACAGGTTCGTAGGCTAAGATAATATTTTTAAAATCTTCTTTTTTTAGATGAAATAAGCCATTTTTCAATTGATTTTCAACAATTTCAAAATGATTTTCAAGTTTTCTATCTTCTAAAACTTCGCCAAAACAAAAGATAACTTCTAAGTTATTTTGAAGAGCTGTTGTTACTTTTTGAGCAAGAATTGCATCGGTTTCGCCAAAATATTCTCTTCTTTCAGAATGTCCTAAAATCACTAACTTCAAACCTAAATTAGTCAGCATATCAGCAGAAATTTCGCCTGTAAAAGCACCATTATCAGCTTGATGCATATTTTGTGCGGCTACTTCAATATTTGATTTTTTTGTTTTTTTAACAGCCGTATTTAAATTCACAAAACTCGGTGCTATAATTACTCTGGTAGTATCACTTATTTGCTTGTCTGCCTGCTTTTTAAGTTCCTTGATTAACGTTTTAGTTTGGTCAAGATTATTATTCATTTTCCAGTTACCTGCAACTATCTTTTTTCTCAAAATTATGTTCTAATTTATAATTTAAACGTTACTAATTAGTGTTTTACTATTAGTGTTTTTATGATTAATATTTTATCCTTTTTATTATTCTTTTAAAGCTGCTTCTAACCTTGGATCAAACGGTTCTGTTACATTTGATAACGAAATAATTCCAAGCTCATTAACGACCATATAACCTGGTATATCTTTAATTCCTAATCCTTTAGCATATCCTCCTTTTAATGCATTAGACATAAAATAATGATCTCCTTCTATATTAAAAAATCGTTCTATTCCTTTTTTCCAATGTGGAATTGTTTTATCTATTGATAAGAAAACAAAAACAACGTCAGGATTTTTGGCTTTTAATTCTTTAATTTTTGGCGTTCCAGAAACACATTCAGAACACCAAGAGGCACATACCTCAAACATTACTTTTTTACCTTTATATTTTTCTAAAATTTCTCTAAAAGTGATTGTTTCCTCTTGAATTGTTAAAAATTTTTCATTTAAAACTTCTTCAGGAAATGGTGATGGTTTTTCACCACCACAAGAGGCTAATACAATAAAGATAAATGCGTAAATAATTTTTTTCATAACTTTTTTTTTAATATTTTCACTAACTATTTCGGCTAAAAATACGTTATTTTTTTAATATTTTACCTATAAAATCATCGGTAATTTTTGTTTCATTAAAAACAGTTATTGCTCCATTTTCAGCAATTAATAAATAGCGAGGAATCCAATTTACCCCCAAAAACTTCGCAAATTTTCCTTCCCAGCCCGATTGCATAAAATAATGTTGTCCTTTTAGATTTAGGCGATGAACAGCAGTTTCCCAGGATTCTAAATCTTTATCAAGCGACAAATATACAAATACTACCGTTGGATTTTCGGCTTGAAGTTTTTTAACATCAGGCAGACTCTCTAAGCAATCTTTACACCACGAAGCCCACACATCAATCACTATTTTTTTTCCTTTATTTTGTGATAAAATATCTTTAAAAAGTACTTCTTCTATTTCTCTTTCTGTTTTATTTTGATTTTGATTTTGATTTTGATTCTTTATACCGAATGAAATAAAAGTATCGTTTAAGGCTTCTTTTGAAAATTCGGTAGGGTTTTTAAGAGAACAATTCCCTAAAAAAAATCCTGTAAAAATTAATAGTATATATTTTATCATCTTGATTATTTATTTTACTTAAAGTTGGTTTAAATTATTTTACTTTTGAAACTTTTGATGCTTTAAAAAGCGTAATTTTCTGTTTTTCATCAATCATGATAAATCTCGGAATTGTTTTGAGTTTTAAAAATTTCGCTAATTTCCCTTTTCCTTTTTTCGGAATATAATAATATTCTCCTTTTATGTTGTTGTTTTTTTTGATGTTTTCAAGTCC
Source organism: Tenacibaculum piscium (assembly GCF_021390715.1). GTDB lineage: Bacteria > Bacteroidota > Bacteroidia > Flavobacteriales > Flavobacteriaceae > Polaribacter > Polaribacter piscius. Next base: position 87,772 of record NZ_JAJGWT010000001.1, read on the forward strand.
TCTTTTCCAATCAAAATAAGAATGATCGACCGATAAAAACACATATTTTATCGCTGGATTTTTTTGTTGAAATTCCAAAACCTCTTTAAAACTTCGCTGACTAATTGGGCAATAGGTTGCAAAAATTTGTATAAATTGCTTCTTATTTTTATTTTTTTGAAAGATTTCTCTTAAAGTTATCGAATCTCGATGTATGGTTACTAATTTTTCTGATAACGCATCCGAAGAAAAATATTTAGGCTGAAAAACAGCACAACTTTGTAATACTAAAAACAGCATAAAAATAAAAAAATACTTCATTTTAACTTAATTTAATCCGTGGATCTAACCAACTATAAATAACATCTACTAAGATATTTATCAAAATAAATAACGTAGCGATAACCAATACACTCCCCATTATTACGGGCAAATCGAGTGTATTCAACGAATTTACGATTTCTTTTCCTAATCCGTTCCAATTGAAAATATATTCGACAAAAACGGCACCTGCCAACATCGAAGCAAACCAACCTGAAATTGCCGTTACTACTGGGTTTAACGAGTTTTTTAAGGCGTGTTTTTTAAGTACTTGATATTCAGTTAATCCTTTTGCTCTTGCGGTTCGGATATAATCTTGTTGTAGGGTTTCTAATAACGAATTTCGCATCAATTGAATCACCACCGCCAATGGACGAATGCCTAATACAATCGCTGGTAACACCAAATTTTTCCACTCAATACGGATTCCTTCGCCAAAATCATCGACTTCATATAAACTTCCTGTCATTTCTAATCCTGTGAATTTATGCAATACAAATCCGAAGAACCAAGCCACTAAAATTGCCGAAAAAAAAGACGGAACACTCATTCCTAAAGTACTGATAATCGCTATGATTTTATCAAAAAAAGTATCTTTATATAATGCCGATAAAATTCCTAAAATAATTCCTAAAAATAACGCAATCGCAATGGAAAAAATGGCTAAAACGGCCGTATTTGGCAACGTTTCTACAATAACTTCCGATACATTTTTACCGTTTTTCTGAAAAGATTGTCGTAAATACGGATATTTTAATACAATATTCGTTCCATTTATTTGGATTATTTTCTGAAAAGAATATTTTTCTTCGGATAAAAAAGTATAATCTCCCGAAAAATCACTGTGAAATGATAACGGCGAAACATCATTTAAATAATATAAATATTGCGTAGATATCGGCTTATCAAAACCGTATTTCTTTCTGATATTTTCAAGCTGTTTGGTATCTTCTCGTTGATCTAACATCATTCTAGCAGGGTCGCCTGGCAACACATTGAACAAAAAAAAGATAACTGTAACAACTCCAAAAAGTGTTAAAAATCCGTAGAAAATTTTATGAATTATATATTGAAACATACGATACAAAGATAGAATAAGATATAAGAAAGTCTTAAAAAAAGTATTTAAAAAGTGTACTTTTGCCTAACTTTTACCATAATTTTAGAACAACACATGACCACACAAGAATTAGTTGCACAAATTAAAAAAAAGAAGTCGTTTTTATGCATCGGTTTAGATGTCGATTTAACCAAAATACCGCAACATTTATTACAGAAAAAAGACCCGATTTTCGCCTTCAATAAAGCCATAATTGATGCGACACATCATTTATGCGTTGCCTACAAACCAAACACCGCTTTTTACGAAGCTTACGGAATAAAAGGTTGGAAATCTTTGGAAAAAACTATCAAATACATCAACAAAAAGTACCCTGAAATTTTTACCATTGCAGATGCAAAACGTGGCGATATCGGCAATACTTCTACCATGTATGCCAAAGCTTTTTTGGAAGATTTAGCCTTCGATTCGGTAACCGTTGCCCCGTATATGGGAAAAGATTCCGTAGAACCTTTTTTAGCTTTTCAAGATAAACATACCATTATGTTGGCATTAACTTCCAACCAAGGTGCGTTTGATTTTCAAACAAAAAATGTGGTAGAAAGTAATAAAATTGATAAAAATAATAAAATTGACACTCCAAAAGAATTATATAAACAGGTTTTAGAAACGTCTAAATCTTGGAAAAATTCTCAAAATTTAATGTATGTTGTCGGAGCAACAAAAGCGGAATATTTCAAAGAAATTCGAAAAATTGTGCCTGATAGCTTTTTATTAGTTCCTGGAGTTGGAGCGCAAGGTGGAAATTTACAAGATGTTTGTAAATTCGGAATGAACAAAAATATCGGTTTATTAATTAATTCTTCTCGTGGAATTATTTATGCTTCGGATAAAAAAGATTTTGCTGATAAATCCGCAGTAAAAGCACTAGAATTACAACAACAAATGCAAGATATTTTAAACCAATAAGTATCAAAAAATAAGCATCAAAAAAAGCATAAAAACCTAAATACTTATTTTAATATTTTAAGTATTTAGAGCCTGTTTAAATTTCATCAAAAAAAGTTTTATAGCAGGAAAACAGAAAATCGAATCGTCAAACTGAATTTATTTCAGTTTCGCATCCTGATTTGCCGTAGTTCTTTTCTTTTTTTTGATGATTCTTGTCAATTCGAGTGATTTTAATGACTAAAAGGAATTAAAATTGTATCGAGAATTTGAATTCTTTTATGTTGATGAATTTTGACGCTAAAAAAATTCTCGATACAATTTTTTTGAAGGAAAAAAAATCACTCGAACTGACAGTTTATTTAATTTTTAAACAGGCTCTTAGGTTTTTATTTGTTGTTTTTTAAATTTCAATAACTATTTTTTAGTATTTATCTTGTAACGCAAATACTTGACGCAATAAAGCCGTATTTCGTAACGCCGATTTTTCACGGATTCCTTTTTCTTCCACAGCAATCATTTTAAAAACACCTTGCAACGCTTGCTTGGTTACATAATCTGTTAAATCAGGATTTACCCTTTTTACAAAAGGAATGCTGTTATATTTATTGATTAAATTTGTCCAAATTTTATCGGCACCAACTTTCGAAAATGAGTTTTTTATAACAGGATTAAATTTGCTATATAAAGCCGTATTTGTTTTTGATTCTAAGTAAGAAGTTGCCGAATTTTTATCGCCTAATAAAATAGTTTTGGCATCGTTAAAAGAAATTTCTTTCACTGCTTTTACAAAAATTGGCGTGGCAGTTTTAACGGCATCTTCCGCAGTTCTGTTCATCGCTTTTATACCTTGATCTGCCAAATTACTTAATCCGATTTTACGCAATCCTTTATCAACGGCTTTTAATTCTTCTGGCAATACGATTTTCACCAAATTATTTTTATAAAAACCATCGGTTGCCGTTAGTTTTGCAACTTGATGTTTAATTCCGTTATCCAACGCTTGACGCAATCCATTTCCTATTTGCTGTTGCGATAAAACGCCTCCCGTTCCTTGTGGTAATTGACTGACTACTTTTTGTAATTCGGCACATCCTGTTAAAAATGTTACGGAAAACACAAATATTGCTATAATTTTTTTCATTCTTACGAGTTTATTTTGATGTTAAATTTAATGTTAAATTATTTCTTTAGATATTATCATTGAAAACTATCGGTTTTTTTATCATATCCGAACGGACAATGTTTACAGCCACTTTTACAGCAATATCCACGCCTTAAATGATACGATTCTTTAAAAACTCGGTATCCTTGTTCGTTTAGATAATATTCGTCGGGAGTTGCTTTTAAAATGATATTTCTCATAATGCAAATATCAAAAAAAGATACATTATATAATGTATCTTTTAATTTATTTACAGTTAATTTATTTTAATTTGTCTTGATTTATCTTGATTTATTTTGATTTATTTTTTATTTTGATGTTTTTCTGGCGGATATACTGCCATTATTTCAGCGACAAATTCTTTAATTCTCGCTTGTTTTTGTTCCACATTTCGAGTGCTTAAAGTCCCTGTTCCAATGCCTTGCCAAACTAATTCTTTTTTCTGAGCATCTAATATATCAATAAAAAGTGTTCCTTGTGTGTATTTAGAAACTTGTATCGGATTGATGCCGTAATAATACGGATAATAAAACCCACCGTAAAGATTATCAGTAACCATAATTCGTTCTGTTGATTTTGTAAAAATACTTACTAAAATATCAGGCGAATCGGATTTTGTCATTCCCTTTGCCGTTAATTCTTGCTCGATAGCACGCATAATCCGTCTTTTATCTAAATCGGAAATCGTTGCTTTATCGATGCCTTTTTTATAAAATGCAAATGTTTTATAATTTTTGAAATTTACCTTCGTATCGTAGTCTGTTGCTACGTTTACTGAAACACAGGAAGTTATCAAAAATAACACAATCAATAAAATTAATGATTTTATCGAAAAAGAAAATAAAGTAGCTGATTTCATAATAATTAATTTTTTAAGGATAAAATGTTAAAAAAATATAGCAATAAATATGCCAAATAACTGATTTACAAACAATAAAAATTAATACAAAAAAATAACAGTTACGATGCAAACAAGAAACATCATCCAAAATATAAATGAGTATTTTTGTGGCTAAATCCCTTCCATTTTAATATGATTTTTATAGCAAAATATATTATTCCTAAAGGTTTTTCGGGCATTGCCTTATTTCCTTTTATCTTTTTAAAAACTAAGGATTTAAAAGAAAATGATGTGTTAATAAATCATGAAAAAATTCACCTAAAACAACAAGTAGAATTGTTCATTATTTTCTTCTATCTTTTCTACGCAATCGAATGGATTTTTAAATATATAAAATACAAAAATGCCTATTTAGCCTATGAAAATTTAAGTTTTGAAAGAGAAGCGTATATCAACGAAGAAAATTTATATTATATTGAATCTCGTAAATTTTGGGCTTTTATGTATTATCTATAATATATCAAATTAATGATAAAATCAACAACAAAAACAGCAATAAATAATGATAAACAATGATAAACAATGATAAAAGTCATTTAAGAACATAAATAGTAAGCGTAATTTTGCAGTATCAATTAATATGTGATTAATTAACAATTAAAAAAAACTACTTATGAAATTAAATATAACAGACGGAGAATTAAAAATTGTAATGGATACGCCTGCTTTTAACAAATTTTCTCTTAAAGATGCTGGTTTAAAAGAAGATTCATACACTGTTGAAGGTGGTAATTTACGTTTAAATATCGCTTTAGGATATATTCAAGATTACAACTTTTATAAAATGCCTGTAATTGAATTAGAATATGAAAATAATATCCACGAAAGTGAATGGATTGTAGAATTTAACGGCGAAAATATCTTAGAGAAAAAAGACCATTCTGGAACTAAAACGATTTTATTATTAAACCGTAATAAAATGAATAAATTAGTACATCGTCATGAAAATAATTTAATTATTCATGGTGATTTTTCTGAAAAAGTAAACATCAAAAATTCTAGTACACTTAACTTACTAGAAGAACCTGGACAATAATATTGTTATCCCCCATTTATCATTATTTTTTATAATTTATCATTGATAAAAACACTAAAAAATCCTTCAAAAATATATTGAAGGATTTTTTTTTGATAATTTGTCTTAGGTTATCTCATCATAGCGGTGCGTTGATAATCTAAAATAAATGATATGCTTTTTTCTTTTTCTAAATTTTCCCACTTAAAATAAAATTTTACAAAATTGCAATTTTTCTATAATTTTCATATTCTCTATTTTTAAATAGTTATTTTTAATAATTGTATTTCTTTCTTTTAAATTCCAATCATCGGCGATGTATAATTTAGCATCATTATAAGGCGTTGTTCTTGTTTATTTTTTTCTTGAGAAGCATTTTCTACTTCATTTACTTCTTGCACTTCATTCATAGTAACTTTTTTTTTGATTTATTTATACTACAAAGTAACAGCTTCATTTTCCACGAAATTAGGAAAATAAAAGATTTCCCATTTTTATGGAAAATCAAAGCGTATCTTTGATTGATAAAAGAAATATCAACAATAAAAAAGAAGAAAAAATTATGAAAAATAACATCAGTAAAAAAATACAACGGCAAATTACTATCATCAATTTTCTAAAAACAGAAACAAAATCTAGTAATGCAATTTTACAGCATCTCGCACTAAAAGGACACAGTAAAAGTACCAGTACTTTAAGTAATGACATTAAAAGTTTAAAAGAAAGTGGCTTCAAAATTGATGACAATACCAAAGGATATTATACCTTATTTTTTGAGGAATGTAACGAACTTTTTTCACATTTTGTAAAATATCAATCCATGGCAATTGCCTATGAGAAAGCTTTACAAATCCCCGAAAAATATATGCAATATATTTTATTTGAACCCAATGCTCTAGAATTTAATTTAGATATTTTCAGTACTATTTTTGATGCAATTATCAAAAAAGTAGCAGTAACTTTTAATCATGTAAATTATAAACGAAATAACGCTGTAAAAAAATATATTTTTGAACCCTATGTATTAAAAGAATTTCAAAATAGATGGTATGTTATCGGTAAAACCGAAAAAGGATACCGAACTTTTTCTTTGGATAGAATTTCAGATTTAGAACTTACCAAAAATAAAATCGCTATTAATTTAGAACGTATTGAAGAAAAATTACGCTATACCGTTGGTGTTAGTTTTAATGAAGAAACCATCAAACCGATACAAATTAAATTGAAAATTAATAACAGTCAGAAAGAATATATAAAAACAACCCCTATTTTTAAATATCAAAAAATAACCGAAGAAAATCCTGATTTTTTTATCTTGAGTTTATTTGTTGGAAATTCGATTGAACTGCATCAAAAAATATTAAAATACGGACATCGAATTGAAGTTTTAGAACCGCTTAGTTTACGAAAAGAAATTGCAGATGAAGTAACAGGATTAATGAAAAATTATCATCTTTAATTACTTATTCTTTTGTAAAATAGTCAATCCGACACGTATTTCTCCATACGGAACTTTTTCTCCTAAAAACTCAAAATAAGGTTTTAGTGTTGGTTCATTTTTTAAAACTTTTTTAGCATTTGCTATTAATTTTAAGGTATCTACACTAATAAATTTATTTAGATTTACATCTTTTCCTTCTAAATATAATTTTGATAAATGAGAAAATATTGTTGGTGATTTTAAATTTCGTTTCTCCGCTATTTCATCAATAGAAAAACCTTCTTTGTATAAATTATACGTTTCTAAAGTAGTATCTTTTTTTCCTTGTTTTTTATGTTTGATAAATTTTTTAATTTCTTCCATAAATTCACCTCCGTACACTTCTAACTTTCTATTTCCTACACCACTAACGGCTAAAAATGCCGAATCTGTTTGCGGACGTTCGTTTTCTAAGGCTCGTAATGTAGCATCACTAAAAACCAAATAAGCAGGAATATCTTCTTCTTTTGCAATACGAGTACGTAATTTTCGTAAAGCTTCAAATAAACTACCAGTTGGCGTTTTTATTGCTGATTTTTTCTTTTTTACACCTGCTACTTTTACTTCTTTCTTAAATTCAACAGGCGTTGTTAATTGCACTTTTTGACCATCAAAAAGTACTTTTTTTGAAAATTCTGTTAACTGTAAGCTATTCTTTAAGTGAAAAGCAATTCGGCAATACCCTTGATTTATCAACTGAACAATATAATGTTGCCAATGCTGCCATGAAATATCATTTCCGATGCCGTAAGTTTTTAAAGTTTGATAATTCTTATCAAAAACATTGGCGTTTTTTGCCCCTCGAAGCACGTCAATTACAGTTCCCATTCCTTCTTTTTCTCGCAATCTGTAAATTGCCGAAAGCGCTTTTTGAGCAATAATAGTTCCGTCAAAAAACTGTACTGGATTTTTACAAACATCACAATTTCCACAATTTTTCTCGATTAATTCACCAAAATAACTCAGTAAAATTTTTCGTCGGCAAACCGTTGCTTCAGAAAATTGTTTCATGCGATCTAATTTCGCATTTTCTAATTCTTGATTATTTCCATTTTCAATAAATTGACGCAACTGAATTACATCTGCATAACTATGAAATAGTAAGGCTTCGGCAGATAAACCATCTCTTCCTGCACGTCCTATTTCCTGATAATATCCTTCAATATTTTTGGGCATATTATAATGAATTACCCAACGCACATTCGATTTATCGATTCCCATTCCAAAAGCAACTGTTGCACAAATAATTTGGACATCATCTTTAATAAAATCTTCTTGATTTTTTGCACGTTCTTCAAAAGTTAAACCTGCATGATACGCTTTTGCATTGATATTATTTTGCTTTAATTTACTTGCCAATTGCTCTGTAGCTTTTCTACTTAAGCAATAAATAATTCCTGCATCATTTGGCTTTTTGTTGATAAATTTAATAATCTGTTGCACTCTATCATTTGCAGGTCGGACTTCTAAACTGATGTTTTCTCGATTAAAAGAACTCACATATTTTGTAGCATTTGGTACAGCTAATTGTGCTAAAATATCTTCTTGAGTCGCTTTATCAGCAGTAGCAGTTAAAGCGATAATTGGCACATCGGGTAAGGTTCTTTTCAGAAAAGATAACTGTTTATAAGAAGGTCTAAAATCATGACCCCAAGAAGAAATACAATGTGCTTCATCAATCGCAACACAACTAATATATTGCTGATTTAATAAGTTTTGAAGCAATGCTAAACTCTCAGGAGCAACGTATAAAAGCTTCACTTTTTTATTGATAACCGCATCAAAAACGGCTTTTTGCTCTTCCGAAGATTGACTACTATTATAATACGTTGCAGGTATTCCGTTGGCTTTTAAACTATCAACCTGATCTTTCATCAGCGCAATTAATGGCGATATTACCAAAGTAATTCCTTCAAAAAATAATGCAGGCAACTGAAAACAAATAGATTTCCCTCCTCCTGTTGGCATTATTACTAAGGTATCTTTTTTAGCTAAAACATTTTCAATAATTGCTTTTTGCTGTAACCGAAAACTGTCGTATCCAAAATTAGTTTTTAATTTTACTAATAAATCTTTTTCTGTTAGCTGTATCATTTCACAAAAATAATCATAAAAAAAAACGTAGAAATTAAATTCTACGTTTCTTTTAAATACTTATTAAAATATTTTGAAGCTATTTCCCGCTTTCCGCACTCGCTTTTTTTTGAAAAAAAATCAAAAAAAGAGCTCAAACAATTGCTTCAATCGGGGCTAAACATTTTTACTTTATTATTTACAACTATTAAAACAAATTGCATCTTTATAGAAATTAAGCGTTAATAACAGTACTAACAAAATTAGAAATACCTGCTACTCCATTTTTATCTAAATCTTTAATAAAAGCAGAACCTATAATTGCACCATCGGCATAACTACAAGCAGTTGTAAATGTTTTATTGTCTGATATACCAAAACCAACAACTAATTTACTCTTTAAATTCATTGCTTCAATTCGCTTAAAGTAATCAATTTGTTCTGTTGATATTTCTCCTTTTGCTCCTGTAATAGATGCCGAAGCAACTACATAAATAAAAGCATCAGTAAGTGCATCAATTTTTCGAATACGTTCTTCAGATGTATGAGGCGTAATTAAAAACACATTAGTAATTCCGTACTTTTCGAATAATGCTTTATAATGATTTTCATATTCAATCATTGGTAAATCAGGAAAAATAACAGTTTTCATACCGCAATCTTTTACTGCTTGACAAAATTTATCCTCACCATATTTAATAAGCTGATTCAAATATCCCATTAAAACTAATGGTGTTTTATTGGTGTCTTTAATTGATTTTAATTGCTCAAAAACAACATCTAAATTCATTCCGTTTTGTAAAGCTCTATGGCTACTGTCTTGTATCGTAGTACCATCTGCTAAAGGATCAGAATACGGCAAACCAACTTCTATAAAATCAACACCATTTTCACTTAAATCGTGTATAATTTTGGTGGTATCATCTAACTTTGGAAAACCTGCTGTAAAAAATATAGAAAGTAAATCTTTCTTTTCTTGAAATATTTCTTTTAATAATTTCATGGCTTTATTCTTTTAAATACTTCATATACGTTTCTAAATCCTTATCACCTCTTCCTGATAAGTTTATAACAATTACTTGATCTTTTTTCAAATCCATTTTAGATAAAACAGCCAATGCATGTGCTGTTTCTAAAGCAGGAATAATTCCTTCTAATTTGGTTAATTCAAAAGCAGCAGCTAAAGCTTCATCATCTGTTGCATTCAAAAATTCGGCACGCTTAGTTTCATGTAAAAAAGCATGTAAAGGACCAACTCCAGGATAATCTAATCCTGCAGAAATAGAATATGGCTCTGTAATTTGTCCGTATTCATCTTGCATTAAAATAGTTTTACTTCCATGAATTACACCAACTTGTCCTAATTGAGATGTTGCTGCACTTTCACCAGAATCAACTCCTAAACCACCAGCTTCTACTGCTACTAAACCTACTTCTTCATCTTCTAAATAATGATAAAAAGCACCAGCCGCATTACTACCACCTCCAACACAGGCAATAATTGTATCAGGGTTTTCTTTTCCTGTTTTTTCTTTTAGTTGCCATTTCATTTCTTCTGAAATAATAGCTTGTAAACGTGCTACCATATCAGGATACGGAGCAGGACCAACAACAGAACCAATTAAATAATAACTATCTGGATGTTGAATCCAATAACGAATTGCTTCGTTTGTAGCATCTTTTAAGGTTTTACTTCCACTTAATGCAGGCACAACTTTAGCTCCTAACATTTTCATTCGAGCAACATTAGGCGCTTGCCTTGCAATGTCTTTTTCACCCATAAAAACAATACACTCTAAACCCATTAAAGCACAAACTGTAGCTGTTGCAACACCATGTTGTCCTGCTCCTGTTTCTGCTATAATTTTTGTTTTACCTAGCTTTTTAGCTATTAAAATCTGTCCAACAGTATTGTTTACTTTGTGTGCTCCTGTATGATTTAAATCTTCACGTTTTAAATAAATAGTAGCACCATATTTTTCTGATAATCTTTCTGCCAAATACAACGGAGTAGGACGTCCAACATAATCTTTTAACAATGCTTTGTATTCGTCTTGAAACTCTTTAGATTCGATAATTTTAATATAATTATCTTCTAACTCTTGTACGTTTGGATGTAATAATTCAGGAATAAATGCACCACCGAATTGCCCGTAATATCCTTCTTTAGTTGGTTGATATTTCATTTTTTATCTATTTAGTATTCCTCACGGGTTTAAAAAACATTGAGGTCTTTTTTAAATTTTGTTATATCTTCTACTGATTTTAAGCCAGCTGATGTTTCAAATTTACTATTTACATCTAAAGCATAAATAGGTAAATTTAATGATTGTATTTTTTTTATTTCTGATACTTCTTCTAACCCAATTCCTCCACTTAAAAAAAATGGTTTTGTTAAATTATATTTTTGAAGTACAGCCCAATCAAAAGTAATTCCATTTCCTCCACGCTCTTTTCCTTTAGTATCGAATAAAAAGAAATCAACTAATGATTCGTATGGTTTTAAAACTTCAAAATCGAACGCATCTTTAATTCCAAATACTTTTATCAATTCTGGAATTTTATATTTAAGATGTTGCTTTTTTTCAGCAATACTTTCTTCAAAAATGATTCTTAAACGCTGTACATATCCTGGAGATTCATCACCATGTAATTGTAACGTATTTAAACCATATTCTTCAGTTAATGAAACTACAATTTCTGGAATTTCATTCACAAAAACACCTACTTTTTTTATCTCCTTAGGTAAATCGGGAATAATTCCTTCAAAATTTCTTTTTGATTTTTCATAGAAAATAAACCCTAAATAATCAGGTTGCAATGCTGCAACTTGTTGGATATTTTCTACATATTTCATTCCACAAACTTTCAATTTCATATTTATCTTATTTGAGCGATAAAATCTTTACAAGCTTCTCCAGGGTTTTTTGTTTTCATAAAATTCTCTCCTATTAAAAATCCTTGAAAACCATATTCTTTTAAGCCTGTAATAATTCTAGGATCTGAAATTCCACTTTCTGAAACCTTAATTGCGGTATCAGGAATTTGCCCTGCCAAGTTGATAGAATGTTCTAAATCAACTTCAAAAGTTTTTAAATTTCTATTATTAATTCCGATAATTTTATTATCCAAATCACTAATTTTATCTAAATCCTCTTGTGTGTGTATTTCGTATAAAACTTCTAAACCTAAATCGGTTGCTAATTGTCCGTAATTTTTAAGTTCTTGTTTTGTTAAACAAGCGGCGATTAATAAAATTACATCCGCTCCTATTGCTTTTGCTTCAACAATTTGAAAACCATCAACAATAAAATCTTTTCTTAAAATTGGTATTTGCTGATTTACAGTTCTAGCTTCTAACAAATCTGCCATTGTTCCACCAAAAAAATTCGTATCCGTTAAAATAGATTGCGCTGCTACGTTGGCATTTAAATAACCTTCTGTTACTTCTAATATTGATGAAGTATCATTGATAATTCCTTTTGATGGCGATTTTCGTTTAAATTCGGCAATAATTCCTGTTGAACCTGCTTTTAATAAGGACTTTTTTAATGAAAAAGGGTCATTTTTAAAATTCGGACTTTTCACCAATTTACTCACAGGAACTTCCGCTTTTATTTTAGCAACTTCTGTTTTCTTAAAGGCAATTATTTTATCTAAAATTGTCATTTTTTTGTACTTTTTTTATGCTTTTTATTTTTACAAACCTGTAATTGCCGATAAACAAGATTTTGCTTTCAATCCTAATAAAGAATCTTTTGCTTCTTGATATGCATCTTCAAAACTCTTATTTTCATCAACAATTTTCAGAGCAAAAGCGGCGTTTGTTAAAACTACGCTATTTTGTGCTTGAGTTCCGTTTCCTTCGATAATATTTTTGAATATTTTAGCCGCATCAGCAACCGATTGTCCTCCAAAAACATCGGATTGTTGCAATCTTTTTTGCCCTAAATCTTCTGGATTTATTAATTGTTCGCCATTTTTAGTGAACAATTTAAAACCGCTTGTTAATGAAATTTCATCATAGCCATCAAGCGAATGTACAATTCCGTAATTTGTATTTTCTTCTTGCAAAATATAATTATACAGACGAGCAACTTCTAAATTAAACGTTCCTAATAATTGATTTTTTGGCGAACTTGGGTTTACTAAAGGTCCTAAAATATTGAAAAACGTTTTTAACGCTAATTCTTTTCTTGTTGCACTTACCGCTTTCATTGCTGGATGAAATTTCGGCGCGTGTAAAAAGCAGATATTTGCTTTTTCTAAATGCGATTTTAAAACCGCTTCATCGTTGGTAAATTTATAGCCAAAACTTTCTAACATATCCGAAGAACCCGATTTTGATGACACCGAATAATTACCATGTTTTGCCACTTTTTGCCCAGTTCCTGCCACGACAAAAGAAGTCATTGTTGAAATATTAAACGTATCTTTTCCATCGCCACCAGTTCCGACAATATCGATGGTATTATAGTCTGATAAATCTACTTTTATTGCCAATTCTATTAACGCATTTCTAAAACCCGCAAGCTCATCCGCCGTAATTGGACGCATCATAAAAACCGTCATAAAAGAAGCTAAATGTGCTTCGTTAAATTTTCCAGAAGAAATATCAATTAAAACCTGTTTTGCTTCTTCTTTTGATAATCTTTTATGTTGATATAAATTATTTAAAATTTCTTTCATGATTTTAAAAGACTTTTATAAGGTTTTATTTTTTGATATTTTCTAAAAAGTTTCGAACTATTTGCTCACCAACTTCTGTTAATATTGATTCTGGGTGAAATTGCACTGCGGATAAATTAAATTCTTTATGCTGAATTGCTTGAATTCCTCCTTGCTCATCTTTTGCCGTAATCATTAATTCTGATGGAAAATTTTTGTGCGATGCTGTCCAAGAATGGTATCTAGCAGCTTTAAATTTCTGTGGAATATCTTTAAAAATAACCGCATCTTTTTTGATGATTTCCATTTCCGTAGCAACTCCGTGAAATACTTCGCCCATGTTTTCGATTGCTCCGCCAAAAACTTCAGTAATTGCTTGTAAACCTAAACAAACACCAAAAATGGGTTTTTTCCCTGCATAATTTCTGATAACTTCTTTTAAAATTCCTGCTTCGTCAGGAATTCCTGGTCCTGGCGATAAAAAAATCACATCATAACGGTCAATTTCTGCTATTGAAATTTCGTCATTTCTAAATACATCGGGCAAATTTCCCGTAATATCTTCGACCATGTGCACCAAATTATAGGTAAATGAATCGTAATTATCTAGTATTAATATTTTCATCTTCTTTTAAAAATTGAATGATTAAATAATTTTTAGAGCCTGTTTAAATTTCATCTGAAAAAAAAAATATCACAGAAAAATAAGGAATCGCATCCGTCAAACTGAATTTATTTCAGGTTCGCATCCTGATTTGCCGTAGTTCTTCTGTTGATGCGATGCTGAAATAAATTCAGCATGACGAGAATCTAGTCTTTATTTAATTTTTAAACAAACTATTAATCTTTTTAAATATTTATTTTCTTGATTTCTGGCTGATTTTTTTTTGCGTTAGGGATTGCAACGGCATCCTTTTTATTTTTCTTCAAAATAAAAAGATATAGTGGAAAGCCCGCTCGAACGCCCTAAATATTTTCCGCTAAAATCAAGGCTTTTTTCAAGGCCGCTAATTTATTATTTACCTCTTGCAATTCTTTTTCTTCATCAGAATGAATTACAATTCCCGCGCCCGCCTGATAATACAACCTATTATTTTTACTGACAAATGAACGAATCGCAATCGCTAAATTTACAGAACCGTCTAAACCGATAATTCCAACTGCACCGCCATAAAAACCACGAGATTGATTTTCATAGGTATCGATTAATTGCATCGCTTTATATTTTGGAGCGCCACTTAAAGTTCCTGCGGGAAAAGTTGCACCGACAATTTCAATCGGATTTCCTTTAATTTCGCCTCTTACGGTAGAAACCAAGTGAATTACGTGGCTAAAATATTGCACTTCTTTAAACACCTCAACTTTTACATTATTCGCGTGTTTGCTTAAATCGTTTCGTGCTAAATCGACTAACATTACGTGTTCCGCCGTTTCTTTTTTATCTTCGGATAATTTTTTTCCAAGCTTAATATCTTGCGCCATATCGCCAGTTCTTCTGAAAGTTCCTGCTATTGGATTGATAATCGCTTTTCCTTCGCTAATTTTAATTTGTGCTTCTGGTGAAGATCCCATTAATTTAAACGAACCATAATCGAAATAAAATAAATATGGCGATGGATTTATCGAACGCAATGCTCTATACACATTAAATTCATCTCCTTTAAATTTTTGTTGAAATTGGCGTGATAAAACCAATTGAAAAACATCGCCTCTTTTACAATGAGCTTTTGCTTTTACAACATATTCTTTAAAATCTTCGTTGGTGCAATTAGAAGTTTCTTGTCCATCGATTTCAAATTTTTGAGTGTTGAAAGTTTGGGCTTCAATGATGGTTTCTATTGCTGAAATTCTTGATTCAGTTCCTGCTTCTACGTTTTCAATAATCATCATTTCATCATTAAAATGATTGATGGCGATTATAAATCTGTAAAAACTATACTGCATTAAAGGTATTTTTGACGGTGCATCTTTTACATTTAATACGATATTTTCAAAATATTGAACGCTATCATACGTTGAATATCCGTATAATCCGTTGAACGATTTTAAAGCAGAATCACAATCTAAATTGATTGATTTTGAAAATTTATCAAACAAGTTATAAAAATTAGTATCCTTTTTATCAATCGCATTTTTTTCGATAATATTTCCTTGCCTAGAAACAATAAAATCATGATTTTCTACTTTCATCGTTAGCACAGGTTCGATAGCAATAAAAGAAAAACTTTCTTCTTTACTATGATAATCGGAACTTTCTAACAATAAAGTATTTGCATATTTATCTCTAAATCGTAAATACAAACCTACTGGAGTAATTGTATCTGAAATTCGTTTTTTACTGACTGTTTTGAATGTCGTTTTATTCATTTTAATTTTATTATTAAAAACAAAAAAGGCTTATCGTGAGATAAGCCTTTTCTTTATATAATATAACATATAGGTTTCCGCTCACTTATTTATTAAGAGAGTTCCACCACCATATGTTGTTTTGTTTCATCATTGTGATACAAATATATGAAAGTTATTTTAATAATTTATTTTCTTCTTTAAATTATTACAATTTTTATCTAAAATGATAAAAAACATCTAAAACAACTAAAAATAGTTTTTAAAATTACAATAAATAACCAAAAAACAAATTATTGTTTCAATATGTAATCAAAAAACAAATTATTGTTTATAAAAACAAACCTTTATCTGATATTTGCATCATAAATAAGAACAAGAAAATTAAAAATATAAAGTTATGTGTGGAATTGTATGTGCGTTTGATTTAAAACAACCTTCGGATAGTTTACGACCTCAAGTTTTAGAAATGGCTAAAAAAATCAGACATCGTGGACCAGATTGGAGTGGTGTTTATAGCGATGACAAAGTAATTATGGCGCACGAAAGATTGGCAATTGTAGATCCTGCTTCTGGGCAACAGCCTTTATTTAGTGCTGATAAAAAACTCATTTTAGCAGCAAACGGCGAAATATACAACCACAGAGAATTAGCTAAAAATCTTACAACTTCGTACGAATTTCAAACCGCTTCCGATTGTGAAGTAATTTTAGCACTTTACAAAGAAAAAGGCGTTGATTTTTTAGATGATTTAAACGGAATTTTCGGTTTCGCTTTGTACGATGTTGAAAAAGATGAATATTTTATCGCCCGTGATCACATGGGAATTATTCCTTTATATATCGGTTGGGATCAGAATGGAACTTTTTATGTTGCTTCTGAATTAAAAGCTTTGGAAGGAGTTTGTGCGAAAATCGAATTATTTCCTCCAGGACATTATATGTCGAGCAAAGATGGAAAATTTGTGCAATGGTACAAAAGAGATTGGGAAGATTATCAAGCCGTAAAAGACAACGAAACGAGTATTTCCGAAGTAAAAGAAGCTTTAGAAGCAGCAGTTCACAGACAATTAATGAGTGATGTTCCTTACGGAGTTTTACTTTCTGGAGGATTAGATTCTTCTGTTATTTCTGCAATTGCGAAGAAATATTCACAAAAAAGAATTGAATCTGATGATACCTCAGCAGCTTGGTATCCGCAGTTACATTCTTTTTCTGTCGGTTTAGAAGGTTCGCCCGATTTGGCTGCCGCAAAAAAAGTTGCCGACCATATCGGAACGGTTCATCATGAAATAAAATTTACCATTCAAGAAGGTTTAGATGCGATTAAAGATGTTATTTACAACATCGAAACCTACGATATTACTACCATTCGTTCTTCTACGCCAATGTATTTAATGGCACGTGTTATAAAGTCAATGGGTGTTAAAATGGTATTATCTGGCGAAGGAGCTGATGAACTTTTTGGAGGATATTTATACTTTCATAAAGCACCAAACGCACAAGAATTTCACGAAGAAACTGTGCGTAAATTAGAAAAATTACACATGTACGATTGTTTAAGAGCCAACAAAAGTTTAATGGCTTGGGGAATTGAAGGACGTGTGCCATTTTTAGATAAAGAATTTATGGATGTTGCAATGCGCATCAATCCGCAGGATAAAATGATTAACGGTGAACGCATGGAAAAATGGGTAATTCGTAAAGCTTTTGAAGATATGTTACCTGAAAGTGTTGCTTGGCGACAAAAAGAACAATTTTCTGACGGCGTTGGTTATGATTGGATTGATACTTTAAAAGAAGTTGTTGATAAAGAAGTTACGGATGAACAATTAGCAAATGCTAAATTCAGATTCCCAATTCAAACGCCAACTAACAAAGAGGAATTTTATTATAGAACTATTTTTGAAGAGCATTTTCCTAGTGATACTGCGGCATTAAGTGTTCCACAAGAAGCGAGTGTTGCTTGTAGTACCGCTATTGCTTTAGAATGGGATGAAGCTTTTAAAAATATGAACGAACCTTCTGGAAGAGCAATTGCTAATGTTCACGACGATTCTTACTAAAAAAAATAATTTTAAATATTTAAAACCTCGCTTTTGCGAGGTTTTTTTATTATTAATTAATTTTATCATCTTAAAAAAACAAAAAAAACCTAAATAAAGAATTTTAAATACATTTTAAGACACTTTTAAAATATCAGCAAATATTTTGATTTTTAAACATCAATAACTAAAAAGCTTTAAAATATTTTGAAATAATTGTATTTTTGTAAAAGCTGTTTTTTTATCCGCAGAAAAAAATTTAATAGTTTTTTTGTGATAAAAACAGTAAAAAAACAAAAATTAATTAACTCTTTTTTATAATGAGCGAAGAAAATAAAGGTAATTATGATGCGTCGAGTATCCAGGCCTTAGAAGGTATGGAACACGTTAGAATGCGTCCATCAATGTATATTGGAGATGTTGGCGTTAGAGGTTTACATCACTTAGTTTATGAAGTTGTCGATAATTCTATCGATGAAGCAATGGGTGGTTATTGTGATACCATTGATGTTACAATTAATGAAGATAATTCTGTTACAACCAAAGATAATGGTCGTGGTATTCCTGTAGGAATTCATAAAAAAGAAGGCGTTTCTGCATTGCAAGTTGTAATGACTAAAATTGGTGCTGGTGGTAAATTTGATAAAGATTCTTATAAAGTTTCTGGAGGTTTACACGGTGTTGGTGTAAGTTGTGTAAATGCTCTTTCTGATCTTTTAACGGCAACTGTTCATAAAGAAGGAAGTATTTGGGAACAACAATATTCTCAAGGAAAGGCTTTATATCCTGTAAAGAAAATTGGCGAAACTGATTTTACAGGAACGATTGTTACTTTTTTACCTGACAAATCTATCTTTAAGCAAACAACGGAATTTAATTACGAAACGTTGGCTACTCGTATGCGTGAGTTATCGTTTTTAAATAAAGGTATTACCATTACCTTAACCGATAAGCGTAACACCAATGATGAAGGAAATTTTATTTCTGAAGTTTTTCATAGTAATGAAGGTTTGCCTGAATTTATTAAATATTTAGATTCTACACGTGAGCAACTAACTTCCAAAGTAATTTCTATGGAAGGTGAAAAAAACGGAATTCCTGTTGAAGTTGCCATGGTGTATAATACGTCATATTCTGAAAATTTACATTCGTATGTAAACAATATTAACACACACGAAGGTGGAACACATTTATCTGGTTTCCGTAGAGGATTAACTGGAACATTAAAAAAATATGCCGAAAATTCTGGTTTATTAAAAAATGTGAAATTCGAAATTGCTGGTGATGATTTCCGTGAAGGGTTAACGGCAATTATTTCTGTAAAAGTTG
The DNA here is from genome assembly GCF_021390715.1 of Tenacibaculum piscium. Taxonomy (GTDB): domain Bacteria; phylum Bacteroidota; class Bacteroidia; order Flavobacteriales; family Flavobacteriaceae; genus Polaribacter; species Polaribacter piscius. The sequence goes on from NZ_JAJGWT010000001.1 coordinate 107,101, forward strand.
CAGAGCCTCAATTTGAAGGACAAACAAAAACAAAATTAGGAAATAGAGAAGTTTCTGCCGCAGTATCACAAGCTGTTTCAGAAATGTTAACGAATTACTTAGAAGAAAATCCGAATGATGCTAAAACAATTGTTCAAAAAGTAATTTTAGCAGCAACCGCACGTCATGCAGCAAGTAAGGCAAGAGAGATGGTACAGCGTAAAACTGTAATGTCAATTGGTGGTTTACCTGGGAAATTATCAGATTGTTCTGAAACTGATCCTGCACAATGTGAAATTTTCTTAGTTGAGGGAGATTCGGCAGGTGGAACAGCAAAACAAGGACGTGATAGAAATTTTCAAGCAATTCTTCCATTACGTGGGAAAATTTTGAATGTTGAAAAAGCCATGCAACACAAGGTTTTTGAGAACGAAGAAATCAAAAATATGTTTACTGCATTAGGTGTTTCTATCGGAACAGAAGAAGATCCTAGAGCTTTAAATTTATCAAAAGTTCGGTATCATAAAGTAGTTATTATGTGTGATGCCGATGTCGATGGATCGCATATTGCTACCTTAATTTTAACATTTTTCTTTAGATATATGCGTGAAATGGTTGAGCAAGGGTATATTTATATTGCTACGCCTCCTTTATATTTAGTGAAAAAAGGACAAAAACGTGAATACGCTTGGGATGATAATCAACGTGATTTAATTGCTAAAAAGTTAGGTGGAAACGTAAGCATACAACGTTATAAAGGTCTTGGGGAAATGAATGCAGAACAATTATGGGATACTACCATGAATCCTGAATTTAGAACTTTACGTCAGGTTGTTATTGACAGCCCTACCGAAGCAGATAGAGTTTTTTCGATGTTAATGGGAGATGATGTACCGCCTCGTAGAGATTTTATCGAACGAAATGCTAAATATGCAAATATTGATGCTTAATATTTTATCTTTTTTAAAGAAAAGATTTTTATATTAACTTTTTATTGAGTTTCTATTAAATCTTCATTAAGAAATAAAATTTAAAAAGCTCCGTCTTATAAGACGGAGCTTTTTTGATACATTTGTTTAAAAATTAAATCTAGTAAAATGAAAAAAATCCCCCTAGTTATATTGGCTATTTTTAGCATAATAGGTACTATAAAAGCACAAGAATTAGAAACCATTCTTTTAGCAAAAAAAGATGCTGAAAAGTTAACAGAAGCCTATATCAGTCCTGCTATGAAAGGGTTAATATATAGTATGAATAATGGCTGGTATCACACAGCGAAAGTCCATAAAAAATTTGGTTTTGATATTACCATCGGTGCAAATGCCTCTCTTGTGCCTTCAAAAGATGAAGTTTTTAATCTTACAACCTTAAATTTATCAAAAAATACAACCGTTGTAAATGGCGTAACTTCTTCTTCAACAGTGGCAGGAAGTAAAGAGAACGCTCTTGCTAAACTAAAATATGAAACAACTATAAAAGGTCAAAAAGTAAGTGCTAAATTTACACTTCCAGAAGGAATTAAAGAAGATTTACCAATAAGTGCTATTCCTGCACCTGCCGTTCAAATAGGCGTAGGATTACCCTTTAAATTAGAAGCTATCGTACGTTATATTCCTGAAGTAGGTTCCGATGAAGTGAAAGGAAACTTACTTGGTTTCGGTTTGAAAAAAGAAATTACAAGCCTGTTTGGACCTATGGAAAAAACACCATTACATGTTTCCATAGTAGCGGGTTACACCAAAATGACTGTTGATTATAGTATGGATATTATCAATGAAAATATAAGAGCCACAAATGCCATTACTGAATTTCAATTAAACAGTTATACAGTTCAAGCAATTGCCTCTATTAACTTTCCATTTATCAATTTTTATGGTGGAGCAGGTTACAACGGCGGAACAACCAAATTAAAAATAAAAGCAGATACCGATTTTATTGCAAGCTATCAATTAGAAAATTTTCCAGCAATAAATGTCGAAGAAAACTTAGGGAAAAATCCAGTATCATTAAATCAAAAAACAAACGGATTTAATGCTACTATCGGAACTCGCTTAAGTTTAGGATTCTTTAAAATATTTGGAAGTTATACGCTACAAGAATACAATACTGTAAATGCTGGAATTGCATTTAGTTTTAGATAAAATCAACCTAAAAAAACACCTAAAAAATTAGTATAAAAGCCCGTTGAAATTTCAATGGGCTTTTACTTTTATATCGATGTTCAAATCGTTATTTTTGTATAACTAAATTAATCATCACAATTAAAATATAAAAATATGAAAGTAACAGTTGTAGGAGCAGGTGCTGTAGGGGCAAGTTGTGCAGAGTATATTGCTATTAAAAATTTCGCATCAGAAGTTGTATTAGTGGATATTAAAGAAGGTTTTGCAGAAGGGAAAGCAATGGATTTAATGCAAACAGCCTCTTTAAATGGTTTTGATACTAAAATTACTGGTACGACTGGTGATTACAGTAAAACTGCGGGTTCTGATATTTGTGTAATTACCTCTGGTATTGCTCGTAAACCAGGAATGTCTCGTGATGAATTATTAGGAATTAATGCAGGAATCGTAAAAATGGTTGCTACTAGTTTAGTGGAACAATCACCAAATACGATTATTATTGTAGTTTCGAATCCTATGGATACGATGACCTATTTAGTACACAAAGCGACTGGATTGGCTAAAAATAAAATTATAGGAATGGGTGGAGCCTTAGATTCTGCACGTTTTAAATATCGTTTAGCAGAAGCTTTAGGTGCGCCTATTTCTGATGTTGATGGAATGGTAATTGGTGGACATTCTGATAAAGGAATGCTTCCTTTAACGCGTTTAGCAACTCGTAATTCTGTACCTGTTTCTGAATTTTTATCAGAAGAAAGATTAGAAAAAGTATTGCAAGATACCAAAGTTGGTGGTGCTACTTTAACTGGTTTATTAGGAACTTCTGCTTGGTATGCACCAGGAGCAGCAGTTTCAGGAATGGTACAAGCGATTGCTTGTGATACTAAAAAAATATTCCCTTGTTCAGCATTATTAGACGGTGAATTTGGTTTGTCTGATTTATGTATCGGAGTTCCTGTTGTTTTAGGAAAAGACGGAATTGAAAAAATCGTTGAAATTAATTTATCAGAAGCAGAAAAAGCAAATTTAGTTGCCTCTGCCGAAGCAGTAAAAAATAACAATGCTGCTTTAAACTTATAAAAAATAATTCTTTACTATTTTTTAAAGCGATAAAAAAACCCGTATAATTTTAATTATACGGGTTTTTATTTTTGATGTTATTTTAATATAAAAGCACTCAAATTAATAAAAGTTAAACCGATTGCTGTACTTCAAAAAGTTCGCCATCTTCACATTTTAATGTTTTTTGCTTAAACTTCACAATTAATTGATAATCATGTGTTGCCATTAAAATTGTTTTCCCGCTTTTATGAATTTCATTTAATAATTCCATGACTTCTAACGATGTTTTCGGATCTAAATTTCCTGTTGGCTCATCAGCTAAAATTAATTCAGGATCGTTTAATAAAGCCCGAGCAATCGCAATTCGTTGTTGCTCCCCTCCCGATAATTCAAACGTGTTTTTATAGCATTCTTCTTGCATGCCAACTTTACCCAACACTTCGTGAATTTTATTTTCAATCTCAACTTTATCTTTCCAGCCAGTTGCTTTTAAAACAAATTCTAAATTTTTAAACACATTTCTATCATTTAAAAGCTTAAAATCCTGAAAAACAATACCTAATTTTCTTCTTAAAAAAGGAATGTCATTTTGTTTGGTTGCTGTTAAATCGAATCCTACAATTTCTCCGACACCTTCTTGTAATGGTAAATCGCCATATAGCGTTTTTAATAAACTGCTTTTTCCACTTCCTGTTTTTCCTATCAGATAATAAAAATCCCCTTTATGTAAACTAAAATTAACGTTTGATAATACGAGCGTATCTTGCTGATAAATATCGGCATTTTCAAGATGTAAAACAGGTTTTTCCATTTTTTATATATCGTTAATTTGATTTAATTCGAGTTGTTACAAAGCTAAAATTTTATTACTTAATTCTAGAACATTTCTTACTTTTGATGTATATTTTAACACATCGTTTACCAACAAAAATAAAAAAAGAACGTTATAGTTCTTATAATTAAAATAGATAATTAAAAAACATGAGATTTATTTATTCAAAAAAAAGCTATTATCTATTATTTTTAATAGCATTTTCTACTATTTCAACTACGATAATAGCACAAGAATCGGAACTAAATATTGGGGTAAAATCCAAGTATTATCAAGCGATAAAACTGTATAACAATAAGGCATATGGTGCCGCACAAGCCTTATTCAAAGAGGTTTATAAAAATTCTGAATCCCATAAAAATATAAAAGCCGATGCCCATTATTACGATGCCATGTGTGCCATCAAACAAGGACAAGATGATGCCAATGAAAAAGTGTTGGCATTTGTAAGAAATTATCCGCAGAACAATAAAAAAGAAAAGGCTTTTTTAAATGTCGGAAACCATTATTTTGCCAACAGAAAAGCCGCACACGCCTTAAAATGGTATCAAAAAGTAACCATAAATCAATTAAATAAACCAGAAAGAGATGAATTAAATTATAAAATGGGCTATGCACTACTGGTTTCTAATTATCTAAAGGATGCAAAAGAACATTTTAAAACCTTATTAGGAAGTTCTGTTTATGGAAACGATGCCCGATATTATTTCGGATATATCGCCTATAAACAAGAAAATTTTGGCGAAGCTGAAGATAATTTAAGCCAATTAGCAAACGATGCAACCTACAAAGCAAAAGCAAATTATTATATTTTAGATATCAGCTTTAAAGCAGGACGCTTTGATAAATCAATAAAAATTGGAGAACAACTGTTAACAGCATTAAAAGAATCAAAGAAAAATAAAAAAGAGGAAAAAGAAATTTCTCAAATCTCTAAAATAGTAGGAGAAAGTTATTTTAATCTGAAAAAATATGAGGCTTCTATTCCCTATTTAAAAGCCTACAAAGGTACAAACGGAAAATGGAAAAACACCGATTATTATTATTTAGGATATGCCTATTATCAGCAAAAAAACTACGAAGAAGCCATTAATAATTTTAATAAAATTATTGATGGAAGCAACAAAGTAGCACAAAATGCGTACTATCATTTAGGCGAATGTTATTTGGAATCGCAGAAAAAAATGGAAGCCTTAAACGCTTTTAAAAATGCCAGCGAAATGGATTTCGATGCCAAAATAACCGAAAGTGCTTGGCTAAATTATGCCAAATTAAGCTACGAATTAGGAAATCCTTATCAAAGTGTTCCCGAAGTTTTAAAAGGGTTTTTAGCTAAATATCCAAACAATACCAACGCCAACGAAATTAGCGATTTGCTAATTACCTCCTTCTTATACCAACAAGATTATCAAGGTGCATTAACATATTTGAAAAACTCTAAATCAGCAAAAAATAAAAATCTTGTCAACGAAATTTCTTTGTACAGAGGAATTCAATTATTTAATGAAAATAAACTGCTCGAAGCAACACCACATTTTGAAAAAGCAACCCTATCAATAAACGAAATTACTCGTAATAAAAGTATTTTTTGGCTTGCGGAAACTGATTATACTATCGGAAATTATCAAAATGCCCTGAACCACTTTTTACAAATCTCCAATACAGATTTTAAAGAAGCTGAAAAATTACCGTATCATATTGCCTACACCTATTTTAAACTGAAAAATTATCAAAAATCAGCCGAATATTTCCAGCAATTTTTAAATACAAAATTAAATGATAACAACTTAAATGATGACGCTTCTAACCGATTAGGAGATTCTTTTTATGCCTCTAATAAATTTTCAGAAGCGATTAATTCGTATCAAAAAGTAATTGAACAAGGAGGCGTTGGTGCAGATTATGCCCAATATCAAACAGCGATGAGTTACGGTTTTATGGGGAAAAATACCCAGAAAATTATCGCCTTTAAAACACTTGAAAATCAATATCCTGATTCTCAATTACAAGATGATGCCCTGTTTCAATTAGCAACCACTTACACAACGGTAAACAACACCCAAAAAGCTCAAAAAACATACGAAAATTTATTAGCAAAATATCCAAATAGTAATTATGTTCCCAATGTACTTTTGCGTCAAGGATTATTATATAATAATCAAAATGATAAGCAAAAAGCATTACAGAAATATAAAGAAGTCGTTGCAAAACACCCAAATTCGAAAGAAGCAAAACAAGCCGTTAGCAACGTGAAAAATGTATATATCGACCTAGGAAAAGTAGATGAATACGCCACTTGGGTTAAAAATGTACTCTTTATAAATGTTACCGATGCCGACCTCGATAACGCAACCTATCAATCGGCTGAAAATAAATTCCTTGAAAATAAAAACCAAAAAGCAATTATCGGTTTTAAAAAATATTTAACCGCTTTTCCAGCTGGAATACACGCCTTAAATGCACACTTTTATCTCGCCGAAGCTTATAATAATACCCATCAATTTAAAAGTGCAATCCCTAATTATAGCTATGTAATTCAACAAGAAAAAAGCGAATTTACCGAAATTGCACTCACTAAACTTGCCAAAATATATCTGGAAAAAGAAGACTGGAATAACGGAATTACAATCCTCGAAAAATTAGAGAAATCAGCCAATTATCCGCAAAATATTATTTTTGCACAAAGCAATTTGATGAAAGGATATTATCAAAAAGAAAACTATAACAATGCAATTTCATACGCAGAAAAAGTATTAGCAACCGATAAAGTAGCCACAAATATTACCGAAGATGCTAAAATAATTATCGCACGCTCCGCCTTTAAAACAAACGATTTTGTAACCGCTGAAGAATATTTTTACGAAGTAAGCAGAAAAGCAACAGGAGAATTAAAAGCAGAAAGCCTATACTATAACGCCTTCTTTTTAAATGAAAATAAAGAATATCAAGCGTCTAATAAAGCCGTGCAAAACTTAATCGCCAATTATTCTTCCTATAAATATTGGGGCGTGAAAAGTTATATTATCATGGCAAAAAATTATAACGCACTAAATGATGCCTATCAAGCAACCTATATCTTAGAAAATATTATCAAAAATTTTACCGAACATAAAGATATTACCGAAGAAGCAACTAGCGAACTTAGAGCCATCAAAATTAAAGAAGCGAAAACAAACGAATCTGTTAGTACTAAAAACTAAAATTCGTTCAAATTTATACTCGAAATTTTATACTCGGCAATTTATATTTAAAAAAAATAATTCAAAATTAATTCAAAAATTTAATGATTAATTCAATGATTAATTTAATACAAAAATACTCAATACTACTTGTTTTATTCGTGATATCAATCGCAAATGCACAAGAAAAAAAACAAGAAAACAAACAGGAAAATAGACAAGAAAAAAATGCCATAAAAACAGATACCATCATAAAAACAGAAGTCGTAAATGTTGTTACTTCCTACGTTCCAAAAATTACAGATGCTTTTAAAATCAAACAAAAACCACAAATAGAACACACCAAAGAAACTCAAAAAAAAGCACTAGAATATACCATTTTTTCCGTACCCGTTGCCTCTACTTTTATCCCCAAAAGTGGCGTAATGAAAAAAATTGATTTAGGAAAAAAAGAAGAATTTTATCCAAACTATTTCGCCTTAGGTTTCGCCAATAAAATGACTCCATTTTTTGAAGCATCTATTAGAAAAAATGAAAATTATGACAGCGAATTTGGTGCAGATTTAAAATTTTTACTATCGTCAAATCCTATCGAAAATAGCCAGCTCAATAGCACATATTATACCATGGGTTTGAAATTATTTTATACCCAATACGAACGCTATTACAACTGGAAAGCTGGAATTAATGCTTCTAGAAATAAACATAATTGGTACGGTTTACCTGAAAATATCAGCTTTACAGATGCCACAATTAGCCGTATCGAACCCGAACAAGCATATAATTCAATCCATGTTTTTGGTGAAGTTATCTTTGATGATTCTTTTATTTCATCAGCAAACACAAAGGTTTCTTTATTTTCTGATATACTAAGCAGTAGTGAATTTGAATTTGATGCAGATGCAACCTTTAAATTCCCGTTAGATGTTATTTATCGTGATTTAAACGACTTGGAAATAAAAACAACTCTTACGTATTTAGGAACTAAATTTGAAAAATCATATCTGAAATCAACAACAAATTCAAACAATTCAAACAATTCAGACGGATTAAAACACAGCTTTTTTACTTTTGGAATACATCCAAGTTACGAATTTTTAGCACACGATATTTCCGTGAAAATTGGAGCTAAAACATACTTTTCAATGGACATCGAAAATAGTCAAAATAATATTTTTGTATATCCTGATGTTGAAATTTCATATCCTATTGTAAAAGAATATCTAACCATCTTTTTGGGAGCTTCTGGAGATTTAAAAACCAATTCGTATCAATCTTTAGCAAATGAAAATCCGTATATTTCACCCACGCAAAAACTCCTACAAACCAACGAAAAATACAATGCTTTTGCTGGGTTTAGAGGGAAATTACCCAATCAATTTAGTTATCATCTAAAAGCGAGTTATGCCGATATTGAAAATAACGCTTTTTCAAGCATACAGCAATCAAAATCGAATGGAAAAAATATCGCTGGAACAGATGCTTTCTCCTTCCTCGGATACGATTACGGAAACTCTTTTAATACCGAATATGACGATATTACAAAAGTTTCTTTCTTCGGTGAACTTGCTTTTGATGGCTTCAAAAATATGAGTTTAGGAATTAATGGACAATTCAACCAATTTACGCTTACCAACGAATTAGCACCTTGGAATACACCAGAAATAAAAGGAGAATTTTTTGCAACCTACAAAACTCATAAATGGTATGCTGGAACAAATTTATTCTTTGTCGGAGAACGAAAAGCAAAAGAATATAACGTAATCCCTGAAACAACATTTAAAACAATCGATTTAGAAAGTTATTTCGATATTAATTTAAATGGAGGCTATCATATAAGCGATTCTTTTTCAGTATTTCTACATCTGAATAATATTTTAAATACGGATTACCAAAGATTTAATAATTTTAACGTACAAGGTTTTCAAGCAATGGGCGGATTAAGCTGGAAATTTGATGCACTTTTTTAAAAAAAATATATTTTAACTATAAAAATGCATCTTTTTAAGGTTTTTAACGTCTATTATATGAACTTTAAAACCAAAAATTATGAACCATAAAAATCAATGTACGTGTAATTGCGAAGGATGTAAAACAGGAAATTGCTTAAATTGTACCTGTGAAAATTGTACTTGTAATCATTGTAATTGCTAAAATTTACTAGCATACAAAATGTATAAAATATAACAGTAATTATTTTTCATTAAATAATTACTGTTTTTATTTCAGAAAAAAATGACCAAAAAACAAGCCAAAATAGCAACCGTAACATCAGAATTAACAACCAATTATATTTGGAAAAAATATAGTGACGACCTTAAATATTTTATCTTAAGTAACGTTAAAAATGCCAGCAATACTGACGATATCCTACAAGATACGTTCATTAAAATACACACCAAAATAAACACCCTAAAAGATACTACAAAACTCAAATCATGGGTTTTTAGCATTGCCCGAAATTCAATACTCGATTATTTTAAAAATAACAATAAAACATTCGAATTTGCCAATTTCGAAACCTCTACAAATATAAAATCCGCAGAAATACACACCGCTAAAGATTGTTTAGAAGGTATCTTAAAAAATCTACCTAAAAAATATCGAATCCCTTTACTTTTATCAGATATACAAGGCGTAAAACAACAAGAAATTGCCGATACTTTACAACAAAGTTTATCAACAACAAAATCGCAAATTCAAAGAGGTCGCAAAATGATAACGAAAGGTTTTATCGATTGTTGCGGATTTGTAACAAACGAAAATGGCAAATTAGTGGGCGAAATTAAAGATAAAAAAGATTGTAAAATCTGTAATTTATAACCTGTAATTTATTTGACAAATCGCTTCTTTAAACCATCGATAATAATAGCGTGGTCTTGCTTGTCGTGAAGCCCTGAAACCGATACAATAGCAACCATTCCCACATTTTTAACAAAAATAGGAATCGAACCGCCTCGAGCTAAATATTCCTTCGAATCTAAGGCAAAAGTGCCATTTAACGTCATTTTTCCTTTCTTTAATTGATGTTTTACACTCAATGAACTTTCTTCAAAATTTTTAACAACATTCGCTTTACGGCGTAACCAATTCAGCTTATCGGCAGGTAAATTATCATCAACATATAAAAATATCGTGTAATTTAATCGCTCGATTTTTACCGCAACACGCTGTTGGCGTTCTTTGGCTAAATCTACAATCGCCATACCGATTTCAAGCCCTACTCGATTACTAAAACTCTCTAATTCTATTTTTTTAATGATGTTATCATCTTCATTTTTAGGCAATTTTTCAAGGTTTTTTTGAGAATATACATTGGTCAATATTCCAAAAATAATTATGATAATAATTTTTTTCATCTTAATGGATTTCTTTACTATTTTTATGTTGCAAAGTACAAAAAACTACAAAAATAGTCTTAACTATTCTCTACAATCGCAATTTCAGCATCGGTTAAATTGTATAATTTATAAACCATCGCATCAATTTCTGTATCGGTTTGATTTATTTGTGTTTTTAACGCCTGAGCTTCGGCTTTTTTTACCATAAAAACATCCATCCAATCCATTTCATCTAGTTTTGTAAGTACGGGAATTATTGGCTGTTCGTTTTTTACAAGTTCTTTATTATTGCTTTTTATCGCCTTGTTGAGTTCTTTTATAAAATCGCCAAATTCTAAATCGTGCCAGTTTTGAAGCTTTTTTGATAACTTTTCTAATTGAAATTTTTGCTTTAGATAGTTTTGGAAATTGTTAGATGTTAAATTATTTTTATTTGATAAATTAATTAATTTTTCTGATAAGACAGATAATTCTAAATCTATATTGTTAAAATTATTTGAAATTGGAATTGTTGTTATTTTATCTCTTCTAAAATCGTAAAAACCACCTTGTAATGTTGTACAAATATTTTTCAAATAAAAGAATACAAGTTTAGAATTTAAAAAAGCTAATAATGATTTTGAGTCAGTAGAAATAAAGAAATTATTATCTAACAAAAAAACCTCTCCTTTTTCATCAAGATAAAAATTACCTCTATTATTTATTCTTGGATATATAATTTTAGGCTGTTGCATTTCTTCATAGTAAGCACAAGCTCTCAAATTCCAATAATTAACACCTTGGTCATATCTTTTTATTAATACATCTTTATAATTATCTAACTCTTCTTTTATATCTGGAAAATCATTAAGAATATCTAAATCATATCCTGTAAATAATAAATATTTATCTTGAAAATTAAATGTATTTCTTTTTACTTCTTTACCTGTAGCTAAAACCTTTATTTGTTCTTTATTTTTAAAGTTTTTAGTTATTAATTCTTCTCGCTTTTCTGAATCAATTGTAAAAGCTTCATTTCTCCCTGTTGTTAAACCCCTAAATACTTTTTTATCAACAAAATCGCCTAAACTTATAGAATCTTTTTTTATTTTTTCTAAAAGTTTAAATGAAGTAATATCAATAAAATTCCACATTTCATCAGTTAAAGAATCACAAGAAACTAAATGTTTTTTATTTTCTAAAGTGATAATTGGGTCGTCCGTATTATCTCTTTTATTAATTTCAGAAAACAAAAATGTTTTTGCTTTATTATCCGATTTTTTATTTAAAATATAAATAATTGGATACGTAGTTGCATCGGCAAAAACAGGATAATCATCAAAATCTAACAATAATTCTAAATTAGCATCTTCCTTCATAACCTTTCTTATATTTTTCCCATAAGTGGCTTTTAGAAATTTATTAGGCAGAATAAATGAAAACAAACCTTTTTCATTCATTAAATTAATACCTTTTTCAATAAAATAAGTATATAAATCGGCTACACTATTATAGCATTTATAATTTTTTTCTAAATAAGGTTTTATCTCTTTAAATAATTCTTGTCTAACATACGGCGGATTTCCAATAATCACATCAAAACCGCCATTTTCAAATATTTGAGGAAACTCATTTTCCCATTTAAAGGCTTTATCTCTTGCAACGGTTTTACTATCAATTAAAGAATTTCCACATTTAATATTGCTATTTAAGTTGTTTAATTTTCGTCTAGGTTGTGCGGTTCTTAGCCAGAGAGAAAGTTTCGCAATTTCTACGGATTCTTCGTTTAAATCGACTCCAAAAATATTATTTTCAAGGATTTTATTTTCAATATCAGGAAATACAAAACCACCGCCTAAAAGTTTGGTTTTTAGTTCGTCAATATAGGTGTGTTCTTTAATTAAAAAATCTAAAGCTTGGTTTAAAAATGCTCCCGAACCACAAGCGGGGTCGCAAATAGTCAGTTTTAATAACCAATCTCGATAAACATCTAAGAACGAAACTAATTTAATAATCGTTGTTTTATTTCTGTTTTTTCGTCCTTTAAAATAGTCATCTTCTTTGATACCAAGTTCTGTTTTCTTTTCGGTACAAAGTTTACCAACGGTATTATCTACAATATATTTTGTGATGTATTTTGGCGTATAAAAAACGCCATCTTTTTTACGTTTACTTGTTTGTTTATCAAAATTTGAACCTTGAATTTCAGCATTTACACTTTCAATTTCATTTAATGAATTTTCAAAAATATGTCCTAAAATATTTACATCAACTTGGCTATCAAAATCATATTCCGATAATTTTTTAGTATGTTTATACAGTAAAGTATCATCTAAAATAAGCGAATCTAAAACGGCATCAGGTTTAAAAAGTCCGCCATTATAAGCGAAAATTTCGGCTTTTTTGTCTGTTCCTTCTCTACCAGTATCTAAATATTTAAAATACAGTTTAAAGCGATTATATAACGGAACTTCAACATCTAAATCTTTTAATTTATCCCAATTTTCAAGGATTTGAAGTGTTGAATTTGGCGGTAATAAACCTCTATCTTCGGCAAAGAAAATAAACAGAAATCTATCAATTAATTTTTGCGATTTTTTAAACAGACTAAGTTTGATATTTTTATTAATGCTATCAATATTTTCTTTTTCCTGTTCGGTTCTAAAAACAGGATTCTTTAAATTCTGTTTTATTAAATCTCTATATAATTCTCTTTTAAAAAGCGAATAATCGTTATAAAATTCTTTCGTAATTTGTTCTTCTTTAACTACGGATGCTTCTTTAATTTTTAAAGGAATATTATTTATGATATTATCTTTATGCAAGCACAAATACAAGAATTGAAACTGTTCTTTAGTAAGTTCAAAAAGATTAAATTCTTCAAATTCGGTGGCATCGTTTATATAGAATCGTAATTTTTCAAAATTGGAAGTAATTACATAAACACAGCCTTTCTGATTTGCTTTATAATCAAAAGCTTGTTTTCTGATGCTTTCTAAATCCTTGGTTTTCGTGCCTTTTAATTCGATAACGGCAATAGCAATATTATCGTTTAAAATTGCGCCATCTGCTTTTCGTGCATTTGTTTGATTTTTATATTCGGCAACTAGGTTAAAATCGGCATTTGGTTTTAGGGTATAATCTAAAATAGTAACAAATAATTCCGTTAAAAAAATACCTTGATATTCTTCTTCTTTTGAGCTTCTGATATTTTCTTGTATGGTAGGATTTAGAAAATACTTTGTGTATTTTTTGTAGGCTTTTTCTACAATTTCTTTTTCTTGAAGTTTGAGATGTTTTTTTAATACGGATTTTTGAAATAACGACATTTATAGCTTTTTTTATTGCTGATAAATTTACTTTAAAAAAGTTGTATCGAAAATTTTTTTAGTGTTGAAAATGATAAAAATAAAATAATGATTTTTTCAATAATAAAGTCGATGAAAAATATGGGCGAATAAATTTCCAAAAAAGGGCAGATATATTTACAAAAAGGATAGACGGATTTCAAAAAAAAAGTGGGGCAGACACATAGGTCTGCCCCTACATCGATAATCCGTAGGGGCGAACCTATGTGTTCGCCCAACCTATGTGTTCGCCCAACCTATGTATTCGCCCAATCTGTGTGTTTGCAAAACAGAGCAGATGGATTTCAAAAAAAAAGTGGGGGCAGACACATAGGTCTGCCCCTACATTGATAATCCGTAGGGGCGAACCTATGTGTTCGCCCAACCTATGTATTCGCCCAACATATGTATTTACCCAATCTATCTATTTAAAACTAAGAAACAACAAAATTGCTGACACATTTGCTGACACAGAAAACATTTAAACAACAAAAAACCTTACTATTTCTAGTAAGGTTTAAGTGAGCCCTGGAGGATTCGAACCTCCGACCGCCTCCTTAGAAGGGAGGTGCTCTATCCAGCTGAGCTAAGAGCCCGTAGTTTTTAAAGTTGCTACGTACAACTGTGTCGGGGTGGCAGGATTCGAACCTGCGACCTCCTCGTCCCAAACGAGGCGCGATGACCGGGCTACGCTACACCCCGATTAGTCATCTTAATTGCGGAGAGACAGGGACTCGAACCCTGGCGACAGTCACCCGTCGACAGATTAGCAATCTGCTCCATTACCACTCTGGCACCTCTCCTAATTTAATAACTGTTATAAATAACAACCTTAAATTGCGAGTGCAAATCTACATCTAATTAAAAGATTTCACAAGCTTTTTTTTATTTTTTTTCGTTTTTTTTTCATCATTCTGGATACTCGATACGTAAATGATAGATACTCATTAATTTAACTTTAATAATTTTTTTTATTTTTTCTATCTCTCTAAAGGTGATATCGGAATTTATAAACTGATTATCGTTTTTTTGCTTCTCAATAATTTTATCAATTAAAATATCCACCGATTGTGCTGTTGGATTTTTTAAACTCTTTGAAGCCGCTTCTGAAGCATCACACATCATTAAAATTGCTGTTTCTTTTGAAAAAGGAATCGGTCCTTGATATTGATATTTTTTGATATTTACTGCCTCTTCCCCGTGTTCTTCAACTGCTTTTTTATAAAAATAATACGCAATAGTTGTTCCGTGGTGAGTTCTTATAAAATCAATAATTCTATCGGGTAAATTATTTTTCTTTGCAATTTCAATTCCATTAATTACATGATTTAGAATAATTTGTGCGCTTTCTTCTGCTGATAAATCATTATGAGGATTTACACCTGTTGATTGATTTTCGCCAAAATACATCGGATTTTCCATTTTACCAATATCATGATACAACGCACCAGTTCTAACTAACATTGAATTTGCTCCTATTTCATTGGCGGCTGCTTCTGCCAAATTCGCCACCTGCATCGAATGTTGAAAAGTTCCTGGAGCTTTTTCATTTAAATCTCTTAACAACTTCGAATTGGTATTCGATAATTCTAATAACGTAACATCAGAAACCAATCCGAAGATTTTTTCATAAAAATAAATGAAAAATACCACCAAAAATGATAACAATCCATTGGCAGCAAACATTCCAAAATACGACCAATTTATTTTATCGGCACTTCCTTCTTTCAAAATGGAAAAAGCAAAATAAGTAAGCATATAAATTAAGGTAATCTGACCAACCGATATAAATAAACTCGCCCGTTTATAAAGCTCTGAAACTGTTAATATTGCTACAATTCCAGCAATAATATGAAGATAAATAAATTCAAAACTATTGGGTACAATAAACCCTAATAATAACACCGTAAGCACGTGTGTAAAAAGTCCTAAACGAGCATCAAAAAAAGTTTTTAATATAATCGGTAAAATACTCAACGGAACAACATACAGATATTCAGGATTAAATTTAACAACCAAGGTTTGTACGAAAATTATAAAAAAAACATTGAAAATAATAAACGTAACAGTATTATTATCATTAAAAATTTCTAATCGATATTTATGAAGAAATAATAAGAGCATCAACAAGGCTAAGGACACTAAAATTGTGTATCCGAAAACAATCCAATTATAATTCGATTTGGTTAAAAGTTGCGAACTCGAGGCTTTTTCATACGATTTTAAAACATTAAATTTCGTTGCTTTTACAATATCGCCTTTTAAAATAATTAATTCTCCTTTTGATACCTTTCCTTTTACATACGAAAGTTGTTTTAAAGCTTCGTTTAATTCTTTTGTACTATATTTTGTATCAAAAATAACATTCGGTTCGAGTGCTTCGGATAAACGATTTAAAAGTATTTCTTGTTTTTGAGCATCGACTTTATGCGTATTTTCGGCGATAAATTTCAGGATATCTTTTGATTGTACTAATCTAGCAAAAGGCACATCTTCAATAGCATTTCCTTTTCTTAGCAAGATTAATTCATCTTGATTTGCTTTGGGAATACTAGCGTCTTCTAAAAAACCGTAGGCATATATTTTGTTGATAATCGTTGTTCCCAACTCTTTTAAAACGGTCAAATCTTTGGTTGCTAATGAATCTGATAGCGTTATTTTTCGAATATAACTGGTTAAAACACGTGCGGGAGTTTCTTCATTATACACGAAATATTTTTTTAAATTATTGCTGATTTCTTTTGTTTCTTCATCAATTTCTTTGGCTGTTTTTTCAATGGCAAAATCAAAAGGAGCGTATAAATTATCGTATTGCCAAGGTTTTCCTTGCGTATAATCGTATTTAAATTGTCCTGCTTTTGGGAATAAATATACAATTGCCAAAACGGCTATCAGAAACAATAATACTTTATAGATAATCGCATTATTTTTATATAGTTTATTGATAAAATCGTTCATTTTTAATATTTAGATATGTAAATATAACCTTTCCGTATTATTTTGACTCCTTATTATAAAATGGTTATTTTAGCAGAAGAAATTTAACAAATTCCATCAATATGAAAGAAGTAGTAATTGTATCGGTCGCAAGAACACCAATAGGTAGTTTTTTAGGAAGTTTATCAAGCATACCCGCGCCAGAATTAGGGGCAATTGCCATAAAAGGTGCGTTGGCTAAAATAAATTTACAGCCCGAAATAGTTGATGAAGTTTTTATGGGAAATGTTGTTTCGGCTGGTATCGGACAAGCTCCTGCACGTCAATCGGCTATTTTTGCAGGGATTCCAAATACCGTTCCTTGTACTACGATTAATAAAGTTTGTTCATCAGGAATGAAAGCGATTATGTTAGCAAGTCAGGCAATTGCTTTAGGCGATGCCGAAATTGTAGTTGCTGGAGGAATGGAGAATATGAGTTTAATTCCGCATTATCAACACGCTAGAAAAGGGAATAAATTTGGTTCGATCACCCTAGAAGATGGCTTATTAAAAGATGGTTTAGTTGATGCTTACCAGCAAGTTTCGATGGGTGTTTTTGCTGATGCTTGTGCTACCGAATATAATTTTTCAAGAGAAGAACAAGATGCTTTTGCGATGGAATCGTATGAGCGTTCGGCAAAGGCTTGGAGCAAAGGAAATTATGCCGATGAAATTGTTCCTGTTGAAATACCACAACGTCGTGGCGAACCTATTATTTTTTCGGAAGATGAAGAATATAAGAATGTAAAAATGGATAAAATTCCTGCCTTACGCCCTGCTTTTTCTAAAGATGGAACCGTAACCGCTGCGAATGCTTCTACAATTAATGACGGTGGTGCCGCTTTAATTTTGATGTCTTTAGAGAAAGCTACAGAACTAAATTTAAAACCTTTAGCAAAAATAAAAAGCTATGCTGATGCGGCTCACGAACCAGAAAATTTTACGACAGCTCCTTCAAAAGCATTGCCAAAAGCCTTAAAAAAAGCTAATATTTCAATTGATGATGTTGATTATTTTGAATTAAATGAAGCATTTTCAGTAGTTGGTTTGGCGAATATGAAAATTTTAAGTTTATCTGCCGATAAAGTAAATATTAATGGTGGGGCAGTTTCTTTGGGGCATCCTTTAGGAGTTTCAGGAGCAAGAATTGTAATTGCTTTAACCTCGATATTAAAACAAAAAAATGCCAAAATTGGAGCGGCGGCAATTTGTAATGGTGGCGGTGGTGCAAGTGCAATGATTATCGAAAGAATGTAAATTTTAATAAAACAAATAAATGCAATTAACCTCTTTTGGAATTTGTAATTTAAGTAGTATTCCCATGCGTTTTGAAGCTAGCGATACTTCAGAAATGGTAAATCAAGTTCTTTTTGGCGAACATTTTAAAGTGCTAGAAAAAAAAGATAATTGGACTAAAATTGAATTGGCTTTCGATAAATATCAAGGTTTTATTGACACGAAACAATACCAAGAAATTAGCCAAGAAATCTATAACAATTTATCATCCGAAGAACATAAAAACTATTCGGGTGATTTTATTAATCTTGTTGATTTTAAAGATGATTTTGAAGATGATAATTCTAAAAATCAGCAAAAATTAACAATTCCTTTGGGAGCTAGACTTCCTTTTCTAAAGGATGGAGAATTTAATATCAAGCTAAAAAAATATACTTATCAAGGGAAAATCTATGATAAAAAACAAGATATTACCAAAACAGCGATGTTATTTTTAAATGTGCCGTATTTATGGGGCGGGAAATCTGTTTTCGGGATTGATTGCTCAGGATTTACGCAAATGGTTTACAAATTATGTGGCTATACTTTATTACGTGATGCCAGCCAACAAGCTACACAAGGCACGTCTGTAAGTTTTATCGAAGAAAGTAAAACGGGTGATGTCGCTTTTTTCGATACTTGTTTTGATACTTCTTTTGATGATGAAAAATCAGCAAAAATAACACACGTAGGAATTATTTTAGATAATAATACGATTATTCACGCACACGGAAAAGTTCGTATTGATACGCTAGACCACAATGGAATTTATAATACCGATTCAAAAAAATATACCCATAAATTAAGAATTATAAAGCGTTTTATTTCATAATATATTTTAAAAAATAAAACAGGCTCATAAAAAAACCGAAACATTTTACGTTTCGGTTTTTTTTATATTTTAATTGATAAAATTAGGAAGTTTTAGCTTATTTTTTAGCTTAAAAACTATCTTAATGATTTGTATAATGTTCTATATTCAGTTGCTTTCGCTTCCATTTCTAAAACTTCATATAAGTTCATTAATGTTTTAACAGTATCAACACTTCTTTTAATCGCATCTGCTTTTTCTAAAAATGGTAATGCTTCTTTATATACTTCTTTTTGCTGTAAAGCTAAAGCGTCATATTTTTTATTGTTGCTTAAATTTTTATTCATTTCCTCAACAATTTTTTTATCTTTTCCTAAGACAACAACGGCTAAGTTCATGTAAGCATCTCCATAATCAGGATTTAATTCGATTGCTTTTTTGTAGTATTTTTTAGCCTCTTCAGCTCTTCCTTGATTAAAGTTTACAACTCCTAAATTGTAGTATAAAGTAGGATTTTCAGGATCTAAAGCAACTGCTTCGCTCATTAATTCTCCAAATTTATCCATTTTATTAAGCTTCACATACATATCCGCTTCATTTAACAATAAATTTAAATCTTTTGGATTTGCTTTTCTTGCTTCCGCTAATGCCTCGATCGCTTCATCAGTTTTACCTTGTTCTTTTAACAAAAGTGCTACATTTTTAACGATAGTCGCTGTTTTAGACTCTGTAGATTTGTTCTTCGGATTAGTATATTGTTTCGTTTTCACTAATAAGTCTCTATTTTTTTTAGAACCTAAATTTTCAACTTCTCCTGTTAATTTACTCGTTGCTAAATATTGCGTTTCAATACCTGTATAACCAACTTTTCGTAATTCTCTATAATATTTAATTGCCGTATCATATTCCTTTGCTTGTGTAGCCGATATTGCTGCATTATAAGCAAATGAAGTATCTTTTGGACTTAATACGTATGTTAAATAAAAGTTTTCAGCAGCGTTTTTATAGTCTTTTTTATTGTTATATAAATCGACAGCTTTATCAGAAACTTCTTGAATCATGGTATTCAAGATAGGTTTTGCCTGTTCAGAGTATTTACTTTTACCCATCGCTAACAAGCTATTTAAAGCCGTTGCAGCATTTTCATAATCTTTTGTAGCGGCTAATGCTTTTCCTTTTAAAAAGTAAAACTTAGAAGTATATTTAGCTTGAGCTTTATCCATTACTAATTTTTCAGCAGCATTTAACGTAGTAATTGCTGTTGTAAAATCTTGTTTTTTTATGGCTTTCTCTGCTGTTTTCAATTCTGATTTTTGAGCTAATAATCCTAATGATGCTAAACCTAAAGAAAGTGTTAATAATTGTTTTTTCATTTTAGTTCTTATTTATTTATTGTTATTCTTGATCTTCGTTTGTGTTATTTTCAATTTCCGTGCCGTTTTCAACTGTAAGTTTTTCTACATCTTGAGTTTCTTCTTCGACTTCTTCTTCACGCATTACTTTTGCTACTGCAGCAATGCTATCATTTTCTTTGATGTTAATTAAACGAACACCTTGTGTTGCACGTCCCATCACACGTAAATCTTCCACAGCTAAACGAATGGTAAGTCCTGATTTGTTGATAATCATTAAATCATTTGAATCGTCTACATTTTTAATCGCTACTAATTCTCCTGTTTTTTCTGATATATTTAAAGTTTTCACTCCTTTTCCACCACGGTTTGTAACACGATAATCTTCTAATTTAGAACGTTTACCATATCCTTTTTCAGAAACCACCAAGATATTACTATCCATATCATTTACGGCAATCATTCCTATTACCTCATCTTTATCATGTTGTAAACTTATACCACGAACACCAGATGCGGTTCTTCCCATTGGGCGCGTTTTCGCTTCTTCAAAACGAATCGATTTACCCGATTTCAAGGCTAACATTACTTGACTATCACCAGTTGTTAATTTTGCTTCTAAAAGCTCATCACCTTCTTTAATGGTAATGGCATTAATACCGTTAGTTCTTGGACGAGAATATTGTTCTAAAGAAGTCTTTTTAACCTGACCTTTTTTAGTCGCCATAATTACATAATGACTATTGATATACTCTTCATCTTTTAAATCTTCAGTAACTAAAAATGCTTTTACTTTATCATCAGGTTCAATATTGATTAAGTTTTGCATCGCTCTACCTTTGGTATTTTTTCCTCCTTCGGGGATTTCATACACACGCATCCAGAATACTTTTCCTTTTTGAGTAAAGAACATCATATATTGATGATTTGTTCCGATAAATAAATGCTCTAAGAAATCTTCATTACGAGTTGTTGCACCTTTTTGCCCACGTCCGCCTCTATTTTGAACTTTATATTCATCAAGATTCGTACGTTTTACATATCCTGCATGCGAAATAGTTACCACAACTTTCGAGTTTGGTATCATATCTTCGATACGCATATCGCCACCAGCATAATGAATTACTGAACGACGTTCATCACCATATTTATCTCTAACATGAATTAATTCATCAGTAATTATTTGATAACGTCTTGGTTCGTTTGCTAAAATATCTTTTAAATCAGTGATTGTTAACATTATTTCATCAAACTCACCACGTAACTTATCTTGTTCTAAACCAGTCAATTGACGCAAACGCATTTCAACAATAGCTTTTGCTTGAATTTCTGTCAATTCAAAACGTTTGATTAAACTCTCACGAGCTTCATCACCATTTTTAGAAGCACGAATAATTTTAATTACCTCATCAATATTATCCGAAGCAATAATTAATCCTTCTAAAATATGCGCTCTTGCTTGCGCTTTCTTTAATTCAAATTCTGTTCTACGAACAATAACTTCGTGTCTGTGTTCAACAAAATAATGAATTAATTCTTTTAAGTTTAATTGCTCAGGACGACCGTTTACTAATGCAATATTATTGACACTAAACGACGTTTGTAATTGCGTATATTTAAATAATTTATTTAAAACGATATTAGGAATTGCATCACGTTTTAAAATATAAACGATACGCATTCCGTTTCTATCAGATTCATCACGAATATTCGCAATTCCTTCTAATTTTTTATCATTGACTAACTCCGCAGTTTTTTTAATCATTTCTGCTTTGTTCACCTGATACGGAATTTCAGTAACAACGATACATTCTCTTCCTTTTACTTCTTCGAAAGAAGTTTTAGCACGCATTACAATACGACCTCTACCAGTATGAAAAGCATCACGCACACCTTCGTACCCGTAAATAGTTCCTCCTGTAGGAAAATCTGGGGCTTTAATGTGTTCCATTAAGCCATCAATATCGATATCGTTATTTTCGATATAAGCAATCGTACCGTTTACAACTTCTGTTAAGTTGTGTGGTGCCATATTTGTTGCCATACCTACTGCAATACCTGACGCTCCGTTTACTAATAAGTTCGGAATACGCGTTGGTAACACGGTTGGTTCTTGTAGGGTATCATCAAAATTTAAGCGATGATCTACGGTATCTTTTTCAATATCCGCCAACATATCTTCGGATATTTTCTGCATTCTTACCTCGGTATAACGCATTGCTGCTGGAGAATCTCCATCAACAGAACCGAAATTCCCTTGTCCATCAACCATCATATAGCGCACACTCCAGTTTTGTGCCATTCGAACCATCGAATCATATACAGAAGTATCTCCGTGTGGGTGATATTTACCCAGTACTTCCCCTACAATTCTTGCTGATTTTTTATATGAACCTGTTGCTTTAATACCCAATTCATGCATCCCGAATAAAACTCTTCGATGAACTGGTTTTAAACCATCTCTTACATCTGGTAATGCTCTTGATACAATAACTGACATTGAATAATCAATGTAAGCTGCTTTCATTTGCTCTTCAATGTTGATCGGGATCAACTTTTCGCCATCTGCCATATATAATTCTTTAAAATTCTTATTTTGTTAATAAAAAGTAACTTTCATACTTTATCAAAAAGCACTAAAAACAATGCTAATGTAGCTATGTTTCTTAAAACATTGCAAGATACGATAATGACACCTTTTATACAAAAAATAAAGTTATTGTTTTAATGATACTTATCAACAATTTTAGCTATTTTTAAGCATTAACAACGTATATTTAACACACTAAAAAAAACGCTTAAAAACTACTTGGTATCTTTTTTGTTATTTTTAAGAAAAAACCTAAATTTACCATCATACAACTAAATTTTATGGACGATAATTTTTCACCAGAAGTTAAAAATGTAATTACTTTCAGTAAAGAAGAAGCCTTACGACTAGGACACGACTTTATTGGAACAGAGCATTTATTATTAGGTTTGATAAGAAAAGCAGACGGAAAAGCCATGGAAATATTAACTACTTTTAACGTAGATTTAGAGTTAGTTAGTACTAAATTGGAGCAATTAAATCCAGTAACTTCCTCATCAAACAACACCGAATCAACTAGCTTACACCTTACAAGACAAGCTGAAAAAGCGATACGAACAACCTTTTTAGAGGCGAAATTATATCAAAGTACCACTATTGATACCGCACATTTATTGTTATGTATTTTACGTAACGAAAATGATCCGACCACTAAATTGCTTAAAAAATATAACGTGACTTACAAAAAAGCAACCGAAATTTATAAAGAATTTCATTTAGAAGATTTGCCAGAAACACCAACTTCCGAAACACCTTCGGATAGTAATTTTCCTGGTGATAAATTAGATCCTTTTGGAAGATCGAACACCAACAAAGACAAACAAGATAAAAAATCGAAAACACCTGTTTTAGATAATTTTGGACGCGATTTAACCGCATTCGCCATTGCAGGAAAACTAGATCCTGTTGTTGGACGTGTAAAAGAAATTGAACGTGTTTCGCAAATTTTAAGCAGACGTAAAAAGAATAATCCAATGTTAATTGGAGAACCTGGTGTTGGAAAATCGGCAATTGCAGAAGGTTTGGCTTTAAGAATTGTAGAACGAAAAGTGTCAAGAATTTTATTCGATAAACGAATCGTTTCCTTAGATTTAGCAAGTTTAGTCGCTGGAACAAAATATCGTGGACAATTTGAAGAACGCATGAAAGCCCTGATGAATGAACTCGAAAAAAATGACGATATCATTTTATTTATTGATGAAATTCACACCATTGTAGGCGCTGGAGGTGCAACAGGTTCTTTAGATGCTTCCAATATGTTGAAACCTGCGTTAGCTCGTGGCGAAATTCAATGTATCGGTGCTACAACTTTAGATGAATACAGAACAAATATCGAAAAAGATGGCGCCTTAGAACGTCGTTTTCAAAAGGTAATTGTGGAACCAACAACGGTTGAAGAAACTATCCAAATTTTACACAATATTAAAGGAAAATATGAAGCACATCATCAAGTTTCATTTACCGATCAAGCTATTGAAGCTTGTGTAAAATTAACGAATCGATATATGACAGACCGATTTTTACCTGACAAAGCAATCGATGCTTTAGATGAAGCTGGATCTCGAATTCATATCACCAATATTGTCGTACCAGAACAAATCATCGAATTAGAAGCGAAATTAGAAGAGATTCGAACGCAAAAGAAAACTGCCGTAAGTGGTCAAAAATACGAAGAAGCAGCAAAACTTCGTGATGATGAAAAAAATATTGAAACAGCCCTCGATTCTGCGGAAAATCAATGGGAAGAAGATGCCAAATTAAACCGTGAAATTGTTACCGAAGACAACGTTGCTGAAGTCGTTTCGATGATGACTGGAATCCCTGTAAATAGAGTTGCCGAAGCTGAAAGCCATCGTTTAGCCGATTTACCAAACATGATTAAAGGAAAGGTTATCGGGCAAGACGAAGCGGTAACCAAAGTGGTCAAAGCAATTCAACGAAATCGTGTGGGATTAAAAGATCCTAATAAACCAATTGGTTCGTTCATATTTTTAGGTTCAACAGGTGTTGGAAAAACACAATTAGCAAAAGTTTTAGCCCGTGAATTATTCGATTCTAGCGATTCTTTAATCAGAATTGATATGAGTGAATATATGGAAAAATTTGCTATTTCTCGTTTAATCGGAGCGCCTCCAGGATATGTCGGATACGAAGAAGGTGGACAATTAACCGAAAAAGTTCGTAGAAAACCATATTCTGTAATTCTTTTAGATGAAATTGAAAAAGCACATCCTGATGTATTTAACATGCTTTTACAAGTACTCGATGATGGGCATATTACCGATAGTTTAGGGCGTAAAATTGACTTTAGAAATACCATTATTATTATGACTTCGAATATCGGAGCGCGTAAAGTAAAAGATTTTGGTGCGGGAGTTGGTTTTGGTACTGCTTCTAAAAAAGATCAGGAAGATGCACACGTAAAAAGTATTATTGAAGGCGCTTTGAAAAAATCATTTGCTCCTGAATTTTTAAACAGAATTGATGATGTTATTATTTTCAATTCATTAGAACGTGAAGATATTCATAAAATTATCGATATCGAATTAGAAAAATTATTAGCACGTATTGCTGATTTAGGTTATAAATTAATCCTAAGCGAAAAAGCAAAAGATTATATCGCTGATAAAGGTTTTGATAAAAAATACGGTGCCAGACCTTTAAAAAGAGCCATTCAAAAATATATTGAAGACGCTTTAGCCGAAGAAATTGTAAACTCAAAACTAGATGAAGGCGATACTATTTCAATGGATTTAGATCAAGAAGAAAATAAACTAGTTATCAATATTGAAAAAGGCGAAAAACCAACAGAATCTCGTACTGAAATATCAGAATAACGATCAAAAAATAATTCTAAAAACTCCTAAGATTTTTCTTGGGAGTTTTAGTTTTATTAACTATATTTAACTCACTATTTTTTATAATTTCACTTTCTTTCTGATAGAAAAAATCAAAAATAAAAAGACGTTAAAATACCGTTCCAAATTCTTTTGATATTCTTTTAGTCTTTTCTTTGATAAAAAACCTAAAAAAAAGTAACTTTGACCCCTAAATCCTCATTCATATTAAACAGTAAACCATGAAAAGACTACTACTTTTAGCCCTCATAGGAGTTACCATTATTTCTTGCGAAAAAGAAAAACCAAAACCTGTAAAAGATTATCTTATCTTATCAGGAACAATTGAAAATTTCAAAAAAAGAGAGGTTACTTTAACAGGATTTAACTTTGAGAAAAAAATAAAATTCGATAAAAAAACACGCTCGTTTTCGGATACTTTAAGAATTAAAGAAAATGGATACTACACTTTAAAAGCAAACAGAAAACCTGTTAATTTATATCTTTCAGATACCGTAGATACCAAAATTATTTTTGATTATAAAAATGCTGATGCCATCAAATTTGAAGGAGGTTATGCCAATATTAATACTTATTTTGTTGAGAAAAACAAAAAATTTGGTGAAATTCTAGTAAGCGCAAACAACTTATTTTCTTTACAAGAAAGTGATTTTTTAGCAAAAATGGATCAATATAAAGAAGCCTTAATTGATTTATCAATCGCTAATAATCTGCCTACAGATTTCTTGAAAAAAGAAGTTAAAAATATTAATTATGAATATTTAAGAAACTTGAGTAATTATCAAGATTTTTATGCAACTTTAACTGAAAATGATAAGTTTGTAGTCTCTGCTGATTTTCCAAATCCTCTTAAAAACTTCAATTACAGTAGCGGTGAAGATTACGTAAATTCATACGCATATCGTAAGATGTTAGAAACCCAATTAGAGGTTATCGCTAAAGAAAAAAATGAAGAAGGAGGCGATTATTATTTAACATATTTAGAAACCATACAAACCGAAGTTAATGATCCTTTAGCTAAAAATGATTTATTATATAAAAAAGCTAAAAATGGTATCACTTTTACTGATAATTTAAAAGAATTTCACGATAAATTTATGCAATATTCAACAGATGAAATGCATAAAAAAGAAATTTCAGAAAGTTATCACATATTAAAAGCAACCGCAAAAGGACAACCTGCTCCGAAATTTTCAAATTTTGAAAACTATAAAGGCGGAACAACTTCTTTAGATGATTTGTTAAATAAAGGAAACTATTTATATATTGATGTTTGGGCAACTTGGTGTGCATATTGTAAAAGAGAAATTCCTTTATTAAAGAATTTAGAAGAAGAATATCATGGAAAAAAATTAACATTTGTAAGTATCAGTGTTGATGATAAAAAACAACATGAAAAATGGAAACAAACAATAGTCGACAGAGAAATGACTGGAATACAATTATTTAGCGGTAAAAAGCAAGGAGATTTAGAATGGGCTCAAAAATTCTTAATAAAAGGATTGCCTAAATTTATCATCATTGCTCCTGATGGAACAATTGTAAGTCCTAATGCACCTGCTCCTTCTCAAGGAGAGAAATTAACAAACATATTTGATGAATTAGGAATATAATTCATTCATTTTTCAACTAAATTTTTAGTGTTTTCAAATACTGATAAAACTCAAAAAACCGCAAATATTTGCGGTTTTTTGAGTTTTATATTTAATATCTTATTTTTATTTTACTTTCAAACTCCATTCAAATTCAAATTTAGATACTGAAATTCCTTCTCCATTAATTCCTTCAGAAGTAACTAAAATAGTTTGCCCCTCACCTGTTTCAACCGATTTTTGAATCGCTTGTTTAATTGCCAATCCATCGTTACAAGAAAAATGAATTTTTCCTGTCGCTTTTTTGGTGAAATTGGCATTCATATTGGTAACTAACATCGATACTTTTTTGTTTGATGCATCAATAGCTTGTATCACTAAAATACCTGTGGATAATTCAGCAGCCATTCCTTGAACTGCCCAAAACATACTCTTAAAAGGATTCTGATTTATCCAACGATGCCTGACTTTTACTAACGATTTTTCTTCTGAAATCGATAAAACTCGAATCCCACAAATATATGCCGATGGTAATTTTAACAACGTAAATAAATTAATTTTTCTGGGCGTAAACTTCATTTTTTGAGTATTTATTGGCAATTTACTACTTTTTTTTAAAACTCAAAAAAGCTATAAAATCTAAAAAAAATGTTAATAAAAAGTTAAATACAGTACTTTGCATTGCATAGTACCTTTTTAAAGATATATATTTGCATAGTAAAATACTATATAAAAAAAACTGTTATGCAAAACGACGAAAATACGAATGCTCTTTTTATACATTTATCTGCTTTTTTAGGCTATTTTTTTCCTTTAGGAAGCATTATTGCTCCTTTAATTTTATGGCAACTCTTTAAAAGTGATAGTCCCTTTTTAAATCAACACGGAAAACAGGCTGTGAATTTTAATCTTAGTTTTACGCTGTATCTTTTTATAGCAACCGTCGTATTTCTTTTATTTTTATTCGGATTTTTCTTTGGAAGCTTTATCAATATCTATAACGAAACAGACTTTAATTTTAATGAAAATTATGCTTACTATGGAATTTTTTCTGTTATCGGTTTAGTTATTGGTGGATTTTCAATGACTGCTATTTTATTAAGTCGAATCGTTTTAATTATTATCGCTTGTGTAAAAGCAAATAAAGGAGAAGAATATCACTACCCTTTTACTATTAATTTTTTAAAATAACCTTACAAATCGTAGTACATGAAGATTGAAAATACAAAAGCACAAATGCGAAAAGGTGTTTTAGAATATTGCATTTTATCTATTTTACAAAATGGTGATGCCTATACTTCTGAAATACTTTCAACATTAAAAAGTGCAGAAATGATTGTGGTTGAAGGAACGATTTACCCGCTACTAACCCGCTTAAAAAATGCAGGTTTACTAAGCTACAGATGGGAAGAATCAACCTCAGGACCTCCACGAAAATATTATGTTTTAACCGAAAATGGTACACTATTTTTAAAAGAATTAAACACTACTTGGGGAAATTTAGTAAATGCTGTAAATTTAGTAACAAGTAAAAAATCAACTAAAAATGAATAAGACAATAAATATAAATTTAGGCGGATTCTTCTTTCATATAGATGAAGTTGCTTATCAAAAATTAAAACACTATTTAGAAGCTATCGCCCGTTCTTTAAGCGATGACCCACAAGGAAAAGATGAAATTATCTCCGATATTGAGGCTCGTATTAGTGAACTTTTATCTGAAAAAATAACCGATGTACGTCAGGTTATCAATGAAAATGATATTGAAGAGATTATTACCATCATGGGGCAACCCGAAGATTATGCAGAAACAAACGAAAGTTTTGAAGATGATTCATCATACCGTGAAAACAACAGAAAATCATCTAGAAAATTATTTAGAGATAGCGATGATAAATTTCTAGGAGGTGTTTGTTCAGGAATTGCACATTATTTCAATATTGATGTTATTTGGATTCGAATTGCTTGTATTATTTTAGTTGCCTCTGGATTTTCGCCTTTAGCCTATATTATTTTATGGGTTTTATTACCCGAAGCTAAAACAACTTCTGAAAAATTACAGATGCGAGGTGAAGCTATAAATATTGATACTATTGAAAAAAAAATTCGTACCGAGTTTGAAAATATATCAACAAAACTAAAAGATGGTGCGAGTGAAATATCTGATAAAATTTCGAGTGCCGATTATGAAAAATTACGTTCACAAACCTCTTCTGGATTGCAAGATTTTATTGCTACAATTACCCAAATTTTACGTGCGGTATTTAAAATATTTGCTAAATTTATAGGTATTCTTTTGATTTTTATTGCTGGTATCGTTATTCTTTCATTGTTATTTGGAGCATTTTCAATCGGTAGTTTAGAAATTTTAAATGTTGATAATGACTTTGTACACTATCCACCATTTTTTTATGAAGCGATTTTACCTAAATGGTTGTTAGCAATTTCATTATTTATATTAATCGGAATTCCGATGATGGTATTATTTATTTTAGGATTAAGAATATTATCTCCTTCGGTTAAAAAATTAAATAATACCACTACTTTTAGTTTATTAGGCGTTTGGTTGATTTCATTATTTGCCATTGGTTTTTCGGGTATCGAATATGCAACAACACACGCCTATAATGGTGCTAATGTGAGCAAACACAACATTGCTTACACTAAAGAACAACCTTTAAAAATTAGCGTTATTAATGATGATACCATTTATTATAACCACAATTTAAGCAACAGAAACAACGCTGAAGGTGTTGTGATTAATGATGTTAAAATGAAATATTCGAACGATATTAATATTGATGTTCGTAAAAGTGAAACTGGGCTTACTTATATCGAAATTAAAAAAACATCCGAAGGTAAAAAACGCAAGCAAGCAAATGATAACGCACAGGCAATTCAATATAATTTTAAGATAGTAAATAACACCATTATTTTTGATGCCTTCTTTTTAAGTGCGTATAAAAACATCTGGAAAGACGAAGAAATTAAAGCGACCATTTATATTGATGAAAATACAACGGTTTATTTCGAAGATTCAGCTGGTAAATTTATTGATGATATTAAAAATACCCAAGATATTTATGATCGTGATATGGCGAATCATCATTTTAAAATGACCTCAAAAGGTTTTGAATGTATCGATTGTAATTCCTTTAAAAAGAATAACAATAATAATGATGATGATGATGATGATGATGAAAACGAAAATATAATCAACGAAAACTCGGATATCTAAATTTAAGTATCAAATAAAAAAAAGCTAAAGCGTCATTGTTTTAGCTTTTTTATTTAATAATCATTTATATTTAACAAAAAAATGAAGCGGTCTTTTTTATATCGATAAAACCTTAACTATAATTAATCATAATTAAATTAAAAAACAGACTATGGACGCAAATCAGGAAAAGAAATCAAAAAAATTATTTGAACAATACAGTCAAGAAGAAATCAGTCAAGAAGATTTTGAAAAAGCCGAAAAGAAATCCAAAAACTTAGGCGAACAAATGGATAACTTCAAGTTATTACTAGAAATGCTCAAAGATTCTTGGAGCGGAACATATCAATTAAACAAAACATCTTTAGCGATTATTATTGGGGCTTTATTATACGTTGTGTCACCAATAGATGCCATTCCTGATATTATTCCAGTATTCGGTTGGCTCGATGATATTACTATCGTAGGATATGCCATGACAAAATTAAAAGATGTAATTCAAGATTACAAAAACTTTAAAGGGATTCGTTAAATTTATTAAACATCAAATTTTCGTCATGCTAAATTTATTTCAGCATCGCATCAACACAAGAACTACGGCAAATCAGGATGTGAAACTGAAATAAATTCAGTTTGACAGATTCTATTTTCTGTTTTCCTGCTATATTTTTTTTGATAAAATTTAAACAGGCTCTAAATAAAAAACTATAAAAAAACGGACTAAAAAATATGAAATTCCCCAAAAAAGGTGCGCTTTCTTTAGGCATCGCAACCGTTGGAATGCTATTGCTAATTACAGGTCTTAAAACTGAATTTTTAACACATACAGCTTGGCATATTTTATTAGCGGGTTTTGAAGCTGCCGTAGTTGGTGGCTGTGCCGATTGGTTTGCGGTTCGTGCATTATTTGCGGAAATTCCGATTCCATTTATTAAAAAGCACACCAATATTATTGTTAAATCGAGAGCTAAAATTTCTAACGGAATTGTCGATTTAGTATCTAACGAATGGCTATCCAAAGAAAGTTTATCTGAAAAAATAAAATCGGTCGCTATTGCCGATAAAATAATAGACGCTCTAAAAGAGGAAAAAAATATTTCAAAAATTATTCATTTTTTACAAGATATTCTTTTAAAATTTTCAAAAAATACCGATTTTTCAAAACTTGCTCCCTATTTAGAAAAAATACTAAAAAAGGAATTACAAGGAATCGAACTTGGAAAACCTTTAGGAATCTGGCTACAAAAAGCAATGAAAAATCAAGAACATTCCGAATTATGGAACGTCGCTTTATCGAGTATTTCTAAAACCATCAATAATGATGAAACACGTGAAATGCTCATAAAAAATGTTGCTAAACAATCTGAAAGCCTAAAAAAAGAAAGTACTTTTAAACTTTTTGCCGTAAAAACAGCACAAAAATTTGGAGGATTAGACAATGAATCTATAACCGATAAATTAATCAAATCAATGAATGATTTATTGGCAGAAATAGCCACAGACACACAACATCCGTTGCGTAACAAATTAGAAAACGAACTAGTAGATTTTGCCAAAAAATTGGAAATTGGAAACCCAGATGCACTTGCTTCAATTCAAAATATGCAAGAAAAACTAATCCATAATATTGAATCAAAAACCATTGTTGCTAAATTAGTAAACTCACTACAACATAAATTACAAGAAGATTTAAACAACGATAAAAGCGTTTTTATTGAATTTATCAAGCAAAAATCAACTCAAGTTATAAACGATTTTTCTACTAATTCAGAACTTATTGAAAAAGCAAATCAAAATTTAAAATCAGGACTTATTTCAATAATTCATAAAAATCATCATCTAATTGCAAACACGGTTTCCGAGAGTTTAGAAAATTTAAACAACGACGATTTGGTAAAACAAATTGAAGATAAAGTAGGTGATGATTTACAGTATATTCGACTCAATGGCGCACTTGTTGGCGGAATTGTTGGGATTATTTTACATCTTTTGAAAATGATAATTTTTTAATCAAACAAGAATTAATCACTAATTTTCTTATTTTTGTTTGATGAAACAATCATTTTATTTATTCGTATTTTATTCTCTGTTATTTTTGTCATTTAACTTAAACGCACAAGAAGAATTATCTGTAAAATCTTTTACAAAAACAACGCAAAATCATCTGCAAAAAAAACGACAAAAACAGCGACAAAAACTTCCTGAAGGATTTTCGTATATACATGATATCGCACCAACAATTAGACAAGAAATACGCTATTGTTCCGAAAATAATTTTACAGGAGTTTCTATTAATGGCTATCAAGAAGCCGTACTTATAGGAACTACCGCGATGGCAAAAGCACTGAAAAAAGTACAAACCGATTTATCAAAAAAAGGATTAAGTCTTAAAATTTTTGATGCCTATCGTCCACAAACTGCCGTGAATCATTTTGTAAAATGGGCGCGCGTTACAAACGATACATTAAGAAAAAAACAATATTATCCGACAATCAATAAAAAATACTTGTTTCAAAAAGGTTTTATTGCGTCTAAATCAGGACATTCTCGTGGTAGTACCGTCGATTTAACAATCGTGAATATAAAAACAGGTAAAGAATTAGATATGGGAAGTCCGTATGATTTCTTCGGAAAATCATCCTATATCACGTATCCAAAATTAACCGAAAATCAACAAGAAAACAGGCAGTTATTACAAACTGTTATGAAAACTCATAATTTTAGACCTTATGCTAAAGAATGGTGGCATTTTACACTGCGATTCGAACCGTTTGCTAAAACGTATTTTAGTTTTCCTGTGGAATAAATAATCCGAAGTTAAAAATAGCCAACTTTCTTAAATAGTTGTTTTTTAACTATTTATTTAGATAAATAAAAAACATCAGCATTATATTTGCTTATATTTTTTTTTAAAAAAATGATGAAAAACATACACCCTTTTTTACTTCTGATGACACTTAGTTTCAGTACCTTTAGTTTTGCACAACTTGACGCTTCTTATGGAAATAAAAAAGATAATAACACTTCTTTCGGTATGATTTCTGCCCCTGCAAGTGATGCAAAAAAACCTCAATCCTTAGATTTTTCCAAGACAAATACGGATGGTTTTAAAACCGCACACAGCCAACAACAAAAAGAATATCAAAAAAAACAAGCCGAAAAAAATTTAGAAACGAAAGGAATTTTAACCAAAGCAAAAATTGCCGAAGAAAGCTATTTAAATAATTTCCCGAAAATAAATGGCATGTATCATTATCCGATTATCGACCAAGATTTAGGAAGTTTTAGCACAAAAGATAAAAATGTAACCATTATTTGTCGTGATTATCAATATCCTGATGGCGATAAAGTAACTATTTTAGTGAATAATATTCCCGTGGTTAGTAATTTAATTTTAAAACAACGCTATCAATCTTTTAACATTTCCTTAGATGAAGGAATTAACACTATCGAAATTTTAGCACTAAACCAAGGTTCTTCAGGTCCAAATACCGCAGGTTTCAAAATTTTTAACGATACAGGAAATCTACTTTCAGCCAATGAATGGAACTTAGCAACAGGTGCAAAAGCATCTATTATTATTGCTAAAGAAAAATAATAATTTAGCGCATTTTAAAAATAAAAAAATAGCTGTATAAATTTTAATAAGAACTTTTTTAAAATTACTAAAAACTACTTACTTTTGTCGTTGCACTTATTAAAATAAGTGTAACAAACAAACATTAAATAAACAACTAATATATAATGAATAAAATCACCAAAGAAACCTATATCAACTGGTATAGAGACATGCTTTTCTGGAGAAAGTTTGAAGATAAGTTAGCCGCTGTTTACATTCAACAGAAAGTAAGAGGTTTTTTACACTTATATAACGGTCAAGAGGCTGTTTTAGCAGGTGCGTTGCACGCAATGGACTTATCTAAAGATAAAATGATTACCGCTTATCGTAATCATGTACAACCAATTGGTATGGGCGAAGACCCAAAACGTGTAATGGCCGAATTATATGGTAAAGTTACCGGTACTTCAAAAGGTATGGGTGGTTCTATGCATATTTTTTCAAAAGAACACCGTTTTTATGGTGGTCACGGAATTGTTGGTGGTCAAATTCCGTTAGGAGCAGGATTAGCTTTTGGTGATAAATACAAAGGAAATGATGCCGTAACATTATGTTGTTTTGGTGATGGTGCTGCACGTCAGGGTTCGTTACACGAAACATTTAATATGGCAATGAACTGGAAATTACCCGTGATTTTTATTGTAGAAAACAATGGATACGCCATGGGAACTTCTGTGGAAAGAACCGCAAATCATACCGATATCTGGAAACTTGGTTTAGGATACGAAATGCCTTGTGCTCCTGTTGATGGAATGAATCCGATTAAAGTTGCCGAAGCGGTAGACGAAGCGATTCAAAGAGCACGTCGTGGTGAAGGACCAACTTTCTTAGAAATGAAAACGTACCGTTATAGAGGACACTCAATGTCGGATGCACAACACTATCGTACAAAAGACGAAGTAGAAGAATACCGTAAAATTGACCCAATCTCGCAAGTATTAGAAATTATTAAAGAAAACGAGTATGCTTCTGCTGATGAAATTGAAGCAATTAAAAAAGAAGTAAAACAATCTGTAAGCGAATGTGAAAAATTTGCGGAAGAATCTCCATATCCAGAAGTAAATCAATTATTCGATATGGTGTAC
This sequence comes from Tenacibaculum piscium, assembly GCF_021390715.1. Lineage (GTDB taxonomy): Bacteria > Bacteroidota > Bacteroidia > Flavobacteriales > Flavobacteriaceae > Polaribacter > Polaribacter piscius. The sequence goes on from NZ_JAJGWT010000001.1 coordinate 142,320, forward strand.
GAACAAGAAGATTATCCATTTATAAAATCTAAGTAAACCATGGCTACAATTATAAACATGCCTCGCTTAAGCGACACAATGGAAGAAGGAGTTGTTGCTTCTTGGTTAAAAAATGTAGGAGACAGTATTGAAGAAGGTGATATTTTAGCCGAAATCGAAACTGACAAAGCTACCATGGAATTTGAATCTTTTCACGAAGGTGTTTTATTACACATCGGAGTTCAAGAAGGTGAATCCGCTCCTGTTGATACTTTATTAGCAATTGTTGGTGAAAAAGGGGAAGATATTTCTAGTTTATTAAACGGAAATACTGCGACTATTGAAACTAAAGAAGCTCCTAAAGCGGAAACAACTGCTAACGAAGAAGTAGCTGTAAAAAATGATACAGTAGCAATGCCAGCAGACGCTATTGTAATTAACATGCCACGTTTAAGTGATACCATGGAAGAAGGAACTGTTGCTTCTTGGTTGAAAAAGGTAGGTGATACTATTGAAGAGGGTGATATTTTAGCTGAAATCGAAACTGACAAGGCTACTATGGAATTCGAATCTTTTAACGAAGGTGTTTTATTACACATTGGTGTTCAAGAAGGCGAAGCTGCTCCTGTTGATACTTTACTTGCTATTATTGGTAAAGAAGGTACAGATGTTGCTACCGTACTTGCTGCATTAGGTTCTGAAAATACAACTTCATCTGTAAAAACAGCAGAAAAAGCTATTCAAAAAGAAGAAGCTCCTAAAGAAGAAATTAAAGTAGCTGCTACTGAAACAGCAACTACAACAACTTCTGGCGGAAGAATATTTGCTTCTCCATTAGCTAAAAAAATAGCAAAAGATAAAGGAATTAAATTAACAGCAATTAAAGGTTCTGGTGAAAACGGACGTATCGTTAAAAAGGATGTAGAAAACTACACTCCTGCTGCTGTTAAAGTTGAAGCTCCTGTTAGTTCGGCAGCGACAACTAATTTTGCTATCGCTGGAGAAGAAAACACATCAGAAGTTAAAAATTCTCAAATGCGTAAAGCAATTGCGAAAGCCTTAAAAAATTCTAAATTTGATGCGCCTCACTTCTACTTAAATATTGAAGTAGATATGGACAATGCAATGGCTTCTCGTAAAATAATTAATGCCGTTCCTGATACTAAAGTATCATTTAACGACATGGTTGTAAAAGCCTGTGCGATGGCATTGAAAAAACATCCAAACGTAAATACAAGCTGGACAGATAATACTACATTATTCCACAGTCATATTCATATTGGTGTTGCCGTGGCTGTTGATGAAGGTTTAGTAGTGCCTGTTGTAAAACATACAGATGCGTTAAGTTTAACTCAAATTGGTGCTTCAGTACGTGATTTAGCTGGTAAAGCTAGAAACAAGAAAATTTCTCCTATAGAAATGCAAGGAAGTACTTTTACGGTTTCTAACTTAGGAATGTTTGGTATTGAAAGTTTTACTTCTATTATCAATCAGCCTAATTCTGCTATTTTATCTGTTGGTGCAATTGTACAAAAACCTGTTGTTAAAGACGGTCAAATTGTTGTTGGAAATACGATGAAATTAACGTTAGCCTGCGACCACAGAACGGTTGATGGTGCCGTTGGTGCTCAGTTCTTACAAACATTAAAAACTTTTGTTGAAAACCCTGTTACCATGTTAGCATAGGTTTTTAACTTACATATATTAAAAAAGCTCGAGCAATATCTCGAGCTTTTTTTATTTACAAATATTCTTTGCTTGTACAATATGTCGTTGATTATGATTAATTACAAATCGAAAAGTATCACCTAACCTAAATTTTAACAACGGTAATGTAATCGCTGTTTTTATCTTTGTCAGATTTTTATTTTCGGCTAACTCTAGTAATTCTAATAATTCTTTTTGAAATATAATAAATCGTTCTAAAACAACTTTTTTATCTAATTTTGAATAAATCGGATTCTTACTTTTAAAGGTATTCATTGTTTTCATTCTTTCTTTAGGCAACATCTCTAAAGCAAATTTATTTCCTAAATATCCCGATTTAAAAACTGTCGATTTTTGATGTTTAGATTTCTCTATTCTTTTTCTGATTTCATTATTGTAGAATTCTGCGTATAAATTCAAATGCTCTAAACATTCTAAAACAGACCATGATTTTGCTGTTTTTTTATATTGTAACTCTTCCGAAGTATTATTTTTTAAAGATTCTGCATAATTTATATGAGAAATTACAAGTTGTTTTAATTCTGATAATAATTCTTTGGTATTAAAAAAGCTCATGTTTGAAATTTAATTCAAATATGAGCTTTTTTATAAAAGTAAATATTGATGCTAATCAAGATTTTTTAATATCCTAGATAATGTTTCTGGCGTCATTCTTAAATAAGACGCAATATATTTTTGAGGTATCTCTTGAAATAATTGCGGACTTCTTTTAAAAACTCTATTAAAACGTTTTTGAGGTGAATAAGTAATTAAATCGATTTCTCTTTCTATTTGTTGATACATAAAGCTTTCCAATAAACGCATCCATATAGCTTCACATTCTTTTTCAGAATTTATAAAACGCATATAATTTGATTTAGAAATAACTTTTAATTTACATTTTTTAAGCGCCTGTTTGGTTTTTCAGTTAAAAAAGAATCTAACACCGTAATTATCGAGTTTTTATAACCAAACCGAATAGTGTGTTCTTCTTTTTCATCATCAATAAAAACACGTAAACTTCCTTGTTCAACTAAATACAAATTAGTATTTAAATCTCCTTTATTGATAAGAAAATCATTTCTTTTAAGTGTAATTTCTTTATCCCATTGGTTTTCTAATTTTTCTAAAAGCAGTAATAAAGGATTCATTAACATTTATACTATTAAATTTTACGCATTTTATCTATTAAATAAAAATCAGCTAAAACCAACGCAGCTAAAGCTTCTACAATTGGTACAGCTCTTGGTACAACACAAGGGTCATGACGACCTTTTCCTTGAATTTCGGTTAATTCACCATCAGAATTTATAGTTTGCTGATTTGTCATAATCGTAGCCACAGGTTTAAAAGCTACACGAAAATACACGTCCATTCCGTTTGAAATTCCTCCTTGAATTCCTCCTGATAAATTAGATTCTGTTGTTCCATCTTGATTAAAAACATCGTTATGTTCAGAACCTTTCATTTTAGCCCCGCAAAATCCGCTACCAAATTCAAAACCTTTTACAGCATTTATTGAAAGCATTGCTTTTCCTAATTCGGCGTGTAATTTATGAAAAATAGGTTCTCCTAATCCAACAGGCATATTTTGAATAACACAAGTTATCGTACCTCCAATAGTATCACCAGCTTTTCGAATTTCATGAATTTTAGCAATCATTATCTCTGCCGATTTTTCATCAGGACAACGAACAATATTACTTTCAATTTTAGATAAATCTAACTCTTGATATGGTTTATCAATAAAAATATCGCCTACTGATGATGTAAATGCATCAATATTAATATGTTTTATTAGTTGTTTTGCTAATGCTCCAGCAACTACCCAGTTTGCAGTTTCACGTGCCGAAGTACGTCCTCCACCTCTATAATCTCTAATTCCGTATTTTTTATCGTAGGTATAATCGGCGTGTGACGGACGATATATGTTGGTATTATGATTATAATCTTTACTTTTCTGATTGGTATTTTTAATCATAAAACCAATAGAAGTACCTGTTGTTTTTCCTTCAAAAATTCCTGATAAAAATTCAACAGTATCTGGTTCTTTACGTTGGGTTACAATTTTAGATTGCCCAGGTTTACGACGGTCTAATTCTTGTTGAATAGCCTCAAAATCGACCTCCATTCCTGCAGGAAAACCATCAATAACGCCACCTATTGCCGTTCCGTGCGATTCACCAAAAGTGGTTACTTTTAATATATTTCCAAATGAATTAAACATGCTTCTTAATTTTAAAACGAAAGTAATTTAAAAATTATAATTCTCTTAATGAAAAATGTAAAAACTAATTAAGTATGTATAAATATAACAGTAATGTTACCTTTTGTGTATTGCTATAAATTTAAAAACACTTATTTTTTAACGCTTCAAAAATTATTTAAAATATAACTTACTGATACCTAAAAAAATACACTATAAAAAATCAAATAATAAACATTTCAATAAAAATAATAGGTTTTTTATTTTTCAGAACTGAAAAAAGATTGTAAATTTGCAACCGCATTCAGATTTATTTGAATGTCTGTCTGGAGAAATGGCAGAGTGGTCGAATGCGGCGGTCTTGAAAACCGTTGTACTGCAAGGTACCGGGGGTTCGAATCCCTCTTTCTCCGCAAAAACCGAAACATTTACTTGTTTCGGTTTTTTTTGTGCTGATTTTTATGAAAAAAAAGTAATATATTTTTACGCATTACTTTAAAAATAGAACGAATCACGAAGGTAATATTATCTAAAATATTTTAAAATAAAAACGTTAATAAAACATTTAATATCTAAAAAAGTTATATATTTGCAACCGCATTCAGATTTATTTGAATGTCTGTCTGGAGAAATGGCAGAGTGGTCGAATGCGGCGGTCTTGAAAACCGTTGTACTGCAAGGTACCGGGGGTTCGAATCCCTCTTTCTCCGCAAAACCGAAACATTTAGTTGTTTCGGTTTTTTTTTGTAGTTATTATTAAGAGCTTGTTTAATTAAAAACTGTCAGTTCGAGTGATTTTTTTTCTTCAAAAATAATATCGAGAACTTTTTTATATAAAATTTAAACAGATTCTAAACCAAAAAAAACGCTATCAATATTATTGACAACGTTTTGTTTCTTTTTCTTCCTCTTCAGAAATAGCAAATTTCCCCCGATTATTCGTGTATTCGTATTCGTAATTTCTATTGAATTGTGATGAATTTTCCAAAAACCCAGCCGATTTCTCCGCTGTTTCGTTTTACTTTATACCAGTACGTTTTGATATAATCTAAATCTGTTTTTGAATAAACCATTCCTTCTTTTCTTTTTCCATTTTTATCTTTAAAAGAGATTAAAATATCATCATCAAATTCTGGATTTACAGCAACTATTTCAATAGATTTTCCTTTTTCTAAAACATGTTCTTTATCATCTCTATCTGTTACGGTTATTTTCTTTTTGATTAAAATAGTTTCTTTTTTAGAAATATATTTATCTAAAATAGTAACCTTTTCTCCAGCGTTTTTAAAAGAACCGATAATTTTATATTGAGATGAATATCCCTCTCGCATTATAATATCCGTTCCATTGATGTATCCAATGCTTCCTACATTACTTTTTTTCTCGTAGGTTTGAATGAATTTTATATTTTTTCGCTCAATATTTGTTAATAAATAATCGACATTATTATTTTTTCCTACATACCAGTTTATATTTCTGAAATAATTATCCATTTCTTCTGCTGGTTTAAAAATATATCCATGACGAGCAAATATTTCATTTCTCATTATTTTCAAATCTTTTTTTGTCAAAGATTTCATATCATAATGTGTCAATGTTCTTTCACTTGCTATCGGATATAATCCTACAAATTTTCGCGTTGGTTGTTTTCCATTATTAGTGATTTTTCCTACTGGCTTTTCTTCAATAGATTTCGCTTTAATTTCTTTAGAATTAGAACGATTTTCCATGTTGTTATCAACAGAAAACTTCATATTTCCTAACATTGTAAACAAACTATTTTCCGAATTATCTCTATTTTTTATAGTTTGTAACGCTTCAATCAGCTTTAATTTTTGCGTTTTAGACGATATTTCAACATCACTTCCGCAAGATGTTAAAACAAGGAGCGTCATTACAGTAAAAAGTAGGTGATTTTTTTTATATTTCAATTGTAAAATCATCATCATCAAAATTTTCAATTTGTTTATCTAATGTTTTTTTCAAGTCAGCCATAGGATTATGATTTGCCACATTAACCATCGAGTTTAAGCCTTCTCTGATATAATCTAAATTCCCCTCTGCTAAACCTTTATCAATTACTTCTTCCGATTTATCCATCGCTCGACTTTGTTTACTGTATTCCGTGTCGATATGTTTATTTATGGTATCATATTGTTTGTCAATTCTCTCTAATTCAACATGGGTTTGAGCTTTTAATTTTTGACTTTCAAAATGCATTTTTTGAACATCTGATAATGTACCCGCTAATTGTTGTCCATTATTTGCTAAACCAGATAATTGATTTGCTGTATTTTGAATATCTAAATTCACTTTTTCAACTTTGGCAAGTCCATTTTTTAGTCTAGTAATATTTTTACTATCAGTATTCGAATTATTATTATTATTATTATTATCCATTTTTAACAGTATTTAATTGGGTTTTTATTTTTTTCAATACACCAGCAAATTTGAAAACATCTTCTTTATTATTAACAATAACAGGTAATGCCTTTAATGTTCGCCTATTTATTTTTTCAAATTCTTTGAAATTTTCTGTAGAATTTTGTTCATATTTAAGCTGATTTTCTAATGATTTATGATATCCTTGTTTCAGCTGATTTTTGATAGTTTCATACTCTTGTGCTTTTTCTTTTCCGAGTAATTCACGACGGCTTTTAGCGTAAGCGATAAAATATGCACTTTTGCTACTTAATAACGTTTTCCAAAAAGAAACGGTAATTGGTTTTTCCTGTGCTTCTTTATCTATTTTGATTATTTTATTTGCTAAATCATAGGGTTTTCTATTTTCTTGATACGTTGTAAAAACAGCGTTTTCTTTTAATTGATTAACCACAGGTTTTAATACTTTTTCAAAACAAGTATCTAAAATCACATCGCATTTATCATACAATCTTTTTTCTTTTATAATTTCTTGTTTATCAATCTCTAACGATTGAATACGATCTTTTATTCCGTCTATTTTAGCACTCAAATCATAATCAGCTTCTCTAACTTTTTTAATCATTTGAGAATTTTGCTGTAATGCCTTTACGCCTGCGGATAAAAGCTCAATTCCAACGCCAACAGCCATTTCATTTCCTACCTTCTTTAAATCTCCTTTTGTAAATTCATTTTTATCGGAAATCGTACTAAAATGACCATTTTCTAAACTAGAAACAATAACATTTCCAATATTATTTCCTACCGTTCCGAAATCTATTTGTTGAATATCAGATACATCTAAATGATAATCAATCATTGTTTCTTTAAGTTCATATTCGCTAAAATCTCTAAACTCTTCGAATATTTGAAGATTATTTTCTTTGATAGCTAAAGGACCAAAAAACTCTCTTAAAACAAATTCTGTAATCCCCATTATCCGTGCATACACCTGTACTTTATCTTGTCCGAGTTGAGTACTGGCTTGTTTTATATCTTTTCGGAATGCTTCAAAATCAGGAAGTACACATCCTTTCAGATAATCAACTTTTTCTTCTAAATCATCTTTTGCACTACTTGACATTAAGTAAGTACTGCTTAACTTATAATTATCTAATCCCTTAAAAGATTGATTTAGTTGTGTTTTCAAACTATTATCAACAAGTACAACTTGATTAATTTTTTGAAGTTTATTTTCAATTTGTTGAATCTCTGATGAGTTCATAGAATTTCCACATTCACCACAAGAAGATTGATGTGGCTGTAATGAACTTCCACAATTGGAACAAAATATATTCATAGTTTTTGTTTTAATATTTAGGTTCGTGTAATAAAAATTATAAATAATAGAATTGGTAAAATCCAAATAAGAGCATCTTTTTTATAAGAAATCTCTCCTCCTAATTTTTTTGCTTTCTCTACTACAATTGGTTTTAAAACGAAAAAAGAAACAAGAACATATATTATATAAAAACCTAATAAAGACCAAAATAAAACCATTGTATCATGACTTTTATTTAATTTTACTAAGAGTTCTTTTTTGTTTTTCTTTGCTGATTTATTATTTGGGCTTATTTTTAAAACAGTTTCGAAATCGGTTAAAGCATTTTCTAAATCGCCATTTTTATGATATAAATCGGCTCTTTTCAGATATAATTCCGTATTATTTTGTTCTTTATTAATCGCTAAACTATATTCATTGATTGCATTATCAAAGTCTTCTTTTTGCTCAAAATAAACTCTTTTTAAAGCGTGTGCTTCTTCATCTTTATGATAAATTAAATATTTTTTAATTGCATCTTCAAAATCAGCATCATTATTAAGATAATAGACATACGCTAAATTCTTATACGCTTTTGATGATTCGCCTTCTAATTCGATTACTTTTTCAAAATTTTCTGCTGCTTGGTCAAGCATTTTTAAATTTGTAGATGCTATTCCTTTTAAAAGAAAGGCTCTTGGAATCGTTTCATTAATTTCAATAATTGTATTGACATGTGTAATTACATTTTGATAATCCCCTTGATGTAAGGAATTTTTAGCCTGTATCATGTGTGTATTACACAATTCTTTTTTTTGTTCCGAAGTAAGTTCTGTGGAACAACTTATTGAAATTAGAACAATAAATACGGCAAAAAAAGCGACATAAATTTTCTTCATATTATTTTTTTTATAATTGATTCTTCAACTTGATAAACGCCTATTTTAAACTAAAACAGGCGTTAAAATTGCTTTCATTTTAAAGATTAACTGACGCTAAAAGTATTCATAGAAACATCTCCAGGTGAAATTGTAAGCCCATACATTCTACTAAAAGCGTTGATAATTTGTTGTTTTCCGTCGGTTGTCCAAACCATTGTTCCTGGAGTTACCACGGTTACAGAAATTCCTGGTTCAACCCATTGTTGGTCGATGTACAATTTTTTCTTTAATGTAATTTGAAATGTTGCCATAATATTTAGTTTTAATTAAGTTTATTGATTTTTAGATTTAAATTATATAATTCAGGTTTATACGTTGTTAATATTAAGTACGCACTTTTGTAGTTCTTTTTTTCCATATAATAATTATATGCTTGTCTGATAATCGTATTAATAGCCAATCCGCCAACAGTAATTTCCATATCAGTATTTTGATTTAGGAAAATGGTCAATGCTTCTTTATCTGTTTTTTTCGATATCGTAAGAATTGAATGACGCAATACGGCTTGATATACTTTTATCATCTTTTTTAATTTATTGACTCACGAAATAAGTTTAACTTCACATTTGAGTAGAATTTCCGAAAAAAGATATATTCAAAATTTTACACCGTTTTTCGGAATCTAACTCAATTTATAATCAATTTTTATTCTTTAGAGCTTTTGAATAATTCAACTGCTCCCCAAATAGCTAATCCAACACCAGCACTAATAGCTAGTGGTGCTGCTAAAGTTGTTCCTATCACAGCTGTTGCAACTGTTGCAACTGTTCCTACTGCTCCCGTAACTGCTACTCCATTGTTCATTTTGTTTTCTGCCATTTTTTTTCAATTTAATTGTTTAACTTAAATTCATTCCTTGTTGATAACACTACAAAGGTGCAACATCAAAATACTTTAAAAACGATGTGTTCAGGGCTGAACAGAAAATAATTTCACACTTAAATTTGAGGCATAAAAAAACTCCTAAGTGTATTACTTAGGAGTTTTTTAAAAATAGAATATTTTAATTAATGACTATATTTAAGTTCAATAATTTGATTATCAATCGTAAAATGACAATATTTATTGGAGTCCATTTGTATTTTTTTCAGATGATTTTCAGCTAATTTTGGAAATTGCAAATCATTAATAGTTAATATATTATCTTTCACTTTAAAATAATGCGGATTTACAAAACAAGATAATTTCTTTTTAACATTATTATCAATAAAAATACTCGATTCCACTAAAGTATTTTCAATCAAGTATTTATTAGTGATACTTTTAATATAAACTTCTTTGTCAAGGGCAGTTCTTAATGTTAAATAATAGTAATACTCTGAATTTTTAGCTAATTTTAAAGCGTTTGTTACAATACCGTCTTTGATAATAAAAGGATACGCACTTTTACCCGAAATTAAAATAAAAGCAATATTTTGTATTTCCTGATATTTATTTCCAGCAAATTTTCCAGCATCTTTACTATCTTCAATACTTCTATTATTGATTAATATTTTAATGTTTTCGGTTTCTTTTTTAAGAATAACATCGGATTTAATTTTATAATCTATTTTAAAAACTTTGTTACAAAAATCTTTTAAAAAATCACACGATTTACTACAACTAACTGATGGCAATATATCGATATGTGAATTTAAAGAAATAATGGCATTTATCTCTTTAAAATATTTATGAAAATACAAATCAACAATCGCGGAAGTATCGGCTTGTATTTTGAAGGTAATTTCTTTAGTTTCTTCTTCAAAATAGAGTGAAAACTCACAATTATCGTGTGCTATAAAGCAGAAAATTCCGTTTATATATTTGGTGAAAGAAGACATTTTAAAAAAATACTTAGAAAATTCATATTGAAGATGTTCGAGTATTATTCTTAATGGAAATTTATTTTCTTGCCATTTAACTTCGATGAATTCGTTTAAATCACTTGAATTATTTGAATTATTTATTTTTTTTAATTTCGATACACTTAAAAATTCTTCATAATCATGATTGACAAGAAGTTGAATATCTTCTAAAAAATACTGTACATTTTCCAAACAATTTCGATTTTCAAAATCGCCAAGAAGTTCGGAAGGGATTCCTTTTTTTTGATTATCCAGTAATTCTAAGCTTTCTAAATTCGGAAAAATCTGTAAAATTAAATGCAATATTGATGCGGTAATAATTAATTCATTATTACTTAATAGTAAATATTTTAATTTTTTGTGTATTATTTTTTGATTAAAAAAATCATTATCAATTAAATTATTTGACAAATCTAAATATTCTAAATCAGCAGGTAACTTACTAATATTTAAATATTTAATTAAATTATTATTGACCTCTAAACTTTCAATTTTAGTTGGTAAATTTTGTAAAGTATCCAATTGATTAATTGCATTTCCGCTTACATTTAAGTCGATTAAATTTGGAAGATTAAGGTTTATTTCTGATAATTTTTGAATTGTTGTTCCAAATATTTGCAGATACGTCAAATTTTTTGGCAAGTATTTTATGGCGTCATTATAACAATATAAAATACTTAAACTTTCCAATTGATTTAATTTTGAAAGTATTTTAAAATCAAATTCAGAGAAATACGTCCAACCAATTGAAAATTCGGTAATGTTCGATTTTTCTATTTTTTGAAATAATTTTGTAAGTCCAAAATCAGCAATATGTGAGGGAAGTTTAGCGTACAGATTTCTAATTTGATTTTCCATCAAAATCCTTTCTGAAAGATTTTCATTAAACGGATATAATCTTAAATAATTCATGATGGTTTTCCACAAAGCATCTCCTTTTTGGGTTTTCCCCATTTGCAAAGGCATTAAATCTCCGCCTTCAAATATTAAAATTTTCACTTTTTCAGGAAGTTTTATATTGTCAAGAATCTCCATTGAAACGCCTGTAAAACTAACAACTTCTGCGGTAGTATCTATTTTAAAATTTTCAGGATTTAAATTTTTATCTAGTATTTTTTTATCTGATACATCATATAAATAATAATAATTTTTATCTTTTAGCGGATATATAAATTTTTCAGTAGATAAAATATCTTCTAATACATCTTGATTTTCTTCAATATCCATCTGAAAAGCATCGTGAAACCTTGCTTTATGAATAGAAATATTTTTTAACATGCAATGTTTTTTTTTATTGATAGCAATTATCCTTCAAATATAACTAAAATAAACTTTTTATCTTTTTTATCTTTTTAAAGACTGTTTAAATTTTATCAAAAAAAATTATTATTATAAAAACATAAAAAAACCTAATGCTTACACATTAGGTTTTCATTGACTTTAACTATTTTTTAACTCTTTCAAAAAAACAATTTAGAACAAATTTACCTTCTCCTTTTTTTGTTTTTAGGAGCGCTGTATTTTTTAGTTTCTTTCGCTTCCGTTTTAGAACCACCGTTATTTTGGCTTTCTTTTGCGTTTACTCTAGGCGCTCTATAATTTTTATTTTTACGTTGATTAAAAGGTACTTTTTCATCCAATTGATTTTTAGCACTTTTTGTATCTCTTCTATTTTTTACAGCTGTTTTAGGCGATCGGTAATTTTTACTTTTTCGCTTATTAAAAGGAACGGCATCATCAAAGGTATTTTTAGTATCTTTTGCACCTGTATTCTTTTTCCACGAATTATTTTCTGGTAATAATTTTTTAAGTAAATCTGTTCGTCCTACTTTGTTCAGCGTATTACGAATCCAATCTTTATTTTCTTTTTTATACCAAAAGAAAAATCGATGTTGATCTTCCTTTTCCTTGGCTGTTTTCGGTGTTTTTGTTGGTTTTAACGTATAAGGATGATATCCGCTGTAATAAATTACGGTAGCCACAGTCATTGGCGTAGGCGTAAAACCTTGTACTTGCTCCAACTGAAAGCCTAAATCTTTTGTTTCGGCAGCTAAATTAGCCATATCTTCATCTTCACACGCTGGGTGGCTTGAGATAAAATAAGGAATTAGTTGTAATTTTAATTTCTTTTTGATGTTAATGCGATCAAATCGTTCTTTAAACATATGAAAATATTTAAATGAAGGTTTACGCATTAATTTTAAAACAGGATCAGAAGTATGTTCTGGTGCTACTTTTAAACGTCCAGAAACATGATTCGTCATTACCTCTTCTGTGTAGGCATCTAACTCTTTTGGGTCTGCATTTTTATTGAATTCAGGAACCAACATATCATGTCGAATTCCACTTCCAATAAATGATTTTTTTATCTTCGGATGCGCATCAACAGCTTTATAAAGGTCTGTTAATGGTTTATGCGAAGTATCTAAATTACTACAGATTACTGGCGAAATACAAGAAGGCGCCACACATTTATCACAAATAGATTGCACTTTTCCTTTCATCTGATACATATTCGCAGATGGCCCACCAATATCAGATAAATATCCTTTAAAGTCATCCATTTTAGTAACGGTATCGACTTCTTTTAATACCGATTCTTGACTACGACTAGCAATAAATTTTCCTTGATGCGCAGAAATTGTACAAAAACTACATCCTCCAAAACATCCACGGTGAATATTTATCGAAAATTTAATCATTTCAAACGCAGGAATTGGTCCACGTTTATCGTATTTTGGATGCGGTAATCGTGTAAAAGGCAAATCAAAAGAAGCATCAATTTCTCCTTCCGTCATTGTTGCACACGGTGGATTAATCATTAGTTTTTTATTCCCAACCTTTTGAAAAATACGACGTGCATATAATTTATTCGACTCCTGCTCTATTACTTTAAAGTTCGATGCAAATGTTTTTTTATCCTTCAAACAAGCCTCGTGAGAATTAATTTCTACATCCTCCCAATTTTTATTCTTTGGAACATCTTCATGCTCATCAATAAGAACAGCGGTTTGTTTTATCGTTTTTAAACTCGAAAACGGCACCCCTTTTTGCAACAACTCTACAATTTCTCGTAAAGGTTGCTCACCCATTCCATACACCAACATATCTGCTTTAGAAGTTTCTAAAATAGTTGGTAATAATTTATCCGACCAATAATCGTAATGGGTAACACGACGCAATGAAGCCTCGATACCACCAATTAAAACAGGTACGTCAGGGAATTTTTCTTTTAATATTTTTGAATATACCGATGTTGCATAATCAGGTCGAAACCCTTTATCTCCATTTGGTGTATATGCGTCTTTATCACGACGGCGTTTACTAGCCGTATAATTACTCACCATCGGATCCATACATCCGCCCGTCACTCCGAAGAATAAACGTGGTTTTCCTAATTTCTCAAAATCTTGTAAATTATCATTTACACTAGGTTGTGGTACAATTGCTACTCGCAAACCATAACTTTCTAGTATTCGCCCTATTACTGCCGGACCAAATGATGGGTGATCTACATATGCATCTCCACTGAAGAGAATTACATCTAATTCTTCCCATCCTCTTAACTTAACCTCCTTATTTGTAGTCGGTAACCAATCTGAAACTCGTCTTATTCCCATGCCGCTGCAAAGGTACAACGTTTTTTACTGATATTACAATTCTTAAAAGGATGTTAAATATGCTACAATAGTGTAACATTTGGGTAATAATGAATACTTATGCACTATTATTTAAATCTATAAAAAAATTATTATGAAAAAAATTATACTCGGAGTTATTTCCTTAATCTTATTAGCAAGTTGTTCCACCTATAAATCGGTTCAAAACAAGGCTCAAACTATTGCTGTAAATATTGATTTAAATACCGTTGTTGATGATAAAATAATGATTGTAATAAATCCGAAGAAAATAAAAAAAGAAACAATAATTTATAACATTCCTGCAATTGTTCCTGGAACCTATGCAATGAGTAATTACGGAAAATTTGTTTCTCAATTTAAAGCAGTTGATTATAACGGAAAAGAATTATCAGTTAAAAAACTAAACGAAAATTCTTGGCAAATTAACAATGCTAAGAATATGGATAAAATATCTTATTGGGTAGAAGATACTTTTGATTCAAAAAAAGACCATAAAATTTATGTAATGGCTGGTACGAATATTGAAGAAGGAAAAAATTTCTTATTAAATTTACCTGGTTTTATTGGGTATTTTAATGATAAAAAAGAATTGCCTTATGAGATTTCTATCACGCATCCTACTCATTTATATGAAACCTCATCATTAATCAATAAAAATACGTCAAAAACTGATAATAGTAAAGATGTCTTTTTAGCTCCTCGATATGATGAAATTTCAGACAACCCGATTATGTATGCGCCACTTAATAACGTGAGTTTTACGGTGAACGGAATTGAAGTGAATTTAGCTATTTACTCGCCTAACAACACACACAAAGCAACCGATTTAAAGGAAGCTTTAAAAACCATGATGACTGCTCAAACTAACTTTTTAAAGGGTTTTGAAACTACAAATGAATACAATGTTTTAGTCTATTTATTTGACCCAGAAATGTATAAATTTCAAGGATATGGAGCTTTAGAACATAGATCTTCTACAACGGTAGTATATCCTGAAACAATGAGCAAAGAACAATTTGCAAGTAATATGATTAACGGAACGGTATCACACGAGTTTTTCCATATTGTTTCTCCGTTATCGGTTCATTCTGAAGAAATTCATTCTTTTGATTTTAACGAAGCAAAAATGTCGGAACATTTATGGATGTACGAAGGAATGACAGAATATTTTGCCAATCTTTTTCAAGTAAATCAAGGTTTAATTTCTGAAGATGAATTTATTAATGAAATGAATTCAAAAATTACTTCTTCATTAAATTATAACGATGCCATGTCTTTTACTAAAATGAGTAAAAACATTTTAGAACCTAAATACGCTAAAAATTATAATAATGTGTATCAAAAAGGCGCATTAATTGGTATGTGTTTGGATATTATTTTAAGAGAAGAAAGCAACGGAACGTACGGAGTTCGAAATATGATGTTAGATTTATCTAAAAAATACGGAAAAAACAACGCTTTTAAAGATGAAAATATTATTACTGAAATCGTAAAAATGACTTACCCTGCTGTTGGCGAATTTTTCAAAAATCATGTACAAGGAGCTACGCCAATCAATTATACTACTTATTTTGAAAAAGTAGGGGTTAAAAACCAAACAAAAAAAGAAAATTCAGCCTATTTTATCGACTCAAAAGGACAACCTTTTATTTCTGTAAATAGTACTAAAAAAGTATTTTTTACTATCAGAACAAACTCGGCATTAATTGCATTAGGTGTTAAAGCTGGTGATATTTTAGAAAGTGTGAATAATCAAAAAATATCTTTAGAAAACATTCGTCCTATTTTAGGAAAAACAATGCAATGGAAAGAAGGTGATAAAATAATGATGGAAGTTACTAGAAACGGAAAACTTTTAAAATTATCAGCAAATTACACACAACCAACTACTAAAAGTACTGGTTTAGTTCTTGAAAAATTATCTGCGGATAACAAAAAAATGATTTTAAGAAACGCTTGGTTAAAAAACTAAATTCAACATTATGATAAAAAAAACACTCACAAAACTACTTCTTATTGTTGTTTTTATAAGCTTTTCATCCGAAGTAAATGCACAATGGTTCAAAAAGAAAAAGAATAAAAAAGAAATAAGCACGGCAAAACCAAAACCTGATAAAGATGCTATAAAACCATACGAAAAAATCGTTACGAAAAAACATATCACGGATAACGGATTATTTAAAGTTCATCAAAAAGAGCAAGAGTATTTGTTCGAAATTCCTGATTCGTTACTTAATCGTGAAATGTTAATGGTAACTCGAATTGCTAAAACAGCTAGCGGTATCGGTTTTGGTGGCGGAAAACAAAATACACAAGTATTACGTTGGCAAAAAAAGCAAAAAAATATTTTACTAAAAGTTGTTTCGTATGATGTCGTAGCAGATACCTTGCTTCCTGTTCATAAAGCCGTGGTAAATTCTAATTTTGAACCAATTTTATACTCTTTTCCTATAAAAGCATTTAGCAAAGATTCAACAGCAACAGTTATCGATGTTTCTTCTTTATTTAACACCGATGTAAAAGCGATTGGCTTCCCTCAAAGAAGCAGAAAAGAATACAAAATTTCTAAAATGGATGCAAAGCGCTCTTATATTGAACGCATTAGCAGTTATCCTAAAAATATTGAAGTTAGACACGTAAAAACATACATTTCTAGCGCACCGCCTTCTAATAAAAGTGTTGGTTCAGTTTCTATGGAATTAAGCAATTCAATGATTTTATTACCTAAAAAACCGATGAAACGTCGTTATTTTGATGAGCGTGTAGGATGGTTTGCAAGGTCTCAAACAGATTACGGTTTAGACGCTCAAAAAAGTAAATCTGTAAAATACCTTGATAGATGGCGTTTAGAAGTTAAAGATGAAGATATTGAAAAATTCAACAACGGAGAATTGGTTGAACCTAAAAAACAAATTGTTTATTATATCGATAGAGCGACTCCAAAAGAATGGCGTAAATATATAAAACAAGGAATAAATGATTGGCAAGTAGCCTTTGAAGCCGCTGGTTTTAAAAATGCAATTATTGCAAAAGATGCGCCTACCAAAGAAGAGAACCCTGATTGGAGCCCTGAAGATGTGCGTTATTCTGTGGTGCGTTATTTAGCCTCGCCAATTCCGAATGCCAACGGTCCTCATGTAAGCGACCCTCGTTCTGGTGAAATTTTAGAATCGGATATTAACTGGTATCATAATGTAATGACTTTATTACATAACTGGTATTTTATTCAAACTGCCGCTATAAATCCTGATGCTAGAAGCATGGAATTTAAAGAAGAAACTATGGGACGTTTAATTCGTTTTGTTTCGTCTCACGAAGTTGGACATACCCTTGGATTACCTCATAATATGGGAAGTTCAGTAGCCTATCCTGTGGATTCTTTACGTTCGGCAACTTTTACCAAAAAATACGGTACAGCACCATCAATTATGGATTATGCGCGTTTTAATTACATCGCGCAGCCTGAAGATAAAGGCGTTGCTTTAATGCCAAATATTGGGCTTTACGATAAATATGCTATCAGTTGGGGATACCGTCCAATAGTAAATACATCGGCTAAAGACGAAAAGAAAACCTTAAATAAATGGATTCTTGACAAAGCAGATAATCCTATTTATAGGTTCGGACATCAGCAAGTTGTAAATGTTATCGACCCAAGTTCACAAACGGAAGATTTAGGTGATGATGCTATAAAAGCAAGTGCTTATGGTATTAAAAACCTTCAGCGTATTTTACCAAATTTAGAAAAATGGACAACTAAAGATGGCGAAAATTACGACGAATTAAAAACCATGTACGGGCAATTACTAGGGCAATTTAATCGCTATATGGGGCATGTAAGTTCTAATATTGGTGGTGTTTACGAAAACTACAAAACTGCAAATCAAGATGGAGCTGTATATACACACGTTCCTAAAAATCATCAAAAAAATGCTTTAAAATTTGTAAACGAGCAATTATTTAAAACGCCAACTTGGTTATTAGATAAAAATATTTTTGATAAAGTACAATTTTCTGGTGCCGATAAACGTATTGGCGAATTACAAGAAAGAACCTTAAATCGTATTTTAAAAACGGGTAGAATGGCACGTTTAATCGAAAACGAAACTTTAAACGGAGCAAAATCCTACACGCTTGTAAATATGATGCAAGATTTACGCAAAGGAATTTGGAGCGAATTATACACCAATAAATCCATTGATGCATATCGTAGAAATTTACAACGTGCGTATTTAGATCGTTTAGATTTTTTATTAAACAAAGCTAAAAATCAAAAAGGAACAAATAACGGAGGATATTTTAAACAAACGGCGGTAAATATTAGCCAATCAGATATTAAACCTGTTGTTAGAGGTGAATTAAAAAATTTAAAAAGAGATACAAAAAGAGCTTTAAGTGTGGCTAAAAACAACATTTCTCGTTATCATTTACAAGATGTTTTAGATAGAATAAATACTATTTTAGATCCTAAATAAGCTGTTTTTATCTTTTAAAATTATTTGAAGCTATTTCCCGCTTTCCGCACTCGCTTTTTTTGTTTTTTAAAAAAGAAAAAACAAAAAAGAGCTCAAACAATTGCTCAATCGGGGCTAGGGATTTTTAGATACTTTTAAAATATAGAAGATAATATATAAAGTTTTTAGAGCCTATTTTAATTTTATTGCAAAAACCAATAAAGAAACTGTCAGTTCGAGTGATTTTTTTCCTTCAAAAAAATTGTATCGAGAACTTTTTTAATATAAAATTCATCAAAAAAAAGCTAAAAAACACGGCAAATCAGGATGCGAACCTGAACTAAATTCAGGTTGACGAATGCGATTCCTTATTTTTCTGTGATATTTTTTTCAGATGAATTAAACAGGTTCTAAAACCTTTC
The DNA here is from genome assembly GCF_021390715.1 of Tenacibaculum piscium. GTDB lineage: Bacteria > Bacteroidota > Bacteroidia > Flavobacteriales > Flavobacteriaceae > Polaribacter > Polaribacter piscius. The sequence continues at coordinate 161,196 of NZ_JAJGWT010000001.1, forward strand.
CTAGAAGTTGTATCGAAACTGATTTTTAATATCGGTTTCAATACAACTTCTTTTATTTATATTTACTCCCTAAATAACCAAACCGCATGAAATTACTTCTTAAATTTTCACTATTTCTTCTACTTTTAATAAGTAGCTGTACACCAAAAAATGCTGTAAAAACAGCAACATCCGAAGAAAAAACATCTATAAAAAACACGTATGTAAAAGATAACTTCACTAAAAAAGAAGTGAAAATTACCATGCGTGATGGCGCAAAATTGCACACCACTATTTACTCGCCAAAAGACAGCTCAAAAACATATCCTATTTTATTACAACGAACTCCGTATAGTTGTCGACCTTACGGAAAAGACACTTTTAAAACTAAAATAGCTCCTAACCCTATTTTAATGAAAGAAGGAAATATTGTAGTCTATCAAGATGTTCGTGGTCGTTGGATGAGCGAAGGTGTTTACGACAATATGCGTGCTTACATTCCTAATAAAACAGCTAAACAAACCGATGAAACTAGCGATACTTTTGATACGATTGATTGGCTAGTTAAAAACACGCCAAACAATAATGGAAATGTTGGAACTTGGGGAACTTCATACCCTGGGCATTATGCCACTATTTCAGCAATTGATGCACATCCTGCATTAAAGGCGGCATCTCCACAGGCTTGTATTGGCGATTTCTTTTTTGATGATTTTCATCATAATGGCGCATTTTTACTAAGTTATTTTAACGCAATTCCATTATTTGGAACTTATAAAGACCAACCTACAGATTCGTCTTGGTATTCTTTTCCGAAAATGAAAACACAAGACCAATATCAGTTTTTTTTAGACAAAGGACCTTTAAAAAACTTAAACGAATATTTTCAATATGATAAATTAGATGCTAAAATAGCGTCTAAAACTATTAATGATAAAAACAAAATTGATGATTTTTTCTGGAAAGAAATTGTTGAACATCCTAATTACGATTCAATTTGGCAAAGCAAAGGAATTATTCAACATTTAAACAGAGTTCCTTCAACAGTAGCCACGATGATTGTTGGTGGATTGTTTGATGCCGAAGATTTATACGGTCCTTTAGAAACCTATAAAAATATTGAAAAACATCAACCAAATAATTACAATACCTTAGTTTTTGGTCCTTGGGATCACGGCGGATGGTCTCGAAATAAAGTAGCCAATACCGTTGGAAATTATTATTTTGGCGATTCAATTTCATTGAAATTTCAGAAAAATATTGAAACGAAGTTTTTTAATCATTTCTTAAAAGGAAACGGTTCAAAAAATAGTGGATTACCAGAGGCTTATGTTTTCGATACAGGAAAAAAAGAATGGAAATCATACGATGTTTGGCCTCCTAAAAGTGTAAAAAAACAAGCCTTTTTCTTATCAGAAAATCAAGAATTAACTACCAATAAAAAGAAAACTAAAAAAGGAAATTCAAAAACAACATTTGTAAGTGATTTAAAACATCCTGTTCCGTATTCTGAAGATATAAAAACAGTTTTCACGCCAAGAAAATACATGACCGATGATCAGCGTTTTGCTGCTCGAAGACCTGATGTTTTGGTTTTTCAAACAGAAATTTTATCCGAAGATTTTACTTTAGCAGGAGATATTTTAGCAAAATTAAACGTAGCAACAACAGGTTCTGCTGCCGACTGGATTGTAAAAATTATTGACGTACATCCTTCGGATATCAAAAATGATAATAAAGATATGCAAACGCATTTAAAATTAAGTAATTATCACATGATGGTTCGTAGTGAAGTGATGCGTGGGCGTTTTAGAAATAGTTTTTCAAAACCTGAACCGTTTACTCCTAACAAAAAAACAACTGTAAATATTAAATTACAAGATGTTTTTCACACCTTTAAAAAAGGACATAAATTACAAATTCAAATACAAAGTACGTGGTTTCCTTTAATAGATTTGAATCCACAAACCTATGTAGATAATATTTATAAAGCCGATAAAAAAGATTTCAAAAACCAAACACATACTGTTTTTTCAGATTCTAGTATTGAGTTTTCTGTTTTGGAATAATCAATTTAAAACACTCATTTTTTAAGCAAACCTCGTAATTTATTTCGAGGTTTTGTTTTTTTGTTTAGTTAGTTTTTATGTAGGTAATTATTAATTAACTTAGCTTCTAAAAAATTATGACCAAAAATTTATATATTAAAGATGAAGTTGTTTTGTGTACATATATCGCTAGATATGGAAAAAAAGAAATCGATGAAATTGATATTCAAAAAATAACAAACCGCTCAGTAGCTTCTATAAAAATGAAAATACAAAATATTACTTCAATGTTAGATGAAGAAGGTTTTGATACAAGTCCTAATATTTCTAAATTAACAGGTAAACCACAAGGTTTAAAAGGAAGAAAAACTAATTGGGATATTGTAAGTAATTTAACCAAACTAACTAAAAATGATTTTTTAGTTAAATGTGAAAATATAATTTCAAATCAAGTAAAAACTATTTAATCCTTTATAATATAACTACAACAACTCCAAAAAATCACTTCTATCAATTTCACGAGCACCTAAACTTTCTAGGTGTTCGTTATGAACTTGGCAGTCTATTAATTTATATGCACAGTTTTTAGCCAAATGAATAAACGCAACTTTACTCATATTACTCGCTTTACTAAACATACTTTCTCCACAAAAAACACCATTTTTTAAATCGATACCATACAAACCTGCTACTAAAATATCATCTTGCCAAACTTCTATCGATTTTGCAATTCCTTTATCGTGTAAATTGATATACGCATTTTCCATATCGTCGGTAATCCAAGTTCCTAATTGGTCTTCTCTGTGAATATGACGGCAATTAAAAATTACCTCACGGAATGCTTTATTTTCTGTAATTACAAAATTTGCTTTACGTAAAACTTGTTTCATCGATTTTGAAACTTTTACCTCATCAGGAAATAAAACCATGCGTTCTGGTGGCGCATACCAAACGATTGGCTCACCTTCATTAAACCATGGAAAAATTCCATTTTTATACGCAAACTCCAAACGTTCTGCCGATAAATCGCCACCAAATGCCAAAACACCTTCTTCATTTGCAAATTCATACGGTGGAAATACTATTTCTTTAGGTAACCAAATCATATCAAAATATTAATAAACACCACAAATATAGTGTAGTTATCAACAGTACGAATCAAAAAATAAAAACCTTAGCTTGATTTTTTATAATTCTTACAAAAATAAAAAGGTATCAATTCAATTTTCCATAATTTTGCAAAATGGTAAAAGAACTTCAACTACGCGTTAATTTAATAGAAGAAAAGAAAACTGATATTTTAAAACAGAAAGCTTCTCGAAAATTAGGAATCGCTATTTCAGAGATAACTACGGTAAAAGTATTGCGTAAATCTATTGATGCACGTAAAAAAGAAATTATTTTCAATTACAAAGTAGCCGTATATATTAATGAAAATTTGCCAGAAAAACCTGAATATGTTTTTGAATATCAAGACGTTTCGAATGCCAAAGAAATTCATATTATTGGTTTTGGCCCTGCGGGAATGTATGCAGCACTTCGTTGTATTGAATTAGGATACAAACCGATTGTGTTAGAACGTGGAAAAAATGTGCAAGATCGTCGTAGAGATTTACGTGCCATTAATCAAGAACATTTTGTAAATGAAGATTCTAATTACTGTTTTGGTGAAGGCGGCGCTGGAACATATTCTGATGGAAAATTGTATACCCGAAGCTTAAAACGTGGCGATGTTCGAAGAATATTCGAAAACCTTGTATATCATGGAGCTACAGAAGAAATTTTAATTGATGCACATCCACATATCGGAACTAATAAACTGCCAAAAATTATTGAAAATATTCGTGAAAATATTTTGAAATATGGTGGCGAAATTCATTTTGATACCCGTGTAACCGATTTTGTGATTAAAAGTAGTAAAATACAAGCAATTCGATTAAAAAATAAAAGCAATAGTGAAAACGAAATGACCGTTAATTCAGTGATTTTAGCAACAGGACATTCTGCAAGAGATATTTATGAACTCCTTGACCGAAAGAATATTCTATTAAAAGCAAAATCATTCGCAATGGGCGTTCGGGTAGAGCATCCGCAGGAAATTATTGACCAAATTCAATACAGCTGTTCAGGACAAAGAGATGAATTATTACCTCCCGCCGCGTATAGTTTGGTGCAACAAGTAAACGATAGAGGTGTATATTCATTTTGTATGTGCCCTGGCGGATTTATTGTACCAGCAGCAACTGCAAACGGAGAAATTGTAGTAAACGGAATGTCACCTTCTCGTAGAAATAACAAATTTGCTAATTCAGGAATTGTTGTTGAAATTAATATCGATAAAGACCTTTATAAATACGAAAAATATGGTGCGCTAAAAGGACTTCAATATCAAAAAGATTTAGAAAAATTAGCCTTTAATGCTGGCGGAAAAACACAAGCCGCTCCCGCACAACGTTTAACAGATTTTGTAGAAGGTAAATTCTCATCAAGCTTAAATGAAACTTCGTATCAACCAGGTTTAACATCAGCACCATTACACTCGCTACTTCCAAAATTTATCGGAAGCAGATTGCGAAAAGGTTTTGATGCTTTTGGTAAAAAAATGAACGGATATTATACCGAACAAGCAAATATTATTGGCGTAGAATCTCGTACCTCATCGCCAGTGAATATCCCTAGAAAATTAAACCTAGAACATCCTGAAATTCAAGGATTATTTCCTTGCGGAGAAGGTGGCGGATATGCTGGTGGAATCGTATCGGCAGCAATGGACGGAGAACGTTGTGCTGAAGCCGCTATCGCTAACTTATAATTAACGATATTTGTTTGATTTATCTGTAATTACCTCGTATTTTTGTATCTTGAATAAGAGAATTGGAATCTAATAAATGAACGTGAAAAAAATCAGAAAAAAAAAGAAAAATAAACCACATGTTGAGCGTTTGCATAATTATTATCATCGCACAGGGTTTTATATGTTTATTTGGGAAAGCTTAAAAAAAGCTTTTTGGCCAATCGTAATTGCTGTAATAGGCGTGTTTTTATTCAATAAATACGTGTACAATATCAATGACGGCTTACAACTAATAACCGAAACTTTTTCAACACTCGGAATCCTAATTACCTTCTATATTTCTGAAACAATATTAGGCTTAATTCCACCAGAAATTTTTATTGCTTGGTCGAAAAAAACAAGCAATCCAATTGTTATTTTAATAATTTTAGCAACCTTATCGTATCTTGGGGGATTAACCGCCTATTTTATAGGAAGAGCAGCTTTAAAAATAAATTCTGTACGAAATTATTTAGAAGTTAAAATGGCTAAAAACTTGAAAAATACCAGTAAATGGGGAGGGATTTTAATTTTAGTAGGTGCATTATTACCATTGCCTTTTGCAATTAGTTGCTTAACCGCAGGAATGATTAAATATCCTTTTAAAAATGTTGTTATTTTTGGATTATTTCGTTTCTTACGTTTCGCTATCTATGCTTGGGCTATTTTTAGCATCGTGAATTAAACGTTTAAAAATAAACATCAAAATATAAAATTACACAAATTCATATAAATTTACACGAAATTATGGGAGGCTTATCAAACAACGATATATTTAAAAAACTACGAGTAGCACACAAATTACGTGATACCGATATTGTTGAAATTTGTGCTTTAGTCGATTTTAAAGTTTCTAAAGGAGAATTAGGAGCGCTTTTCAGAAATGAAGAACACCCTAAATACATGGAATGTGGTGACCAAATTCTTCGAAATTTCTTAAACGGATTAATTATTCATCTAAGAGGTCCGATGCCTGCAAAGAAAAAAGTCGAACCTGAAAAATCGAAATAAAGTACGCAGAATAAACACAAAAATAAAGCATAAAAAAACCTTCTAAATATTTAGAAGGTTTTTTTATTTTGGGAGACTTTATAATGCTTGTTACATTTTAAATTAACTAGCGTTTTTATATTTTTGAAGTGTCTTTACTTTTTTATCACGTATTGAAATAGTTGAATTATCATTATGATAAATCATTTCAAAATCATTTTTTAACGCTTTAAACATAACATTGAAATTTTTGTATCCATATATTTTTGAATCAAAGTTTGCATCTAGTTTTCGAACCGATTCAACAAATTGACTCAATAAAACAACGCCATTTTCTTGCTCAATCATTGAGAAAGCCCATCGAAGAAAATTGATATCTATTTTTATAGTTTTTTTAGATTTCTTATTCTTTTTAGATTTTCTTCTTGATTTTTCCTTTAACTTTTCTTTTAAATTTGCTTTAGAACTTGCTTTAGAACTTACTTTTACGTTCGATTTTACATTATTTTTTTTGACGGTTAGTGTAATGCTTTTCTCCAGTTTTTTAGCTGCTTTTTTAGCTGAAATTTCCATCAATTTATCTATTGAAGGATCTTCTTTAAACGATTCTGTAAAAGTGAAAATATCACATGCATTTACAAATGATTTTGGTGTTTGTTCTTTACCGATTCCAATAACAGTTAATCCACTTTCACGTATTCTGCTGGCTAATCCTGTAAAATCACTATCGCTTGAAACAATACAAAAAGCGTCTATTTTTTGTTGATGTAATATATCCATCGCATCAATAACCAGTGCGATATCAGTGGCATTTTTACCTGTTGTGTGTGCAAATTCTTGAATCGGTTTTATAGAAAAAGTATTTAATACATCTTTCCAGTTTTTCAAATGTACGTTCGACCAATCGCCATATATTCTTTTGATGCTGATTTTTCCGTATTTTGATGTTTCCGATATGATATTTTCTAAATATTTAGCTTGGGCATTATCACCATCAATTAACATGGCTATATTCATCTTTTTATTTTCCATAAACTATCCTATTTAATTTTCAATCAATCTACAAATCATACTATAAAAGTTCTTTAAGTTTAAACTATCATATTGTTAAAAAAATGTGATTAATCATCAGAAAGAGAAAAAAGAGAAGAAAGAGAAGAAATAAAAGAGAAAACATTAAGTTTTAAAAGCCTGTTTAAAAATTAAATAAACTGTCAATTCGAGTGATTTTTTTTCCTTCAAAAAAATTGTATCGAGAACTTTTTTTAGCGTCAAAATCAATCAAAATCCATCAACATAAAATAATTAAAATTCTCGATACAATTTTAATTCCTTTTAGTCATTAAAATCACTCGAATCGACAAGGATCATCAAAAAAAGCTAAAAAACACAGAAAATCAGGATGCGAACCTGAAATAAATTCAGGTTGACGGATTCTATATCTTATTTTTCTGTGATGTTTTTTTTCAGATGAAATTTAAACAGGCTCTAAAACAAAAAAAGAGAAAGCGTATTGCTTTCTCTTTTTATAAAATAAATTCCTTTAATTTCTAAATTTTCAAAAAATTTAAATTAAAAAATTAAAATGGTAAATCGTCTTCTGCATCATTTGATAAATCTGGTGCTTGTTGAAAACTATCAACAGGAGGTGTATTTTGAGAAGTAGCTTGTGCTAAACTTTCAATTCTCCAACCTTGAATGGCGTTAAAATATTTTGCAACTCCTTCAGGATTAATCCATTCTCTACCTCTTAAATTAATCGAAACTTTTACGTCTTGTCCTACTGAATAATTGTTTAAAAGGTCACATTTATCTTGTACAAACTCAATAAGTATCATTTGTGGATATTGTTCATCAGTGGTAACGACTAATTCACGTTTTCTAAATCCGCTCGCTCCAAATGTTTGTGCTTCGTTAATTAATTTAATTTTCCCTATAACTTCCATATTCTTATTTATTTAAGTAAAAGTACCTTCCAAGCACTTTTTATATCATTATTTTTTAAATACTGCTGTGCAAATGTATGTTTTTTTTCAATTGTAAGCGAATTATATATTGGATGTTCTTTTGCAAAGTTATCAACAGTTTCTTGATTTGGCAATTCTGATACATTTGCTAACATCCCCAAATTATTCCCTGTTAAAATGGTACTACTTCGAATACTTTCGGGTATTTTATCGACTCCAATTCCGAGTGTTCTTATGGGTTTTGGAATTTCAAAAAAGCCGTTTCTTGCTCTTGAATAATAGTTACCTCCTGCCCTGGCAACTAAATCTATTTTATACTGATCTATACTTCCATCTTCGGATAATACATTTTCATTGATGTGTAATTTAACTACTTCACAAAGAATTAAATTCCCTGCACCGCCTTGTGTTCCTGTATAAATAATATCGGTTACTTTGCATTCGAATTGCACGGGAGCTTCGGCAACTCTAAAGGGTTTTATGCTATCAGATGGCAACATGGTAAACCCTGCTTTTTCAAATTCATTTACGCCTTTCGGATACATGGCACTACTTAATGACATTTGCTGTACCATATCATAATTTACCATATTGATAACCACTTCTTTTGTTTTTTCAATATTTTCGAGCGTATGTTTTTGGGTATTATCACGTACACTTCTTGCGGGCGAAAAAATTAACATCGGCGGATTTGCGCCAAAAACATTAAAAAAACTAAAAGGTGCTAAATTCGGATTTCCATTTTCATCGACAGTACTTGCAAAAGCAATGGGTCTGGGTGCAATCGCTCCTAATAAATAACGATGTAATTCGGCTACGGATAATTCTTTAGGATTTAATGACAGCATATTTTTAGTTGATTTTTATATTTTATATTCTATTTTATGATGTAAATATACTAACGTTTCACAAGATAAGTTATTATAGATATTTATATTTGGTTGATGATTTTAAAAAATAATTTTAAAAATAGTTTAAAAAATTCTTATTGGATAAAACGAATTATTATTTTTATTTCGTTTTTATTGATTTCGCTAATTTTGTGGAATACGTATTTATTTTTTCAGAAATTTAAGGAAGAAGAACGCGGAAAAATTGAAATTTTTGCGACTGCTTTTAAAGAATTAGCATCAAATCCGAATTTGAATGAAAACACGAATTTAATCAATAAAGTATATCAAACGATTGAAAATATTCCGACAATTTTAGTCAATAAAGATGGTACAATTGATTTATATCGAAATTTAGATACGATTAAGGCTAAAAATCCTGCATATCTTGAAGCACAATTAGCAATTATGAAATCGCAAAATGCGCCTATCAAGATTGAATATTTTGGAATTACGCAATATTTTTACTATCGAAATTCCGATTTATTAAACAAACTAAAATATTATCCATTAACCTTACTATTGATTTTAGCACTTTTTGTAACCATCGTTTATATGATGTATAAATCAAGTAAAGTTGCCCAACAAAACAAGCTCTGGACAGGAATGGCAAAAGAAACGGCACATCAAATTGGCACGCCTTTATCGTCATTATTAGGCTGGATTGCTATTTTAAGATTTGAAAATGTAAATGAAGAATATATCCTTGAAATTGAAAAAGATGTCGAGCGTTTAAACACGATTGCTAACCGATTTTCTAAAATTGGTTCACTACCAACTTTAGAAAAACAAGATATTATTCAGGCAACAAAAAAGACGTTTAATTATATCAAATCAAGAAGTTCAAAACAGGTTCATTTTTCTTTTTCTTCGGATATAGAACAACTTTCGATACTTTTAAATATTGAATTATACGGTTGGGTTCTCGAGAATTTACTTAAAAATGCTATTGATGCGATGCAAGGAAAAGGCAATCTTTCATTGGCGATTACAGCAACCCCAAAACAGGTAAAAATCAGCATTACCGATTCTGGAAAAGGACTTCAAAAATCACAATTTAAACAAATTTTCGAACCTGGTTTTACCACCAAAAAACGTGGCTGGGGTTTAGGTTTATCGCTCTCAAAACGAATTGTTGAAGAATATCATAAAGGAAAAATAATCGTTCAAAAATCAACCATTAATAAAGGAACAACTTTTGAAATTTCACTTCATAAAATTTAATAATTACTCAAAATTACTCGCTATTTTTTCTGATAAATTCAAAAATTCTTCTTTGGATACTGTTACTTTTTCTTTAAATTGAATATCTGCCATCGCATTTAAAGGAATTAAATGTACATGAACGTGCGGTACTTCCAAACCGATTACGCTCATTCCAACACGCTTACAAGGAACGGTTTTTTCAATCGCTTTTGCCACACGATACGAAAACTCCATTAATTCGATATATTCTTGTTTTGATAAATCAAAAATTTTGTTTTCTTCTTTTTTAGGAACTACCAACGTATGCCCTTTTGCATTCGGATTGATATCTAAAAAAGCAATGAAATCTTCATTTTCTGCTACTTTATAAGAAGGAATTTCTCCTGAAATTATTTTAGTGAAAATACTTGCCATGTTTTGTTGAATTTAATAGTTATATTTTTTTTATCAAGATGATAATTAAAAAGACATTCGTAAAAATAAAAAAAGCGTTGCTAGATGCAACGCTTTTTTTAAAGAAATATTTAAAAAATCTTATCTAGAAATTTCCATAATTTCAAATTTCATAATACCATTAGGTACTTTAATTTCGGCAATATCGCCTACTTTTTTCCCTAATAATCCTTTTCCGATAGGTGAATTTACTGATAATTTCCCGTTTCTAACATCGGTTTCAGAATCAGCAACTAACGTGTACGAAAACGCCATATCATTGGCCGTATTTTTAATTTTAACCACCGAATGAATTAATATTTTAGATAAATCTAACTGACTTTCATCAATAATACGCGCACTTCCTACGACATTTTTAAGCTTTGCAATTTTAAACTCTAAATGAGATTGTTCTTCTTTAGCTGCATGATATTCAGCATTTTCACTTAAATCTCCTTTATCTCTTGCGTCTGCAATTTCTTGTGTAACTCTCGGTCTTTCTACTTGTTCTAATTGAACCAATTCGTCCTTTAACTTCTTAAGTCCTTCGGCCGAATAATAGGATATATCACTCATAATTATATTAATTTAAAAATCCCATGCCGATATGGAATGAGATTGTCTCACAAATATACAAAATATTTGTAAATTCGTAGCGTTCCTCATCTAACTCAATTTTTTAATAATGAAAACTATTTTTTATTTATTAATTTTAATAATCGGCATAAATACGACTGTTCGTTGTACTGATAACGTACCTGTAAATGATTGTTTTAGAGGTATCGAAATCAATGCAATTATCGATTTAACATTGCCTGAATTTCAAGGATTATTAGTGCCAAATGGTAGTTCACAAAACACCATACAAGGACGAGATATTTATATTTTTAGAACAGGAAATAGCTACAAAGCCTTCGATAGACAATGTCCTGATAGAAATTGTAACTCATTAATGACCTTTAACGGCGTAGAAATTATATGTCCTTGCGATGAAAAAAAGTATAATTATATTTCAGGAGGTTCGCCAATAGATACGCAAGGTTGCAACGCTTTGATGTATTTTGTAACCAAAATTAACGGTTCACAATTAAGAATATCTCGTTAAATATACACTTAAATATAAGTCTGCTATCTTTTAGATTGTTATTTTTGCCATCACAACATTTTAAATTATTTATCTTGAAAAATTATTTTTCTTCAGACTTTAAATTAGGCGTTCTCGGTGGCGGACAATTAGGTAGAATGCTACTTGCCGAAACTCAAAAATTTGATATTTACACCCTTATTTTAGGCGATAACCACCAAGCTCCTTGTGCACAAATTTGTAATGAATTTCATCAAGGTGATTTATTTGATTTTGATACGGTTTATAACTTCGGAAAAAAAGTAGATGTATTAACCATCGAAATAGAAAATGTAAATATTGATGCGCTTGACAAACTAGAAGCTGAAGGGATAACTATTTATCCAAAACCTTCGAATTTAAGAGTTATTCAGAACAAAGCACATCAGAAATCATTTTATAAAGAACATCAAATCCCTACAGCAGATTTTACACATTTTGCTTTTTTAGAGGAATTAAAACATTCCTACGAAAGTAATATCATTGAATTTCCTTTTGTTTGGAAGGCAGCACAATTCGGCTACGATGGTATGGGCGTAAAAGTCGTGCGTACTTATGATGATTTACAATCGTTACCAGAAGGAGAATGTATTGCTGAAAAATTAGTACCTTTTAAAAATGAATTGGCAGTAATTGTTGCTAGAAATTCAGACGGCGATATTAAAACATATCCTGTTGTTGAAATGGAATTTCATCCAGAAGCAAATCAGGTTGAATATGTACTTTGTCCTGCAAGAATTGAAGAATCTGTCGCGAAAAAAGCACAAGAAATCGCTTTAAAAATTGCTAAAACTTTAGACTTCGTCGGATTATTAGCTGTTGAAATGTTTCAAACTGAAAACGATGAAATTTTAGTAAACGAAGTAGCACCACGAACGCATAATTCGGGGCATTATTCAATTGAAGCAAGTTATACCAATCAATTTGAACAACATTTGCGTAGTATTTTAAATCTTCCTTTAGGAAATACCGCCAGTAAAGTTGCTGGAATTATGGTAAATTTAGTTGGCGAAGAAGGTTATACAGGTGATGTTGTATATCAAAATATGAATCAAATTTTAAAAATTGATGGCGTTACCCCACATATTTATGGAAAAAAAACAACCAAACCTTTCCGAAAAATGGGACACGTAACAATTGTACATCAAGAAATTGAAAAAGCTAGAGAAATAGCACAATTAGTCAAAGAAACGATTCGAGTTATTAGTAAATAATATTTGAATTAATTATTTAATTCAAAATAATAAAACATAAAATTATGGTAGGTATTATAATGGGAAGCGATTCAGATCTTCCAATCATGCAAGAAGCAATCGATATTTTAGAAAGTTTTAATATCAAAATAGAAGTAGATATTGTTTCTGCTCACAGAACTCCTGAAAAATTAGTTGACTATTCTAAAAATGCTCACAAACGTGGTATTCAAGTAATTATTGCAGGTGCAGGTGGAGCAGCTCATTTACCAGGAATGGTAGCATCTATGAGCCCGTTACCAATAATTGGAGTTCCTGTAAAAAGTAGAAATTCTATTGATGGTTGGGATTCTGTTTTATCAATATTACAAATGCCAGGAGGCGTACCAGTTGCAACTGTAGCTTTAGATGGTGCAAAAAATGCAGGTATTTTAGCAGCACAAATTATTGGTGCTTCGGATGCTAAAGTTTTAGATAAAATTATAGCTTACAAAGAGGAATTAAAACTAAAGGTTGAAAAAGCGTCTGAAAGAGTTCGTAAATAAAATTCAATTCTATAAAATTATCAAGCCTCATCAATTTTAAAATTGGTGAGGTTTTTTATTAACTACTTTTTTTAAACCTTATTTGCTACAAGTAATTTCGTTATTTTTACTTTTTTATTCATTTTAAAACGCACCTATTTAATGAATCCTTTATTACACCATTTTAAAACACCTCCTTTTTCTCAAATAGAAGAAAAACACTATAAACCCGCTATTGAAAAAGCAATCGAATTAGCAAAAGAAGAAATTAAAAGTATTATTGAAAATTCTGATACGCCTTCTTTTCAAAATACAACTGTTGCCTTAGATTTTGCAGGAGAAAAATTAAATAGAATTACCTCAATTTTTTTCAACTTAAATTCTGCTGAAACTAATGATGAAATTCAAAAAATAGCCAAAGAACTTTCTCCATTGTTAAGTGAATTTAGAAATGATATAACTTTAAACGAAGCACTTTTTAATAGAGTAAAAGCAGTTTATCAAAAAAAAGATTCTTTAATTTTAACACCTGAACAAACTACTTTATTAGATAAACAATACAAAAGTTTTGCTAGAAATGGTGCTAATTTAAACGATGTTGATAAAACTGATTTACGTAAAGTTGATGCAGAATTATCAAAATTATCATTACAATTTGGAGAAAATGTATTAGCTGAAACAAATGCTTTTGAAATGCACTTAACTGATGAAAATGATTTATCAGGATTACCAGAAAGTGTAAAAGAAGCGGCAAAAGAAATTGCTAAATCAAAAGAAAAAGAAGGCTGGATTTTTACGTTAGATTATCCAAGTTACATTCCTTTTATGACCTATGCTGATAATAGAGAATTACGTAAAAAATTCGCTATTTCGGCAGGTAAAAAAGCCTTTCAAGATAATAAATACAATAATGAACAAATCGTTTTAGATATTGTAAATCTTCGTTATAAAAGAGCCAATATTTTAGGATATAAAACGCACGCTCATTTTGTTTTAGAAGAACGAATGGCAGAAAATCCTGAAAAAGTTTTATCATTTTCTAACGATTTATTAGAAAAAGCAAAACCTGCCGCAAAACGTGAATTTGATAATTTAGAAGCATACGCCAAAAAATTAGATGGTATCGACCAACTTCAAAAATGGGATGGCGCTTATTATTCTGAAAAATTAAAAAAAGAGCTTTTTTCTTTAGATCAAGAATTATTGAAGCCATATTTTAAATTAGAAAATGTAATTGATGGTGCTTTTGAAATCGCCAATAAATTATTCGATTTAAAATTTGAAGAAATTACTACTATCGATAAATATCATGAAGATGTAAAAACGTACAATGTTACCGATACAAACGGAAATTTTGTATCGCATTTTTATGCTGATTTTCACCCAAGAAAAGGAAAAAGAAATGGCGCTTGGATGACTTCTTATAAATCGCAATATGTTAAAAATGATGTTAACGAGCGTCCGCAAGTTTCTATTGTTTGTAATTTTACCAAACCAACCGAAACAAAACCTTCTTTGTTAACTTTTAACGAGGTTACTACCCTATTCCATGAATTTGGGCACGCACTTCACGGAATGTTAGCAAACACAACTTATACAAGCTTATCAGGAACTTCGGTTTCTTGGGATTTCGTAGAATTACCAAGTCAAGTTTTAGAAAATTGGTGTTACGAAAAAGAAGCTTTAGAGTTATTTGCAAAACACTATGAAACTGGGGAAACAATTCCAATGGAATATGTGGAGAAAATTAAAGAATCGGCTAGTTTTCACGAAGGAATGCAAACTTTACGTCAGTTAAGTTTTGGATTATTAGACATGCAATGGCATGGTAACGAATCGCCAGAAACAATTAAATCAGTAAAAGAATTTGAAAATAACGCCTTTGCGGATACTAAATTATATCCTGAAGTTGATGAAAATTGTATGAGTACTGCTTTTTCTCATATTTTTCAAGGAGGATATTCTGCTGGATATTATTCATATAAATGGGCGGAAGTTTTAGATGCCGATGCTTTTGAATATTTCTTAGAAAAAGGAATTTTCAACAAAGAAGTAGCTACGAAATTTAAAGAAAACGTACTTTCAAAAGGTGGAACTGAAAAACCAATGGAATTATACAAACGCTTCCGAGGAAAAGAACCAAAACCAGATGCACTTTTAAAACGTGCTGGATTAATTTCATAAAAAGCAATTAATAATTACGAGTTATAAAACTATAACTCGTAATTATTAATTTTACAATTTCAAAAAATAAGCTTCGTTTTTAAAATTAAAACTTTAACAAAACTCCTTATTGTATCTTCAATTTATAACTTACCTTTGCTTTTTTTTAATAAATAAATGGTCGTAAAACAAAATAGTTTCTTAAGTAAAATCACCGCTGTATTTTTGGTGTTTCTTCTTATGCTTCCTAGTATTGTTAAAGCAAGCCATCATCATGAAGAAGATGAACATCATAATTGTAAAGAAAAATTAACACACTTACATGAATCTGTAAATGACCATTGTGATGTATGTTACTTTGCTTTTACTTCCTTTGATGAACCTTCAAAAGTATTTATTTTATTAAAAACCTTTCTTATTAACAAAACTGTTATTGAAAACTATCAATCAATAACTAAAACTTTTTGTTATTCCTCTCTTAAAAGATTAAGAGCACCTCCTACTATTTCTTAATTATTTTTTATCCTGATTATTTATCTATTACATAATACATCAACCTAAATTAGTTGATGCTGTTCTTGTATGATTTATTTATCAGCATAAACTCCTACTTTTTAACCTATTTTATAATCAAATAACAAAACTATTTGACTGTAAAACAAGCTGTTAATTTCATTATTTTTATTCAGATTATTTAAGATTACTATGTCAAAACGAAGCTTACGCGCTTTATTTTGTGTATTTTTTTATCTTATATTTTTTAGTCAAAATGTGCTTTGTCAAAAAAAGCATCAGCTTACTATAACTATAATTGATGAAAAAACACAAAAAGTGCTACCCAATGCTCATGTGAGCATCGGCAAGAAACACACCTATACAAACCTTAACGGAAACGCTACTTTTTATCAGATATTCAATGAATTATCAGATAAAAATATCAGTAAAAAACTACTAAAAGTTACACATGTAGGCTATGTTAGTTATCAAAAAAATAGCAGTTTTACTGTTGATAACAACATAAAAATAGCCCTTAAACAAAATGTTTCGATACTAAATGAAGTCGTTATATCGCAAAAACCGATAAAAACATTTTCAAAATATACCGCTATAAAACAAAAAATTGACACGAAATTTTTAGCTCAAAATAGAGAAAATAGCTTAATGCAAACTCTTCAAAATATTGCTGGAATTAGTGCAATAACTATCGGTTCGGGGCAATCAAAACCAACGATAAGAGGGCTTGGTTTTAATAGAGTTGTTGTTATTGAAAACGGTATAAAACATGAAGCCCAACAATGGGGAGCTGACCACGGTTTAGAAATCGACCAATATAATGTTGAAAATATTGAAATCATAAAAGGAGCTTCTTCATTAATGTACGGTTCTGATGCCATTGCGGGTGTCATTAATCTTAAAAATAATACCCTGCCCAATGTAAATTCCTTTGCTGGAGAAGTGAATATCACTCATAAAAACAACAATAATTTATATGGAATTTCATTTGGTGTAAAGCAACGCTACAAACATTGGTATTATAAAACTCGAATAACGCATCAGCAATATGGCGATTACAAAGTGCCTGTTGATAAAATAACCTACGACAATTATATTTTTGATTTACATCAAAACCATTTGCGAAATACCGCAGGGAAAAATCATAATATCGGATTTAGTTTAGGATATACCGATGATACCGTAAACTCAACCACTTATATTAGTAATGTAAATTCTAAAAACGGTTTTTTTGCCAATGCTCACGGGCTGGAAGTTAGAACTTCTAAAATTAATTACGATAAAAGTAGCAACGATATTGATTTACCACTTCATAAAGTAAATCATTTTAAAATAAATAACAATACTCGTTTTTCACTAAAAAACAACACGTTAGATATCGAAATTGGTTTTCAAAAAAACAATAGAGAAGAACATTCTGAACCGATTGCACACGGATACATGTCAAAACCGACAAGTACCATGGAACGCCGTTTTACTAAAAATACCTATAATTTTAATATCAAAAATGAGAATTATTCTTTTGATAATTATAAAATAACAACAGGAATTAATTTAGAATATCAACAAAATAATATTGCGGGTTGGGGTTTTCTTATTCCTGAATATACTCGTTTTACAGTGGGATCTTTTGTGTATAATCAACTAAAAATTAATAAAAATTTATATGTTGATGCTGGTATTCGTTACGATTACGGAAACTTAAAAACACAACCATATTACGAATCATTTTTATCGCCTGTTAATAAAAATGGCATTATTTCAATGCAAAAACTACAACGTGCCACAAAAAATAATTTACATTTTGATAATTTTAGTGCATCCGCAGGAATTAGTTATTCATTAAAAAATAGACTTTATAAAATAAATATCGGTAAGAGTTTTAGAATTCCGTTAGCTAATGAACTTGCTTCTAATGGCGTGAATTATCATATGTACCGATACGAACAGGGAACAATCGATTTAAAACCCGAAAGTTCGTATCAAATAGATGGTGAATTTAAAGCTGATTTTTCTGAATTTAATAATTTTAAAAAAGCAAGTATTCAACTAACGCCTTTTGCCAATTATTTTGATAATTATATTTATTTAACCCCAACTTCTGGCTATTATGAAACGCTTCAGAAATATAAATATACTCAAAACAAGGTTTTTAGATATGGCGGAGAAATTACATTAAAATATAATCCTCTAAAAAAAATAGCATTTACCGCCTCTTTAGAATACGTGAAATCAAGACAATTAAACGGCGAAAAGAAGAATTTTGCATTGCCGTTTTCTCCACCATTAACAGGCGTTCTTTCTTTTGAATATACTTTTAATAATTGGTTTGTTTTTGAAAAAACTACATTTTTCTCGAATCTAAGAAGCACGGCAAATCAACATGATATTGTTCCTCCTGAAAAACCAACCAACGGAGCTACCGTAATTAATGCAGGATTACACACTAATATTTCGGTGTTTTCGAAAAAAAATCCGCTGAAAATTCAAGGAAAATTAAATAATATTTTCAATAAAACAGTTTTTAATCACACCAGTTTTTATCGATTAATTGAAGTTCCTGAACCTAATAGAAATTTTTCAATAACCATTATACAAACATTTTAAGCAATTTTATATCATGAAAAACACACTTAAAACACCTTTTTTTATCACATCTTATAATAATAAAGACCCAATCTTTCTTAATATATGCTGATAAAAAAATAATCATTAAAAATAATCGTGTAAAATAATTTACAAGGTTTATCCATAGAAAAATAAATTAGTTACAAACAGAGTAAAAAACCATTTAAAATGAATTACAAAAAATATTTAAGCATCCTTATTTTAGCAATAACATTAGGCGCTTGTACAAAAGAAGAAATTATAATCGCACCCGCTTTAGGAATTATTAATTTAGAATTTGGGTCAGGACACAGTACCGATAAAACCATAAAACAAGGTGGAAATATCCATATTGGCGCAGGTATTTTTGCGGATGAAAAAATTAAAAATATTCTTGTAGAAATTTATTTAAAAGACAGTGTAAAAGGCGACTGGAAGTTTAAAGAAATATTCACCGAAAAATATATTGGTGCAAAAGAAGTAAATTTTCATAAACATGTCGATATTTCTTATGATGCTAAAGTTACTGATTACGTTTTTTCAATAACTGTGGAAGATGAAAAAGGAAAAAAGAAAACAAGAGAAGATGTTTTAAAAGTAACGCCGTACAGCATTTTAGTAAAAGATGTAAAATACGGAACTGCTAGCGAAAATGATAAAATTGCAATTATAGGAAAAGATTTGAATGTAAAAGCACTTATAAAATCGAAAGATGCTATCAAAAATATTCAATTATTAATTCCTGAATTTGTTGAAGGAGAAGGTTGGAAATATTATATTGAAAAAGAATTAAACTATGCTGATAAAGATATTAAAGAAATATCTTTAAACGAAAAATTAACAATAACAGATAAATTAAAATCAAACAAAACATACGATTTATATATCATTGTTGAAGATAAAAATAAAGAAAAAGTAGTTCTGTCTTATCCATTAACTGTAAAATAATAATCAATATAAAACATTAAAAAAGCCTACTTGAATTTCTTTCTTGTAGGCTTTGTCATAATAATTATATAAAATGAATTTATTAAAATTAACTATCAAATCAACAGGAATTTTATTGTTTTTAAGCTTATTTCTGATAAGTTGTAATGATGAATCCGAAGAAATTGACAAGGAAAAACCGAGTATCAATATTAATTATACAGGCGGATTTCCACAATCGTGTACGGTATTAAAAAAAGGAGAAAAATATATCATAAAAGTAAAAGTTGCCGACAACATCGGTTTGGCTTCCTATGCGATTGATATTCATAATAATTTCGACCATCATACACACGATGACCAAGGAAGTTTGTGCGATTTAAGCCCTATAAAAACGCCTGTTTCTCCGCTTATTTTTATGGAAAATTATGATATTACAAACACACCTAAAACCTATGAAATTTCACAAGAAATTTCAATTCCTACAAATATTGATTCAGGCGATTATCATTGTCAAATTTCAGTAATTGATATTACAGGTTGGCAAAGTAGAACATCGGTTGATATTAAAATTCAGTAATTACGGAAGCCTAAAAAATCTGATATATTTAAAAATATATTAGATTTTTTTTTAATTTTTAAATTACAAATTATTATAATAAAAATTAATAAATTGATTTTTTTTCGATTCGCTTAAGCCCTTTTGTCAGTATTTTATACATCATATCAGGTATTACATCGATTTTAAAATCTTTACCAATATCTGTTCCATTTTCTTTGTCTAAAAAACCAATTACTTCTTGACTCAACATCATTTTTTGATTCCCTAAATCATAAATATTTATAACTACTTTTATTTCTCTATTTTTAGAGTTTTGAATATCTTCTAGCAAAAAAATATTGATTAAGTAATTATAATTTGTCGTTTTTTTAAAATTTATTAAATCTTCTTTTGTCGGATTTTCTGAAATTTCAAAAGGATATTGCTTCCCTTGATTATCTTTAAAATTTTCTTTTTTAACCACTTTTCCTTTCGTCCAAATCATAAATTTATCAAAAACAATAGTGTTTAAATTATCATCAACTGTCCCCCTAATTCCACGAATATTTAACATATTTAATGCCCATTTTCCGTTGGTGTTTTTAAAATCGATTCCGTGTGCAATTGTGTTATAATTATACGTACAAACAACCTTTTTAAAAGAACAGGAAATCATTAAAAAAATTCCAAGAATAACAATTATTTTTTTTAGCATTTCAATTTATTTCTTAAAATTTTTTTGAATTTATTTTGAATTTTTAGCTTCAATCCACTTGCTCATATATTTTGTAGCTTGTATAGTTTGATGCTGTAACAAACTTCCCAAAAAATTTTGTGTGCGATGTTCGTCTAAATTTTCTTGGATTTTTTTCAGCTGATTTATAAAAGGAACTTCAATTTTTTCTTTATCATAAATAGTATTGATAATTTCTATGCCGTTTTTTTGTGATTTTTTCCACAGATTTTCATCCGAATAAATTGCTACCGATTTGTCAGCAAATTCATTGAAATCATCTTCAATAAAACCATTCCAAGGCAGATTATCGTGCATTCCTTCTGCTCCAATAGTTGTGGTAATACTTGGTGTTCCGCAAATCATGGCTTCGGTTAATTTCCCTTTTATTCCTGCACCAAAACGTATCGGAGCTAAAACAATTTTTGCATTTTTTACAACTTCCATCGCATCCGTAGCAAAACCTTTTACTAAAAAACCTTCTTTTTTATTATGTAATTGATTGATTTGCTGAGTTGCATACGCGCCGTAAATATGAATTTCTGCTTTTGGAAGCTGTTTGCGAATTTGTTTCCAAATATGATTTTTTAACGTTAAAATGGCATCAACATTCGGAGCGTGAAAAAAATTCCCAATAAATATAAAATTTTCTCGCTGGTCAAAAGATTTCCAATTATTGATGATTTCATCATCAATTTCAGCTAATAAAAAAGGTAGATGATACAGTAAATTTTTATCAATTTTAAAAATATCTTGAAGCAATTTCATTTCATACGTAGAAATTATCAAACTTAAATCACATCGTAAAATAGACGCAATTTCTCGTTTTGCATCGATAGATTTTAATAAAGCATCCGTAGAAAAAATCTCGCCTTTTTTTAATTGCTGATGACGAGTTTTACGTAAAAAATGCAAATCTTCGGTATCTAAAATACGTAACGCATTCGGGCAATTTTCGGCAACTCGCCAGCCAAATTGTTCTTCCATCATAAAACGGTCAAAAAGTACGATTTCAGGATTTAATTCTTTGATAAAATCATCAAAAGAAGCCGAATTTAATTCAATAAAAACTTCATTTACATCAATTTCCGATAAATTAAATGCTTTTTCGCCCTTTTGTGCGGGCGATGCAAAAGTTATTTTATAATTATTCTTTTTAAATAATTCAATTAATTGTAACATTCTACTTCCTGCAGCAGAAGAATTGGGTTCTACCCAAACATATCCGATAATTAAAAGTTGCTTCATAAGACTTCAAAGTTAGCATAATTAATGTTATTTTTTGATAAAAAGTAATCGAATACATACTTCAGCAAATCAACTATTATATGTAATTTTGCATCTATTATTCTTAAAAAAACAAACATAAAACTGATAAAATGTAACTTTATCAGCAAAACATAAATATTAAAAATACGACTTATGAAATATGATTTAATCATTATTGGTTCTGGTCCTGGTGGATATATTGCAGCTATTAGAGCGGCACAATTAGGGTCTAATGTAGCTATTATCGAAAAATATTCGACTTTAGGAGGAACTTGTTTAAATGTTGGATGTATTCCTTCAAAAGCGTTATTAGATTCTTCACATCATTATTATGATGCTGTAAATCATTTTGAAGAGCATGGAATTACGGTTGAAAAACCTTCTTTCGATTTCACAAAAATGGTTGACCGTAAAGCGAATATCGTGGAAACTACTACTGGCGGAATTAAATATTTAATGGACAAAAATAAAATTACGGTTCATGAAGGTTTAGGTTCTTTTGAAGATGCTACACACGTAAAAGTTACTAAAAATGATGGAACTTCTGAAGTAATTGAAGGTACAAATATCATTATTGCAACAGGTTCTAAACCGAGTACATTGCCTTTTATCAAATTAGATAAAGAACGTGTTATTACTTCTACAGAGGCTTTAAAATTAAAAGAAGTTCCTAAGCATTTATTAGTTATCGGTGGTGGCGTTATTGGATTAGAATTAGGTTCTGTTTACAAGCGTTTAGGTGCTGATGTAACCGTAATTGAGTACGCTCCAAAAATTACACCTACTATGGATGCTGATGTTTCAAAAGAACTTACTAAAGTTTTAAAGAAACAAGGAATGAAAATTAACGCTAATCATGGGGTTACTTCTGTGGAAAGAAACGGTGATGAAGTTATCGTAAAAGCGACTAACAAAAAAGGGGAAGAAGTTACTTTTACTGGAGATTATTGTTTAGTTGCTGTTGGTCGTAAAGCGTTTACAAAAGGTTTGGATTTAGAAAAAGCGGGTGTAAAACTTACCGATAGAGGAATGGTTGATGTAAACGATCATTTACAAACAAATGTTTCAAATATTTATGCTATTGGTGATGTTGTTCGTGGAGCAATGTTAGCGCATAAAGCGGAAGAAGAAGGTGTTGTTGTTGCTGAATTTTTAGCGGGACAAAAACCTCATATTGATTATAATTTAATTCCTGGTATTGTGTATACTTGGCCAGAAGTTGCGGCTGTTGGTAAAACAGAACAAGAATTAAAAGATGCTGATGTTGCTTATAAAGTTGGTAAATTTTCAATGCGTGCTTTAGGTCGTTCTAGAGCTAGTGGAGATTTAGACGGTTTTGTAAAAGTTTTGGCTGATAAAAATACGGATGAAATTTTAGGAGTTCATATGGTTGGTGCACGTGTTGCAGATTTAATTATGGAAGCTGCCGTTGCTATGGAATTTAGAGCATCTGCGGAAGATTTGGCAAGAATTTGTCATGGTCACCCTACCTATTCGGAGGCTGTGAAAGAAGCTGCAAAAGGTGCCTGGGATGGTCAACCTTTAAATGCTTAAACTATTTAAAAATACATTTTTTTTAAAGGTAATCTCGTTTTGAGATTGCCTTTTTTTTTGGAGCTATTTCCCGCTTTCCGCACTCGCTTTTTTTGTTTTAAAAAAAACAAAAAAGAGCTCAAACAATTGCTTCAATCGGGGCTAGAATTCGAGTCCGTCAAGCTAAATTTAGTTAATTTCATAAAATAGCTTTTTTTAATAATAATCAATTCGAGTGATTTTAATAAAAAAAGAGAATTTGAAAGAAAAAAGCAAGCTCAAAGTGAGATTGCTTTTTGTATATATAAATTTTAATTTTATCTAAAGTAATTTAATTATTGAATTCTAACAGTTATTAAAAGTACTTGTTCTTTATTTTTATCATCTGGATTTCCTTTTACTATGGACAAATAATAATTACCCGATTTTACTGTTTTTACACTAAATTTAGTAGCATCGCCAGTAATTTCTGCTCTATCCGAACCATAACCTGAAGCATCTAACGTGCAATTATTATTTGTGTTATTTAAAATTTCAAAATCAACAGTAGTTCCTAATGCTACATAAACATCATAACTTTTTTCTTGATTTGCTGTAAAATAAGGTGTCGCCATACCATATTCTGAAGTTTCTTTCTGAATAACATCTACACCATTTATTTTTATAGCAGCTGATATTAGCATTTTATATTTTACTGTAAAACTTTTTGAATCAGTAGCATCATCTTTTCTTGATACCGTAACAACTACCTCACCTCCTTTTCTAACAGAAAAATTACGGTTTAATTTTAAATAATACTTGCTATCATCTAAAGGTGATTGTTGTATTTCATCAAAAGTTAAAATATTTTCTTTACTAAAAGTAACATTATATTCGCCAATACCTCCTTGAAGAACTAAACCTAAAGACCCTAACTCATAAACAGTTGTAGTGTTTACTTCAACATCATCATTAAAAATAGCTAACTGGCTTGGTGAAATAACAGTTACCGTTACTTTTTGTGTGGTAACCCCATCGGTAAAAGTTAATTCTGCCGAACCAACTTGAGCTGTTTTTATAATTACTGTACGACTACTTGAACCGTATTCATCTTTTATTTCAGCAGTTGCAACATCTGAATTTGTTGAACTTACTTCAATTGCATCTATTTTACCTTCTAAAGTTACTTCAACTGATTTTCCTTTTGGAATTTCTAATGCGGTTTCCGTTACACTTAATGCCTTAAATACTTTTACATCTAAATCTATTTCTTTTGATTTAGCATCGGTAATAACATAACTATCTGAAGCTGGTTTGGTACTATCAAAAACGATAATATTTCCATTAACATCTTCTTGTCCCTCTTTATTTACAATTTTATAGGTTGATTCTGCTTTACTCCAAGTATATTTATCTGTTAAAACATAAGGAGCTGTTCCTGTTAAAACAGTTACGGTTCCTGTTTGCGTTAAAATAAACTCCACTTTTTCTTTATCAAGAGTTAATTCAGGTGCTGGTGTAATTTTAACGGTTATTACAGCGGTTTTTTTGGTTTTAAGGTCTGTTAAAGTTACTTCAGATTCTCCTAATACTTTCCCTGTAATTTTAATATCCATGCCCACTATTTCGGCAGTTGCATTGCTATTATTTACACTTATTTCATACTGGCTAGAACCTGCTAAAATTTTAACGGTAGCAATTTCATCTACTAAAAGATTTACTAATGATTTTTCAATAGCCACATCAGGAGTTTTTACCAATACAGTAATTTCCGATTTTTTATCGGCAGCATCAACAAGCGTAATGGTCGCTGTTCCTGCGCTTACAGGTGTTACTGAAATTGTTGTTTTTTGGGTTTCTTTATCAGTAATTATACTAGCTGTCGCTATTTTTTTATCTGATGAAGTTACACTATAAGCTCCATTTCCTTTTAAAACATTGATAATTCCTGATGTTCCTTTTTCGGTAAGCGTTAATTCTTTACTGTTTAATTCGATATCTACTATAGGAATCGGATCGTCATCAGAACAAGAAACCATAGTGAATAGCGTTAAAAACGCTAATAGTAATACACTAAAAATTAAATTACTTTTTTTCATTTTCTTTGATTTTTACTTTACTTATTTTTATTAAATCTTAATAAGATGCAAAACTACTATTTTAATTATAATCAAGCAATAGTCAATCCTTTTAAATTAAAAAAAAGCACAAAAAAAAAGCCAAACGAAGTCGTTTGGCTTTTTAATATATTTTATTTAGTTTTTAGATTCCGTAAAAAGAACTCATATTGTCTTTAATATCTGAAGATTTTTTAATTGCTTCATACATTTGGAATGTTTTATTTTTTCTTTGATTTGCCAAACGTTTTCTATAAGAATCGTAGTTTGGTAATGTTGTTGGTAATTTTTTAGCTGTTACTTCAAAAGCAAAAACGCCTTTATCACCTATTACATTTTTAATCACGGTATTTTCTTTCGCATTCAGCATTGCCCCTACTACTTTTGGTTCGTATCCTACGCCAGAAATTGTTGGAGATTGTAAGTTTACATCCGTCGCATTTTTAACAGTTACGGAAACTGATTTTGCTATTTCATCTAAAGTAGTTCCTTTAATTTTAGCTTGAATTAAAGTAGCTTTTCTTTCATTCATTAAAATAGGACGTACTTTTGCGGTTGCTTTTTCAGCAGGCATTAATCCTTTTGCTGTTTTTCCTGTTAAAATAGCAACTACATATCCGCCTTCGATATCAAAACGTTTAGACATTCCTTTTTCAACTTCTTTATCAAAAGCCCACGTAATGATTTCTCTTTCTTTTCCTATTCCAGAAACTGTTTCATCTAAAGATTGTAATCCAACAGCTGTTTGAGATGTTAATTTTTGTTCTTTTACAACTTCTTCAAAGTTTTTTGAATTTGTTAATGCCAAAGCAAAAGTTTCTGCATTTTTAAAAACAGCATCTTCAGTGCTTTCTGATGGTTGAATTTGACGACCAAATGTTGCTAATTTAACAACTGGCTGAAAATTCTTTTGACCATCAATTTTAATTACATGAAATCCAAATGCTGATTTCACAACACTTACCGCTCCTTTCTCTCCTTCAAAAACAAAATCTCTAAAAGAAGGAACCATCGTGTTATAGGTAAACCAATCGTAGAAACCTCCTTTTTCAACAGAACCTTTATCCGAAGAAAATTCTTTTACTAAAGCAGTAAATTTAGCTTTATTTCCTTTACTTTCCTTTACAACAGCTAATAAACTATCGGCCGTTTTTTTGGCACTTTCTTCCGTTTGAGTTACCGTAGCATCGGCGCTAGAAGCACCTATAAAAGGAATTAAAATATGACTTGCTTGTACCGAATCTGGTAATTGAGTAATTTTTGTTATTTTTGATAACTTAAAATGTCCAGCATCTTTATAAGGACCAAAAACATCGCCTTCTTTACCTTTAAAAATTTGCTCAGCAACAACTTGTGGTACTTGAGATTTAAATTTATAATTCGTATCTAAGGTAATATCTGAATCATTTTCTGATAAAAAATCAGCGTAATTTGTAGTGTTTTTTAATCCTTTTACAGCAACATTTCCTTTGGTAACTGAATCGTCAATTAACCTTGCAATTTGTGCTTTCAGTGTATTTTCGTCTTCAATTGTTGGTTTAATATCAAACTTTACAAAATTAATATCTCTTGAAGCCTCTACTTGAAAATCTTGCGAATGCTTACTGATATATTTTTGAATATCACTTTGTCCTATTTTTACTTCATCATCTTTAATTGAAGTGTACGGAACATATACATATTTACCCGAAATTTTGGTATTTTCTGTTAAATATTGTGTTTCTCCTTCTTTTAAGGATGCTCCTAAACCAGCAGCGACAAGGTTATCGTACGCGGTTTTCTCAAGATTATCTTTTAAAGAAGTCATATAATTTTGCCAATTTCTCCAATCCGCTCCATTTTCTTCTTTAATTGTTGCTAAAAACTCTTTCAGTTTACTTTTATCTAACATCCCCGATGTTTGAAATCTTGGGTCATTTTTTATAAACTCGGTTTCATATAAAGTATTCATAATATCCGCATCTCCCACAGTAATTCCTGCTTCTTCTAGCTGAGTTTTATAAACTTTTTGTCGTACTAAATTGCTCCAAACAGTTTTCGCCGCTTGCATTTCAGAAACACGATTTCCTGTTTGTGTTTTATAAGCATCTAAAGCTTCTGCAAATTCTTGGCGTGAGATAGTTTCTCCATTTACTTCACCAATTTCATTTACTTTACTTGCACTAAAAAAATCTGATATTGTAGAAGGGTCTAATACAAAAGCAAAAAGTGCTAAACCTATTACAAGAATTAAGAACATTGAACGTTCTCTAATTTTCGATAAAATTGCCATACGTTATTTATTTTATTAACAGTGAGCGAAAATACAATTTCGCATTATATAAAGCAATGTTTTTTGATGCTGTTTTTGAAGTAACACTATTTTTAAGTTTCTTTATCCGTTACTTTTAAGTATAAATCATCAATTTTAGTGGCACTTACTTTGAGTATTTTTAGATAAAAATTATCGATATGTAAAATAGTTCCTTCATCGGGTATGGTTTCGGTATGATTGATTATAAAACCGCCTAATGTTTCATAAGCATCTTCTTTGGGAATATTTAAATCGTATTCTTCATTTAGATAATTGACTTCTAAACGTGCTGAAAAATTAAATTCTTCCGCATTAATTTGTTCTTCTAATAATTCCTGACTATCGTGTTCATCTTCGATTTCGCCGAACAATTCTTCCACGACATCTTCAACAGTAATAATTCCTGAAGTTCCGCCATATTCATCAACAACAACGGCAATACTTTTTCTTTTTTTCATTAATCCGTTTAAAACGTCATTAATAATCATGGATTCTGGCACAAAATCAACTTCTAAATGTATTGCTTTAATAGAGGTCGGATTTTTAAATAATTCAAATGCATTTATGTATCCTAAAATATCGTCTAACGAATTTTTGTAGACTAATATTCTTGACAATCCTGTGGTTATAAAAACATTTTTAAGATTTTCTATAGATTCTTCGATATCAATCGCCATGATTTCGGTACGAGGCACCATAATTTCTCGTGCTTTTACCTTGTGAAATTCCAAGGCATTTTGAAAAATTTGAATTTCAGAATCAATTATTTCAGCATCATTTCCTTTGTCTAATTGCTCTGAAATATAGTTTCCTAATTCCTCTTTACTGAACTCTGTTTTGGTTTCATTTTCTCGTATTCTAAAAAATAGAAACAGAAAAAAATCGGAAATTTTAGTAATTACCCAAGTAATTCCATAAAATAATAAATAAAAAACATAGGCAGGAAGTGCAAAGAATTTAAGCATTTCATTGGCATAGATTCTAAAAATTGTTTTAGGTAAAAATTCGGCTGTAACTAATATAATTAGGGTCGATATTATTGTTTGTGTTAATAAGCTTAAATCATCTAATAAATAATTTATAAAAATAATATTGGTTGGCAATGCCATTTGAAACCAATTCATTAATAATTGCCCCATAAAATAACTATAAATTACCAAGGCAACATTGTTTCCCACCAACATTGTGGTAATAAATTTTGATGATTTTTCAGTAAGTATTGCTAAAATTTTAGGTAAAAAACCTGCTCTTTTTTTCTCTAGCTCAATATGTAATTTATTGGCAGAAATAAAGGCGATTTCCATTCCTGAGAAAAAGGCAGAAAATAATATTGCGGCAAAAATTACACTAATTTCGAACTCCATTATTTATTTTTAATCTTCTTAATTATGTTGATTATTTATTTTTAGCTATTTCTTTTTTGGCTATTTTTTCTTATTGATTTTTTGTTGATTTCTTGCAGATACCTTTCGTCTAAAGTGTCGTTTAAAAAAGAAAATTAACGTTATAAAGATAGCAAAACCGAACAGAATAAATGCTTCTTGTCTATCGGAATTAAATTTTAAAATTCCTTCTATAAAAAAAACCACACCAATAACGAGGTATCCGTACTGTAAATATTTCCAAAAAGTAGTCATTTTATTATTGATTTTTGTGTTGATTTTTATATTGATTTTTTGTGTCTTATTTTTGATTTTCGTTGATTGTTGCTTCCATATTTCCTGTAATATCTTTGGCAATCCATTTGGTTAAATTTTCTTTTGATTCAAAACCGAAACCATTAATAGTATCTTGTAACGTTGTTAATCTGAAGCCATTTTCGGTAAAAAAGTAATGTTCTTTTTGATCCCAAAATAACTGATTCGTTTCTAATTTGGTATTTGCTTTATAGTTGGTAATTACTACATTTCCTTTAATTTCAGAAACGGAAGTTTTACGATATGTAATCGCATAATTTCCTTTTATAGATGTCGAATCTTTTGCTTTTTCATCAATAGAAATAATGGTAATTCCTTTTGGAAATTCACTATACGGATGTTCTTTACGATTTGAAAAATCATAAAAAATAGGCGCTTTTGTTTTTGAAGTAATAATACCTGAATCTTTTTTAATATGATAGATATTTTTAGCCATTCCAACGGGCATATTTTTATCGGCTAAAAAATCTCTTACTTCTTTTTTGGAGTTTACGCATGAAAAAAGCATTGTTACCATAAGAATGGCAACAATGCTTTTGCATGTATTTGTGATATTTTGTTTCATCAAAATTTATTATGGAATACGAACAGTTTCACCAATCCAACATCCAATTTTATGTGTTGCTCCTGAGGTAGCACCTTTTTGGAAAATTAATTTTTTTGATGGCATATTTTTCGTGTAACTAGAAATATATCTACCAGCCCCACATCCTGGATCTACTTTACTCGCTTTTAAAGCTTTGTTTAAAGCCGCTACATACACCATTCTTTTTTCAAATTCATCACTACCACAAGAATTGGCACTTCTCTGATATAAACTTGCGATAAATAAATATGCTTTCCCCATATTTGGGTTATATTTTAAAGCTTCATATGCTAAAGCTCTAGCGCTACTTCCGCCAGTACTTTGTGCTTCTCTTAATTTATACTTTGCTTTTTTGAATGGATCAGATTCTAAATCGAATGCTTTTTTTCTCATTTCACTAGCACCACTTTTATCACCATTTTTAGCTAATACTCCTGCTAAGAAATTGTATGCATCAGAAGATTGTGTTGTTTCAGCATATGATTGTGCTAATTTTTCAAACAAAGGATCTGTTTGGCATCCTTTATTATACATTCTTGAAACGGCTCTTTTCAACCAAACTCCATCTGTTTTTTTATCTTCATAATCTCTGGTATAAATAGGGATTAATCGTTCACAAGTTGCAATTTTAGAAATCATGGCATCTAAACCACCTTCAACCATTCCTAAAGAAGTTGAGTTTGTTGTATATGCTTTTACATTTCTTTTTTCTGTAGCACTGATTGTTCCTAAAGAATCTTTTACTTGTAATTTTGCTAATTTTTTATTGTAATCTTCTAATTTTTCATTAACAGATTCCATTACATCATCATAGGTATCAAAAACTTTTTGCGGATTTGTATCTTTATTTTTTTCTGCAATAGTTTCAAAATATCTAAAGATATTCTTCACACCCATATCTTTAGGAGAAACGTCGTATGCTCTTTTCAAATATACAAAAACCTCATCATCAGTCGCTAAATTATTTTTGATTAAATACGTAGCATAATCACTATGTGCTTTCGCGGCACCTTTCACAGGAAAATTTATTAATCTAGCTTCATAAATTCTTTTAGCTAATACAGGATCTTTAGTTTTTTCAGCAATTTTAGCACCGTATTTATAGATATTAACCGATAATTTAGGGCAATTTGTTAAAAGGTATTCTAGATTTGTTTTTGCAGCATCATATTTTGCTGTTTTTGTGTCTCCTTTAAAAAGATTGTATTTTATGTTACATTCTTGACTTGCTTGTGCCTTGACACCGCTTGTGGCTACAAACAAAAATAATCCTGTTAGTAAATACGTAATTTTTTTCATCTTAATTATTTTTGGTTTTTTTTATGTTAATCTATTTTTCTTTTATGAAACCACTTCGTACTATTCAAAGATAAGCTTAATCGAACGTTAAAATATTTTTCTTTTATTAAGTTGTAGTTGGTTGTTCCTTTTTGCCCGTATTCAAATCCGATATTAATATTTGATAATTGTCTTGGCAATGGCAATCCTAGTCCAACATTTATGCCAAAGTCTCTTATAGTTGTAAAATCAGTATTATTTTGTATTAAGAGTCCTGTATCTTCGAAACGCAGTCCGGCTCTATAGGTAACTCTATCCCAGTAGCTTGACAGCGAATTTATTTTAGGGATATAATATCCTCCTATTGAGAATTTACTTGCATCATCATATTTGTAATCATTTCCGTTTGCGATTGCTGAATTATGTGTACTTAATGCGCTTTTAAATTCTTGATTAATTCCTATATACCATTTATTGATAGCTCCTAATCCGATCCCGAAAACAGTTTTTAACGGCGTTGTTATTTCTCCATCGATGGCTTTATCGAAGTGTATTTGTCGTTCTATTTCTTGTCCTGATGTGGTTACATTTAAAGCATACATTTTTTTATTTCCTTTTACTGATAGCCCATTTTTCAAGGTAATTGCGGCTCCAGTGTATAGGTTTATTTTATTTCTTAATACGGTTTGATATTGTGCACCAAATTTAAATTCTTCTCCTCTTATGCTTACTTTTTCTTGATATTTTGTAGCAGAAGTGATGTTTGCTTGTTGGTTTAAAATATTATTTTCTAGATTTCCAAAAACATATCCTGCTTGTATTCCTACAGAAAGTCCTTTAACGACATCAATTCCAAAACTAGCGTATATTTTATTAGTTCCTCCTTCGCCTTTAAATGAGGTGATATTATTTTCATTTTGAGTATCCAATAATGAATATCCTACGGATGAGAATGGTTGTAATCCTACGGAAAGTCCTGCTTTTTTGCCTAGGGGAAATCCTAGAGCGACATATCGTAGACTTGTTGAGCTTCCTGTTTGCGAGGTATTTTCTTTTTCAAGTGTTAAAAAATTTGAATTTGTACCAATTCCATAAGTAGCGACTTTTAAGGAAGCGTTGGCTGCTGGATTGATAAAATTTAAATGATGCGTATCTTTTAAAGCGACTCCAATTCCTCCCATAGTTGCTTGTTCTACGGTTACTTCTTCAAAATTTTCACCGATTCCAAAGTAAGAATAGGGCGATGCGCTGTTTGTTTGTGCGGTAATTGAAATTGCACTAAATACGAGTACTACTATTATAAATTTCTTAATCATTCGTTAAATTATGTGTCAAAACAGTATGTAATCCTTCCAAAACAAAATTTGGATTGGCAAATATGCCACTTTTTAATTGTTTAGCCAAGAAAAAGGTGTTTCCTCCTGTTAAAACAACTGTTAAATCTGGATACTTTTTTTTATATTGATTGATAACGCCATTTATTTCTTGGCATACGCCATTAACAACGCCCGAATGTATGGAAGTATTTGTATTAAATCCAATAAAATCGTCAACTTCTTTTGGTTCTAACAATGGTAATTTGGCGGTAAAAGTATGTAAAGCCTTGTATCTCATTTCGATTCCTAAAGAAATTGCGCCTCCTAAATATTCTTTTTTATGATTGATAAAATCAAAAGTAATGCAGGTTCCCGCATCAATAACGAGTACATTTTTCTTCGGATAATTTTTCACGGCGGCAGCTGCGAGCGCGATTCTATCAACGCCTAAAGTTTTTGGTGTTCCGTAACGATTTATAAACGGTACTTTTGTTTGATTCGTTACATAAATAGGATTTAACAACTTTTTTAGTTCTTCGGATATTTTTTCTGAAATCGTAGCTACTGACGCTATAATACTTGCTGAAATTGTATATTTTGAAATTATTTTTTTGATAATTTTTATAAGTTCAGAAGTATCAAAAGCAATAAAATCGATAATGTTATCATCTTGAAAAACAGCTAATTTAGCTCTTGTATTTCCGATATCGATACTTAAATTCATGGTCGTATTTTTTTAGATTTCAAAGTTACTTAGATTTTTTTAATAAAAACATCTTCAAAAAATTTGGATAAGTGAAAAAGTGTTGTATATTTGCACCCGCTAAACGAAAGTAGCAAACTGGTGCCTTAGCTCAGTTGGTAGAGCAAAGGACTGAAAATCCTTGTGTCCCTGGTTCGATTCCTGGAGGCACCACAATAATTTTTTCAATTGCAAAATTGCTAACTTTATTTGTTACTTTTATATAAGCACAACGGTGCCTTAGCTCAGTTGGTAGAGCAAAGGACTGAAAATCCTTGTGTCCCTGGTTCGATTCCTGGAGGCACCACCGCAAAAACCTGAACATTTAGTTGTTCAGGTTTTTTTGTTTTAAATTAAAAAATACCGAAATAATTATTTTTTTGATAATTCTAGTGATTTTAATTATTTTAATGACGAAAATAAATTAAAATTAAAAAAATATGGTGTTATTAATAAAACTTCATAAATAGGCTTAGCCCCGATTGAAGCAATTGTTTGAGCTCCTTTTTTTGATTTTTCTTCAAAAAAAGAGCGAGTGCGGAAAGCGGGAAATAGCTTCAAAAAAGATGTATCTAAAAAGAACTACCGCATCCTCAACCAACCTAAAATTTGATTATTTTTAATTTTCCACCTATTATTTTCTTTTTTTAAACCAAATGCTACTCTCGATTTGCCTAAAACACCTGGGTTTTGCTGTATAATTTCAATTTTACCATCATTTACTTTTGATACAATTGAAACATGACCATACTTATTATAAATAGTTCCTCCATAAACCAACAAATCATTTACTTTAGGTTTCGACCTACTCGCATTGGTAAATTGTATTAAATTTCGAGCCTTATTTAAGTTTCCATCTTTTATTTTTTTGTTGAAAAAATCTTTTGCATGTCCGTAACTATTAGGCATTTTATGATGCAAATATTCATAATAATAGCGTTTTACAAATTCTACACATTGATATTTTAACCCAATATTATATCCATCTTTAGCACGATTTCGCCCTTTTACAGTTCCTACTTGCCCGTTATAATACACCACAACGCCATGTAAACTATCTATTTTATCACCAAATACATAATCTAATTTCAAAGAAGTGGTTTTCATCATATAAAAACCGCCAATAAACAGCCCTAAAACAATAATAATCAAGAGGTTAATTTTATTGTTTTTTGTCATTTTATTAGAAATTTGAATTATATTTATTTACAATAAATCTATTTAGAAAAGATAAAAAAGACTAAAAATAAGCCAATAAAAAGAATTAATCTAATATAAATAGTACATTTACATCGTAAACGATTTAATTTTGCGAGATTTAAATTATTTTTCACATCAATTTTCAAAAAATTAATTAATATTTTTAAAATAAAAAACAATAAAAAAAAATGGAAAAATCAATTACAACAAATAAAACTCAAGATGTTTTTAGAATTATTATAGGAGTTTTTATGATACTCGCTTCCATAGGTCATTTAACTTTTTTACGAGTAGAATGGCAAGCTCAAGTGCCTAACTGGGTTCCTTTGGATAAAAATTTAGTCGTAATTTTATCGGGTATTGTCGAATTAATTTTAGGACTTTCCATGGCGTTTTTAACAAAATATAAATCGTATGTTGGTTGGGCACTTGCTATCTTTTTTGTACTGATATTCCCTGGAAATATTGCACAATATATTAATAAAGTCGATTTTCGAAGCTTAGATTCTGATAAAGCACGTTTTATTCGTCTTTTATTTCAACCAATTTTAGTGATTTGGGCATTGTGGAGCACAGGAGCTTGGAAAGCGTGGCGAAACAGGAAACAATAAAAAAATAGCTTAAAAAATCAATATTAATGATCGCCGAACAATTAAAATTATCAAATCAATTTTGCTTTCCTATTTATGCAACTTCTCGATTAATTATCAAATTATACAAACCTTATTTAGATGATTTAAAACTAACATATACCCAATATTTAGTGATGCTAGTTTTATGGGAAAAAGATACTGTTTCAGTAAATACTATTTCTCAAAAATTATTTTTAGAATCGAATACTTTAACGCCCTTGCTCAAAAGAATGGAAGCAAATGGACTTTTAAAAAGAAACCGTTCTAAAAAAGATGAACGAATTGTACTTGTGCAACTAACCAAAAAAGGACATGAATTAATGATTCCCGCAAGTAGTATTCCTAAAAAAATTATGGAACATCTTGAAAATGAAAACATCAGCAAAGAAACACTTTTAAATGTAAAAAAAATACTCTGTAAATGGCTTGATTAAAAAATCAGGATTGAAAAAAATTGTAAATTAATGTTAAATTAAGAGCATCAGATTAAACTTTTTATAAAAA
Source organism: Tenacibaculum piscium (assembly GCF_021390715.1). Lineage (GTDB taxonomy): Bacteria > Bacteroidota > Bacteroidia > Flavobacteriales > Flavobacteriaceae > Polaribacter > Polaribacter piscius. Next base: position 197,011 of record NZ_JAJGWT010000001.1, read on the forward strand.
ATAACGTCATAGATAACGTAAACAATTACTTAAAAACTTAAATTTTATAAAATGAAAAAAATAATAACAGTACTCGTATTTGCTATCGGATTTACATTAACAACACAGGCTCAACATGGAAAAAGAAATCATGGAAATAAAGAAAATGAAAAATTAACAGTAGCTCAAAAAACAACGTTAGCCGTTAAAAAAATGGCGCTAAAGCTAGATTTAACAGCATCTCAACAACGTGAAATAACACCTTTATTAGCCGAAAAAATTGCTAAACGAAAGGAAAATCATCAAAAAAGAAAAGCGATTAAAAAAAGTGGTGAAAAAAGAAATGAATTATCTGCTAATGAAATTTTCGATAAAAAAAATGACCATCTAAATACACAGATTGCTTTTAAAGCAAAGATGAAACGTATTTTAAATAAAGAACAATACGAACGATTTGAGAAAATGAATCATCGAAAAAAACATAACGGAAGAAAGAATAAAAAACATTTAAATCAGCAAAAAAAAGGATAAAAATCACGAATACTTAGTTTCAAAAAGCCCTAATTTATTTCTAAAATAGGGCTTTTTATTTTTATTTAAATTATTTTACTATTCCTCTATTTCCTCTTTGAACCAACTTGAATATTCTACATAATTATTGGCAATTCTATCAATTTCTCCTGAAATTAATTCTTTTGAAATATCTTTCACTTTTTTCGCTGGAACACCTGCATAAATACTACCACTTTCAACACGTGTATTCTTAGTAACCACAGCGCCTGCCGCAATAATAGAATTTGATTCTACGACACAATCATCCATAATAATACTTCCCATTCCTATTAAAACATTGTCGTGAATCGTGCAACCATGTACAATCGCATTATGCCCAACCGACACATTATTTCCAATAGTTGTTGGCGATTTTTTGTAGGTTGCATGCACTATTGCACCATCTTGAATATTCACTTTATCGCCCATTTTTATATAATGTACGTCGCCTCTAATTACGGCATTAAACCAGACACTGCATTGTTTTCCCATTTGCACATCGCCTACAATTGTTGCATTTTCAGCAATATAGCAATCTGATGGGATTTGAGGTTCTTTTCCGTTTATCGTTTTTATAATTTTCATTATTTTGGATTTCTTAAATTTTAAAGTCTTTTTCTAGTTTTTCAAGACCACTGTGATGCGTCCATTTATAATGATTCCCGTCAAAATCCGTAGCAAATATTTCGTCATTAATTAATGCCGATACTCTATCCTGATTATTCTCAAAATAAGAAAATTTAGAATTAATTTCTATTGTTTTATAAATTGGTTCTAAAGCAAGTAATCCTGTAAAAGTAAAAAGACCAACATTAAACGTACTATCTTCTCTATCTATACGAACTTTTTCATAAATAGAGCTATCGTTAATCCATTCATAATCCCAAGCTCTCCAATCAAAAATAAAATCAATTATTTGCTTTCCAGATTTGTCAATAAAACCCCATTTTTTATTTTTTTCTACAGCTATAAAACGATCATCAACCCAACCTTCATCAATACCATCAAAAAATTCTGTAATAATATTTCCTTGAAAATCCATTAGCGCATATTTTTTATCATCGTGCTCTTTTGTAGAATCATTTACAACAAAAGTTACTCCATTATCGAAAGGTTCATTCGTTAAAATGCAACAATTATATATCGTATATTTATATTCTTTAATCAATTTACCTTTACAATCAAATAAATAATTATCGATATAGACAAATTCGTGTTCGTCAATAAAAGATATTTCTTGAATAGGATAGCCTAATTTTTCAATATCAGATTCGTAATACCTATTATTTATATCATATGCACACATAAAAAAAATTTAGTTAAGTTCTAGTTTTTCACCAATACTGATACTATTATTTTTAAGTTTATTCATTTTTTTCAATTGACTCACCGATATTTGATATTTTCTAGCAATTGAATATAAGGTATCTCCTTTTTGAACACTATGATACGCAACTTTTGAGCTTATATTTTTAGTTTCTTGTGCAGGATTTTTAATTTTATCATATTTTGATAAATTATATTTCTTAATAATTCCTATTAATTTCTGCGGATAGCGTTTATCGGTGGCATATCCAGCCTTTCTTAATCCGTATGCCCAGCCTTTATAATTGGTATGTCCTAAGTTAAATAAGCTTGCATAACGGCTTCTAGAAATTAAAAACTGCGAATGATCTTCGTAGGAAGTTTGTGGATATTTATATTTTCGAAAACACTCTCCAATTTCGTCATCATCATGCGTTACACTTTTTCCTTGCCAACCTCTATGGCATTTAATTCCAAAGTGATTATTCGAGCGAATTGCCAACGCACTTCTTCCACTTCCCGACTCTAAAACACCTTGTGCCAAGGTAATACTGGCAGGAATTTTGTGTTCGTGCATTTTTTTAACAGCGATTGGTGCAAATTTTTGAATATATGCTTCTGTATGATTTACCGTTGTTTTCAGTGGTTTTTTGACTTGTTCTAACTGATAAATTTCGGGTGTTATTTCTTTTTGTTGTAGTACTACTTTTTTTCTTTTTTTAGAAACTACATTTTTATTTGAGCCACAACTTACTAAAAAAGTGGTTGCTATTGCGATGTAAAAAATTGATTTTAGAGTCATTAAGTTGTAATTAATTCTTTATTTTGATGCTTTAATTTTTGATTTATTCCTGTAATTCCTTGCAAACCTCCTGTATGAATTGCTAAAATTTTAGAATTATTTTTAAACTGATTATTCTTTATCATCTCTAAGATTCCGAATAACATTTTGGCAGTATAAATTGGGTCTAATAGGATATTTGTTTGTGTTTTAAACGCGTTTATAAAACGAATTAATTCTTGATTATATTTTGCATATCCGCCAAAATGATAGGTTGTTTTTAGCGTCCAATTTTCGTTAATTTTATTATTTTTGATTAATTCTTGTATTTCTTGTTGTAAAAAATCGCCTTTTAAAGCGGGAAAACCGATTATTTTCTGATGTTTTTTGGCTGATTTTATCAATCCAGCAATAGTTCCTCCCGTTCCGATTGCGGTACAAATATAATCGAATTTACAATCTTTTTCTGTTAATATTTCTTCACATCCTTTAATTGCCAAGGGATTTGTTCCACCTTCGGGGATTAAATAAAAATCTCCAAATTCATTTTTCAATTCTTGTATAAATTCTTCGGATGTTTTATTTCGATACATTTCTCGGGAAATAAACTTAAATTCCATGCCATTTTGATGCGCTTCTTGTAAGCTTTTATTTCCTTGGAGTGTTTTTTGAATATTTTTAGCTAATTCATCGCCACGGATAATTCCAATGGTTTTGAAACCTGCTAAATTTCCAGCGACAGCAGTTGCTACAATATGATTTGAAAAAGCTCCTCCGAAGGTTAGCAAGGTTTTTTTTTGCTGATTTTTGGCTTCTAAAACATTGTATTTCAGTTTTCGGAATTTATTTCCTGATACAAACGGATGAATTTTATCTTCTCGTTTAATATATAATTCAATATTTTTTTCTTTTAAAATAGGAAGAATTATTTGTTCATTTTCACTGATAAAAGTTTTTGTAAAAAAAGAGTTTTCGTTTATAGTTTCGTTTGTGTTTTCGTCTGTATTTTCATTTGTATTGAGCACTGCAAAATTATTTTGACAAAAATACTAGATTTATCAATTAATTAACGTGTATTTTAAACTTGATTTTACAATAAAAAAACACGAACTTGTTTGCTTTATAAATTATAATTCAGATTTCTAAATATCTTAATAAATATGGAAAAAAAATTTAATATCGCTGTACTTATTGACGGAGATAATGCACAACCAAAATTATTAAAGGAAATTATTGAAGAAGTTTCCAAATACGGAAAAGCAACTATCCGAAGAATTTATGGTGATTGGACAACGCCACAAATGAATAGTTGGAAGGCAATTATCAATCAACATTCTATCAGCCCGATTCAGAAATTTTCATATACTACGGGAAAAAATTCTACAGATGGTTCCTTAATTATTGACGCTATGGATATTTTACACGGAAAAAACACCGAAGGTTTCTGCATTGTTTCTAGCGATAGTGATTATACAGGACTTGCAAAACGCATTCGAGAAGAAGGACTTTTTGTGATGGGAATTGGCGAGAAAAAAACACCAGCAGCTTTTGTAAAATCTTGTGAAGTTTTCACATTTACCGAAAATTTAAAAAATGAACAAAGCGAACAAAATGAGCAAAATGAGCAAAATACTCAAAATGGAACTATCAAATTAAAATCATCAAAACAAAATACGAGTTTAAAAAGTAAAGAACACTCAGAAAAAGTAAGGCTTTCAAGAGAAGATTTAAAAACAATTGATAAGGCTTTTGATATTTCAACTAACGAAGAGGAAAATGCCTATATTTCTACTTTAGGCGTAAATATTCGAAAAATTGATCCAAGTTTTGATCCGAGAAGTTATGGTTTTAAAAACCTTACCCGTCTTTTTGAAAATATTGATAAATATGAAGTTATTAAAAATGAAGTTGGTGGTTTAAATCATCCGTTGTTGAGAATTAAGTAAGAGCCTGTTTAAAAATTAAACTATCGTCATGCTGAATTTATTTCAGCATCGCACAAGGCTAAGAACTGTGGCAAATCAGGATGCGAAACTGAAATAAATTCAGTTTGATGGATTCGATTTTCATAAAAAAAACCTACTCACTAAAATCATTTAAGATTCTTATAAGTAGGTTTTTTTTGATTATAATATCGTTAAAAACAAAATATTAAACTGAAAACTAGGGTTTAAAAATTAGAAACCTGTTCTTCTATTTTTTCCCAATCAGCCATTAAATTTTCTAAGGATGCTTTTTTGGCTTTATATTTTTCAAAAAAATTAGGACGTGCTGAAACTTCGTCATAATTATTTGCCAGTTCTAAATCTATTTTAGCGATTTCAGATTCTAAATTTGCTATTTCAGATTCTGTTTTAGATAACTTATTTTTAAGTTTTTTTAATTCCTTTTCTTGCTCTCTTGATAATTGATGTGCTTCTTTTTTCTCCGTTGGTTTTTCAACTTTAACAACCGTTCTTTTTTCAGCTTCTCTAAGATTTTCCATCTTATGCTGCTCTAAGAAATAATCAATATCACCTAAATATTCTTTAATTTCTTTATCTTTAAATCCGTAAACGGTTGATGTTAATCCTTGTAAAAAATCTCTATCGTGAGATACTACAATTAGCGTTCCATCAAAATTATTAAGAGCTGTTTTCAATACTGTTTTCGAGGCAATATCCAAGTGATTTGTAGGCTCATCCATCACCAAAACATTAAATGGTGATAATAATAATTTACATAATGCTAATCGGTTACGCTCGCCTCCTGATAGTACTTTTGCTTTTTTATCAACAGCATCGCCACCAAATAAGAAAGAACCTAACATATCTCTAACACGCATTCTGTTCGTGTCAGAAGCGGCATCTTCCATGATTTCTAACACTGTTTTTTCTGGTGGTAATTCTTCGGATTGATTTTGTGCAAAATAGCCTATTTCAACATTATGCCCTAATTTTAGGTTTCCGATAAATGGAATTTCACCAACCATCATTTTTGCCAACGTAGATTTCCCTTGTCCGTTTTGACCTACAAAAGCAATTTTACTGTTACGTTCAATCATTAAGTCAACATCTTGTAAAACATGCTTATCGCCATAACTTTTACATAATCCATCAGCTTCTACAATAATTTTACCAGGTTCTTTTGAGATATTAAAACGAACATTCATCGCCGCATTATCATCGCCATCAACTTCAATCAATTGGACTTTATCAAGTTGTTTCATTAGCGATTGCGCCATCGAAGCTTTACTTGCTTTTGCCTTAAATTTATTGATTAAATGTTGCTTTTGCTTAATCTCTTTCTCTTGATTCTTTTGAGCTTGTAACTGTTTTTCTTTGATTTCTGCTCTTAAAACTAAAAATTCAGAATACGGTTTTTTGTAATCGTAAATTTGTCCTAATGAAATTTCAATAGTTCTGTTCGTTACGTTATCTAAAAACATTTTATCGTGTGAAACTAACACAATTGCACCCGAATATGATTTTAAGAAATTTTCTAACCAAATAATTGATTCAATATCCAAGTGATTGGTAGGTTCATCTAATAGTAAAATATCGTTGTCTTGCAATAATAGTTTTGCAAGTTCGATACGCATTCTCCATCCTCCTGAAAAAGTACTGGTTAATTTATCAAAATCTTCCCGTTGAAACCCTAAACCTTGTAGAATTTTCTCAGTATCTCCTTGATAATTATAACCTCCTAAAAGCTCGTATCGTTCGGTTAAATCGGTTAAATCATGAATTAACTGACTATAAATTTCGCTTTCATAATCGGTTCTAGTCACTAGTTGATTATTAATATCATCTAACTTTAATTCGATTTCTTTGATTTCTTCAAAAGCCTGATATGCTTCTTCTAAAATAGTTCTTCCTTCTACGAAATCAATATCTTGGCGTAAAAATCCCATACGGACATCTTTATCAAAAGCCATCGTACCACCACTGGTTTCAATATCTTTAGAAAGTACTTTTAATAAGGTTGATTTTCCTGCCCCATTCTTTCCTATCAATCCAATTCTATCTCCTTTATTTAACTTGAAAGTAATTCCTGAAAACAAATCAGTTCCCATAAAAGAGACCGATAAATTGTGTACGTTTAGCATAAATGTAATAATTGTTACGTATAAATGATGATAAAAAATTTACCTTTGCAAAAGTATGTAAATTTATAATTGATTATGTTTAAAAAAGGAAGCAAATTATATAGTATTTTTAATGGGAAATGTCCGCAATGTCATGAAGGGGATTTTTTTAAGCATAAAATGACCTTAAATCCTTCAAAAATCACACAATTACACGACAATTGTCCAAAATGTAATTTAAAATACATGATGGAACCTTCTTTTTTCTTTGGTGCGATGTATGTAAATTACGGATTAGCTGTTGCTTTATTTGTGGCAATTTTTATTATTTCAAAAGTATTTATCGGATTAACTATTTTACAAAGTTTTATTGCTATTGTAGTTGTTTCTTTACTTCTTACGCCATTTACCTTGCGTTTATCAAGAATTATTTGGATCAATATTTTTATTAGTTATGATAAAAATGCCAAAAAATTAAATGACAAAAGACTGAATGAAAAAAAATTAGATGACAAAAAACAAGAGCTAAAAAATTAATTAAAAAATCAACGAAAAATCAGCAAAAAAATCAAGATAAAATTACATAAATCTTTTAATATCAACTTCTTTATCTAATTTTTCTCCTTTTTCTAAGTGATTAAATAAATTTTTAGCAACCGTTGGTCCAATCATTACGCCACGTGTTCCTAGCCCGTTTAAAACGACTAACGCATTGTGTTTTGGATGAACACCAGCCATGGGTCTTCTATCGTTTACCGTAGGTCTAATACCTGCGGTATGACTGATAACGCTATAAGGAACCGTAATTATTTTTTTCAGTTTATCTTCTAATTCCTGACGAGCTTCTTGCGTTGGATTACAGGTTTTATCCGTCCAATTAAAGGTTGCTCCTACTTTATAGCAATCATTTCCTAATGGCATTACAAAAATACTGGCTTTTAATAAAAAATCAATATCCAATTCAGGAGCATGAATATTTATTGATTCTCCTTTCACTTCATTTAAAGGTAGATAATTAAAAAATGGATTTTTTGTAATTCCAAAACCTTCACAAAAAACTATTTTTTTGGCTTTTATATGTTGATATTTTACAATATCATCTGAAATATGTAAAGCATCATATTCAAATGACGATAAAAATAAACAGCCTAAACTTTGAATATATTTTCGGTATGATTTCACCAATAAAGTAGTATCTATACGCCCTGTGTTATCAAGTGTTCCAAAGCCAAAATCGCCAACAATGCCGTTTATTTTTTCTTTGTTGATTTTAGGATTCATATAGTTTAATAGTGTTGGTTTATCTAAGGCTAAAAACCAATTGTTTTCATCAGCAATACTTGTAAAAGCTTTTTTTATTGAGAACTTATAATCAAGTTTGATGTTTAATTTTTTTTCTAATTTTTTATACAAAGGAAGTGCCGTTTGTATTTGCTGATGTCCATTCCAAACCGCATTAAAACGCTTTAAAATAACAGGATTATAAACACCTCCAGCAACCAAAGAAGAGGTTTGTGAGTTGTTTTCAAAAATTACAAATGTTTTATTTTCTTTTAATAATTGCTCTGTAAAAGCAATTCCTGCCAATCCTAAACCTACAATAATATAATCTACCTCAATATTCATAGAACAAAAATAGTATTATTTATCGCAAAAAAAAAGAGCTTGCTATTGCAAACTCTTTTTAATTTTATAAACTATAAAGTTTTATTAGATTTTATAGCATTAATAATTCCACATATCCATTTCACGATCACGGATACCTTCTTTAATTCTATCAGCTTCTAGTAATTGAAATAAAGAATTTCCTCGAACATAATCTTTAATAGATCTATCTCCATAAATATTCTCTTCTTTTACTACTGTTGAATTAAATCTTCTAGCATTTAACAAGTTATCATACGACAACGGTTTTGCTGAATTTATAGGGTTAAAAACCTTAGAGGCGTGTAATGTTTCTCTGGCATCTGGAAAAAAGACCCAGAATAATTCATATGCGCTTTCCGAATCATCAATTCCTTCTACTCCAAGAACTTGAACATCTGGTCCCATCGGCGATAACGCTAACATACGGTACTTTAATTCTCCTCCTCGTTTATCAAAATACCAAAGCCCTTTTAACAAGTATCCTTTAATATCAGCAGATTGTACAGAATAAGGATCCATGTTTCCATAACCATCATCACGTTCGTTGTAGGTCATAGATTGAATTTCCTCCATTCCTATTTTAGTTGTAAAATAAGAATCGCTATACACCTCTGTAATTTCACCATTTTTAATACCTTTTAATAAAGTATCAAATAATGAACGTCTTGTTAAACCTGCATTTGTAGTATCAACTGGATAATAATAAGGTAAATTGATTTTTTGATTTATATCAACATACTCCCATACCACTTTAGACCATAACACATCTCTATCGCTAATATAGCCATAAGGAAGTGGTTTGTCATCTTCTGAAGCAATTTGGGCTTCCGATTTAAATCCAATCTCTTCGACCTTTTTAGAATTTAAGAGGTTAGCTTGAGCACCTACATAACTTGTAGTTACAAGGGCAAATAAAACCATATAAAAACGCTTCCAATTCATACTTTAAATTTTTTACTTATTAATTCGTAATTTCAATACTTACAGGCAATACTTTCTTGATCTTATAGTTCGATCCAGAAACAGATGCTTTAATATCATAAATAGTAATTACATCATTTCTTCTAGCCTTTGCAAGTGCTTGTTTTGCTCTAGCATTTAAAGTTCTACCAGACACAGGAATTGTTACCTGACCTGGAACTTTAATTTTAAAACTAGCTACATTTAATTTTAAATCAAATAAGAAATCTGGTAAACCAGCAGCAATACTAATTCTAGCTAAACTTGCTTTTGGCATTTTTACAGTACCGTATTGACCTCTTACCATACCAACAGCTGGTGGTATGTCTTTAATTCTATATTTTTTAGGAGTACTAATTTTTCCTCCCCCTGGTAATGTTGCAGAAACTCTAATAGTTACTTCATTCCCACTACCTGGACTCATCATATAACTATCTCCTTTTACTCTTCTTAAACCTGGTGCTGATGCAGAAACTTTATTTCCTGAAACTCCTGGTACAGAGATTGTTAAAGGATTTGATAATCCACGATATACAACATTCATTTTATCTGCTGAAACAACTGCTTCATTCGGTTTAGGAATTACTGAATACCCTCCTAAAATAGGAATAGTAACGATAGAATCTCCTTGTTTAAATTGAAACTCTCCTTTTAATTCTTTATCTCCTACTGAACCTGCTGGTCCATCTAAAATAACTTGTCCTGCTTGAATTTTATCAGCAGCCATTTCTTTACCGTTTAAGATAACTTTTTCAGCTGTTAAATTTGGATCATTTTTACCTAAAACGATTTTCCCTGATAATTTTTCTCCTGGATAATATGCGTTTTTCTCAAAAACAATCATTGCATCATAATTACTCATAGATACAGCACTTTCTAACTCTCCTTGTAATAAGGCTGTTAAAGCATCTGCTTCTGTAGTTTTAATATCTGCTTGAATTTGTGTTAACTTCGTTAAAGATGCAATTAAAGGAAATCCTTCAAAATTATAGCTTAACCATTTTTTAGTAACACCATCTTGTCCTTTAACATCATTAGTGCTAAAACGAGCAGCAACTACTTTTGATAATTCAGAATCTCCTAAAGTAGCTAACGATTGATTTCTAAAATTATTTATATTATCTACAAATTCTTTTCCTTTAGGGGTTATTTTCCCGCTAGCAAAAAAATATTGATCTAAGAACCCTGACTTGTCCATAGATTCATATTTCTTCATATCTTCTTTTTTTACCTCGCTGGTCATTTTAGTTTTCAAATCAGCAATGTAAGAAAAAAGATTATCTGCACTTACTTTAAGCGCATCTGTTTTCTTTTTTGCCTCACCATATTGCTTTGCTTGCTGACTTGCTTTTTCAGCTAACGTTGCATATGCTGCTGCATTTTTTTCGGTAGCTCTAACATTAGATTCCGAAAGTTTTTCATTCATTAATCCAAAAGCAGATAAAACTTCTTTACTCATATTCATCGCTAACATCGATATAAATACAAGGTACATTAAGTTTACCATTCTTTGCCTTGGTGACTGTTTTCCTCCTGCCATTTTAATTAGTTTGTTTAGTTAATAAAAATTAGATAAACTAATTAATTATTTAGTTGACATTGCCGTTAACATTCCTCCATATACTCCGTTTAAAGAAGATAAATTGGTTGCTAATGATTGCATTTGTTCTTGTAAACGTTGAGAATTTTCAACTAAAGAAGAATTTAATTCAGATTGCTTGCTAGCGTTTTCAACTTGCGTAGTATATAATCCGTTTAAAGATTCTAATTTAGCAGCAGCCATAGACATTTGCTCGTTATATTGATTTGTTGAAGATACTGTTGTAGAAGTTGCTGTTAATCCTTCTGCTGCACCTTGGAAATTTTTAATACTGTCTCCTAAGCTAGAAATTAAAGTTGCATCTAATTTTGCTTCTTTTAAGATATTATCTAATTTTTCAGATAACATACTCTGTACTTGTTCAGGTGCTGCTTCAACTTTTTTACTTTTTTTCACAGACGCTTCACCTCCTGCTAATTCAGGATATACTTTAGACCAATCTAATTCTTCTTCAATCGGTTCAAATGCAGACATTGCAAAAATAAGTGCTTCTACCACCAAACCTGCAGTTAACATTACCCCTCCTGTTAAAGGACCGATTTTAAAGTGCATAATTTTGAATAAAGCTCCTAGTATTACTACAGATGCTCCTAAACCATACGCCATGTTGGTTAATTTCTTTTTTGTTCTTGACTGTGCCATAATTTGATTGTTTGTTTTTGGGGATTATTTATAATTATTATTGTTATTATTCTTGTTTATTTATTTTTGCTTGTACCTAAATAATCTTGTACGGTTCTAAATCCGATATAACTTCTTGCGGTATCTGCATATTCCCAATCACGAGAACTTACTTCTAAAAAGTATGCTACATCTTTCCAAGAACCTCCACGGATAATTTTCCTTCTATTTTCTTTAATTTCCACGTTCGGGTTCATGGTCGATCCCATGTAGTAAGACATTTGATTATAGGCAGTATTTGTCCATTCAGAAACATTACCTGCCATATTAAACAATCCATATTCATTTGGATTAAAAGAATTTGCTTCCACAGTATATAAAGCACCATCAGCGGCATAATCTCCACGTACAGGTTTAAAGTTTGCTAAAAAACAACCTCTATCACTTGTAGTACTTGGTCCACCCCAAGGATATTTACCAAAATTTAAACCACCACGGGCGGCGTATTCCCATTCTGCTTCGGTAGGTAATCTAAAAGAAGGAACTAACCCTAATTTCTTTTTAGATCGTTGAAAATTATTTTTAGTTTGTGTTCTCCAATGACAAAATGCTTTTGCTTGATTCCAAGTAACTCCAACTACTGGATAGTCTTCATAGGCTTTATGAGCAAAATACTCTTGGTGCATTGGATCATTATAAGAGTAGTTAAAATCTTTAATCCAAACAGTAGTATCTGGATACACATTAATTACCTCATCTTTCATAAAATCTTTTCTATTCTTACCTGTTTTAGCGGCTTGTTCATTATCAAACCAGTAATATCTGTAATTTAAAAACTTGGTATTAAATGTTCTTATTCCGTTTAACGATTCGTCTTTTTTAAGATATAAAGAATCCATCACTTCTACGTAATCTGCGTCAGGATATTCTTGTTGTTCCCAAGCTAGTTCTTCTTCCCAGTTTAGGGGTTTTAAAGAATCTAATCCTTCTCCTAGTTCGTAATAATTTTCACGCATATATTTTGCATAAGGAGATTCGTTTACGGTATCGGTTGAAGCAAAGGCATATAATTGAATCCCTTCTGCATTTTTACCAGTACTTTCAGAATCTTCGCCACCACCTGAAGCAAATTCAGCTTGATATGCTAATTTTGTTCTAGTAATAGAATCTCTTACCCAAAACACAAATTGCTTGTATTCACTATTTGTTATTTCAGATTCGTCCATATAAAACGGCTGTACGGTAACCGTTTTAGTGGGTGCGTTCATGGCACCTAACGGGTCTTCATCCTGTTTTCCCATTGTAAAAGAGCCACCAGGAATTTTAGCCATTCCAAATGGTTTTTCTGCAAACCATTTTCTATTAGACTTATCTCCTACTAACTCACCTCTGTCGCCACTTGAACCACAAGCGTAAATTAGAGACACTAACAATGTAAATAGTACTACTTTTTTCATATTCATCTTTCTTATAAAAGAGGTCGTAAACCTATTATATTTTTCATTAAAAAACAATTACCGTTGTGTTTTTTTCAAAAACTTTTTTAAAAACTTTTCAGAAAACCTTCTATTTTTAAATCATTTTTTGTAATGCTTTATACCATCTATCGGGCATTTTTCGTTGTAATGCTTGTTGATAATCTTTATAACTACAAGGTATTAACGTATGTCTTTTATGTTTATTATTAGAAATAATATTTATTTCCATCCACCAACGCCCACTTTTATCACTTTTGTAAAAATTTATAGGATCATCATCATTTAACAATACGGTAAATTTATGATAATTTTCTTTTGATACAAACGGATAATCTTTCGCTCTAGCATTAACACCTTCTATAAAATACCAAATCATTTGAGCAATTAAGCTTGCTGTTTGATAGTTCGAGTCGAAGGTACTATTATATTCATAAATACCAAAAGAACTTACTTTATCGCTAATTCCGGCATATCTTGTAATGGCACAAATTTCTTCGCCATAAAATCCGTTTGGAGCAGCTTTTTTATTTGCTGGAGCTTCTGCTTGCCTAACAGCTCCGATATCGATACTTACAATATCGGCATCTCTCATTATTGGTTCTACTAAAGTTACATCTTTTACTTCTCCTAATCGAAAGGCGTCAAAATATAATTTATCTAGCAGTTCAATTTCTTCTTGCGAATTAAAATATGTTTGATACCCTATATTACAATAATTAAATAAATTATTAGGTTGTTCCATGATAATTTTACTTAAAAAAGAACTAGAGCGCAAATTTTCATTCATGGCACCTAAATCGAACTTACTATCTACGGATACTAAATTTACGGTTTGCCCTAAAGAATCGTATCCTCTATAATTTGCGTATGTGATATCTTGACTACCTCCTATTAATATGGGGATTATTTTTTGTTTTAACAAATATTCAACAGAAGATTTCACTGCAAAATAAGAGTCTTTAAGGGTATCCCCTTGTGCAATATCTCCTAAATCGGCTATTTTAGTTTCCCAATTACCAGGAAATAGTTGATATAATTTTTGACGAATATATTGTAAATCATCGCCACATCCTTTGTTATCAGGAGCTCCTCGACCTTCTTTTATTCCTAAGATGGCGATATTTACTCCTTTTAAATCTGGAAATCCATTATTTTTGGAGTGTATGTCAATATTTCGACCAATAGATTTTGTAGACTGCGCCATTAAATGTGCAACTAAAGAATCTTCTATAGGCGTAAAAAAATTGAAATCCATTATTTTTTCTTAGGGGGGTTAAGATGTTTGCAATATACTAACTATTTTTTTGAATATTTAGTTTATTTTTTCTTGACTACTTTTTTTTTGACTACTTTTTTGGTAGTTTTTGTGGCTGGTTTCTTTTTGGCGACTCTTTTTTTAGGTGTTTTTGCTTCAATTATTTTGATAGCTTCTTCTTTAGTCATCTTTTCAATTTCGGTAGTTTTAGGCAATTCTACTTTAATTTTACCTTTGATAACATTAAAACGTCCCCAACGCGCTTTTTCCACACGAATTTCGACATCTTCCCAATTATGAAGTACTTTATCGATTTCTTTTTGTTTTTTAGCTTCTATTAGTTCAATAATATCGGCATCTGAAAGATTATCGAAATCGTATTTTTTATTTACGTTGATAAAAATTGAATTCCATTTTAAATAAGGTCCGAAACGTCCTACACCTTTTTGCACGGGCAATTCTTCATAAAAATAAATTGGTGCATCTGCTTTTTGCTTTGCAACGATTAATTCTTGAGCTCTTGGCAAATCTACCTCCATCGGATTTTCTCCTTTATCTAAGGAAACAAACATGGTTCCAAACTTGATATAAGGACCAAAACGTCCGTTCGATACGATTACTTCTTCATCTTCATAAACGCCTAAATTTTTAGGAAGCAAGAATAATTCTAAAGCTTCTTCAAGCGTAATTGTTCCTAAATGTTGTTCTTTATTTAATGATGCGAATTGTTTTTCCTCATCATCTGGCGCACCGATTTGAGCAATTGGGCCAAATTTTCCTAAACGCACTAAAATTGTTTTTCCTGATTCAGGATGTTTTCCTAAAATACGTTCTCCGCTTTCTCTTTCGGCATTTTCTTTTACGTCTTCGACTGTTTTATGGAAGTTCGTGTAAAATTCTTTTATCATTTCGATCCAATCTTTATTTCCTTCAGAAATATCATCGAATGAATTTTCAACATTAGCGGTAAAGCCAAAGTCTAGGATATTTGAAAAATTTGCCACTAAGAAATCATTGACAATATTTCCAATATCGGTTGGTACTAATTTATTTTTATTGGAGCCTGTTTTTTCTGTTAAAAGTTGGCTTTCAACAATTCCTTTTGATAAAATTAGTTGTTCATAGTTTCGTTCTACGCCTTCATTTTCTCCTTTTTCAACATATCCTCTACGTTGTACGGTAGAAATTGTTGGTGCATAGGTTGATGGTCTTCCAATTCCTAATTCTTCCAATTGTTTTACTAAAGATGCTTCTGTAAAACGATATGGTGAACTGGTAAAACGCTGTGTTGCATTGATAAAATTATAGTGTAAGTTTTCGCCATTTTTTAAATTTGGCAACATTCCTGCTTGTTCTTCTTCTTCTTCGTTATCTGTTCCTTCTAGATACACTTTTAAGAAACCATCAAACTTGATCATTTCACCGTTTGCGGTAAAAATTTTATCATTTTCAGAATTAGCAATTTTCACATTGGTACGTTCTAATTGTGCGTCGCTCATTTGAGAAGCGAGTGTTCTTTTCCATATTAAATCGTACAATCTGGTTTGATCGTATTCAGTATCAATACTGTGGGTTTTCATGTTTGTAGGACGAATAGCTTCGTGTGCTTCTTGTGCACCTTTTGCCTTGGTTTTAAAAACACGTTGTTTGCTATATTCTTTTCCGTAATAATTACTTATTTCTTCTTCGGCTGCATTTCTAGCATCTTCGGATAAATTTAAGCTATCGGTTCTCATGTAAGTAATTAAACCTGCTTCGTATAAACGCTGTGCGACTTGCATTGTTTTTCCTACTGGAAATCCTAATTTACGAGATGCTTCTTGTTGTAATGTTGATGTTGTAAAAGGTGCTGCTGGCGATTTTTTCGCTGGTTTTTTGGTTAAATCGGCGATTGAAAAATCGGCATTTGCACATGATTTCAAGAAATTTTCTGCGGATTTTTTAGAGGCAAAATTCTTTGGAATCGTTGCTTTAAATGTTTTTCCTTTATCGTTAGCGAACTGTGCAATTACTTTATAATGTGTGGTTGCTTTAAAATCAAGAATACTTCGTTCACGTTCAACAATTAGACGAACCGCTACCGATTGCACTCTTCCTGCCGACAAACCTCCTTTTACTTTTCGCCATAAAACTGGTGATAATTCGTATCCAACAAGCCTGTCTAAAACTCTACGTGCTTGTTGTGCGTTTACCATATTATAGTCGATATCTCTTGGATTATCTACTGCTTTTAGAATGGCATTTTTAGTAATTTCATGAAAAACAATACGTTTTGTATTATCATCATTTAATTTTAATTGTTCTTTTAAATGCCAAGCGATTGCTTCTCCTTCTCTATCTTCATCACTTGCAAGCCAAACTGTTTCGGCTTTTTTAGCTAGGGTTTGTAATTTTTTAACAACTGATTTTTTATCATCAGAAACGATATATTTTGGGCTAAAATCGCCTTCTACATCAATTCCTAATTCTTTTGATGGCAAATCTGCAATATGACCATAGCTTGATGCTACTTGAAAATCTTTTCCTAGGAATTTTTCAATCGTTTTTGCCTTTGCAGGTGACTCAACTATAACTAAATTCTTTGCCATATTATTTTCAATTATTTCTTTTCAATTATTTCTTTTCAACTCTCTTTTCAAGTATCTCTTTTACATTTGATGATTCATTTTATTCAAATTATTCATCCATGCTTTTATTTTGCAAAAGTAGAATGTTTTTTTTAAATAAAAACTTTTTGTTTGATTTTAGCATTAAAAAGAAGTGTTAAAGAAATTTTAAAGAAGTATTAAAGGTGTTTTAAGAAACCATAAAATTCTGCCAATTTGTCATAAGGTTGATATTTTGGTTGTATCTTTGCCATCATTTTTATTATCAATATGGAGCATACAGAGAAGGTTATCGATGAAAAAATACAAGGACAGGCACTTGTAACAACACATAAAAACGAAAATTCTAAAAAATTATTTATAGAGAGTTACGGTTGTCAAATGAACATGAACGACAGCGAAATTGTAGCTGCTATTTTAGCCGAACAAGGTTTTAATACCACGCAAGTTTTGGAAGAAGCTGATTTGGTTTTAGTAAATACTTGCTCGATTCGAGAAAAAGCAGAAACAACCATTCGTAAACGTTTACAAAAATACAATGCTGTTAAAAAAGTCAATCCAACTATGAAAGTAGGTGTTTTAGGCTGTATGGCAGAGCGTTTAAAAGAAAAATTTTTAGAAGAAGAAAAAATCGTTGATTTAGTTGTAGGACCTGATGCCTACCGAGATTTACCAAATCTATTAGAAGAAATTGATGCAGGTAGAGATGCTATAAACGTTATTTTATCTAAAGAAGAAACCTATGGCGATGTGGCGCCTGTTCGTTTAAATTCGAACGGAGTTTCAGCATTTGTATCCATTACTCGTGGTTGCGATAATATGTGTACTTTTTGCGTAGTTCCGTTTACTCGTGGACGTGAGCGAAGTCGAGATCCGAAGAGTGTTTTGGAAGAAATTAAATCAATGCATGACCAGAATTTTAAAGAAATTACATTATTAGGACAAAATGTAGATAGTTATTTATGGTACGGTGGTGGATTGAAAAAAGATTTCAAAAAAGCTACCGAAATGGCACAAGCTACCGCCATTGATTTTGCCCAATTATTAGACATGGCAGCCACTGAATTTCCTAAAATGAGATTCCGTTTTGCAACCTCTAATCCGCAGGATATGAGTTTAGATGTTATCCATATTATGGCAAAACATAAAAACATTTGTAAATACATTCATTTGCCTGTGCAAAGTGGTAGTAACAATATGCTAAAAGCCATGAACCGTCAGCATACACGTGAAGAATATATGGAATTAGTCGATAATATCTTCAAAATAATTCCTGAAATGTCTTTATCACAAGACATGATTACAGGTTTTTGTGGCGAAACAGAACAAGATCATCAAGATACATTAGCATTAATGCGATACGTAAAATATGATTTCGGTTTTATGTTTGCCTATTCTGAAAGACCCGGAACTTTAGCAGCAAATAAAATGCCTGACGATGTTCCGCAGGAAATTAAAAAACGCCGATTACAAGAAATTATCGATCTACAACAAGAACACAGCTTATACAGAACACAACAACATTTAGGTAAAATTGAAGAATTTCTAATTGAAGGAACTTCTAAAAAAGACCCAAATCAATGGAAAGCTAGGAACACACAAAATACCGTTATTGTTTTTGATAAAGGTACTTATAAATTAGGTGATTTTGTTAATGTTAAAGTTGAAGATTGTACCTCAGCAACCTTAAAAGGAACTGCTATTGGATATTCTGATAACAATTAAAATCAGCTTAAAAAGCTTAAAAAATAAGTTTTAACGCGCTATAAAAACTTTGCAATACATAAAACATGGAAAATTTACAGGCTATAAAACAACGTTTTGGAATTATTGGTAACGACACACAATTGAATCGTGCTATTGAAAAAGCGATTCGTGTAGCGCCTACAGATATTTCAGTTTTAGTAATCGGAGAAAGTGGGGTTGGAAAAGAAAGTATCCCTAAAATAATTCATCAATTATCGCACAGGAAACATGCTAAATATATCGCTGTAAACTGTGGCGCAATTCCTGAAGGAACTATTGACAGTGAATTATTCGGACACGAAAAAGGCGCTTTTACAGGAGCAACAACCGCTCGTAAAGGCTATTTTGAAGTTGCCGATGGAGGAACTATTTTTTTAGATGAAGTAGGCGAATTACCCTTAACAACCCAAGTTCGTTTATTACGTGTTTTAGAAAATGGCGAATTTTTAAAAGTAGGATCATCACAGGTGCAAAAAACAACCGTTCGTATTGTTGCCGCAACCAACGTGAATATGCAACTTGCCATTTCTAAAGAAAAATTTAGAGAAGATTTATATTATAGATTAAGTACCATTGATATTGAATTACCACCTCTGCGAGAACGAGGAGAAGATATTCATTTATTATTTAGAAAATTTGCTTCGGATTTTGCTCAAAAATATCGAATGCCAACAATTCGTTTAAATGATAATGCGATCAAAATATTATTGAATTATCGTTTTCCAGGAAATATTCGTCAATTAAGAAACTTAGCAGAACAAATTTCCGTAGTAGAAGAAAGTAGACTCATTACTGCCGAAAAATTAGTACAATATCTTCCTAAAAATAATGGAAACTTACCCGCAATTATCGACAAACAAAATGGTAATTCCGATTTTGCAAACGAACGAGATATTATGTATAAAATTTTGTTCGATATGCGAAATGATATCAATGATTTGAAAAAATTAACGCTCGATTTAATGCAAAATGGAAATTCCGAAGAAGTAAAAGAAGAAAATCATGGTTTAATTGAACGTATTTATCAAGAACAAAAACAACCCAAAAATGAAAATTTTGAAGTTGTCCAAATTCAACAAACAGCAACAACAGCTTCCATAAAAAATGCTGAAAATAATTACGAATATGCTGAAACCATTGAAGAAGATGAAAATTTATCATTACAAGAAAAAGAAATTGAAATGATTCGTAAATCCTTAGAAAAAAACAGCAACAAACGAAAATTAGCCGCCAAAGAATTAGGGATTTCTGAACGAACTTTATATCGAAAAATAAAACAATACGACTTATAATCAATAGTAACTCATGAAAAATAATAGCTATATTTTCTTACTTTCGATAATCACATTATTTATACTGATAGGCTGTGGTGCCTATTCATTTACAGGTGGAAATACAGGAAATGCAAAAACAATTCAGGTTGATTTTTTTGCAAATCAAGCGCCTTTAATTGAACCGACATTAAGCCAAAAATTTACCCAAGATTTACAAGATTTATTTACACGTCAAACAAATTTAACACTGGTAAATACCAATGGGGAATTGCATTTTTCTGGTGAAATTGTTGATTATCGAATTAATCCGATGAGTGCTACTTCCGACCAAAAAGCCGCACAAAACAGGCTAACAATTACCGTAAACGTAATTTTTGAAAATAAATTAACCGAAAAAGATGATTTTGAAAAACGCTTTTCTTTTTACTATGATTATGGCGCTACGCAACAATTAACAGGTGCCGTACTTGAAACAGCTTTAAATACTATTTTAGAAAGAATAACACAAGATATTTTTAATGAATCGGTTGCTAAATGGTAAAAAAAATCATAAAACAGCTATAAAATTAACTAATTATTTCAAATAAAAGGTTTAAATAAAGCTTATAAAAGATTAAGTTTGAAATATTCAGAAAAAAGTAGTTACTTTGCAGACCAATAAAAGAATGCAAAATCAAGAAAAAATAAATCAAAAAAAATAAATAATGACAACATATACGTTACTTCTAGTATTAATATTGATTGTTGCAATAGCATTAATCTTAATTGTTATGGTTCAAAACCCTAAAGGTGGTGGATTATCTTCTTCTTTTGGAGCTGGAGCTCAAAACATTGGAGGCGTACAAAATACCAATAGTTTTTTAGACAAATCTACGTGGACTTTAGCAATTAGTATGTTTGCTTTAATTTTAATTTCAAATTTTGCAATCCCTAGAGGAACATCTGCAGATGCACCGCAACTAGATAGTGCTTTAGAAAATGTAGAAGTAACAACGCCTACACCTCCTGAAACACCTGCAACAAAAGATAGCGTACAATAATCAATTCGATATAAAATATAAAATGCCAACGTAAATGACACGTTGGCATTTTTTTTATGCTTAATTTTAAGGAATTTAGAAAAAATGTCATAATTTTTTTAATGGCATAATTTCTGACTATTTATAAGCATTAAAAATAAATACAAAAATAAACAGTAAAACAAATCGTTAATCATAATTTATACAAAATGGGATTAAAAATAAAACCTTTAGCAGATAGAGTTCTTATAAAAGCCGCTGCCGCAGAAACAACTACCGCATCTGGACTTATTATTCCTGATAACGCAAAGGAAAAACCTCAAAAAGGAACTGTTGTTGCCGTAGGAAATGGAACAAAAAAACAACCTTTAACCGTAAAAGTTGGTGATACTGTTTTATACGGAAAGTATGCTGGTACTGACTTAAAACATAAAGGAAAAGATTATTTAATAATGAGAGAAAGCGATATTTTCGCAATTATTTAATCAAATTTATTACGATAAGTTTATTATTCATAAATAAAAAAATCTAAAAATGGCAAAAGATATAAAATTTGATGTAGATGCTCGTAACGGTTTAAAACGTGGCGTAGATGCATTAGCAAATGCAGTAAAAGTAACCTTAGGTCCTAAAGGACGTAATGTAATTATTTCAAAAGCTTTCGGTGCGCCTCATGTTACAAAAGATGGTGTTACCGTTGCTAAAGAAATTGAATTAGAAGATCCTTTAGAAAATATGGGAGCTCAAATGGTGAAAGAAGTAGCCTCTAAAACCAACGATTTAGCGGGTGACGGGACTACAACAGCAACTGTATTAGCACAAGCTATTGTACAAGAAGGATTAAAAAATGTTGCTGCGGGCGCGAATCCTATGGATTTAAAACGTGGTATTGATAAAGCAGTTAGTGCAATTACTAAAGATTTAGCAAAACAAGCAAAAGAAGTTGGTAATTCATCAGAAAAAATACAACAAGTAGCCTCTATTTCTGCAAATAACGATAAAGTTATTGGTGATTTAATCGCTAAAGCTTTTGGTAAAGTTGGTAAAGAAGGGGTAATTACTGTCGAAGAAGCCAAAGGAATGGAAACGTATGTGGACGTTGTGGAAGGTATGCAATTCGATAGAGGTTATTTATCGCCATATTTTGTTACCGATGCTGATAAAATGATTGCTACTTTAGAGAATCCTTATATTTTATTATTTGATAAAAAGATTTCTAATTTACAAGAAATTCTTCCAATATTAGAACCTGTTTCTCAAGCTGGAAGACCTTTATTAATTATTGCTGAAGATGTTGATGGACAAGCATTAGCAACTTTAGTAGTTAATAAATTACGTGGTGGTTTAAAAATTGCTGCTGTAAAAGCACCAGGTTTTGGTGATCGTAGAAAAGCAATGTTAGAAGATATCGCTATCTTAACTGGCGGAACTGTTATTTCTGAAGAAAGAGGATTTTCATTAGAAAATGCAACCTTAGATTTATTAGGAACTGCTGAAACAGTAACTATCGACAAAGACAATACAACTATTATTAATGGTGCTGGTGATGAAACGCAAATTAAAGCGCGTGTAAATCAGATTAAAGCTCAAATTGAAACTACTACTTCTGATTACGATCGTGAAAAATTACAAGAACGTTTAGCAAAATTAGCTGGTGGTGTTGCAGTTTTATATGTTGGTGCTGCTTCTGAAGTTGAAATGAAAGAAAAGAAAGATCGTGTTGATGATGCTTTACATGCAACTCGTGCTGCTGTAGAAGAAGGTATTGTTGCTGGTGGTGGTGTTGCTTTAGTTCGTGCTAAAAAGGTTTTAAAATCATTAACTACCGATAATTTAGACGAAACTACAGGAATCCAAATTGTAAATAAAGCCATTGAAGCGCCTTTAAGAACGATTGTTGAAAATGCAGGTGGCGAAGGTTCTGTTGTTATCAATAAAGTTTTAGAAGGGAAAAAAGATTTTGGTTATGATGCTAAAGCTGAAATATATGTAGATATGTTAGAAGCTGGAATTATCGATCCTAAAAAAGTAACGCGTGTAGCTTTAGAAAATGCAGCATCTGTTGCAGGAATGATTTTAACGACCGAATGTGCTTTAATTGATATTAAAGAAGAAGCTGCTGCTATGCCTCCAATGGGTGGTGGTATGCCAGGAATGATGTAATGGTGGCGAGTCGCCACAGACAAGCATAAAAAAACCTCGAAAATTAATTTTTTCGAGGTTTTTACTTTTATATGATTTTTGATGTCATCCTGATTTGCCGTTTCTCCTATTGATGCGATGCTGAAATAAATTCAGCATGACGATAATAGATAAGACATATTATCTCATTATATTTTTCGTTCAACAACGTAATCAATCATTAACTTTAAAGAATCTTTATAAGGGGATGCTGGAAAATTTTCTAATATCGCCAATGCCTTATTTTTATACCCTTCCATTTTAGTAGATGCGTATTCTAACCCACCATTTTTATTAACAAAACTAATAACTTCTTTAACACGTTTTTTATCCGTATTGTATTTTTTTACCGAATTTATCAACCAAGATTTTTCTTTTTTAGAACAATTATTTAACGTATAAATTAACGGAAGCGTCATTTTTTGTTCTTTGATATCAATTCCTGTTGGCTTTCCTATTTTTTCTTCGGTATAATCAAACAAATCATCTTTAATTTGAAAAGCGATTCCTATATATTCGCCAAACTTTCGCATTTGCTGCACAATTTCAGTATTTGCTCCTACCGATGCCGCTCCAATTCCACAACAAGCCGCAATTAAAGTGGCTGTTTTCTGGCGGATAATTTCAAAATAAACTTCTTCAGTAATATCTAATTTTCGTGCTTTTTCTATTTGAAGCAACTCCCCTTCGCTCATTTCTCGAACAGCGATAGAAATCAATTTTAAGATATCAAAATCTTCATTATCAATAGAAAGTAACAAACCTTTTGAGAGTAAAAAATCGCCTACTAAAACGGCAATTTTATTTTTCCAAAGAGCATTTACAGAGAAAAATCCGCGACGGCGATTACTATCATCCACGACATCGTCATGCACTAAAGTTGCCGTATGAATTAATTCAACTACGGATGCACCTCTGTAAGTTCGTTCATCAAAACCACCATCAGAAACCATTTTAGCAACTAAAAAAACAAACATCGGACGCATTTGTTTCCCTTTTCTACGAACGATATAATACGTAATTCTATTTAATAATGGAACTTTTGACAACATCGAATCTTTAAACTTTGTTTCAAAGAGTTCCATTTCATTTTGAATAGGAAGTTTAATTTGTTCTACAGGCTTCATATTTCAATAAAAAAATTAATTTAAAAGTAAAAGTACTAGAATAATAATGATAAAAACAATAATTTCACACTCAATAATTTAATTTTTTTACCACTAAAATACTATGAATAAAGTATTCAACTTCTTACTTCTTTTTTTTATATCTCAAAATGCCATTTTTTCTCAAAAAACAATGCTTTGGAGAGATGTTGATATTCAAAAATTTGGAAAAGAAACTATTTATAAAAATTTAAAAGGAGAAACTTTAGATGGCGATTTTAAAATAGCTGAACGCAATGGCGCTTATTCTAAAGTTACATTTACCAATGGTTTAATTTCAAAATCAAAATTAAATTACGATAGTGATGGCGTTTTATATTCTGAAATAAATTATAAAAACAGCCTTAAAGATGGTGACTTTACCATTTATTATACTGATAAATCTATCAAACGAAAAGGTACATATATTGTTGGAAATAAAAATGGAAAATGGACAACCTATAATAAAAAAGGTGAAGAAATTGGCGTTGAAAATTATAAAGATGATGTTAAGAATGGTGTTTTTTGGGAGCGTTCTACTTCAAGAATGAACCCAGAAAAAAATCTAGTAAGCCAAAAAGAATATAAAAATGGAGTTCCTAAAGGAACTTGGTTTGCTAAAAATAATGACAACCTTATTTGGGAAAAAAAATATAGTACTCCTGAAAATTATGTTTTAAAAAATTTCCATAAAAACGGAACGATTAAAAATCGTAAGGAATATAAAAATAATCAATATTTTGGAAATTGGTTTGAAAAAAATGAAGAAGGTGATTTAAAATGGGAAAAAAAATATACCTCAAATAACGAATATACCGAAAAAAGATATCACAAAAACAGCATCTTACAATATCAAAAAAAATATAAAAATGGACGTATAGATGGTGAGTATATTCGTTACAATAAAGAAGGTGAAAAAACAATATCAGAATTTTATAAGAATAATAAAAAACACGGTAAATGGTTTCGAAAATATAGTAATGGAAACATCATATTAGAAGAATATGATGCTGGAAAACCTACTGGAAATTGGTACAAAAAAGATGAAAATGGAACTATATTTTTTGAAAAATCATATGTAAATCCCGAAGATTATACCTATAAAAAATATCACATCAATGGAAATATTAAAGAATCTGGTACGTATCAAAAAGATAAATTAACGGGAGATTATTTTAAATATAACGTAAATAATGTACTGTTAATAAAACGATTTTATGAAAATGGAAAACCGATTAATTTAGAATCTTACTTTGAAAATGGAAATAAAAAAGAAGTCGTAAAAAGAATTGGAAAATCAGACAATGCAACTGTTGAAATATATAACAATAATGGTATCTTACTAAAAAAAGGAACTTATTTCAAAAAATACAAACACGGTTTATGGGAGTTTTTCGAACCTAAAAAAGGACGTTTAGCACAAGTAATAACATACGCAAACAATGCTAAACATGGACTTTATAAAAAATACAATGAAGCAGTTTTAATTTCCATAGAAGGTAATTATAGCAATAATAATAAAGATGGTGTTTGGAAACATTACGATTTAGCTGGAGACTTAAAAAAAGAAATCACGTATAAAGTTGGTCAAAAAATAGCCACTAAAACTTTTAATTAAAAATAAAAAAACGTCTTATTATTCTAAATAATAAGACGTTTTATAATACGACTATCTTTATCAACATATTTTAAACTTTAACTAAAATAGCTGTATTTATTATGATTTATTTGCTAATTGTCCGCAAGCAGCATCAATATCTTTTCCTCGTGAACGACGAACATTTACCACAATATCGTGCATTTCTAAATTAGAAATATAATTATTAATTGCCTCTGGACTTGCTTGTTGAAATTCGCCATCATCAATCGGATTATATTCAATTAAATTCACCTTACAAGGCACATATTTACAAAACTGAATTAAAGCATTGATATCCTCTTTTTTATCATTAATTCCTCCCCAAACGACATATTCATAAGTAATCATTCGTTGTGTTTTTTCGTACCAATATTCTAATGATTCTTTCAAATCTTTCAACGGAAACGTAGCGTTAAAGGGCATTATTGAGGTACGAACGGCATCAATAGCAGAATGTAATGAAACCGCTAAATTAAATTTAACATCATCATCTGCCATTTTTTTGATGATTTTTGGCACGCCTGAAGTTGATACCGTAATACGCTTAGGCGACATTCCTAAACCTTCTGGAGACGTTATTTTTTCTATGGATTTAATCACGTTATTATAATTCATCAAAGGCTCTCCCATTCCCATAAAAACGATATTCGACAGTTTTCTATTATGATATAATAAACTCTCTTTATTAATCGCTGCTACTTGGTCGTAAATTTCATCAGGATTTAGATTTCGCATTCTTTTTAAGCGTGATGTTGCACAAAATCGGCAATCTAAGCTACAACCAACTTGACTCGAAACACAGGCTGTCGTTCTTGTTTTTGTAGGTATCAAAACCGATTCTACCACCAATCCATCGTGTAAACGAACTGCATTTTTCACCGTTCCGTCTTTACTTCGTTGCATGGTATCCACTTTGATATGGTTAATTACAAAGTTTTGGTCAAGCATCTGACGTGTATCTTTTGATAAGCTTGTCATATCATCAAAAGAATGGGCAGATTTTGTCCATAACCATTCATATACCTGATTTCCTCTAAATGCTTTATCTCCATTAGTAACAAAAAAATCACGAAGTTCTTCTTTTGATAATGCGCGTATGTCTTTTTTCTTTACTTCCATCGGGTGCAAAAATACACAAAACCTCACAAGTATCCTTGTGAGGTTTGGCGATTAATAGTTGGTTATTTAATTATAAAATTAACATCGCATCTCCATACGAGTGAAATTTATATTTTTCTTTAATTGCTTCTTGATACGCTTCCATTAAAAAATCGTGTCCTGCAAAGGCAGAAGCGGTCATCATTAAGGTAGATTTTGGCGTATGAAAATTAGTAATCATACAGTTTGCCACGCTAAAATCAAAAGGAGGAAAAATAAATTTATTGGTCCAACCTTCAAATTCTTTTAATTTTCGTTTCGAAGTGATTGAAGATTCTACAGCTCTCATAACAGTAGTTCCAACGGCACACACTCTTTTTTTATTAGCAAGTGCATTGTTTACCATTTCGGCACTTTCTTTGGATACTTTAATTTTTTCAGAATCCATTTTATGTTTCGATAAATCCTCTACTTCAACAGGATTAAAAGTACCTAAACCTACGTGTAGAGTAGTTTCAGCGAAATCGACTCCTTTAATTTCTAAACGTTTCATTAAATGCTTTGAAAAGTGCAATCCTGCAGCTGGTGCAGCTACTGCTCCTTCTTCTTTGGCATAGATAGTTTGATAACGATCTTCATCAGAATCTTCTACCTCACGTTTAATATATTTAGGCAAAGGTGTTTCACCTAATTTTAATAATTTTTCTCTAAATTCTTCGTAAGGTCCATCGTATAAAAAACGTAAGGTTCTTCCTCTTGAAGTAGTATTGTCAATAACTTCGGCAACTAAGCTTTCATCATCTCCGAAAAACAATTTATTTCCAATACGGATTTTCCTTGCAGGATCTACTAAAACGTCCCACAAACGATTTTCCGCATTTAGTTCACGTAGTAAAAATACTTCAATACGAGCGCCTGTTTTTTCCTTATTCCCGTACATACGAGCAGGAAAAACTTTGGTATTGTTTAACATCAGTACATCACCTTCATCAAAATAATTGATTACATCTTTAAATAATTTGTGTTCAATTTTTTGAGTATCTCTATGTAGCACCATTAAACGTGCTTCATCTCTATGTTCTGAAGGATATTCTGCTAATAATTCTTCTGGTAATTCAAAACTAAAATTTGATAATTTCATTACTATTTTTTTATTACGTATGCAAATATACAATTTCGAGATACGCCTTGTCAAGTGATTCGTTCTTTATTTTTCTTTAATCATTTCTAAACCTACTTGTTGCATGTCTTGCCAAAAGTTTCGGTACGATTTAGAAACCACCTCAGCTTCCAAAATAACGAGGGTTGTTTTGAGTGCTAACGGTGCAAAAGCCATTGCCATTCGATGGTCATTATAGGTTGCAATTTTAATATTTCTATTAATAGTATTTGCTACTTTTAAATGCAAACTATTATTCGTTACACTAATATTTGCGCCTAATTTGGTTAGTTCATTTTTGAGTGCTTCTAGACGATCAGTTTCTTTAATTTTCAGGGTATGAAGTCCTGTTAAATCACAAGCAATTCCTAATCCAAAGCAAGTAACAGCGATAGTTTGTGCAATATCAGGTGCATTTTTTAAATCTTCGGATAAAATAGCGTTACTATGTTTTTCATGCTTGGTTAAGACAATCATATTTTCTTTAAAAATCGTTGTAACGCCAAAATGTTTGTAAATTTCGGCCAAGCAATTATCGCCTTGTAAACTCTCTTTTTTATAAGCCGATAACGTTACAGATGCGCCAATTTCACTCAGGGCAATTATCGAATAAAAATAAGAAGCGGAACTCCAATCCGATTCTACAACAATATTTTGTTCTGAAACAGTTTCTAAAGCATTTATTTTAATGCTATTTTTTTCAAATATTGCAACAACACCTATTTTATGCAACAAAGATAGCGTCATTTTAATATATGGAACGGAAGTTATTGTCCCATTTAATTCAATTGTGAGTCCGTTTTTTAGACTAGGAGCAATTAACATCAATGCTGAAATATATTGACTACTTACATTTCCATCAATAGTAACGGTATCTTTTTCTATTTTTTTACCTGTAATTTTTATCGGCGGATACCCTTCTTTATCAAGATATTGAATATCGGCATCTAAATCACGAAGTGCATCAACCAAAATTTTTATAGGTCGATTGTGCATTCGCTCCGAGCCTTGTAATATTTTGACAACTCCTTCTTGCGTAGCAAAAAAGGCGGTTAAAAAACGCATTGCTGTTCCTGCATGTCCGATATCGGCAATTTCAGTTGCGTTATTTTCTTTGGATAAAGCATCTTGTAAATGATGTGTATCATCAGAATCTGATAAATTTTCAATAGTGATACTTGGAAATAATTGTTGTAAAATCAACAATCGATTCGACTCACTTTTTGAACCTGAAATAATAATTTCAGTATTAATTTTATTTTTTCTTGGGATACTAAGTTCTAAATTCATCTGTAAACTTGGTTTTTAAAAACCTTATTATAGTTAGTGTTAGTGCTAGCGTAGTTCGTTTATTTTACGATTTTTTTACGATTACTTTGTTTTTTTATTCACCACATAAATGGCATATAAAACACTAACCGTTACTTTTGTTAGCCAAAAACGTTGCCATTTTCCTTGTGAAAAATTAATTGTATTTACGGTTTCAAAATCCCCAGAAAACAACGCACTTCCACTATTTACTAGCAATGAAAATAAGGTTACAAAAACTAAAAAAGGCACACTAACTTTCAGTACATTAATCCAAAAACTTCCTTTTTGTATATTTTTACTTAAACTCATTTATATTTATTTGTATTTAATTATTTTAATTTTTCGTTATTATGATGACGGTCATGATCTCGTTTTGTTTTGATATCTAATTTTTTATCAAAAGCATCTTGCAAATTAATTCCCGTTTGATTTGCCAAACATAAAACAACAAACATAACATCGGCTAATTCTTCGCCTAAATCTTTATTTTTATCGCTTTCTTTTTCGCTTTGTTCTCCATAACGACGGGCAATAATTCGAGCAACTTCGCCTACTTCTTCTGTTAATTGTGCCATGTTTGTAAGTTCGTTAAAATATCGAACTCCATGATTTTTAATCCAATTATCGACTTCTTTTTGGGCGTTTTGTATATTCATTTTTATAATGATATTTTATAGTGATATTTTAAATTCAAATATAAATATTTCTTTTAGGCAATTAATTTGCCAAGGCAGATTTTTTAAGAACACGCATCAATAGTAAAAAAATTACCAAGCCAACAACAGCGATAATCGTCATGATACCCCAAGTCGTATCAAAACCATACGCATCAATTAATCGCATTCCTGAATTGTGTCCAAAAATATGTGCTAAGGAAAATGCCATACTATAATACGCCATATATTCTCCTTGATTTCCTTTTTTTGCACTATTGATAACAAAAGCATTTGAAAAAGGAAACGCAATCATTTCACCTACGGTCATAAATAACATTCCTAACACCAAAATACCAGACCAACTTGTTAAATTTAATACAAAAAAACTTAACCCCATTAATAATAATCCTATAAAAATTAAAAATGTGTTTGAATATTTACTTTCTTCCAACCATTTAATTAGGGGCATTTCTAACGCAAAAATAATAAAACCATTCATTGCCATTAACAAACCAATTTGTAATTCTGATAAATGATGTGCATCTTTATAATACAACGGAATTGTTGAGAATAACTGCAAAAATACGAATGCAAAAATGAACATTCCTACAAAAAATATCCAAAAAGCATTGTCTTTAAAAATAGATACTGGATTTGCTACTTTTAGTTCATCTAAAGGCGTTACTTTCTTCGGATTTAAGACATTCATCAATAAAAAAGTGGCAGAAATACAGGTAATTCCATCGACCCAAAACAAACCACTGTAACTTAAAGAAGTGATAATTAATCCACCTAAAGCAGGTCCTGCGGAGAATCCTAAATTAATTGCCAATCGAATTAAGGTTACCGAACGTGTTTTATTTTCGGGTTTACTATACGCATTTAACGCTACAAACATGGCGGGTCTAAAGGCATCAGCAACTAACATTACTAAAAAAATTCCGATACAAAATCCTATAAAAGAAGTTACAAATTGCAGGGCGATAAAAAAGAAACCTGTTAATAATAAACTTGCTTTCATCACTTTATAAAAGCCGATTTTATCGGTTAATTTTCCACCAACCCAAGAACCAAGCACAGAACCTAATCCAAAACAGGTCATAATCCAGCCAACATCTTTTAAGGTAAAATCTAAACTTTTAATTAAATACAACGATAAAAATGGAATAACCATCGTACCTGCTCTGTTAATTAAGGTGATTAGCGCCAACCACCAAACTTCTCTTGAAAGTCCTTTAAAAGTATTCAGGTAGTTAAAATACAATTTTCTCATAATATATTAATTTGATGCGTTATTTTTTATTGTTGAAATTTATCTAAAAGGAAAAAAGTCCGACTGTGAAGTCGGACTTTTTTTAATTGATCTATTTATTTAAAAAATCATATTACATAAAAAGTCCTAAACATACTGGTATCAGCATATTCATAATCTTTATATGTCGTATAAATTTTCATAATTATAGTTACTCGGATTTTTAAAAAATTCTATAAGTAAATAAGAAATTAAAGATGTAAAGCTATAAAAAAAAAGAATAGCTTTTACAATTCGCTTGTTTTTTATTTTAGTTGATTCTATTTTATTTTATATAAAACAGGCTTACTTGGTGTGGCGTCGTTTTCGAAAGGCGCAATCATTAAATTTAAGAAATAAGCGCCATCTTCTATGGAATTATCGACATAAATAAATTCTGTAATTGTTGCTTCAAAGCGGATTTCACTTTCATTATTCTTTTTATTTCCTGTATTCCAAAAAGCATTATGAGCCAATAATTTACCCGCATCTTTTTCTTTATCCACTGAAGGTAAATCGATTAATAAATGCTTAATATTTTTTTCTTTCAGATAAATCGCTCCTTCTTCTAATAAATATGGCGGATTTGTATTTGAATATCGGCGTTGTTTTTTATCAGATATATTTGGTAAAGTTCTAATAATTATGGCTTCTATTTTTTTATCTTTTAAAACTTTTTCTAATTGCTTTTTTGTTATCACAAAATCGCCATTTTCTAATTTCTTCGGATAAATACTTATCACTTCAGCCAAAAAGAAAAATTTTTTTAAATGTTCATTTACAGAATGTACTTTTTTGGTAATATGTCCTACACATTCGGTGTGTGTAATGTGTGAATGTGGGTTAAAATTAATCGTATTAAAATTTACAACGGCACCTTTTTCAACGCTTCCGACCCAATTTTCAGCGACCACAGGCGTAATTTTAGGATCATCAATATACCAAGCATTTACACTTTCTTTTGATACATCAATTGCAATCGAAATATCTAAAGGTTTTGCTAAATCTATTTTATATTTTTCTGATTTATGTGTTATTTCTGCAATCATATTTTTATTTAATTCTAAATAATTCCGAAGCTAAACCATCGGCTAAAAACTTTCCTTTTGGAGTTGTTTTAAGTGTATTATTTTCGATAATTAATAATCCTTCCTCAATAAATTTCTTTGATGATTTTAATAATTCTTCTTTAAAATCGGCTTTAAAATTTTCTTGAATTTCATTTAATGAAACGCCCCAAATGGTTCGTAAACCTGTCATTAAATATTCATTAAACTGGTCTTCTTTGGATAATTCTTCTTGCTCATTCGGAAGCTTTCCTTCTTGTAATTCCTTTATATATTTTGCGTTATTGGCAACATTCCAACTGCGATGTGTTTTGCTAAACGAATGTGCCGAAGGACCAATTCCGATATATTTTTTACCCAACCAATACGATGTATTATGTTTTGAAAAATAATTTGGCTTTCCAAAATTAGATATTTCATAAT
Organism: Tenacibaculum piscium; assembly: GCF_021390715.1. GTDB lineage: Bacteria > Bacteroidota > Bacteroidia > Flavobacteriales > Flavobacteriaceae > Polaribacter > Polaribacter piscius. The sequence goes on from NZ_JAJGWT010000001.1 coordinate 229,870, forward strand.
GTACAAATCCGTTTTTAGCGGTTTCTGCTACTAAAATATCAAAATGTTCTTTGGCTTCTGTTTCGTCTGGTTCGGGATATTTTCCATTTTTAACAAAACTATCTAACACTGTTTTTGGCTCCACAGTTAAGGCGTAACTCGAAATATGATTCACACCAAAATCAAAAGCAATTTGCAAATTTTCTTTCCATCGCTCGTTACTCATATTCGGAACGCCATAAATTAAATCGACTGTAATATTATCAAAATAACAAGTTGCTATTGATAAACATTCTTTTGCTTCTTTTGAATTATGCGCTCGATTCATACTTTTTAAATCTTCTTCAAAAAAAGATTGCACGCCAATACTTAATCTGTTAATTGGCGAATTTGCGAGTTCTAAAAATTTTTCTTCGGATAAATCATCAGGATTTGCCTCTAGCGTAATTTCAGGATTTTCAATAACTTTATAATGCTGATAAATCGCATTTAATAAACTTTTTATTTCTTCGGATGATAATAATGATGGAGTTCCGCCACCAAAATAAATAGTTTCTATGATTTCGTTTTGTAATTCTTTTTTTCGGATTTCCAATTCTGTTATTAAACACGAAATTAGTTCGTCTTTCTTTTTTAAAGAAGTCGAAAAATGAAAATCGCAATAAAAACATGCTTGTTTACAAAATGGTATATGTATGTAGATTCCTGCCAAATTAGTTTATTAAATTTTTGTCTTTTTTATACCAATAAATAAATTGTTCTACGTTTTCTAAATCAGAAGATTCATCTTTACTTGATAAAACATAAGTTGAACCTATTTTTTTTATTAAATCAGGTTTCAATTTTTCAATTTTTTGATAGATAACCTCTTCTATAATTAAAGACTCAATCTGCTTATAACTCACGATATTAAACACCTCAATTCCCTTATTATTATACTTAAAAATACTTATCATATTTTTAATATCTTCAATGTTTTTTAAACTATTAAAAACATCTTTTTTATAAACTTCTTCATCATCCTCTTTAAAAATAAACATTACTGTTATTTTATTATAATTACTTAAATATGAATAATCTATTAATGATACTTGCTGAATATTTAACTCATTTTTTATTCTTTTAAGAATATCTTTTTCTATTCTAGTTTTTAAGTTTGATTTCTTAGTTAACATCAATTTAAAAAGTTCATCTATATTTAATATATCTATAGGTAAATTAATATCTAAACTAGCTTTATCAATAGCTTCTGATATTAATCCAATCAATCTTAAACGATACGTTTCTTCAAAAACATCTTTATCCTTTTCAGGTATCATTTCTAAATTTAAGAAAAAAAAGTTATAGAAAAATTCTTGATTTGACTTTTCTTCTTTTATTAAATCTTCTATAACACTGTAAAAACGATGAATTTTTAAATTATCTTTATCTCTTAAATCAATAAGATTCGTTTTTAATTCGACTTCATTTTCATCAATTATATTTTGAAGTATCAACTTCTTTTTTATTACAGAAACTTTGCCAATTGTATGATATGAAAAATATTTTTCAAAATGATTAGGATGATTAATTTTTAAATTTAATCTTGAAATTTCAATAGCGTTTTTACCACCCTTTAATTCCATTCTCATCATAAATTCTTTAGATTCTGGAAATAATATTACTAGAATTTCGTTGGAATACTCTTTGAATATTTCATCTTTATTTAAAATATCTGTTGAATACTTAATTATAGTACTATTAGTAATTAATTTTTCTTCTATATTAGGTGAATCATATTTTTTTATAACATTAAAAGCAATATTATCCGTAACCTTCAAATATTCAATCCAAAATAAATCTCTTAAATTAACTTCTTCACCAATAGCAAAAGCACCCACAAAAAAACTATTAAGAACTCGTATTATTTCTCTACCATTTTTAAAATATTGTACTCTAAATTCTCTTATTATCTCTGAAAAAGCTTCTTTTTCATTATCATTTTCATCTGAAAAACCTAAATTATCAAATACTTCTTTTAGCTTTATTTCAAAAAATTGTTTAAAATATGCTGATTCAATTTTCGGTAAATGAATTGGAATATTAATAATTTTTTCTAAAAACAATTCTCCATCTTTCGTATCTACACCATAACGTTGCCCTATTGCCTTAGCAACATGATTTTCATCTAAAGCAACGATATACACAAAATTATTAAAATTCGCATTTAATTTTATCAGCTTTAAAATAGTATATATTTCATCTTTATCAAGGCGATCAATATCATCAATAAACACCACTATTTTATATTTAGAAGCCTTTAATTTATCGTTTATATTTTGAATTAAAGATTCTAATGTAACTTCCTTACCTATAAAATCTTCACCTAAAGCTTTCATTATTTCGCTTACATCAAACGTAGCTCCCGCTTTATTTGAAGAAAACCCTACAGATGCAGAAAGCTTAACGGCTTTTGTATATCTACTATATTTTATAAGTTGTTTTCCTATTTTTTGAAGTGTAGTATCTTTATTTACAAACATCATTTTAGAAAGTCCATCAAAAAAATCAAAAAGCATTTCTTCTTCGGTGCTATATCTCCAAGGATTAAAATGATATTTTAAAATACCTTTTTGTCCTTTTTCTTTATCTTTCCAAATATCAATTTCATCATTAATTAAATTTAAAAATGATGTTTTTCCTTCTCCCCATTTTCCATAAATCCCGATAGTTAAAGGTTCAGAATTATTGGAATTATTTTGAATTATCTTTTGAACCTTTTTAGCATAATGTTTAAAATTAAAAAGGTCTATTCCGTTATTTTTTGAAATCGGGGAATTACTAATCATAATTTAATTACTTTTTAACACGTTTTTCATTCTGACTCACAAACGAAGCCCAGCCTGAGTAATTTTTACCGCCTACCACTTTTCCTGAATTATAATGATGACAAACTGCAGCTGCTAAACCGTCGGTTGCGTCTAAATTTTTGGGTAATGTTTTTAAATTTAATAATGATTTCAGCATTAAAGCGACTTGTTCTTTACTGGCTTTTCCGCTTCCTGTGATTGCCATTTTTATTTTCAAAGGCGCATATTCTGTTACGGGAATATCTCGTGATAATGCTGCTGCCATCGCTACACCTTGAGCGCGTCCTAGCTTTAACATCGATTGTACATTTTTACCAAAAAAGGGTGCTTCTAACGCTATTTCATCAGGATGATAGGTGTCTATTAACTCGAGTGTTCGCTCAAATATTAAGCGTAATTTTATATAATGATTGTCGTATTTTTTTAAAATTAACTCGTTCATTTGAACAAATTCCATTTTTTTTCCTACCACTTTTATAATTCCAAAACCCATGATACTCGTTCCTGGATCAACGCCTAATATTATTTTTTCTGTCTTCAAATTTTATAACAATTTCTGTAAATACAAAACTAATCAATTATTATTCGGTAAATTTATCCAACTTCTAATGATGTAAATTTAAACGTATTTCCATCAAATAAACCTTTATCTGATAATTTTAACGACGGAATAACCAATAATGCCATAAACGATAAACTCATATAAGGCGCTCTTAATTTGCTTCCCATTTGTTTTGCCATCGCATCTAATTCGGCATACGATTTTCCAATTTCTATTGCCGATTTATCAGACATAATTCCTGCTACGGGTAAGGAAACTATTTTTTCTTCGGATGTTGTTACCGCACAAATTCCACCTTTATTTTCGATTAATAAATTTACTGCTTTACAAATTGCTTCATCAGAAACACCGATAGCGATAATATTATGAGAATCATGTCCAACAGAACTTGCAATTGCTCCTTCTTTTAATCCAAAATTTTTAATAAAAGCAATTGATGGTTTTGCATTTTTATAACGATTTACAACCGTCATTTTTAAGACATCATTTTGAGTGTTTGAAACTAGATTTCCATCTTTAATTAACGAATTTACTTCAATTTGATTCGTTACTAATTCGCCATCTAAGGCTTCAATAACTCTTATTTTTTCTGCGGATGATTTAAACTCAAAATCAGCAATACTTTTTTTATCTGTATTAAAATTATTCAACACCTCAAAAGCTACCGATTTTACAAACGATTTTCCATTTTCAGCAACTAATTCACCATTTATATACGTTTGTAATACCTTAAAATTCTTTAAATTTTCAACGATGATAAAATCAGCAGCATCACCTTTTTGTAATAAACCAACATCTAAATTATAATGTTTTACAGGATTTATACAGGCAACTTTTAACACTTTAAAAACATCAATTCCTTTTGAAACGGCACGTTCACACAATTCGTTGATGTGTCCTACTAATAAATCATCAGGATGTTTATCATCAGAACAAAACATCATATTTTCAAAATGATTTGGTAATAAATCAATTAAAGCCTCAAAGTTTTTAGCAGCACTTCCTTCACGAATAATTACTTTCATGCCTTTTTGAAGTTTTTCTAAAGCTTCATCATAAGAAAAACATTCGTGGTCGGTGGTTATTCCTGCGGAAATATATTTTGAAACATCATCACCTCGTAAACCTGGCGCATGACCATCAACAGGTTTATTATTATCTTTTGCATGCTGAATTTTTTTCAAAACCTCAGCATCATCAAATAACACGCCTGGATAATTCATCATTTCAGCTAAATATTTAATATCTGGGTTTTGCATCATCAATTTAATGTCTTCGGAATCTATAATTGCTCCAGCACTTTCAAAAGAGGTTGCTGGCACACAACTTGGCGCTCCGAAATTAAATTTTAACGGGACTTTTTTTCCGTTTTCAATCATAAAATCAACGCCTTTTACACCTAATACATTGGCGATTTCATGCGGATCAGAAACCGTTGCAACCGTACCGTGAGTAACTGCAATTTTAGCAAATTCTGATGGCACTAACATCGAACTTTCAATATGAATATGAGCATCAACAAAGCCAGGAATAATATAATTTTCAAAATTATTTTCTTTTATATTTATGGTTGAATGATTTATTTCTTGAATACTTTTTATTTTACCATTTTCAATCTGAATTTGTCCTTTATAAATTCGATTATTTTGTATATCGACAATATTTCCTTTTACAATCATCTTTTTTAGTTTCGTTAAAAAATTTAATTTAACAATTTAATACAACAAAAATAGGCAGTATTTAGGCATAAAAAAAGCATCCTTTCGGATGCTTTTTTTAATATTTCATGAATCTTTTTTTAGAATAAAAAAGATTATTATAGAGTTGGTCCTCCTGCTAAAATTTCAGCATTTGCATTTTCTTCAAACTGTTTAAAGTTTTTTCTAAATGAATCTGCTAATTTGTTTGCTGTTTTATAATATTCTTCATCATTATTCCAAGCTTGACGTTGGCTTAATAATTCGGTAGGAACTCCTGGACATTTTCTTGGTTGTGCCAATCCAAATACAGAATGTGTATGATAATTTTCATTATTTACTTCCCCTAAATCTCCGTTTAATGCGGCATTAATCATTGCACGAGTGTATTTTAATTTCATTCGATGACCAATTCCGTAAGGACCTGCTGTCCAACCAGTATTTATCAACCAAACATTTACACCTGTTTCTTTCATTTTTTCGCTTAACATTTCTGCATAACGCGTTGGATGTAATGGCATAAATGGTGCTCCAAAACACGCTGAAAAACTTGGTAATGGCTCGGTAACTCCTGCTTCCGTTCCTGCAACTTTTGCGGTATATCCTGAGATAAAATGATATGCTGCTTGTCCTGGTGTTAATTTAGATATCGGAGGTAATACTCCAAAAGCATCGGCAGTTAAGAAAAAGATATTCTTCGGATTTTTCCCTGTTGATGGCGTTTGAATGTTTTCAATATGATGTATCGGATAACTTACACGGGTATTTTGTGTAATAGAGGTATCGTTAAAATCAACCTTACCGTTTTCGTCCATTACGATATTTTCAAGAATTGCTCCTTTTTTAATCGCGGCATAAATTTCTGGTTCTTTTTCTTGAGATAAGTCAATTACTTTAGCGTAACAACCTCCTTCAAAATTAAAAACAGTATTTTCTGATGTCCAACCGTGTTCATCGTCTCCAATTAAACTACGATTCGGGTCAGTAGATAACGTTGTTTTTCCAGTTCCTGATAATCCGAAGAAAATAGCGGTATCACCATCTTTACCAACATTTGCCGAACAGTGCATTGGCAACGTATTTTTAAAGACAGGTAAAATAAAGTTTAAAGCAGAAAAAATTCCTTTTTTAATTTCACCAGTATATCCAGTTCCACCAATTAAAGCAATTTTTTTCTCGAAGTTTAAAATAGCAAAGTTGTGCTGACGTGTTCCGTCAACCGCAGGATCTGCCATAAAACCTGGAGCATTTACAACTGTCCATTCTGGAGAAAAATCTTTTAATTCTTCAACCGTTGGGCGTAAAAACATGTTGTAAGCAAACATATTACTCCAAGGATATTCGTTTACGACTCTAATATTTAGCTTGTAATCTTCATCGGCACAAGCATAACTATCACGTACAAAAACCTCTTTCCCTGAAAGATACGCTGTTACTTTATCATATAATTTATCAAATTTTGCTGAATCAAAAGGAATATTGATATCTCCCCACCAAACCTCATCTTTTGTAATATCATCTTTTACAATGAATCTGTCCATTGGTGAACGTCCTGTAAACTCACCTGTTTCAACAGCTAATGCGCCAAAATCAGTGGTTTTTCCTTGTTTTTTTTCAATCGTTATATCGTGTAACTCGTCTGAAGTTAACTGATAACGAACCATCGCGTCCTTAATTCCTAAGTTCTCTAATGATATCGTTTTCTTATCAAGATTTGTCATCTTAAAATAATTTAGTTGTGTTAAGTTCACACAAAAATAGGATTTTTTGCGTAAACTGCTTACTTATTGATTTTTTTTATTATTTTTTTATTATTTTTTTCTAAATTAAATAGTTTTTTTTGATATCTTTTTGATAAACTCAAAAATCATTAAAGACCAACCTATTATTAATAAAACACCTCCTAAAGGTGTGATAAACCAAATCGATTTTGCCGATATTCCAGCGAGTTGAATTAAATAAATGGAACCTGAAAAAAGCACAATTCCTGCTATAAAAAAGCGACTAATCCTATTTTTTTGTTGCAAACTAAACTCCTGAAACGTGTTTATAAAAAGTAAAACGAGCACGTGTATAAATTGATATCGAACAGCAGTTTCAAAACTTTGTAAGGCTTCCGGGCTTAATTTCGATTTTAAAGCATGTGCGCCAAAGGCTCCTAAAACGACTGCAATAACGCCGAACACAGCCGTAATTGTTAAATTTTTATACATTTTGATTGATTTTGTTTAATTTTAAACTTTATTTTAATTTATTCTAATTTATTTTACGGATATTGTGATTTCAAATTTAAGAAAACAAAAACACATTATATATGAGAAATATATTAATTATCGGCGCTGGTAGATCTAGTTCATCTCTTATAAAATATTTATTAGATAAATCAACTTCAGAAAATTTACACATTACCATTGGTGATCTTTCGCTTACAAATGCAGAAGCAATTATCAATAATCATAAAAATGCAACGGCAGTACAATTAGATGTTTTTAATGCGGATCAACGTTCGCAAGCGGTTCAAAATTCAGATATTGTTATCTCGATGTTACCTGCTCGTTTTCATATCGAAGTTGCTAAAGATTGTGTTATCTATGGAAAACATTTGGTAACAGCTTCTTATATTTCGGATGAAATGAAAGCCTTAGATACTGATGTAAAAGCAAAAGGTTTGGTTTTTATGAACGAAATTGGTTTAGATCCTGGAGTTGACCACATGAGTGCGATGCAAATTATTGATGAAATTCATGAAAAAGGTGGTAAAATGTTGCTTTTTGAATCATTTTGTGGTGGTTTAGTTGCTCCTGAAAGTGATACCAATTTATGGAATTATAAATTCACTTGGAATCCTAGAAACGTAGTATTAGCAGGACAAGGAGGTGCGGCGATGTTTATTCAAGAGAACACCTATAAATACATTCCGTATCATAAATTATTTAGACGAACCGAATTTTTAACCATTGATGGTTATGGTAAATTCGAAGCGTATGCAAATCGAGATTCCTTACAATATAGAAGTATTTATAATTTAGAAAATGTACCAACAATGTATCGTGGAACGATTCGAAAAGTTGGTTTTTCAAGAGCTTGGAATGTCTTTGTTCAATTAGGAATGACCGATGATTCTTATACTATTGAAAATTCTGAAAATTTAAGTTATCGTGATTTTACGAACTTATTTTTAGCCTACTCTCCTACCGATTCTGTCGAATTAAAATTCCGTTCTTATCTTAAAATTGAACAAGATGATATCATGTGGGATAAATTTTTAGAGTTAGATATTTTTAATCCGACTAAAAAAACAGGACTCAAAAATGCAACGCCTGCACAAATACTTCAAAAGATACTTTCTGAAAAATGGACGCTTGAAGCCGATGATAAAGATATGATTGTGATGCAACATAAATTTGGATATGAGCTTGATAAGCAAAAATATCAGATAGAAAGCAGTATGGTTATTAAAGGTGATGATCAAACTTATACTGCTATGGCAAAAACTGTCGGATTGCCTGTGGCGATGGCAACTTTACGCATTTTAAATGGCGATATTACAACGCCTGGAGTGCAATTACCAATTAAAAAAGAAGTATATCAACCAATTTTAAAGGAGTTAGAAAACTATGGAATTATTTTTGTCGAGAAAAAAGTTCCGTATTTAGGCTACAATCCTGAAACGATAAAAGGATAATTTGCAATTATTTAAACGTACACAAAATATTTTATAATTCAATAAAAGGCATCATTATAATCATTATAGATGCCTTTTTCACTGTATTTATACTCCTTATTTTATATCAAAAAAAATCACACAAAACTTAATACCTTAACATCTTTAAAAATTTATTTAACGAGTAAAACAGCGTATATTTGCGTTTTTTTTTAACCCCCTAAATTAATATCATGAAATTTAAAGTAACAGTAGTTTTTATCATTTTAACAAGTTTTTATGCCAATGCTCAAGACTTTTTCATTGTCAAAAATAAAGAATTTTACGGAGTCGTAAACAGTAAAGGAATCGAAATTGCACCTCCAAAATATGATACAATAGCACCCTATAATCAGGAAAGAAAAAGTTGGGCAAAAGTAAATCTTGATAATAAATTTGGATTTATTGATAAATATGGAAATGAAGTCGTAGAAGCCGTTTATGATTCTATCGGTAAATTTGGAATGTTCCAAAAAAAATGGGCTATCATAAAAGAAAACGGTTATCTAGGATTTATTAATAATAATGGTAAAAAAGTTATCAATACTAAATTTGACGAAATCCAAGCTTTTGACGTGTATCGAAAAGGATGGGCGTTAGTTCGAATTAAAGATAAAAGTGGTTTTATCAATAATAAAGGAAACACCATTGTACGAATTAAATATACAGAAATCGGTATGTTTGATATCTATAAAAAAGGTTGGGCAAAGGTTTCAGTAACCAATAAACTTCGTCAAACTAAATATGGATTTATTGACAAATCTGGAAAAGAAATAATTCCTGCTATTTATGATAATATTGATGCTTTTATCAAAAATAAATAGCCTTAATTTTATGATTTTAACATTCAACTATATTTAAATCTTAAAAATCATGTTACCGTAAAAGTAACATGATTTTTTTTGTTTATGATTTTATCAAAATTAAACTTTTACACATTCAAAAAACCTTCAATTAAATTCGGTTTTTGCGTTGTTTTTAATACTTTAAAATCAAAATAATCTTGTAAAGGAATCTCAAATCCTTTGTAATTTAAGTAATTATTTAACGCCGTATTTAATCCTTGACTATACAAATGATGCTCCGCCCCTGTTGGATCTTCATGATACAAATCATTTTCAGCAAACCCTTTAAATTCTGGTCCTGTAATTTTAATTTCAAAAGCATCAGGGTTTTTTCCTACGGGACTATGACTTGTACAAGCAAACTGATGCCAAAAAGCCGATTGAATACAATTATGTTGAAATAATTGACGCACAACTTCTAACGAATCAATAGTTTCTTGCTCGGTTTCGGTAGGAAAACCAAACATTAAATAGGCATGCACCATAATATTTTCATCAGAAAAAGCTTTGGTTACTCGTGCCACTTGTCCAATATCTACGCCTTTTTTCATTCTAGCCAATAACCTATCGGAAGCCACTTCCAAACCGCCTGTTACCGCAATACATCCCGATTTTGATAACAACGAACAAAGCTCAGGTGTAAAGGTTTTTTCAAAACGAATATTTGTCCACCAGGTAATAAATATTTTTCGTTCTAGTAATTTATTTGCTAGAGCTCTTAGCATTTTTGGCGGTGCTGCTTCATCTACAAAATGAAATCCTGTAACGCCTGTTTCTGATATTATTTTTTCAATTTTATTTACCAAATCATCGGCGGTGGTGTTTTCGTAATTACCGATATAATCTAACGTAACATCACAAAAAGAACACTGTTTCCAATAACATCCGTGGGAAATGGTGAGTTTATTCCACTTTCCATCCGACCACATTCTGTGCATCGGATTCATTACATCTAAAAACGATAAATATTTATTAGTCGGCAAGCCGATGTAACTCGGAGCGGGTAAATTTCGATGATGAAATATCGTATTCGGAATTTTATTGGCATAAATAACTTCATTATTTCTACAGATAAAAGTTCTTTCTAAAGCATCTTCATTTATTTTTCCATCTAAAAATTCGGTAATTCTTAACAATGGAGCTTCACCATCATCTAGGCTTATAAAATCGACAAAATTAAAAATTCGAGGGTCAGATAAACGCCTTAATTCAGTGTTACAATAACCGCCGCCCATGGCTATTTTTATCTTTGGATATTGTTGTTTTATAAATTGAGCGCATCGCAAAGCGGAAAATAAATTCCCTGGAAATGGCACGGTAAAACAAATTAAATCATACGGTTTTTCAGGTGTTTCTAATGTTATTTGCTCTTTTATTTTTTCATCTAAAAGATACAGCATTTCATCTTCAATTAAAGTAGTTTCGTAGGTTAGAAACTCATCAATAGTATCAAAACTAGACGCTGACCGCCCTAATTGTTCAGCGTAGCGTGTAAATGAAAAAAACTCATCGACATTAGCGTTTATAAAATCGCCCAATTCCTCGATAAATAAGGTTGCAATATGTTTTGCTTTGTCTAAAATTCCTAATTTACCAAATTCGGTGGTTAAATCTTTGGCTAATTTGATGCGTCGGTGTCCGTGGGGTAAAAAATCTTTATGCACTATTTGATACGCCGCCGTAACTTCTTGCGCCCGCAAATAATTCATCACAAAATCTACTTTATCTATATAATTTTCTTGCTGATTTCCTACCAACGGAAAATCATTATTCCCAAGGATTTCCGCCTGTTTGAAAATAGCGTCTATAAATTCTTTGGTAAATACAGCGGTAAAAAGCTCGATGCTTAAATCCATTTGCGTAGCGTTTACATCTTTAGAATTTAAAAATCCTTTGATGTACGCCGTTGCGGGATATGCCGTATTTAATTGTGTGAAAGGTGGTGTTATTAAAAGTGTATTAATTGCCATAAATATAAATGAACCGCAAAGATAGCATCTGATTTAGGAATAGTGATTAAAAATTTTGGTTGGTTTTTTAATGGTGGGGGTTTTGTGTTTGGGGTTTAAATTTTATTTGAAATCTATTATATTTGATGTAAAACAAACGTATTTTTTGTGATATTATCGAAATAGAATGCACAAACGCACAACGTAGAGACGCAATGCATTGCGTCTCTACCAGCAATAAACGATATAAAATGACAAAAATCAAAGGAAAATATCGCATAGAATCCAATAGATTGAAAGGTTGGGATTACGGTTCCAATGCTATTTATTTTGTTACGATTTGCTGTAAAAACAAGGAATGTTTTTTTGGTGATATCATCAATGGAAAAATAATCTTATCGGAAATAGGAAAAATTGTTGAAACACAATGGATAAAAACATTTGAAATGCGTCCTGATATGAATTTACAAACAGGCGAATATATTGTTATGCCGAATCATTTTCATGCCATAATAACCATTGGTGAAAACAGTTATAATACCACGCGTAGAGACGCAATGCATTGCGTCTCTACTACCACCAAAAAATGCATTGCGAACCCGAGTAATAAATTCGGATCTCAATCAAAAAATTTGGCATCCATAATACGTGGATTTAAAACAGGTGTAACGGTAAATGCACTAAAAACAACTGTTAATTTCTCATGGCAACCCAATTATCACGATCATATTATTCGCAACAATAAAGCATACCACAACATTTCAGATTACATTATAAATAACCCTTCAAAATGGAATGAAGACACTTTTTACTAAACAAAATAATAAAATTAAGCACTATTAAAACCCTTTATTCATGCTAAAATATTTTGATTTATTTCTCAGACGGCATACCTAAAAATTTATGTGACAAATGTCACATAAATATCTAAAAATATGAATTAAATTTGTTGTCAAATTTACTTTCCGATGGAAGATATGCTATTTTACGACCGATTGCAATTTGCATTTACAATCACGTTTCATTATATATTCCCACAATTAACGATGGGATTATCCTTACTAATCGTGTATTTTAAGTGGAAATACTTAAAAAATAATATTGAAAAATATAACAATGCGGCAAAATTTTTAATGAAAATATTTGCTGTGAATTTTACTATGGGCGTTGTTACAGGAATCCCGATGGAATTTCAATTTGGTACTAACTGGGCAAAATTTTCAGAATTAACAGGCGGAATTATCGGGCAAACCTTAGCCATGGAAGGCATGTTTTCGTTCTTTTTAGAATCTTCCTTTTTAGCACTTTTTATTTTTGGTGAAAAATTAATGGGGCAAAAACTCCATCTTTTAACCGCTTTTTTAGTCTTTTTAGGTTCTTGGGCAAGTGGCTGGTTTATTTTAGCAACCAACGCTTGGATGCAACATCCCGTAGGGCATGAAGTTTTAGCAAATGGAAAATTCGTCCTAGAAAATTTTGGCGATTTATTTACAAATCCTTGGTTATTGCCTGCTTTTTTACACAATCAAGTTGCTTCTGTTACCACTTCTGCTTTTGTGGTGGCGAGTATTGGTGCTTTTTATATTTTGAGGAATAAAAATGTAGAATACGGTAAATTATTTTTAAAAACAGGCGTTATTTTTGGATTTATTGCCAGTTTATTATTAGCATTCCCTACGGGAGATTTAAACGCTAAAAATGTTGCGAAATATCAGCCTGCATCTTTTGCGGCGATGGAAGGGATTTTTGAAACCGAAGAAGCTGGTGCCGAAATTGTTTTAATCGGACAACCCAATATGGTCGAAAAAAAACTCGATAATAAAATTGCAGTTCCTAATATTTTAAGCTTTTTAACCTATCAAGAATGGGACAAACAAGTGCCAGGAATGGATCAATTTAAAAAAGAAGAATTACCCGACAATGTTCCTGCGCTTTATTATTCGTATCATATTATGGTAGGTTTAGGTACTATTTTTATCGGAATTATGGGATTGGCAGTTTTCTTTTTATATCGAAAAAAATTATACACTTTTAAGCCCTTATTATGGACAATATTGTTCTTAGTTCCTTTTCCTTATATCGCAAATATTACAGGCTGGTACACTGCCGAACTCGGAAGACAGCCGTATTTAGTCTATGGATTATTAAAAACAAGTGACGGAATATCGCCAACAGTTTCATCAGGAAATACCTTATTTACGCTTTTAGGATTTGTAGCCTTATATATGTTACTCGGTATCTTATTTTTAGTATTGGTTGGAAAAACAATTCATCAAGGACCTAAACATCAAACACATTAATTATGGAAGTATTTTGGTTTATTATCATCGCAATTGTTTTGGCGGTATTTTTTATTTTAGATGGCTATGATTTTGGTACAGGAATCATTCATTTATTTATGGCGAAAAAAGAAAAAGACAAAGAAGTTATTGCTAAATCGGCAGGTTTATTTTGGGATTCTAACGAAGTTTGGCTAGTTGCCGCAGGTGGAATGCTTTTTATGGCATTTCCTACATTTTACGCATCGGTTTTTAGTGGTTTTTACCTGCCTTTAATTATTGTTTTATGGCTGATTATTTTCAGAGCGATTGGGCTAGAATTTAGAGCGCAGTTTAACGTTCAAATGTGGAAAGATATTTGGGATACTTCTTTTGGCGTATCGAGTTTATTGCTTGCTTTATTTTTTGGAATTGCCTTAGGAAATGTAATTAGAGGCGTTAATTTAGGTGGTGTTGAAAACGGAATTTCTACCTATGAAGCTCATTATTTTTTCTTACCTCTTTGGAATAACAGCTTTAGTCCACTAGCTGAAAACCCTGGTGTTATTGATTGGTTTACCCTTGTTATCGGAATTATTGCGGTGGTTACTTTGGCTATTCACGGTGCAAATTGGATTGTTTTAAAAACCAATTCATCTATTAATGAAAAATTAAAGAAAACCGTTTTTAAATTAAATATTTTACTGATTGGTTTAACGATATTTTCATTGATTATCTGGCAAATTGTAAACCCAAATTCCTTAAATAATTTTATTGAAAATCCTTTTTTATTGGTGTTTCCGCTTATTTATATTTCAGGATTAATTGGCTTATTTTTTGTACAGAAATTGAACAACGAAATATATGCGTTTGCTTTTTCTACCTTACTGATTTTAGGAGGAATAACTTCCTCTTTAGCGTCACTATTTCCTATAATTTTACCATCAACAAATACCGTAAACGACTCTTTAACTATTTATAATACGGCTACAACAGCCTACGGATTATCAGTCGCAACTTACTGGGGTGTAGTTGGTTTTATCTTACTTTTTGTATATATGATTGTGCAAAAAAAGATTATGGGCGGAAAAATAGACAACATGGATTACGGACATTAAATCTGCTGAAAAATAAAAAAACACTCATTATATGACTGCTACTTTAATTTCGCTAATCAGTATTTTAATAGGAATATTTGGAGCAAATACAATTGGCTATTATTTCAAAAAATATTCTTTTGGATTTACAGGAAATACGATTTCTGGAGTTTTTGGAAGTATTTTTTTAATTAAATCTTTTGGAAGATTAGGCTTTAGCCCTAAATTTATAGTTCAAGTTGAATACATTAATTACGCCTTATTTTTCCTGAATAGCATCATTTCTTTTTTCGGTGGTGCGCTTGCTGTTTTTTTAATTTATCAGCTAAAAAATAAACTATTATAAAATGTTTTATTTAGAGCCTGTTTAAAAATTAAATAAACTGTCAGTTCGAGTAATTTTAATTCCTTTTAGTTATTAAAATTACTCAAATTGACAAGAATCATCAAAAAAAAGGAATAACTACAGCAAATAAGAATGCGACTTCTTGCTTTTCTATTATTTTTTTTTAAAAAATAAAATTTAAACAGGCTCTCACTTAAATTACTTCGATTTCCTTGGATAACTTATTATTTATTTTGTATTTTTAAGTCGATTTTTTAAAAAAAAATTGATAGAAATTTAGCGTAAAATTAAAAAATACAAAAACCATGCTATGGATATTTTTAATATAAAAACAATAAAATTACTTGAAAATAAATTAGAACGTTACTCAAAAATAACGGACGTAGAAAATGAAATAAAACAATTACAAGAAAAATTTGAAGCTGATTGTAAAAATCAAATAGAAAAATTAAATATTCGCGATAAAGAAATTCAACTCAAAAAAAATAAACTCCATTTTAGAGAAGAAATTTTTAATAATAATTACAAACAAGCAACCTTAAAATTTTCAAAATTAAAAAAAGAAATTGATTTTTATCAAACTGATTTAGATGCAATTTCTGTCGGTATTCAAAAACCAGTCTATAAATTCGATACTGCCGAACAATACAAAGAAGAACTTGTTAAAATTAGAAATCAACAAAAAATAGCCATTAAAAATAACAGTGCAACAAACTATGAAATCCCTGTTCTTTTCGGTAAAAAAACAGCAACAAATATTGAAAAAGCTAAAAAATCCGCAGAATTACAAGCAAAATTAATGCTTAAAGCTTTTAATGAAGAATGTAATACCTTAATTTCAAAAGTTAAATGGAATACTATCGAATCTGTTAAAAAAAGAATTGAAAAAGCATTTCTGACAACTAATAAATTAGGGAAATCAAACCATATTGCTATTCAAAATTCCTTTTTACACCTAAGAATCAAAGAATTAAACTTAGTAGGCGCTTATCAAAATAAAAAACAAGCCGAAAAAGAAAAAGAACTTGAGGTAAAAAAACAAATCCGAGAAGAAAATAAATTACTTCGAGATATTGAAAATAGCAAGAAAAAAATAGAAAAACAAGAAATAGTATTTCAAAAACAATTAGAAAAAGCCAATAAAGAAATAAGTACAGCTTCAGGAAAAAATAAAAAACAACTGACCGATAAAATCAAAAAAATAACACACGATTTAAATACCGTAATTGCTGATAAACAAAAAGCGTTCGCTATGGAAAAAAATGCGACAGCAGGACATGTTTATATTATTTCTAATGTTGGCTCATTTGGAAAAAATATTTATAAAATCGGGATGACTCGCAGACTAGAACCTCTTGAACAAATCAACGAATTACAAACCGATGCACTACCTTTTCAGTTTGATGTTAATGCTATAATTTTCAGTAATAATGCTCCCGAACTAGAAAAAAAAATACTACAAGAACTCAAAGATAAAAATATAAATCCAGTTAATTTTAAGAAAAATTTCTTTAAAGTTTCGATAAAAGAACTTGAAAAAATTATAAAAAATAACTTTACCGAAGATTTCACCTTGATTAAAACTCCTAAAGCAACAGAATATCGAATTGCTAAAAATATCCTCTCGAATAAAAAACCTATCATTAAAGATTGTCTTCTTCTAAAAAAATAATGGCTATTTTTAACTATAAATATATCTTGATTATTAACCTATTTCCCTTTATTATTGCACAAAAAAATAGCAAATAAATCACTTGTATGAAAAAATCAATACTTATTAAACTTATTCTATTCCTTTTAATTTTTCCATTTACGACCAGTAATGCCCAAGATAATTTTATAATTCCATACGGAAATAATAAATCCGTAGGAAAATACGCCAAAGTAAATGGCACTAAAATTTATTATGAACAATACGGAAAAGGCGAGCCGTTGTTTATTATTCACAGTTGTGGAACGGATATCAAAGCAATGGAATATCAAATTGATTTTTTCAAAAAAAAGTACAATGTTATTGCCGTCGATAGTCGAGGACAAGGAAAATCGAAGTTAAAAACAACTAATTTAACCTATGATTTAATGGCAAAAGATTATGAAGCGCTTGCGAACTATTTAAAATTAGATGCCATTAATATTCTTGGCTGGAGCGATGGAGCTATTATTGGTTTAAAAATGGGAATCAACAATAAAATCAAGATAAAAAAAATAATTGCAATGGGTCCAAATTTAAGACTTGACTCAACTGCTGTGAACAATTGGGCAATTAAACAAGTTCAAGAAATGCACTCGCAAACTATTAAAATGCTAAAAAATGGCGATACATCTAAAAATTGGGAAAAAGAACTACAATTAGACAAATTATTATTAAATTCTTCTGAGATTACTCATAAAGCATTGAAAAAAATTACCGCCGAAGTTTTAGTTATTATTGGCGATAGAGATATTATTAAAAACCAACATGCCGTTGAAATTTTCGATAATATCTCCAAAGCACAACTCTGTATTTTACCTGGAGCAAATCATGGAATGCCTCGTAATAATTCAGAAATGTTTAATACAATTTCACATCATTTTTTAACTCAAAAATTTGATTATTCCAATGATAAATAAATATAAAACTTACATTTTTAAATAAAAATCTTTTGTAAGATTGATATAGGTATCGGTATATTGATGCCTTTCTTTTTCAATAATTAAAATTTCTTCCCGATTATTTGTAAGGTTTTCAGCCTGATTTTCATCAAAAGAAAAAGCCAATAAACTTCGGATAATTTCGGAGTCTTCATTGCCTTTTACATGACAAATACGTTGTAAAAACAACTTCGATTCTTCGGCTAATTTCACGAAATTCTCTTGCTCTTTATAAGGAATTATGACCGAGAATATTCCTTTTTCTGATAAAATTTCAGCAACACCTTTTAGTAATTTTTCAAAAGATAATGACGAAGTAAAACGAGCTTTATTTCGAGCTTCATTTTGAGTTTCAAAAGCATCGGTATAAAATGGTGGATTGGAAACAATAACATCGTATTGCTCCTGTTCTTCTGCCATTTCTTGAGCAAAATCTGAAAAAGAAGCATTATAACAAAACAATCGGTCACCCCAAGGAGATTGCTCAAAATTTGAAACCGTTTGCTCATACGCATCGGCATCAATTTCAACGGCATCTACTGTCATCGCATCGCTTCGTTGTGCCAACATTAATGAAATAACACCTGTACCTGAACCGATGTCTAAAATGGAATCTGGATATGCACCCAACGAACACCAAGCTCCTAACAACACGGCATCTGTACCGATTTTCATGGCTGTTTTATCTTGATGTACTTCAAATTCTTTAAATTGAAATGGCTTCATTTATAAAATTTTTCCGATTATTTTATCCGCATTAAAAAACAAGTATAAAATAACGATTAATACAATTATTAAAAGCATTCCTTTCTTCGGATTTGTACTTTTTCTATTTCCAAAACGTCTTTGAAATTTCATTATTTATGATGATTATTTCTTATTATTTATGTGTAATTATTTTTCTTATTTATGATGCAATCTTGTTTTTATGCTTGTTTTATCGCACGAAGCATTTCTCTTTTTCCTGGAGGACCTGCCAATCGTTCTACAGTAAAACCAACCGACTGCATCGCACGTCTAACGCTACCTTTTGCACAATACGTTACTAAAATTCCGTTTTCTTTTAAGGCTTCAAACATCTTTTTAAAAATTGCTTCTGTCCATAAATCAGGCTGATGTTCTGCTCCAAAAGCATCAAAATATATCAAATCAAATGCTGATTTATCATCAATAGCTGTAAAAAATTGTTGCCGTTTTGTTAAACTGAAATCTGGTGTAATTTCGTGTTTTTTATCCCAAGAAAAGTTGTGCATCTTATCAAAAATAACCTGATCTTTTTCAGCTTTTAATTCGGCTACATAATTTAATTTTTCAACTTCCTCTTTTACAACAGGATATGCCTCTACTCCAACATAATTTATCTTTTTTGATGCCCTTTTTGATGCAATTAAATTCGCTCTTGAATTTTCTAAAAAAGTGATAAAACAATTTAAACCTGTACCAAAACCGATTTCTAAAATTGAAATTTCAGAGGTTGTTTGCAATGCTAATCCGCTTTTTATAAAAACATGATACGCCTCTTGAATAGCGCCGTGTTTTGAATGATATTGCTCATTCCAATCGGGTAAATAAATGGTTGTAGAACCGTCGGATGTTATAATTATTTCTCGTTTAATAATATATATTTTTTATACTATTCATGAAATACTCATGAAATACTTACTTCAAAGATATGTTATTTTTAACAATCTTATTTCTTATTTATTGTTTTAACATGTAGCTATTTGTGGCTATTTGTAGTAAAAATCCTACAATTTTTGTATTTTTGTGTACTAATATATACACTTTTTTTTATGGAATCGAACATACGCGTAAAGCTTGTCGAAAAATCAAAGATTGACACCGTAGATTTTAACAATTTAACCTTTGGTGGTATCTTTTCAGATCACATGTTTGTTTGTGATTATATTGATGGAGAATGGAAAAACGCTTCTATTGAACCTTACGCACCAATTTCATTAAATCCTTCGGCTAAAATTTTCCACTACGGACAATCTATTTTTGAAGGAATGAAAGCCTACAAAGATGCCGATAATAAGACCTTATTATTTCGTCCTTTAGACAATCATAAACGATTAAATAAATCGGCAGAACGTTTGGTAATTCCTCAAATTCCTGAGGATATTTTTATGGATGGCTTAAAAAAATTATTAGAAATCGATAACAAATGGATTCCAACCAATGAAGGAAGTTCATTATATATTCGTCCTTTTATATTTGCCTCTGGCGAAGGTTTTCATGCATCGCCTGCCAATGCTTATAAATTGATTATTTGTACCGCTCCTTCTGGTGCTTATTTTTCTGGAGATGTTAAGGTTTTAATTGAAGAAAAATATGCTCGTGCCGCTAATGGTGGTGTTGGTTTTGCAAAAGCTGGAGGAAATTATGCCGCACAATTTTATCCAACGAAATTAGCAACTGATAAAGGTTATCAGCAAGTAATTTGGACAGATGATAATACGCATCAATATATTGAAGAAGCAGGTGCAATGAATATTTTTATCAGAATTAATGACACCTTAATTACAAGCCCAACGAGCGACCGAATTTTAGATGGAATTACTCGAAAAAGTATTCTTCAAATTGCTGAGGATAAAAATATTCCTGTAGAAGTTCGTAAAATTACGGTATCCGAGGTGGTAGAAGCTGCTGAAAATGGTTCTTTAAAAGAAATGTTTGGTGCAGGAACAGCTGCAGTAATTTCACCAATTTCTGGTTTTGGATTCGATAACAAAGAATATGATTTGCCTAAAATAACAGACGGATACGCTACGAATTTAAAGAAATATATCACCGATATACAAACCAATAAATCCGAAGATCCATACGGTTGGAGAGTTCAACTTTAATGAAAAATTAAAGAATAAATATTAAAAAGCATCAAGTAAAACTTGATGCTTTTTTTAGGCGTTAAAAAAAACACGTTAAAATAACTTTAATAAATCATAAAATAACAAGAGTAATCAGTAATTTTATCTTTTTAAAAAACCCTTCTAAAATAATGAAAAATATTATCCTCATAATACTATCTATACTAATAGGTTTTGCGTTATCCGTATTTATTTTAAAGAGCTATTTTAAAAATTATAATGAAAATTCTAGTCAAAAAAACAACTCAAATTCGCAAACAAGTGCGCTAATAACAACTAAAAAAACAACTGTTAAAAAAGATTTTGATGCTTGGAACGCAAACATGAAAAAAAATATCGACTTAACAGCAACCTTTATTGCTATTGATGAAAAAGGAATAACAATAACAAAACCAATGTTTTTAACACTATTACAAACAGGAATCTATCTTGTTGAAAAATTGGAAAAAGAAACGCTTACCACCTACAAATTAACCACAACGCAACAACCTGTTAACCAAAAAATAAAAAAAGCCATTATAAGAAAAGCTCGGGTTGCTTACGAATATTTTAAAATGGAAGGGCAAAAATTACCTGAATATGATTTTACGGATTTAAATGGAATATCGCACAATAAAGAAGTGCGTACCACAGGAAAAATAACGGTCTTAAAATCGTGGTTTATTAATTGCAAAGTTTGTGTGGAAGAATTTCCTAAACTCAATGATTTAGTGGATACGTATCAAAATGAAGATATTCAATTTATTTCTTTAGCCTTTAATGAAAAAGATAAATTGAAAAAATTTTTAAAAACAAAACCATTTAAATATGTTACCATACCAAATCAGAAAAAATATATGTCGAAAAACTTAAAAGTAAAGCAATATCCGACACATATTATTATCAATTCAGATGGTGTTATTCTTAAGGTTGTCAATAATGTTGATACGTTAACTTCCGAACTTGAACGCATTTTAGAAGAAGAAAATCATCAAAAAATTCAACAAGATATTCAAGAAAACATTCAAGAATAATAAATCAATTTAATACGTCTCTAAAATTTCTTTGATATTGGGTTTAAAATAATTTTCACCTTTTAAAACCTTCCCGTCTTCTCGATAAATTGGTTCCCCGTTTTCATCTAATTTACTCATATTACTTCGCTGAATTTCGTTAAAAACAGCTTCAATTTTATCCTGCATTCCATGTTCGATAATTGTTCCACATAAAATATACAACATATCGCCCAAGGCATCGGCAACCTCAACTAAATCATTATTTTTACAGGCTTCTAAATATTCTTCATTTTCTTCTTTCATCAACTCGAAACGCAATTTTTTTCTATCCTCTGAAATAGCGATTGTTGGTTTATTTTGAATATTTATTTTAAATGCTTCGTGAAATTCTTGCACTGCTTTTAGTTTATTTTTCATGTGTTTTGCGTGTTTTTTGTATATTTTTTATATTGTTAGTTTTAAGTAACTTTGCTAAAAATAAAAGATTATGTTCATTCCTTTTGCTACCATCGAATTTACCACAGGTAGAATTGTTTTTTCGTGTTTATTTATTATCGCTTTTGTAATTGTGATGTTTTACAGTTATAAAAAAGATGCTAAAAACAATCAAAAATACTATAAAAATAGTGCTTTATTTGTTGCCATCGGGATTCTAACGGCTATTACATTATTATTTCTTGCAAAATATTTAATCAAAGGATAAAATTAATTCTTCGATTTATAAAGATAAAAAACCGATTCTTTTATAAAGAATCGGTTTTTATTTTAGAGATTTTTAAATCTAATTAATTTTTGATAGGTAAAAAACTATGATTTTTAGCATAAAATTTCATTTGTTCTTCAAAAGTTTCAGGCTGTGTCACTTTTACATCTGTGATAGTTCCTTCGGCATCGGTTACGGGTACTAAAACAGGATTTACAAAACCATTATATGGTGCAGATGTAAATTGTTTATTACGTTCTAAAACTTCTTTATGTAATTCCTGATTTACTTTTACACCATATCCTTCTACTAATTTTTTTGCGGCATCAAAATCTCCTTCGGATTTAATTCGTTGGGTTTCTTTTAACAAACGCCCAAAAATTTCACGAAGTTTTAGGTAATCATTTACAACGAAATATGTTTTTCCATCTTTCGATATTTTTTCAATAACATTCTCTTTTTGTCCTTGTTCAAAAGCCCAAGCCGAAACCCATTGACGGTTTACCATGTGATCTTCTTCAATATCATCTCCTAATTTAATACGAACTAATTGTGTCATCAAACCATTTCTGATATATCCATCATACGCGGCTTTTCCTGTTTTTTCCCAATCAGAAACCAAGCCTAATTCTTGTAATTTAGCATCCATTAAATAATACAATCCAACCAAATCTGCTCTTCCTTCTTCCATGGTAGAGGCGTAATTTTTCAAGGTTTCTTTAGGTTGTCCAATTCCGTCATTTATTTGTCCTGATGCGTGTCCAATAACCTCATGTAATGCGGTGTGTAGTTTATCGGCTAATTTTCCATATTCAAGTTCTACTGCTATTTCCTCTTGATTATAAGCAAATTCTTTCAATCTTCCTGAACCACCAGCATTGTTATACGCACCAATAATATTTCCTAAGGATACTGATTTAGAACCATGTTGTTCACGAATCCAGTTATTATTTGGCAGGTTCACTCCGATTGGCGTACTTGGTGATGCGTCTCCTGCTTCTGATGCAACATTTACTGTTTTATACGAAACACCGACTACATTTTGTTTTTTGTGTGTTGGTGATAAAGGTGCATTATCTTCAAACCATTGTGCATTTTCAGATAAAACTTTCATTTTTTTAGACATCTCAAAATCTTTAATTTGAACAATTGTTTCATACGAACCTCGATATCCTTTTGGATCATTATATACTTCGATAAAACCATTTATCCAATCAATATTTCCTTGTGTAGCAGTTGCCCAGGCGATACAATATTGATCCCAAACATCTAAACTTCCTGTTCTATAATATTCAATTAATAAACCTAAAGCTGTTCCTTGTTTTTCATTTTCAGCAACTTCTTTTGCTTTTTCTAACCAAAAAATGATAGTATCGATAGCTTCTCCATACATCCCACACGATTTCCAAACTTTTTCTACTAATTTTCCATTTTCACGTACTAATTTAGAATTTAAACCTGCTTCAATAGGTTGTTTTTCGCTTCCTTTGTAGGCTGTTTTGTAAAAATTTTCAACATCTTTACTGGTAATATCTGCACCATAAAAGTTAATTGCTGATGCTAATACATTATCGACACCTGCTTTTTTATTTACTTTTTTAGCGTCTTTATCATTAAAAATAACTTCTAAAGCTTCTTCGGATAAATTTGCTTTTGTTTGCTTTAATAAATCAGTTAAATATTCTTTAGAAAAATCAGGTTTAATTTTGTCGTTCGAATAATGATGATGAATTCCGTTTGAAAACCAAACACGTTTTAAATAGGTCGTAAATTTTTTAAAATCTTCACTATTTTTATCGCCTGAAAAATTAGTATTGATATGTTCTAAAGCATTTCTAATTTCAAGATTATGACGATAATTTTGATCCCACATAATATCTCTCCCTGCTAATCCTGCTTGGCTTAGATAATATACCAGTTTTTTTTCTTTGAGCGTTAGTGCTTCAAATCCTGGAATTTGATATCGTAATACCTTTATATCGGCAAATTGTTCGACTTCATGATTAAATTTCGGTGCTTTTTTAGCAACAGTTCCTATTGTTTCTTTTGCTATTTCAGTTGATGTTTCTTTTTTTCCATCACCACAAGAAGCTAGTAAACTAAGGGTTGCAACGGCACAAAGTAGTTGTTTTATGTTCATTTTTGATGCTTTTATTTAACAGGTTTTAATTAATTTTTATGCGGATCAAAGATACAAAATTTAAAATTCAGAATACTTAAAACAACTTGTCGTATGATCGTTAACCATGCCTATCGCCTGCATATATGCGTAGATAATGGTAGCTCCTACAAACTTAAAACCTCGTTTTTTCAAATCTTTTGAAATGGTATCTGATAAGGCTGTACTTGCGGGTACTTCTGCGCTATTTTTAAAGTTATTTTTGATTGGTTTTCCTGCAACAAAACTCCAAATATATGCTGAAAAAGAACCAAATTCTTTTTGAACTTCCATAAAAAGCTTAGCGTTTAAAATAGCAGATTTAATTTTTAATTTATGCCTTACAATTCCTACATTTTGAAGTAACTCATCGTACTTATATTCATCATAATTGGCAATTTTAGTATAATCAAAATTATCGAAAGCACTGCGGAAATTTTCTCTTTTCTTTAAAATAGTAATCCAATTTAAACCCGCTTGAAAGCTTTCTAGTAGTAAAAATTCAAATAAAACCGCATCATCATATACGGGAACTCCCCATTCGGTATCATGATATTTTATATACAACGGATTATTTCCTACCCATAAACATCTTTTTTTCATTTTTGAACTATTTAAGGTTGAAATTTACTGTTAAACATTTTAAAAATGATTAAGAGCCTGTTTAAATTTCATCTAAAAAAGTTTTGTAATATAAAAATAAGAAATCGAATCCGTCAAACTGAATTTAGTTCAGTTTCGCATCCTGATTTGCCGTAGTTTTTAGCTTTTTTTTTGATGATTCTTGTCAATTCGAATTATTTTAATAACTAAAAGCAATTAAAATTATATCGAGAATTTGATTGTTTTCTGTTGATGAATTTTTAGTTATTTTGATGTTAAATAAGTTCTCGAAATGATTAGTAACAATGCCTAGCCCCGATTGAAGCAATTGTTTGAGCTCCTTTTTTTGATTTTTCTTCAAAAAAAGAGCGAGTGCGGAAAGCGGGAAATAGCTTCAAATAATTTTTATTGTCTTATATTATCCTGATAAAAAATAAGACAAATTTCAATTTTAAAGAGTGTTTTAAAACTTCATGTAAAACTGTATCTTTACTCAAAAAAATTAACAGCACTATATGAACTTTTTACGAAATTTACTAGCTTCAATTCTTGGCTTTTTTATCGCCTTATTTTTACTGTTTTTCTTCTTTATCGGAATCGCTGCCGTAATGGGTACGGGAATGAGCGGTGACCAAGAAATTTTTATAAAAGAAAATACTGTTTTAGAATTAGATTTATCGACACCTATAAAAGATTATGCTCCTAAAGAAAAAAATCCTTTAGCAGAAATTTTAGAATTAGCTGATGAAAAATTAGCCTTGAATAAAATAATAAATGCTATCGAAAATGCAAAAACAGATCCTAATATTACAGGAATTAGCATTAAAACAACACAAGTAAATGCAGGAATTGCACAAACACAAGCCATCAGAAATAAATTGCAGGATTTTAAAAAAAGTGGCAAATTTATATACGCTTATAATGATGTTTACACACAAAAAAATTATTACTTAAGTTCTGTTGCCGATAGCTTATTTTTAAATCCTGTAGGCGCTATTGATTTTAAAGGATTATCAACCGAAATTTTATATTATAAAGATTTTGAAGATAAATACGGAATTAAAATGGAAGTAATTCGTCATGGAAAATATAAAAGTGCCGTTGAACCCTATTTAACCAATAAAATGAGCGATGCAAATCGAGAACAAACAACCTCTCTTTTAAAATCTATTTGGTCGGAAATTACTACCGATGTTAGTGAGAGTAGAAATATTTCTATCGAAAAATTAAACCTAATTGCCGATAATGCCAACGGTAGAAATGCCGAAATCGCCAAAGAAAATAACTTAATTGATGGAATTATTTATCAAGATCAATACGAACAAAAATTAACCTTAAATTCTGATAAAAAAGCACATACCATTTCTTTAGAAGACTATATAAAAACAGGAAAAGGACGTATTTATTCTTCAGAAAAAAATAAAATTGCCGTTATTTACGCACAAGGAGAAATTAGATACGCCAAAGGAAATGAAAATATTATTGGACAAGAAATTACCAACGAAGCAATTCGAGAAGCAAGAAAAGATAAAAATGTAAAAGCCATTGTATTACGTGTAAATTCTCCTGGAGGAAGTGCCTTGGCTTCGGAACTTATTTGGCGTGAATTGGAATTGGCAAAAAAAGAAAAACCATTAGTAGTTTCTATGGGGAATTTAGCCGCTTCTGGCGGATATTATATTGCTTGTAATGCCGATAAAATTATCGCTGAACCAACAACAATTACAGGTTCTATCGGTGTTTTTGGAGCGATTCCGAATGTGCATCAATTTGCAGAAAATATTGGAATTAATGCCGAACAAGTATCTACAAATAACAATCCTAATTATAGTCTTTTTGAACCAATAAATGATAAATTTTATAGCGTAACAAAACAAGGCGTAGAACATATTTATACCATTTTTGTAAACCGTGTTTCAGCAGGTAGAAATATGACTTTTGAACAGGTAAATAACGTTGCTCAAGGGAGAGTTTGGACAGGAAAACAAGCACTTGAAAATGGGTTAGTTGATAAATTAGGAAGTTTAAATGATGCCATTAAAGTTGCTTCAGAATTAGCAAATATTGATGTTTATAAAGTTCGCAATTACCCTGATTATAAAATAGATTTTAAAGAAGCCTTCAACTTTTCTCTTTTTGCAAAATCATCTAAAAATGAAATTCTGAAAGAAGCTTTAGGTTCTGAAAATTATCAATTATACAATACTATTAATGAGCTAAAAAAATTAAAAGGAATTCAGGCGAGAATGCCGTATATTCTTCAAATAAAATAAGTTTTTAGTAAACTTCATAAAAAATCCTTGACATAATAGTATGTCAAGGATTTTTTTTTATAAATATTTTTAAAATAAAAATAGCGATTTTTTACAAACCAAAATTTTCTTTAATGACATCAACATAATCTAATTTTTCCCAAGTAAACGTTTCTACTTCTTGCGAAACAGTTTCGCCCATCGGGTTTGAAAAAGTTACAGTTTTAATTTCTGATTTTCTTCCCATATGCCCATAAGCAGCAGTTTCAGAATAAATTGGCGATCTTAATTTTAAACGTTGCTCGATAAAATAAGGACGCATATCAAAAATACGTTCTACTATTTTACTGATTTCTCCATCTGTTTTATCAACTGTTGAAGTTCCGTAAGTTTCCACATTAATACTCGTTGGTTTTGCAACACCAATAGCATAAGAAACTTGCACTAAAACTTCTTTACATAATCCTGAAGCAACTAAATTCTTCGCAATATGACGTGTTGCATACGCTCCCGAACGATCTACTTTCGATGGATCTTTTCCTGAAAATGCACCACCTCCGTGTGCTCCTTTTCCTCCGTAAGTATCAACAATAATTTTACGACCTGTTAAACCAGTATCTCCATGAGGTCCTCCGATTACAAAAACTCCCGTTGGATTAATATGATAGGTAATATTATCAGTAAATAATTTTTGAATATTTTCAGGTAATTTTGCAACTACTCTTGGAATTAAAATCGAAACAATGTCTTTTTTAATTTTTGCTAACATTACCGAATCATCAGCGTCAAAATCATCATGCTGTGTAGAAATTACAATCGCATCGATTCTTTGTGGGACGTTATCGTCAGAATATTCAATAGTTACTTGCGATTTTGCATCGGGACGTAAATACGTGATATCTGAATTTTCTCTACGTAACTCGGCTAATTCGATTAACAAACGGTGCGATAAATCCAATGCTAACGGCATATAGTTTTCCGTTTCATCGGTTGCATAACCAAACATCATTCCTTGGTCTCCTGCTCCTTGATCTTCAGGGTTTGCTCTTACAACTCCTTGATTTATATCTGGAGATTGCTCATGAATTGCCGAAAAAACACCACAAGAACTACCATCGAACATATATTCGCTTTTGGTGTATCCTATTTTGTTAATTACATCTCTTGCAATTTTTTGAACATCTAAATATGTTTTCGATTTTACTTCACCAGCTAAAACGACCTGTCCCGTGGTTACTAAGGTTTCACAAGCTACTTTTGATGTTGCATCAAAAGCTAAAAAATTATCTATTAAAGCATCAGAAATTTGATCCGCTACTTTATCTGGATGTCCTTCAGAAACACTTTCCGAAGTAAATAAATATGACATAAACTATTGTTTTTAAATTAGATAGAAGAAAAAATCAAATTACTTAGTCGTATATTGGTTGCCTAAAGAAGTAGTTTATTTCTGCTTTAGCATTTTATTTATGAACCAATGTTCAACGAGGTTGCAATCAGTCAAATTTTTCCTCAAAAATTATTAGGGCAAAGTTATTGATTATTTTACACACACAAAAACAAACGTGCAACGAACTTACATCGAATTAAAAATCAACAAAAAATAAAATACCAATAAAAATCAAAATAGAAAGTATTGATGTTATCATAATAAAAAGTAATTTTTGTAGAATTGTTTTGATTATTTTTTTGATTACTTTTGTTGTAGCGAAATAAGACTTTTAACCTAATTAAAATATAAAAAAATGGCATTAGAAATTACAGACGCAAACTTTGAAGAATTAGTATTAAAATCAGACAAACCAGTATTAGTTGATTTTTGGGCAGCATGGTGCGGACCTTGTAGAATGGTTGGTCCTATTGTTGATGAAATCGGTAATGAATACGAAGGAAAAGCTGTTGTTGGTAAAGTTGATGTTGACAACAACCAAGAATTTGCAGCTAAATATGGAGTAAGAAATATTCCTACTGTATTAGTATTCAAAAATGGTGAAGTTGTAGACAAACAAGTTGGTGCAGCTCCTAAAAAAGCATATACTGATAAAATTGACGCTGCTTTATAAGCCGTGTTTTTTATAAGATATCATTAATATATTAAAAGGTTTGGCTATTTGTCAGACCTTTTTTTTATTTTCGGAAAATGATTGATGTAACAACAATTTCTTCGGATATTAAAAACCTTGAATTACTTGCCAAACAAGTAGTAGAAGGATTTATTACAGGAATACATAAAAGTCCTTTTCATGGTTTTTCTGTGGAGTTTTCGGAACATAAACTTTATAATAAAGGTGAAAGCACCCGTCATATCGATTGGAAATTATTTGCAAAAACTGAAAAATTATATGTCAAAAAATATGAAGAAGATACTAATTTAAGATGTCATATAATTATCGATAATTCAGCTTCGATGCACTACCCTATTGTTCAAAATCAAACTATTGATACGTTAAATAAAATTGGTTTTTCAGCAGTTGCTGCTGCTTGTTTAATGGAGATTTTAAGAAAACAACGAGATGCCGTCGGATTAAGTATTTATTCGGATACCTACGAATATTATGCACCCGAAAAAGGAAGCGAACGACATCGAAAAATGTTATTGAATCAATTAGATAATTTAGTCACATCAACAAGTAAGGCTACAACGGAAACCTATCAATATTTGCATGAAATTGCAGAGAATATTCATCGGCGTTCGTTAATTTTTTTATTTACGGATATGTTTCAGACTACAAAAAATGACGATGAACTTTTTGATGCGTTAAAACATTTAAAATTTAATAAACATGAAGTAATATTGTTTCATACTTTTGATAAAAAAACAGAATTTTCGTTCAATTTTGACAATACCCCCAAAAAATTTGTCGATATTGAAACTGGTGAAGAAATAAATTTACATACTGATAACATTCAAAAAAGTTATCAAAAGCTTAGCAATACGTTTTTCAACAATTTAAAAAACAAGTGTTTACAATATAAAATAGCCTATATTCCTGTGGATATTAATGAAGGTTATGATAAAATATTAACGGCATATCTTGTTAGTAGGCAAAAAAAATACAAATAATTTTTTTCAATTAATAAAAAGGTGTTATATTTGCACTCGCTTAACGTAATTAGCAACGGTCTGGTAGTTCAGCTGGTTAGAATACCTGCCTGTCACGCAGGGGGTCGCGGGTTCGAGTCCCGTCCAGACCGCAAATTATTTAAGTGAAAAGTACAAGCTAAAAGCAACGGTCTGGTAGTTCAGCTGGTTAGAATACCTGCCTGTCACGCAGGGGGTCGCGGGTTCGAGTCCCGTCCAGACCGCAATTAGTTACGTAATTTAAAAGTATTGCTACAAGCAACGGTCTGGTAGTTCAGCTGGTTAGAATACCTGCCTGTCACGCAGGGGGTCGCGGGTTCGAGTCCCGTCCAGACCGCAAAAGCTTCTCATTTATTTGAGAGGCTTTTTCTTTTTTAAAATATATGCTACTTTTTTATCCTCAAAAATTATAGCCTCTTTTTTATCCTCAAATTTATTATAAGTTCCTTAAAAATAGCCATCATAGAAATGGGCAGAAACAAAAAATAGGCAGACACATAGGTCTGCCCCTACGTTTATAAATAGTATCTTTAATTTTTAAAAACCTCTTAATATCTAAAAAAAATGCTTAAAAAAATTAAAGAAATTGGAATAGTAATTATCATTATTTCAGCTTTTGCTTGCTGTGATTCTGAAAAACCAATAGGACTTTGGGACGATAACATTAAATTATCTCAAAAAAAAGTACAATTCTCTTCTGAAAAAAATTCAATAGTCATTAATACTAAAGGAAAATGGTGGTGGATTCATGAAGTTTCTTTAAACGGAAACTCAAATTTTGACCTAAATAAAATTGATACCAATGCAAACAATTTTATAATAAAAGAAACCGAATTCAAAATTGAAAGAAAAAATACAACCGAAATTCATATTGAAATGACCAAAAATAAAACAAATTATGAAAGAATACTGTTTATCGGTTTAGAAGCAGGAAATTATTTTGACGGAATAAAAATAACGCAAGCAAAAAATTAAAACCAAATTCTCGTCATGCTGAATCTATTTCAGCATCGCATAAAGTGAAGAATTACGGCAAATCAGGATGCGAAACTGAAATAAATTCAGTTTGACGGATTCGATTTTTTAGCTATAAAACGTTTTTTAGATGAAATTTAAACAGGCTCTTAGATATAAACGTCATGCTGAATTTATTTCAGCATCGCATAAAACCAAGAATTACGGCAAATCAGAATGCGAAACTGAAATAAAATCTTTTTAACCGATGCTATGCTATTTTTTAACAAGGGGTTTCAACCCCTTGGCGTACAATTTTGCCAACATCAAACATAAAAATGGGCAGACACATAGGTCTGCCCCTACATTAATATAAAATCTATTATAATAGCAAAATGACAAGATATTGAAATCCCTTTGACCGATGCGATGCTATTTTTTAACAAGGGGTTCAACCCCTTGCCGTACGATTTTGCCAACATCAAACTTTTTTTAAATAAAACCTTCTCAAAAAAATGAGAATATTTTTATGTTTTATATTCTATTTTTATTTGGTAAATTTAAAGCTTGGGATTTGTGAGAAAACAATTAATTTAAAATTAACTAAAATAAAACAATGACTGAAATTACTAAATTTAAAATAACCATATTTTTTTCTTCTATTGCATTAATACTATCATTGTATAACCTTTGGTTTTCGGTTATTAAATATAAATTAGATATTTCTATTGGTAAACAAGCAAAATTATATGTATGTAATTTAGATAATACTAAAATACAACCTACAATTTTTATGACTATTGCACTTACTAACTCTGGAGCAAAAACAATTTTATTGAATGATATTAAACTAAAAGTCAAATTGATTTCAAATAATAAAATTTTTATTGAACAAGAATTTACGAGAATACGAGAGTATGATAATATCTTAAAGAATGATAATCAAATTCAATCCGAGCTATTACCAATAGTTATCATTAGCAAAAACTCTATTGTTAAAAAATATGTATTTTATCCTACAAAGGAAATTTCACAATCTCAAATACCTACTAATTTTGATTTAGACATTACACTTTTAACCAAAAAAAACAAAAACTGGAAAATTCAAAAAAAGTACGTAATAAAAAATATTGATAATGTTTGGCAAGATCTTGAACAAAACAGATACAAATCATCCTTAAAAGAAATTAATGAAAAATAAAAAAACACTATCTAATACTTAAAAAAATCATCAGAAAAAGAAAAAACCAAAAAATGAAATATCAAAAAATAAGAGAGGAAGAACTTAAAAATAAAGTCGCTAATGATTGGTTTCTTCAATTTGATGCTACCGAAATACTCGGAAATATCGACTTTACTGTGTTTCCAAAACAAGACAGCTTATTTGGTAGAACGCCACTTCTTTGGGCGGAAGCCAAAACTGGCGATTTTGATGTTTCCGCAATGTTTGTGCAACTTATTTTAACTATCGGGAAAGCCAGAACTTTCGATAAAACAATGCCTCCCGCATTTCTTGGTGCGTTCGATTTTAAAAAAATTGCCTTTATTCCATACATCAATATTCAAGATATTTTTTACCTAAATGACTTTAACTGGAATGTTACGCCAAGTAATCATGATAGCAAAGAATTTAAACTCATCAAAAATAGAATTGAAAAAACACTAAAACAACAAACATATACGTTCAATTATCTGAAAGATGAAAAAGAATTAAATACATTTATCAAAAATAATGTTGCTAAAGCTACGAATAAAAGTAAAATAAAAATTGATAAAAATAATTTTATTCCTATCTATTTGCGATGGCTGGAAACTGTAAAACCGATTATTGATGTCAATTGGGACGACCTCAAAAAAGCAAATATCTTTGATAATGCCTTCTATCTTGCCGACTTATTTGTTGATGATAAAGGAACGCAAAATATTGATGACGATGTAACAACACGAGATAGTTTATTTGTCGTTTTTAAAAATCAAGGATACACAATTTCCAAAAAAGACATCAACGAAATTTTTGATGCTTCCATAAATATTCGAGACAAAGAAACGTATCAGCAATTTTGGAAAATCTACAAAAGACCGCCTTTAAAAGAATATCAAGATTATATAATTGAACGCAAAGATTTATTAGTTTCGCAAGATATTCGAGAGCGAAAAGGTGCGTATTTTACACCAAGAAAATGGGTCGAACTTTCGCAAAAATATATCACCAATTATTTAGGCGAAAATTGGCAAGATGACTATTATATTTGGGATTGTGCCTCGGGAACAGGAAATCTTTTGGCTGGTTTAAACAATAAATACAACATTTACGCAAGTACTTTAGACCAATCCGATGTAAACGTAATTCACGACAGAATTGAACACGGAGCAAACCTCTTAAAAAAGCACGTTTTTCAATTCGACTTTTTAAATGATGATTTTTCTAAGCTTCCACAAAGTTTACAAGACATTATTAATGATGAAAATAAAAGAAAAAAACTTATTATTTATATAAATCCGCCGTATGCGGAACATGGTAATCGAAAAGTTTTTTCGGGTATTGGAGAACATAAAAAAAGTGTCGCTACTACAAGTAAAATTTATAATAATTTAAGTAAAACAGTTGGTACAGCCACGCGTGAACTTTTTGCTCAATTTTTTTTACGAGTTCATGATGAAATTCCAGAATGTACTTTAGCTTCTTTTAGTACTCTAAAATATATAAATTCTCAAAATTTTTTAAAATTCAGAAAGTATTTTAAAGGAACTAATGAAAGTGGTTTTATTTGTCAATCGAATACTTTTGATAATGTAAAAGGTAAATTCCCTATTGGATTTTTAATTTGGAATTTATCGAATAAACAAGAAATTAAAGTAGTAAAAATCGATATTGTAAATGATTTTGGAGAATATATTGACTCAAAACCTTTCTATTCTTTTGAAAAAAAAGATTTCATAAGTGTTTGGCTTCGTAAACATTACAATAAAAAAAATGAAATATTAGCATATCTGATATTACCAGGAATTGATATGCAACAGCAAAATGGTGTTTATTTTACATCAAAACCAACAAATAGTGATATAAAACAGCATAAAACAACTATAATTACAAAAAATAATTTAATCATAATGGCTATTTATTTAGCTATACGTCATTGTATCAAACATACTTGGATAAATCATAATGACCAATTTTTATTTCCAAATAATCATTGGGAAAAAGATGTAGAATTTCAAAATAATTGTTTAGTTTATTCACTTTTTCACGGTAAAAATCAAATAAAATCAAATGACGGAATAAATAATTGGCTTCCATTTACAGAACAAGAAGTTGATGCAAACGAGAAATTTTCGAGTAATTTTATGACCGATTTTATAAAAGGAAAAATAAAAATTGAAAGCGAAGATACTTTATTTGGTTCTCAAGAAAATCAACAAATAAAAAGAGAATTTTCCGAAGAAGCGACAGCCGTTTTTGATGCAGGACGAAAACTTTGGAAATATTATCATTCGAAAGAAAATGTAAACGTCAATGCGTCTTTTTATGATATTCGAGAATATTTTCAAGGAAGAAGTGAAAAAGGAAGAATGAATAGCAAAAGTAGCGATGCCATTTATAGCGAATTAATTTCGGAATTACGAGAATGTTTAAAAATCCTCGCCAAAAAAATTGAACCTAAAGTTTATGAATATGAGTTTTTGAAAGGGTGAATAGCAAGGGGTTGAAACCCCTTGTTGATGGGAATATTGAATAATAATTTACTAAAAAAGATTCAATTCGATATTTAACAAGGGGGTTCAACCCCTTGCCACAATCAAAATAATATTTTAAACGCAAGTAACTAAAAAGCAATACCTAATAAAAAAAACCCGAATCAATTATAAATATTTAATCTATATTTGTATTCCTCAAAACTAAAAAAAGTAAACTTGTAGGTTGATTTTTATGAGAATAAATAATATATTTGCTATAATAAAAGACAGTTTAATTTCTGTTAAATACATAAATAATGATACGGATGAGTTTGAAAGAATTTTTGACGATTGGACAGATATTGAATTTTTATCTGATTTTTTCGAAGAACATATTCAAGACTTACAAAGCGGTTTTTTTGGTGAAATAAATATCGAACAGGCAATTGAAAGAACTATTCAAGAAGCAGAAGAACTTGAAAAAACCATATTAGAAATATCAGAAATAGGAAAAACCAACGATTATGAAACACTACAAACGCTATTTAAACCACTAAAAAACAGCAATTATCAAATTAAAAATCATTTAAAAACAAAAGCATACGGAACTGAACGTAAAAGCTGGTTAAGAATATATGCTATTAGAATTTCAAAAAATACTTTTGTTATTTCTGGCGGTGCTATTAAATTAACTGCAACCATGAATGAGCGTGAACACTTAAAAAAAGAGTTACAAAAACTAGAAATAGTAAAAGACTACTTGATTGAAAATGGATTATTTGACCAAGATGACTTCGAGTATCTAGAAATAAAATAATTATGGCAATTAAAGACCTTAATAAAAAACTAAACACACTTACTTCCGATAATAAAAGTAATTGGGAGAATAAAGCTAAAAACCGATTAGCAAATAAATCTTGGTTAAAACATTCAAGAAAAATAGCGATTAAAATTAATGTTTTCCTTAAAAATAATAATATTAAACAAAAAGAATTAGCTAAATTATTAAATGTTTCTCCTCAACAAATAAGTAAAATAATTAAAGGAAGAGAAAATTTAACTTTAGAAACCATTTCAAAAATTGAAGATGTATTAAAAATTCAATTATTGGAATTAAATAAAACACAAAAAACGCAAATAAATTTACATAAAGATTTCATTTATACAAAATCAACTTTTAAAACGAATAATAATTATAAAATGTCTTCAGTAAAAGTTATTAAAGTTGATTTTTCAAAGAATATAGCATCTAATAAAAAAGTATCATAATGAATAAAATAGGATTCAAATTAGAGAAAATAAACACCGAACAATTTGCTATAATTGAAGATGCTTATGATAATTATTCTGAAGAAATTGGATTAGAAGCAATTGTGAAATTTGGCGTAAATTCAGAAAATACAGCAATAAATTCAATTATTAAATTTCAATTTGAACAAAATAAAAAACCGTTCTTAATTATTGAGGTTTCTTGTGAATTTGGTATTGAACAAACTAAATGGAATGATTTTTCTAAAGATAAAAAAGTACATATTCCAAAAGGTTTTTTAGCACATTTAGCCATGATTACAGTAGGAACAACAAGAGGAATTTTACATTCAAAAACTGAAAACACAAAATTTAATGAGTTTATTTTGCCAACATTAAATGTTTCAGAAATGATTACAGAAGATGGTGAATTTGAGAAATAATTAATTTAATCATTCAAAATTTCAGTATTTTCAATATATAAAATATCGTTGTGTTTTTTAATATTCAAACGATATTTTTTTAAATCGGTGTAATTATGTAAGCGTTTTTTGAAGAATATTTTAATGGCATTTTTATATTTTTCTGAAATAGTTGGGTTTTCAAAAGTTACACCATACATTGTTTTTGTTACTTCAATAATGCCGATTAAATTAATATTTTCGGTTGGATTTGTTGGAAAACTTTTAAAAACTTCTCCCTGACGGATTTGTGCAATACTTAAAAAAGGCATTAATAATAGTATTAATTGAAAATTTTTCATGATATGAATTTACTAATTTTGGTTATAAATAATTGCTAAAATATTTTTCAAAAAAAAATAACATTTTAAAAACATTATATATTGTGTAAAAATTGTGTAAAAACGGCATTTACAATATCTTTGCGATTCTAAAATTTCCACTTGTAGGGAAATTAAATATAACTTATAGATAATGATTAAAATCACACTACCCGACGGAACGGTTAAAGAATTTGAAGTAAACAGCACGCCAATGGACGTTGCTAAAAATATTAGTGAAGGTTTTGCTAGAAATGTAATTTCGGCAAATTTTAACGGCACAACCGTTGAAACCACGACCCCACTAACCACAGATGGTGCTTTAATATTGTACACTTTTAATGATAATGACGGAAAAAAAGCATTTTGGCATTCATCGGCACACGTATTAGCACAAGCTATTTTAACGTTTCACCCTGATGCTAAATTAACCATCGGTCCTGCAATTGATAACGGTTTTTATTATGATATCGATTTAGGAGAAGACGTTATTTCTGAAAAAGATTTTCCTGCTATTGAGAAGAAATTTTTAGAATTGGCTCGTGGAAAACATGAATTTAAATTGCGTTCAATCTCTAAGGAAGATGCTTTAGCGTATTATCAAAAAGAAGGAAATCAATATAAAGTTGAGTTAATTGAAAATTTAACTGACGGAGATATTACTTTTTGTGATCATAGTGATTTTACAGATTTATGTAGAGGTGGTCATGTTCCTAACACAGGAATCATCAAGGCAATTAAAGTGATGAACGTTGCTGGAGCTTACTGGCGAGGTGATGAAAAAAATAATCAATTAACACGTATTTACGGAATTTCTTTTCCAAAACAAAAAATGCTTACCGAGTATTTAGAGTTATTGGAAGAAGCTAAAAAACGTGATCATAGGAAATTAGGAAAAGAATTAGAGCTTTTCACATTTTCACAAAAAGTTGGGGCTGGTTTGCCATTATGGTTGCCAAAAGGTGCTGCGCTTAGAGGTCGTTTAGAAGATTTCTTAAAGAAAGCACAAAAGAAAGCTGGCTACGAAATGGTAATGACTCCGCATATCGGACAGAAAGAATTATACGTTACTTCTGGTCATTATGAAAAATATGGGGCTGATAGTTTTCAAGCGATAAAAACTCCTAAAATGGAGGAAGAATTTTTATTGAAACCCATGAATTGCCCGCATCATTGTGAGGTTTATAACTTCAAACCACATTCTTATAAAGATTTACCAAAACGTTTTGCAGAATTTGGAACGGTTTACAGATATGAACAAAGTGGAGAATTACACGGTTTAACGCGTGTAAGAGGTTTTACACAAGATGATGCGCATATTTTCTGTACGCCAGAACAATTAGATCAAGAATTTAAAGACGTAATTGATTTAGTACTTTATGTATTTAAATCGTTAGGTTTTGAAGATTTTACAGCACAGGTTTCTGTTAGAGATATGAGTACTCCTGATAAATATATCGGGGATGTTAAAACTTGGGAACTTGCAGAAAAAGCAATTATTAATGCGGCAACCGATAAAGGCCTAGATTTTGTAATTGAAGAAGGGGAAGCTGCCTTTTATGGACCGAAATTAGACTTCATGGTAAAAGATGCTTTAGGCAGAAGTTGGCAACTTGGAACCATACAAGTGGACTATAATTTACCTAAAAGATTTGAATTAACGTATAAAGGTGCCGATAATCAATTGCATCAACCAGTGATGATTCACAGAGCTCCTTTTGGATCGATGGAACGTTTTATTGCCGTATTATTAGAGCATACAGGCGGAAATTTCCCGCTTTGGTTAACCCCAGAACAGGTTATCTTATTGCCTATCAGTGATAAATATGAAAAATACACGAAAAAAGTTTTAACTTTGTTAGAAAATTCCGAAATTCGCACCCTGGTAGATAGCAGAAGTGAAAAGACTGGAAGAAAAATTCGTGATGCCGAAGTTAGTAAAATACCTTTTATGGTAATTATTGGCGAAAAAGAAGAACAAGACGGCACGGTATCTGTAAGAAAACACGGTGAAGGAGATATTGGTACATTTACCATTGAAGAATTCTGCACACTAATACAAGAAGAAGTAAACAAAACATTAGTTCCTTTCAAAAACTAAAGGAAACTAAATAATAGTAATAACTTAAAATCATGAGTCATAGCAATTAGAAGAAGAGGCGGACGTAGACCGCTAAGGGTAATTAAAGAAGATCAACATAGAATTAATGATAAAATTAGATATGTTGATGAAGTTCGTCTGGTAGGCGAAAACATCGAAGTTGGTGTATATCCTTTAGAAAAAGCCAAAGAAATGGCAATCGAACAAGAGTTAGATTTAGTTGAAATTTCACCTAAAGCTGTACCACCTGTTTGTAAAATTATTGATTATAAAAAGTTTTTATACGAACAGAAAAAACGTGATAAAGCTTTAAAATCAAAGGCAACAAAAGTTATTGTAAAAGAGATCCGTTTTGGACCTCAAACCGATGAGCATGATTATGAATTTAAAAAGAAACATGCTATTAAGTTTTTACAAGACGGTGCTAAATTAAAAGCATTTGTTTTCTTCAAAGGACGTTCGATTGTTTTTAAAGAACAAGGGCAAATTTTATTATTAAAATTAGCACAAGAACTAGAAGAATACGGTAAAGTAGAACAAATGCCAAAATTAGAAGGGAAACGTATGATTATGTTTATCGCGCCTAAAAAAGCAAAATAAACTAAAAAAAAACGTTCACAATATATAAGCAAGATAAACTAAAAAACAGAAATGCCTAAAATTAAAACAAAGTCTAGTGCCAAGAAACGTTTCAAAGTAACAGGTTCTGGTAAGATAAAAAGAAAGCACGCGTTTAAAAGCCACATCTTAACAAAGAAGTCGAAAAAACGTAAGCTTAAATTAAGACATGCAACATTAGTTCACAAAGCTGATTTAGCAAACATTAAGCAGCAATTAGTTTTAAGATAATTGTTAGCACAGGGAATTTAATTAACCATGGAGTTAGGCACACCAAGTATTATCATCAAAATAATTTAATATAATTATTGATAATCGCCTACTACAAAAAAACATTTGAATTATGCCAAGATCAGTAAATTCAGTAGCCTCAAGAAGAAGAAGAAAAAAAATCTTGAAGGCAGCAAAAGGTTACTTTGGTAGACGTAAAAACGTTTACACAGTAGCAAAAAATGCGGTAGAAAAAGCGATGACATATGCTTATCGTGACCGTAAAAACAATAAGAGAAACTTCCGTGCATTATGGATTCAGCGTATTAACGCTGGAGCTCGTCAGTATGGAATGTCTTACTCTCAGTTTATGGGTAAAGCAAAAGCTAATAGTATCGAATTAAACCGTAAGGTTTTAGCCGATTTAGCGATGAACAATCCAGAAGCTTTTAAGGCCATTGTAGAAAAAGTAAAATAAGTTTCATATACTTGCTTATACTAAAAACCCAAACTTAAACGTTTGGGTTTTTTTAAATCCAAATAATAAAAAATATACTAATTTAAATAAACAAATTCAGTTTAATATAAAATTCTAACCAATGAAAACGCTAAGAATTATATTACTAATCATTATAACACAGCAAGTTACAGCCCAAAAACGATTATCTAAAATCCAAATTGATTCACTACCAAATACTATTGAAAATCAATTTATAAAAGCATATCGATTGTCAAATAATTGGCAAGAATACAAATTGATTAAACGTACGCACTTTATCAGTTTTCAAAAAAATATACTCGACAGTGTAACGGCTATCAAAAAAGATGTGCTTGCGAAACAACTTCAACTAGAAGCGCAATTAAAAAATGAAAACGTTTTAAAAAACGAAATTAATACGCTGAAAAATGATTTATCATTATCTGTTGAAAAAGAAAATGGTATTGCTATTTTTGGGTTTTTAATCGATAAAAGCCTTTATAACACGATTCTTTGGAGTATTATTAGTGGATTATTAATCGGACTCGCTTTTTTCATTTATAAATTTAGCAGTAGTAATGCGATTACCAGAGAAACCAAAAATTTATTAGTTGGTGTTGAAGATGAGTTTGAGCAATACAAAAGAAGTTCTATTGATAAAGAACAAAAATTACGACGTCAATTACAAGACGAAATTAACAAACAACGTGGTGTTAATTAATCAATATAAAAAAAACCTCAAGCAAAACTTGAGGTTTTTAGGATCTTAAATAATCGCTAAAACATTTTAAGAAATACTTGTTAAAATATTTTTAAGACAATCCTGAAATTACACCATTATTATCAATACTCATATTTTCTGATGCTGGTACGGCTGGTAAACCTGGCATACGCATCATTTTTCCTAAAATAGGAATGACAAACTGTGCCCCTGCTGCAATTTCTATTTCACGTACATTTACGGTAAAACCTGTTGGTCTTCCTATTAATTTATCATCATCTGAAAAAGATTTTTGTGTTTTTGCCATACAAACAGCAAAATCGTTAAATCCTAATCTGTCAATTCTACGTAAATTTAATTCCGCTTTTTTATCATAGGTTACCCCATCAGCACCGTAAATTTCTTTTGCTATAATTTCAATTTTATCTTTAATTGGACTTTTAAAATCGTATAAAGGTTTAAATTGTGTTGCTTTATTTTCAACAACATTTACAACGGCTTTGGCTAAGTTTTTAGTTCCTTCACCTCCTTTTGCCCATCCTTCTGAAACGACTGCTTCAACACCTAATTTGGCACACGCTTCAATAACAAAATTTACTTCTTCTTCTGAATCAGAAATAAAAGAATTGATAGCAACTACAGGCTCAATATTAAATTTACGAATGTTTTCAATATGCTTTTCTAAATTTTTAAACCCGTTTTCAACACGTTCTAAATTTGGCGTATTATATTCCTCTTTTTTTGCACCTCCATGATGACGTAATGCTCTAACAGTCGCCACTAAAACCACACATTTAGGATTTAATCCTGCGTATTGCGATTTGATATTTAAGAACTTTTCTGCGCCTAAATCTGCTCCAAAACCTGCCTCTGTAACTACATAATTAGATAATGATAATCCCATTTTTGTAGCAATAATCGTATTGGTTCCTTGCGCGATATTCGCAAAAGGACCTCCATGAATAATCGCTGGATTTTCCTCTAAAGTTTGTACTAAATTCGGCTTAATAGCATCTTTTAATAAAATTGCCATCGCATCTTGTGCGTTTAAATCACGGGCAAAAACAGGTTTTTTATCAAAAGTAAATCCAATAAAAATATCACCTAAACGCTTTTTTAAATCATCAAAATTCATCGCCATACAAAGTATCGCCATTACTTCGGATGCTGGAGTAATATTGAAACCATCTTCACGAGGAATTCCGTTTCCTGTACCTCCTAAACCAATGGTAATTTGACGCAAAGCACGGTCGTTCATATCAATTACACGTTTCCATAAAATGGTACGAGGATCAATATTTAAATTATTAACACTACTTTGAATATTATTGTCGATTAAAGCTGCTAATAAATTATTTGCTTTTTCAATAGCATTAAAATCACCCGTAAAATGTAGGTTGATATCTTCCATCGGAACTACTTGAGAATACCCACCACCAGCGGCACCTCCTTTGATTCCAAAAACAGGCCCTAAAGAAGGCTCACGCAATACTACCGTTGCTTGTTTACCTATTTTATTTAACCCTTCCGTTAAACCGATAGAAACGGTTGTTTTCCCCTCTCCTGCTGGAGTTGGCGTTAAAGCAGTTACTAAAACTAAGTTGTTTTTTGCGATTTTTTCTTCATCAATTAAATCTAAAGGCAACTTTGCTTTGTACTTTCCGTACATTTCTAAATCGTCTTCTTTTACATTAAGTTTCGTAGCAATATGCTTAATGTGTTGTAATTCTTTTGCTTGTGCAATCTCAATATCTGATAAATGTGCCATAGCTAATTATATAAATTTTAAGTTATTATTTTTTTAGATAAAATCAAGTAAATATACATAATATTATCTCGATAGAAAGGGGTAGAAAGAGATAAAAAGGGATAAAAAAAAGATATATCCATTAGATATCTTATTAGACTTCTTTAACCAAACCTGCTCCAAACATATAAATATCTAAAAATAATTGGCAAATCTTTTTCGAAATACTATATTTGCTCGTTTTAATACAGAACTCGATTTAAATTATTATAGATGCAAAACAAAGGTCTCATTAAATTATTTGCTGTCCTTTTCGGACTAGTAAGCTTATACCAATTGTCGTTTACATTTTTTGCTAATAAAGTAGAAGATAACGCAAAAGTATACGCAAAAGGAAACGTTAAAGACAACAATGGTAGAGCCTTAGCTCAATTTGAAAGGAAGTACCTTGATAGCGTTGCTAATGATGAAGTTGTAAATTTAGGAATTGCTAAATATACCTACAACGACATTAAAGAACGTGAAATGAACCTTGGTTTAGACTTAAAAGGGGGAATTAACGCTATTCTACAAGTATCTGTAAAAGATATTTTAATAGCTTTATCAAACAATTCAGAAAACACTGTTTTTACACAAGCTTTAGCAAAAGCAAGTGAAGCTCAAAAAAATAGTCAAGAAAACTATTTAGACTTATTTTTAACGCAATTCGAAGCGGTAAGTAACGGAACTGTTAAATTAAGTGATCCTTCAATTTTTGGAACAAAATCATTACGAGAAAAAATTGACTTTAACAAAACAAACGACCAAGTAAAAGAAGTTTTACAACAAGAAATTAATACATCTATTAATACCTCTTTTGAAGTGTTACGTAGTCGTATTGATAAATTTGGTGTAACACAACCAAGTATTCAACGTATCGGAAATTCTGGAAGAATTCAAATTGAATTACCTGGCGCAAAAGATATCGAACGTGTAACAAAATTAATTACAAGTACTGCCGAATTACAATTTTGGGAAGTATATACGAATGCAGAAGTTCAAAACTTTTTCTTTAGTGCAAATGCAAAAGTTGCTGAATTATTAAAAGATGATGTAGTAACTGCAACCACACAAGTTAAAGATTCTGCAAAAGTAGATGATATTGATGATTTACTAGGAGAATCAACTGATGAAACAAAGGCTGAGACTCAAAAAAGTTTATTTACCTTTTTAACTCCTAATATAGCTCAAAATCAACAGCAAATGAGTTCGCTAGTTGCACAAGCTAATATACAAGATACAGCTAGAGTAAACAGCTTACTTGCCAACAAAAGTGTGCGAGCATTATTACCAGCAAATTTAAAATACGTTAAATTTCTTTGGGATTATAAAGCACAAAAAAGCATCGATGGTACTGCTGAAATTATTGGTTTATACGCTATAAAATCAAACAGAAACGACAAACCAACCATTGATGGCGATGTAATTGCAGATGCAAATCAAGATTTTGACCAATTAAGCAAGCCCGTTGTATCAATGACAATGAACGGAACTGGAACTAAAAAATGGGCAAAAATGACTAGCGATAACGTTGGGAAATTCGTTGCCGTTGTTTTAGACAATTACGTATACACTGCACCTGTAGTAAACGGAGCAATTACAGGAGGAAGTACTCAAATATCTGGAGGAACCATGACTGTGGAAGAAGCACAAGATATTTCTACGGTATTAAAAGCTGGTAAATTACCTGCTCCTGCAAGAATTATTCAAGCAGAAGTTGTAGGACCGTCATTAGGACAAGAATCTATTAATGCAAGTATTTGGTCATTCGGA
Organism: Tenacibaculum piscium; assembly: GCF_021390715.1. Classification (GTDB taxonomy): domain Bacteria; phylum Bacteroidota; class Bacteroidia; order Flavobacteriales; family Flavobacteriaceae; genus Polaribacter; species Polaribacter piscius. Next base: position 274,794 of record NZ_JAJGWT010000001.1, read on the forward strand.
TTAGCGATTTTATTAATCTTAATTTGGATGTTTTTATACTACGGTAAAGCGGGTCTTTATGCAAACATTGCACTATTAGTAAATATTTTATTTATCTTCGGATGGTTAGCTTCTTATAATGCTGTTTTAACTTTACCTGGAATTGCAGGTATTATTTTAACTATCGGTATGTCGGTAGATGCGAATGTTATTATTTTCGAAAGAATTAAAGAAGCCTTAAGCGGTGGAAAAACATTAGCAACAGCGGTTGATGAAGGATTTAGTTTTAAAGGAGCTTTATCGGCAATTATTGATGCCAATATCACGACATTTTTAACGGGTGTTATTTTATTTATCTTTGGAACAGGACCAATTAAAGGATTTGCCTATACATTAATGTTAGGTATTGCAACTTCATTATTTACAGCGATTTTTATCACGCGTTTATTAATTGATAAATCTGTTGAAAAAGGAACTGCTTTACCTTTTAACACGAACATCTCTAAAAACTGGTTTCAAAATATCAATATTGAATTTTTAAAGAAACGTAAATTAGCCTATATTGTTTCTGGATCTCTTATTTTAATTGGATTAATTTCAATTTTTACGTTAGGTTTAAAACAAGGTGTTGATTTTAAAGGAGGACGTTCGTATGTTGTTCGTTTTGATCAACCAATGAGTGCTACCGAAGTTGCTACGAGCTTAAAAGATGCTTTTGGAACTGCTCCAGAAGTAAAAACATATGGTTCAGATCATCAATTAAAAATAACGACCGCTTTTAAAATTGATGAAGATGGTAGTGAAGTAGATGATTCAGTTCAAAAATCATTATTTACAGGATTAAAATCATATTTAGGAATAACTTCTTATGAAGATTTTAAACCTGGATTCGAAAAAGCAGGTAGCGGAATTATGAGCTACATGAAAGTAGAACCAACCATTGCTGATGATATTAAAAAATCAGCATTATGGGCAGTAGTCGGTTCATTAATCGTCGTATTCTTATATATTTTATTACGTTTTAGAAAAATCGCTTTCTCAATTGGTGCAGTTGCAGCCGTTTTCCATGATGTATTAGTGGTATTAGGCGTATTTTCTATCTGTTATAAATTCATGCCTTTTGATATGGAAATTGGACAATCATTTATTGCGGCAATTTTAACCGTAGTTGGATATTCATTAAATGATACGGTGGTAATTTTTGATAGAATTAGAGAGTTTACAGAAGAGAAAACAACCATATCAGCAGGTTTAGTAAACAAAGCCTTAAACAGTACGTTAGGTAGAACTATAAACACTTCTTTAACAACATTATTAGTAATGTTAGCAATTTTCTTCTTCGGAGGAGATAGTATTAAAGGATTTATGTTTGCCTTAATTGTTGGGGTAATTGTAGGTACATATTCTTCATTATTTGTGGCAACACCAATTATGTTTGATGCTTCTAAAAGAGCTCAAGAAAATAATGAACAAAATATCGAAGAAAATAAAGAAACCGTTTAATACCTTTTCTATTATTTCTAAAATATTATAGTTTACAAAAACCGTTTTGAATTATATTCAAAACGGTTTTTTCATTTAAAATCAAGCAACTATCTTTGCAGTATTATTTGCAATATTATGAAAATTACAAAACTTCACGATTTATACTTTAAAGAATTCATTTCTTCAAATGAAATAGCCACTATTGTTACACGATTAGCAAAACAAGTAAAAGCGGATTTACCTAAAAATGAAGTTCCGTTATTTATCGGAATTTTAAACGGTTGCATTATTTTTACTGCTGATTTTTTACGAGAATATAAAGGCGATTGTGAAATTAGTTTTGTAAAATTAGCTTCGTATCAAGGAACAACATCAACAGAAAATGTAAAAGAACTCATCGGTATTAATGAAGATTTAACCAACCGAACTGTTATTATTCTAGAAGATATTATTGATACAGGCACAACGTTACAGGAGATTTATGAAATCTTCAAAACAAAAAATATTAAAGAATTAAAAATAGCAACACTTTTTTTTAAACCAGATGTATATCGAAAAGAATTGCCCATAAATTATATCGGAAAAAGTATTGAAGATAAATTTATTGTTGGTTACGGCTTAGATTACAAAAGTTATGGAAGAAATTTATCCGCTATTTATCAATTAACAACACCACCGAAAATGAAAAACATCGTATTATTTGGCCCTCCAGGCGCAGGAAAAGGAACACAAGCAGATTTATTAAAAGAGAAATATAACTTAGTTCATATTTCAACAGGAGATGTTTTTCGCTTCAACATCAAAAATAAAACTGAATTAGGAGTACTTGCTAAAACATATATGGATGACGGAGATTTAGTTCCTGATGAAGTAACTATCAATATGTTAAAAGCTGAAGTAGAAAAAAATACTCAAGCCAACGGGTTTATTTTTGATGGCTTTCCAAGAACGCAATCACAAGCGGAAGCTTTAGATGCTTTTTTAGCAGAAAAAAACGAGCGTATTAACGGAATGGTTGCCTTAGAAGTTCCTGAAGATTTGTTAGTAGCACGTATTTTAGAACGTGGAAAAACAAGTGGAAGAACTGATGATACTGATGAAAGTAAAATTAGAAATCGTTTTAATGAATACAATACGAAAACGGCTGTTTTAAAAGATTTTTATCAAGAAAAAGGTACGTATTACGGTGTAAATGGCGTTGGAGATATCAACGAAATTACAGAACGTTTATCAGAAGTATTTGATACTTTATAAAAAGTTTTGTAACATACGTTGTAAATATTAATCACTTTATTAGTCATTTTTTTAGCTATTTTTTTTGATATTAAAATCGCTAATAAAGTATTGTTATAATTATTACTACTGTTTAAATAAAGCAGTAAAGAACTTAGAAAAAATGACTGAAGGAAATTTTGTTGACTATATAAAAATCTATGCATCTTCTGGTAAAGGAGGTCGAGGTTCTGTGCATTTACATCGTGAAAAATACATTACTAAAGGTGGTCCTGACGGAGGTGACGGTGGTCGTGGAGGACACATCATTTTACGTGGTGATAAAAGTATGTGGACACTTTTTCACTTAAAGTTTAAACGTCATTTTAGGGCTGAACCAGGTGGAGATGGAAGTGCAAGTCGTAGTACAGGACATGATGCAAAAGACATTATTGTACCTGTTCCATTAGGAACCATTATTCGTGATGCCGATACTGATGAAATTTTATATGAAGTTTCTGAACATGATCAGAACATAATATTGTTACAAGGTGGAAAAGGAGGACTTGGAAACTGGCACTTTAAATCATCTACAAATCAAGCACCACGTTACGCACAACCTGGTATTGATGGAGTTGATGGTTGGTTCCGTATTGAGCTTAAATTATTAGCCGATGTTGGTTTAGTTGGTTTTCCAAATGCTGGAAAATCTACTTTATTATCAGTAATAACAGCAGCAAAACCTAAAATTGCAGATTACGCTTTTACAACCTTAAAACCAAACTTAGGAATTGTAGAACACCGTAATCACAAAAGTTTTGTAGTTGCAGATATTCCTGGAATTATCGAAGGAGCTGCCGAAGGAAAAGGATTAGGACATTATTTTTTACGTCATATTGAACGTAATTCGACCCTATTATTTTTAATTCCTGCCGATAGCGACGACATCAAAAAAGAATATGAAATTCTATTAAACGAATTGCGTAAACACAATCCTGAATTATTGGATAAAGACCGTTTATTAGCTATTTCTAAATCAGATATGCTAGATGACGAGTTAAAAGAAGAAATTAAAAAAGAGTTACCAAAAGGTATTGATGCTTTATTTATCTCCTCTGTAGCCCAACTTGGTTTACAAGAATTGAAAGATAAATTATGGGATATGTTGAATTAATTTTAGATGAAATTTATCTAAAATAATAACAAAAAAAGCAATCTCATTTTATTGAGATTGCTTTTTTACTTTAACATTTTAGGTTTTAATATTTTAGGCTTTTATAAATTCTGATACTTCAAAAAGTTCTTGAAAATGTATTAATATTTTTTGTTTTACAGCAGTTTCTGAAACTTCATATCCTAATTCGGCTTGCATCGAAGTAACCGCTTTTCCTCGGATTCCACAGGGAATAATATTATCAAAATAACCAAGATTTGCATTTACATTTAAAGCAAAACCGTGCATCGTTACCCATCTGCTGGCACGAATTCCCATCGCACAAATTTTTCTAGGAAATGGTGTTCCTACCCCTAACCAAACGCCTGTTTCACCATTGCTACGCTCCGCTTTTAAACCATATTCGGCAACAGTTAAAATAATTGCTTCTTCCAATAAACGTAAATATTTATGAATATCCGTGAAAAAATTTTCTAAATCAAGAATCGGATATCCAACAATTTGTCCTGGCCCGTGATATGTGATATCTCCTCCCCTATTTATCTTGTAAAAAGTGGCCCCTTTTTCTTTCAATTGTGTTTCATTGAGTAATAAATTACTCAAATCACCCGATTTACCAAGCGTATAAACGTGCGGATGCTCGACAAATAAAAAATGATTCGGTGTAGCAATATTTGTTGAATTTACTCTATTTTGACGCTTTATAAAAACGGTTTGCTCTAATAATTTAGTTTGATATTCCCAAGTTTCTTTGTAATCTTTTTTACCTAAATCACTAAGTGTTATTTTTTTATTCATAAATTTGTGTTCTAAAACAAGTTCCCAAAGGTAGCGAAAATTAACTTTAAGCGGTTAAAATGCTCCTATTAACACGATTCAATATGACAAAAAAAAACACCCTATTACTCGTTTTATTTTTCACTTTTTTTGTAACCACTAGTTATTCTCAAAATTTTTGGAACACTTCTGCCAAAAAAGAAAAAACAATTAAAAAGAAAAACATATTGAAAAGAAAAAGTACGCCTGAAAAATATACAGTCGCTTCTTTAAATCTAAATGGTTTTACAAAATACTTACGAAACTCACCAAATTCAACAGCCAATTCATCAGAAAAGAGCCGTGAAAAAATTATTACATTACCCAATTCAGAAGGAAAACTAGAGCGTTTTTCAATGAAAGAAACGGCTTTATTAGCGCCTAAATTAGCCGAAAAATTTCCAATGATTAAATCCTATACAGGAATCGGAATTGACGATGCTCGTAAAATTGTAAAAATCAGTTTGGGTACGAACGGCGTACACGCTATTATTTCTTCTGCGGATAAAGAAACCGTATATATCGACCCGTACACCAAAGATAAAAAACAATATATCATCTATAAAACTAGTGATTTAAAACCAATTGACACTTCTTTTAGTTGTCAAGTTAAAGGCGAGAATCGACAAAAAAATAAACACGAAAATCGACAAAGAACGGCATCAACTCAAAAAAAAAATGCCAATGATGGACAATTAAGAACCTACAGAATCGCCATTGTTTGTACCGCTGAATATTCTCTTTTTCATTTAAATAGACAAAATGTTGCAACATCAGCAACTGATTTGGTGAAAAAAGCGACTGTTTTATCGGCAATTAATACTTCTATTACACGAGTAAATCAAATTTATGAAAGAGATTTAGCCGTTAGAATGATTTTAGTTGCGAATAATGATGAATTAATTTTCTTTGATACAAATACCGACCAACTAACCAATAACAATGCAGATGATTTAATTGAAGAAAGTCAAGTAAAATGTGATGCCATCATTGGAAACGCAAATTACGATATCGGACACGCATTTAGTACCGGCGGCGGTGGTTATGCTGAAGTTAGTTCCGTATGTGTTCAAGGCTATAAAGCGCAAGGACTTACAGGAAGTTATCAGCCCATTAATGACCCTTACGATATTGATTATGTTTGTCATGAATTAGGACATCAATTCGGAGCAACACACACGCAAAATAATGATTGTAACAGAACAAGTTCAACTGCTGTAGAACCTGGAAGTGGTTCTACAATTATGGGATATGCCAATATTTGTGCACCCAATGTACAAACCAAAAGCGACCCGTATTTTCATGCCGTAAGTATTGACCAAATGTGGTCGCACATACAAGGAAATGGAAATTGTGCCGTACTAACCCCCACAAATAATGATGCACCAATTGCCAATGCAGGAACGAATTATAGTATTCCAAAAGGAACGCCTTTTCTCTTAAAAGGAAGTGCCACCGACAAACAAGGAACAGCAAGTTTAACTTATAATTGGGAACAAACAGATACCCAAATTGCACCAATGCCACCTGTAGCAACAAGTACAGGAGGACCTACTTTTAAATCTGTTGCTCCAAGTAAATCTGCAAATCGATACTTTCCTGATTTTGAAAATGTTATCAATAAAACTGCTAATCAATGGATTGTATTACCAACGGTGGAGAGAGAATTAAATTTCGCATTTACTGTAAGAGACAACAATCCGAACGGTGGTAGCTCCGATAGAGATAATATCAAAATTACCCTTACCGATGCCCTACCATTTACCGTTACCGCACCAAATACCAATATTATTTGGGATACTGGCGCTACAAAAACAATCACTTGGCAAAAAGGAACAAGCGATATCGCTCCGATTAATTGTAAAAAAGTTACTATAAAACTTTCTACTGATGGAGGAAAAACCTTCCCAATTCTCTTAAAAGAAAATACCTTAAATGATGGAACAGAAGAAATTACAATTCCAGATACACCAACAACACAAGCACGAATCCTTATAGAATCATCTGATAATATTTTCTATAATGTAAATGATAGTAATTTTACGATTAATGCCACAAAACCAACTTTTTTATTATCAAATAAAACCCCAAAACAAAATACCTGTAAAAATAGCGATACCACTATTTCTTATACGTTCAATGCTAATTTTATCAATGGATTTACAGAAACAATAAATTTATCGGCAACAGGATTACCTAACGGAACTTCAGCCGTTTTTACGCCAAATAGCCTGAATTCTAGTGGCGATGTTACTTTAACTATCAATAATTTTAAACAAAGTAATCAAAAAGAATATACCATTGTAATTCAAGGAAAATCAGCAACAATTACACAAACAAACACCGCTTTTTTAAATATAATTGATGATAATTTAACCAAAACCATCTTAAAATCTCCTGTAAATTTAATTACAGAAACCAGTTTAACGCCCGATTTTAATTGGTCAAAAGTTGAAAATGCAAGTGCGTATCAATTAATCGTTGCCTCAAATAGTGATTTTTCAACAATTATTATCGATGAAACTGTTAATACAAATTCTTACACACCCACGACACCACTACTGGGAACAACAACTTATTTTTGGCGTGTAAAACCTAAAAATAACTGTAAAGAAGGAACTTTTTCAAGCGATAATCAATTTATAACACAAGCGCCATCATATTGTAGTTCTACTTTTATTGATGATGCTGGAGGTAAAAATCACATTACGAATGTTAGCTTCAATTCAATAAATAATACCTCAGGAAATGATACTATAGATGGTTATGAAGATTTTACAAACATCATTACCGAAGTTGAAAAAACGGTTTCATATCAAATGAATGTTACTTTCGATAGCGATGGTTATCAAGACCATTGTTTTGTTTTTATTGATTGGAATCAAGATTTAATTTTTGATAAAATCACCGAAAGATATGATATTGGTTCAGGAAGTCAGCAAACACTTGGTCAGAAGATTACAATTCCTGAAAATGCTGTTTTAGGATTTACTCGAATGCGTGTGCTACTCGAATATGACGATCCTACAAAAAATTACGGCGAAGGAGCCTGTACTTCCGAACATTTGGTAAATTGGGGAGAAACCGAAGATTATACCCTTAAAATTATAGAAAAACCAAGACCAAGTTTTACCATAAACAATACTTCTGGAAATCTATCGATATGTAATACCGCTGTTGATACACAAATTTTCACGCTAAAATATGAAGCCTTACAAGGTTTTAATGAAAATATCGTTTTTTCTGCAATAGAAATTCCTGCAAATACTACCGCTAATTTTTCAACTATCGATACCAATGGACTTGTGAAAGTAACGCTATCAAACTTGAAAAATGCTCCTGTTGGAGATTATAATTTTAAAATTATAGCCAAAGCAAATTCGATGACAAAACAAATAAGTATTCCTTTTAATATAAATGATACTATTTGTAAATCCGCAGGAAATATGGACAGTAACATTAGCACAACGCTTGTAAATTTTGCCGATATCAATAGTATTTCTGAAAAATCTGCAGGATATTCAAAGTACACCAATACAATTGCCGAACTTATAAGAGGAACAAAATATCCTTTAATTGTAAAGGCTAATTCTGATGGAAAACAAACCGTAAAAACAACCGCTTGGATTGATTGGAATCAAAATTGTTTGTTTGATGCCAATGAAAAATATGACTTAGGAACCGCCACGAATGCCAACGCTTCAACAAGCAAAAGCGGCCTGGAAATTATCATTCCAAATAATGCTCTAAATGGCAAAACGACACTAAGAATCATCACTGAAAAAGTATTTGAAAATACAACAAAAAATACGATTGATAACAAATGTATATCAGGATTTAATGGCGAAGTTGAAGATTATACCATTGCCATTACACCGAGTTTTACACTCACAAATCAAACGAAACCAATCGCAATTTATAACAAATCCGTAAACGAAGTTCAATTCGAAATCGACTATGAAACAATCAATGGTTTTAACCAAAATGTAAGTTTATCCACAGAAAACACCCCAGAAAATGCTAATATTAGCATTAATCCTAAAATGATTAACGAAAATGGAACATTTACCGTAAATATCAATAATTTAAATGAGGCTCCCGTTGGAGATTATACCATTAAAATTATCGCAACAGCAGGTGAAATTCAAAAATCGGTGGATTTAAAACTTAATGTAAATGATAGCTATTGTAAAGCAATCGGAAATGCAACATCACAAACAAGTATTACCAAAGTGATGTTTGCTGAAATTGATAATTCATCAACAAAAACTACAGGATATTCTGATTTTAAAACCATCAATACGCCCGTAATTAGAGGCGAAAATTATGAACTAACTATTAAAATAAACAATCAAAATAACGAAAATATAAAAACATACGGCTGGATAGACTGGAATCAAAATTTAGTGTTCGAAGACAATGAAATCATTGATTTAGAAGCGAATAATACTTCTATTACGATTCCTGAAGATGCCGAAATTGGTACTACAGTTTTACGAATTGCGGTAAAAAAAGCAATCGAACAGACTGCAAATTCTTGTGAATTTGGTTTTGATGGCGAAGTGGAAGAGTATACCATCAATATACAAGAAAGTTTTGCTACGTATAAAAATTTATTTACTGATTTACAAGTGTTTCCTGTACCTTCTGATGGAAAATTAACCGTGAAATTTAAAGTAAAAATTAAAGAAGTAACCGTTATTCGATTGTTTAACGCTCTTGGACAATTATTAGAAACTCAAACATTTTCAACAATATCGACCCGTTTTGAACAAGAAGTACAATTCAAAAAAATAAGTAGCGGAAATTACTTTCTTCAAATTGAAAATGATGGAAAATTAAAAACTAGAAAAATAATTATTCAATAATATTTTTTTTAGTTTATTTAAGATATCAAGAAAAATTTAAAAAAATAATCAAGAAAAAAGCGTGCTATAAAGCACGCTTTTTTTTAGCCAATTGATAGCAAAATTTTATGTAATTTTACCTTATTGAAATTCAAAAATTCAAAAAAATTATGCATGTAGCAATTGCCGGAAATATCGGAGCAGGAAAAACCACATTAACCAAAATATTAGCCGAACATTATAATTGGGACGCTCATTACGAATCCGTAGATGATAATCCATATTTAGATGATTTTTATGCTGAAATGGAACGCTGGTCGTTTAATTTACAAGTTTTCTTTTTAAATAGTCGGTTTCGTCAAGTTTTAGAATTAAGAGAATCTGGAAAAAAAATAATTCAAGACCGAACTATTTATGAAGACGCTCATATTTTTGCACCAAATCTGCACGCAATGGGATTAATGACCAATCGTGATTTTGGCAATTATTCCTCTTTATTTGAACTGATGGAAAAATTAGTAACACCTCCAGATTTATTGATTTATTTACGTGCCGATATTTCTACCTTAGTTGGACAAATTCACAAGCGTGGAAGAGAATATGAAAACTCAATTAGTATCGATTATTTAAGCCGATTAAACGAACGCTACGAAGCTTGGGCAAGTAAATATAACAAAGGAAAATTGTTAATTATCGATGTTGATAACTTAGATTTCATCAAAAATAAAGCTGATTTAACGTATATTATTGATAAAATAGATGCAAAAATAAAGACAAAATAAAAGAGAAAAATAAAAAGCCTTTAAATTCATCTTTTAAATTCACTTAATAAAATAGCAGTTGCAGTAGCGACATTTAAACTTTCGGTTTGTTGAGTATCGCCAAAACGAGGAATCGTTATTGTATGTTTTACAATCGCTGCTATTTCAGCAGAAATTCCGTTAGCTTCATTGCCCATCACCAAAACCGCTTTTTGAGGAAGCGTTGTTTTATAAACATTTGTTCCGTGCATATCAGCAGTAAAAACAGGCAAACTCGTATTTGATAAAAAAATAGGCAAATCGGTATAAGAAATGCGTACCCGAGCCAAAGAACCCATGGTGGATTGTACCACTTTTTGATTGTAACAATCTACCGTGTTTTTTGAACAAATCAATTCCGAAATACCAAACCAATCACACAAACGAATAATTGTTCCTAAATTTCCGGGATCATTTATGGCATCCAAAGCAACAATTAAATTACAAGTAGCATCAGGAATTGTTGTCGTTTCAGAACTTTTATATTCAGGGATTTTAAACAATCCTAAAACTTTATTCGGATTCTTTAACGTACTAATTTTTTTTAATTCAATATCAGAAATAAGTGTACACGCTATATTTTCAGGAATTTCAAAATGACTATCCGTTGTAAAAATATGAGCGACTTCTAAGGAAGAAGCTATCAATTCTTGCACCACTTTTACGCCTTCAGCAACAAATAATTGTTCTTTTTGTCGATACTTTTTTTGTCGTAAACTTGTAATTAATTTTAGGTTGTTTTTTGATAAACTCATTATTATTTTTTTAACACTTTATAATCACTAAAAAATAGTATTTTTGATACTTAAAATACGTGCCGTAAAGTTAATGAAAAAACTTTCTTTCTTCTTTTTATTAGTACTCTTATTCAATTCTTGTAATACGATAAAATTTGTTAAAGAAAATGAATTGTTACTCGCTAAAAATAGTGTTTACGTTGACAGCACTAAAAATACCACCGAAAATATTGCAGAATTACTGATGCAACGCCCAAATGCCAAAGCCTTGGGAGTTCCGTTGTCGTTGTATTTTTATAATTTAGGAAATCCTCAGGGAGCTAAAACACCATCGCAATGGGGAAATAAAAATCCTAAAATATATCGATTTTTTAAAAAAGGTTTCTCTGAAAAACAAAGTATTTCTGTTGCCAATACATTTATCGGATTTAATCATTGGTTTTTAAATAGTGGCGAAGCACCCGTTATTATTAATCCGATAAAAACTCAAAAAACAATTGGAAACTTAAAAGCATACTTTCAAACACAAGGCTATTTTAGAGCCAAAATAACATCAAAAAAAGATACTATTGCTCCTAAAAAAGGAGAAATTTCATATCATATTACCAAAGGAAATCCTTCGTTTTTAGATACGATTCAAACTAAAATCGCCTCCCCTATTCTTGATTCTTTATATAAAATATCCAAAGAAAAAAGTTTTCTTTCCAAAGGAAGTCAATACAAAGACGGCAATTTTATTAAAGAAGCAAATCGTTTGGTCGAATTATTTCGAAATAATGGTATCTATCATTTTAATGAAAACTATATTTCATTCGATAATGATACCCTGAAAAATTATCAAAAAACAAACGTAGAAATTAGTATTTCAGATAGAATTATTCCCTTTAAAATTCAAAAAATAAAAAAAATAAGCGTTTTTACCGATTATTCCTACAATAAAAAAGATTCAATTCATAAAGATTCGGCAATCTATAATGGTATTCATTTTTATGCGCATGAAAAAATAAAATACAATCCTAAAATATTATCGCAATCATTATTTATGAAACCAAATATGGTGTATAGCGATGAATCTAAAAACCTAACACGCACGCATTTAAGAAGTTTAAAGAATTTTAAATCAACCTCGATTCGCTATAACGAACTCACTGAAAATGACTTAGAAGCGACTGTTTTTTTAACACCTATCGAAAAATATACCGTAGGTTTTGATACCGAATTATCACGCTCTAATATTCGAAATTTTGATGTTTCCCTAACTTTTTCGCTTATCAATAGAAATACCTTTAAAGGAGCAGAAACCTTTAAATTCTCCACTTTTGGCTCGTATTTTAGCTCCAATAATGGACTCGGTTGGGAAATGGGAGCCGATATTTCTCTAGAAATTCCTCGTTTTATCGCACCCTTTGGATGGCAAAAAATGATTCCGAAAAGAATGTTTCCTAAATCAAAGTTTTTAATCGGAGGCGGTATTCAAAAAAATATTGGACTCGATAATCAAAATATTACCGTTGCTTTAGATTATAAATGGAAATATAATACTCGAAAATCATTACAATTAGAATTGTTTAATACCCAATATATTCGAAACTTAAATATCAATAATTATTTTACCATATACGGCTCAGAATATTCGAAATTAAAAAAAGTGGCAGACGAAATTCCTAAATATAAATTACCCGATAATCAAACAAATAACGCAGGAAGTATTGTAACATTTATGAAAAATGTTGCACAAGATGAAAATTTTCAAACTGCTAATGCAGTCGCTTTTCAAAATAATTTGAATATTTTTAATCGCTACAATATTATTACTTCGGATTTTTTAATCCCAGAAATTGCTTTTAGTTACACCTATAATAATCAAGAAAATAGTAAAGATGCTAGTTTTTCTTTTGTAAAATTTAGAGTCGCTAATGCAGGAAATTTAATGGGAATTTTATCAGAAAAAGAAAATACAAAAAATCAAAAAACATTTTTTAAAATCCCTATTGCTCAGTATTTTAAATTGGATTTAGAATATAAAAAATATTGGAATTTAGGAAATAATACCGTGCTAGCACATCGAACTTTTTTAGGAAGTATTATTAATTATAATCAATCGAGCATTCCTTTTTCTCGTAGCTATTTTGCGGGAGGTTCAAATGATGTAAGAGCTTGGAAAACATACGATTTAGGAGCAGGAACCCGAAAACCTGGCTTAGAATATAATATCGGAAGTTTAAAATTTTTATCGAGTTTTGAATATCGATTTAATATGCTAGGAGCGTTAAAAGGTGCTTTATTTACAGATGCAGGAAATATTTGGGACATCACAAATTCTGATTTTATTGATGATGCCGCTAAATTTGACAACATTAAATCATTCACAGATATCGCTGTTGGCGCAGGATTTGGACTTCGATATGATTTTAATTTTTTAATCGCAAGACTAGATGTAGGCTTCAAAGTACACGAACCTTACTTAAATAATAACCGATGGTTTCGAAATTTTAATATCTCCAGATCTGTACTAAATATCGGAATTAATTACCCTTTTTAAAAATTATAAATTCAAAAGCCGTTATTTTCGAGCAATGCATTAAAATTTCTTATTTTTGACACGCTAAATACAACTAAAATCACATAAAAAACATATAAAATGGCGCATACTATTAAAGCTGGAGTTGCTACAGGAAAAGAAGTACAAGCAATATTTCAATTAGCAAAAGATAAAAAATTTGCATTACCTGCAGTAAATGTTGTAGGTTCTAGTACCGTAAATACTGTTCTAGAAACCGCAAAAGAATTAAATTCACCCGTAATTATTCAGTTTTCTAATGGTGGTGCGCAATTTAATGCTGGTAAAGGATTATCAAACGAACATGAAAAAGCAGCCATTGCAGGTGCTGTTGCAGGTGCAAAACACGTGCATTTATTAGCCGAAGCTTACGGTATTCCAGTAATTTTACATACCGATCATGCCGCTAAAAAATTATTACCTTGGATTGATGGATTATTAGACGCTAGTGAGCAATTTTATAAAGAAACAGGAAAATCTTTATATAGCTCTCATATGATTGATTTATCCGAAGAACCATTAGAAGAAAATATCGAAATCTGTAAAAAATATCTTGCTCGTATGAGCAAAATAGGAATGACACTAGAAATTGAATTAGGAATCACTGGTGGTGAAGAAGATGGTGTTGATAATTCTGATGTAGATGTTTCTAAACTTTACACGCAACCCGAAGAAGTTGCCTACGCTTACGAAGAATTAATGAAAATAAGCGACCAATTTACCATTGCTGCCGCTTTTGGAAATGTACACGGAGTTTACAGACCCGGAAACGTGAAATTAACACCGAAAATCTTGAAAAATTCTCAAGAATATATTTCTAAAAAATACAACGTGCCACATAATACTATCGATTTTGTTTTTCACGGAGGTTCTGGATCTTCTTTAGAAGAAATTAGAGAAGCAATTGATTACGGTACTATCAAAATGAATATTGATACCGATTTACAATACGCTTTCACCGAAGGTACTCGTGATTATATTTTGAAAAATCAAGCATATTTAGCTAGTCAGATTGGAAATCCTGATGGCGATGATAAACCTAATAAAAAATACTACGACCCTCGTAAATGGCTACGTGAAGGAGAATTAACATTTAAAACTCGTTTGAAAAAAGCTTTCGAAGATTTAAATAATGTAAATACCTTATAATACATCAATCAATATCTTTTTTGAAAAAAAAATCACTCAAACAGATATTGATTACAGTAAATCAAAAAGCATTTAGAACCCTCTAAATGCTTTTTTTAGCGATAAAAAGTAAAGTTCATAAAAAATAATTTACATTTGTCGTCAGCTCATTTCTTAAAATAAACGAGTTAACCCAAAAAACAAACAACAAAATATAAACTAAACTATGGCTTGGTTTAAACGTAAAGACAAGGGGATTCAAACCCCGACCGAAGAAAAAAAAGACACTCCTAAAGGCTTGTGGTATAAAACACCAAGCGGTAAGGTTATTGATACAGACGAATTAAAGAAAAACTTATATGTAAGCCCCGAAGATGGCTATCATGTTCGTATTGGAAGTCATGAATATTTTGAACTTTTTTTTGATGAAAATACCTTTGTTGAATTAGATGCAACATTAACATCAAAAGATCCTTTGAAATTTGAAGATACTAAAAAATATCCCGATCGCTTAAAAGCTGCACAAAGTAAAACAGGCTTAAAAGATGCCGTTCGTACAGCTGTCGGAAAATCTAACGGAAAAAATATTGTAATCGCTTCTATGGATTTTGCATTTATTGGCGGTTCAATGGGATCTGTCGTTGGTGAGAAAATAGCAAGAGCAATTGATTATGCTATCAAAAATGAACTCCCTTTCTTAATGGTGTCAAAATCGGGAGGCGCACGTATGATGGAAGCATCCTTATCATTAATGCAAATGGTAAAAACATCCGTGAAATTAGCACAATTAGCAGAAGCTAAACTTCCATATATTTCATTATGTACCGATCCAACAACTGGAGGAATTACCGCTTCTTTTGCAATGCTTGGCGATATTAATATCGCTGAACCAAACGCTTTAATTGCTTTTGCAGGTCCTAGAATTGTAAAAGATACCACAGGAAAAGATTTACCTGAAGGTTTTCAGCGTTCAGAATTTGTACTAGAACACGGTTTCTTAGACGCCATTTACGAACGTAAACAATTAAAAAAACAAGTGAATTTATATATTGATTTGATACAGAATCAACCTATTAGAGCATAAAATTAAAAGTCAGCAACTGCTGGCTTTTTTGTTTTTATCAACATAAAAAACACTTTTAGCATACAATTCAACTAAAATTTTATTTGTATCTTTGTAGCTTCAATGAATAGCTCATTGATGTACATAAAAATCATTTAAATAATATTGGAATGTATTTAACGAAAGAAGTAAAAGAAGGATTATTCGAAAAACACGGTAAAAGTAAAGCTGATACTGGAACTTCGGAAGGACAAATTGCATTGTTCACTTTTAGAATTAACCACTTAACGGAGCACTTAAAGCAAAATCGTAAAGATTTTAATACAGAACGTTCATTAGTGAAAATGGTAGGAAAACGTAGAAGCTTACTTGATTACTTAAAGAAAACTGAAATCAACAGATATCGTGCGATTATCGTAGAATTAGGAATTAGAAAATAATTCTCCCAAAAAGAGGCGCTATAAACGTGCCTCTTTTTTTATACCTAAAAATTCATTTCTATCTAACTAATAGAAATTTATATAAAAAACTCAAAATTTTTAACAACAATTTTGAATTTCCATTGCAACAAAACAACAACACAACAACAAACAATTTAAAAATTTAGAATTAAAATTTATGATTCCAAAAGTATTTAGAGAGGTCATTGACCTTGGAGATGGAAGAACCATCTCTTTAGAAACGGGTAAATTAGCAAAACAAGCCCATGGTTCGGTTGTTGTTCAAATGGGAAAAGCAATGTTGTTATGTACCGTAGTATCAAGCTACAAAGCAGGAACTGTTGATTTTTTACCTTTAACGGTAGATTATAGAGAAAAATTTGCTGCCGCAGGTCGTTATCCAGGTGGTTTCTTTAAAAGAGAAGCTAGACCTAGTGATGGTGAAATATTAACCATGCGTTTAGTAGATCGTGTTTTACGTCCTTTATTTCCAAAGGATTATCATTCGGAAGTACAGGTAATGATTCAATTAATGTCTCATGATGAAGACGTTATGCCAGATGCATTAGCAGGTTTAGCAGCTTCTGCAGCGATTCAATTATCTGATTTCCCTTTCGAATGCCCTATTTCTGAAGCACGTGTTGCTAGAGTAAATGGTGAATTTGTAATTAACCCAAACAGAGCTCAATTAGCAGAATCTGACATCGATATGATGATTGGAGCTTCAGCTGATTCAGTAATGATGGTTGAAGGTGAAATGGATGAAATTTCTGAAGAAGAAATGGCGGAAGCAATTAAATTTGCGCATGAATCTATTAAAATACAATGTGCTGCTCAAGTTCGTTTAGCGGAAGCTTTCGGAAAGAAAGAAACAAGAGTTTACGAAGGAGAAAGAGAAGACGAAGCATTAGCTGAAAAAATAAATGAACTTGCTTACGATAAGTGTTATGCTATCGCTAAAAAAGGTACATCAAAAGTAGAACGTACAACAGCTTTTGCTGAAGTAAAAGAAGAAGTTAAAGCTTCATTTACTGAAGAAGAATTAGCTGATTATGGTGATTTAGTTGGAAAATATTTCAACAAATCTCAAAAAAGTGCTGTTAGAGAATTAACTTTAGCGGAAGGTTTACGTTTAGACGGTCGTAAGACTGACGAAATTAGACCAATTTGGTGTGAAGTAGATTATTTACCATCAACACATGGTTCATCAATTTTTACTCGTGGAGAAACGCAAGCATTAGCAACGGTAACTTTAGGAACATCAAGAGATGCAAACAAAATAGATATGCCATCTTACGAAGGTGAGGAGAACTTCTATTTACATTATAACTTCCCTCCTTTTTGTACAGGTGAAGCAAGACCATTAAGAGGAACTTCTCGTAGAGAGGTTGGTCATGGTAACTTGGCGCAACGTGGTTTAAAAGGAATGATTCCTGCTGATTGCCCTTATACAGTAAGAGTTGTATCTGAAGTATTAGAATCGAATGGTTCTTCTTCTATGGCAACTGTTTGTGCTGGTACAATGGCTTTAATGGATGCAGGTGTTAAAATGACAAGACCAGTTTCTGGTATTGCAATGGGATTAATTTCTGATGGAGATCGTTACGCAGTTTTATCTGATATTTTAGGGGATGAAGATCATTTAGGTGATATGGACTTTAAAGTAACTGGTACTTCTGAAGGAATTACTGCTTGTCAGATGGATATTAAAGTAAAAGGATTAGGTTACGAAATTTTAGTGAATGCACTAAAACAAGCTCGTGCAGGTCGTTTACATATTTTAGGAAAATTAACGGATACTATTTCTCAATCTAACGAAGAAGTTAAGGAACATGCTCCAAAAATGATTAACCGTCGTATCCCGAATGATATGATTGGTGCATTTATCGGACCTGGAGGAAAACATATTCAAGAATTACAGAAAGAAACAGGAACTACAATTGTAATTACTGAAGATGCTGTAACTGAAGAAGGAATTATCGAAATTTTAGGAACTGATCCTGATGGAATTGAAAAAGTAATTACTCGTATTGAGTCGATGCTTTTCAAACCTACCGTTGGTAATTCTTACGAAGTAAAAGTAATTAAAATGTTAGATTTTGGTGCTGTTGTAGAATATGCAGATGCTCCTGGAAATGAAGTTTTATTACACGTAAGTGAATTAGCTTGGGAACGTACAGAAAACGTTTCTGACGTAGTTAAAATGGGTGATGTATTTGATGTAAAATATTTCGGACTTGACCCTAGAACTCGTAAAGAAAAAGTTTCTCGTAAAGCATTGTTACCAAAACCAGAAGGTTATGTAGCAAGACCACCAAGAGAAAATAAGCCTAGAGACAACAGAAGTCGTGATGACAGAAAACCTAGAGCTCCAAGAGAACCTAGAAAAGAAGATTAATCTTTATTTTTTTTATAATCTTGAAACCGCTAATTTATTTTAGCGGTTTTTTTGGCTTAAAACTTCATCTAAAAAAATGTAACGACAAAATAGCAAGTCAAGGGGTTGAAGCCCCTTCTTAAAAGGAACTAAAAATCATAAGAAAACTAAAAACTTTCGCAAATGAAGATGAAAAACGAAAATAAAATCCCTTAGATGTGGTTTGATACGTTTTTATTTTTTAAAAACAAGGGGTTTTAACCCCTTGACATACTCTTTTGATATTATAAAATTTATATTTACAGGTTTAAACAAAAACTTCGTTTTATTTCTCTTTGAAAACTACATGAAAACACAACAAATTGCCTATTTATCAATAGGAACAAATCAAGGAAATCGGTTAGAAAACCTTCAAAATGCAATTAATTTAATTGCTGCAAATATTGGTGCAATTCAACAAATTGCTTCGGTATACGAAACGCCCTCTTTGGGTTTTGAAGGAGCTGATTTTTACAATACGTGTATTAAAATTACAACCTATTTATCTCCTGAAAAATTAATCAAAAAATTACTTTCTTTAGAAGATGAATTAGGTAGAACTCGAAAAAATAAAAGTGGCTACACCGATAGAATTATCGATTTAGATATTTTATTATATAATGATGAAATTATTTTTTCAGAAAATATAATTGTACCACATCCTAGAATGTTACAACGAAAATTTGTGTTAGTTCCATTGGTTGAAATTACGGAAAATATACTTCATCCAACAGTAAAAAAACCGTTACAGGATTGTTTAAAAAACTGTACGGATACTTCTGAAATTTCGAAAATTAAAGTGCAATTAATGAACCCGATTTCTATTACCGAAAAATATAAATACATTGCTATTGAAGGAAATATTGGTGCAGGAAAAACATCGTTAGCTTATAAAATAGCCAATCAATTTAACACTAAAATTGTACTAGAAAACTTTACTGAAAATCCTTTTTTAACTAAATTTTATCAAGATAAAGAACGCTATGCTTTTGCTTTAGAAATGAGTTTTTTAGCCGATAGACATCAGCAATTAACCGATGATTTAGCACAATTTGAATTGCTTGAAAATTGTATTATTTCTGATTATTATTTATTTAAATCGTTGATTTTTGCAGAAATTACCCTGCCGAAAGACGAATATGAAGTATATCAAAAAATGTTCTATTTACTTTATAAAGAAGTTACAAAACCTGATTTATATGTCTATTTATATCAAAATACCGAACGATTATTAGAAAATATAAAAAATCGAGGAAGAATATACGAGCAAAATATTGAAGCCGAGTATCTACAAAAAATACATGATGGTTATCGTAATTTTATAGAAAAAGAGCTTAATTTAAATGTTTTAATGATTGATGTTTCTAACCTAGATTTTGTAAATAATACAGAAGATTATCAAGCTATTATTCAACAAATAAACAATCATATTCGTTAAAAAAAATTATAAATAAATAAAAAAAAGCCTAAAAAAGTGATTTAAGAATTACTTTTTTTAGGCTTTTTTTATATTTCAGAAAGCTATTGTCAAAGCATTTTAAATGCTATTTTTTCAATTCTAATTTTTCTGCAAAATAATCACAAAAATCACGCATGGTAGCACCCATTTTTTGATCATCCGTAGCTCTTTCAAACGAACCTGCCATTGATACTAATGTTTGATGATAGAATTGTTTCATTTCATCAACAGGCATATCTTTGGTCCATAAATCCATACGTAAAGTATCTTTTTTCTTAGGATCCCAAACAGATAACATAATTGCTTTTGAAGACTCATTTTCAATGCCTCCATCTTCTGCATTCCATGAAATTTCTTCAGGAATTTTATTTTCGTCTAATCCTACTGTAAATTCGATTTTAGAAGTGTGTTTTATCGCCATTATATTCTTTTATTTCTTTTTAATTAATTTGATTTTTTCGGTTTATATTTTGATTTCTGGAAGATTTCTGCTTCACTTTTTTGTACTAATTCTAGCAAAGATACATCATTCTTTTGCATATACGAACGCACGATTTGCCAACCAATAAACTCCCCTATTCTCCCTGGTGATTCGGCATCTTTATCCATATAAAATTTTGAAAAAGGTGCGATATCTAAAAACCGTTTATCGAGGTCTTTACTGGTACTATACAACAATTCTTTTTCAATAAAATAACGCCAAATTTGTTGTTCATTATTTTTTGCCCATGCCATTTTTTCAGGTAAATATCCTATTTTGAGAGCCTCTGAAGTTGTTGGTAAATAAGCATCTAACAAATACATTTTTTTACCTTTATAAATCATTTTATCAATAAAATTACGTTGCTTTACTGAAAATTTTTGCGTATTTATAATCGTTTTTGCAACATCAACACTAATATTTTCTTTTTGATTATGTTGCTTTATATACGCGGGATAATCATTATAAAAAGGATGCGTTTTCCCAAGATAAGCATCCAAAGAAATCAGCAATAAACTATCGGCATATACGATGCGATTATCATAGTCAATATTGGTAAGCATCGTAATTACCTTAGGCGTTTTAAACTTCGGATGATAATATTTTACGTGCTTAAATAAGGATGTTAAATCGGAACTCAACGTGTCAAGATTCGGGAATATTTTTTGCGTTTCGGCATATAATTCTCGTTCATCTTTATTGTTGATTTTATTAATCCAAACGCTATCAGGTTGTTTTGGAAACAAAAAAGGATACTTATTTTTCGTATTAATTAAAGTCGTTGGCGTTGTTTTATAAAAATCGACATCAAAACGCGCAATAACAACAGGTTTTACCGCTATTTTATCTAAATCAGATGCGTTAATTTTCAAACGAGTATCGGTTTGTGTATCACATGAACTTAAAACCGAAATCAAAATGAAAACTAAAATAAAAAGTGCTAAAAATTTTCTCATGAACTTATAGTATATTTACATTTAAAATAGTCAAAGTATAATTAAATATTAGAACCTCAAAATTACTAAAATAGTTTCTATCATTTTATATAAACTCCTAAAAACATCTCTAATTATGAATACACCAAAAGTTTCGGAACATATTGTACAATGGTTAAAAAATTACGCAACCAAAGCGGGTGTAAATGGTTTTGTCGTGGGTATTTCTGGCGGAATTGACAGTGCAGTAACTTCCACTTTATGCGCCCAAACTGGCTTAAAAGTTTTATGTGTTGAATTGCCGATTCATCAAGCAGAAAGCCAAGTAAACAGAGCTAATGAACACATCAAACAATTAAAAGAACGCTTTAAAAATGTTAGTGAAGTCGAAGTTGATTTAACAAGCGTTTTTGAAGATTTTAAAACCGTAGTTCCTAAAATAGAAACATCAGTAAAAACCGATTTGGCATTGGCAAATACACGCGCTCGTTTACGCATGACTACGCTGTATTATTTTGCAGGTTTACACGGGTTATTAGTGGCAGGAACGGGAAATAAAGTAGAAGATTTTGGCGTTGGTTTTTACACAAAATATGGTGATGGTGGTGTAGATTTGAGCCCTATTGCTGATTTAGTAAAATCGGAAGTATATGCATTAGCATCACATTTAAAAGTTCCAAGTTCGATACAAAATGCCCAACCTACCGACGGACTTTTTGGCGATAGTAGAACTGATGAAGATCAAATTGGTGCTTCTTATGACGAATTAGAATGGGCAATGAAAATGCTAGATTTAGGAAAAACCGAAACTGATTTTTCAAAAAGAGAACTTGAAGTTTTTAAAATTTATAAAAGATTGAACCGCATTAATCAACATAAAATGATACCGATTCCTGTTTGTGAAATCCCTGCCGATTTAAAATAAATTGCTATTAAATTCAGCAAACGCTAGCGCAAGCATCTTGCTTGTGCCATCAAACAAAAAACATATTATTTATTTTATAAACGGTACGAGCAAGATGCTCGCACTAGCCAATTCTTACCTAGCCAAATTCTTATCAGAAAAATAAAAAAATCCTTAAACTACCCGATTTAATTTGTCAAAAAGGCGTTTTTTTAAGTCGGTGTAGTTTGATATTTCTTCTAAATCAAGCACCGCTTTTTGGGTTTGTACTTCGTGTATGATTTCTTTTATTTTTTGTTCGATTAAAATTCTTCGTAAATTTAAAATTGCATCTGATACCAATTTAGGCAATATTTTGATGGTTTGTGTTACAAAAATTTCTTTGCGTTCCCAATCGCTTAACGAATATTTTTCTTCATCCATTAAAATATTAGTAACCAAGCTTGCAATTTCTTGATTTTCGTGCATTATTAATTGGTCTATCGAAATTTTTTCATCTTGATTTAATTGATGCACTAACTGATAATAAGTTTGTTTAAAAAGTTCATTTGCAAACTCAATTTCATCTTCTTGCAGATTTAAATACAACTCATTTGAAACTGTATTTTGATATTCTTCTTTCTCTAAAATAGGACGTCCTTTATCATCAACTCCCGCTACCCAATTGACAAAATCGACAATTTCGTTTCCGTATAATAATAAAATTCTGATAATTTCTTTTTCAAGAATTTCTAATTGATTTATTTTCTGAACTCCCGTCCGATTTGTTTTAACAAGTCCCATCGATGCTTGTTCTGCTCCTGCTAACGATGGCTGATTTCTACTTTGATTTGCACTTTTTTTAGTTGCATTAATCAAATCTTTATTGATTAATTGTGCTAATTCGTTAAATAAAACTTGTTCGGAAATATCCATGATACGCGCACATTCTTGCACATATACTTCTCGTTGAATTCCATCTGGAATTTTAGAAATACTCGTTACAATATCTCGAATTAATCCTGCTTTTTTAACAGGATCATTCTTTGCGTCTTCCATCAACAAAGACACTTTAAATTCAATAAAATCTTGTGATTTTTCTTCTAAAAACTGTTTTAATTCGGCTGTTGAATGCGATTTTGCAAAACTATCAGGATCTTCTCCTTCTGGAAAAGAAACTACTTTTACATTCATTCCTTGTGCTAAAATCAAATCGATTCCTCGAATAGACGCTCTAATTCCTGCGGCATCACCATCAAATAAAACGGTAATATTTTTAGTTAAACGATTCACCAAACGAATTTGTTCGGGCGTAAGTGCCGTTCCTGAAGATGCCACCACATTTTCAATTCCTGATTGATAAAATGAAATAACATCAGTATATCCTTCAACTAAATAGCAATTATCTTGCTTGGCAATTTCTTTTTTTGCTTGATAAATTCCGTATAAAACTTTACTTTTATGGTAAATATCACTTTCGGGTGAGTTTAAGTATTTTGCTGCTTTTTTATCATTGGTAAGTATTCGTCCTCCGAAACCTAAAATCCGCCCCGACATACTGTGAATCGGAAACATAACACGTCCTTTAAAACGGTCAAATTTTCTATCGGTTGAACCGCCTTCTTTAACAATCGTTAATCCTGTAGATTTTAAATACTTTAAATCGTAGCCTTTTGATAAGGCATTATTCGTGAAATTATCCCATTGATCTTTACAATATCCTAAGTCGAATTTTTCGATAATATCTTCTCGAAAACCTCTTTCTTTAAAGTAGGATAATCCAATGGCACGTCCTTGTTGGCTGTTCATTAATACGTCATGAAAATAATCTTTGGCAAATTTAGAGACCAAAAACATACTTTCGCGTTCATTCATTTGCTCTTTTTGCGCATCTGATTGCTCGGTTTCTTCAACTTCGATATTGTACTTTTTTGCCAACCATTTTATCGCCTCTGGATAGGAATAATGCTCATGTTCCATTAAAAATGATACAGCATTTCCGCCTTTTCCTGTACTAAAATCTTTCCAAATTTGTTTTACTGGCGATACCATAAATGATGGTGTTCGTTCATCAGTAAATGGACTCAATCCTTTAAAACTGCTTCCAGATTTTTTTAATTGTACAAATTCGCCAATTACCTCGGCAACTTGAGCGGCTTCAAAAACTTTTTCTATGGTTTCTTTGGTTATCATATTTTTAAAATACAATGGCAAAGATACAAGCTTTTAAATTTGCGTATCAAAAGATACTTATAAAAACGATTTTTAGTTGCTCAAGATTTTTAAATATTTACTTTTGCAGAAATCCTAAATCCCCCAATTATGAACATCCGATTTTCTTCTTTTTTACTATTTATAGTATTTTTTAATGTCGCTATAAACGCTCAAGAAACCATTCTAATTCCTGATATCGGACTCGAAGAATGTTTAATTGATTTAGATATTGATTCGAATGGTTTAAATGGAAATATTTTAGTTAGTGATGCAAAATATGTAATTAATTTAAACATCAATAATCCGATAACTAATAAATTATTGCCCAACGTACATTCTAAAATTAAAGATTTAACAGGACTTGAAAGTTTTCCAAATTTAAAACGATTGGATTGTTTTAATAATAATCTTACAAAATTAGATTTATCAAAAAGTACGTCTATTACTTTTTTGAATTGTAATGATAATAAAATAACAAAACTTGATCTTAGTAAAAATACCAAATTAGCCTACGTAAGTTGTGATAATAATCAATTAAATACGTTACTTCTTGGAGATAATCCGAATCTTGAAAGCCTATATTCAAGCTTTAATACATTGACTTATTTAGATGTTTCTGGCTGTTCAAAGTTAGAGAGTTTGGACACTTCTGGCAATGATATAAATATGATTCGGGTAAATAATACTCAATTAAATACACCGCCTCAAGGATGGTATAAAGATGAAAAAACAATTTATAGTACGACAAAAATAGCTACAAAACCAACTATAAAATCGGTTACAGAACCAGTTACAAAATTGACAAATTCAACTGTTATTATCGCTAAAGCGGATAAAAAAACAGCTCAAATTATCAAAAATAATACTGAAAAAACAATCGAAATGAAACAACAAATTGTTGCAGAATTTGAAGCCGAAGTTTTAAATGAACTACATCTAAATAAAATCAAAAATAAAGTACTTAAAAAATATTCAATAACATCTGAAGAGTTATCAGAATGGCTAAAAAAATATAACAAACGAATTGACTATTCTAAATAAATTATATGATTTACGGGAATAATTCACAAAAAAAAACCAACGATAATCGCTGGTTTTTTTTGTTATTCTTACTTTATAATCAAAAAATTAAGACCCTGCTCTTAATTTCTTTAATGCTGATTTTGTAACCTTCGATTCGGCATATTTTCTGGTAACCTTTAATTCTTTTTCATCAGAACTTGGCATATCAAACATCGCATCTGTTAAAATTGCTTCACATAAAGAACGCAATCCACGAGCGCCTAATTTATATTCAATTGCCTTATCTACAATGTATTGCATTGCATCTTCGGTTAAAGAAAAAGCTACATCATCCATCGCAAATAACTTCGTGTATTGCTTTATAATAGAATTTTTAGGTTCTGTTAAAATAGCACGCAATGTTTTTGCATCTAGCGGATTCATGTAACTTAATACAGGTAAACGTCCAATAATTTCAGGAATTAATCCAAAAGATTTTAAATCCGAAGGAATAATATATTGTAATAAATTAGTTTCATCAACTTTATCTTCATCAATAGATGCACTATATCCAACCGATTGCATATTTAAACGCTTGCTGATAATTCTTTCAATTCCTGAAAAAGCACCTCCTGCGATAAATAAAATTTCTTTGGTATTTACTTCAATAAATTTTTGATCGGGATGTTTTCTTCCACCTTTCGGAGCAACATTTACTACCGAACCTTCTAATAATTTTAGCAATGCTTGTTGCACTCCTTCTCCTGATACATCACGTGTAATTGATGGATTATCACCTTTACGAGCAATTTTATCAATTTCATCAATAAAAACAATTCCTCGTTCTGCTTTTTCTACATCATAATCTGCTGCTTGCAACAGACGACTTAAAATACTTTCAACATCTTCTCCAACATATCCTGCTTGGGTTAAAACCGTGGCATCAACAATAGAAAAAGGGACATTTAACATTCTAGCAATAGTACGTGCCATTAAGGTTTTTCCTGTTCCTGTTTCTCCTACTAAAATGATGTTTGATTTCTCAATTTCTACCTCATCTTCATCATCTTTGGTTTGCAATAATCGTTTATAATGATTATAAACCGCTACCGACATCCCTCTTTTAGTAGCATCTTGTCCGATGATATATTCATCTAAGAATGCTTTAATTTCTTTGGGTTTTTTAAGGGTTAAATCTTTGGGTAAACTTGATGCTATTGCTTCGGATACTTCTTCAGCTACAATTCCGTGCGCTTGTTCTATACATTTATCGCAAATATGTGCGTCCATCCCAGCGATTAATAAATCGGTTTCTGGTTTTTTACGCCCACAAAAGGAACATTGTAAGTTTTCTTCTTTCGACATGCTACTAACTTGTTATTCTTAGTTTTTTACAAAAATATTCTTAGAGATTGTTAAAGATTCTTTTTGTAATCAAGAAAAATTATTTTCTTATTAAAATTTCATCTACCATTCCGTATGCTTTTGCTTCGTCTGCTTTCATCCAATAATCTCTATCAGAATCTTGTTGTACTTTTTCAAAAGTTTGCCCTGAATGATTGGCAATAATATCGTATAATTCTGTTTTTAATTTCCCGATTTCTTTTACGGTAATTTCCATATCAGAAGCTTGTCCTTGTGCGCCTCCCATTGGTTGATGAATCATAATACGAGAGTGTGGCAATGCAGAACGTTTTCCTTTTGCACCTGCACACATTAATACAGCTCCCATCGAGGCTGCCATTCCTGTACAAATTGTAGCGACATCTGGCTTGATAAATTGCATGGTATCGTAAATTCCTAAACCTGCGTACACGCCTCCACCTGGAGAATTAATATAAATTGAAATATCTTTATTGGCATCTACGCTTTCTAAGAATAATAATTGAGCCTGAATTACATTGGCAACTTGGTCGTTAACACCCGTACCTAAAAAGATAATTCTGTCCATCATTAAACGAGAAAAAACATCCATTTGGGTAATATTCATTTGACGTTCTTCCATAATATATGGCGTTAAACTACTGGTTATTTTCCCTAAATATGTACTATTTATTCCGTGCTCTTTTGTTGCGTATTTTTCGAATTCTTTTCCGTAATCCATTTTGAAAATGTTTTTTGGGTTATAATGTTGTAAATATAAGAACTATTTTTTTAGTATTTGACTAGTATTTTAGTCGTTTTTGTGGCTAAAAAAACCCGAATTTACATTCAGGTTTTTTGTTGATAACAATTAAAAAACTGTTATTTATATACTTCTTTTACGAAATCTTCATAAGAAAGTTCTTTGCTATCGAACGTTATTTTTTCTTTATAGAAAGCTAATAATTTATGACTAATTAACTGAGCTTGTAACTTTTGAGCTTCTTCTTGATTTTGAAGAACTCTCGCAGCGATATCGTTTAATTCTTTTTCTTCAGGATTCATGTTTCCAAATTGTGCCATTTGCGAACGGATAAATCCTTTTGCGTAATCAACTAATTCGGCATATTCTAATTTGATATCGTTATCTCTCATAATCTTTCCTTCGATTAATTGGTAACGTAATCCTTTTTCTGATTTTTCATATTCTGCGGCTGCTTCTTCAATTGTTAATTGTTTTTGACCAGCAGTTTGTAACCATTTTTGTAAAAATTCTTTTGGTAAATCAAACGTTGTATTTTCGACTAAGTTTTCAGTAATTGCGTTTAACAATTGCTGATCTGCTTGTTGTTCGAATTGTTTTTCAGCATCTTCTTTAATTTTACCTTTTAATTCATCTACTGAAGTTACACTTCCATCAGCAAATAATTTATCGAATAATTCTTTTTCTAAAGGAGCTGGTTCTGTTTTTGTAACGGCATCAATGGTAAAAGATACAGGTACAGCTAAACCATGAACAGCTTCATGAGGTACGCCTAAAGCTTCTTGTAATTTATGTTCATCAGCAAATAATCCTTTTGTTTCTAAAGATAAAACATCACCAACTTTAGCGCCTACAAATTTTTTCAAGTTTTCTTCACCTGAAATTTCTTTTACAGAAATAGTTGCTTTTTTGTTGATTTCTTTTTCTTCATTTACAAAAGTTCCTGTGATGTTAGCATCATCATCAGCAGTTTCTACTGGTAATTGATTTCCAAAACGAGCTTGAATATTTTCTACTTCTTTATCTAATAATTCATCGGTAGCAATAATATTATATTGAACGACTTTTTTAGCAGGAGCTAAATCTACCTCAAATTTAGGTGCTAATCCTATTTCAAATTCGAAAGAAAATTCTTCAGCATCCCAATTTAATTCGTCCTTCATTTTAGGCAACGGATTTCCTAAAAGGTCTAATTTTTGTTGTGCTAAATAGTTATTTAATGAGTTTTGTAACACTTTGTTTACCTCCTCAATCACGATTGCTTTTTCGTGTTGTTTTTTAATCATTCCCATTGGCACTTGCCCTTTTCTGAATCCAGGAATGTCTGTTTTTTTACGTTTTTCTTCTAATTGTCTTGTTACGTTTGCTTGATAATCTTCAGCAACGATATCTATTTTTACAACAGCGTTTAACGCGTCTATGTCTTGTTTTGTTATGTTCATCTTTAAATATATTTCTTTAAAATCGGGTGCAAAATTAGGTTATTTTTACCTTTTTCACAAAGGGTTTAAATGTTTCGTTTTCAGTTATTTTTAGGTTTCTTTTTAATCTTCTTTTAACACCGAAAATAAGGCAGAACGAAATATTGATAATAGCACACTAAATAAAAGTGCGGTAAAAAATCCGTTTACGGCAAATCCTGTAACTAAATTATCTGCTAATAAAATAACAATTGCGTTAATTACAAACAGAAATAATCCGAGCGTTACAATGGTTGCTGGCAAGGTAAAAAATACCAGTAACGGACGTACAAACATATTTAATAATGAAATTACTAATCCTACAATTATCGCGGTGTAATAATCGGTTACCGATACGCCTGGTAAAAATTCGGCTAATAAAAAAACGGCTAAGGCGGTTAATAAAATTTTTAAAAATATATTCATTTTGAGTGA
Organism: Tenacibaculum piscium; assembly: GCF_021390715.1. Taxonomy (GTDB): domain Bacteria; phylum Bacteroidota; class Bacteroidia; order Flavobacteriales; family Flavobacteriaceae; genus Polaribacter; species Polaribacter piscius. The sequence continues at coordinate 304,445 of NZ_JAJGWT010000001.1, forward strand.
TTTTTAAGTGATTACTGATTCTTTTTTAAGTGATTCTTTTTTAGATGTTAGTTTTAGGGCGATAATTATACCAATTTTAAAAATACTGTAATTTTGGCAGGTTTTTAGTTTTTTCCTGATTAAAAACTGTTAAAACAGTCAGAAATCATCTTGAATTGTATAAAATATAGTAATATACGCCTAAATTTCAGATTTAATTAAGCTTTTTTATATGTTAGAAACAATCATTTTAAGCCCAGAAAACAAACCTAGTAGCTTTGAAAAATCAGCAATAGTCGATTTTCTATACGATAATCTTGAGCAATATGGCGATTCAAAAAAAGACATCGAAAAAGCGATTGATTATTCTTTAAAAAATTTCAAATCATTTGGTGGTTTTGTAATGATTCTAAAAATCGATACCATTATTAAAGGAATTGCCGTTATAAATCAAACAGGAATGGGAAGTTATATTCCTGAAAATATTTTAGTTTATATTGCTATCAATAAAAATTTTAGAGGTAAAGGTTTGGGTGAAAAATTAATGAAGGAAGTAATTAAACATACAAAAGGGGATATCGCATTACATGTAGCTCCGGAGAATCCTGCAAAATATCTTTATGAAAAAGTAGGTTTTGCAACTCCTTATTTAGAAATGAGATTAAAAAAATAACGGCAAAAGGTTAAAACCCCTTGCCTTACTATTTTAACGTTCCAACAATTTTTGGAATAAAATTTAAACTCTTATAAAATCAATAGCTTCTTGATAAAAATCGGTTGGATTTTCGGCATGTAACCAATGTCCAGCATTTGCAATTGTTTTAATAATTGCTTTTGGAAAATGTGCTTCAATAAGTGACGTTTCATTTTGGGAAATATAGCCAGAATTTTCGCCTTTTAAAAATAACGTATCGCCTTCAAAAACAGTAAATGAAGGCAATGCTTCGCCGACTTCATTATTATTTTCAGTTAATGACGTTAAATTAAAACGAAAAGCAAATTCTTCTTTTGTTTTTCGATAAACGTTTTTCAATAAAAATTGTCGAATGCCAAGTTCAGGAATTAATATTTTTAATTTCTCATCAATCAAATTTCGAGAATTTTGTACCGTAAAATCAATAGAATTTAAAGCCTCTAAAATATCGTGATGATGTGGCGGATACATTTTTGGTGAAATATCAGCAACAATTAATTTATGTACCAAATCAGGATATTGAGTAGCAAATAACATGGCTGTTTTTCCACCCATCGAATGCCCTAATAAAACAATATTTTCTAAATGATAATGAGCAATATAATGCTGTAAATCTTCGACCATTAATTCATAATCAAAAGCATCAGAATGAAAACTACGACCATGATTTCGCTGGTCAATTAAATGAACTTCAAAACCATCTTCGGCAAATTTATTGGCGTGACTTTTCCAATTATCGCCCATACCAAAATATCCGTGTAAAATCAACAACGGCTTCCCCGCTCCTAGTATTTTAGAATGTAGAATTTGCATATTATTTTAATTTATCAAGATACATATTCACCACATTTTCCAATCCTAAATATAAAGATTCCGAAATAAGCGCATGACCAATAGAAACTTCCGCTAAGTTCGGAATGTTTTCTTTGAAAAATTTGATATTTTCCAAACTTAAATCGTGTCCTGCATTAATTCCTAAGCCCAATTTATGCGCTAAAATTGCAGCATCGGTATACGGTTGTATCGCTTTTTTATTTCCCAAAGCATATTGCGTTGCAAATTCTTCGGTATATAATTCAATTCTATCGGCACCTGTTTTTGCGGCTGCCTCAATCAATTTGGCATCAGTATCAATAAAAATAGAGGTTCTTATGCCATTGTTTTTAAATTCCGTAATCACTTCCTGCAAATACGATTGATTTGAAACCGTATCCCAACCCGCATTTGACGTTAAATTATCAATAGCATCAGGCACTAAAGTTACTTGCGTTGGCTTTATTTCCAATACCATTTTCATAAATTTATCAATAGGATTTCCTTCAATATTATATTCCGTGGTAACGATAGCTTTTAAATCATACGCATCTTGATAGCGAATATGACGCTCATCAGGTCTTGGATGAATCGTAATTCCTTGTGCTCCAAAACTTTCAATATCAGTGGCTACTTGCAATAAATTTGGCGTATCTCCTCCTCTAGAATTACGCAATGTTGCAATTTTATTAATATTTACACTTAACTTTGTCATCTCATAAAATTAAGTTACAAAGATAAATCATTAAAACTTTTTAAACTATATTCGTAGTGATGAATATCAACGACTTTATACTAGACGAAATTAAAGCACTTACTTTAAAAAGCACCGTGAAAAAGGCGCAAAAAGTTTGTGCAAAATTACCAATAACACATATTCCGATTGTTGAAAACGGACGGTTACTTGGCTGTTTTCCCGAAAGCGACATTCAAACAATTCAAGATAAAAATCAAGAGCTTCGTGAATATTCATATTTATTAGCCCAATTTCATGCAAGAGAAAAAGATACGTTACTCGATTTAATCGTCCTTTTTGCCGATAATGATTGCAATGTAATTCCCGTGTTAAATCAAGAAATGACCTATATCGGATACTACGAATTAAGCGATATTTTAGATGCCTTTGCCGACAGTCCTTTCTTACATAATGAAAGCGAAACTTTAATTGTCAGCAAAAACAAAAGTGATTATTCAATGAGTCAAATTGCTCAAATTGTAGAGGCTAGCGGTGGAAAATTACTCGGACTTTATATTTCTTCACAAGATAATACACACGATACCGTACAAGTTACCTTAAAAGTAATCACAGAAGATATTAATGAAATTATCCAGACTTTTAGACGCTATGATTATCAAATTATAACCCAACATCAAGATGATTTTTATCTCGAAGAATTAAAAGATAGAGCCTCTTATTTAAGAAAATATTTAGATATGTAATTTTTTATTTTCTAACGTTTATATTTTTAATAAAACCGAATTCCATTTGAAAAAAGTAGCTATTTACGGTCAATCTTATACCATTTCAGCAGAAAAAGAAATTAAAATTTTGCTATCGATATTAGAGAAAAATAATATTGTGGTATTTTTTGAAAAAGATTTTTATAACTTACTACTAGAGAATAATTCTTTATCAAAAAAATATCCAACGTACGCACATTTTAACGATTTATCGAATACTTTCGATTTGCTATTTTCAATTGGTGGCGATGGAACAATTTTAAGAGCCGTAACCTATGTTCGAGATTTAGACATCCCGATTTTAGGAATTAATACAGGAAGATTAGGCTTCTTAGCAACCGTTCAAAAAGACCAAATTCAAGAAGCGGTCACCTTATTATTGGCCAAAGAATATACCATTCAAGAACGGTCATTATTACAAATAACAACAAGTCCGCAGGCATCAGAATTTATAGAATTAGATTTTGCCTTAAATGAAATCACCATTGCACGAAGAAATACCACGTCGATGATTGGCGTAAAAACCTACTTAAACAACGAATATCTAACCAATTATTGGGCAGATGGTTTAATTATCTCAACACCAACAGGCTCGACAGGCTATTCATTAAGTTGCAACGGACCCGTAATGTTACCAAATTCGAAAAGCTTTGTAATTACGCCCATTGCACCGCATAATTTAAACGCCAGACCCATGGTAATTCCTGATGATACGTTTATCGAATTAGAAGTAAGTTCTCGTGAAAAAGATTATTTAATTTCCTTAGATTCCCGAATTACAACCGTTTGTGAAGGCACTAAAATTAGCATACAAAAAGCCGATTTTACCATTAAAAGTATTTTATTAACAGGACAATCGCATTTAAAAACACTTCGAGGAAAACTTTTATGGGGCGAAGATACTCGCAATGATTCCTTATAATTCAGAATAAATAAGGCTTGTTTACAATAAATGCTTTAAAAAAAAGTTAATCAAAAGCATATTATTAACTTTTTAAAGCAAATTCATTTAACTATATTTGCGAGCCATTTTTATAATGAAAAAAAGATTTTTACTCATATTATTTGCTTTGATAGCAATTACATTACAATCACAAACTCACGAAGTAGGTATTCTCGTTGGGGGTACAAATTATGTGGGCGATATTGGAAATACAACCTATATCAACCCAAATAAAGTCGGGGCGGGATTCATTTATAAATACAATTTAAATCCACGAATTGCCTTGAGGGGAACGTACACCTATCTTCCTATTGAAGGAAAAGATGAAAAATCAAGCAATTCATTTCGAAAAAATAGAGGCTTTAAATTCTCAAATAACTTGCACGAATTGGCGCTAGGTATCGAATTTAATTTTTTCGATTACAATATCAGCAATTATAAAACACGATTTTCGCCATATATACTCGCCGAAATTGCCGTTTTTAATTACGCAAGCCCTAAAGAAAGAATCTCATCAGAAGAAATTAGTTTAAAAAATAAATCTTCATTCGCCCTACCAGTAGGAATTGGCGTGAAAGGTCGTTTAACTAGAAATTTCGCAATTGCCTTTGAAGCAGGAGTTCGCTTTGCATTTGTCGATGATATTGATTACTCAACAGATAAAATAAAAAGTTTAAACTTTGGTGGAAACGGAAACGACACCTATATGTTTACAGGTATTTCTATAGTTTATAGCTTTGGAAGACCACCTTGTTATAAAGGATTAGCAGAATAAATATGGGAGAAAAACGACACCGCATTGATTTGCAAAAAGTACCGAATCATATCGCCGTTATTATGGACGGAAATGGGCGATGGGCGAAAGGAAAAGGAATGCAACGTATTTTTGGACACCGAAATGCCTTAACTGCCATCAGAGAAACCGCAGATACTGCCTCTGAAATAGGTGTTAAATTTGTAACACTTTATGCTTTTTCTACCGAAAATTGGAGCAGACCCAAATTAGAAGTCGATGCTTTAATGAGCCTATTAGTGAGTACTTTGAAAAAAGAATTACCCGATTTTCAACGCAAAAATGTACGTGTAAATGCCATCGGAAATATTGATAACTTGCCCAAAAATGCACAAAAAATTTTAGCAACCGTTATCGAAGAAACCAAAAATAATACCAAAATAACACTGACATTCGCATTAAGCTACGGAGCTAGAGAAGAAATTGTTAATGCTATCAAAAATATATCTAAAAAAGTTGTTAATAACCAATTAGATATTGAAAAAATAGACGAAAAAATTATAAATAACCATTTATATACATTTAATTTGCCCAACGTTGATTTATTAATACGCACAAGTGGTGAACAACGAATCAGTAATTTTTTACTTTGGCAAATAGCCTATGCCGAACTATATTTTACCGATATATTATGGCCTGACTTTAGAAGAGAACATCTTTTTGATGCCGTAATAGATTATCAAAATAGAGAAAGAAGATTTGGAAAAACAAGCGAACAGATTGAAATCAATGAATAAATATTCTTATGTAGCCGTATTTTTAATCGCCTTTTTATCGGCGAATATACAAGCACAAAAAATCGTAGATAAAGAAAATAATACACAAAACGCTATTCCTTATAAAAAAGGAACTTCCTACATTCTTGGCGGAATAACCGTTACGGGACTGCAAAAATTTAGCGAACAAACCATTCGTGTATATACAGGATTGGTCGATGGACAATCTGTAAAATTACCTGGCGATAAACTTACAAGTGCTATCAAAAAATTGTACGAAAGCAAACAATTTAGCCAAGTTGATGTCTATCTTTCTAAAAAAGACGGCGAAACAGTATATCTTTTATTTGATGTAACAGAATTGCCTCAAGTAACCAATATTAACATCACAGGAGTTCGAAAAGGTGAAATCAAAGATATTCGAAAAGAAACGGAACTTAAAAAAGGAATGATGGTTACCGAAAATCTAATCGTAACCACACGAAATTATATCCAAAAAAAATATACCGATAAAGGATTTTTAAAAACAAAAGTTTCTTTATCAACCAAAAAAGACACCACAGATGTTAACAGCGTTAGCATGGCTATTTTTGTTGATAAAGGAAAACGTGTTAAAATTAAAAAAATCAGCTTTAACGGAAATAACGCACTCACAGGAAACGCGTTAAGAAGCGCTATGAAAAATACCAAACGTAAAGCTTTTGGACGTTTTTGGAAATCATCAAAATATATTTTAGATGATTATAAAAAAGATTTAGAAAATATTCTTGAAAAATATAGCGAAAAAGGATATCGTGATGCTCGTATTTTATCCGACAACGTAACCTGGAATGATGACAATACCATTAATCTTTCAATCAAATTAGAAGAAGGTCGTCAGTACCGTTTTCAAGACATTAAATTTATCGGAAATAAAAACTATTCCGATGATTTTTTACGTAACTTTTTAAGAATCGATAAAGGTGATGTGTATAACGGAAAAGTGTTAAAAGAACGTATCTCTGGTGATGGAACGCCTAATTCACAAGATATTCAAACACTATATCATAACAACGGATACTTATTTTCTCAAATAAATGCCGTGGAAACAAGCGTTAAAAATGATTCGATTACCGTAGAGGTTCGCATCCGTGAAGACGAACAAGCAACCATTCAAAAAGTAACCGTAACTGGAAATGAAAAAACAAATGACCACGTTATTTATAGAGAATTAAGAGTGAAACCAGGCGATTTATTTAGCCGTGAAAATATTATTCGTTCTATTCGTGAAATCGGTCAATTAGGTTTTTTTGACGCCAACGTAACTCCAGATGTAAAACCAGATTATCAAAATAAAACAGCCAATATTGATTTCGCTGTAGTAGAAAAAGGAGGAAGTCAAATCGAACTACAAGGTGGTTATGGTGGTGGATCATTTATCGGTACTTTAGGACTGTCGTTTAATAACTTTTCATTACGAAACATCTTTAATAAAGACGCCTATAAACCATTGCCAATGGGAGATGGTCAAAAATTAGCGCTGCGTTTACAAGCTAGTAGAACCTATAATACCTATAGTTTTTCATTTACAGAACCTTGGCTTGGCGGTAAAAAACCACAATCATTATCTTTTTCGGTGTATTTATCGAATCAATATCGATATGACTACAATTCTAATTCAGTAGATAAAGATCAAAGTTTAAGCATTATTGGAGCTTCTATCGGACTTGGAAAACGTTTAAATTGGCCTGATGATTATTTCTCTTTATCACAAAATATTAGTTATCAAAAAATACATTTGAAAAATTATGGATATCGTGTTGGATCTTCTAATGATGTTATTAGTCAAGGTGATTTAAACAACTTAGCCTATACCGTAGCTTTTAGCCGTAATTCTACAGGTCCTAGTTTGATTTATCCTAGTTATGGTTCTGAATTTACCATTAAAGCAAAAGCAACTTTTCCATACTCATTAGTAAACGGAAAAGATTATACAGAAACACCATATCCTACAAATCAGGAAAGAGAAGCCTATTTAGCCGACAAATATAAATGGCTAGAATATTATAAAATTTCAGCAAAAGGAAAATGGTATACCTCATTATCTCAAAATAATAAATTAGTATTAATGTCTAATTTTGAAATAGGATATTTAGGCTCTTATAATGATGACTTAGGATTAACTCCTGTAGAAAGATACTTTGTTGGTGGTGATGGAATTGCTCAAGGACAATTAGATGGTCGAGAAACTATCGGATTAAGAGGATACGAAAATAACAGAATTTCATCAACTGATGGAGGCGCTATTTATAACAAATTTCAAATGGAAGTACGCTATTCTATAACCGATAAACCATCGGCATCAATTTATACCTTAGGGTTTTTAGAAGCAGGAAATTCATATAACAATTTTAACGAATTTAACCCGTTTAAATTGAAGCGTTCTGCAGGACTAGGAGTTCGTATATTTATGCCAGCTTTTGGTTTGTTAGGAATTGATTTTGCACACGGATTTGACCCTTTACCTGGTCAAACTCAAAAATCAGGATGGCAAACGCATTTTATTATTGGAAGACAATTCTAAAAAAAGAGTACATTTGTAATGTAACTGGCTTTTTGGCATGGTTTTTTCTAAAAACATTATAGCAAGATGAAAAAAAACATTGTATCTATCGTTCTTTTACTTATTACAAGCATTACTGTTGCTCAAAAAAGTCAACGTTTAGCCTATATTGATATGCAGTATATTCTGGAGAATATTCCCGCATATTTACAAGCTCAAAATGCCTTGGATGCAAAAGTTGAAAAATGGAAAACAAAAATAACCGAACAAAATAACGCTATTCAAGTTTTAAAAACCGACTTAGCAAACGAAAAAGTTATTTTAACAAAAGACTTAATTGTAGAACGAGAAGAAGATATTGTTATCAAAGAAGAAGCCATACGACGATTAGAAACCTTATATTTTGGTCCTAGAGGAGATATGTATAACTTGAGAAAACAATTAATAAAACCGATTCAAGATCAAGTTTATAACGCCATACAAGCTATTGCTTCTCGAAAAAAATATGATTTTGTTTTTGATAAATCAGGCGATTTAGTAATGTTGTATTCCAACAAAAAACACGATATTAGCGACCTTGTTGTAAAAATGATTAATATCGATCAGAAAAAACAACAAAAAAATGATAAAATCGCACAGAAAAAAGAACTTCTAAATAAAGAAAGTTTAAGCGATCATCAAAAAGAAAAATTAAAGAAAAAAGAGCTTTTAAAAACAAAAAAACAAAACGATCGATTAGCTAAAATTAAACTAATCGAAGAAAAAAGAAAAGCAAAACTATTAGAACGAAATCAAAAAAGACAACTTCTAAAAGATAAAAAAGAAGCCCTAAGAAAAAAAATAGAAGACGCTAAGAAAAAAGAATAAGCAACAAACTATTAAAATTAGGCACAATATCAAAAGTTAAATAAATCAAGAATAAAAAACAATAAATCAAAATTAAATTAAAAAGATGAAACATTTTAAAACCTTATTATTAGTTGCAATTTTTACAATTGGATTCGGTAGTATCGCAAACGCACAAAAAACAGCACATATAAATACTGATAAATTATTATCTGAAATGCCAGCAACAAAATCTATGAAAGCTGAGCTAGAGAAATTAAACAAGACCTACCGTGACGATATTGAGGCAATGTACAAAAGACTTGAAGCTAAAATTAAAAAATACGAAGCAGAAGGGAAAAGCCAAACACAAGAAGTAAATCAGCAAAGAGCTATTGAAGTAAATCAAGATAGACAACGTATTAGCAAAGCTGAACAATCTGCTGGGCAAGAAATGCAAAAAAAATATCAAGAAAAAACACTTCCTATCTTAAAGAAAGCAGAACAAGCGATTAAAGATGTTGCCGCTGCTAAAGGAATTATTTACGTATATGACGCTGCTCCTGGTAAAGGATTAATCGTATATGATAAAGGAAATGATATTTATAGTGCCGTAAAAGCAAAATTAGGTTTCTAAAAAAACCAAAACATAGCTACCAAATACTTCTTAAATATTCCGTAAATATTTACCGAATAAACAAGAACTATTCTATAAAAATCCTGCTCTATAAAGCAGGATTTTTATTTTTATAATTTTGTGTTTCTATATTTTTGTAATTTCGTACTTTTAAAGACTATGACACCCCAAAAAAATAAACAAGCTATCGGTATTTTTGATTCTGGAATTGGTGGAACTTCCATCTGGAAAGAAATTAACGCCCTACTCCCTCTTGAAAATACTATTTATTTATCCGATAGTAAAAACGCTCCCTACGGACAAAAATCAACAGAAGAAATTATTCAATTATCGGTTAAAAATACCGAGTTTTTAATCAAAAAAGGATGCAAAATAATCGTAGTTGCCTGTAATACCGCAACCACAAATGCCATCGATTATCTAAGGAAAAATTATACCATTCCAATTATCGGTATTGAACCCGCTATCAAAACTGCTTCTATTCAAACAAAAACAGGAGTTATTGGAATTTTAGCTACCAAAGGAACGCTCAATAGTAGCCTATTTGAAAAAACAACCGCACGTATTGATACCAAAATTAAAATTATCGAACAAGTTGGAAATGGTTTAGTCGAACTTATTGAAAATGGAAATATGGAATCTTTAGAAATGACCGTTTTATTGCAAAAATATGTACAACCAATGATCGATTTAAAATGTGATTGCATCGTTTTAGGATGTACCCACTACCCGTACCTAATTCCACAAATAAAAAAAATTACTGGAAATAATATCAAAATTATTGATGCAGGACAAGCCGTAGCAAAACAAACCAAACATATTTTAATCGAAAATAACTTAATCTCAACATCAGAAAAAAAAGGAAATTCCATTTTTTATAACAATAAAAATAAAAATGTTCTAGATACTATTTTAAAAGAATATCAAAACACAACAATTCAATTTTTAGATTTTTAAAAGTTTAAAATCAATAAAAAAAACTTTAAAACCTAAAAACTTAAACGATAACTCGAAGGCGTTTGTCCTTTCAGCTCTTTAAATTTTCTGTTGAAATTTGAAATGTTCTTAAATCCTGATTTTTCTGAAACTTCAATAATCGAATAATCTTTATTTTGTAATAATTTACACGCAGTCTCAATGCGTAATTCATTTAAAAAAGTGAAAAATGTTTTGTTTGTTCGTTGCTTGAAATAACGGCAAAAAGCATTTGAAGTCATATTCGCAACGCCCGCAATATCATCTAATTCTATCTTTTTATTGTAATTTTTTAAGGTATAATCCATAATATCTCGCATACGTTTTCCCTCATTATCCGTATATTTTTTCTCATAAACAAACGACGAAAGAGATTCCGTTTCCGATTTTAAAATAATATCAATCATTTTAAGAAAAATGATGAACTTATACAAATCCCTACTTTCATGTAACTTTAAAAAAAGCTTTTGTAACTTTTTCTGATGCGATTTTACACGAAAACTGTTTTTAGCAACCGTAAAAAAAGTAGCAATCTGTTTAAAATCATCTAACTCAAAAAAAGTTTCTCCAAATGATTTTTGTGTAAAAAAAAGCGAAACCATAAACGATTCCTTAATCCTTGAAGCATCACTCTTAAAAACATGAGGCTGATTTCCTGCAATAACCAAAATATCATTCGATTGATACTCATTAACAGTATCACCAACAATTAAAGTTCCCTCGCCTTTAACAACATAACACAACTGAATTTCTTCATGTTGATGAAACTTATCATAAAATAAAGTACCTTCATCTTCCTGATAAATTAACCCTAAGTTCTTAGTTTTTGGTATTTTAAATGGTAAAACCTTCATAATATGTGTAAAATATTTGTATAAATCTATAAAATATTCCCCTAAAAAAGCACTAAAACTACAAAAAAAGATAAAATAATATACTATACTGTTAAAAAACAAGCATTATGCTTTATAAATCAATTATAAATTTGCCTTAAAAAACACACATGAGCATAAATTGGAAAGGCGTAATGCCAGCAGTTACCACTAAATTTACAGATCAAGACACCTTAGATTTAGTTAACTTTGAAGTAAATATTAAAGCACAATTAGAAGCAGGAGTTGTTGGAATTATCTTAGGAGGAACCTTAGGAGAAGCAAGCACACTTACTGATGACGAAAAAAGAGTTATCGTACGAAAAGCAGTGGAAATTGTAGATGGTCAAGTGCCAATTATAATGAACGTTGCTGAACAAACTACTGTAGCTGCAATTGATGCTGCTAGAAAAGCAAAAGAAGATGGAGCATCTGCATTAATGATGTTGCCTCCAATGCGTTATAAAGCAGATGATAGAGAAACTATAACATACTTTAAAAAAGTAGCAAATAGTACTTCTTTACCAATTATGGTATATAATAACCCTGTTGATTACGGTATCGAAGTTACTTTAGATATGTTTGAAGAGTTATTACGTGACTGTCCAAATATCGAAGCTGTAAAAGAATCTACAAGAGATTTATCAAATATTACACGTATCAAAAACCGTTTCGGTGATAGATTACAAATTTTATCAGGAGTTGATACCTTAGCCTTAGAAAGTATCTTTATGGGTGCTGACGGTTGGGTTGCAGGTTTAGTATGTGCTTTCCCAGCAGAAACAGTTGCTATCTTTAACTTAGCAAACGCAGGAAGAGGCGAAGAAGCTAGAGAAATTTACCGTTGGTTCTTACCTTTATTAGAATTAGATATTACAAGTAGATTAGTACAAAATATTAAATTAGCAGAAGTTGCTACTGGAATCGGAACTGAAAATGTACGTGAACCTCGTTTACCTTTAATCGGTAAAGAAAGAGAAAATGTATTAGCAATTATTGCCGAAGGTTTAAGAACTAGACCAACATTACCAGAATATAAAAGCTTAGCAAAAGCTTAATCATAAAAGAACATCATCATTTTAATATTTTTAATATAAAATTATAAAATGTTAGATAATTATAGTACCCTTTAACAAATCATTGCCTTATTTATAAGGCAATGATTTGTCGTTTTCAATATCTTTTAAAACATCTTTGAAATATCTTTTTTAACAAAAAAGTAACGACAAATTTATAAATATTTTATGTACCTTTAAATGCTTAAAAGAACATTTTGAGCCATCATAAAAAATAGTAAACCATAAAATGTTACCACACATTTTAAAAAAAACTAAAATAAAATGATTACAGGAAAAAATTATATAGGAAATCAATTAAAAGCATCAGGAACAACGACGCATAAAACCGTAAATCCGAAGTTAAATGTACAAAATCCAACAGATTTTTATCAAGCAACTTTAGAAGAAGTTAATGAAGCTGTTGAATTAGCTGATAAAGCCTTTAAAGTATATCGTAAAGTTTCAGGAGAAAAAAGAGCCGAATTTTTAAACGCAATTGCCGATGAAATTTTAGTCTTAGATACTGAACTTACAGATATGTATATGTTAGAATCTGGTTTGCCAGAAGGAAGAGCACAAGGAGAAAGAGGAAGAACCGTTGGACAATTAAGAGCCTTTGCTGATTTAGTTGCCAAAGATCAATGGAGAAATGTAACCATCGACCAAGCAATTCCTGATAGACAACCATTACCAAAATCAGACCTTAGAAAAACATCAATCCCTTTAGGACCTGTTGTTGTATTTGCAGCAAGTAATTTTCCATTAGCATTTTCTACCGCAGGTGGAGATACCGCTAGTGCCTTAGCTTCAGGATGTCCTGTGATTGTAAAATCGCACGCAATGCACTCTGGAACTGGTGAATTAGTAGCATCAGCAATTATTAAAGCAGCCGAAAAAACAGGAATGCCAAACGGTGTATTTTCAAACATTACAGGTAGCGGAAGAGTTGTCGGAAGCGCCTTAGTAAAACATCCGAAGGTAAAAGCAGTAGGTTTTACAGGAAGTATCGCTGGTGGTAGAGCACTTTACAATTTAGGAACACAAAGAGACGAACCAATTCCAGTATTTGCTGAAATGGGAAGTATCAACCCAGTAGTTGTAATGCCTAATGTTATCAAAAATAAATCGGCAGAAACTGCTACTACATACGCAGGTTCAATAACTGTTGGAACAGGTCAATTCTGTACCAATCCTGGATTATTATTAACCATCGCAGGAGAAGATACCGATGCTTTTGTTAAAGATTTAGCAGAAAAAACAACCGCAATCGCATCACAATGTATGTTGCACCCTAATATTAAAGAAGGATTCGTTTCAAATGCGGAAATCGTAACTTCACAACCTGGTGTAGAAGTTGTTGGCAAAATTGAAGGAGATCTTCAAGCTAACTTTGCTCCATCAACAATATGTGCCGTATCAGGAGCTGAATTTTTAGCAAATCCTAAAATGCATACCGAAGTTTTTGGTCCTTTCTCTTTAGTGGTTAAAGCAAAAGATCAAGAAGAATTATTAGCCGTTATTGACGGTTTAGAAGGACAATTAACAGGTACCGTTTTAGCCGAAAAAGAAGATTTTGACGCTTTACCAGCCGTAACGGACGCATTACAAGCTAAAGTTGGAAGAATTATTTTCAACGGAGTGCCAACTGGTGTAGAAGTTTGTGAATCAATGACCCATGGTGGTCCTTACCCTGCTTCTTCAGATTCTAGATTTACAGCCGTAGGTTTAGGAGCTATTAAAAGATGGGTACGTCCTTTTAGTTTTCAAGATTGGCCAACCGAATTATTACCTAGCGAATTAAAATAACATTTAAATTAATATAAATTAACACTTTCTTTAGATGTTAAAACAAGTAAACACATACTTTTAAACATCTTAAAGAATTGAAAAACAAACCAGCTTCGTTTTCTTGATTAAAGAAATTTGAAGGGTTTTTTCTAAGAAAGGAAACAAGCTGGCTATTCAATTTTACTATGAGAAAAACATTTTTTTGCGTTGATGCACATACTTGCGGAAATCCCGTGAGAGTTGTAGCAGGTGGAGGTCCAAATTTAATTGGAGCAAATATGAGCGAAAAACGTCAGCATTTTTTAAAAGAATATGACTGGATTCGCAAAGGTTTAATGTTCGAACCACGTGGACATGATATGATGAGTGGAAGTATTTTATTTCCACCTCACAATCCTGAAAACGATTTTGGAATCTTATTTATTGAAACCTCTGGATGTTTGCCAATGTGCGGACACGGAACTATCGGTACAATAACCATCGCTATTGAAGAAGGTTTAATTATTCCAAAAATTCCTGGAAAAATTAAAATGGAAGCACCTGCTGGTTTGGTAAATATCGAATACGGTCAAACAGGTAAAAAAGTAGATTGGGTACGTTTAACAAACGTAAAAAGTTATTTAGCAGCCGAAAATTTAACCATCGATTGCCCTGAATTAGGCGAGATTACTTTTGATGTTTCTTACGGAGGAAATTATTACGCTATTGTTGATCCGCAGAAAAATTTCTCTGGAGTACACGATTTTACCGCAAGTAAAATAATCCAATATTCGCAAGTTGTTAGAGATCGAATCAATGAAAAATATCCTGATATGTTTATTCATCCTGAAAATGATACCATCAGAGATGTAACACACATGTTATGGACAGGAAATCCTATTGATCCAACTTCTTCTGGTAGAAATGCCGTATTTTATGGTGATAAAGCCATCGATAGAAGCCCTTGTGGAACAGGAACTTCAGCAAGATTAGCACAATTACACGCCAAAGGAAAACTTCAACTAAAAGAAGAATTTATTCACGAAAGTTTTATCGGAAGTAAATTTATTGGGCGTGTAGAAGAAGAAACAACCTTAAACGGAAAACCAGCAATTATACCAAGTATTCAAGGTTGGGCTAAAGTTTTTGGATACAATAATATTATTATTGATGATCAAGACGATCCGTATGCACACGGATTTCAAGTAATATAAAAAAATAGCTTCAATCTTAAATTTGGAACTTTAAATTTGGAAATAAACAAATATAAAATAGTACTAAAACATTGCTATACCGAGCTTGTTTATCCACGGATAAATAAAAAGCTCGGTACCGCATTTTCTAAATTTGAAATTGAAACACTTATTCAAAAAGTGCTGGAAGATACACCTTTAGAATACTACGAAAAAATAGGTAAAAATTTCTACGTAACCAGCAAAAAACATCTGATTACCATTACAATTAACGCAAGTACTTTTAGAATTATTACCGTAAATAGTATCAGTAAAAAGAGTAAATTTTAAAAATATCTTAAACAATAGATTCAAATAAATGTCAAAAGAAGTAGTAATTATTGGTGGAGGAATTATAGGCTTATGTTCAGCGTATTACCTTCAAAAGGAAGGACATAAAGTTACCGTTATTGATAAATCTGATTTTTCAAGCGGTGCCTCTTATGTAAATGCAGGATATATTACGCCAAGTCATATTATCTCTTTGGCGGCTCCAGGAATGATTAACAAAGGAATTAAATGGATGTTTGATTCAGAAAGTCCTTTTTCTGTAAAACCTCGATTGGATTATGACTTTGTAAAATGGTCATGGCTCTTTAAAAAAGCATCTACCAAAGAAAAGGTAGAAAGTTCTATCAAAACTATAAAAGATATCAACTTATTAAGTAGAGAATTATACGAAGAAATAAAAGCTTCCAATGATTTTGATTTCTTTTATCAGCATAAAGGATTGTTAATGTGTTATCAAACCGATAAAACAGGCGAAGAAGAATGGATTACAGGACAACGTGCCATTCAAGAAGGCTTAAATGTTGAGAATTTATCCAAAGAACAAGTACTGAAATTAGAACCAAATGCAGGTTTAAATATTAAAGGTGCCATTTATTATCACACGGATTCACACATGACTCCAAATGAATTTATGCCACAATTAAAACGATATTTAGAGAAAAATGGCGTTACAATTTTAGCCAATGAAGAAGTACTAGACATCAACGTAACTGGCGATAAAGTAACCTCTCTAAAAACAAATAAACAAGAATTTACTCCTGATGAAATAGTTGTTGCAACTGGCTCTTGGTCGCAAATTCTAATGAAAAAATTGAACACTACAATTCCTATTCAAGCTGGAAAAGGATACCGAATTAATGTATCTCAAGAAACAGGAATTACCATTCCTGCCATTTTAATGGAAGCAAAAGTTGCCGTAACACCAATGAACGGTTTTACACGTTTTGCAGGAACTATGGAAGTTGATAAAATTAATACCAACATCAATAAAGTACGTGTAAATGCCATCGCAAAAGCAAGTGAACGCTTTTATCAGAATTTAAAAATTAGCCAGAAAGAAATTGACGATGTAGCCTCTGGATTAAGACCCTGTTCGCCTGATGGATTGCCATATATCGGACGTTTATCAAAAGTGAAAAACGTAACCGTAGCAACAGGACACGCAATGATGGGATGGAGTTTAGGACCCGCAACAGGAAAATTAATATCCGAAGTAATTTCTGATAAAAAAACAAGCCTCGATTTAAGCCCGTTTCATACAGAAAGATACGCGTAAAATACGCTACACAATAAATTAAAAGCACCTGAATCAATAATACTATGCGTTACGAACAAATTAATAACTCGTTATTTATAGAAAATAGAAAGCGTTTTACAGCCAAAATGCAACCCAACAGCATTGCTATTTTAACATCAAACGATGTGAAACACAACAATGCCGATGATGTAATGGGATTTGCACAAAATAATGACCTTTTTTACCTTTCGGGAATTGACCAAGAAGAAACTATTTTAGTGCTTTATCCTGATGCTTATAAAAAAGAAAATCGCGCGATTTTATTTATAAAAGAAACCAGTGAACTTATCAAAATTTGGGACGGTGAAAAATTAACCCAAGAAAAAGCTACTGAAATTTCAGGGATTTCAAGAGTAATTTGGAACAAAGATTTTGAAAACGTTTTACAAGCAATGGCTTTTGAAGCCGATGCCTTTTACTTAGGACATAACGAACATTATAAACGTGCCACTAGTAATCAACAAACCCAACAGGATAGAATGATTCAATGGTGTAAAGAAAAATATCCATTACACACCTATTATAGAGCAGCAAAAATCACCCGTGATTTACGTCCTGTAAAATCAACAATAGAACACGAATTGACGCAAAAAGCAGCGGATATTAGTGTACAATCTTTTTCTCGTATTTTAAAAGCCTGTAAACCTGGCAAAAATGAATACGAATTAGAAGCAGAATTAACCTATAATTTAGTGAAATCTGGAGCTTCACATCACGCTTTTCAACCGATTGTTGCTTCAGGACAAAACGCTTGCGCTTTACATTATAACACCAATGATTCGGTTTGTAAAGACGGTGAAATGATTTTACTTGACTTTGGCGTTTGCTATGCAAATTACAATAGCGACACCACCCGTTGTTTTCCTGTAAATGGAAAATTTTCAGAAAGACAAGCCGCTGTTTATACGTCTGTTTTACATTGTTTAAAAGAAGGAAGTAAACTTCTAAAAGCTGGAATTTTACCTGCCGATTATGAAAAAAACATGGCTAGTTTAGTGGAAGCAGAATTAATAAAATTAAACTTATTAAATGCTGATGAAGTAGCAAATCAAGATCCTGAGAAACCTTTATATAAACAATATTTTATGCACGGAACAGCCCATTATTTAGGGTTAGATGTGCATGATGTTGGTTTATATTCTCGTCCTTTTGAAGCAGGAATGATTTTAACCTGCGAGCCTGGAATTTATATCGCCGAAGAAGGAATTGGTTGTCGATTAGAAGATGATTACCTAATTACAGAAAATGGAAACATCAATTTAACGGCTAAAATGCCTATCGAAATTAAGGATATTGAAGCATTAATGAATACTAAAAAAAATTAGAATGAATACATTTGGAATCGGAGGTTCTACCATAGAAGCAGAATTAAATGCAATAACTCCAACGGCTCACTTAGTTGAACCGATTCAAAAAGAAGAATTTCAACAAAGAATAAACAAAGCTTGCCAATTGATGAAAGATCAAAATAAGCAAGCAATGTATTTACACGCTGGAACAAATTTATTCTATTTCACAGGAATGAAATGGAGTTCAAGCGAACGAATGGTGGGTGCAATTTTATTTCAAAATGGCGATTTGCATTTTATCGCGCCAAAGTTTGAAAAAGGAACAATTTTAGATTTCATGCTGATAAAAGGCGACGTAAATTGTTGGGAAGAACACAAAAGCCCTTATAAATTATTTACTAAAATTCTAATTCAAAATAACGTAACCGAAGGTATTATTTTGATGGATGAAGCAACGCCTTTCTTTATTGTTGATGGTATCAATAAAAGCAATACTTCTTTTACTTTAGAAAGTGCAACGCCAATTACGGCAGGTTGTAGAATGATAAAATCAGATGCTGAAATTGCTATTATGCAACATGCTATGAACATCACTTTAGAGGTTCAAAAAGCAGCAGCACGTATTTTAAGAGTCGGAATTTCAGCTAAAGAAGTAGAAGATTTTATCCACGAAGCACATATTCGTTACGGTGCAACTGCTGGTTCATATTTTTGTATTGTATTATTTGGTGTCGATTCTTCATTTCCTCATGGTGTAAAAACGCCTAAAAATTTAGAATTAAACGAAATTGTATTAGTAGATACAGGTTGTGTATTACACAATTATATTTCTGATATTACAAGAACCTATATTTTTGGAGAAGCGGACGATTTACAAAAATCTATTTGGAATATCGAAAAAGAAACCCAACAAGCGGCTTTTGATGCTGCTCAATTAGGGAATGTTTGTGCTGATATTGATGCTGCTGCCAGAAAAATGTTAGAAAGTCATCAGCTTGGACCAAAATATGCTTTACCAGGTTTACCTCACAGAACTGGACATGGAATTGGTTTAAATATTCATGAATGGCCGTATATTGTTAAAAATGACAATACCGTTTTAGTCGAAAAAATGACCTTTAGTAATGAACCAATGATTTGTGTTCCTAATAAATTTGGAATCCGCCATGAAGACCATATTTATATGACAAAAAATGGTCCAAAATGGTTTACAGAACCAATGCATACTATTGAAGATCCTTTTGGAATTTCAAAATAAATTTTAAAAAATTACACTAAATTTATAATGATATTTAACTGATTTTATAAAAAAAAACGCAACTCTTTATCTTTAGAAGTTGCGTTTTTTAATTTTATACAGTTTTAAAAATTATTTAAATAAAAACTATCTAAAAAACAAGCAGTAATTTAGTAAATAGACTTAGCCCCGATTGTAGCAATTGTTTGAGCTCCTTTTTTGATTTTTCTTCAAAAAAGAGCGAGTGCGGAAAGCGGGAAATAGCTTCAAATAATTCTTGTTTTTAGAGCATTAAATAGTCTTCATAAAATCTTCTTTTAATATTTTATTCAGATAAAAAAGTACTTCTTCGGCATTTTCTTTAGAAAAAATAATAGGCGGTTTAATTTTTAAAACATTGTAATCAGGACCATCGGTACTCATTAAAATTCCATGATCTTTCATTCTATTTGCGAGATAATCGGTTTGAGAAGCCAACGGATTTAATGCAGAATCTACAAATTCAATTCCTAAGAAAAGCCCCTGCCCTCTTACATCGCCAATAATTGGAAATTCTTTAGAGAGTTCTTTTAATTCCGATTTTAAATATTCGCCTACTTCCAACGCATTTTCTTGTAATTTATCACGCTTTACCGTGCGAATTACTTCGGTTGCAATGGCACAAGAAACAGGATTTCCGCCAAAAGTATTAAAATATTCCATGCCGTTTGCAAAAGCATCAGCAACTTTTTGAGTACAAGCAACCGCCGCAATTGGATGCCCGTTTCCTAAGGGTTTACCGATCGTTACGATATCAGGAACTACATTGTGAAGTTGAAAACCCCAAAAAGTTTTACCCATTCTTCCGCAACCAGTTTGAACTTCATCAGAAATACAAACACCGCCAACTTTTCTTATTTTTTGATATGCTTCAGATAAAAAACCTCTTGGTAATTCTACCTGACCGCCACAACTAATAATCGGCTCGATGATAAAAGCACCTACATTTCGTCCTTTTTCTTGAATCGTGTCGATACATTTTTGAACTTCGTCAGCGTATTTTTTTGCGGTATTTTCACCTCTATATTTCCCTCTAAAACTATCGGCTAAAGGAAATATTTGCGTAAATTCAGGAGCGCCACTTCCTCCTTTTCCATCAAATTTATATGACGAAATATCAATACACATATTCGAATTTCCGTGATAACCGATTTCACTTGCAATAATATCTTTTTCGCCTGTAACAGCTTTTGCCATTCGAATTGCTAATTCATTTGCTTCACTTCCTGAGTTTACAAAATGTAACACATTTAATTCAGGCGGTAACGTTTCAATCAGTTCTTTAGCTAAATTATTGATATTTTCATGCAAATAACGTGAGTTTGTGTTAATTAAACTCATCTGATTTTGCCCAGCTTTGACAACATTATAATTTTCATGCCCAACGTGCGCAACATTATTTACGGTATCTAAATATTTATTTCCAAATTGGTCGATTAAATATTGCCCCGCTCCACGCACCATTTTTATAGGTGTTTTATATTGCAAACTTAAACTTTTCCCTAAATGTTGTTTTCGATACTTAATTAAATCGTTGTTTGAAATCGTATTATTTTCGGCTAATTCATCAGATTTAAAAAGCAAATTCGGGTTTGGGCAAACACTTTTCCAAACCTCTATTTCTTTTAAATATGCCACGCCTGGAAAATCTGTATTTAAATCAAAAAGTGATAATAATACTTGAAAATGTAAATGAGGAACCCAGTTTCCATTTTCTGTATAATCTCCAAGTTCGGCAATTTTCTCACCTTTTAAAATTCGGTTGCCTACTTGATGTTTTTGCACACTTTCGGGCGTGTTATGTCCGTATAAAGTGTAAAATTCAAAATTATCAGCTTGATGTTTTAACACCAATAATCCACCGTAATTTTTATCGCCTTGATTATCCGAAGAAATAACAACTTCGCCCTCTAAAATAGCGTGAACAGGCGTGTTTTTTGTCAACCAAAAATCGGTTCCTAAATGAATTGTTCGGCTTTCTTTTCCGTTATTTCCTATTTTTTGATACGCATCAGCAGTATAAAAAATACGAGGTTCTAAATAACCACCGCCAATAATTTTTGTAGGATTTTCTTTTTGTAATTCATCAATTTTAAATTGAAAAAGTGCTAAATTATTTGCTTCTTTTTCATGCCCAATCCAAGTACTTGAAACACTTAAATCAACAGGATAAATAATATTTTTTTGAATCGTTGGAAATAAATTTCTTAAAGAAAAAGTATGTTGTAAACTCCAATTTTCGAACTTTTTTTCATTCGGATGCGCTGTAAAACCACAAGCAATTCTAAAATTATATTCGGCAAAATCTGGATGAATTTCACGCCATTTTTCAAGGACTTCCCAAGCGGGTTTTTCGCTTATCAGCAAATATTTATTATTGGGTTCTTGAATTTTATTAATTGCCGATTTTGTAACCGAAATCACCAATCGCATGGCAATCGCATCGTATAAATGCGCCAATTCTTTTTCTTGTAAAGGAAAATTTTGATGATAGCCTTTCACAATATCTAACGAAGCTTCCAACGGCTCGTTATGATTCATAATCGTATAGGCACACGCAATGGCAACATCATTAATTATTTGTGTATAAATCGCATCGCCGTAATCAATTGCTGCTTTTACTGTTGGATTTACAAGCTCTTTTGATACAATAACATTGTTATCATTCGCATCATTATGAACCACCGATTTACGCAAAGAATCATACCTTTCTTTATTGTTTTCAAACTGATTTTGAAAATAGCTAATAATTTCTTTTTGCTCGTTTTCAAATAAATTGATATGTTTTTTTGTCCAAAGTGATTGTGCAACATCCCACACAAATTCTCGTTTTGCCTGTGGATGTTCAAAACCATGTAAAGCTTTAGTTAACAATCCGCATTGTTCACCTAAACTAAAACGTAAACTATCTAATTGCGGATTTACAGATGACCAAACTCTACCTGAAATCCAACTTAACAAACGAACTTTTCGAGCATTTCCGAAAGCGTCAATTATCGTTGAAATTACGTTTCCTTCAATATCTTTTATAACTTTTGGAGCAATAATTTCAGCATTATTTTCGGCAACATATTGTAATAATTTCTGTTGAAAATCCAAATAATTCTCTTCTTCATTTGGGCGAGAAATTTTTAAAATATATCCTTCTGAATTTGGTGTTTTTATTCGGAAATTAAAATCTAATTCCCCAGGTAATTCTGTAGCGACTCCTTTAATATTATAGGTTTTAAAAAGAATTTCCGCTGCTTGTTCAGTCGATATTTTTATTTGAGTATAGTCCATTTTTTCTTATGATAATAATTTTTCATAACCGAGTCTAGTAGCACCACTATCTAAAGTAATAATACCACAATAACTGTAATTTATTTTTTTTAAAATATATTGCATTCCTAAATTATCTGTATGAGTATCTATTCGCATTGAATTAATCGCTTGATTTTGTAATAATTTTTCACAATAAGTTATAATCATTTCGGCAATTCCTTTACGAGTACAATTTTCTGCCACCGCAACACGATGAATAACGCCATAAGTAGCATCAGTAGTGGTTAACCACGTTCCATCAATTGAATTATAAGCTGATTCTTTAGAGGTTGTAAACATAAAAGTAGCTACAATTTGTTGTTCTTCATTTTCTAATACATAGCTCTCTTTATTTTCGATATCCTTATTGATTTGGGCTTTATCAGGATAACCATCTTGCCATTGATCAATATTTAAAGATGCTAAATATCGTTGAGCATAATGAATGATAGTCATTATATTTTTTAAATCATCAGTAATAGAATGTCTTATTTTCATAAAAATTAATCTTTTTGTAATAACATGATTATATGTGCAGCACTCCAGCTAAAATTTTCAGCATTTAAGCCTTCTCCTGTTAAAGGATGATAATTTTCTCTAATAGATTTTCCTTTTCCAAGTACACCTTCAGCTCCTTTTAAAATTTGAATAGTTGCTTTATCGGCTTCTTTATCAAAACCATAATTACGTAAACCTTTTACACCAAAATAAGCCTGATCTAACCAATTAGGACCACGCCAATATCCTTTTAAAGGATTGAATTTTTCATGATCGGCACTCATAGTTTGAAAAGGTACTTTTGTGAAAAATTTCTTAGGATTCATCATTTTATTTTTAACAGCTTTTGCTTGTTCTTGTGTTGCTGCATTTGCCCAAAGTGCTGTCCATCCTTCACTTCCTTCACCTTTAATAAATGTTTTTCCGTCTAAAGTAGTATCGTAAAACCAACCATCTATTGGGTCGTAAAATTGTGATTGAATTATCAATTTTAACTTTTTAGCTTCTTTTTTAAAATTGTCAGCCTCTTTTTTGTTTTCTAAAATAGTGGCTAATTCTGATAAAAATAATTTCTCAGCATATAAATAAGCATTTAAATCTACTGATTCTTGATTGATTGAATAAGCTCCTTCTCCATTTTTTAAAATTTCAGAATTGTCAAAACGAATGGCATTATCCATTCCGCTCTCCCACTTTGCAGCAATTAAACTTCCATCTGTAGAACCATATTCACATAAACCATCTTTATCATGATCACGCTTATTATACCACCATTGATGATATTTTTTTAACTTCGGATAAAATTCTTTTACAAAAGAAATATCTTTATCTTTTTTATAAATTTTAGTAATTGCCCATGCAGATAATGGTGGTTTTGTATCACGATAATTATGTTTTTCAATTAAAGTATCTCTGTAAATACAATCTACAATAAAACCATCTTCACCTTGAAGATTAAACATTGCTTTGATTTGTTTTTTAGCTAAATCAGTATTGTAATAAGATAAACCAACAGCGTGTTTCCATGAATCCCAAGACCAAAAACCGTGAAACCATTTATAATGATAACTAGGAAATAAACCTTCATCTTTTAATTCTCCAGCAGGAATTCTCCAATTATTTTGTAAAGTTACTTGTGTTTTTGCTAATACTTCAGCGTATTTATGATCATTAAATTGAGTTTTTCTATTTTTTATTAACGA
Source organism: Tenacibaculum piscium (assembly GCF_021390715.1). Lineage (GTDB taxonomy): Bacteria > Bacteroidota > Bacteroidia > Flavobacteriales > Flavobacteriaceae > Polaribacter > Polaribacter piscius. Next base: position 328,908 of record NZ_JAJGWT010000001.1, read on the forward strand.
CTGTAATTCGGTATTTTTTTCTAATTTTCTATCTTTTAAAACAGTATCAAAATTGATGTTTTGGATATTCTTTCGTTCTTTACCCCAAGAATATTCTTTAAAAATAAATGATTGAGAAATTATAAATTCTTTTGTTTCATTTGGCTTTAATACAATTTCTATTTCATTTGAAGTGTAAATACTGTCTGTTGATGCTGTTAAAAGTATATATTTAGGAAAAATAATATGACCTACAGCATTTGTTAAAGCTGATTTAATTGTTAAATTATTTTCTTTTACTGATAACTTCAATCCGTCAGCTAATAAGTCTTTATTTTTAAAGCTATAATTAATCGTTTGTACTGAATTGCTTTTATTTTTTAATCTTGATTTTATAATTGCTGTATGTCCAGAAGAAAAAACCAATTGTTGTTTTAGTTCTAATTTTTCTGATAAAAAAGTTTGTTCTAAATGACTGCTGTAACTTTCCGTATGGCTTAATTTCCATGCGGTATTTTTAACAATCAAGTTCGTTAATGAAGCACTACTCCAAACACCATTTTGTTGTGTCATTAAAAAAGGTCCTGAAAAACCTATAATATTTGTAGTTTCAGGAAAACTATATCCAAACCAAGCTCCTTGGTCAGAAAACATTAGGCCCTTTTTGTCAAATTTATGTTTAGGTGTAAAAACATAATTAAGTATATTGCTGTATAAAGTTGTTTCTACTTGTTTTTTATCTTCTTTCTGTTTACAACTTAACAAAATAATAAATAAGCTTACTACTAATATCTGTGTTTGTTTAATCATACTTTGTTTAAATTATTCATTTTATACCAATTTATACCAACTTATTAATTGTTTTATTTTGATGAAAATTTTATTTTTAATTGCTAATTATTGTTTTTTAGTGAAGTAATAAATATACTTCACTTTTTAGGAAAACTATATTATTTTTAAAAAAAAGCACAAAAAAGGTTGTCAATTAATATTGACAACCTTTTTATTTAGAATATATTATCGAAGAATAAACCCATCTTTCATTGGATCATTCGGGTCGATTACAAAAGTTTGCATTCCTGTAATATATGCTGTACCTTCTACTTGCGGAATTACCGCATTAAAAGAGCCGTAATCTTGTTCAGAAACAACAGAACCTATAAATACCGAATCTGTAATACTTTCAATACTCATTGTTTGATTAAAATCAATTTCGTTTCTTTTTTTATGAATCGCCATTCTTCCTGAAACCCCTGAACCTGTTGGACACCTATCAACTTCTCCTTCTGCAAAAATACAGACATTTCTACTATCGTTTCCTGAAGGCTGTTTGGTGTTATCAACAAAAATAGTTCCGTATAAGAAACTTAAATCAACTTCTAAAGGATGTGTAATTTCAGTATCATTTTGCATAACGGCGTGTTTAATTTTCATTCCGTTAGTAATTAAATCACGATAAGAATCAGTGCTTAAATCAAAATTAAAATTGTTTTTTGCCATATCGACATACGCATAAAAAGCACCTCCGTAGGCTAAATCATAGGTAATAGTTCCTAATCCTTCAACTTCCACTGTTCTATCTAAACCAACCACAAAACTCGGCACACAATGAAAACGAACCCCTATTACTTTGCCATCTTTTACATTCGTAAATGATGTAATTCGTCCGCAAGGAGCATCAATTTTTAAAATATTTTCACCTTCTTTTGCATCAATCCAATTCATTTCAACAGCTAAGGTTGAAATGGCAATAATCGCATGACCGCACATGGTCGAATAACCTTCATTGTGAAGAAATATAATTCCAAAATCTCCTTCATCATCATTGGGAGGCAATAAAATACAACCATACATATCAGGATGTCCACGAGGTTCAAACATTAAAGCGGTTCGTAAATTATCGAAATTATCTTTACAATAACGTCTATAATCTAACACCGAGTTCCCTTTTAATTCAGGAAATCCATCAATAATTACACGCAACGGTTCGCCGCCAGTATGCATGTCAATTGTTTTGATTTGTAACCAATCTTTATTGGGTTTAAAATCAGTATTTGAAAGTATATTTTGATATGTTTTACTCATTTTGACAACTTATTTTTACTGATCTTTTTTACTGATTTTTATGTTTTTTATAGTAATAACTCGCCGCTACTAAATCTTCTAAAGCATGTCCTACCGATTTAAAAACCGTAATTTCTTCTTCATTTTTACGCCCTGTTTTTTCACCAGAACATAATTCAAATAAATCTGCATTAATGTTTTCTTCTTTTAAAACGCCTGTTTGTAACGGAATTAAGATATCGCCACTTTCTTTTAATCCTCCTTGATAGGTATCAATATAAACTGAACCTTTCGTAATTACTTCATTATCAGCTTCACGCATATCTTTTTTATACGCTCCAACTAAATCAACATGTTGCCCTGCCTTTAAATATTTCCCTAAAACTAGCGGTGTTTTTGACAACGTTGCAGATGATATAATATCAACTTCGGATATTTTTTCTTCGATAGTTTTAACAGCAGTAATTGTAAAACTTTCATTTTTAAGCGTTTCACAAATTGCTTGTGCTTTGCTAAAATTACGTCCCCAAATAAATACATTTTTAATTGGACGAACCGAAGCGTGCGCTTTAATTAAGTTGATTGATAAAGATCCTGTTCCTAACATCAATAGTGATGATGAATTTTCTCTTGATAAAAAAGAAGATGCCAAAGCAGATGCTGCTGCCGTACGTTTTGCTGTTAAACTTTTTGCTTCTAAAATTGCTTTGATAGTTCCTTTTGTGGCATCTAAATAAATATACGTTCCGTTAATAGAAGGCAAATCAAACTGCTGATTTTCTGGACTTACCGTTACTATTTTTACCCCCGCATCTTTACTCGGATTCCAAGCTGGCATCAATAATAAGGTCGAATCCGCATTTACTTTTGGATTCGCAAAATCATGATGATGACGCATAGGAACCATCGTATCTTTTGATGAAAAAGAAGTTCTTAATTCAGCAACTAATTCTGAAAAATTAGTGTTGTTTTCGATAAAATTACTGTCTATTTGGATAATTGTTTTCATCTTCTAAAAATAGCTATTTTTAAACAATCCACCACATATTAACTACATATATACCAATATAAGCAATATACTTGTTAAAATAATATCAGAGCAAACACCATAAAGCCTGTATTTTTATCAAAAAATATTAATAAAGTGAAAAAACTACAATTATTCCTACTTGTATCTTTAGTCGTTTTTGCATCATGTAAAACAACTACAGAAAAAAAAATCGTATCATTTAAACAACAATTACAAACAACGTTTCCAAAAGCTCAAATAGATTCTATTGAAGCCAAAGATCATTTTACCGAAGCCTACCGAGTTGTTTTGAAACAACATTTAAATCCTAAAAATCCTTCGGAAGGAACTTTTGACCATTACATGTATGTTTCACATGCCGATTACAACAGTCCAACGGTTTTAATTACCGATGGATATGATTCTAGAAATAGAACAACTGAATTAAGTAAAGTATTCAAAGCCAATCAAGTAATTGTAGAATACAGAATGTATGGAAAATCAAGACCCGATTCTATTCCTTGGAAATATTTAACCAACGACAATGCTATTGAAGATTATCATAACATTGTTACCAAATTAAAAAGCGTATATGCTGGTAAATGGTTATCATCAGGAATTAGTAAAGGAGGAGAAACGACCTTAATTTATAAAGCTAAATATCCAAAAGATATTGATGTTGCCGTGCCGTATGTTGCACCGTTAATTAACGGATTAGAAGACCCAAGAACCAATGATTTAATCAATTCAGTTGGTAGCGACGAATGTAGAGCTGATATTAAAACTTTTCAAAGAGCCGTTTTAAATAACAGAAAAGAAGTTTTAGCCTTATTAGCAACACATGCTGAAACTAAAAAAATGAACTTTACGGAACTTTCTCAAGAAGAAGCGCTAGAATATGCTGTTTTAGAATTTCCTTTTTCTTTCTGGCAATGGGGAAGCGGAAAATGTGAAGATCTACCTTCAAAAGATGCTTCAGCAGAAGAATTATTCAACTATTTAAATAAAATTTCTGGTTTTTATGTTTATAATGATGCAGGATTCAATAAACTTTTGCCTTCTTTTTATCAGCATATTAGAGAATTAGGATATTATGGTTTCGATTTAGAACCTGTAAAAGATTTATTAAAAGTTGTTAAAAGTTCTAGTAATAGTAGATTTGCTCCTAAAAATGTAGATTTAACGTATAATCCTGAATACATTAAAGAAATCAGAAATTATATTGAAACAAAAGGTACAAATATTTTATATATTCAAGGAGCTTACGACCCTTGGGGTGCTTGTGGACCAACACCAAAAGAAGGCGTTGATGCATTAAAAATGGTTTTAGAAGGTGGTTCTCATGCGACTAGAATTAAAGATTTTTCAAAAGAAGATCAACAAAAAATTTACGCAAAATTACAAGCTTGGTTAGGAAAGGATGTAAAATTATATCCTTTAAAATAATTAAAATCAGCTTATATATGTGTTTTATTTATATTGATAAATAAAATTAGAACGCAATAGTATTCACAAAAAAACACTTTAGATATATCTAAAGTGTTTTTTATTTTATGCGATGCTACAATAAATTTAGCATGACTTTTCAACGTTAATTTGACTATTTCTTAAAGTTTGAAATTCCTTTTTCTAACCAATTAAAATATTCATTGGCATCTGGTGTGTAAGATGCTGGAGCGATTAAATTTGCTTCATCGTGTCCCATCAATACATAAAAAGGTTGTGAATTTGCCTTGTATTTTATGGTTTGTAATTCGCTCCATTTTTGCCCGATATATTTTAATTTTTTGTTCGGATTTAATTTAGAAACTACAATTTCATCTTCTTCTAATTTTCTTTTATCATCGACATATAGCGAAATTAGCACTACTTTATTCTTTAAAATATCCAATACTTTAGGTTGTACCCAAACATTTTGTTCCATTTTGCGACAGTTTACACAAGCGTGTCCTGTAAAATCGATCATTATAGGTTTTCCTACTTTTTTAGCATACGCTACACCTGTATCATAATCATGAAATGAAATGATATCATGTGGAGGCATTATATGCGCTCCTTCTGGTAAATTAACTAATTTATCAAGTTGAGGATCTGTATTTTTATTTCCAACAATCAAGGCATTTTGTTTGGTATATCCAACGCCATACGGAGATTCACTATAATATTGTGGTGGTGGAAAAGCACTTATTAAATTCAGAGGAGCTCCCCATAAACCAGGCAACATGTATAAGGTAAATGTTCCTACAACCAAACCAAAACACAATCTTCCTACGGATATATGATGCTCTGGGCTATCGTGCGGTAATTTAATTTTACCTAATAAGTATAAGGTTAATGCTCCAAATATAGCAATCCAAATAGCGATAAATACTTCTCTTTCTAAGAAATGTGCTTGTAATACTAAATCGGCATTTGATAAAAATTTAAAAGCTAAGGCTAATTCTAAAAATCCTAAAACAACTTTTATGGTATTTAACCAACCTCCCGATTTTGGCAATGAATTTAACCAACCAGGAAATGCGGCAAATAAAGCAAATGGTAATGCTATTGCTGATGAAAAACCTAACATTCCTACAATTGGTGCTACACCTCCTTTTGATGCCGCTTCAACCAATAATGTTCCCACAATAGGACCTGTGCAAGAAAAAGTAACAATCGCTAAGGCTAATGCCATAAAAAAGATACCTATTAAACCACCTTTATCTGCTTTTGCATCTACTTTTGTTGCCCATGAACTTGGCAAGGTAATTTCAAAAGCACCTAAAAAAGAAATGGCAAAAATCACTAAAATTAAAAAGAAAGCAATGTTAAACCAAACATTAGTGGATAATGCATTTAAAGCATCTGCTCCAAAAACCCAAGTAACAACAGTACCTAGCAAAACATATATGGCGATAATTGATACTCCATAAATAATAGCATTTTTAATTCCTTTTGCTTTATTTTTACTTTGTTTGGTAAAAAAACTAACGGTCATTGGAATCATTGGAAAAACACAGGGCGTTAATAAAGCGGCAAATCCTGATAAAAAAGCGATAAAAAATATAGCAATTAGTCCTCTTTTATCTTTCTTAGTTTCCTCTTTATTGACGGACTTTGTTGTTTCGGTAGTATTTTGTTTTTTTAAAACGGCTTTACTGATATCAAAAACTAAATCAATTTCTTTTGGAGGCAAACATTGCTCGTCTGTACAGGCAATAAATTCAACAAAAGCATTTACGGTTTTTATTTTTTGATTGGCATTGTTTATCGTTATTTCTTGTATGAAAACAGCCTTATTAGCGAATGATTTAATATTCATTCCTTGGTCACTAAAGAGTTTTGTAAATTTTACTTTTCCTTTTGGTTCTTTAGTATTTCCTATTATTTTTAAATCGCCACCGTTATCATCGTAGGTAAATGTTGTTGGAATAGGACCTCCTTTGGGTACATCTTGCGAATATAAGCTCCAGCCTTCTTTGATGGTAGCTTGCGTTATTAATTTATAATTTGAATCAGAAATTTTTTCGACTTTGGTACTCCATTGAATCGGGTTAAATATTTGACCTGAAACAGATACGTTAATCAATAACGTTAAAAATATGATATATATATTTTTCATTTAATTTTGAAATAAGTTTATTGGTTGATTAATTAATTTTAAAAGATAAAGCAACTTCCTCTGGAGGCAAACAGCTTTCTTTTGAGCATACCATATATTCAACGGTACCTTTTATGGTAAATTTTTCATTCGTTTTTAAGCGAACTCTTTGTGTAAAAATGGCTTTATTTTCAAAATATTTAATACGCATTTCAAATATTTCGTCATTTGCCACGAGTCCTTTTCCTTCTTTAGTATTTCCTTTTTTCATGTAACGTTTATCTCCTGTAAACGAAAATAAGGTTGGTATCGGTCCTCCTTTATCTATTTTTTGAGAATAAATATACCATTGATTTTCTAGTGTTGCCACGGCTATTAATTCACTTTCTTTATCAGAAATTTTTTCGACTTTGGTACTCCATTTTACAGGATTTTCTATTTGTCCATAACAAGTAACACTTATTATAAAAGTAAATAGTAGTATTAATTTGCTCATTATTATATGATTAATCGTTTTTATTCAATTTTTAGTAAAAATAACATCTTTCTACATCAAATAACGTTACATTAAATAAAATTTACTGTTTTAGACTTTTTTTAACAAAAAAAAGAGTAATCATTTCTGATTACTCTTTGTTTAGTAGCGGGAACTGGACTCGAACCAGTGACCTTCGGGTTATGAGCCCGACGAGCTACCTACTGCTCTATCCCGCGATTTCGAGTGCAAAGATACATCTTTTTATACTTACTAAACAAATAAAAGTTATTTATTTTTTTAGAGACTGTTTAAATTTTATTCAATTCGGTTTTATTGTAGAAAATCGAATCCGTCAACCTGAATTTAGCTCCGTTTTGCATTCTTATTAGCCAAAATTTTCAGCTTTTTAGGATAATTTATATCAGTTTTGAAATAAAGTTTTATTGATGAAATTTTAAGCACAAAAAAACCTCTATCAAAAAGGATAGAGGTTTTGTGGGGAGAGCAGGATTCGAACCTGCGAAGTCGTAAGACAACGGAGTTACAGTCCGTCCCAGTTGGCCGCTTTGGTATCTCCCCAAAGCTATAAAAAGATAAAAGCTTCTCTTATTAATAAGAGAAGCTTTTTAGTGACCGGGCTGGGGCTCGAACCCAGGACCCTCTCCTTAAAAGGGAGATGCTCTACCAACTGAGCTACCAGGTCATTATTTATCTCCTTAGCGGTTGCAAATATAGAAGCTATTTTTATATTTCACAAATTTTTTTAATAAAAAAACACTAAATTTAAAACAAAAAATGGAACAAGCTCATTATCTGTAGGTTAATTAACTATTAATTTTGACATAAATAATAGTTCCTGAAATAAAGACAGTAAAAAACAACTAATTATATAAGAGCCTGTTTAAAAATACATAAACTGTCAGTTCGAGTGATTTTTTCCTTCAAAAAATTATATCGAGAACTTTTTTAGTATAAAATTCATCAATATAAAAGAATTCAAATTCTCGATACAATTTTAATTCCTTTTAGTCATTAAAATAACTCCAATTGATTAGAATCATCAAAAAAACTAAAAATGACAGTAAATCAGGATGCGAAACTGAACTAAATTCAGGTTGACAGATTCTATTTCTTATTTTTCTGTGATATTTTTTCAGATGAAATTTAAACAGGCTCTAACTTTAGCCAAGTCTTTTTTACTGGAAGAAATTTTAGATTATTTAGAGCCTGTTTAAAAATTACATAAACTGTCAGTTCGAGTGATTTGTTCCTTCAAAAAAATTATATCAAGAACTTTTTTAGTATAAAATTCATCAATATAAAAGAATTCAAATTCTCGATACAATTTTAATTCCTTTTAGTCATTAAAATAACTCCAATTGACTAGAATCATCAAAAAACTAAAAATACAATAAATCAGGATGCGAAACTGAACTAAATTCAGGTTGACAGATTCTATTTCTTATTTTTCTGTGATATTTTTTCAGATGAAATTTAAACAGGCTCTAACTTTAGCCAAGTCTTTTTTACTGGAAGAAATTTTAGATTATTTTAGAGCCTGTTTAAATTTTATTCCAAAAATTTTTGTAACATCAAAATAGTATGGCAAGGGGTTTTAACTCCTTACCGTCATTTTTTGCCACTATATTTTTTTCAGATGAAATTTAAACAGGCTATTAATAGTATTGCTACTAAAATAAATTCAGTTCATTTTTATTCAGAAGAAGAGAATATCAATCAGAAGTAGTACAATCAAAAGATTTTTACCCGAAACAAGCATTAAAAATTACCCTTTTCAAAGGAAATTTATTTTACTTCATAAAACGTAGAAAATAGATACTTTTAGAGTCTAATTTAAGAACACTATTCAATAATATTATACTTGATCCCTAAAATCACTCTTAAAATATTTTATACTATTCTAAAAAACAATTGTAAAAGAAAAAACGCTTCGATAAATCGAAGCGTTTTTTTAAAATTTTAAGAAAACTTAAATTCTTATAAAGAAGCTACATGTTTAGCTAATTTTGATTTTAAGTTAGAAGCTTTATTCTTGTGAATAATGTTGTTCTTAGCTAATTTATCTAACATAGATACAACTGTAGAGAACATCCCTTGTGCTTCTGCTTTATCTTCTGAAGCTTTTAATCTCCTAACAGCATTACGTGTTGTTTTATGCTGATATTTGTTTCTTAAACGCTTAGCGTCGTTACTTCTGATTCTTTTTATTGCTGACTTGTGATTTGCCATTATACTAAATTCTTAAAGGTTTATAAAAAACTTTGTAGTCCGTACGGGAATCGAACCCGTGTTACATGGATGAAAACCATGCGTCCTAACCCCTAGACGAACGGACCAAAACAATCTTTCTGATTGAGAATGCAAATATACAATAAATTTACATATCTACAATTAATTTAATTTTAATTTTTGAACTTCTGCTTTAATAAAAAAACAACAATGAATTTTTATAAACTCAGTTTAAAATTGTAGTCCGTACGGGAATCGAACCCGTGTTACATGGATGAAAACCATGCGTCCTAACCCCTAGACGAACGGACCGTGACAAACAATTTATCTGATTGCGGGTGCAAATATACAACTCTTTTTTATTTACACAAGTATTTTTTATTTTTTTATTTATAAATTTCAAAGAACGTACTCAAAAAACATCAAAAAAACCTGATTTAAAACAACTTAAACCCTAAAATAAAAAATACTAAAAAGTTATTTAATTTTTATTCAATATTACTTTACGTATAAAGATTCACGAAAAAACAATAAAGAACCTGTTAATTCGAATGGTTCTTTACTATAAAAAGGGCGAACACATAGGTTCACGCCTACAAAATCAAATTGTCGAAAATTTTATAAAAAAAACGAAACCTAATAGTTAAAAATAATCATCGTAAATAAGCTTAGCCCCGATTGAAGCAATTGTTTGAGCTCCTTTTTTTGATTTTTCTTCAAAAAAAGAGCGAGTGCGGAAAGCGGGAAATAGCTCCAAAAAAAAATCCCGCAAATGCAGGATTTTTTAAAATATTCTTACCAAATTAAAAACGTAATTTAATATGCTTTCGCAAAAAGAACCCTTTTTGTAGAAGGATTTCCCGTGAAAATACACGTCCCTATCTCCTCTTTCGAATCATTAGGAATACATCTAATCGTAGCTTTTGTAAGTTCTTTTATCTTATCTTCCGTAGCTTCCGTTCCGTCCCAATGTGCCAAAACAAAACCGCCTTTATTCTCAATAACATCCTTAAATTCTTCAAAAGTTTCAACCTCCGTGGTATGATTTACTCTATAATCTAAAGCTCTTTTAAATAAATTTTCCTGAATTTCTTCTAATAAATTAGTGATAAAATCAACAACGCCATCAATAGCAACAGTTTGTTTCTCAAAAGTATCACGACGCGCAATTTCAACCGTACCGTTTTCTAAATCACGATTTCCCATTGCTACTCTTACAGGAACTCCTTTTAATTCGTATTCTGCAAATTTAGCACCTGGTCTGTAAGTATCTCTGGTATCAAATTTAACAGAAACTCCTTTTTTACGTAATTCTTTTACAATTACGTCTACTTTTTCAGAAATTGCTTCTAATTGGTCATCACCTTTATAAATAGGTACAATTACAACCTGAATTGGAGCTAATTTTGGCGGTAAAACTAAACCTGCATCATCGGAATGCGTCATAATTAATCCTCCAATTAAACGCGTAGAAACTCCCCAAGAAGTTGCCCAAACATATTCTTTTTTCCCTTCTTTTGACGTATATTTTACATCAAAAGCTTTGGCGAAATTTTGCCCTAAAAAATGCGATGTTCCCGCTTGTAATGCCTTTCCATCTTGCATTAATGCTTCAATGGTTAACGTATCCTCTGCACCAGCAAAACGTTCACTTTCCGATTTTTTCCCTTTTATGACGGGCATCGCCATAAATTCTTCAGCAAAAGTTGCATATATTTCTTGCATTTGTGTTGCTTCAAAAATAGCTTCGGATTTTGTTGCATGTGCCGTATGTCCTTCTTGCCATAAAAATTCTGCAGTACGCAAAAATAATCGGGTACGCATTTCCCAACGAACCACATTTGCCCATTGATTTATCAATAAAGGTAAATCTCTATGTGATTGAATCCAACCTTTATAAGTATTCCAAATAATTGCTTCCGATGTTGGACGAATTACTAATTCTTCTTCTAATTTTGCGTTCGGATCAACTCGTAATTTCCCTTTGTTATCAGGATCATTTTCTAAACGATAATGCGTTACAACAGCACATTCTTTCGCAAATCCTTCCGCATTTTTCTCTTCTGCTTCAAATAAACTTTTGGGTACAAGCAACGGAAAATAAGCATTCTGATGTCCTGTTTCTTTAAACATTCTATCTAACTCTTTTTGCATATTTTCCCAAATAGCATATCCGTAGGGTTTAATCACCATACAGCCTCTAACGGCCGAGTTTTCAGCTAAATCAGCTTTTACCACTAATTCGTTATACCATTTCGAGTAATCTTCGTCTCTTTTTGTTAAATGTTTGCTCATAATCAAAAGTTTGGCATAAATATTGTTATTTTTTATGCGTAAATTGTCACTGCAAAATTACGTTAAAAAAGGCGACAAGCCCAACAAACAACTTAAAACTTAAACCATGATGTTATTCCATAAAAAATTTAAACTTCCCATGTATATAGCATCATTATTTATGATAATAACGCTTGTTTCCTGTGGAACAACACAATATGTTAGCAGTGATGATGATGGAATTTATGCCGATGATATTACTTTAAAAGAAGTACGTCAGAAACAACAAAAAGAATATCAACAGAAACAGCTAGAACAAAGCAAAAAACAAACTAAAGAAGAAACTCTTGCTTCCAAAAATAACAATCAAGAAAATTATTTTACCAAAGAAATAAATCGTTTAGATGACTTAAATAATACCGATATTTTTACAGATATTGAAAATTATAGCTCTAAAAGAAATGATGATAATAATACTCCTGAAGATCGTTATTACGATGATAATCAACAAAATAATAGAAATTATACATCTCATGAACCTTGGGGATATCGCAATCAAGATAATTACAATAATTATGATAATTACGACAATAATATAAATAATGTAATCGTTATAAACACCCGACCACGTTGGGGATACTACAATCATTGGCGATATAATAATTATTATAATAACGGTTTTTACAACGATGTTTACACCAATTTTCACACTGGAATTTATATTGGAATAAACAATTATTACAATCCTTATTATAATCCATATTACAGCTATTATGGAAATTCTTATTACAGAAATCACTACTATAATACACCATATTATTATAGAAATAATTACTACAATAACAATTACTCAAGAACTCGTAGTGGCGGAAATCATTACAGAGGTAATAGACTGAAAAATAGCAGAAACAACCGCAATTACAACAATTACAAAACCTACAGAAAAAATAATTCTCGTACTAATAGACAATATTCTCCCTCAAGAAGAAGCACTAGAAATTATAATAACGAAGATTCTAACAGAAATTCATCAACAAGAAGAAACGCTAATTCAAATCGAAATAAATCGACTAGAAATAACAGAAGTACTCCTAGAAGAACATATAATTCTTCTAGAGAATCTAGAAATACCCGAAATTCATCAACAAGAAGTTCATCAACAAGAAATACTACTAGAAGTTCAAAAACATATACCAGACCCTCTTCTTCTAGAAATCAGCGCAACAATACAAGTTCTAGCAGACGCTAATTTTTAAAAAAAATAAAATCAAAATGAAACAATTCTTAACTTTAGCAATGCTTATCGCTAGCACTTATACAGGTTTTTCTCAATCTTTAAATTACAATGAATTAGGCGTTTTATTTTCTGAAGATGCCAATTACGGAACAGCTCGTTTTGAAGCCATGAGTGGTGCTTTTGGAGCATTAGGTAGCGATATTTCTTCCGTAGGAATTAATCCTGCAGGAGCATCTGTGAGTACAAAAAGTGTGCTTTCCGCTACTTTAAAAAATCAAAATACCAACTACGCAACCCAATATTATGGGAATAAAAATAACACTAAAAATAATGAATTTAACATCAGCCAAGCAGGCGCAATTTTAACTTTTGATACCGCCTATGATTCTGATTGGAATCGGTTTGCATTAAGCTTTAATTATCGAATTAAAAAAGATTTTAACAGCCTTTATACCGCAAACGGAAACAGCAATAACGCTTATTTTACCGAACACATAAACGATGCTTCTATTATTTTTGATGCGCCACAAGAACAATATATCGAGAATAAAACTAAAGGAAAAAGTAGCGTTTTTAGCGTTGGATTTTCAAGCGTCTATCAACAGAAATTATTTGTGGGAGCTAGCTTAAATTTTCATAATCTTGAATTTGAACAACTTCTAAAAATAAATGAATTTAATAATGATAAAAATGGAAATACACTCGATGCATTTAACGTGCAGGACAGTTATTTTGATGCTAATGGATTTTCATTAAATTTTGGTGTTATTTATAAATTTAATCAGCATATTCGAGCAGGATTAGCCTACGAAACGCCCACTTGGTATTCAGAAGTTTTTGAACAAAGTAACCTAATTCCTTTTGATGAAAATGATGTGATTTATCAAAATTATATCGGTTATTTTGATGTAACAACTCCAGTTATTGAAAATGATTACGAAAGTGATAATCCTTTTACAGAGAATGTATATCGTTTTAAGTCGCCTAGCAAAATAACCCTAAGTGGCGCGTATATCTTCGGAAAAAAAGGGCTTATCAGTATTGATTACACTTACAAAGATTACACAAATACCAAATTTAATGACGGCGATTTCTCTAAAGAAAATGCCAGTTTTGCAAACGATTATCGAAATACACATACCTTGAATATTGGTACAGAATGGCGTGTCGATAAAATGAGCATTCGTGCAGGATATCATTATGAAAAAAACCCTAATTTAGTTTTAGGTGCAAACACCAATAAAGATAATACAAGCGGTTTTTCAACAGGTTTAGGCTATAATTTTGGCAATATAACCTTTGATATCGCCTATACGAAACGAGAAAAAAAACAGTTTTATACCGCATATCAATTAGGAGATATCAATAGTAATACTAAAACATCTAACGTTTTAGGAACAATTACTTTTAGCCTGTAAATCAACAAAAACGTAACAAATTTTAAACACTAAAATCCTGCTTTTGCAGGATTTTATTATATATACATATCTCAATTTTTTACCGTAATTTTGTACTTCATTTTTACACCCTATTCTATACCTTATTATGAGCGTAATCAAAATAAATATACAAGAAACAAATAACGAAACCATTCTGAAATTTATCAGTAATTCAATTTTAGTGAACGGTGGAAGTTATGAATTTAACAATATAGACGAAGCTAAAAATTCGCCCTTAGCACAACAACTTTTTCACCTTCCATTTGTGAAAAAAATATTAATTACCGCCAATTTCATCGCAATTCAACGCTATGAAATTGTACAGTGGGAAGATGTTGAAGAAGAACTTCGTGAGCAAATTGAAAACTATTTGCAACAAGGAAATAAATTGGTAGAAGAAACAAATACCAAAAAAGAAGCCGTTGAAATATATGCCGAAGTAACACCAAATCCTGCAGTAATGAAATTTGGTTCAAACAAAGCACTTACGCAAACCGATGTCGAATTTAAAAACATTGAAGAAGCAAGCAAATCTTCACCATTAGCACAAGAATTATTCGGGTTTTCATTCGTAAAAGAAATTTTTATTTCTGAAAATTATGTGTCAATCACAAAATATGATATGATTGAATGGAATGAAGTACATCAAGAAATACGCTCTTTTATCAGAAGCTATATTCAAGATGGAAAAACAATTATCAAAGAACTTCCAAAGCAAAAAACAACGGAAAATGTAGAAATTCCAAAGGAAGATTTAACCGATACCGAAGCTAAAATTGTCGATATTTTAGACGAATATATTAAACCTGCCGTGGCTTCTGATGGAGGAAATATTGCATTTCAATCCTATGATGAAAAAACAAAAAGAGTCAATGTAATTTTGCAAGGAGCATGTAGCGGATGTCCGTCATCAACAGTAACCTTAAAAAATGGTATCGAAACAATGTTGAAAGAAATGTTGCCTAATCAAATTAATGAAGTCGTTGCCATTAACGGATAATTTTTTAAAATAAATAGCAAAAACAACACCTAAAACAACATCAAAAGAATGTCAAAAACAATCAAACCATACAAAGATTCTGACTTAGGAAAAAAAGAACAAGTAGTAAAAATGTTTGACAATATTTCGGAAGATTATGACGGATTAAACCGTGTTATTTCTTTAGGAATTGACGTTAGTTGGCGAAAAAAAGTAGTGAAATTAGTTGGTGAAAATAATCCACAACAAATTTTAGACATCGCAACAGGTACAGGTGATTTAGCCCTAATGATGGCAAGTTTACATCCTCAAAAAATTGTTGGTTTGGATATTTCAGCAGGAATGCTCGAAGTTGGTAAACAGAAAATATCCAAAGAAAATTTAAGCGACACAATAGAAATGATTGTGGGCGATAGCGAAAATATGCCTTTCAAAAACGAAACTTTTGATGCAATTACCGTTTCTTTCGGAGTTCGAAATTTTGAAAACCTAGACAAAGGATTGACAGAAATACGCCGAGTTTTAAAAACTGGCGGAAAATTAGTCATCTTAGAAACGTCTAATCCTACAAAATTTCCGTTCAAACAAGGCTATAAATTTCATACCAATTTTATACTTCCTATTATTGGAAAATTATTTTCAAACGATAAAGTTGCCTATTCTTATTTATCAGAAAGTGCAAATTCTTTTCCTTTCGGGCAAGCGTTTAACAATATTTTACAAAAAAATGGGTTTAAAGAAGTAACTAATTTACCAGTAACCTTTGGAGTTGCTTCAATTTATACCGCTTTAAAATAATATGTTAAAAAAACTTTTCTTTTTAGGATTTTTCGGATTGATTTCAATTTCGGTACAAGCACAAACCGAAAAAATATTAAATCTGCCTAGTTTTGATAAACCAATTTTTCATTATGGTTTCTACTTAGGCGTAAATAATAACGGTTATAAGGTAGCTTACAAACCGAGTTCTTTTGATAATTCGGAAGTAGAAGTTTCAACTTCCGTTGGATTTAATGTGGGGTTAATTGCCGATATAAAATTACATAATAATTTGAATCTACGCTTTGAACCTGGCTTAATGTCAAACACAAAAACCTTACATTTTAAGCACATTGAAGGCTCCGAAAACCTAAATACCAGAGAAGTTGGTGCTACCTATTTACACTTGCCCTTTATTTTAAAAGCAAGTACCAATAGAATGAATAATATTAGACCCTATGTTTTAGGCGGTATTTCATATGATTATAATTTTTCGAGTAATGAAAAAAATAAAGATGATAATGTTGTTGGAGAATTTAGAACAACTTCTAATAACTTTATGTATGAACTTGGTATTGGTGTCGATTTTTATTTAAGTTACTTTAAATTTTCACCATCAATAAGAGGCGTTTTCGCCATTAATAATGAATTAGTACCCGACACTAACAGCCCAAGTCAATGGACAGATCCTATCGATTATTTAGGAACAAGAGGTGTCTTTTTGCACTTGTCTTTTGAGTAAAAAAAGATATCTAAAAATTAAAGTATCAAAATAAAAAACATCAACAAAAAAAGCGACTATAATAGTCGCTTTTTTACCTTGAATAGTTCAACTAATTTAAAACCTTTAAACTTACTATTTAATTCTAAAAAATAAAATATCAAAAGTAAAAACAAGTATATAAATTAAAGTAATAGAAAAATGACTTTCATTGAAGAAAGTCATTTTTATAAATATGAAATAGAAGTCCCCCAAAATCTACTTCATACAATTATGACACACTTTTTTATTAAAAGTCACTTATAATAAAAAATGACCACCTTTCGGTGGTCATAATAGTAAAGATAAATCTTTACCTATAAAATAGAAGTCCCCCGAAATCTATCATTTTTTTTAATTATTTTAAATAATTGACGACAAATATAAAATAAAAATTAGATAAACTGCTAATTTTCAATAACTATTTTACCATTTACAATATCATTAATAGGAAAAACAACTTTTCCTTCTGCTGTTGTAACTGTTAAACAAATGTTATCAATTGCTGTAACAACACCTTTCACATCATCAATAATAACTTTTTGACCGATGCCTATATTTTTTCTTGAATAATATCCATATAATAAACGTACTACCACCTCTTTTGCACCAAAACCAAACGCTAACGTAAAGGCTAATAATATAGAACCTATTAAAAGTGTTAAATTACTTTTGATAATCGAAGTATCAACTCCTGCTTGATCTAGCGCGGTTATCGATAAAAAAACGACAATTAAATAAAAAGCAATATTTCCGACTAAATTTCCACCAGATATCTCTAACGATTTAAACATCGTTTGTGTTGATTTTTTAATAACAGTACCTAAATAAACACCTGCTATAAAAATTCCTACGGCTGTTAATAGTTTAGGTAAATACGCAAAAAAAGTTTTTATTCCTTCGGATACCACTTCCAATCCAAAAATATTGGAACCTGCCATCACAAAAGTTAATATTAAAAACCACTTTAAAAGTGTCGTTATTATTGTTGATAAGCAAATTTTTATGGTCGAATTCCCAAAAATTGGTGTTTTACTTATTTTTTTAGATAATTCATCAATCTTAGTTTTAGCCAATCCTTTTCTTACGATATACAAGAAAAATTTAACAATCAACCAAGTTAAAATTACAAAACCAACCAACCCTAAAGCAGTTGGCAACGAATCAATAATATTTTGAAAAACATCTTTAAAAGGTGCTAAAATATCCATTTGTAATACATTCATTTTTCTTTTATTATTAAATTTTACTTAGTTTTTTTCAGTTTCTTTTTTAGATACTCCTCCACTTAATAGGTCTGTAATTGTACTCGGGTACTTTACCATAAATAGATCTGCCAAATCTATTGATAATTTTATCATTGCCACATCTTTAAGTACTTTATTTTTAAGTACCTCTGGCAATTCTTCATTATGTAACATTTTTTTGAATGGATTCTCCATAATTATTACAGTGCGTTGTATGCTTTTATAACTTTTTCTTTTGCTCGTTTTAAACGCATTTTTACGGCGCTATCCCCTAAGCTTAATACGTCTGAGATTTCTTTAATAGTCATATCATCTTGATATTTCATTAATAGAATCATTTTTTCAGGGGCAGATATAATTTCAAGTGCTTTGGCTAATTTATCGGATTTTAATTCAAATAAAGTCGCATCGTCAATTTCATCTTCATCACTATTCTCTCTTATTTGATCGGTTACAATCGTTACTTTTTCTTTCTTTTTTTCTTTATTTCGCTGTACATAATTTACACAGAAATTATAGGTAAAAGAATATAACCATGTTGAAAATTTGGACTTATTTTTAAAAGTTCTTAACTTAACGAATAATCGAATAAAAACATCGTGAGTTAAATCTTGTGCTTCTTCTTTGTTCTTCGAAAAACCATAACATTTATTATACACAACGCTAGCATAACGGTCGTATAAAACAGCGAATAAATGACTATCATTTTTTTCAACTATTTTAGCAACCAGTTCTTCATCGCTAAGTTTTGTAATATCAATACTTTCCAATAGCTAAATTTAGTTGTTAATTTATAATATAGTTAGGTTTACTACTTTTTAGACACTTTTATCTTTAAAAAGTCACATTTTAATACAAACTCTAATTACAATACTACTTCTAAAGTTGAAATTTCAAGTTTAATATCTAATTACTTAAAAAGTATTTAGTATGTCTCAACCAAATTTAACGAAAATTCTTCAAAATTAACGAAAATTGCACTCAAAATAAAAAATTTTGATTTTTTTTGTAACATTTCTCCTACATCGTACGTATACTATAATGGGAATGATTGATGAATTAAAAATACCACTTAATTAAGATGAGACAACTTAAAATTACCAAACAGGTTACCAATAGAGAAACCGCTTCTTTAGATAAATATTTACAAGAAATAGGAAAAGTAGATTTAATTACTGCGGATGAAGAAGTAGAATTAGCTCAAAGAATTAAAGCTGGTGATCAAAGAGCTTTAGAGAAATTAACCAAAGCCAACTTACGTTTCGTTGTTTCGGTAGCAAAGCAGTATCAAAACCAAGGATTAACCTTACCCGATTTAATTAATGAAGGGAATTTAGGACTTATAAAAGCTGCAAAACGTTTTGATGAAACTCGTGGTTTTAAATTCATTTCGTACGCCGTTTGGTGGATTCGTCAATCAATATTACAGGCGTTAGCAGAACAATCTCGTATTGTACGTTTACCGTTGAATAAAATTGGTTCTATCAACAAGATAAATAAAATGTACGCCTTTTTAGAGCAAGAAAATGAAAGACCTCCAAGTCCTGAAGAAATTGCCAAAAAGTTAGACATGACCGTAAATGACGTAAAAGAATCAATGAAAAATTCGGGTCGTCATGTATCGATGGACGCACCTTTAATTGAAGGAGAAGATTCTAATTTATATGATGTTTTAAACTCTGGTGAATCACCAAATCCTGATAAAACATTATTACACGAATCGTTACGCATCGAAATTAGCCGTGCTTTAGAAACCTTAACACCTCGTGAGGCAGATGTTGTAAAATTATACTTCGGATTGGGTGAACAACAACCTATGACTTTAGAGGAAATCGGAGAAACTTTTGATTTAACGCGTGAACGTGTTCGTCAAATTAAAGAAAAAGCAATCCGCAGATTAAAACATACTTCTCGTAGTAAAATTTTAATGACCTATTTAGGATAACAATCACAGATTTTTTTTTTAGATAAAATAATAAAACTCTCCAATTAATTTTCGAGAGTTTTTTTTGGAGCTAATTCCTGCTTTCCGCTATATCTTTTTTTCATACTTCAAAAAAGGATGCCGCTGCAATCAGGGCTAAACATTCTAACAAAACAACTTACTAAACAACAGCATTTTTAAAAATTAAATTAAAACTAAATTCTCGTCATGCTGAATTTATTTCAGCATCGCATCAACAGGAGAACTACGGCAAATCAGGATATGAAACTGAACTAAATTCAGTTTGACGGATTCGATTTCTTATTTTTACGTTACAAAACTTTTTTAGATAAAATTTAAACAGGCTCTTAGTAAACAACAGCATTTTTAAAATCAGTAAGAACCGTTTTAAACACGAATTAATTATCTTTGCGACAACAAAACAAACAAAACAACAACAAACTAATGAGTAATTTAATTGCACCTTCCGTTTTAGCCGCAGATTTTGCGAATCTACAAAGAGACATCGAAATGATAAATAATAGTGAAGCTGATTGGTTTCATATTGATATTATGGATGGTGTATTTGTTCCTAATATTTCTTTTGGAATGCCTGTTTTAAAAGCGATTACAAAACACGCTAAAAAAACAATTGATGTACATTTAATGATTGTAAATCCTGACCAATATATTCAAACTTTTGCTGATTTAGGAGCGAATATTTTAACCGTACATTACGAAGCTTGCCCACATTTACACCGAACTATTCAAGCAATAAAAGCCGCAGGAATGAAAGCTGGAGTTGCCTTAAACCCACATACACCAATTTCGGTTTTAGAAGATGTTATTCAAGATTTAGACATGGTGTGTATCATGAGTGTAAATCCTGGTTTTGGAGGACAATCATTTATTGAAAACACCTATAAAAAAGTAAGTCAATTAAGACATTTAATCGAATTTTCAAATTCAGAATGTAAAATTGAAATTGATGGTGGCGTAACTGATAAAAATGCGAATCAACTTATTGAAGCGGGCGCTGATGTTTTAGTTGCTGGTAGTTATGTTTTCAAAAGTGAAAACCCAACTGAAACTATCGAAAATTTAAAGAATTTGATTAATTAATCATTTTACTTCTTAAAATTTTTAAAAAATTCAAAAAAACTAAAAAAACAAGGGACTAAATCCCTTGTTTTTTTTTATAAAATATCCCTGTTTTTAAAATTGTGCTATCAAGAAATTTATTAAATCGGTGGTTGTAACAATTCCGACTAACTTATTTTTATCAACCACAGGTAAGGCATGAAACTCTCTTTTTGCCAGAACTTCTGCCACCTCTTTTACAGTCGAATCGACATGAACGGTAACCAGATTTTTAGCCATCACTTGCTCGATGCTAAACATATTATAAACTACCGAATCAATCTCATTTTCATCATCATCAATAGCATCTGCAAAACTGATTCTTAATAAATCCGTATAACTTAACATTCCCTTAATTTTTGAACCAGCAACAACAGGAATATGGCGTATTTTCTCCCTTTTAAATAATCGTTCTGCTGTCATTAAATCATCAGTACTTTTTAATGTTATTACATTTTTAGTCATTATCTCTGAAACTCTAGTATCTTTATTCATCTTATTTCTTGTTATTTCTTGTTTTCTATTTTGATTTATCAGTATAAATTTCAGGAATTAAATCAACTTAAAAGCTAATTAAAATCAGCTCTTTTTATTTTATTTTTTTGTAAATTATCGCCTGAAAAAACCACAAATATTCACACTAAATTACACTAATTCATTAAAAATTGATAGAAGAACTACAACAACATTACGGCTATATATTTGAAGAAAAATTAATCAACGAAATAGCCAACGTAGGCGTATATAAGGAATTTAAAGAAAATACCGTAATTATTGATGCCGATAGCTATATGTTTTCGATTCCGTTAATTTTAAGCGGTGCAATTAAAGTTTTAAGAGAGGATAAAGACGGTGATGAATTGGTGTTATACTACATCGAAAAAGGCGATACCTGTGCCATGACACTTTCCTGCTGCATGGGAGAAACCAAAAGCAAAATTAAAGCCGTTGCCGAAACCGATGTTACCGTACTTATGATTCCTAAAAATAAAATGTCGGAATGGTTAAGCAAATACAAAAGCTGGCAAGAATATATTTTACAAAGCTATCATTCTCGATTAAATGAATTTATTGAAGCTGTCGATTCTATTGCGTTTTTAAACATGAATGAACGATTACTTAAATACCTAAAAGATAAAGCAATGGTCGTTGGAAATGATGTACTAAATGTTACGCATCTCGAAATAGCAAACGATTTACATACTTCAAGAGTCGTGATTTCTAGACTTTTAAAAGCTTTAGAAAAAAAATCAAAAATTGAATTACATCGAAATCAAATAAAAATATTAGAGCTTTAAAATCTTTTTTAGAGCCTGTTTAAAAGTTAAATAAGACTAAATTCTCGTCATGCTGAATTTATTTCAGTATCGCACAAAGTGAAGAACTACGGCAAATCAGGATGTGAAACTGAAATAAAAATCCCTTTGACGGATTCGATACTATTTTTTTCAACAAGGGGTTTCAACCCCTTGCCTGCTTGCCTTACTATTTTGACCTTAAAAAAATTTTAAATGAAAATTTAAAAAAGTTATAATAATTAATAATTTTAATAAACAAAAAAAATCAATAACCTAATAATTAGGTTATTGATTTTTTTGTGACTGCGAAGGGATTCGAACCCCCAACCGTCAGAGCCGAAATCTGATATTCTATCCAGTTGAACTACGCAGCCATTTTATTATTGATAAAGTTTACGCCAATGTTTTTTTAACAATTGTTGATATTGTTGCGCCATCGGCTTTTCCTGCTAATTCTTTTGATACGATTCCCATAACTTTCCCCATATCTTTCATTCCTGTTGCGTTTGTTTTGGCGATAACCTCAGCCACTACTTTTGCAATTTCTTCTTCGGATAAAGCTTCTGGTAAGAACTGTTCTAAAACTGTTGCTTCTTCGAGTTCTGGTTTTGCTAAATCATCTCTTTTTTGCTCGGTAAAAACAGCGGCACTATCTTTACGTTGTTTCACTTGTTTTTGAATAATTTTAAGCGCTTCTTCTTCGGATATTTCTGTTGCTGTTCCTGTTTGGGTATTTGCAATCATAAAAGCAGATTTTAAAGCTCTAAGCGCCGTTAATGCAACGGTATCTTTAGCTTTCATAGCTACTTTCATTTGTTCTATCACTTGTTTTTGCAATCCCATTTTTTATTTTTTTTAAGTTAATCTACATTATCGTGTAAAAACGAATTATTAGAGCGTGATAAATTATTATTATCGGTATTTAATATCGTGTTTGATTTACTAATTGATGTATCGGTATTAATATCGACACCTAAGCGTTTATAAGCTGGCTGACGTTCTATTTCATCTATATTTTTAGTGGTGTTACTAAATTTATAGTTGTATCCTTTTAATTTTTCACGTCTTTCTTTGGTTCTCGCTTCTAATTCGGCGATGGTCATATTTGCTGGCGATATTTCCTCACTACTTTCATTTTTTTCAGCAACAGGTTGATGTTTTACTGATGTTTTGAGTTCAAATTGCAGTGCTTCATCGACTTGTTCTTGTCTTACAATTTGTCTTGAATTTTTGTTAGGATTTATATGCGTATCAGTATTTTCTAAAACATGACGTTTTTGAACTTGAGATGCTTCTATGCTTGGTTCTTCGTTTGTTTGTTTCTGTTGATTACTTTGATTGTTTTGAATATTTTGATTTACAGGTTGTTGAGGCTCTTTATTTTGTTCAGAGATATTGGTAATAATAAAATCGTCATCAGCATTTTCATTTGGGCTAACTTGCTCGTATATAACATTGATATTACCAATATTATTTGAATTATTATTATTTACGTTATCATGCTTATTTGTCGTATTTTTATTGAGAGTTGGCTCTTGATTTTCCTGATTTAAAGGAGTTATTGTTTTAGAGATAGGTTCATTTACAGCAGATTCTGTTTGTATATTTCTAGCTGTAAAATTGGTTGTTATTTTATTTTCATCCTCTAGTGTATGAATAATTTTTTGTACTTCGGTGTTGCTAATTGTTCCTTGTTGATCTGCTGTAAAACCAGTAGCAACAATGGTTACGGCAATACCATCTTCTAAAGATTCATCTTCACCAACACCCATGATAATATTGGCATCATAACCAGCTTCATCTTGAATATAGTCATTAATTTCTCCAATTTCATCTAGTGTTACTTCCTTAACTCCCGAAACGATTAATAATAGTACATTTTTAGCACCTGTAATTTTATTATCGTTTAACAATGGTGAATCTAAGGCTCTTATAATAGCGTTTTTAGCACGATTATCACCTGTTTCTTTTGCGGAACCCATAATAGCTGTTCCACTGTTGGACAGTACTGTTTTGGCATCGTGTAAATCAATATTTTGTTTATAGTGATGTGTTATAACCTCAGCAATACCTTTAGCTGCTGTTGCTAAAACTTCATCAGCTTTGGAGAAACCAGCTTTAAACCCTAAGTTTCCGTAAACCTCTCTTAATTTATTATTATTGATAACAATTAGAGAATCTACATTTCTGCGAAGTTCGTCGATTCCGTCTTGTGCTTGTTTGCTACGTCTTTTTCCTTCAAACTGAAACGGCATTGTAACGATTCCTACCGTTAGAATGTCCATATCTTTTGCTATTTTAGCAATAATGGGTGCTGCTCCAGTACCTGTTCCTCCCCCCATACCAGCGGTAATAAATACCATTTTAGTATGTGTGCTTAACATTTGCTGAATTTCTTGAATACTTTCGGCAGCAGCTTGCGCACCAACTTCAGGATTTGCACCAGCTCCTAATCCAGAGGTTAAGTGTGCTCCTAGTTGAATTTTATTAGGAATTGGGCTACTTTCAAGTGCTTGTGCATCAGTATTACAAATTACGAAATCAACTCCGTGAATTTGCTTACTAAACAT
Organism: Tenacibaculum piscium; assembly: GCF_021390715.1. Taxonomy (GTDB): domain Bacteria; phylum Bacteroidota; class Bacteroidia; order Flavobacteriales; family Flavobacteriaceae; genus Polaribacter; species Polaribacter piscius. Next base: position 353,895 of record NZ_JAJGWT010000001.1, read on the forward strand.
GTGATCTACAGCATTACTTCCTCCCCCACCAACACCGATTACTTTAATGGCATTCGATTGTGTTTTTGGCATGTCGAATGAAATGTTATTGAATTCTGTACTCATAATAACTTTCCTTTTTATAATTTTTATTCAATTACACGACTTATTTATCGGGGGATTAATAGCGGTAATATCTTGTTTTTTTCTTATCTTTTTTATTTTATTCTACGTTGTCTAAAAACTCTTTAAATCTATCTGCAAATTTATCAAAAAAAGATTTTGATTTAGACGGATTCGCTTTTGATACGTGCTCTTTTTTTCTTTCTTGTTCTTTCAGAAACGCTTCTTTTTGGATATCGCTATCAGCTTGAGCTTCTAAAATTATTTTTTCTTCGGATTCTTTAGCAACAACTTTTGGAGCTACAGGAATTGTTTTTACATCTTTGTATAAACCTTCCATTAATAAACCTACAGCGGTTGCATATTCTGGGCTTGCTAAGGCATCTGAAGAATCTCCAGATAAATGTTCATTAGGATACCCTATACGAACGTCCATTCCAGTTATATATTCTACTAATTGTCGTAAATGTTTTAATTGTGCCCCTCCACCTGTTAATACGATTCCTGCAATTAGCTTTCCTTTTTGAGTTTCATGCCCATATTTTTTTATTTCTAAATACACATGATTTACAATTTCTTGTACTCTGGCATGAATTATTTTTGATAAATTTTTAAGGCTAATTTCTTTAGGTTCTCTACCTCTTAATCCGGGGATAGAAACTATTTCAGTTTCTGTATTTTCTCCAGGCCATGCCGATCCGAATTTTACTTTGAGTAATTCCGCTTGTTTTTCGATAATAGAGCATCCTTCTTTGATATCTTCTGTAATAATATTTCCACCAAATGGGATTACGGCTGTATGTCTAATAACGCCGTCTTTAAATATTGCTAAATCGGTTGTACCGCCTCCGATATCAATTAAAGCGACTCCAGCTTCTTTTTCTTCTTGGCTTAATACGGCTAATGCCGAAGCTAAGGGTTCTAGGGTGATGCTTGCTAGGTTTAACCCTGCGCTGTTTACACATCTGGTTATATTTCTGATAGAAGAAACTTGTCCAACAACTACGTGAAAATTGGCTTCTAATCTTCCACCATACATTCCGATAGGTTCTTTAATATCGGATTGGCTATCTACTTTATATTCTTGCGGTAAGACGTGAATAATTTCTTCACCAGGTTGCATTCCTAATTTATGTACTTGTCCAACAAGGCTTTCAATATCTTGTTCATTAATTACGATATCTGATTTTTGACGTGTAATATAATCGCTATGATGTAGGCTTCTAATATGTTGTCCTGCAATGCCTACGACTACATTTTCTACGGATTGTCCCGATACACTTTGTGCCTCTTCAATAGCTTGTTGAATGGACATAATTGTTTGGGTAATATTATTTACCACACCCCGTTTTACACCTAAACTTTTAGCTCTACCAATACCCAAAACCTCTAATTTGCCTTGTTCGTTTTCACGTCCGATCATAGCAACAATTTTGGTAGTACCGATATCTAAACCAACTGCAATTTTATTTTTCTTCATCTTGCTTTTGTTTTGTGCACACAACTTGATTGTGGTATTTTACATTTATTGTCTTATAATTTTTAATTGTTTTATCAATTAATGCTTTATTATAAAATGCGATTAATTTTTTAAACTTTACGGATACATTTTCTAGTTTTCCAAAAAGAATTTGATATGTTCCGCTACGAACTGTAAATATATATTGATTTTCAATATTTTTTTGAATTCCTATAATTTCTTTACTAAAAAAATTATATTCTTCAATTTTGTTGATTAAAATTAGTAATTCGTTGATATCTTTTTGGTTTTTAATTCCTGATACAAACGGCACTCTTGCTGAAAAATTTTGTGATAACGGGATTTCTACTCCAAATTTATCAATATAATATGATTCATTTTTATTTACAATTCTGGCAATTGGTGTACGTTGTTTTATCAATGTTTTGAGCACTCCGTTAATGGTTAAATAGACGGTTGCTTTTTCCACATACGGATTTTCGGAAACATTTTTCTCCAGAAAATGTAAATTTACTATTCTTTTTGGTTGATTTTTAACAAATTCATTATTTTGTCTTAACATTTTATCAACCATACTGTGTGTCAAGAAGTTATTATCTCCTTCTTCGAATTCTACGACAGTATTTTCAATGATTTTCGTGCCATTTTTATTGGTTGTAAATCCGTATAAAAAAGCAAAAAAAAGCAACAACAACAAAAAAGACAGATATGTAGTTATTGTTTTCATTTTAACACTGGTATTTTTTATTCAAATCTTCTTTTATTTGAGGCACTAATAGCCCGATATCTCCTGCCCCAATCATTATTACAATATTAGACCCATTTTTCAAGATTTCGTCACTTAAATTCTCCTTAGCAACCAACATTTTATTTTCCATGATTACTTTGTCTAATAGCCAAGTTGAATTGACACCTTTTATGGGCAATTCTCTTGCTGGATAAATGTCTAACAATAACAGCGAATCGAATTTAGAAAGTGCGTTTGCAAAATCATCTACAAAATCTTTTGTTCTGGTAAATAAGTGTGGTTGAAACACGCCTAATACTTTTTTATTCGGATACATTTCTCGTACTGAATTAATCACGGCATTTATTTCTGTTGGATGATGTGCATAATCATCAATCAGCACTATTTTTTCGGTTTTAATTTTGTAGGAAAACCTACGTTGAACGCCTTTAAAAGTTTTGAGTTGATGTTTAATATTTTCTAATGAAATCCCGTAAACATCTGCCATTGCTAATGCAGCTAAGGCATTCATCATGTTGTGTTTTCCTGGTAAATTAAATTCAATATTTTTTATTTCTGATGTTGGCGTTTTCACATCAAATATATAATTTCCTGTACCTATTTTAACATTATATGCCTGATAATCGGCAGTTTCATCAATGGCGTATGTAAGTCCTTTTAAAGGCAATCCTTTGGCGATAATTAGTGTATCGGTAACTTTATTTGCAAATTCGTTAAAAGAGGCTTGTAACATTTCATTTTCACCATAGATGTCTAAATGATCGGCATCCATGGAAGTAATACAGGCGATATTTGGTGATAATTTCAAGAAAGATCTATCAAATTCATCTGCTTCTACGACCGAAATTTTATCTTCACCTAAAATCAGGTTTGAGTTATAATTTTCAGCGATTCCTCCTAAAAAAGAAGTTGCTTTTACAGGTTGCATAATATGCCCTAAAATTGCAGAAGTCGTTGTTTTTCCGTGCGTTCCTGCCACAGCCAAACATTTGGTATTTTTAGTTATTTCCCCTAAAATTTCGGCTCTTTTTAGCACTTTGAAGCCATTATTAATAAAATAATTTAATTCTTGATGCGTTTTAGGTATTGCGGGAGTGTACACCACGAATGTTTCTTGTTTATTTAAGCAAGAAGTTTCGATATTTTCTACGGCATCTTCAAAGTGAATTTTCACTCCAATATTTTCTAATTTTTGTGTTATTGGGCTTGGTGTTTTATCGTATCCAAATACGTTTTTTCCGTTTACGGCAAAATATTGTGCAATAGCACTCATTCCGATTCCTCCAATTCCTATAAAATAGACGTTATGTATTGCTTTTAAGTTCACTAATTAATTGTGCTATTTCGTTAACGATTTCTTTTGTTGCGTTTGGCAATGCCAATGCTTTTATATTTTTGCTTAAACTTTTTTGCTTTTCGGTGTCTTTGAGTAGTTTTTTTATTACTGTTTGAAAAGTTTCGAGTTCATTTTCTTTGATTAGAATTGCGCCATTTTTTTCAACGATTGCTGTTGCATTTTTTGTTTGATGATCTTCGGATACATTTGGCGATGGTATAAAAATGGTTGGTTTTCCTACGATACACAATTCTGACACAGAACTTGCTCCGGCTCTTGATACTATAAAATCTGCGGATGCGTATGCTAAGTCCATTTTAGTAATAAAGGGATAAACTTGTACGTTTATTTTTTGGTTATATTTTTGATATTCTTCAAAATATAATTTACCGCATTGCCAGATTAATTGAACATTTTCTTGTTCAAAGAGTTCTAGATTTGTTTCAATTAATTGATTTATTTTTCTGGCTCCTAAACTTCCGCCTAAAATCAGGATTGTTTTTTTAGTTGTATCTAGTTTAAAAAAGGTTTTTCCTTCGGATATTTTAGTTTGAATATTCAATAAATCTTGGCGAACAGGATTTCCTGTTTTTATAATTTTATCTTTCGGAAAAAAGCGTGTTAAATTATCGTAAGCGACACATATTTTGCTGGCTTTTTTGCTTAATAATTTATTAGTAATTCCAGGATATGAATTTTGTTCTTGTATAAGTGTTGGTATTTTTTTTTGATTAGCGATCATTAAGGTTGGTCCGCTAGCAAACCCACCTGTACCGATTGCGACATCTGGCTTAAAATTTTTAATAATAACGTGTGCTTTGTATAAACTGTGTACTAATTTTATAGGAAACAGCATATTTTTAAGGGTTATTTTTCGTTGGATTCCTGAAATCCACAAACCTTTAATTGGGTATCCTGCTTGCGGAACTTTTTCCATTTCCATTTTATCTTTTGCGCCTACAAACAAGATACTTGCCAATGGATATCTGTTTTTTAGTTCGTTTGCAATAGCGATAGCAGGATAAATATGTCCACCAGTTCCGCCACCACTTATAATTACCTTAATTGTTGGTTTCATCTAGTTTATTTAAGGGGTTTTCTTCTATATCTGTTGGCATTTCGCCTGTCATTTCTCCTGATATTTCGTTTTCTAATTCATCTTCTAATACCGCTAATGTTTTTGATGCTTCATTTGCAGAAGCACTCACACTTAATATAATTCCTAAAGCAAAACAAGTCATCCAAATAGAAGTACCACCACTACTAATTAAGGGAAGTGTTTGCCCAGTTACGGGTAATATATTTACGGCTACTGCCATGTTTATCATGGCTTGAAAGACAATTGGAACTCCAACACCAATGACCAATAAAGTTCCAAAAACAGTAGTTGCTTTCTTGGCTGTAACTAAAATTCTTAATAATAAGAAAAAATAGATAAAGGCAACTAAAACAGCACCTAGAAGACCATATTCTTCAATAATAATGGCATATATAAAATCCGAAGAAGATTGTGGTAAAAAGTTTTTTTGTACACTTTTACCAGGACCTCTTCCTAGCATTCCACCTGTTACAATGGCTATTTTAGCTTTTTCTACTTGATAATTTTCTGTTCCGTTTGATTTTGAAAAACCTTCAATTCGACTTTTCCAAGTACTTACACGGTTGGGCATTAATTCAGGAAAAGCTTTTGTTATCAGTACAAAAAACAAGAGTAAAAAAACACCAATTCCCAGAATATAACTCAGATATTTCACAGGATATCCACCGATAAAAGTAAGTAGTAAAACCATTAAAAAAATAATAGCTGTTGTCGAAAAATTGGCAGGAAGTACCAATAATAATATAATAGAGACTGGCAACCATAATTTCACCAGACTTTGTTTAAAGTTTTTTTTCACATGCTGATTTCTCGCTAAATAACTCGATACAAAAACCATCAAAACTAAACCCGCCAACGTAGATGTCTGAAAACCAATCCCTACAAATGGAATATTAAGCCATCTACTTGCATTTGCACCTCCTATTTCTCTACCTTGTGCTAGAGTAACAACTAACAATATCGCTACGATTGGAAACATAATAATCGTCATACCGCTAAAATATTTATACGGAACTTTATGTACGCCATAAATTACTCCAAAACCAGTTATTAGCAACACCATGTGTTTTATTAAATGTCCAATTGTAGAGCCGTTACCAACTACATATACTAGGTTGGTACTTGCGCTATATATGGGCATAAATGAAAATATTGCCAAAATGGTAACGATAGCCCAAATAGCTTTATCTCCTTTTATATATTGAAAGATAACTTTCATTAATTCGATTATTTTTTATTTATTTTTATAAACTTTATTATAACTCTTGAATTGCTTTTTTAAATTGAATACCTCTATCCTGATAATTTTTAAACAAATCGAAACTAGCACAAGCTGGTGATAACAATACGGTATCTCCTTTTTCGGCGAGTTTATTGGCGATATTTACCGCTTTTTTTGCTGTGTTTGTTGCGACTAAAACAGGTACAACGTTTCCAAAAGTTGCTATAATTTTTTCATTATCGATTCCTAAACAAACAATTGCTTTGACTTTTTCTTTTACCAAAGGCATTAAAACTTGATAGTCATTTCCTTTATCAACACCACCTACTACCCAAATTGTTGGGCTATCCATAGCATCTAAGGCATAAAAAACGGCATCAATATTCGTGGCTTTACTATCGTTAATAAATTGTACGCCGTTAATTTTTCGCACATATTCCAAGCGATGTTCTACGGGTTTAAAATCCGCTAAACTTTGTGCTATATTTTTTGATGCTATGGCGAGTAATTTTGCGGTTATCGCTACTGCCATGGCATTTTTAATATTATGTTTTCCTTTTAAAGCCAGTTCAGAAACAGTCATTAAAACTTCTTCTGAAGTTAGCTTTAAGATAATCTTATTTTCTCTTAAAAAAGCACCATATTTCAATTCTTTTTGAATAGAAAACGGAATTTTTTGAGCCTTTGTAATGTTATTATCCAGCCAATTTTCGATAGCTTTATCATCGGCATCGTATAGTAAAAAATCGGTTGCTGTTTGATTTTTTGTAATGCGAAATTTTGAGTTTATATAATTGTCATAATTATATTGATATCTATCCAAATGATCTGGCGATATGTTGGTAATAACGGCAATATTTGGTTTAAAATCAACAATTCCATCTAATTGAAAACTACTTAATTCCAACACATAATTTTCATGTGATTTTTCGGCAACTAATTGAGCAAAACTATCGCCAATATTTCCACCAATACCGACATCAAAACCTGCTTTTTTCAGTAGATGTCCCATTAATAATGTGGTGGTGGTTTTCCCGTTAGAACCTGTGATTCCTATTATTTTAGCTTTGGTAAATTCACTAGCAAATTCAATTTCAGAAACTATTTTTATTTGTTTTGAAATTAACGCTTGTATTAAGCTTATATTATCGGGGATTCCAGGGCTTTTCATAACAATATCCGCTGAAAAGATAAGAGAATCGGTATGTTTATTTTGCTCAAAATTGATGTTATTTTCGAGCAATATTTTTTGATATTTTGGAGCAATAATTCCTTTATCAGACACAAAAATATCGAAGCCTTTTTGTTTGCCTAACAACGCTGTTCCCACGCCACTTTCTCCACCGCCAAGAATTACCAACCTTTTCATTTTATTTTATTTTTTGACTTATTTTTTTTGATTTCATTATTGATTTTCTATCTTAATTTTAGCGTTACGATGGTTAAAACGGCGAGTAAAATTCCAACAATCCAAAAGCGGGTAACTATTTTACTTTCGTGATAATTTAATTTTTGATAATGATGATGTAACGGTGCCATTTTGAAGATTCTTTTTCCTTCTCCGAATCTTTTTTTAGTGTATTTAAAGTAAAAAACTTGCAGTATTACCGATAAATTTTCAACGACAAAAACACCTGCTAAAATTGGCAATAACAATTCTTTACGAATAGCAATGGCAATTACAGCGATAATTCCTCCGATTGTTAAACTTCCTGTATCCCCCATAAATACTTGAGCTGGATACGTATTATACCAAAGAAAACCGATTAAAGCTCCTGCGAAAGCGAATATAAAAACGGTCATTTCTCCAGAATTCGGAATGTACATAACATCTAAATAATCGGCAAAAATAATATTTCCCGAAACCCATGCAAATATTGCCAAGGCGATTACCATAATTGCTGATGTTCCTGCTGCCAATCCATCAATTCCATCGGTTAAATTTGCACCATTTGAAATTCCTGTTACAATAAAAACAACTACAAATATGAAAATTATCCAACCATATTTTTGATAATCATCACCTAAAAAGCGAAATACTTTTGCGTACTCTAATTCATTATTTTTTAAGAAAGGAACGGTTGTTTTTGTTGATTTATGAGCTTCTCCAAATACTTTTATTTTTCCGTTAGCTTGAACAACCTGCTGTGCAATAGGTAATTGCTCTTTAATCGTAACATCAGGATGAAAATAAAGCATTGCTCCTACAATCACGCCCAAACCAACCTGACCTAACACTTTAAACTTTCCTTTTAAACCTGCTTTATCTTTTTTAAATACTTTGATATAATCATCTGTAAAACCAATTAAGCCCATCCAAACGGTGGTTATCAGTAAAATAATGATGTAAATATTTTCTAATTTAGCGAACAAAATTACGGGAACTAAGGTTGCTAAAATAATGATAAGTCCTCCCATTGTTGGCGTTCCTGCTTTTTGGACTTGTCCTGCTAATCCTAAATCACGAACGGTTTCCCCAATTTGCTGTTTTCTTAAAAAGCTAATTATTTTTTTACCAAATATTGTTGATATCAATAAAGAAGCTATAAATGCAATAGCGGCACGAAACGTAATAAATTGAAACACACTTGCGCCTGTTAAATTAAATTCGGTTTCTAAATATTGAAATATATAATAGAGCATTATGCTTTTTTTAGTTGATTAAAACAATTCATTACTTCTTCTAAATCATCAAAATGATGTTTAACACCATTAATATCTTGATAATTTTCGTGTCCTTTTCCTGCGATTACGATAATATCGCCTGTTATCGCTAATTTACAAGCTGTTTTGATGGCTTGTTTTCTATTTAGAATCGTCAATGTTTTTTTGTAATTTTCAGGCGATACTCCTGCTTCCATTTGGTCAAGAATTACTTGCGGATCTTCAGTTCGAGGATTATCCGAAGTAAAAATTGTTTGCGTACTTAATTGCGAAGCAATCATTGCCATTTTCGGACGTTTTGTGGTATCTCTATCGCCACCACATCCAACGACAGTTAGTACATTTTCGTTTCCTGTACGAATATCATTAATGGTTTCTAGTACATTTTTAAGAGCGTCAGGTGTGTGTGCGTAATCAACAATTGCGGTTACGCCATCGCTTGAAATCGTATATTCAAAACGTCCACTAACACTTTCTAAATCGCTTATCAGCCTTAAAATTTCTATTTTTTCGAGTCCTAATAAATCGGCAACGCCAAAAATAGCCAACAAATTAGAGGCATTAAATTCACCAATTAATTTACTCCAAACCTCAACGCCGTTTATAATTAACAACGTTCCTGAAAAACGTTTTTCTACTACTTTTCCTTTAAAATCAGCACCTGTTTTCAGGGCGTATGTTTTTTGGGTTGCTTTGGTATTTTGAAGCATTATTTTCCCATTTTTATCATCCATATTAACCAAAGCAAATGCCGATTTTGGTAACGTATCAAAAAACGATTTTTTAACATCACGATATTCTGCAAATGTTTTATGATAATCTAAATGATCGTGTGATAAATTAGTGAAAACACCGCCTACAAAATGCAATCCTTCGGTTCTTTTCTGATGGATTCCATGCGAGCTAACTTCCATAAAACAGTGGGTTACGCCTTGGTCAATCATCAACGATAAATATTTATTAATCGTCAAAGAATCTGGCGTTGTATGACTTGTTTTATGCGTTATTTCGTCGACCATAATTTTCACGGTGGATAACAAACCAACTTTATACCCTGCTTTTTTGAACAATTGATACAATAAAGAAGCAATGGTTGTTTTTCCATTAGTTCCTGTAACTCCTACTAATTTTATTTTTTTTGATGGGTTATCATAAAAATTAGTTGCCATAATTGCCAGTGCTGTATTAGTATTTTCAACCTCAACATAGGTAATTGCTTCTTTTTTATGTTCAGGGATATGTGCTGGAATTTTTTCACACACAACTACGGTTGCTCCTAAATCGATGGCTTTTTCTATAAATTGATGTCCATCAACAGTGCTTCCTTTTTGAGCAATGAAGAGGTCATTTTTTTGTATGAATCGGCTATCAAACTGAATCGTATTGATTAGAATATCAATATTTCCAGCAGTTTTAAGTATTGCTACTTTATATAATATGTCTTTTAATTTTTTCAATTACAGTAATTTTAAATAAACGGTTGCTCCTTTGGATACTTTTGTTCCATAATCAATAGATTGTTCGGTTACTTTTCCTATTCCAGTAAACTCGACTCGTAAGCCCATATTTTCTAATAATGCAACGGCATCCATACCGCTCATACCGACAACTCTAGGCATTATGGTTTTGTATTTTTTTAATTTTTCATAATAATCTTGATATTCTTGCTCAATACTTTCTGAGGAAATTTCATCAGAAACCAACTGATTATTAATAGGTGTTGTGGTATAAATTTTCTGAGCAATTTCTTTAAATATTGGCGCTGCGACTTTAGAACCATAATATCCTTTTTCTTTTTTAGGACTATGAACCACTACAATACAAGAATATTTAGGTTTATCAGCGGGAAAAAAGCCTGTAAACGAGGCAACATATTTTTTCTTTGAATAGTGTCCGTATACTGTATTTCCGTTTTTGTCTTTGTGTTTAGGAATCCATTTTTGTGCAGTTCCTGTTTTTCCTGCCATCGAAAAATTGGAAGAATAGATATTTTGAGCAGTTCCTCTTTTTACGGTATTTTCCATGATAGTTCTTACTTTATCGATGGTACTTTGCGATGCTATTTTTTGTTTTAAAACTTGAGGTTCAAAACGTTTCTCTACGTTTCCTCCAACTCTTAATTCTTTTACAAAAAAGGGTTTTACGAGTTTTCCGTTATTGGCAACGGCATTATAAAAGGTTAATACTTGGAGAGCTGTTAAGTGAACTCCGTATCCCCACGCCATCCATTCTAAGGATATTGGACTCCAATTTTTTTCTGAAGGATTTGGAATATATGGTTTTCCTTCTCCTTTTATTTTAACGCCTGTGAGTTGATCTAATCCAAAAGATTTAATTCGTTCTACAAATTTCTTTGGATTTTTATCGTAATTTTTTTGAATTGTTTTTACAATTCCAACATTTGATGATACTTCAAAAACACGAGCCAATGATATTTTACCATGTCCGCCGCTTTTACTGTCTTCTACTTTTCTATTATTAATATAAACTGTACCTGTACCGCAATCTACAATATCAGATGTATGAGCAAGTCTATCTTCCAAAACGGCCATTAAGCTTGCTAGTTTAAAGGTTGAACCAGGTTCATGACTTTCCCAAACGGCGTAATTTCTTTTTTCGTAATATTTTCCTTCGGATGTTCTTCCTAAATTGGAGATGGCTTTAATTTCTCCTGTTTCGACTTCCATGACTACGGCACATCCATGATCGGCTTCAAAAGATTCCAATTGTCTAAGCAATGCGTGATGCGTGATATCTTGAATATTCACATCAATAGTTGTAATAACATCGCTACCATCTATGGGTTCTTTTTCGTTTACATCATTGATAGGTTTCCACTGTCCTTTGGCAATTTTTTGTTTTAATCGCCATCCATTTTCACCTTGCATATAATCGGCAAAAGCACCTTCAATACCTGCGCCTCCTTTTTTATTATCGTATCCTATTGTCCTTGCGGCAATTTTGCCAATCGGATGTACTCTAACAGTACTTTGTTCGGCAATAAATCCGCCTCTGTAAAGTCCTTCATTGAAGATTGGAAATTTCCTCATTTTAGCACAATTATTATAGCCTATATTTCGAGCTATCAATAAGTAGCGATTTTTTCGTTTTCGAGCTCTTCTAATTTTTTTTTGATAATAGCTAGCAGGTTCGCCTAGCATTTTGGATAGTGAATCGGAAAGGGAGCGGATATTTTTTTCAAATACTTTCGAATTTATTACAACTGCATCCATCCTAATAGTATATTTTGTGATCGAAGTTGCTAATAAATTTCCATCAGCGGCATATACATTTCCTCTATTTGCAAATATGGTATCATTTTTAACGGTTTTTTCTAGCGAAAGTTTTCGATATTTATCACCATCTAAATACTGAAGTTTAAAAACCCTAAAAACAATGATAACTAAAAAAAGCGTCATTAAAGCTACAACTACATAGAGTCTGTTTAATATACTTTTTTTTACCACCATTATTTTTTTTATTGTTTTTTAGTTGTTACTTTTATTTTCTGAGGAGGCTTCCTTGCGGGAAACAACCCTTTATCTTTTACTTTTGCTCGAATACTGCTTTCGAGTCTCATTTTTGTCAATTCGGTACTAGTATCAAAATCTTCGGCTCTTAACTCGCTCTTTTTTTTATTTAACACTGCGATTTTCACAACTTTAGCATCTAAACTATGTGAACTTGATATCACAATCAATAATAAAACAACTATAAAAACTAGAATCCGCCAGTTTTTAAAGGAATCTTCATCTGTTAAAAATTTACCTCTTAAAACGTCGTAAAGACCTTTTTTCACTTTTAACATTATTTGACTTTTAACATTATTTTCATTTCACTTTTAAGTTACTTTTAAATTGCTTTTAGATTTATTTTAATGTTCCGATTCGTAATTTGGCACTTCTAGCTCTGTTATTGGCTTTAATTTCTTGATATGTTGGTATTATCAACTTCCCAATTTTCTTTAAAGGAACTGAAATATTCCCATAAAAATCTTTTTCTGGTTCTCCCACAAACAATCCTGTTCTTATAAAACGCTTCACCAATCTATCTTCTAAAGAATGATACGAAATAACGCTTAATCGTCCTTCTTCTTGTAATAATCCAGGGATTTGTTCTAAAAATTCTTTTAAAACTTCCAATTCTTGATTTACTTCAATTCGAACGGCTTGAAATATTTGTGCTAATATTTTATGTTCTTTTGCCTCTGGAAGAAATTCTTTTAATACTTCTTTCAATTGAAAGCTGGTTTGAATTTCTTGTTCTTGCCTTGCGGTTACAATTTTTTTTGATAAAGCTCTTGCATTTCGAAGTTCGCCGTATAAAAATAGGATATCGGCTAATTTTTCTTCGCTATATTTGTTGATGATTTTTTTGGCTGACAAATCAGATTTTTGATCCATTCTCATATCTAAATCGGCATCAAATCGAGTCGAAAACCCTCTTTCTGCTTCATCAAATTGATGAGAAGAAACGCCTAAATCGGCTAAAATTCCATCTACTTTTCGAATTCCGTAGAATCGTAAAAAACGAGCAATAAACCGAAAATTTTCACCAATCAGCACAAAACGTGGATCGTCAATTGTATTTTCTAAAGCATCTGGATCTTGGTCAAAAGCAAATAATTTTCCATTTTCACCTAACCTACTTAAGATTTCTTTTGAATGACCTCCGCCACCAAAAGTTACATCGACATATACGCCATCTTCTTTAACATTCAGTGCATCAACACTTTGCCTTAACAAAACTGGATTATGATACTTCATCTTTATCTGTATTACCCATTACCTCTTCTGCTAAATCAGCAAAATCAACAACAGCATCATCAATTACTTGTTCGTACTTATTTTTGTCCCAGATTTCTATGATATCAACAGCGGTACAAAGCACTAATTGCTTTTTAATACCAGCGTATTCACATAAATCTTTGGGTAGTAACAATCTTCCTGAAGCATCTGCTGATACGACTTTAACACCAGCGGTAAATCTTCTTATAAAATCGTTATTTTTCTTTACAAATCGATTTAATGTATGCATTTTTTGCATCACCAAATTCCAAGCTTCCATCGGATATAATTCCAAACAGGGCTGAAATACCGACCGCTTTATAATAAACCCATCTTTCAGTATATCAGATAATTGCGTTTTTAATGCCACAGGAAGCATACATCTTCCTTTAACATCTGCCGTGCATTGATATGTTCCAATTAAACTGATCAAATTAAACGTTTATAGTTTGCATCAAAAATAAAAAAAAATTACCACTTCTTACCACTTATCACCACTTTGTTCATAAATTTTGATGCTTCTTATAATAAATTGATGCTCAAGATATTTATCAAAAAAAAAAGCATCAAATAATAAAAATGAAAATTTCGTAAAAAAAGAGTACATTTGTGCTAAAGTCAAACCGAAAAATTAATGACTGATTTTCTAAAGAAAGAAGGTAAATTTACATACGCAGAAGCAGGAGAAGGTAGAGCATTAATCGTATTGCACGGTTTAATGGGCGCTCTTAGTAACTTTGATGAAACTTTTAAATATTTTTCTAAAAAAGGATACCGAGTTTTAATTCCTGAATTACCACTATACACGCTCCCCTTACTAAAAACTAACGTAAAAAATTTAGCCGATTATGTACACGATTTCATTGAATATAAAGAGCTTAAAAATGTTGTTCTTTTAGGAAATTCTTTAGGTGGACATATTTCGTTATATTATACAAAGCATTATCCGAAAGATGTTGATGCAATTGTTTTAACAGGTAGCTCTGGCTTATACGAAAAATCAATGGGCGATAGTTATCCGAAAAGAGGTAATTACGAATACATTGAAGCCAAAGCAAGAGAAGTTTTTTATGATCCTGAAATTGCCACCAAAGAACTTGTTGATGGTATTTACGACATTGTAAATGACCGAATTAAAGCCTTAAAAACGCTCTCGATTGCTAAAAGTGCAATTCGTCATAATATGGCGAACGATTTACCTACAATGCAACAACCAACCTGTCTTATTTGGGGAAAACAAGACGGCGTAACACCGCCTGAAGTTGCCGAAGATTTCCATAAATTATTACCAGATTCTGATTTATTCTGGATTGATAAATGTGGACACGCTGCCATGATGGAAACTCCTCAAGAATTTAATGAAATTTTAGAAAGCTGGCTTTCTAAACGAAATATATAATCGCAAAATAGCGTAACTTATTATTTATGAAAATAAAATCTGCTGATTTTGTAATGAGCAACAGTAATGTTATGAAAGCACCGAAGGATAGAATTCCTGAATATGCTTTTATAGGTCGCTCGAATGTTGGTAAATCTTCGTTAATCAATATGTTGATGCAACGTAAAGATTTAGCTAAAACATCTGGAAAACCAGGAAAAACACAACTTATCAATCATTTTAAAATAAATGAAGAATGGTTTTTAGTCGATTTACCTGGATACGGATACGCACAAATATCTAAAAAGAAACGAACTATTTTTCAGTTTTTTATTGAAAATTATTTCAAAGAAAGAGAACAACTTGTTTTTACCTTTGTTTTAATTGATTCTCGCCACGATCCGCAAAAAATAGATTTAGAATTTATGCAGTTTTTAGGAGAAAATCAAATTCCTTTTGGCATCGTTTTTACAAAAGCCGATAAATTAGGAACTTCTAAAATAAACAATCAAATAGCAAACTATAAAAAGAAATTATTAAAACACTGGGAAATACTTCCAACCTCTTTTCTTACCTCATCAGAAACAGGTTTAGGACGTGAAGAGTTTTTAACATTTATTGAGCAAACAAATCAAGATATTCTTAAAGATTTTCAATAATTCCTTTCCTTTAATATCCAAATTACTCCATTTTTAAGAGCTATTAAAAAAATGCATTCTACAAAAAACAATTTACACGTTTTACATGAAGACAATCATTTAATGATTATCAATAAAAGAGCTGGTGATATTGTTCAGGGTGATAAAACAGGGGACAAACCACTCTCTGAGGTTGTTAAAGAATACATTAAAGACAAATACAACAAACCTGGCGCTGTTTATTTAGGAACTGTTCATCGGTTAGATAGACCAACTTCAGGCGTTGTTATTTACGCAAAAACTTCAAAAGCATTAGAGCGATTGAATAAAATGTTGCGCGATAAAGTAATCAAAAAAACCTATTGGGCGGTTGTGAAAGATCAACCTAAGAAATCCGAAGATACACTTATCAATTTCTTAAAGAAAAATCCGAAGAATAATAAATCAACGGCATATCCAAAAGAAATTGACGGTAGTAAAAAAGCAATTCTTCATTACAAAACACTTAAAAATTTAGATAATTATTCGTTATTAGAAATTGATTTAGAAACAGGGCGTCATCATCAAATTCGAGTGCAATTATCCAATATTGGTGCTATCATAAAAGGCGATTTAAAATACGGAGCAAGACGAAGTAACAAAGATGGAAGCATTCATTTACACGCTCGTAACATTGATTTTATACATCCTGTAAGTAAAGAACGTATCAAAATTACAGCTCCAACGCCTAAAGATCCTATTTGGGATGCTTGCTTATAATTATCCTGATAAAACAGCAATAATTAACATCAAAAGAAACGGTTAAATTTGTATCTTTAAACAAATTTTAACCATGAGTATTCCTGATATAGTACAAACTCAAAAAAACTTTTTCACAACACAGCAAACTAAAGATATTTCTTTTAGAATAACTGCTTTAAAAAAGCTTCAAAAAGAACTTATCAGAAGAGAAGACGATATTATAAAAGCCTTATATAATGATTTTAAAAAATCAGCATACGAAGCTGTATTAACAGAAACTTCTATCGTATTAAGTGAATTGAAAATGGCGATTAAAAACTGCCATTCCTGGAGCAAACCAACACGAGTTTTACCAACACTTTTAAACTTTCCTTCATCAGCTAAAATATATAATGAACCCTACGGAGCTGTTTTAATTATCGCCCCTTGGAATTATCCATATCAATTAGCTTTTGCGCCACTTGTAGGAGCTGTTTCGGCAGGAAATACCGTGATTTTAAAACCCTCTGAACTAACACCAAACGTCAGTAAAATAACTCAAGAAATTATAACTGCCGTATTTGACAAAAATCATGTTGTTGTTCTAGAAGGTGGTGTGGCTACATCACAAGAATTATTAAAACAACGTTGGGATTATATTTTTTTTACAGGAAGTGTTCCCGTAGGAAAAATTATCGCCAAAGCAGCCGCCGAACATCTTACTCCAACAACCCTAGAATTAGGCGGAAAAAGTCCTTGTATTATTGATGAAACTGCCAATATAAAACTAGCTGCAAAACGCTTAGTTTGGGGAAAATTTGTCAATGCTGGACAAACTTGTATCGCTCCCGATTATTTGTTGATTCATCACTCCGTGAAAGAAAAATTTATTATTCATTTTAAAGAAGAAATAATAAATGCCTACGGAGAAAATCCTCAAAATTCAGCCGATTTTCCAAGAATTGTAAATACCAAAAATTTTGACCGATTAGCACTACTTTTAAAAAATGAAAATTGCCTAATTGGAGGAAAAATAGATAAAAAAGAATGCTATATTTCGCCAACACTTATCAACGAACCAAACCTAGATAGCCAGGTGATGAAAGAAGAAATATTTGGTCCTATATTTCCGTTAATTTCATATCAACAAGAAAAAGAACTGGATACCATTATTACGAAATATGATAAACCATTGGCATTTTATATTTTTACCACACGCCAACATTTTGCTAAAAAATTGATTGCAAAATATGCCTTCGGAGGTGGTACTGTTAATGATAGCATGGTTCATTTTGTAAATCATCGCTTGCCTTTTGGAGGCGTTGGACAAAGTGGTATCGGGAGTTATCATGGTAAAAAAACTTTTGATACTTTTTCTCATAAAAAAAGTGTCGTTACCAGAGCAAACTGGTTAGATATTTCTATTCGATACGCCCCATACAAAGGGAAATTAGCATCATTAAAAAGACTCTTGAAAATAAGTTCATAATTTTAATTTTTTGATTAAATCAACCTAAAATGATAGAAAAAACAGTATCACAAGCCATTAACTTTAGGCGTTCTGTTAGAGTTTTTGACGCCGAAAAATCAATTGAAAGTAGCATTGTAAAAAAATGTATCGAACAAGCAACACTCGCTCCAAATAGTAGCAATATGCAATTGTGGGAATTTTATCATATTACCTCAAAAGATACAATTGCTAAAATGGCGCCACTATGTTTTAATCAAAATGCTGCTAAAACAGCACAACAATTGGTCGTTTTTGTAACTCGAAAAGATGTCTGGAAAAAACGTGTAAAAGCAAATTTAGCCGTTTTAGATGCTACTTTTGGAAAAGATACGCCCAAAGAAAAGCAAACTAGTCGAGAGAAAATGGCACGAACTTATTACGGTAAAATTATTCCGTTTACCTATTTTGATTTCTTGGGGATTTTTGGTTGGTTAAAATATCTAATTATTTTAATCACAGGATTATTTCGTCCAATATATCGAGAGGTTCGCAATAGCGATATGCGAATTGTAGCACATAAATCAACAGGATTGGCTGCACAAAATTTTATGCTTTCAATGGCAGCAGAAGGCTACGATACTTGCCCTATGGAAGGTGCCGATACTTGGCGTGTAAAACAGTTACTAAACATCCCACGAAGTGCAGAAATTAACATGATTGTAAGCTGTGGAATCCGAACCGAAAAAGGCGTATATGGCGAACGTTTTAGAATCCCTTTTAATGAAGTTTATAAAGAAATATAAGCATCTATAAAAAATTATATCAATAAAAAAAAGCCTTAAATACGCTTATTTATCAACTCTTTTCTTCAAAGATAAGAGAAATTTAATTCGTATTTTTGATGCTTAACAAATTCATTTTTCTGATGAAAAAAATTCAAATGGTTGACCTACAAGGTCAATATGCAAAAATAAAACCGCAAGTAAACAAAGCTTTTGAAAGTGTTTTAGACACTGCCTACTATATTGGAGGTCCTGAAGTTAAAGGATTTGCTTCCGATTTAGAAAAATATTTAGATGTAAAACACGTAATTCCATGTGCTAACGGAACTGATGCGTTGCAAATCGCCATGATGGGGTTGGGTTTAGCACAAGGTGATGAAGTAATTACTGCCGATTTTACCTTCGCTGCAACCGTAGAAGTTATTGCATTATTAAAGTTAACGCCTGTTTTAGTTGATGTAGATTTAGATACTTTCAACATCAATATTGAGGCTTTAAAAAAGGCGATTACACCAAAGACAAAAGCTATTGTACCTGTTCATTTATTTGGGCAATGTGCCAATATGGAAGCCGTAATGGAAATAGCGAAAGAACATAATTTGTTTGTAATCGAAGATAACGCCCAAGCAATTGGTGCCGATTATACATTTTCTGACGGAACAAAAAAGAAATCTGGAACTATTGGAAACGTAGGAACGACTTCTTTTTTCCCTTCTAAAAACTTAGGTTGTTATGGTGATGGTGGCGCAATTTTTACCAATGATGATGATTTAGCACACACCATTCGAGGAATTGTAAATCACGGAATGTACAAACGTTATTATCATGATGTGGTTGGTGTAAATTCTCGTTTAGACAGTTTACAAGCCGCAGTTTTACAAATAAAGTTACCATTATTAGATAGTTTTTGTGATGCTCGTAGAAAAGCTGCCGCTTATTATTCTGATGCTTTTGCTACTAATTTAAACATTATAACACCAACAATTAGCGATTTCTCAACACATGTTTTTCATCAATATACCTTGAGAATTACCAACGGAAAACGCAACGAATTACATCAGCATTTATTAGACAATAATATTCCAAATGCGATTTATTATCCCGTGCCTTTACACGCCCAAAAAGCCTATAAAGACGAACGCTACAATGAAGATGATTTTAAAGTAACTAATCAATTAATTGAACAAGTTATTTCATTGCCGATGCACACCGAATTAGACGAAGAACAGTTAACTTTCATCACCAAAACAATTTTAGATTTTATAGGAGAATAATGCTATAATTTTTTATCTAAAACAGTCATTAAAAAGCATGAATCAAAAAATAAAAACACTTAAAATAATTCATTTAGCACTAGTTGCAGGCGTAACTTTGGCATATTTTTTAATCGGTGATTTTAAAAATATCTTAAATTTAGAAATCGATAACGCCTCGTTAATTTATTCTTTTATTCCCGCAACAGCTTATGTAATCAGTAATTTTGTGTTTAAAAATATTTTAAAAAACATACAAAAAGAAACTACTGATACACAAAAATTTGATATTTATCAACGTGCTTCTATTTTTAAGTGGGCGATATTAGAAATCGCTTGTTTTTTGATACTGCTTTTAAAACCCGATTTTATTCTTTTTGGTGTTATCCTTTTATTTTATATGATTTTACTAGCTCCAAAAGATGAAAAAATATTCGAACTTTTAAATATTAAAAAGCCTAATCTTTAAAAAATAAGAACAATAAAATAACAAAAATCATGAAAAAGATATTAGTTACAGGCGGTTTAGGATTTATCGGTTCTCATACCGTTGTCGAGTTGCAAAACAAAGGTTTTAAAGTTATTATTATTGATGATTTATCTAATTCCAACATTGCGGTTTTAGATAAAATTACCGAAATAACAGGCGTAAAACCTGATTTTCATCAATTTGATTTGCGTGTAAAACAAAACGTTACTACTTTTTTTGAAAACAATACTGTTGATGGAATTATTCATTTTGCCGCTTTTAAAGCCGTTGGTGAAAGTGTTCAAAATCCGTTAGATTATTATGAAAATAACATCAATAGCTTAATTTATTTATTGCAAGAAATCCGAAATAGAAAACTAGATAATTTTATTTTTAGTTCCTCTTGTATGGCTTATGGAACACCTGAAAAATTGCCTATCACTGAAAATACTCCTTCTAATAAAGCCGCTTCAACATACGCAAACACCAAACAAATTGGTGAAGAAATTATTCAAGAAAGTTGTAAAGCTTATGATTTTAATGCCATTACATTGCGTTATTTTAATCCGATAGGCGCACATGAAAGTGCAAAAATTGGTGAACTCCCTAACGGCGTTCCTCAAAATTTAATTCCGTACGTAACCCAAACTGCCGCAGGAATCAGAAAAGAATTAGCCGTTTTTGGCGATGATTACGATACACCTGACGGAACCGCAATTCGGGATTATATTCATGTAGTCGATTTAGCAAAAGCTCATATTATCGCTTTAGAACGCTTATTAAATAAAAAAAATAAACAACAATTCGAACTTTTTAATATTGGAACAGGAACAGGAAGTTCTGTTTTAGAAATTATTAATGCTTTTGAAAAAGCTACCCAAAAAAAACTAAATTATAAAATTGTAAAAAGAAGAGCTGGAGATATAAAAGCAATTTATGCCGATACCACCATCGCTAATAAAGAACTGAATTGGAAAACCGAAAAAACCTTAGAAGAAGCCTTATTATCTTCTTGGAAATGGCAAGAAAATCAGTAAAAAAATTTATATAATTTATTTTTCAACCTTATAATTTTTTCTAAAATACGATGCGATATAAAAATATTGTATCGTATTTTTTATACAACT
Source organism: Tenacibaculum piscium (assembly GCF_021390715.1). Lineage (GTDB taxonomy): Bacteria > Bacteroidota > Bacteroidia > Flavobacteriales > Flavobacteriaceae > Polaribacter > Polaribacter piscius. Next base: position 375,150 of record NZ_JAJGWT010000001.1, read on the forward strand.
TAATATCTTGTAATTAATATCAAATTGACTATTAATTACTGTTTTCATAACATTGATATCAAAGAAATACATCAGTTTTGTAGCAATAAAAACGACTTAAAAACAATTTTAAAAACTACCTAAAAATTACTGATGAAAACATTTCAAAAAATTATTTTAAGCACTTTAAGTGTTTTGGCAATCGGCTGTCAAAATGATGACGAATCTGTAAAAAAATCAATAAATACAGACGTAAATTTTAGTTATAAAACAAGTATCAAAATTGGTGGTGAAGGCGCTTCAGAAATTTCAGCTTTCGATAAAATATCGAAAAAATTATTTACAGTTAATGTGGAAGCTAATCAAATAGCAATAAACGATATTTCAGACATCAATAATCCAAAAAAAAGTAACATAAATCTTACGAGTTATGGTTCGCCAAACAGTGTTGCCGTTCTTGATGGAAAATTAGCCGTTGCTGTAGAAGCAACTATCAAACAAAATAACGGAAAAATTTTATTGTACAATACTTCGGATAATTCCTTAATTAGTGAATTTACCGTAGGAGCATTGCCTGATATGGTCGCTTTTTCTCCTGATGGAAAAACAATTATTTCAGCAAATGAAGGCGAACCAAACGATGACTATACCAATGATCCTGAAGGAACAATTAGTATTATCAATATTAAAAGTAAAGCCGTAACAACCTTAAATTTTGATGCTTTCGAAGCTCAAAAAAAGGATTTAACATCAAAAGGATTTAGAGTTTTTGGACCAAATGCTACTTTATCGCAAGATGTTGAACCAGAATATATTGCTATTTCTGATGATTCAAAAACAGCTTGGGTTTCTCTGCAAGAAAATAACGGAATCGCAAAAATAAATTTAGCCTCAAAAACGATTGAAGCAATTTATCCATTAGGTTTTAAAGATTATAATCTTGCTAAAAATAGCATGGACGCCAGTGATAAAGACGATAAAAAAGAATTAAAAAACTGGCCAGTAAAAGGAATCTATCAACCAGATGCTATTAAATATGCAAATATTAACGGAATCGATTATATTTTCTCTGCAAATGAAGGAGATGCTAGAGATTATAAAGGTTTTAGCGAAGAAGTTCGAATGGAAGATTTAACGTTAGATGAAACTGTTTTTGATGCCTCTTTAAATTATTTAGACAAAGCTAATTTAGGACGTTTAAAAACAACAACTACTTTAGGCGATGCCAATAATGACGGGAAATTTGAAGAACTTTATAGTTATGGAGCACGTTCGTTTAGTGTGTGGTCGGGTGATAATGGTACACTTTTATACGATAGCGGAAATAGTATTGCTACCGAAACATTAAAAGCTACACAAAGCCGTTTTAATGATAACGATAAAAGAAGTGATGACAAAGGTGCTGAACCTGAAAGTGTTGAGATTTTAAATATCGGAAATGAGCGTTATATTTTATTTGTTGGTTTAGAAAGAAACGATCAAGTTTTAATGTATGATGTTACCAACCCAACTTCACCCCTATTTTTGAACATTTTATCGCACGATGGCGATGAAGGTCCTGAAGGTTTATTGGCAATATCTGCCGAAGACAGCCCAACAGGAAAAGCTTTATTAGTAGTTTCTAATGAAGATAGCGGAACCGTTACTTTTTACGAAAATAACTAATATTTTATTTTCTTGAAATAGCTAGAAATATAATATTAGCACACAACATAAAACCTCAAACTAAATAGTTTGAGGTTTTTTATTGGTATAAATTCACTTAAAATTTAATTGAAATAATCTTAAATTTCAGTTGATTCTACAGGTAAAACTGCCGCACTTGCAGTAACACTTCTATCAATTTTACGCATCAAACCTTGTAATACTTTCCCAGGTCCAACTTCAATAAATTCAGTTCCACCATCAGCAATCATTGCTTGAATAGACTGCGTCCATCTTACAGGAGCGGTTAATTGTGCTATTAAATTTTCTTTAATTTCATCAGGATTTAAAACTGCTTTCGCTACTACATTTTGATACACAGGACAAGTCGGTGTATTAAAAGTAGTTTCTTGAATTGCTTTTGCTAATTCCTCACGAGCAGGTTCCATCATTGGTGAATGAAATGCCCCACCAACAGGTAACATAATCGCTCTTTTTGCACCTTTTTCTGTTAATACTTCACAGGCTTTTTCAACAGCTGTTACTTCTCCAGAAATCACTAATTGACCAGGGCAATTATAGTTTGCCGCCACTACTACACCATCAATTTCGGCACAAATATCTTCCACTATTTTATCTTCTAAACCTAAAACAGCTGCCATGGTTGACGGCTTTATTTCACAGGCTTTTTGCATCGCCAAAGCTCGTTTTGAAACTAAAGTTAAGCCATCTTCAAAAGATAAAACACCATTTGCAACCAATGCCGATAATTCTCCTAACGAATGTCCTGCGACCATTTCTGGCTGAAAAGTATCACCTAAAACCTTTGCTAAAATTACCGAATGTAAAAAAATAGCGGGTTGCGTTACTTTTGTTTGTTTCAAAGATTCTGCAGAACCTTCAAACATTACATCAGTAATACTAAAATCGAGTATATCATTGGCTTTTTCAAAAAGTTCTTGAGCTATCGGATATTTCTCATATAAATCCAATCCCATTCCTGTAAACTGCGCTCCCTGACCAGGAAAAATATATGCTTTCATTTTTTATTAATTTTTTATATTGTATGTATCTACTCTTTATTTTTTGCATTACAAACATACACATTTTTAAAATCATTCTTAATTTGTTGCTTTTTAAAAGGATTAAGAATACTGAAAAATCAGTTTAAAAGTTGCCTAATAAATACCTACTTTTGATGTTCAATTTTGAGATTCAAATAAAACTATGATAACTAAATCTTTTTATCGACTATTCAAGAATTATTTTTCAATATCAGAAACATTAGCAATCAACTTAAATTTGATCGCTAATTTACTTGTTGTCGGAATTTTAGGCTATATCTTTTTTAAATTATTTCGTCATTACGGAACACGATTTATAAAAAAATTAGTTGTCAAAACAAAAAATAATTTTGATGATTTTCTACTGGAGAATCGAGTATTTTTAAATATTTCACGAATTTTTGCGTTTATATTTTTGTACTCATTACTTTCTGCTATTTTAGTTGATTTTCCAAATTCGTTAAACTACGGACAGCGATTTATTAATTTAGCTATTTTATTTTCGATTATTTGGTTTATCCGAAGTGTTTTATTGACTATTAAAGATTTTTTACGCACTTTAATTGCCTTTAAAGACAAGCCTTTGGAGAGTTATGTTCAAATTTTCATGATTATTTTATGGATTATTGGCTTTATCATTTCCTTTTCAATAATTACAGGCAAACCACTGATTCGTTTTTTAACCGCTTTAGGAGCTTTTTCGGCAGTATTATTACTTATTTTTAAGGATACTATTTTAGGTTTTGTAGCGAGTATTCAGATAACAGTAAACGACACCGTGCGTTTAAATGATTGGATTACGATTGACAAATACAATGCCGATGGAAACGTAACGGCGATTAATTTAGCCTCAGTAATTGTTCAAAATTTCGACAATACTGTAACGAGTATTCCTACCTATTCATTGATTTCTGAATCCTTTAAAAACTGGCGTGCGATGGATAATTCTGGCGGACGTAGAATAAAACGTTCAGTACTTATTAAAATAAATAGCATTCACTTTTTAACGGATGAAGAAGTTGCCGATTATAAGAAAATAGCCTTGTTAAAAGAGTATGTAACAACAGCTTACAATGATGTAAAAACCTATAATTCAGCAAATAATATTGATAAATCTATTTTGATTAACGGTAGGAATTTGACAAATTTCGGAATGTTTCGTAAATATTTAGACGAATATTTAAAACTACATCCGAAGATAAATCAAGAATTATTATTTATGTCGCGTCAATTGCAACCTACCGAAAATGGGATTCCGCTGGAAATTTATGCGTTTTGTAAAAACAAATCGTGGATTGCTTATGAACGAGATATGGCTGATATTTTTGACCATATTTTAGCGAGTGTTCCTTATTTTAACTTAGAAATTTTTGAAAATCCAACAGGAACAGATATTTCAACACTTAAACAATAATCATTTATTTTGATGCTGAATTCTAAAAAAAATGGTTCTTTATGGCAATTAGCAATGCGAAAATTTATCCGAAGTAAAACGGGTATTTTTAGCTTTTTGTTTATACTTTTCTGCGGATGTATGGCTGTTTTTTGTTACGTAATTGCTCCTGACAATAGTAATTCAGCAAATCAAATGCATTTAGAAATTCATTCAAAACCGCCTTTGTTTTCAGTATTGATGCTTCAAATTCCATCAAAATCAACAGAAAAAGAATCGTGGTTTTCCGTTTTTATGGATGGAAAAAAAAATATTCCTACCGAAATTCCTATAAAATCGTATCAAATAAAAGAAAATCAATTAGAAATTGTAAAATATTCCGATAATTTATCAAAAATAATTCTGATTTCTTTATTTCAAAAAGAATTTAAAAATCATCCTGAAAAATATATTCAACAAAAAACATTTTGGTTTGGAACCGATAAATATGGACGCGATTTATTAAGCAGATTATTAATCGGGGCAAGAATTTCATTTTTCATTGGTTTTATCGCTGTTTTCATCTCGCTTTTAATCGGAATTCCGATGGGAGCAATTGCAGGATATTTTGGCGGAAAAATAGATGCTTTTATCATGTGGATTATCAATATAACATGGTCGATTCCAACCTTATTATTAGTGATTGCCATCACTTTAGCCTTGGGAAAAGGATTTTGGCAAGTATTTATCGCCGTGGGGTTAACCATGTGGGTAGAAGTCGCACGAGTCGTACGTGGACAAGTAATTACCACCAAACAACAACAATATGTAGAAGCCGCTAAAGCCTTAGGTTTTTCTGATTTTAGAATTATTTTCAAGCATATTTTACCTAATATTTTAGCACCGATTATTGTAATATCTGCCGCCAATTTTGCAGGTGCAATTTTAATTGAAAGTGGCTTGAGTTTCTTAGGAATTGGCGCACAACCGCCAACGCCATCTTGGGGTGCAATGATTAAAAATCATTATAATTATATCATTTTAGGAAAACCTTTTTTAGCCTTAATTCCTGGATTCGCAATTATGAGTTTGGTCATGGCTTTTATGCTTATCGGAAATACACTTCGGGATGCCTTGGATGTGAAAGGATAAAATATAATTATTTTTATTTACTCTAAATAAGAATAATTCATATTTTTGCATCCAAAAATAACCAAAATGAAAGTATATAAAATTTTATTTATAACATTATTCTCAATACTCAGTGCCTACTCACAAAATGTATTAACAGGAACGATTACCGATAAACATGGAGAACCAATTGTAGGAAGCTCTATTTTTATAAAAAAAATAGAAAAAGGAACAACAACAAATCTTGATGGAAAATACGAATTAAAAAACTTAGAAAAAACACCATATTTAATTACATTTCAATCTTTAGGATACAAAACAGAAGTTAAAAATATCATTATCAATAAAAATACGACAATCCTAAACATAACTTTAGAAGAAGATTCTAGTAAATTAGATGAAGTTGTTATTTCTGCAGGAAGAACTTCAGAAAAAATATCAGAAATACCCGCTTCTATAACAATTATAGGAACAAAAGAGTTAGAAAAATTAAATACCACAACTAGTAATATTAATGATATTTTAGAATTTTCGGTTCCTGGTTTAGCATCTAGTACTGGAAGCTATTCTAACTGGGGACAAACACTTCGAGGAAGACAATTACTTGTAATGGTCGATGGAATACCACAATCTACTCCTCTTAGAAATGCGAAAGTAGGATTGAAATCATTAAACCCAAATGATATTGCTAAAGTTGAAGTTATAAAAGGAGCTACTGCTATTTACGGTAACGGTGGAGATGGTGGTATTGTAAACTATATTACTAAAAAACCACATAAATATAAAAAATTAAGCGGTACAACAAACTTGTGGCAAACGGCAAATCTAACTAAAACTAAAGATGCGTTAGGATGGGGAGCGTATCAATCTTTATCTGGAAATATTAATAAATTTTCATATTTTGCCTCTGGAAGTTTCGAACAAACGGGTAATAAATATGATGCAAATGCTGATGTATTATTGCCTACTTATGGTTTAGATAACACCAAAACATTTAGCGGATTGTTAAAAGTAGGATACCAACTTAATGACAACCAAAAATTAAGTTTAATGACGAATCATTATCAAACTCGTCAAAAATCTCCTTTTGTTGCTACATTAGGATCAATAACCGTATTCAATAAAGAAGGAGATTACAAAATAACTCCAGGAAAAGGAATATTACCAACATCAACAAATCCAATACTAGGAAGTGAAACAGGAGTTACCACTACAAATGCACAATTAAAACATGAATTATCTGATATTTTTAACGGTACAACAAATTTAGATACCGATATATTTTATCAAAAAAGTAAAAATATATTTTTTTACTCTCAATCATTTGTTGGAGGCGGACAATCTGTTGTAAACTCAGAAAAAATAGGCTTTAGACCCAATTTTCATACTGTTTTAAATACTAACTCAGCTATAAACACCTCTTTTACTTATGGTGTCGATGTTTTAAAAGATAAAACAAATCAAGGATTATTAGATGGACGCTTATGGGTTCCTAATTTAGATTTATTTAGCTACGCTCCATATTTACAAGCTAAATTTAAATATCATCAAGATTGGGTATTAAAAACAGGTATTCGTTATGATGCAATGAAATTGAGTATTAAAGATTTTACAACACTTCCGTATTCATCTAAATTTGATGGCAATTTTACAAATCCTATTAATGTTATTGGTGGTGATTTAGATTTTAAAAATACTGCTATAAACATCGGAATTAGATATATTAAAAATGATGAATTTATACCTTATGCAAGTTATTCTCAAGGATTTTCTTTACCTGATTTAGGTAGAACATTAAGAACAGCAAAAGCTAATAATGTAAATATTTTAGATATTAACGCAATTAAAACAAATAATTACGAATTTGGATTTTTATCAAAATTTAAACATATTCGTTTTGAAGCAGTAGGTTTTTACAGCAATTCAAACTTCGGATTAGGACTTATTTTTAATGATGATATTAATCGATTTGAACAATCTAAAAATCCACAAAAAATATATGGAGCTGAAGTAGCTACCGATTTTACTTTCTTAAATGATAAATTACAATTTGGTGGTTCTTACTCTTTTGTTGAAGGATTAAAACATACTCCTGAAAATCCAAATGATTTAAGTTATATCGGAGGAGATGTTATTTCTGCACCTAAAACAACTGCTTACATTACTATTAAACCAATAAAAAAACTAACATCATCAGTGCGTTTAATTTATACAGGAAATCGCAATCGATTTAATCCGAAGGAAAAAGCAGGTATATATTCGTATACTTACAGAGAAGTACCTGTAAAAGGATACACAATGCTTAATTTTTCAAGTACATACACGATAAAAAATAATATAAAATTATCCGTTGCCGTAAATAACCTATTAAATAAATTCTTTTTACCTGCAAGAGCACAATGGGCTGCACCATTAAAAACTCAAACTACCGCAGGAGAAGGAATAAATGCCAAATTAGGCGTAGTTTATGAATTTTAACTCGTGAAGAATTCAAATAAGTAATTTTATCAAAATAAAAAGCGAATGATTTTCATTCGCTTTTTCTAATAAATAGTGTAACATAATACCTAGCAAATGAAACCTTATAAAATAATTAAAACACTTCATTTATGGCTTGGTTTAACCGTTGGAGCTATTGTCTCTTTTTCAGGAATTACAGGTGCTTTATATGTCTGGCAACCTGAAATATCTTCTTATTTAACAGCTAAAGAATTACATATTGATACTTTTGATAAAACAAAAATATCTTATCAAAAAAATATTCAGACAGTCGCTAAACTAACAGAAATACATGGTGATTCTATAAAAAAGATACAACTTCCTTATCGAAAAAATAATTACATTATTTTAACTTTTTTAAACGGAACAACTTCTTATTATCATCCTGAAAAGGGTGTTTATTTAGGAAGTAATTTAAAAACAAACTCCTTTTTTAAAACACTGTTACAACTTCATAGAAATTTATGTTTTAAACCTTATGGAAGTTATATTATAGGAATATCATCTCTTATTTTTTGCTTTTTGATATTAATTTCAGGGTTTTTATTGTGGCACAGAAGTTATAAGAGAAGATGGAAAAAAGGGTTTACGATAAATTGGTATTCTTCTAAAAAGAAATTTAATTATAATTTGCATAAAGTAGCAGGAATTTATTTTATAATTCCATTAATAACGCTTTCTTTTTCAGGAGCATATTTTACTTTTTATAAAGAATATAGAACATTATTATCGGTATTACCAGCCTATAAAATAGCAGAAAATTCTAGTATTCATAAAACCAACATCGGTGATTTTTTCGATATTGAAAAGCAAACAAAAAGATTATTTCCTGATGATAAACTTTGGTCAATATATTATCCTTCAAAAAAAAAGGAACAGTATCGATTTAGGTTTATAAATACGCTTAAAATTGAAAGTGGACTTAGAAAATCAACAGATATTTTTACAGATAAAAATTTAACAATAGTTAAGATAAATTCCTTTTATAAAAATCCATTATCTTTGAGAATAACAGCACAAATGTATCCAATTCATATTGGCGAATCATTTGGTTTTTTTCATCGTATTTTAGTTTTTATTACAGGCTTTATACCACTGATTCTCTACATAACAGGCATACGTTTTTATTTATATAAAAAACGCAGATAATCCATTATTAAAAATGATTTTTGAAAACAGTTTGACTGAATTTTAATATTATAAATTATGATGTACTTTTGTTATCAAAAAATAACAGATGAGTTTTAGCGTACAATTCAAAACACGATGGGCAGATTTTGATGCCAATATTCATATGCGACACACTGCATACAACGATTATGCAGCCGAAGTTCGATTGCGTTTTTTTAAAGAACATAATATTACCATTCAAGATTTTACCAAAGAAAAAACAGGTCCTATTTTATTTGAAGAAAATACCAAATTTTTACGTGAAGTTCACATGGGAACTGATATTTCGGTAAATTTAAAAATTATTGGATTATCAAACAAAGGTGAACGTTGGAAAATTCAACATGAAGTTTTTAATGAAAAAGGCGATTTATCCGCAGTAATTACCGTGTATGGAGCTTGGTTAGATTTAGTAAAAAGAAAATTATCAGTACCTCCTGTAAAATTTCAAACAATTTTTAACCAAGTTGAAAAAACAGCTGATTTTCAAGAAATTATCTTAAAAAACAACTAAAATAATAGTAAAGAATATTTAATGAGTATCTCTAAAAAAATAAAATTATTCGTAGCAATTATTGTCCTTATTTCTGGATGCTTATTAAAACCAAATCCTGATGATACTGCTATCGATATTACACAAACAACCCGTAATCCTAGTGGTTTTAATTATTTACCAACCTCTACAACGGGCGTTGTTGTAAAGCATGATGGATATCAATTATCGTACAACGAAAAACATGAACAAGCCGAATGGGTAGCGTATTCTTTAAGTAAAAACGATATTCATACCACTAAAATTAAGCGTCCTTATTTTATTAATGATCCCAAAGTAAAAACAAGATCTGCAAATTATAAAAGCTATAAAAAATCAGGATACGATAAAGGTCATTTATGTCCTGCTGCCGATAAAAAGTATTCCGTAGAAGCATATAATGAAACTTTTTACACCTCTAATGTTACACCACAAAGACATAGTTTTAATGCTGGAATTTGGCTAAGATTAGAAGAAAAAACACGTTATTGGGCAAAGAAACATGATAATATATACGTAATTACAGGTGGTATTCTAAATGATAAATTAAGAACCATTGGAAAAGAAAAAGTATCGATTCCGAAAGAATTTTATAAAATAATTTTAGATTATACAAAACCTGAAATCAAAGCCATCGCTTTTTTAATGCCTCATAAAAAAAGTAAAAGACCACTATACGAATTTGTAGTTTCTATTGATGAATTAGAAGCAAAAACAGGTATCGATTTTTTCCCTGAATTACCTGACAATATTGAAGATAAATTAGAACGCTCATCAAATTATAAAGCATGGAGTTTTAGATAAAAACAAAAAACCCTTAATTCAAAAGAATTAAGGGTTTTAATAATTTAAGTACGGGAGAAGAGACTCGAACTCTCACACCTTTCGGCACTAGATCCTAAGTCTAGCGTGTCTACCAATTCCACCACTCCCGCGTACTAGGTAATTGTGGGTGCAAATATAAACAATACTTCGAAACTACAAAGCAGAAGCACAAAATTTTTATTATTTTTGTTAAATCAAATAACAACAGATGGAAAACGTACAAAAATACATTGCTCAACATAAAGATAGATTTATAAATGAACTTATCGATTTATTAAAAATTCCTTCTATAAGTGCCGACCCTGCCTACAAAAAAGACGTATTAAATACCGCCGATTTTGTTAAAAATAGTTTGGAAAAAGCAGGTTGTGATACCGTAGAAATTTGTGAAACACCAGGCTACCCTATTATTTATGCCGAAAAAATTATCGACCCAAAGTTACCAACAATTTTAATTTACGGTCATTATGATGTACAACCTGCTGACCCTATCGAATTATGGACTTCGCCTCCGTTTGAACCTGTCATCAAAAAAACAGCAATTCATCCTGAAGGAGCAATTTTTGCTCGTGGGGCTTGTGATGATAAAGGACAAATGTATATGCACGTAAAAGCATTAGAATACATGACAAACACAGGAAATTTACCTTGTAATGTCAAATTTATGATTGAAGGTGAAGAAGAAGTTGGTTCTGAAAGTTTAGCTTGGTTTGTTCCTCGAAATAAAGAAAAATTAGCCAACGATGTCATTTTAATTTCTGATACAGGAATGATTGCCAATGATATTCCATCAATAACTACAGGATTACGTGGTTTAAGTTATGTAGAAGTAGAAGTTACAGGACCAAATAGAGATTTACATTCAGGTTTATACGGAGGAGCTGTGGCAAATCCTATTAATATTTTAACCAAAATGATTGCCTCTTTACAAGATGAGAATAATCATATTACTATCCCTGGTTTTTACGATACTGTAGAGGAATTATCCGCAGAAGAACGTGCTGAAATGGCAAAAGCTCCCTTTTCTTTAGATGCGTATAAAAAAGCCCTAGACATCGAAGAAGTTCACGGGGAAAAAGGCTACACAACGAATGAACGCAACGCAATCCGCCCTACTTTAGATGTAAACGGAATTTGGGGAGGCTACACAGGCGAAGGTGCAAAAACTGTTATCGCATCAAAAGCATACGCCAAAATATCAATGCGTTTAGTGCCAAATCAAGATTGGAAAGAAATTACCGAATTGTTTAAAAATCATTTCGAAAGTATTGCTCCAAAATCCGTGAAAATAAAAGTTACACCGCATCACGGAGGACAAGGGTATGTTACGCCAATCGATAATATCGGTTATAAATCGGCAAGTAAAGCCTATACCAAAACCTTTGGAAAAACACCAATTCCACAACGTAGCGGAGGAAGTATTCCTATCGTTTCGTTATTTGAACAAGAATTAAATAGTAAAAGTATTTTAATGGGATTCGGTTTAAATTCTGATGCCATTCACTCACCAAACGAACATTTTGGCGTTTGGAATTACTTAAAAGGAATTGAAACAATCCCTTATTTTTATCAATATTTCACCGAATTATCAAAATAAAATAGCTTTTTTAAAAACCTATTAATACTATAAAAATAGCCTTGAAATTTAAAATTTCAAGGCTATTTTTTTGATATAATTCAATAATTATCTTCTGATAAAAATTCATCAAAATAAACAAATTAGTGTAATTTATCTATCGATAATGTTGTAAACGGATTCTATTTGTGTAATTCTTAGTAAAATCGTAACATTACATATCTAAAAATACTATAAATGCACGAAGACAAAAACATCAGTGAAATTAAAATTCAAGACCAAAAAATTATTGAAAATAAAGAGCTAAATATATGGGAAGCCTTAATTCCTGTATTGGCTTTAATCATAATGTTGGCGTATAATGTTTTTGTATATGGTGATGATGCGTTAAGTGGAAGTAATCAATTTATATTATTATTAGGAGGAGCTGTGGCGGCAATTGTCGGTTTTAAAAATAAGGTCTCTTACCAAAGAATGATGGAAGAAGTTGCGGAAAATATCAAATCGACCGCAGGCGCTATTTTAATTTTACTGATGGTTGGTTCTTTAGCTGGAACTTGGCTAATTAGTGGCATTATTCCTTCGATGATTTATTACGGATTACAAGTTTTAAATCCGACGATATTTTTAGTGGCATGTTTAATAATCAGTGCGATAATTTCGATTGCCACAGGAAGTTCTTGGACAACTTCAGCAACCGTTGGTATCGCCTTAATTGGTATTGGTGATGCTTTAGGAATTTCATTAGGAATGACCGCTGGAGCTGTTTTATCGGGTGCTTATTTTGGTGATAAAATGTCACCAATGTCCGATACCACAAATTTAGCACCGGCAATGGCAGGAACGGATTTATTTACACATATCCGTTATATGACGTACACAACAATCCCTACTTTTATAATTACAATGATATTTTTTATCATCTTAGGATTTACCCAAACAGCAACAGGCGAAGCCGACACGCAAAATATGCTTGCTGATATTGACAAAGCATTTAATATTACCCCGTGGTTATTTTTAGTTCCAGCCTTTGTAATTTTACTGATTGTTAAAAAAACACCGCCTTTAATTGCCTTATTAGGAGGTACTGTTTTAGGAGGAATTTTCGCTTTAATTTTTCAACCAGATGTAGTGGCGCAAATTGCTGGCGTACAGAATTTAGATTTTAAATCGGCATATAAAGGCGTGATGCAAGCAATTACTGTAGAAACTTCTGTGGCTACGGATAATGAAGTTTTAAAAGATTTATTTACCGCAGGCGGGATGAAAAAAATGCTAGGAACGGTTTGGTTGATTCTTTTAGCGATGGTTTTCGGTGGAATTATGGACGCCATTGGTGCATTAGCAAGAATAAGTAGTTTTATGCTCGGTTTATTTGATTCTGTTTTTGGATTATTTGCCAGTACGGTTGCTACCTGTATCGGATTGAATTTTACGGCTTCTGACCAATATTTAGCGATTGTAGTTCCAGGAAAAATGTATGCAAAAGCGTATCGAGATAAAGGATTAGCTCCTGAAAATTTAAGTAGAACTTTAGAAGATTCAGGAACGGTAACTTCGGTTTTAATTCCTTGGAATACTTGTGGAGCGTATCATTCGGGCGTGTTAGGTGTACCTGTGGTTGATTATGCTTTCTTTGCAATGTTCAACTGGTTAAGCCCATTTATGACCTTACTTTTTGCCGCCTTCAGAATTAAAATTAGAGAACTTGCCAAAACATCAAAGTAAGACCTCAAAATAAAAAAAAATGCCACAAAAGTTAAAATAAATCAAAAATGAAAGAAAAAATTTTAGGAATTATACTAAGTATTGTATGCTTAAATTTAAGTTTTGGACAGAAATTACAAGATGGACAGAAAAGATGGAGTTCTGAAAAAAAACTAACAATTGATGATTTTAAAATAAAAATTAACGACCAAAATAATGAAGGTATTTACAGCCAATTTGTAATTTCTTCTTCAGCACAAGGGTTTGACTTTTTGAAACGAAATCTTAATAATAAAATTGAAAATATATTTTTAGGCAATGCCTCTTGGATAGATACAACAAAAGTTAAGAATATTAATAAACGAATTGAACTTCAGCAAATTCAATTTGATATTTCTGAAATTCACGCACGAAAATTTAGAAAGAGATTATTTATAAATAAATGGAAAATATCCAAAGGTTTTGATATTATAAATAAAATCAGTAACGAAATAATGACTGAATTTTCTGAACAAAGATTATTACTAATGAGAGAAACTGAAAATGGTAAAAATCAGGAAAAAATAGCTCAATGGAAAGAAAAAACAACAAATAAACTACAAGAGTTATTTGAATTTAGATTTGAAAATAAGAAGAAAATAAAAAGAAAAAAGTAATTTCTATTTACGAAGTTTAGTCTCAAATTACGCAAAAAATTAGAGCTTAAATAAACCAATTCCAAACCACCCCAAAACGAATTACAAAATCTCGATACGGATGATTTGGTGCTGATAAATAATTTTTATCCAACACAAAAGAACTGATATTATCTGCTTTAAAATAAATTCGAGTTCTACGAACTCTTGCATTTACAAATAAATCAACTGTTGGAAAACCGATTTCCGTATCATTTTGCAACGTAAATTCGGCTAATAATGGATTATACGCATTCATTTTATACTTCGAAAAGTATTTAAACGTCGCTCCTATTTGTACAAATAACGGCTTTCCTTTAAACCAATTATCGGAATAATAAAATGTGTTTCGTGTTACAAAATCTGGCACTCTGAAAACCTCATTTCCATTGGCTACTTTTTGATACATCAAGGTATTATCCAACGCAAATTTCCCGAAAGTAAACTCTTTTGAAACTTTTGCTTTTAGATAATTCACACTTCCTGAAAATTGTTTTGGCAAATTATTTTCATCAAAATAGGTATAGTTATCAATATTTGTAATATCCAAAGAACCATTTATCCATTTCGATGTTAAAGTTCCACCTAAATTTCTAGTACCTACCGATTCAAAATTATGTTCCCAATTATAGTCGTTATAACTACTTTGATGCAATAAAAAATTAAAATTCGGTAATTTATTACTGATTTCTAGATGCGCTTTTAAAGTGATAAGACTATCTTTTTTGTAAAAAGCTTCGGCTTTTAAATTATTTCCAGAAAGCCGTCCGCTACCTGGCGTTAGGTTTGCAATCGCATTTACATGAAAGTTCTTAATTTTTCCATTCCAACTCGCTCCAAAAGAAACTGCCTTTCCTATTAATTTATTTTTAGTGATGCCTACCAAATTATTTTGTAAATTTTCGTAGCCATAATTATACGTTGTGTAGCCTGTTTTTACGCTGAATTTTCCTAAAATATATTTCGAATTAAAATCTAAAAAAACAGTATTATTATAACGTAAATAATCGGTTTTATCATTGATATTATTAGCTAAAATAGTATTTCCGAAAACAATAGGCGTTGCCGTAATTTGCGTAAATGTGTAATGTTTTGATTCTCTAGTAAAAGAATGTCCGATTTTTAAATTTGAAAAATCTTGTTGTCGTACACTATCTTTTGAAGCTAATAATTTGAACGTATGTTCAAAATATAAACGCTTTGCATCTAATTTATTTTCGGCATCATTTAAGGCAACATCTAGCCTACCTCTATTTTCACTAAAAGTAGGATCATCATCTAAAAAAGCTTGTAAAGCATCGCTGGTTAAACCGCCGTTTTCCTGATTTAAAATATCTTGATTCACCGCCTGCCCTCTGATTGCATAATTTCCTTTAGGACTTTCGTATCTGAAACTTAATCGAAAATTTCCAGAACTCACTAAGGAACGTCTATAGTTTCCTAAGGAACGAAGTCCTTTATAAGCAACTCCGACATTGAATCGTTTTGAAAAATTAGTGGTAAATAAAATATCTAACACCTGCCCTTGCTCCAAACCTGTTCTGTACATTGCTTCGGTGGTGGGCGTTGGAACGTGATAATAATTAACATCTTCTTTTTCGAAAAAATTGAAATGCTTAGCACGAAAACCAATATCAGGAAATTGAGAAATATCCGTAAAATTATAGCCTAAATTCGTGAATGTTTGTCCTTGATTATGAAATTCTAACAATTCAAAATTATCTTTTCTTAAAAGATTGAATTTATAATGTTTTTTTAAAGTTAAAGTAGTATCAACAATAGTAGTATCATTTTTAAATGATAGTATTTTATAGTCGGTATATTTAGTTTTTCCGTTGAGTTGTACGCTGATTTCAGCATCAGAAATAGAATCTAAATTTTGATTAAAACCTGTTTGATTTCTTTGATTTCCTTGATTTTGCTGATTAAAATCTCCCAAACCATTATTTAGTTGTCTTATTTGAGCATAAAACAATTGAGTTCCTAATAAACAAAAAAATACTACAAAAATTCTTTTCATAAGGGCAAAAGTAAAATAATTAAACGACAAAAATCACGAATAATTTCTTTGAAAACTGTTAATTTGTATCATGTTACAATTAAAATATAGCCAACACCTTTTAGAAACAGGTACAGATGAAGCTGGTAGAGGTTGCCTTAGTGGTCCTGTGGTCGCTGCAGCCGTTATTTTGCCTGAAAATTTCAAGCACGATTTTTTAAACGATTCCAAGCAACTTTCCGAAAAAAAACGTGAAGAATTACGTCCTTATATTGAAAAACATGCGATTTCCTATGCCGTAGCTTTTGTAAATCATCAAGAAGTTGATGAAATAAATGTCTTGCAAGCCTCAATAACAGCGATGCACCGTGCGATTGCACAACTTTCTCCACAACCCGAATTTATTATTGTTGATGGAAATAAATTTAATCCATATCAAGAAATCCCGCATGAAACTATCGTAAAAGGCGATGCCAAATTTATGAGTATTGCTGCCGCCTCTATTTTAGCAAAAACATATCGAGATGAATATATGGCGAAAATTCATCAAGAATATCCGCAGTATAATTGGCAGAAAAACAAAGGATATCCAACCAAAGAACATCGAGAAGCGATTCGGGAATTTGGCATTACGCCTTTTCACCGCAAGACTTTTAAATTACTTCCCGAACAACTAAAATTAAACCTTTAGATTCTTTATTTTTGTACTTCAATAATCTACAATTACTTAAATCTACAATTACTTAGAAAATGATTAAAAGAACTCGTGCCGAAATTAGTAAATGTATCATTCATAAAGTTGCGAATAAATACAATAGTGGAAAAAATGAATTTTCAGAAAGTTTAGTTCGTTTCGATGAAGAAAGTTACGAATTACTGATGCCATTTTTATTAAAAAACTTTGGAACGGTAACACAAAGTTATCGTTTTAAACATCATGCAGATGTTCGTTTAAACGAAATCAACAAATATACTTCTGATATTTTTGATGATACTGAAACATTTATCGAGCATTCGAAAAACATTGTGAATCATTTATATGAGCAATCAAATTCTGCCAATATAAAAACGGGCGATGTATTAGTTGTTTATTTTGAAAACATTGAATATAAAGATATTTTAACCAATGCGGTTGGGGTTTTCAAAATTGAAAGTAAGGTTGATTTTCTACAAACCTATTTAGATGATGATAGTTTTGATGTGGTTGTTCAGAAAGGAATTTCAACAAAAAAATTAGACAAAGGTTGTTTAATTGTCAATTCTACAGATGCTGAGGGAACGGTTATTTTATCGGTGGACAACAACAATTACGATGCTCAATATTGGATTAAAAATTTCTTAAACGCTAAATTTGCTGATGACAGAAACTTACATACACAGAATTATTTAGAGATGTGTAAAGATTTTTCAGAAGAAATCATCAAACCAGAATTTGGAAAAAAAGAGCAGAGTAATTTTTTAGCGAGTACGGTTGATTATTTCAAAGAGAATGAATCTGTTGATTACCAAGGCTTTAAAGAGGAGGTTTTTGAAGATGAAAAGCATCAAGGAATGTTTGAGGATTACAAAAAACATTTTGAAAAATTGAATGATGTTTTAATCCGCAATAATTTTGAAGTTTCAGATGTTGTTTTAAAGAAAGAGAAAAGCAAGTTTAAAACGGAAATAAAGTTGGATACAAATATTCAAATTAAAATTGATATTGATGCGCCTGATGCTTCTTCAGATTATTTAGAACAAGGCTACGATGAAGACAAAAAGATGAAATATTACAAAGTATTTTACAATACTGAAAAGTAAAAAATCACAGAAAAATAAAGAATCGCATCCGTCAACCTGAATTTAGTTCAGGTTCTCATTCTGATTTGCCGTAGTTTTCCTGTTGATGCGATGCTGAAATAAATTCAGCATGACGAGAATCTAGTCTTTATTTAATTTTTAAACAGGCGCTAATAAAAAAGCAATAAATTTATTTTAAACAAAAAAGCTGAAGTTTTAAAACTTCAGCTTTTTTTGTATTTTAAAAAGTAAAACATGTTCAAAAAGTGTTTAAAACTACTCTTTTTCAGCCATTTTCTTTACATAATCGGTAATAATTACAATTTGCGTAGGCCCTACTTTTCCTTCGATATAGTTTGCATTTTCATGATCTAAAGAAATTCTACGAACGGCAGTTCCTTGTTTAGCGACCATGCTAGAACCCTTTACTTTTAAATCTTTGATTAAAACAACAGAATCTCCTGCTTGTAAAATAGCACCGTTTGCATCTCTGTGAATAATTTTTTCACTTTCGTCTAAGTGGTCTCCAGTTTCTTTTGCAAAGCGCAAATCTTCTTCTTCTAAATATAACATATCTAGTAAATCTTGTGGCCAACCTTCCTTTCGAAGTCTTGATAACATTCTCCAAGCAACTACTTTTACGGCTCTAAATTCGCTCCACATGCTGTCATTTAGGCATCGCCAGTGATTTGCGTCTATTTTTTCAGGGTTTTCAATTTGTTCGATACAGGTTTCGCATGCTAACAGGCTTCCGTCAATTCCTCCGACTGACATTGGTGGCACTTCATAAATTGATAAATTTTCTTTTGAGGCACAAAGTTCACATTGATTTGCGCTTCTATCTTGTAATTCTTGTAATAAGCTCATTTTGCTATAAATTAAGGATTGTAAAAGTACATTTTTATTTTATGAAAACGAATATTCTAGAAATTATAAAGTATTGTTTTTAGAAATTGAAGTGGGATTATTTGTAGCTATTTCCCGCTTTCCGCACTCGCTTTTTTTGAAGAAAAATCAAAAAAGAGCTCAAACAATTGCTTCAATCGGGGCTAAGTTTATTTATGAAGTTTTGTATTTATTTCTAAAATTCTTTTAAGTTACTTTATTCCTTTTAGGATATAGTTTAACAAAAAATATTCAGACTAAGAATTTAATTTTGTTAAACTAATTAGAAAAAGTGTTAAAAGTTGGTTCGGAATCGTCCAAATTGTATGATTTAGGACTTTGAGTCTATTTAACCTAGATATATTTGTGGCATCCCCCGATAAAAACCTTGCTTTTTCTTAATGAAACTAGCAAGGTTTGTTTTTTATTAAGCTTCCAAATAGAGTTCAATTAATCCTTTGGGAGTTTCTACTTCAATAATTTTATTAACTTTATCGACATTTTTAATAAAGTCATCAATCATTGGAATAAAAATTTCGGTATCTCCATTTTCAATTTCGAAAAGCGGTTGTGCGGCTTTATCGTTAATATAAACGAGTGTTCCTACTTCTCCAAAATTTTTATCGACAATAGTAAAGCCGATAACTTCGTGATAATAAAACTTATTTCCTGATAATTTTGGCAATAAATTTAAGGGTAAATAAATTCCTGCTCTCATAATTGCATCTGCATCAGCTTCGGAATCTACATCTTCAAATTTTACGCGAAACATAGTGCTTCTTGTTAAGGAAGATTTTTCAATAAAAAAAGGAACCAGATTATTGCCTAAATCGACAAAAACTGATTCCAAATTTTCGTAAAGATGGGGTTCATCGGTATCTAATTTGATAACGACTTCTCCCTTAAAACTATGTTTTTTAACGATTTTGCCAAGATAAAAGCAATCTTCTTTTTGCATCATCATTATAGTACCGTTTTTTTATTCTTCGCTATCTGCATTTTCAGCAACAACTTCTTCGCTATCAGCAACAGGAGTGTTTGCAGCGATACGTGCATCGTTTACAGCTTTTTCAGCTTCTAAAGCTTTTGCTTTTGCATCTGCTTCAGCTTTTGCTAAACCATCAACTTTAGTAGCAATTACTCCAGTTTTTTCTTCTAACCAAGCAGCAAATTTAGCATCTGCTTGTTCTTGTGTTAAAGCGCCTTTTTTAACTCCACCAGCTAAATGCTTTTTTAATAAAACTCCTTTATCAGATAAAATAGTTCTAGCAGTATCAGTTGGTTGTGCTCCTTTTTCTAACCATGCTACAGCTACATCAACGTTTAAGTCAGTAGTTGCAGGATTTGTATTAGGATTATACGTTCCAATTTTCTCTAAGTAACGACCATCTCTTTTAGCTCTTGAATCAGCAGCTACTACCCAATAAAAAGGTTTTCCTTTCTTTCCGTGTCTTTGTAATCTAATTTTTACAGGCATAATTTTAATTTTTAAGGTTCTCGACCTTTATATTAATAAATCTTATCATCTCGTGATAAGTGGCGACAAATTTATAATTTATTTTTGACTAAATTGCAAAAATTTAACTTTATTGCAATAAAAAAGAGCCTGAAAAACAAGCTCTTAAGAAAATAAGTTGCGATTAAATATTATAAAACTCTAACATCAACAGCATTTAATCCTTTTTTTCCTTCTTTAAGATCAAACTCTACCGTATCACCTTCTCTAACCTCATCGATTAAACCTGATACGTGTACGAAATATTCAGTGTTTGTTCCTGTTTCAGTAACAAATCCAAAACCTTTAGACTCGTTAAAAAACTTAATTGTTCCTTCTTTCATTGTAAAAAATATTATATTTAAATATATCGGCAAATATACTTTTAAAAAGTGTTTATAAATCAACTAGAAATTGCTTTTTTTTATCAAAAAACAAAACTTAACACCTAGTTAACAATAAGTTATTAATTTAATTTAATCAAAAAAAATGTTACTTACATAAAATCTACTTAAAGAGTTATTCAAGGGAATGATTCAAACCTCGACTATGAACATGATAATTTCTTTGTATTTTTACACTTTATTTTTATTAAAAACTTCAACCCAACACGCTAGATGTATTTAATTTTTGATACCGAAACCACCGGATTACCTAAAAATTGGAAAGCTCCTTTTACAGATACTGACAATTGGCCAAGAGCCACTCAAATTGCGTGGCAATTACATGATGAATTAGGAAATTTACTTGAGCATAACGATTTTCTTATCAAACCTGATGGATTTAATATTCCGTATGATGCCGAGCAAATTCATGGTATTTCTACCGATTTAGCTCAGGAACAAGGAATTGAATTATCAAAAGGACTGACGTTATTTAATGAAGCTTTACGCAAAACCAAATTTATTGTTGGGCAAAATCTTGGGTTTGATGTAAATATTATGGCGTGTGAATTTCATCGTTTAGGCGTTGAAACAACCCTAACAAATTTACCTGTTTTAGATACCTGTACCGAACAAACTGCGACCATGTGTCAAATTCCAGGTGGTCGTGGCGGTAAGTTTAAATTACCAACATTAACTGAATTACATCAACATTTATTCGGTGTTGGTTTTGGTGATGCTCACAACGCAACTGCCGATGTAGAAGCAACAACCAGATGTTTCTTAGAATTGATTCGTTTGCGTCAATTTACCAAAGAACAATTACAAGTTTCTGATGATTTTTTTGATGCGTATGCCAAAAATAATCCAAGTACAATTCAAGTAATCGGATTAAATCACTTAAATCTAAAAAAAGAAAGTGATAAAATTCGAGCAAGAATTGAAAAAGAAAAAGGTAGTACAACAACCATCAGTACTGATGAAGGCTTAGCAAAATTAGAAAATGCCACCTTTGCACATCTTCATAATCACACACAATATTCGGTTTTACAATCTACGATTCAGATTGGAAATCTGGTAAATGCCGCCGCAAAAGATAACATGTCAGCAGTAGCAATGACCGATACAGGAAATATGATGGCCGCTTTTCATTTTGTACAAGCCATTATAAATCATAATAAATCCGTAGAAATAGCCAATATTGAAGCCATTGAAAAAGGTGAAAAACCAACCCAAAAACCCTTAAAACCAATTGTTGGTTGCGAATTTAATATTTGCACCGATCATACCAATAAAAGTCAAAAAGATAACGGATATCAAGTTGTTTTGTTAGCGAAAAATAAAAATGGCTATCACAATTTAGCAAAAATGTCGTCTATCGCTTTTGTCGATGGATTTTATTATATCCCAAGAATTGACAAAAAAGTAATTGAACAATACAAAGAAGATATTATTGTACTTACAGGAAATTTATATGGGGAAGTTCCGAGTAAAATATTAAATGTTGGTGAAGCACAAGCCGAAGAAGCATTACTTTGGTGGAAGGCACAATTTGGTGATGATTTATACATCGAATTAATGCGTCATCATCAACAAGATGAAAATGTTGTCAACGAAACACTCTTAAAATTCTCGAAAAAACATGACGTAAAAACCGTTGCCTCTAACAATACGTTTTATTTATCCAAAGAAGATGCCAATGCACACGATATTTTATTATGTGTAAAAGATGGCGAAAAACAAGCAACGCCCATCGGTCGAGGACGAGGCTATCGCTACGGTTTACCTAACGATGAATATTACTTTAAGTCATCCGAGGAAATGAAAAAATTGTTTGCAGATATTCCTGAAGCAATTATCAATATTCAAGAAATTGTTGATAAAATAACGCCCTACACCCTAGCCCGTGATGTTTTATTACCTGCCTTTGATATTCCTGAAGAATTTAAAGACGAAAAAGATATCCAAGACAAAGGAAAACGAGGTGAAAATAATTTTTTACGTCATTTAACGTATGTTGGTGCAAAAAAACGATACGGAGAAATTACCGAAAGTATTCAAGAACGCTTAGATTTTGAATTATCTGTTATTGAAAAAACAGGCTATCCTGGATATTTTTTAATTGTGGAAGATTTTATTCGAGAAGCAAGAAATATGGATGTTGCTGTAGGTCCTGGTCGTGGTTCTGCGGCAGGTTCGGTAGTTGCTTTTTGCTTGTGGATTACCAATATTGATCCCATTAAATATGATTTACTTTTTGAGCGTTTCTTAAATCCTGAACGTGTATCAATGCCTGATATTGATATTGATTTTGATGATGAAGGACGTGGACGTGTAATGGATTATGTAATTAATAAATATGGTGCAAATCAGGTAGCCCAAATTATTACTTACGGAACTATGGCAGCAAAATCTTCTATTAGAGATACCGCACGCGTGTTAGATTTACCGCTGTTTGAAGCCGATAGAATTGCCAAGTTAATCCCGGGAATGAAGCTAAAGAAAATATTTTCTTTGGATGATAAACAACTCAAAGAGAAACTTCGAACCGAAGAGATTGAATTAGTAAATGAACTAAAAAGACTTTCTAACGGTTCAGATTTAATGGCGGAAACCATTAATAAAGCTCGAATTTTAGAAGGTTCTGTTCGAAATACAGGAATTCACGCCTGTGGTGTTATTATTACGCCTGATGATATTACAAAATTCGTACCTGTTGCCTTGGCAAAAGATTCTGATATGTACGTAACTCAGTTTGATAACTCGGTTGTAGAAGATGCTGGTTTATTAAAAATGGATTTCTTGGGATTAAAAACGTTAACCTTAATTAAAGATACCGTTAAAATTGTAAAAGCACGCCACGATGTACTTTTAGATCCTGAAACTTTTCCGTTAGATGATGTAAAAACCTATGAACTTTTCCAAAGAGGAGAAACCGTTGGTATTTTTCAATATGAATCTCCAGGGATGCAAAAACACATGCGCTCTTTAAAACCCACTGTTTTTGAAGATTTAATTGCCATGAATGCCTTGTATCGACCTGGACCGATGGAATATATTCCTTCTTTTATCCGAAGAAAACACGGAGATGAAGAAATTGAATATGATTTACCTGCCATGGAAGAATATTTATCAGAAACCTATGGAATTACGGTATATCAAGAGCAAGTAATGTTATTGTCGCAAAAATTAGCCAATTTTACCAAAGGTGAAGCCGATGTTTTGAGAAAAGCAATGGGTAAAAAACAAATTGCGGTACTCGATAAAATGAAACCAAAATTTGTAAAACAAGCCATTGCAAACGGACATAATGAGAAAAAATTAGAAAAAATTTGGACGGATTGGGAAGCCTTCGCATCGTACGCCTTTAACAAATCACACTCGACGTGTTATGCTTGGATTGCGTATCAAACAGCCTATTTAAAAGCACATTATCCTGCCGAATATATGGCAGCCGTACTTTCAAATAATATGAATGATATTAAATCGGTTTCCTTTTTTATGGAAGAATGTAAACGTGCCGGAATTACCGTTTTAGGACCTGATGTAAATGAATCATTTTCTAAATTTTCAGTTAATAAAGAAGGTGCTGTTCGTTTCGGAATGGCAGCAATTAAAGGCGTTGGAGCTGGTGCCGTAAAAGCAATTATTAGTGAACGTGAAAAAAATGGTCATTTTTCATCTGTTTTTGATCTCGCAAAACGGGTTGATTTAAGAGTCGCAAATAAAAAAGCTTTTGAAGGACTGATTTTAGCAGGTGGCTTCGATTCTTTTACAAATACACACAGAGCTCAATATTTTGTAGAAGATGAAAAAAATCAAAAATTTATAGAAAAAGCATTGCGTTTTGGAAATAAATATCAAGAAAATCAAAATTCAGCACAAGTATCGTTATTTGGTGGAGGATCTGAAGAAGAAATGCCCGAACCAATGATTCCTTTTTGCGAACATTGGGGAACCATGGAATTATTAGGAAAAGAAAAAGAAGTCGTAGGAATTTATATTTCTGCACATCCGCTTGATGATTTTAAAAATGAATTGACTTTTTGCAATGCCAATCTTTCGTATTATAACGATTTGACAAAACAAGAAGGAAAAGCACTCACTTTTGCAGGAATTATTACCGATGTACAACATCGAATTTCGAAAGCTGGTAAAGGCTGGGCATCGTTTTTTATTGAAGATTATAACGAAAATTTTGAATTTAGAATTTTTGGAGAAGAATATTTAAGATTCAAACATTTCCTCGTTGTAAATTCCTTTTTATACATCAAAACAATGATAAAACCAGGCTGGACAAGTAGAGAAGGTATCAAAGGAGAACCAAGAATTACCTTTACTGATTTTCTATTATTACACGACATTATGGATAAAATGTGTAAAAAAATAACCCTAAAAATGCCTTTAAAAGAAGTAAACGAATCTCGAATTAAAAATTTACAGCATTTATGTACCCTCAATAAAGGAACTCAAAATTTACATTTTACCATTTTAGATATGGAAGAAAAAATAGAACTCAACCTTCCAAGCAGAAATACAAAAATTAAAATAACAAATGACTTTTTAGAAAGCTTAAAAGATCAACATATTAGTTATAAATTAAATTAAAATGCTAGAAAAGACGCCAAAAAAACATCAAAACAGCCACGATTTATTAGCGGATAGCACTAAAAACAACCTTTATTTTAAATTGATTTTACAACTTAATAAAGATTTTAAGCTAGCTAATTTTGATTGTGAAATACCTGTAGAAAGTACGCCTTCGGATTTGAAAGAAATACTATATCATGCTATTAAAAACGTCATTATTGATGATTTTAGCACCTACAAAAATATTTTATATATCGCTGATATATCCGAGGAAATGATACGCAAAATAGACAATTCAAATATGGATATTTATGTTGAAAATGTTGTTTTTTTACTCTTAAAAAGAGTTTGGAAAAAAGTATGGTTCAGTGCGAATTATACTAATTTGTAAGCTCTCGAAATAAGCTTTCTAAATTTTTATTTTCGGTATTTAAACCTAGTATTTTCAAACCATTTTCTTGAGCGAAATCAAAAATTACAGGACGCATATCTTCGGATGTTTCAAAAGTAAGTATCCAATTATTTTCAACGGTATTTTTATAGTGAACAATATTCGGTAAACGCTGTATAAACTGCTCTTCTAGCTTATAATCAAAGGTTACTTTTATAACTTGTTCTTTACTTGTTTTAAGTTCGGCAATAGGTTTATCAATAACTATTTTACCTTTATTAATAATAATTACTCGGGTACAAACCGCCTCTACTTCTTGCATAATATGCGTAGAAATTAAAACTGTTTTGTCTTTACCAAGTTCTTTAATTAATTCACGGATTTCAACCAACTGATTTGGGTCTAAACCTGTGGTTGGTTCATCTAAAATTAACACCTCAGGATCGTGTAAAATAGCCGCTGCCAAGCCTACTCTTTGACGATATCCTTTTGATAATTGCCCTATTTTTTTATGTGCTTCAGCTGTTAATCCAACCTTTTCAATTACTTCGGCTATTTTAGTTTTTGAAACCTTGTAAATACCTGCTTGAAATTGCAAATATTCCCGAACATACATCTCTAAATACAACGGATTATGCTCTGGTAAATAACCAATTTTTTTTTGCGCTTCAATAGGATTTTTAAGCACATCGATGCCACTTACAAAAACCGATCCTTCACTTGGGAGAATAAAACCTGTTAAAATTTTCATACTCGTTGATTTCCCAGCACCATTTGGTCCTAAAAAACCAACGATTTCTCCTTTTTGAGCATCAAAAGAAATATTATTTACGGCTTTTTGAGTGCCATAAAATTTAGAAATTTCGGTAAGTTGTATTGACATTTTATTGCTATATTTTTATCAAAAAAATTAAACCAATCTATTATTTTTTCTTTAGATAAGAAACGAAACTATAATCATATTTGTTTTTTTCATCCGCTTTAAAATCTTCTCTAGCGGTTTGTTCCCAAATATTCAAATCAATTTCAGGGAAAAAAACATCTGCTTCAAATTCCTGATGAACTAAACAAATATCTAGCTTATCTACTAAATTATTTTCAAGTGCTTGCTTGTAAATCTGCGCGCCTCCAATAATAAAAACATCGGTTTCTTCTTTTGATAAATCAATGGCTTTTTCAATAGAATCAGCAATTAAACAGCCTTCTTTAACGTAATTTTTATTTCTGGTGATAATAACAGTAGTACGGTTTGGCAACGGCTTCCCGATACTTTCAAACGTATTTCGTCCCATTAAAATATGGTGCCCAGAAGTTACTTTTTTAAAGCGTTTTAAATCGGCAGGTAAATGCCAAATTAAATCGTTATCTATTCCTAAAGCATTGTTATTTGCTATTGCTGCAATTATTGTAATCATAGATTTTAATTTAATAAACGGCTATTTTCTTACGCTTTTATGCCGCTTTATTTTTTATTTTCCGAAGATATAAAAAATTACACCGCCACTACTCCTTTTATATGTGGATGCGAATCATAATTAATCAATTCAAAATCTTCAAAGGTAAAATCTTCGATATTTTTGATTGCTGGATTTATTTTCATCGTTGGAAGTGGCTTTGGAGTACGAGATACTTGCAAAGCTAATTGTTCTTGATGATTATTATAAATATGCGCATCACCAAAAGTATGAATAAATTCGCCTGCTTCATAGCCACAAACCTGTGCAATCATCATGGTAAATAAAGCGTAAGAAGCAATATTAAAAGGAACTCCTAAAAATATATCGGCACTTCGTTGATACAATTGACATGATAATTTTCCATCGGCAACATAAAACTGAAAAAACGCATGACACGGCGGTAATGCTGCTTTTCCGTTGGCTACATTTTCAGAAAATGATTTTGAAGTATCGGTCATTACAGACGGATTCCAAGCAGAAACTAACATTCTACGACTGTTCGGATTATTCTTTAACGTATCTATTACTTCTTTTAATTGGTCAATTTCATCGCTATTCCAATTGCGCCATTGATGTCCGTAAACAGGGCCTAAATCGCCATTTTCATCTGCCCAAGAATTCCAGATTTTAACACCATTTTCTTGTAAATATTTAATATTTGTATCGCCTTTTATGAACCAAAGTAATTCATAAATAATCGATTTTAAGTGCAATTTTTTGGTCGTTACCATTGGGAAACCTTTACTTAAATCGAATCGCATCTGATGCCCAAAAACACTTTTTGTTCCTGTTCCTGTTCTATCTCCTTTTTCGTTTCCGTTGTCTAAAACGTGTTTTACTAAGTCTAAATATTGTTGCATTTGTTGTTCTAATTTTGATGAAATTATCCAATAATCATACCAGCAATCGTTGCTGACATTAAAGAAGCAACTGTTCCTCCAATTAAGGCTTTCATTCCAAATTCGGATAATGTTTTTCGTTGCCCTGGCGCTAAAGAGCCAATTCCACCAATCTGAATCCCGATAGAAGCAAAATTTGCAAAACCACATAACATGTAGGTTGCCATAATAATCGATTTATTATAGGTTAAATGTGTTGTATTTGCGACATCTTTTAATTCTGATAATTGAATATATCCTACAAATTCACTTGCGGCTAATTTGATTCCTAATAACTGTCCCATTAAAGCCATATCTTCTCGAGCGACTCCGATTAGCCACATTAAAGGAGCGAAAATATATCCTAAAATAAACTCTAAAGAAAGTGCTGTATAGGCTGTTGATTTTTCAATAATCGTATTTAAAGAGGTAAATTCCCAACCTAAATAACTGATTCCATTAAAATCTCCTAAACCACCTAAAACACCGTTTATCAAAGCGATAAAAGCCACAAAAACCAATAACATTGCACCAACATTCATGGCTAATTGTAAGCCTTCTGTGGTTCCGTTAGCAATAGCATCTAATATATTTGCTCCAATTTTATCTTGAGAAACTTTTATATCGGTAACAATTTCTTCGGTTTGCGGATACAAAATTTTAGAAATAACAATTGCGCCTGGCGCTGCCATTACAGATGCCGCTAATAAATGTTTTGCATAAAATAATTTTAAGGTTTCATCATCACCACCTAAAAACCCGATATATGCTGCCAAAACTGCTCCAGCAACGGTTGCCATTCCACCAATCATCACCAATAACATTTCAGATTTATTCATTTTTTCCAAATATGCCTTAATCAATAAAGGTGCTTCGGTTTGTCCTAAAAAAATATTTCCAGCAACTGATAAACTCTCTGCCCCCGATATTTTCAAAACTTTACTTAACGACCACGCCAAGGCTTTTACCACTTTTTGTATCACACCTAAATAAAATAATAAAGATGTTAATGCCGAAAAGAAAATAATCGTTGGTAATATTTGAAACGCAAAAATGAATCCGAAAGTATCCATATCAGAAATTAAACCCTGAAATAAAAATTCACTTCCTGCTTGGGTAAACCCTAAAATACTTACAAATCCTTTTCCGATAAATTCAAAAATAGCTTGTACAAAAGGAACTTTTAAAACACCAATCGCAATTATTAATTGAAAAGCCAATCCTAGCCCGACTATTTTCCAATCAATTCCTTTTCTATTTGCCGAAAATAAAAAGGCAATCAATACTAAAGAAATCATTCCTAAAAGACCACGCCATAAACTCTGCATTGAAAATCCTTGACTAGGTTTTATTTTCGCTGTATTTATGGTATCAGTTTCATTGTCTTGGTTGCCTTGGTTGTCTTCGGATACTTTTAAAACTGCAACTTCAGCTATAATTTCTTGAAGAGTTTCTTGAGAAGTTTCTTGAGGATTTGAAGTGAAATTATATAAAATATTTTGTTCTGATATTGTTAAAACACTATCGGTCAATTGGATAATATTATAATAACGAACGGTATCTTTTGGTTCTTTATACTTAAAAATCAATAAATTATTTTGATGAATATAATTTCCTGAAGCTTGTAAATTATCTTTATTGATTATTAAATAATTGAATTCACCTTTTGATAAATTTAAAACATCTTTGGTATCGGCAGGTGATGCTAAAGATGTTCCTTTTATGGTTGTTGTTGATGAGAAGTTCCAATTTTTCTCTATACTTTGACCAAAAGTTAGTACTGATGCACAAAGCATTAGAAGCGTAAATAATCTCTTCATTTTAGGTGTTTTATATTTTATTAGGAATTTATTAAGAACGTTTACTAATTTCATCACGAATTTGTGCAGCTGATTCATAATCTTCGTTTGCAACTGCTTCATTAAGTTTTTCGTGTAATTCTGCTATTGTTATTTTCGCTGTTTCTTCTTCGATTTCATCTTCTAAGGAAAATGCTATTTCATCAGTTTCTAAATCTTCTTCAATAATTAATTCTTCGTCTAATTTTAGATATACACCTGCTTTGTCTAAAATATTTTCGTAGGTAAAAATCGGTGCATTAAAACGAACAGCTAATGCGATTGCATCGGAAGTTCGTGCATCGATAATTTCTTCTACGTTATCTCTTTCACAAATTAAGCTCGAATAAAAAACACCATCTACCAATTTATGAATCACAACCTGTGTTACTTTGATAGAAAATCGATCAGAAAAGGTTTTAAATAAATCGTGTGTTAGCGGGCGTGGCGGACGAATCTCTTTCTCTAAAGCAATCGCTATAGATTGTGCTTCAAAAGCGCCAATAATAATAGGTAATGTTCTTTCGCCGTATATTTCACTTAGCACTAACGCATACGCGCCACTTTGAGTTTGACTATACGAAATACCTTTAATAGTTAGTTTTATTAAACTCATATATAAATTTCATAAAATAAATAACAACAAATAACAAAAAAGCTGTCTAATTTTTGGCGATATGCTTCAAATTATTAGACAGCCTTTTAAATGGGGGCAATTTAGTAAAATTTTTACTTAAATAAAAATTCTGGTATTTTTATTACGCTTGTTTAAATGCTTTTAATTTTTCTATTAATTGTGGTACTACTTCAAAAGCATCACCAACAATTCCATAATCTGCTGCTTTAAAGAAAGGCGCATCAGGATCGGTATTGATAACAACTTTTACTTTTGATGCGTTAATTCCTGCTAAATGCTGAATTGCTCCAGAAATACCAATCGCAATATATAAATTAGAGGCTACCGGCTTTCCTGTTTGCCCTACGTGTTCACTATGAGGACGCCATCCTAAATCAGAAACTGGCTTAGAACAAGCGGTTGCTGCTCCTAAAACACTTGCTAATTCTTCAATCATTCCCCAGTTTTCAGGACCTTTTAATCCTCTACCTGCTGAAACTACAATATCAGCATCGGCAATAGTTACTGTTCCGCTAGCTTTGCTTATACTTTCTGATTTTACACCTAATTCAGGTAAAAAAGCTTCAAAACTTTCTACCGAACCACTTACTGGATTTTCGTGTGCTCCGTAAGAATTTTTAGCAACGCCAATTACTTTTTTATCCGTAGAAATCTCCGTATTATTAAATCCTTTGTTCGAAAAAGCAATTCTTTTTACGACAAAAGGACTCGTGCTACTTGGCAAAGCAACTACATTTGAAGCATATCCTGCTTCTAAGGCTACCGCTACTAAAGGCGCTACGGTAAAACCATCAATACTTGAATCGATAATTACTGTATCTGCATTTTTTGCTTGGGCAACTTGCGTTATTATTGATGCGTATGCTTTGGCATTGAATGATGCTACATCATTTTTTACCTCCACAACTTTTTCAGCTCCGTAGGTATATAATTCAGAAGCATCACCTGCATTTATTGTTAAAACAACCAAATCGCTTGCTAATTGTTCGGCTACTTTTTTTCCGTATGAAACTACTTCAAAAGCAGTTTTTTTAAATTTCCCTTCCGATGAATCGGCAAAAACTAATACAGACATATTTTTATGTTTTTTAGATTATCACAAAAATAATTTTGCAATAATATGGTTTTAAATCTTGATTTTTAAAATGACTCTTTACTTCAAAAGATACTTAAATTGCCTTTGCTTCGTTATGTAATAAATCAATTAAAGTATCTACGGTATCTACTAATTTTACAGCGCCTTTTGCTACTGGTTTTTCAAAGTTTTTGGTTGAAGTACTTGCTGTAACGCCTGTTGCTTCGACTACTGATAATGGTTTTTTACGCGCCATCATAATTCCACGCATATTAGGGATACGTAAATCTTTTTCTTCTACCATTCCTTTTTGACCTGCAATAACCATTGGCAAAACTGAAGAAACTTTTTCTTCTCCACCATCAATTTCTCGCTCTAAAGTTACGTTTGTTCCATCAACCTCAACACCTACACAAGCGTTTACAAAGTTAAAATCTACTAAAGAAGCTAACATTCCTGGTACCATTTGCCCGTTATAATCAGCAGATTCTTTTCCTGCTAATACCAAATCATAACCACCATTTTTAACGACTTCAGCTAATTCTTTAGCCACCATAAAACCATCGGTAGGATTAATATTTATACGAATTGCATCATCAGCACCAATTGCTAATGCTTTACGTAAAGTTGGCTCTGTTGAAGCCTCTCCAACGTTTACAACCGTTACACTTGCGCCTTGTTTTTCTTTAAACCACATGGCACGAGTTAAACTAAATTCATCGTACGGATTTATAACATATTGAACGCCGTTTGTATCAAACTTTGTATCGTTATCAGTAAAGTTAATTTTCGAGGTAGTATCAGGTACATGGCTAATACAAACTAATATTTTCATATATCGTTGTTTTTAAGAAACTTAATTTTGAGCCCACAAGTTACGTTTTTTTTTTAAAATTTACTATGCGTGCATAATAAATTATCGTTTACCTTACATTTTAACAACAGTAGCCTATACTATAAGTGATGATTTGTTTATCTTAAAAACCTATTTCTTATCTGTATTTTTATTATTTTTGCTATCTTGATAAACAACAACGACTAATATAAGGTATGAAAACTATACAATTTAGAGAGGCTATTTGCGAGGCCATGAGTGAAGAAATGCGAAGAGATGAAAGCATTTACTTAATGGGCGAAGAAGTAGCTGAATATAACGGAGCTTACAAGGCTTCCAAAGGAATGTTAGATGAATTTGGTGCAAAAAGAGTTATTGATACTCCTATTGCAGAGTTAGGTTTTGGTGGTATTGCAGTTGGATCGGCAATGAATGGAAATCGCCCAATTGTTGAATACATGACTTTTAATTTCTCTTTAGTTGGTATTGATCAAATTATCAATAACGCAGCGAAGATTCGTCAAATGTCAGGTGGTCAATTTAATTGTCCGATTGTTTTTCGTGGACCAACAGGTGCTGCGGGTCAATTAGGAGCAACACATTCACAAGCTTTTGAAAACTGGTTTGCAAACACTCCTGGTTTAAAAGTAATTGTTCCTTCGAATCCTTACGATGCAAAAGGTTTATTAAAAGCAGCAATTCGTGATGATGATCCCGTAATTTTTATGGAATCAGAACAAATGTATGGCGATAAAATGGAAGTTCCTGAAGGAGAATATATCATTCCTATTGGAGTTGCTGACATTAAAAGAGCAGGTACCGATGTTACTGTTGTTTCTTTTGGAAAAATCATCAAAGAAGCTTACAAAGCTGCGGATGAATTAGCCAAAGAAGGTATTTCTATTGAAGTTATTGATTTACGTACCGTTCGTCCGATGGATCATAAAACGATTTTAGAATCGGTAAAGAAAACTAACAGATTAGTTATTTTAGAAGAAGCATGGCCTTTTGGAAGTATTTCTTCAGAAATTACTTTTAGAATACAAGATGAAGCATTTGATTATTTAGATGCGCCTATCAAAAGAATTACAACGGCTGATACTCCAGCGCCATATTCTCCTGTTTTATTAGCAGAATGGATGCCAAACGCAAACGATGTTATTAAAGCAGTAAAAGACGTATTATATATTAACAAATAATTGTTTGTAAATTAATTCAGATATTAAATTTTAAACATATATTTTTTTGATATATTTTAGTATTTTTTGAATAAAAATAAAAATCCTTTTGGCGACTGTCAAAAGGATTTTACAGTCATAAAAAGATGAAAAATAAGCTATTAATACTTCTATTACTCATTACCAACATCTTATACGCACAACTTACGCTAGAAGGAACAATTGTTGATGAATTTAACAATCCGATGCCTTTTGTTAGTGTTTATTTAAAAAATACGGTTCACGGAACAACGACCAATAATGATGGTGAATTTTATCTAAAAACAAAGGCAAAATCTGGGATATTAGAAATTTCTTTTATCGGATTTCAAACTCAAACCCTCCCCGTAAATCAGCAAACAAAAAACTTAAAGATTATCATCAAAGAAGACGCAAACGAACTTGATGAAATTATTATTGTTACCAAACCGAAAAAACGGTTAAAGAAAAAAGAAAATCCTGCCTATCGTATTTTAAAAGAAATCTGGAAACGAAAACGAAAAAATGGACTTGATTTAGTCGATTATTATCAATACAAAAAACACAGTACCACCGAAATTGGACTGAATAATTTAGATACCACTTTTTTAAAAAGAATCTTTAAATCGGAATATCAAGAAACCAAAAACAATGTCAAATACGACAGCGATGGCGTTAATTACTACATTCCTATTTATATCAAAGAACAAATTTCGAACGTTTATGCTGACAATAAAAACAAAACTCTTAGAGAAGATATTGAAGCCGAAAAAATAGAAGGATTAGGCGCAGAAGGCTTTGTTTTTAATCGAATTGCCAATACTTTTGAAGAAATTGACATCTTTAAAAACAACATTACCTTGTTAGAAAAATCATTTGTAAGTCCGTTATCTACGGATGGTTTTGCCACCTACGATTACGTTTTATACGATAGTATCGTTCAAAATAAGAAAAAATTATACAATATTTATTTCTTTCCTATTAGAGATGGCGATTTAGCTTTTCAAGGAAATTTTTGGGTTACCGATACCGCTTTTTCTATCAATAAAATAAAAATGAAAGTACATGAAAGTATCAATCTTAATTTTGTGCGAAGTTTATCTTTTGAAAAAGAATTTAAAGTAAAAAATGATAGCATTTATATTTCCACTAAAAACGGATACGAAGGTGATTTTACGGTCATCGATAAAAGTGATAAAAATAAAGGTTTAACGGTTAAAAAAAATACGATTTTCGAAAAACATGTATTAAATAAGCCGTTGGCGAAAAATTTTTATACGCAAAAACGCGTAAAAATAAAGCCAAATCAATATAAAAAAGAAGCACGTTATTGGGAAGAAAAACAAGATGAAGATAAAAAATCAACCTATAAACTGATTCAAGAAGTTAAAGAAAAAAAGCAAATAAAAAATATTACAGGACTTATCAATATGCTCGCAAGTGGGTATGTTGATACAAAATATGGTATTCAATTCGGTTCGTTATGGAATGTTATTGGAAACAATCAAGTGGAAGGATATCGGGTTAAATTCGGCTTCAGAACCTACAAATCAAGAGAGGATAGGTTTCGTTTAAAAGCACACTTAGCCTACGGATTTAAAGATAAAAAAATAAAATATGGCGCAGAAGCACGCTATCTTTTATCGTACACACCAAGAATTGCCGTGGGTGTGGCGTATCAAAAAGATATCGAACAATTAGGAAGCGTTTTATTAAATACTTCGCAACTTTTAGGAGGAAGCATCGGTACGGGTGGCTTACTTTCAAGAGGTGATAATTTCTTTTTATCTAAAGTTGAAAAAATAGCGACTAATTTTGATTATCAGCTACAAAAAAACCTGCATATTGGTATTAATTTTGCACATTCGCAAATACAATCGGCAGCGCCTGTTGATTTTTCAATCAATTATAGGGATGAAAATAACAACACACAATCTAAAATAACCGACGTAACCTCAAGCACTTATATTTCTTTCACTCCTGGAAGATATGTGTATGGACTTGGTGTTGAAAGAAGTTTTGGAGGAAGCATCTACCCTACTTTTTTAGTAAATTATCGCCGAGGATATAAAGGTTTTTTCAACGGTTCGCATAATTATGATAAACTACAATTCAAATATAATCAGCCTGTATTGTTGGGCAAATTTGGTATTTTTGATGCTACTTTTGAAGCTGGAAAAACATTCGGAACTGTGCCGATAGCCTTGCTAAATATAATTCCTGCCAATCAAACTTTTACCTTGGTTGAAAACACGTTTGCCTTGCTAAATTACTACGATTTTGTAACGGATAAATATGTAGCATCGCATTTTGAGCACAATTTTAACGGTTTTATTTTAAATAGAATTCCGTTATTAAACAAATTAAAACTGCGAAGTTTGCTAACATTTAGAGCTGCTTACGGAACTATTTCTGATAAAAATATTGCGATTAATAAATCGAATATTAATTACAACGCTCCTAATAAAGTGTATTATGAATACGGCGTTGGATTGGATAATATTGGATACGGAAACTTACGTTTTTTACGAATTGATGCGATTTGGAGAAGTAATTATACGCCTCCAGCGGGTTCAATAATAGCGCCTACGCCGAAATTTTCAATACGTTTGGCGATAAAACCAAGTCTTTAATTAGCTTGTAAAATAGGTTTTAGAAATTGAATTAATAATAAGATAACGTTATTTTTTAATTAAAAATGACAATAAATTAGTATTTTTGCAATCCGATTTTAGATAACGAAGAAAAGAAATATATATGACTTCAAAAGAGAAAAAGACAGTAGATGTCTTAATAGAAATTCCTAAAGGAAGCAGAAATAAATACGAATACGATTTTGATTTAGGAAAAATCCGTTTCGACAGAATGTTGTTTTCATCAATGATGTATCCTGGTGATTACGGTTTCATTCCAGAAACATTAGCCTTAGATAATGATCCGTTAGACGTATTAGTTTTAAGTGCAGAACCAACATTTCCAATGTGTGTTATGGAGGTAAAACCGATTGGAGTTTTCCACATGTCGGACGAAAAAGGACCAGATGAAAAGATTATTTGTGTACCTGTTTCAGATCCTATTTGGAATAAATACAATGATTTATCGGACTTAAATCCTCATTTACAAGACGAAATTACCCATTTCTTTAAAGTTTATAAAGACTTAGAAAAGAAGGAAGTAATTATCGGAGCTTGGGGAAATGCTGATGAAGCGT
The DNA here is from genome assembly GCF_021390715.1 of Tenacibaculum piscium. Classification (GTDB taxonomy): domain Bacteria; phylum Bacteroidota; class Bacteroidia; order Flavobacteriales; family Flavobacteriaceae; genus Polaribacter; species Polaribacter piscius. The sequence goes on from NZ_JAJGWT010000001.1 coordinate 411,972, forward strand.
ACGAGATTTTAGATACGTGTATCAAGCGTTATGAAGATAGCGAGCACAAAGCAAAAGGAGATTTTAAGATATAAGAATTAAATAAATTCTTATGTATCAGAATAAAAAAAACCATGTAGTTTACGCTAGATGGTTTTTTTTGGTTTTAAAATTATTTGAAGCTATTTCCCGCTTTCCGCACTCGCTTTTTTTGAAGAAAAATCAAAAAAGAGCTCAAACAATTGCTTCAATCGGGGCTAAGTCTATTTATGATATTTCGTTTTTATTTTCTAGAATTGTTTATTTTTATAGTATTTCTGAGAAAACAAAAAAGATAAAAAGAAAGAGATAAGAAAGAGTCAAAAAACCAATTATTTTTGCAAAATGACTAAAAGAACCCAATTTAATTTTGAAGTAACAACACCAACAGTTTTTAAGGAACAATTATTTGCTTGGTCTGCACAATTTGATACGGCTATTTGGTTAGATTCCAACAATTATGAGCAACGTTATTCTTCTTTTGACGCTTGTTTGGCTGTCGAAGAATTTACGGCTATCAAAACAGATACTCACAATGCTTTTGAAAAATTAAAAGAATATCAATCATACACGAAAGATTATCTTTTTGGATATATTTCTTATGATGTAAAAAATGATGTTGAAAACCTTACTTCTACTAATTTTGACGGTTTACATTTTCCTGATTTGTATTTTTTTCAACCTCAAAAATTAATTTTCATCAAAGGAAATACGGTTGAGTTTCATTATTTACAAATGATTGATGATGAAATTCAGCAAGATTTTGAACAAATAAAAAATAGCAATAGCCATAAAATAAGGGTTGCGAATACATCAGAAAAGTATCCGAAGAAAGAAAAAATAACCATAAAATCTCGCATTCAAAAAGAAGAATACCTACAAAAAGTAAGTACTATTTTAACGCATATTCATCGAGGTGATATTTATGAAGCTAATTTTTGTCAAGAATTTTATGCCGAAAACACAAGTATCAATCCGTATGAAATTTACAAGAATTTAAACGAAATATCAACACCACCTTTTGCTACTTTTTTTAAACATGAACATTTTTATCTGCTATCGGCAACGCCCGAAAGATATTTGAAAAAAGAAGGCTGTAAAATAATTTCGCAACCCATAAAAGGAACAGCGAAACGCTTAAAAAATAGTATCGAAGATAAAAAAAATGCCTTCAATTTGGCAAATGACCAAAAAGAACGTGCCGAAAATATTATGATTGTCGATTTGGTACGCAATGATTTATCGAAAACAGCCAAAAAAGGAAGCGTTCAAGTGGAAGAACTTTGTAAAATATATCCTTTTAAACAAGTGCATCAAATGATTTCGACCATTGTATCGGAAATTACACCAAATACACATCCTGTTGATGTTATAAAAGATACCTTTCCTATGGGAAGTATGACGGGCGCTCCTAAGGTATCGGCAATGAAAATAATGGAAAATTTAGAGCAAACAAAACGGGGTTTATATTCAGGAACTGTAGGGTATTTTACACCGAACGGCGATTTTGATTTTAATGTAATTATCCGAAGTATTTTATACAATTCAGACAGCAAATATGTGTCTTTTTCGGTGGGTGGTGCAATTACCGCAAAATCTGTTCCCGAAAAAGAATATGAAGAATGTTTGCTAAAAGCAAAAGCAATGAAATATGTGTTACTTCATTCAAAATAGTTGCCTATATTTCAATAAATAAGAAGAAAACCCTTACAAAAACGTACCTAAAAAAATAGAATTAATGATTATTGACCAAGAAGAAAAATTTAAAGCAGTACTTCCAACTATAGAAGGAAACGTGAATGAACAAAGCTTTTTTAATGCTTTTTTAGACTTGTATCCTGAGGCTTGGAAACAACATAAAATTACTTTTTCTAAATTTAAGAGAAGTAAACAATTTGGAAAAACAATACCTTTGCCAAAACCTGAAGTTTCTTTACGTAAAGATATTAGACAGTGGTTGCAAAAACAATAAAATAATCAAAAATGACGCATCAAGAATTTAATTTCGATTTTTATGATACTAATTTTTACGGTCAATTTTGGAAACCCGAAAATGAAAAATCTATAAAAGCCGTCGTGATAATTGTTCATGGAATGGGAGAACATTCGGGGCGTTATCAAGATGTTGCCCAAAAATTAACCGATGCTAATTTTGGTGTGATTGCTTTTGATCATTTTGGACACGGAAAAACTACGGGAAAAAGAGGACACAATCCTGGTTTTGATGTCGTTCTGGAAAGTATTTCGAAAGTAATCGAAAAAGCATCTGAAGTTTTTGGCGATAAACCACAGTTTTTATACGGACATTCGATGGGTGGAAATGCCGTTGTAAATTATGCGCTTCGAAAAAAAAATCTTCCAAAAAATATTCTGAAAAATAAAAATTTAATAGGCGTTGTTGCGACAAGCCCAATGCTGAAATTAGCCTTTACTCCGCCCGCTTGGAAACTTACATTAGGACGTATTTTACAGAAAATCGCCCCGTCTTTAACGCTAAGTAATGAGCTAAATCCAGCGGATATGTCTCGAGATACATTCGAAGTTCAAAAATATTTGGATGACCCTTTAGTTCACAATAAAATCAGCCCAAATTTTTCGTTGTCATTTATTGATTCAGGAAAATGGGCGATTGAAAATGCAAAATCCTTAGAAATTCCAATGCTCGTTGTACACGGAACTGCCGATAAAATTATCGATTATAAAGGTTCAGAAGCTTTTGCAAATGCGACAAATAACGCAAATTTAAAGCTTTATAAAGGCGGATATCACGAATTACAACATGATTTATGCAAAGATGAAATGCTACAAGATGTCGTTTATTGGCTGGAAAATCAACTGAAAAATCAACTAAAAATTAAAAAAGCTTCGAAATAAAAATGCTACAAGAATTAGCAAAACATATTAACACTGATTTTCCTTTTTTAAAAGATAAAAAACTTTTAATCGCTATTTCTGGCGGTTTAGATAGCGTGGTTTTAACCCATTTATTAGCACAATTAAAATACGATATTTCACTAGCACATTGCAATTTTCAATTGAGAAATGAAGCAAGTAATTTAGATGAAGTTTTTGTTGAAAATTTAAGTGAAAAATTAAAAATACCGGTGTTTTCAATTCAATTTGATACGCTTGAATATGCTAAAAAACAACAATTATCAACCCAATTATCCGCACGGAAATTACGCTACGATTGGTTCGAAAAATTAAGTGAAAATCATGCGTTTGATTATGTTTTAACAGCACATCATGCCGATGATAATTTAGAAACTTTTTTAATCAATTTAACAAGAGGAACAGGCTTGGACGGTTTAACAGGAATCCCTGCGGTAAACGGAAATATCGTGCGTCCATTATTGAAATTTTCAAGAGCCGAAATTCAAAAATATGCCCTAGAAAATAATATAAAATGGCGAGAAGATGCCAGCAATGCCGAAACAAAATACGTGCGAAATAAAATAAGACATCAAATTATACCCGTTCTCAAAGAGCTAAACCCAAGCTTGTTAAAAACGCATCAAAAAACAACCGATTTCTTACAACAATCACAAGAAATTGTTACTGATAAAATACAAGAAATAACCGCTGAAATTATCACTAAAGAAACAAAGCACGGAAATGATTTTATCAAAATTAATATCGCAAAATTAGTAAAACTATCCAACCCAAAAATATATTTATATCAACTTCTAAAAAATTATAAATTTACCGCTTGGAACGATGTTTATAACTTGATGTATGCACAATCAGGTAAAAAAATAATAACAAAAACACATACACTACTAAAAAACAGAAACTTTTTAATACTTTCATCAACAAATAAAACAGAAAACACTACTAATCAAAATATTAGCATCAACAAAAACATCAGAAAAATTACAAATCCAATCCAATTAGTATTTGAAAATAGTTCTGAAAAAATAATTAGTACCGAAAATAGTATTATAGTTGCTGAAAATTTATTAAATTACCCCCTTTACATTAGAACTTGGAAAACTGGTGATTACTTTTATCCAAAAGGAATGACTGGCAAAAAAAAAGTTAGTAAATATTTTAAAGATGAAAAATTATCTGTTTTTGATAAAAATAATACCTGGTTGCTCTGTACAGCTGATAATCAGATTATTTGGATTATTGGAAAACGACAAGACAGACGCTTTTTATCCAATGAAAAAACAACCAAATTAGTAAGAATAACAAATTAAGAATAACCCTTTAAATAAAAACAACCCCTTATAAACTAACTCGAATGAAAAAATTATGTACGCTATTTTTATTATTCTTAGGTTTAACGGTCTTTTCCCAATCCGATGACAATCCAATTGTTATAACACCTACCGTTGAAAAAGTTTCGGAGACAGAATATGACTTGATTTTTGATATTGAAATCGCAGAAGACTGGCACTTATACTCACAATATAATCCTGAAGATGCCTCTTTACCAATGACTATTTCACCTGCCGAAGGACAAAGTGGATACGTTGTAAAAGGAAAAGCAATAGAAGGAGAAACTGAAACAGAATTTAGTGAAATTTGGGGAAAAGAAGAAATTTTCTTTGTCGATCAGGGGAAACTAGTTCAAAGAATTAATGTTTCCGACAGCACTTTAACACAAGTAACGCTGAATTTAGACGCGCAAGTTTGTAAAGAATATTGTTTACCTTTTGATGAAGATTTTACATTTTCGTTAACTGGTGAAAAAGTTTTACAAACCGTGACAGAAGTTGATGATAAAAGTAAAGCAATGTCGCAATCTTTAAACTTAAATTTAAAGAACACTGCTTTATTAAAAAGTACATCAAAAAAATCTAGCGAAAATGGAAAAGAAGGTGAAGAAGCTAGCTTATTTAATATATTTTTACTAGGATTTGTTGGTGGTTTATTAGCTTTCTTAACACCTTGTGTATTTCCAATGGTACCTTTAACTGTATCATTTTTCACAAAACATACCGAGAAAAGAGGAAAAGGAATTGGAAGTGCTATCTTATATGGTTCTTTTATCATCTTAATTTATGGTTTATTAAGTTTGCCTTTTCACTATTTAGATACCTTAGATCCAGAGATTTTAAATAGTATTTCGACCAATATGTGGTTGAACTTATTTTTCTTTACCATATTAGTATTTTTCGCAGGTTCTTTCTTTGGATTTTACGAATTAACATTACCTAGCTCTTGGAGTAATAAAGCGGATACCGCTTCAAATATCGGAGGTGTTATTGGAATATTTTTCATGGCACTAACCTTAGCAATTGTATCATTTTCTTGTACAGGACCAATTTTAGGTTCTTTATTAGCGGGATCTTTAGGAACTAACGGTGGTGCTATGCAATTATCAGCAGGGATGATTGGTTTCGGACTTGCTCTAGCGATGCCTTTTGCTTTATTTGCCATGTTCCCAGGTTGGTTAACTTCTTTACCAAAATCGGGTGGTTGGTTAAATACCGTTAAAGTTGTTTTAGGGTTCCTAGAATTAGCATTCGCTTTTAAATTCTTATCAAATGCCGATTTAGTAGGACATTGGAATTTCTTCAAAAGAGAAATTTTTATCGGAATATGGGCGATAACCGCTTTACTAATGTCACTCTATCTACTAGGGCTTATGGGGAAAAAATATGGTAAAATATCTTTTTTCAGACTTTTATTAGGAGGAAGTTGTTTAGCCTTATCAATATATTTAGCACCTGGTGTTTTAAAAAATCCTACATGGAATCAGAATAAATTATTAAGTGGTTTTGCGCCACCTAAATTCCATAGTATTTATGTAAAAGATAACAAATGTCCGTTAGGATTAAATTGTTTTAAAGATTTTGAAGAAGGAATTGCCTACGCAAAATCGGTGAACAAACCCGTTTTATTAGATTTTACAGGTTGGGCATGTGTAAACTGTCGTAAAATGGAAGAAAATATTTGGGTAAAACCAGAAATTTATTCATTAATAAATGATGATTATGTCTTAATTTCATTATATGTTGATGATCATGAAAGACATTTACCTAAAGAAGAACAATTCGATTTTATCAAACCAAACGGTAAAGTAAAAAGAATTAGAACCTATGGTGATAAATGGGCAACCCTACAAGTTGCAAACTTTAAAACAGCTTCGCAACCATTTTATGTATTAATGAGTCCTGAATTAGAATTATTAAATTCACCACAACAATATAGCAGTCATTCTGAATATTATGACTGGTTGAAAACAGGATTGGATAATTTCAATAAAAAATAATCATAAAAATTATTGAAAATTATCGAATAACAAAAAAAGCCTCTTTATAAATATATTTATAAAGAGGCTTTTTTTATGTTTTTTTCATGAATTTTCTTGAATAAAAAATAAAAAAATATGCTTACAAAAACGTATGGATCGGCTGTTTTTGGTATTGAAGCCACCACAATTACTGTAGAAGTAAATATTGATAAAGGAATCGGATATCATTTGGTTGGTTTACCCGATAATGCAGTTCGAGAAAGTTCGTATCGAATTTCGGCTGCCTTAAACAACAACGGATTTAAACTTCCTGGGAAAAAAATAATTATCAATATGGCTCCTGCCGATATTCGAAAAGAAGGTGCTGTGTATGATTTAACCTTAGCCGTTGGAATTCTTGCTGCCTCCAATCAAATTGACGCTAAAAATATTGACGACTATATTATTATGGGCGAGCTATCTTTAGATGGAAGCGTACATCCTATTAAAGGAGCGTTACTTATCGCCATAAAAGCCCGTGAGGAAGGTTTTAAAAATTTCATATTACCAATTGCAAATGCAAAAGAAGCCGCTATTGTTAACGATATAAATATATTAGGTGTTGAAAATCTTTCACAAGTACTTCAGCATTTGGAAGGCACAAAATTAATTGAGCCAACCATTGTTGATACCCGAGCTGAATTTTATAAACACATCGATTTTCCTGAATTTGATTTCTCTGATGTAAAAGGTCAAGAAAGTATCAAACGCTGTATGGAAATTGCCGCAGCTGGCGGACATAATATTATTTTAATCGGTCCTCCTGGAGCAGGGAAAACAATGTTAGCCAAAAGATTGCCCTCAATATTACCACCGATGACACTACAAGAAGCCTTAGAAACGACCAAAATACACTCGGTTGTCGGAAAAGTGAAAAATACAGGATTGCAATATTCTCGCCCTTTTAGAGCACCACACCATAGTTGTTCGGATATCGCTTTAATTGGCGGCGGAAATAACCTGCCACAACCTGGTGAAATTTCATTAGCTCATAATGGCGTACTTTTTTTAGATGAATTACCAGAATTTAAACGCGGTGTTTTAGAAGTGATGAGACAACCTCTCGAAGATAGAGAAGTTACCATTTCAAGAGCAAAATTTACCGTAAATTATCCTAGTAGTTTTATGTTAGTGGCAAGTATGAATCCTAGTCCATCTGGTTTTTTTAATGATCCTGATTCACCAATGACCTCATCTCCTGCCGAAATGCAACGCTATTTAAGTAAAGTTTCAGGACCTTTATTAGATAGAATCGATATTCATATTGAAGTAACTCCCGTTCCTTTTGATAAATTATCCGAAGAAAGAAAAGGAGAATCAAGTGTCGAAATTAGAAAACGAGTAACAAAAGCACGTGAAATTCAAACAACTCGATTTAATAACTCTGAAACCGTTCATTATAACGCACAAATGAACGTGAAACAACAACGTACATACTGTAAACTCTCAGAACAAAGCAATCAATTACTCAAAATTGCCATGGAGAAATTAAACCTATCCGCAAGAGCATACGACAGAATCTTAAAAGTAGCAAGAACTATCGCCGATTTAGCATCCGAAGAAAATATAAATTCCGATCACTTAACAGAAGCAATACAATATCGAAGCTTAGACCGTGAAGGTTGGCTTGGCTAAAAAAAAATTAGTAATTTAGTAAATTCTTTTAAATCAATTAAATTACCAAAAAATAATCAAAATGAAAAAAATAATCTATTTAATGGCAATTGCCATCACCATGATTTCTTGTAAAAAAGAACCTAATAATTTTGTTACTTTTTCAGGAAAAATAAACAATAAAAATGCCGAATCTGTTGTAATTTCGAATCCACAATTAGAATTTGAAAAAATCATTAAACTTGACGAAAATGGCGCTTTTAAAGATACATTAAACGTAAAAAGTGATTTTTATCGACTTTCTAACGGACAAAAAGCAACAACCTTATATTTAAAAAATGGCGATGATATCACCCTAAATATTGATGCCAAAGATTTTAAAAATACCGCCAAATTTGCAGGAAAAGGTGCTAATGAAAATAATTTCTTAGCAAAAGTAATCCTATTACAAGAAGATTTTTTTAAAGATAAAGATTTATATAATTTATCTAAAGAAAAATTTGATGCCAAAGTAAACAGCTTTGTGGATGATTTTAATACTAATATGAAAAATACGACATTAGATTCTGCATTTGTTGCTTTTCAAGAAAAAAATATCACAGGATTAACAAATTATTTAAACAAAACCTATGCTGATAAATCATATTCAGCAACGAAATTAATAAAAGGAGCAGTATCTCCTAAATTTGTTAATTATGAAAATTATAAAGGCGGAACCACTTCTTTAGATGACCTAAAAGGAAAATATGTATATATTGATATGTGGGCAACTTGGTGCAATCCATGTAAACAAGAAATCCCTTTTTTACAAAAAGTTGAAAAAAAATATCATGGTAAAAAAATTGAATTTGTAAGTATTTCTGTTGATAGTGAAAGAGATTATGAAAAATGGAAAGAAATGGTTGCCGATAAAAACCTATCTGGAGTTCAATTGTATTCTAAAAGAGATCAAACTTTTTCTGGAGCGTATAAAGTAAATAGTATTCCTCGTTTTATTTTAATTGATCCGCAAGGAAATATCGTAGATGCGAATGCACCTAGACCTTCTAGTCCTAAATTAATTGAATTATTTGAGTCTTTGAATATTTAATTCGAAACTGAAAATTTAATGCAAAAAATCCTGTAACTAAGTTGCAGGATTTTTTGCATTAAATTTTATAAAATAAATCATTCTTCTTTAGATTGATTAAAAATAAGTATCTTTGTAGGGTGAATTGTACCGTTAAACATACCTCCTCTCAAATTTTAGTATCTAAAGCTAGAAATAGCTATCGGTTAAACTTGGGCTATAAAGTAATTGATTTTACTTTTTGTCAACTATTAGCCTTTCGAAAAAAAATACTAGACAATTCTTCTTGCCTAGCACTAGAGAATATCATAGCAACAGATAATTTTATACTAATTTTTGTAGCCGATAACAATCATGTTTTGTTACTTGATGTTCCTCAAATTTTAGCACTAAAAGAAGCTTTATTATCTACCTTTAAATAAGTTTTAACAAGTTTACTAAGATTGCTTTTAAATTACAACCTCAATGCTTTTTAATCGCTTTATTGAGTATCTTTATAGTGCCTAATAAATAAAAAAAACTACTATGGAAATTTCAGTAAGAAGAGATATAATTTTGAATCTAGAAGTTGTAGATTTACTAAATAATCAAGTAATGATGGAGCAACAAGCTTCTTCTAAATATTTAGCAATGGCATCATGGTGCGATCAAAGAGAACTTAGAAATAGTGCTACTTATTTTTACAATCAGGCAGAAGAAAAAAGAACTCATATGATGAAAATATTTAAGTTTATTAATGATAACGGAGGAAACGCACAGTCTCCTAGGGTATCAGAAATTACACATGAATATGAAAGTTTACGTGCTGTTTTTGAAGCTTCTTTAGATGCAGAAATTGAAGTAACTAACGCTATTCATCACACATTTAAAACTGCTAGAAAAGTTAGTGATTTTACTTCAGAAATATTTTTACAATGGTTTATCACCGAACAAGCTGAAGAAGAAGAAAAAGTAAGAGATATTTTAGACATGATTAGTTTAATGGGAGATATGCCTTTAAAAATGATTGACGAGCGTATTCCTACTGCTTAAAAGTAATATCAGAAAAACATATTACATAAAAAAAAGGTTCATATTTTCATACGAACCTTTTTTATTTTTAAACTATTAAATACTAATTATTAGTATCTGTAATGCTCTGGCTTAAATGGCCCTTGAACAGTTACACCAATATAAGAAGCTTGGTCTTCACGTAATTCAGTAAGCTCTACGCCTATTTTAGCTAAGTGTAAGTTTGCTACTTTTTCATCTAAATGCTTTGGTAACATATAAACTTCATTCTCGTAAGCAGCTCTGTTTGTCCAAAGTTCAATTTGTGCTAACGTTTGGTTTGTAAATGAATTACTCATTACAAAACTTGGGTGTCCTGTTGCACATCCTAAGTTTACTAAACGTCCTTCTGCTAAAACAATAATATCTTTCCCGTCGATCATATATTTATCAACCTGAGGCTTAATAGTATCTTTTGTATTTCCGTGGTTTTTATTTAACCAAGCCATGTCAATTTCGTTGTCGAAATGACCAATATTACAAACAATAACCTTGTCTTTCATCGCCTCAAAATGACGCCCTTGAATAATATCTTTGTTTCCAGTAGTGGTAATAATAATATCAGAATTACCAACAACAGTTTCTAAACGCTTAACTTCAAAACCATCCATTGCCGCTTGTAACGCACAAATAGGGTCGATTTCAGTAACAGTAACAATAGAACCAGCACCTTTAAAAGAAGCCGCTGTACCTTTACCAACATCACCATAACCACAAACAGTTACACGTTTTCCTGCTAACATAATATCAGTTGCACGACGAATTGCATCAACTGCAGATTCTTTACATCCGTATTTGTTATCAAACTTCGATTTTGTTACAGAATCGTTTACGTTAATTGCTGGCATTGGTAACGTTCCTGCTTTTACTCTGTCGTATAAACGGTGAACTCCTGTAGTAGTTTCTTCTGATAAACCATTGATTCCTGCCGCTAATTCTGGGTAACGATCCAAAACCATGTTTGTTAAATCTCCACCATCATCTAAAATTAAATTTAATGGTTTTTTATCTTCTCCAAAAAATAAAGTTTGTTCGATACACCAATCAAATTCTTCTTCGGTCATATCTTTCCAAGCATACACAGGTGTTCCTGCAGCAGCAATTGCAGCAGCAGCCTGATCTTGTGTAGAGAAAATATTACAAGAACTCCAAGTAACCTCAGCACCTAACGCTTGTAAAGTTTCAATTAAAACCGCAGTTTGAATGGTCATGTGTAAACACCCTGCAATTCTTGCACCTTTTAATGGTTGTTCGTTTTTATACTCTTCACGCAAACTCATTAATCCTGGCATTTCAGCTTCTGCCAATCTAATTTCTTTTCTTCCCCAATCAGCTAAAGAAATATCTTTCACTTTAAAAGGGACGTATGTAGCGGTTTTTTTGCTCATATTTATGTATATTTATGTGTCTAAATTTTTATACTGCAAAATTACGAAATAACTTTCTAAAATATGCCTGTTCACAAAACAATAACAGTAAACCAAAACACTAACGTATTGATTTGGAAGATTGAAGAATCTTTTGAAGAATTATCGGAAAATATTACACTTAACCAACGAAGTATTGATAGGCTTAACAGCATGAAATCGGACTTGCATCGTAGAGGATTTTTAAGCGTTCGTCAGTTATTAAAACAAGCAGGATATACGGATGACGATTTAATATATGATGAATTTGGAAAGCCACATTTAAACGATGGAAAATTTATTTCAATCACACATTCCTTTACTTTTTCGGGGATTATTATTTCTGATGATAAGCCTGTTGGAATCGATATTGAAAAACAGCGGGATAAAATTGTAAAAATTGCTCATAAATTTACGCCGATTGAAGCCTATAAATCTATAGCAAATCATGATGCTTTGGTTAGTAAATTAACCGTTGTTTGGGGTGCGAAAGAAAGTTTATATAAAATTTACGGAAAGAAGAAATTACACTTTTTAAAAAATATTTACATTGATGATTTCTCTTTTGAAACCAATAAAAGTTTAGGAAGAATTTTATACGAAGGAATTACTGATGAATATAGAATCCACTTTTTAGAAACCGAAGGCTTTACTTGTGTGTATGCTATTTAAAGTATCTTTGTTGTTTTAAATTTTTATTATAAAGTATATCAAAAACACAGAAAAACATCAAAAAACACATGAAAATATCCGTAGAACTTACTTTAATGCCACTTCAAAATGAATTTGAAGCACCGATTATCAATTTTATCAAAAAACTAAGAACTTCAGGTTTAACAGTTCTTGAAAACCCATTAAGTACGCAAGTTTATGGCGATTATGATGTTGTTATGAAATTATTAACTTCGGAAATAAAAGATGCTTTCGAATTAATAGACAGCGGAATAATTTTGTTAAAAATTGTAAAATCTGACCGTAGCAAATATGAGCCTACTTTTTAATTTTAATACTGTTTTTGATTTTCTTTTTAGTCAATATAAAAGTTATGATGCTCTAGATATTTGGCTTGAAATTATCGCCGTTATTTTCGGATTTCTATCGGTTTGGTATTCTAAAAAGAATAAAATTTGGGTATTTCCAACAGGAATGATTAGCACAATTATTTTCGTCTATTTATTGTACAAATGGCAATTATTAGGCGATATGATGATTAACGCCTACTATTTTATAATGAGCATTTACGGCTGGTATCTTTGGACGAGAACTGTGGATAATTCACAAGCAAATCCAATTTCAAAAACAACATCAAAAGAAAAGAAAACCAGTGTTTTTATCTTTTTAGGAACGTTAGTTTTTGTCTATGCAGTTTATACTTATTTTGATAAATGGAACAATTGGACAGCTTACGTTGATACTTTTACCACCGCAATTTTCTTTGTAGGAATGTGGCTGATGGCAAAGCGAAAAATCGAAAATTGGATTTATTGGATTATTGGCGATATTATTTCCGTTCCGCTTTATTTTTACAAAGGATTTACCTTTACCTCTTTTCAATATTTAATATTTACTTTTATTGCCGTTAGCGGTTATTTAGCATGGAAAAAAGACTTAAACAACAAAAAAGCAATCTTGTAAAAGTTGTTTTATTCGGACCTGAATCAACTGGAAAAACAACTCTTTCTGGGCAATTAGCACGACATTACAATACTGTTTGGGCTCCAGAATTTGCCCGTGAATATTTACAAGATAAGTGGAATAACGAGCGTAAAATTTGCGAACAAAAAGACATTATTCCCATTGCCGAAGGACAAATAAAACTAGAAAATGAGTTATCAAAAAAAGCTGATAAAGTACTAATTTGCGATACCGATTTACTTGAAACAAAAGTATATTCCGAAGAATATTACGGTGGTTTTGTAGATGCTAATTTAGATGAAGCAGCCATTAAAAACACCTACGACATCTATTTTTTAACCTATATTGATACTCCTTGGGAAGCCGATGATTTACGTGACAAACCAGGCGAACGCTTAGAAATGTTTCAAGCTTTTGAAAATACGTTGATAAAATATAAGCGTCCGTACGTTTTATTAAAAGGCGATAAAGAAACTCGTCTTAAAAAAGCTGTTGCCATTATTGATGAATTACTTGCTAATAAAAAAGATTTATATTCTTTTTCTACTCTTTTAAACGATGAATATTCCCGAACTAATTAAAGAATTACATTTTAAAGCCACTAGAAGTTCTGGCGCAGGCGGACAGCATGTTAATAAAGTATCTTCTAAAATTGAACTTTCTTTTGATATTTTAAATTCAAAGGAATTATCCGAAAATCAAAAAGAAATACTTTACACAAAACTCGCTTCTCGCCTAACAAAAGAGCAGATTTTAATACTTTTTTCTGATGAAACTCGCTCGCAACACAGAAATAAAGAATTAGCGATTAAACGTTTTTTATATATCATTAAAGAAGGTTTGAAAAAACCAAAAATAAGACGTGCAACAAAACCTAGTAGAAATTCAGTGCTAAGAAAACATGAAAATAAAAAACGGCAAGCATTCAAAAAATCACTGCGAAAAAAACCTGATTTAGAATCATAATTCACTTAATTATATCTTCAAAAAATAAATAGCAAAAAATTACGCCGTTCTTTTTATGCCATTCAAAAATTGAATGATACCTTTGCAATGTTCTCTTTAAGGGGTGCCAAATATCGGCTGAGATCACACCCAATGAACCTAGAACAGGTAATGCTGTTTAGGGAGGCGATAATCGCCATTTTGTAAAACAAGTCATTAAAGATTTTCATCTGTTAAATCTTTGTGATGACCTAAATTATTCACTATTAATTACAAGAATAATTGCCTCTTTTTATTCGATTTTTATTCCTAAAAAAATGAGACAACTGTATTTTATTCAACAACTTAAAAGCATTGCTTTTATAATCGTATTATGTACCAGTTTTGCCGTAAATGCGCAAAGTTTTATTTTATCTGGTAAAATAATTAACAACAATCAAGAACCTTTAAATGGCGCTTCTATTGTTCTTAAAAACTCAAAAAAAGGAGTTTCTTCGGATAAAAAAGGAAACTTCAAACTGAATTTATCCAAAGGAACACATCTTTTAGAAGTTTCTTATATCGGATTTAAAACCGCAACAAAAGAAGTCGAAATCAATAAAAACAAAGAAGTTATTATTCAATTATCCGAAGAAAAAAAAGTATTAGATGCTGTTTTAGTAAATGCGGTTCGTGTACAAGCAAATGCTCCTGTAACACACTCTAATGTATCAAAAAAACAACTTGAAAAACGTAATTTAGGGCAGGATATTCCTGTTTTATTAAACTATTTGCCAAACGTCGTTTCTTCTTCGGATGCTGGAGCTGGCGTTGGTTATACGTACATGAGCGTTCGTGGTTCAGATGCTACTCGAGTAAATGTAACGATTAACGGAATCCCGTATAACGACAGTGAAAGTCAAGGAACTTTTTGGGTTAATTTAGGCGATTTTGCATCCTCAACCCAAAGTTTACAATTGCAACGTGGTGTAGGAACTTCTACAAACGGTGCAGGTGCTTTTGGAGCAAGTTTGAACATTTTAACTGATGCTATTTCTGATAAAGCGGGCGGAGAAATCTCCAATGCTTTTGGGTCGTACGGAACAAGAAAACATACCGTAAAATTTACCACAGGAAAAATAAACGAGCATTTTGAATTAGCAGGACGTTTGTCAAATATTTATTCTGATGGTTATGTTGATAGAGCTTCTACCGATTTAAAATCATACTTTTTACAAGCAAGTTACACCAATAAAAATACCTTAATTAAAGCTATCGCGTTTGGCGGAAAAGAAGAAACCTATCAAGCTTGGGACGGAATTTCTGCAAAACAATTAAAAGAAGACAGAAGACAAAATCCATTAACATACGATAATGAAATTGATAATTTTCAGCAAGACCATTATCAATTGCATTGGAACGAAAAAGTAAGCCAAAATTGGACAACAAATCTTGGTTTAAATTACACCAAAGGAAAAGGATATTTTGAGCAATTTAAAGGAGAAAGTGCTGTTTCAAAATATAATAATTTGGTAAAAGCTACAGCAACCGATTGGTACGGAACACCTGCCACCGATTTAATTGTTCGCCGTTGGTTAGACAATGATTTTTATGTAGCTAATTTTAACGCCACTTATAATAATGATCTACTAGAAATTATTTCTGGTGGTTCGTACAGTTACTATGAAAATGACCATTTTGGAGAAGTAATTTGGGCGAAAGAATTTGCTGATAACGCAAACATCAGAGATCGTTATTACGATGGAACATCAACCAAAAAAGATGCGAATATTTTCACGAAAATATCATTTAACATTACCGATGATTTAAGAGCTTTTGCTGATTTACAAGGACGATTTATCAGCTATAAAACAAACGGTTTAACCTCTAAAAGAAAAGATTTAAATGTGGATAAAAACTTTAATTTCTTTAATCCGAAGTTAGGATTTACCTATACTTTAAACAATCAAAATAGCTTTTACACTTCTTTTGCCAGAGCAAATAGAGAACCAAACCGAAGCGATTTTAAAGGCGGAGTAACTACCCACGAAAGTTTAAATGATTACGAATTAGGATGGCGTTTAAAAACCAATACGATCAAATTAAACACCAATATTTACTTTATGGATTATCAAAATCAGTTAGTTTTAACAGGTGAAATTGATGATACTGGCGATGCGTTGCGTAGTGCAAGCGGTAATAGTTACCGAGTTGGTGTAGAAATGGACGCTACTATTGTTGTAAATGATAAATTTTCGATTGGTCAAAATGTTTCGGTAAGTCAAAATAAAAATGTTGATTTCGTTACTAACAGAAACGATAAATTACAAGAATTAGGAAATACCAATATTGCAAATTCTCCAAATATTGTGGCTGGAAATTCATTGACTTATCAAGTATCAGAAAATTTACAACTAGCATTTTTATCGAAATTTGTAGGCGAACAATATTTGAGTAATACCGATACCGAGGCATCAAAATTGAGCAGTTATTTTACCAGTGATTTTAATATCATGTATGAATTAAAAACCAAATCAATTTTTAAATCTATTGTATTTACAGGAGTTGTAAACAATGTTTTTGATAAACAATATGTCGATAGAGGGTATATTTATTTAGATGATTGGTCAAAAGCTGGAACAACCACTGAAATTCAAGGATATTATCCACAAGCTACGATTAACTTTTTAGCAGGAGTTACTTTTAAGTTTTAAGAAATATTTTTCTTTTTATATAAATAAAAATCCCAAGCCTTAAAAACTTGGGATTTTATATGTATTATAACGCAATAACTACTTGATTACTTATTAATCTTACCAACAGCACAACTCACAAACGATTTTGCTTTGTGCAATACTGTGTTTTCACTTCCAACTTCAGGATAGCCTAATTTTGCTAATTTTTCTTTGGATAAAATCAAACTTTCTTCGGTTGTGTTTAAAGTAACCAATGATTTTTCTACATCAACTTTTACCTCATTAACGCCTTGAATTGCTGTTAATCCGTTGATAATTGTATTGGCACAACCGCCACATTTTAAGTTTTCTATATAAATTTCTTGTGTCATGCTTTCTTAATTGATTTCTTTTTAATTTCTTGTTTATTAATTTTTTATTGCTGTCAATTTTTGATATGCTCTATATCCTCCCAACACATTATAGGTATTAAACCCTTCTTTTTGTAACTTTTCTGAAGCCACTAAACTTCTTCTCCCTGAGCGACAATAAATATAAACAGGCATTGTTTTGTCTAATTTTCTTAACGCTATATATTCAAAATCATCAGCAAAAATATTTATCATAATAGCATTATCGAGAATACCTTGTGAACATTCTTCAGGTGTTCGAACATCAAGCAATTGAATCTTTTTTTCAGTTTTTAAAAGTAACTGTAAATCAGAAACTGTAGTATTTTTGATATTATTTTCCTGAGATTTACATGATATCAAAACCATAAAAATCAATGCGATGAATACTAAATATTTTTTCATTTTAATTGTTATTTAAAACAGTTCCTCTAAAAAAAATTATTTTAAAGTTGATGGACAAACAGCAGCTGTTCTCTGAATAGTTGTTTTTCGTATCGCTGCAAAACCTCCTGATACATCAATTACATTATGAAATCCTCTTGCTTTTAATATTGATGCTGCAATTACCGAGCGATATCCGCCTGCACAATGCACATAGAAATCGGCTTTTTTAGGAAATTCTTCAATATGTTCATTTAGAAAATCTAACGGTGTATTTGGCACATTTACAATATGTTCGCTCGCATATTCACCAGGTTTTCGCACATCAAAAACAAGTGCTTTTTGAGCAATTGATTCTTCTAAAGCATCCGCAGAAACCGAACGTAAAGTATCAATTTCTTTTCCTGATGTTTTCCAAGCTTCAAAACTTCCTTCTAAATACCCTAAAACATTATCAAAACCGACACGTGATAAACGAGTAATCGTTGTTTCTTCTTCTCCTTCGGGCGTTACCAATAGAATTGGTTGTTTAACATCTTTAATTAAAGCACCGACCCACGGAGCAAAAGTTCCGCCCAAGCCAATAAATATTGATTGTGGAATAAATCCTTTTATAAATTCTGATTGATGACGCACATCTAAAATAATAGCATCGGTATTGTTGGCTGTTTTTTCAAAATCGGCTACGGATAAACTAATCGCACCTTTTTTGATAACTTCATCAATAGATTCATATCCTTCTTTATTCATTTTCACATTTAAAGGAAAATAGGCTGGCGGCGGCAATAATCCGTCAGTTACTTCTTTTATAAATTCTTGTTTTGTCATGTTTTCACGCAACGCATAATTGGTTTTCTTTTGATTTCCAATTGTTCCGATGGTTTCTTTGCTTAGGTTTTTACCACAAGCCGAACCTGCTCCATGTGCTGGATATACAATTACATCATCTTCTAAAACCATTATTTTGGTACGCAAACTATCGTACAAAAAACCTGCTAAATCATCTTGTGTTAAAGCTCCTTTTTGTGCTAAATCAGGACGACCAACATCGCCTAAAAATAAGGTATCGCCACTAAAAAGAGCATGATTTTTTCCGTTTTCATCTTTCAATAAATACGACGTACTTTCCATAGTATGCCCTGGTGTATGCAATGCGGTAATGGTAATTTTACCGATTTTAAAAACCTCGCCATCAGTAGCAATATGCGATTTATAAGTAGTTTGAGCCGTTGGTCCGTAAACGATTGTCGCGCCTGTTTTTTCGGCTAAGGTTACGTGTCCGCTTACAAAATCGGCATGAAAATGAGTTTCAAAAATATAGTTGATTTTTGCAGTATCTTGTGTTGCTTTTTTGATATACGATTCTACTTCTCGCAATGGATCAATAATCGCAACTTCGCCTTCACTTTCAATATAATAAGCACCTTGTGCTAAACAACCTGTATAAATTTGCTCTATTTTCATATCTATATTTTCTTATTTTTTTGTGAATTATATCTAAATTATTCTCTAACTAAATTATTCATACGCTTGATGAATATATTGTGCGTATTTTTTTTGATTTTGATTATCGCCTGTTTTAAAAAAATTTACAGCGCCATTATCACGCATAAAAAAGTGGTCTAAACTGCTCACTTCTAAAATTCCTCCTTTAAAAAAAGCATCTCTAACAGGTCCTTTTACACCTGCAAAATAGAAGGCAATATTTCTTTTATGATAATATCGAATACGTTCTTTTAGCATTTCGATTCCTGTACTATCAACTCGATTGATACTTTCGGCATCTAATACAATTAGTTTTAGCGAAGTCCCTTTTTCGTGTGCCATTTCGTCTAATTTATCTCGAAAATAATTAGCATTTGCATAAAATAATTGGGCATCAAAACGAAAAATTAATATTTCTTTATCGATAATAACTTCTTTAAACCTATTTTTATTTCGATAAAAATCTGAATTTGGTACTTTTCCTAATTCGGCAACGTAAGGTCTTGAGGTTCTGTAAATCAAAATAATTAATGATAAACTTGCTCCAATTAATATCCCATATTCAATTCCGAAGAAAATAGTGGCTAAAAAAGTAGCAATTAACAACCAAAAATCTAGCTGATTTGCCTTCCAAAGTTTTTTAGCTTCGGATACATTTATCAAATTAAAAACCGCCACAATAATAATTGCTGATAATATCGTTCTTGGTAAATGATAAAATAAAGGTGTTAAAAAAAGCAACGTTAAAACAACAATTATAACCGATACAAATGCTGAAATTCCTGTTTTCCCGCCTGCTTCTTCATTAATTGCAGATCTCGAAAAACTAGAAGTTGTTGGATATGATTGAAATAATGAGCCTACAATATTACTAAAACCCAAGGCGACCAATTCTTGATTTGGGTCTATTCGGTATTCATCTTGCTTGGCTTCGAGCGTTTTTCCTATGGAAATAATTTCTAAATATCCAACAAGTACCAATGTTGATGCTATTGGAAATAATTCTTTTATCAAAGCGATATCAATAATAGGAATGTTAAATTTAGGCAATCCTGATGGAATATTTTTTACAATTGCGATGTCGGTTAATTTTAGATAATCGCCAAAAAAACGAATAACAACAATTCCTAAAATAACGACAATGAGTGCATTTGGTATTTTTTTATTGATTTTTCTAAAAATTATAATCAGCAAACAAGCGATGAATCCAACAATTGTGGTATTTGTATTAAAAGAGGAAATTCTATGAATAATATCTTCTAATAAAATATGTACTTGGTCGCTTTGCAGAAAATCAACACCTAATAAATTCCGAAATTGATTGAGTCCAATAATAAGTGCAACTGCGGATGTAAAGCCAATAATTACAGGTCTTGACAAAAAATTAACAATAAATCCTAAGCGAAATACGCCTAATAAAAGCTGCATTGTTCCGACCATTAATGCCAATAAAATAGCAATAGCAATGTAACTTTCAGAGCCAATTAACGCCAAAGTAGAAACGCCTGTTGCTACGATTAAAGAATCCATCGCCACAGGACCGATTGCCACTTGGCGAGATGATCCAAAAACCGCATATATTAATTGCGGAATTAAAGCGGCATATAAACCATAAATTGGTGGTAACCCTGCAATTAGAGCATAGGCAATTCCTTGCGGAATTAAGACCGTTGCGACGGTAATTCCTGCTATGACATCACCTCTAATTTGCGTTTTCTTGTAGTTGGGTAACCAGTCAAGTATCGGTATGATTTTTTTTAATTTCATTTTAAAAAAGTTCGCCTTTCGTTGAATTTCTCGTTGATTTTTTTATTGAATTTTCAGTTATTTCTCTTGTTCTTCCTAAATGTTTGTATGCTAAATCGGTAACTTCTCGTCCTCTTGGCGTACGCATTATAAAACCTTGCTGAATTAAAAAAGGCTCATAAACTTCTTCAATAGTTTCGGTATTTTCACTAACTGCCGTTGCAATAGTACTCAGCCCAACAGGTCCTCCTTTAAATTTATCGATAATTGTATTTAAAATTTTAGTATCCATTTCATCCAAACCATTGGCGTCAACATGCAATGCTTTTAGGGCGTAAGTTGCTATTTCAATAGTGATATTTCCGTTTCCTTTAATTTGAGCAAAATCTCGAACTCTTCGCAATAGCGCATTGGCAATACGAGGTGTTCCTCTACTTCTGCCTGCAATTTCGATTGCCGCTTCCATTGATATTGGAACGCCTAAAATATAGGCACTTCGTTCGATAATAGTCGTTAATAATTCAGTTGAATAATATTGTAAACGACTGCTGATACCAAAACGAGCTCGCATTGGAGCGGTTAATAATCCTGAACGAGTGGTTGCACCTATTAACGTAAACGGTTCTAAATGAATTTGAACAGTCCGTGCATTTGGTCCTGATTCAATCATGATATCGATTTTATAATCTTCCATTGCTGAGTATAAATACTCTTCAACAATAGGGCTTAATCGATGGATTTCATCAATAAATAACACATCGCGTTCATCAAGATTTGTTAACAATCCTGCTAAATCGCCAGGTTTATCTAAAACAGGACCTGAGGTTACTTTGATTCCAACGCCTAATTCATTAGCTAAAATATGAGCTAACGTTGTTTTTCCTAATCCTGGAGGTCCGTGAAATAAGGTATGATCTAAAGCTTCATCACGTTGATTGGCTGCTTCAACAAATATTTTTAAATTATCAATCGCTTGATCTTGACCTGCAAAATCATCAAAAGAAAGTGGACGTAATTGTTTTTCAACATCTAATTCCTCATTTGATAAATTCGTGTTTTCAGGATTTAAGTTCTCGTTCATATTGGCACAAATATACTTGATATAAAATGGTTGTTTTGTAATAATTGTTACGCTTTACTTAACTATTGCGATAACTATTGCTAAGATACATATTCGTACGTAAAAATTAGAAATACTATATAAAACAGTTCTAAAACAAAAAGCCTTCCAATATTTGGAAGGCTTTTAAACTTTTATAATAGTTTTTATCTATTAAATTTTATATTCTTAAGAAGGTTCTTCGCCTTCTAATAATGGTGTTGTTTGTAACACGAAATCTTTTCCATGAACATACTCATCATTTTCATCAACTTTACTATAATCATATGCCCAACGGTGAACTTCAGGAATAGCACCTGGCCAGTTTCCGTGAATATGTTCTACTGGTGTAGTCCACTCTAAAGTATTCGATTTCCAAGGATTTTGTGTTGCTTTTTGACCTCTGTACATTGAAATAAAGAAGTTTGCTAAGAATATTAACTGAGCCGCTCCTCCTAAAAATGCCATTAAAGTCATAAATACGTTAATATCAGCTAAATCATCAAACATTGGAAAGTTTGAATTGGTGTAATAACGACGTGGTAAACCTGCTAATCCAACAAAATGCATCGGGAAAAATACTCCATAAGCAGAAATTATTGTTAACCAAAAGTGCCAGTAACCTAATGTTTTATTCATCATTTTACCATACATTTTAGGGAACCAATGATATACTCCAGCAAACATCCCTAATAAAGCAGATACTCCCATTACTAAGTGAAAGTGAGCTACTACGAAATAGGTATCGTGTACGTTAATATCTAATGCAGAATCTCCTAAAACCAATCCTGTTAAACCTCCTGTTACGAAGGTAGAAACTAATCCGATAGAAAATAACATCGCTGGATTTAATTGTAAGTTACCTTTCCAAAGCGTGGTTACATAATTAAATGCTTTTACTGCCGAAGGAATCGCAATTAATACCGTTGTAAAAGTAAATACCGATCCTAAGAAAGGGTTCATTCCTGATACAAACATATGATGTCCCCAAACAATTGTTGATAAAAATGCAATTGCCATAATAGATCCAATCATTGCACGGTATCCAAAAATTGGCTTACGTGCGTTTGTTGAAATTACTTCTGATGTTAATCCTAATGCTGGTAATAAAATAATATATACTTCTGGATGTCCTAAGAACCAGAATAAATGTTCAAATAATACTGGCGATCCTCCCTGATAGTGTAACACTTCTCCTGAGATAAAAATATCTGATAAGAAGAATGATGTTCCAAAACTTCTATCAAAAATTAATAATAACGCCGCTGATAATAATACTGGAAATGAAACAACTCCAATAATTGCTGTTACAAAAAACGCCCACATTGTTAATGGTAATCTGGTCATTTTCATTCCTTTTGTACGTAAGTTCAAAATGGTAACGATGTAATTTAACGATCCAATTAATGAAGAAGCAATAAATATTGCCATCGATACTAACCATAATGTCATTCCTGTACCTGAACCTGGAATTGCTTGTGGCAATGCTGATAATGGTGGATAAATTGTCCATCCTGCAGATGCGGGTCCTGCCTCTACAAACAATGAAATAATCATTATTACTGATGATAAGAAAAACAACCAGTATGAAACCATGTTTAAGAAACCGGAAGCCATATCACGAGCTCCAATTTGCAATGGAATTAATAGATTCGAAAAAGTACCACTTAAACCAGCAGTTAATACGAAAAATACCATTATTGTACCGTGAATTGTTACCAATGCTAAGTACATATCTGGATCCATAATTCCATCAGTTTGATGGTTCCCTAAAAATGCTTCTATAATTGAAAAAGAAGTATCTGGCCATGCTATTTGTAAACGAAATAACATAGACATAAAGCCTCCTATAACCCCCATAAATATACCCGTAACAAGATATTGTTTCGAGATCATTTTATGATCTTGACTAAAGATGTATTTAGTTACAAATGTTTCTTTGTGATGATGATCTGACATAATCTATATATACTTTTAAAAAATATCTTATTTAATAACTTGCGCTAATGTTTTTTGTTCTGATAACCACTTGTCGTAATCTGCTTGTTCAACAACAGTGATTTTCATTTGCATATTGTAGTGAGATGCACCACAAATTTTATTACATAACAGTAAAAAATCAAACTCATAAGGATCTTCTCCTTTTGCTTTTCTTATTTTATTAATTCCATCAGTTTTTGCAATAACTTCAGAGTTTAAACGCATTTCAGCTGTGGTATACTTTGGTGTAAATGCAAATTGAGTAACCATCCCTGGAACACAGTTCATCTGTGCACTAAAGTGAGGCATGTAAGCAGAATGTAATACATCTTGAGAACGGAATTTAAAAACAACTTTTTTACCTTTTGGTAAAACCATTTCGGTAACTTTTTTGTCATCTTGTGATTTTGGATCAGACATATCAACTCCCATAGAGTTAATACCTTTTATAAAGTTAACATTTCCTAAACCTAATTCATTGTCTTCTCCTGCATAACGTGCTTGCCAATCAAATTGTCTAGAATAAACTTCAATTACAATTGGGTTTTCGTCATCTCCAACATACATTATATTATTCCAGGCCCACAAACCATACCCTATTAATAGTACAATTGTTACTGCAGGAATAACCGTCCAAATCATTTCTAACTTATGACTATCGGCATAAAACAATGCCTTGTTCTCTTTTTTACCTCTATATTTATAAGTAAAAAAGAAGATTAAAAATTGCATTCCAAATTGAACAATACCTAATAACCAAAATGTAATGTCAAATAAGTTATCATGATGTTCCCCTTCAATAGAAGCAGACTCTGGTAGCATAATTACATTCATTGCTATTAAGCAATAAACCATCATTGCATATAAGAATATTAAAAAACCTATGGCTAATTTACCTTGTGTTTCGTTGTCTTTATCTGTAGCTATAACAGAACGAAGATTCATGATACGTGTAATTTGCCAGAAACTAACTCCTATTGCAATTGCTATGAAAATATAAAATAAAGCGAGCATATTATCTAAACTATTTGTTTATTAATTATTATTAATGTTCATTACTATCTTCACCTCTGTGTTCGATATTATAGTAATGGTGTGTTTCACTTTCGTGTAAAAATGGATTTCCTTTTGCCAATGGATTCGCTTTTGAAAATGCATTAAAAGTTGCAAATATAAACAATCCTAAGAAAAATAAAATACCACTTATTTCTCCAATTCCAAATCCGTATTGAGCACCAACTGTTCCTGGCATAATCATTATAAATACATCTAAATAATGACCCGCTAATATTACAACTCCTCCGATAGTTACAAACCAAGGAATACTTTTAAAATCACTATTGATTAATAATAATATTGGGAAAATAAAATTCATCACTACCATTGCTAAAAATGGTACTTGATATTCATTCATTCTTAGTAAATAATACGTAGTTTCTTCAGGAATATCAGCATACCAAATTAACATGAATTGAGAGAACCATAAGTATGTCCAAAATACAGAGAAACCAAACATATACTTCGCTAAATCATGAATATGACTATCATTTACAAATGGTAAGTGTCCTTTTGCTCTTAAATAAATAGTTACAAAAGCAATTACTGTTAATGCTGATACTAAGAAAGTAGCTAACACATACCATCCAAATAAAGTTGAGAACCAGTGAGGATCTATTCCCATAATCCAATCCCAAGACATCATTGATTCGGTAATCATAAAAAGGAATAAGAAAATTATAGATATATTATAATTTCTCATATGTAATTTTAAATCTCCATTTTCTTGTTTGATAGATCCTTTTCTAATTACAAAACGATATACATTCCATACCGTTAAATAGAAAATACTTCTAATTAACCACCCTGGAGTATTTAAAAACCATTTTTTACCATCTACTACAGCATCATAGTTTGGACTTTGAGGATCAAAAACTCCCTCTGCCATCCATGGAAATAAATGATTCATATGCATAAAAGTAGCAATTAAAAACACTAACATTATAACACTTACGTAGTGTAGATTTGCTGTAATAGCTTCCATTACTCTAAATAATACAACAGACCAACCCGCTTGCGCGACTCTTTGAATTGCATAAAAAGCTAGCACTAATAATGTAACTCCTAAAAAGAACATTAAAGCTACGAAGAATGCTGCCCAAGGACGATTTTGCATTTGATGAAAAGCATGTTCAGCATGTGCGTCATGATTTTCAGTATGCGCCTGACTAGTAATCGTATGTGTTACTTTAGCCTCCTTATGATTTTCTACTACTGATTCTGTATGAGTCGTATCTACAACAGCATGTGCTGATGTGCTATCATTTACGTGATGACTTTTAACTTCTTCAGCCTGTTTTACAACATCAGCATGTGCTGTTGTATGAACATCTTCTTTAGGTGCTGTTTCTTTTTTATGAGCATCAACGGTAGCATGGTTGCTACTATGAGCATCATGCTGTTTGGCTATAATCTCTTTTGCTTCTTCTAATGTTTTAGGTGCCGACATAAAACTGATGGCAGTACCTAAAGCTCCTAAAATCATAAGAGCAATAGCAAGTATTTTTAATTTTCCTGTAAACTGGTACATATCTTAACTATCTATTATAGACTTATTATAATTCGCTTCTTAATTTCTCAACATACTGTACAACTTGCCAACGCTCTTTGTACTGTAATTGTGCTGCATGAGATCCCATTAAATTTTTACCATACATAATAACATGGTAAATATTTCCTGGATTTAAATCTCTCTCTTTATAGTTTGGTATTCCATTAAATTTATCTCTTTGAGATAAAACTCCGTTACCATCACCTTTTGATCCATGACAAGTAGCACAATAAATCCCGTATAATTCTTTACCTTTTGCTAAATTTTTTTCAGTAGTCGCTAAAGGATTCTTTAACTCTAACTTTGCTTTTTCATATCCTTCATTCGTATCCGGAATATCATAAGCTACAATACCTTTTCTACTTACGGTACCAGCAACGGGTAATCTATCTACCATTTCTCCATTTAAACCTACTGCTCCATTTGCATCATAAGGTATAGAAACATACATATCTGGCATATATTGTAATTGTGGTGTACGTTTGTCTCCACATGAAATAACACTTGTTATTACAACTAAAGCGACGATTATTTTCACAAAACTCTTCATATCTCTCTATTAGTGCTTTTCTACTATGTTAATTTCTACTGCACCTGTTGTTGCTAATAAAGCCTTTAACTCTTCTTCATTATCATGAACAGGAATTTCCATTAAAAAATGATCATCAGTAGTTCTTGGATCTGGGTTTTCTGCTTCTTTAAACGGCCATATTCTACTTCTCATATAAAAAGTAATAACCATTAAATGGGCTGCAAAAAACACGGTTAATTCAAACATAATTGGTACAAATGCTGGCATATTTGTAAACCAACTAAAGTTAGGTTTACCTCCAATATCTTGTGGCCAATCTTGAATCATCATGTAATTAGTCATCCAAATAGCAAAGCACAAACCTGTAATTCCGTAAAAGAATGCAGTAATTGCCAAACGTGTTGGAGCTAATCCTAAAGCTTTGTCTAATCCATGAACTGGAAATGGACAAAATACTTCTTCAATGTGATGATGTTCTCCTTTGATTTTCTTAACGGCATCCATTAAGATATCATCATCATTATAAAATGCGTGAATTACTTTACTAGTGCTCATTGTTCTCTTCTCTTAATTTTTTAAAATTCTCTCCTGAAGATTTCAAGATTGTCTTAACTTCTGCTTGTGCAATTACAGGAAATGTTCTTGCATATAATAAGAATAATACAAAGAAAAATCCAATAGTTCCTACAAAAATACCTACATCTACAAATGTTGGTTCAAAACGCCACCATGTTGATGGTAAATGTCCTTTACTCAATACAATTGCGATAATATCGAAACGCTCAAACCACATACCAATATTAATTACGATTGAGATAATAAAAGAGAAGATAAAACTTCTTCTTAATTTCTTAATCCATAATAATTGAGGTAAAATAATATTACATATTAACAATGACCAAAATGCCCATCCATATGCTCCTGCTTCTGCTCCAAATGATAAATACGTATAATTTTCATAAGGTGAACCTGTATACCATGCTATAAAAAACTCTGTTGCATACGCTACAGCCACAATTCCTCCTGTTAAAAGAATTACCTGATTCATATATTCTACGTGTAAACGTGTAATATAAGCTTCCATATTGGTAACCTTACGCATTATACCTAATAAGGTTTGTACCATTGCAAATCCTGAAAATATTGCTCCAGCTACGAAATAAGGTGGAAATATTGTTGAATGCCATCCTGGGTTAATAGAAGTAGCAAAATCCATCGATACAATTGTATGTACTGAAAGTACTAATGGAGTAGCTAAACCTGCTAACACTAATGATACTTCTTCAAAACGTTGCCAATCTTTAGCTCTACCTGACCATCCGAAAGATAATAAAGCATATATTTTCTTTTGAAAAGGCTTTACTGCTCTATCACGAATCATTGCAAAATCTGGTAATAAACCTGTCCACCAGAAAACTAATGATACCGATAAATAAGTTGAAATTGCGAATACATCCCATAATAATGGTGAGTTAAAATTCACCCATAATGATCCAAATTGGTTCGGCATTGGTAATACCCAATATCCGTTCCACGGACGTCCCATGTGAATAATCGGAAATAATCCTGCTTGGAATACCGCAAAAATAGTCATCGCTTCTGCGGAACGGTTAATTGCCATTCGCCATTTTTGACGAAAGAGTAATAGTACAGCGGAAATTAAGGTTCCTGCGTGACCGATACCTACCCACCATACGAAGTTGGTTATATCCCATGCCCAACCGATGTTTTTACTTAATCCCCACACACCGATACCTGTACCGACGGTGTAGAAAATACATCCAAATCCCCAGAGCATTGCTGCCAAAGAAATATAAAATGCGATATACCAATTTTGATTTGCTTTACCCTCTATAGGTCTTGCAATGTCTTCAGTGATATCGTGATAACTTTTGTTACCCAACACTAAAGGTTCTCTATAAGATGATTCGTAATGAGACGACATAAATCTATATACTTGTTAATTTTATTATTAAGCTTCGTTTGTATTTCTTACTTTCACTTGATATACTACGTTTGGTTTTGTACCAATATAGTCTAACACATGGAATGCTCTGTCATCCTCTTTTAAAGAGGCTACTTTATCTTCAGAATTATTTATATCTCCAAACACCATTGCTCCTGTAGAACATGCTGATGAACAAGCTGTTTCAAATTCGTCTTTATGTACTGCTCTACCTTCTTTTTTGGCTTTTAAAATTGTTGCCTGTGTCATTTGAATACACATAGAACATTTTTCCATTACCCCTCTTGAACGAACTACTACGTCTGGATTTAACACCATTTTTCCGTATTCGTTATTCATATTGAAGTCAAACTCATTGTTTTCTGAATAATTAAACCAGTTAAAACGACGAACTCTATAAGGACAGTTATTTGCACAATATCTTGTACCTACACATCTGTTATAAGCCATTTGATTTTGACCTTGACGACCGTGTGATGTTGCTGCTACTGGACATACTGTTTCACAAGGAGCATGATTACAGTGCTGACACATCATTGGTTGAAAAGCTACTTCAGGATTTTCTGCTGAATTTTCTAAAGCATCAAATAAATCTCCTCTACTTAATTCTAAAACTTTTTCCGTATACTTTCGTTCAACATCTTTATTTGCTAAACTAGGGTTTTGAGCTTTAAACTCTTCAATAGTCATAGAAGCTTCATGTTGCTTATCAACAACAGTAGAAGAATAATAACGGTCAATACGTAACCAGTGCATATCTCTACCCACTCGTACTTCATCTTTTCCTACAACTGGTACATTATTTTCTGCATGACACGCTACTACACATGCCCCACATCCTGTACAAGAAGTTAAATCAATAGATAAATTAAAGTGATGTCCTACCTCTCTATTATGATCATCCCATAAGTCGATGCTTTTAGCTTCTACTTCTTGATGGTCATAAGAAACCATTGCTGGCTTATTCCAAGTATGTTTTGGATCTAAGTTTTTATTATTTACCTGTTGTAAAGTTGCTTCTTTTAAAATATCATGACGACCAGCAAGTGTACTCTGTACTTGTGTACAAGCAAACTTATGCCATCCTGAAGTTTTCTCAATAGAAACATTATATTGAACAGCATTTGAGTTTTTATATAAAGGATATGCATTTATTCCTACTTGCATTTCCTCTTTTAAACCTTGTGTTCTACCATATCCTAAAGCTAAACCTACAGAACCTTTTGCTTGACCTGGCTGAATAATTACAGGAACTTTTTCAATAGAAACACCATTTACTGTAATAGTGGCGTAATTACCATCAATAGCACCGTTATCTTTTACAGGATTTTCAAAACCTAATTCTTTAGCATCAGCCATTGAAACGGTTAAGTAATTATCCCAGGCAGCACGTGTAATAGGATCTGGCAATTCTTGTAACCAAGGATTGTTCGCTTGTTTACCATCCCCTAAAGCAGTTGATGAAAACAAGTTTAACTCAAAACCTGAAGCAGTACTTGTTGCTTTTAATAACTGAGATACTGTAGTACTAATAACTACTGTAGATTCAAAAGCTTCTTCTTCTGAAATTATTGCTGATTTGAAAAAACCATCATGCAATGCTTGATTCCATGAAGCTCCTGCTAAAACAGTCGTGCTCCAAAAATTCTTTAAAGTATCGTAATAATTTATAGTGCTACCTGACCATTTTAATAACACATCTTGTAACTGACGTGTATTAAATAATGGTGAAATCGTTGGCTGCATTAAACTATACGTTCCTTTGGTTGCCATTACATCTCCCCAACTCTCTAAGTTATGAGGCGCAGGCAATGTATATTGTGTAGCGTTTGCTGTTGCATCATTTTGAGTAGCTATTGCAACAGATAATTTTAATTTTTTAATTCCTTCTGCTAAATCAGTAGCATTTGATAGTGTATATAAAGGATTCGTATTATAGGTTACTATTCCTTTTACTTTTCCTGATTTAATATCTGCAACTAACTGACTTACTTGTGTATCGTTACCTTGACGTGTTAAATTAACAGCTTTGGTATCGAATATTTCACTTTGTAACTTCTCATTAATTGCAAAAGCGATTAACTGAGCGTTTTTATCATTTAATCCTGTAATTACAACCCCTTTAGAACCTGCTTTCTTTAAATCGCTAGCTAGCTTTTTAATTTCAGCATCTAATTTTGTTGCTTTTGAAGGAAGAGATTCTCCTGTTACAGCATTATATAAATTAACCAAAGCATATACCTGATCAGAAGGTTTTACAACCATTCTTTTATCAGCATTTGCTCCTGCTAACGACATATTGCTTTCTATCTGAACATGGTAAGACATTTTACCAGAATCAGCTCTACGACCATCAGCATATGATTTTTCATAACCACCTTGCCAATCACCAATAAAATCTGCTCCAATAGAAACGATTACCTCTGCTTTACTAAAATCATAATTAGGTAAAGCACGTGTACCGTACATTGCTTCAAAAGCATCAGCGGTAGCACTTTCTGAAATAGCATCATAAACAACGTGCTTTACGTTTGGATATACTGCGATAAAATCAGCAATAACTTTTTCAGTAGAAGGACTTGCTAACGTTCCTGTTAATAACACTACTGATTCGTTTGCTTCTTTTAATTCATTAAGCGTTGCGATGATTTCTTTATCTGCAGCTTCCCAAGAAATTTCAGCGCCTTCTTTTTTAGGTTCTTTTAAACGTAATTGAGCATCATATAATGATAAAACCGATGCTTGCGTACGTGCGTTTGTTTCACCTCCTGCTTGCTTATTAGGCATTACAAGAATAGGGCGTCCTTCGCGTGTTTTCACTAATACGTTTGCAAAATCAAAACCGTCAGCTATTGTGGTTGCGTACCAATCAGCAACACCTACAACAATATCATTTGGTTGTACTACATAAGGGATTGATTTTCTTACGGGACCCTCACATGCTGCTAAAGAAGCGGCTGCTGTGGTAAATCCAACATATTTCAAGAAATCTCTACGTGAGGTTGATGATGTTTCTAATGTATCTTTATCACCTAAAAACTCATCTGTAGGAATATCTTGTACAAACTCATTATTACGTAGCGTTTCAACAACAGAACTATCTTTTAGTTCTTCAACACTTTGCCAGTATTTTTTGTTTAAAGCCATTTATATACGTGTTTTTCTACTTTCTAATTGATTAATAGTGGCACTTACCACACTCTTTTCCTCCTAATTGAGCAATTGTAACTTGGTCAACGCCATACTTTGCTGCTAATTGCTTATGAATTTTAGCATAGTATTCGTTTCCTTTTAAGTCAACCTTTGTTTCTTTATGACAATCAATACACCAGCCCATTGTTAATGGCGAATATTGATATACTTCTTCCATTTCCTCTACAGGACCATGACATTTCTGGCATTTTAAACCAGCAACTGTAACATGTTGTGAGTGATTAAAATATGCGAAATCTGGTAAATTATGAACTCTAACCCACTTGACAGGTTTTGTTATTCCGGTATACTCTAAGTTATCAGCGTCCCAACCAGCAGCTTCGTATATCTTAGCGATTTCTTTATCTAAATCTGTTTTAGTTAATGTATGATCATCCATAACAACCTTAGTATCATCTGCTACTTCTGAAATATTCTTATGACAGTTCATACATACATTTACTGAAGGAATACCTGATGTTTTACTATGTTTTGCTGATGAGTGACAATATTGACAATCAATTTTATTATCACCTGCGTGAATTTTATGAGAAAAAGCGATTGGCTGTATTGGCTGATATCCTTCATC
Organism: Tenacibaculum piscium; assembly: GCF_021390715.1. Classification (GTDB taxonomy): domain Bacteria; phylum Bacteroidota; class Bacteroidia; order Flavobacteriales; family Flavobacteriaceae; genus Polaribacter; species Polaribacter piscius. The sequence continues at coordinate 444,598 of NZ_JAJGWT010000001.1, forward strand.
TACCCCTACTTTAAATAGAGTTCCAAATAAGAAATAAGCAGCAACTAACGCTAAAAAGATTACGATTAAAATCTGTAAGAATGTATTTTTCTTAAGTCCTTCCCATAAATCGGCTGTTTGACCAACTGCTCCTGGAGTTTTAGGCGCTCCTTTTAACTCACTAATTGTTTTCAATAAACTAGCGATAATTAAAAAAGCAACAATAATCGCAGCACCTAATATATAGATTAACCACCCTGGAGCTTCTCCTTTCTCAGTACTAACACCATCAGCAGCTACAGCCACATCAGTTGCTTTCTTAATTTCACCTACAGTTGTATAATAAAGAATATCATCGATATTTTTATCAGTTAACTGAGGAAAAGCAGACATTCCAGCCTTGTTATACTCTTCAAAAACCTCTATTGCGTCTTTATCACCAGAAGCTCTAAACGCAGCATTGTCTTTAATCCAAGACTTTAACCAAGCGTTTTCTCTTCGGCTTTCTACGTCGCCTAACTTAGGCCCTACAAGCTTTTTATCTAGCTTGTGACACGAAGCACATAAAGATTTAAATAATTTTTTCCCTTCTTTTTGACGAGCCTCATCAACATCTTGTGAAAAAGCTGAAAAGCTTACTAATAAAACTAAAAAGAAAGCTAAACTCCTTACGAGTGTTTGGGTTAATCCGCTGTGATGTTTCACACTTTTCATACTTTTAAATATAAGTTTTGTATCTGTTTTGGTACAGTTTTTTCTAAGTTGTTATTTTTAAGATAACAAATAGAACCTTATGCAAAAGTACTACTTCTATATAAATTGTGAAATGTTAAGAGATTGGTAATTTATAATTTATATTTGTTCTAAATAAGTAACGCGAACAATCTATTAAATTACAAGTTGTTACTTTTGTATAAAGTTTTAATAAAATGAAAAAAAGAAGAATTTTACTAACCTTAGCACTATCTCTTTCGATAGGTATTTCTATTGCTAAAGCACAAGAAAAACAGCCAGAAAATAATGACATTATTTCTCTTCTAAAAAAGAAAAGAATGTACAATCAAAACAACGGAACTGGCTTTCGAATTCAATTATATAATGGATTAGAAACCAAAGCAAAAAGTTTACAAAGCCGATTTCGTGGTGAATTTCCTACTATTTACACAAAAATTAAATACGATCAGCCTGATTGGAAAATACAAGTTGGCGATTACAGAACAAAACTAGAAGCCGATAGAGCTTTAAATAAAATTAGAGAAAAATTTAACGGTTCTATTGTTGTTCCGCTATAAAAATAAAAAACTCAATACTATAAGTATTGAGTTTTTTTTATAAATTATCTTCGTTTCAACTAGTATCACAAAATATCAAAAGAAAATATTATGTTTTTTTTTAAAAAAAAATTCACTTATTACTTCTCTAATTCACTATTAGATTCGTCAATAGTATCTATGTTTGCGGCTCTTTTTTTCCAATTTTTTCTTGCCAAACTCTGTAAGTCAGCAACGCTATCACTTTCGTCCATAATTTCAAAACCTAATAAGGTTTCAATAACATCTTCTTGAGTTACAAGACCACTAACAGAACCATATTCATCAACAACTAAGGCTAAGTGTTCCCGTTTTTCTACTAATTTATTGAATAATCCAGGAATCGATAAATCTCTATCAGCAATTATAATATCTCTCTTAATTGTCTTTAAAGGTTCATTTCCTTTTTGATCAATTAATGCTAAAAAAAGTTGATCTTTTAAAATATAACCTGTTATTGTATCGGGATTCTGATTAAAAACAGGAATCCTAGAAAAATGTAACGACTTATTAGCATCAAAAAAAGATTGAATTGTTTGATTCTCATCCGCAGTTTTAATAACTGTTCGAGGCGTCATAATATCTTTGACCTGAATATCTTTAAAATTTAACATATTTCGAATCACATTACTTTCATTTTCATGAAAAACACCTTCTTGTTCGGCAATATCAGTCATTACAGAAAAATCTTCTCTACTTAAAACGCTTCCATGTCCACCTTTTGCGCCAATCAATTTGGTTGTCAATTGTAAAATCCATAAAACACCCGTCCATTTTAATGGAAAAATCATAATTTTTAATGCTGTTGTTGTCAATTTTGCAAGCTGTTTCCAATAGGTTGCACCAACTGTTTTTGGTATTATTTCCGAAGCGACTAAAATTAAAATAGTCATCAGTGCAGAAACAATAAAAACACCATAACCATCATCATTAAACACCTTCTTAGCCTCTGTTCCTACTAAAATTGCACCAACCGTATGCGCAAGCGTATTTAATGTAAGAATTGCAATTAAAGGCTTATCGACATCTTTTTTTAAGGTTTCTAATTGTGTTGCAAAAGCTTCGCCTTCTTTCTTTTTGACATTTACAAAAGTGGGAGTTACACTTAGTAATACTGCCTCTAAAATAGAACATATAAAAGAGAAAAAAATAGAAACTGTAGCGTAAATAATTAATAGTGTCATTTAATTTTATTTTATTTTTAGCTAAAATACGTAAAAAAGAAAACCTCAAACATTACTGCTTGAGGTTTCTTATAATTATATTATAATAATACTCTTTTTATTTAGAAACTGTAACTTAAACCAGCCAACCAGTATGATTGAATTTTACCAGGAGTTGCTGACAAAGAAGGATAATTTGTTAAATCTGAATTAAAAGCTTCTTGTTTATTCGCTCTTAATCCTGATTCTAATCCAATTCCAATTCCTTTCCACACGTTAAAACCAATTGAGTTTATCCAAGTTGCGTTCGATAAATCTGATGATTTATAACTTTGAAAAGTCGATAAATTAGATCTGAATTTAAAATCACCAATTTGCTTGTTGTATTCCGCTACAATTTTTGCCCCTAAAGAAGATTCATAATCAGAACCTGATTTACTAAACACAAAGTTGTAGTTTAAAGGATGTGCTACCACTATTAATTCTGGAATAGGTGTCCAAGTAATACCAACGCCAACATCTAAATATCCTGGGTCATTAAAGTTTTTAATAAAAGACGTTCTGTATTCTGCTAAAGTAGAAACAGCTATTTTTTTAGTTAATTTATAACCATATAAAGAAGTGATGGTAAAAACATCAGTAGTTCCTTTAAATTTAGTATCGTCGTTAGCGTTATCTTTATCATCTAACTTAATCCATCCTAAATTTAAATTTCCAGAGTTTCTCCAAAAATACTTTTCACTATCTAAATTAGCGAAACCATTTACCGTTACACCAATATTTCCTGTTGATGAATTAGGAACAGCATTCGAATACCATCTGTCAAATCCAGAGAAATTAGCTCCAATAGTACCAAATGCTCCGAATTTCCATCCTGGAAAAGCATCAATTTTAGATTGTAAAGCACTTGCTTCACCTTCTAATTTACTTATTTCACCTTTTTTAGCTGTAAGATCTTTTTTTAATTCTTCAACTGTTTGAGCTTGCAAAGAAATAATTGAACATACAAATGCTAATGTTAAAACTATTTTTTTCATTTTATTATTTTTTAAGAGCGCAAAACTACGCTTTTTATTAGACAACATTATTTTATAGAAGTCACTTTTTTTCAAAAAAAATTATTATTATTTTTTGATTACTTTTTTAAACAAAGGCACTGTTGAACACGCCTCCCCAAACATGATGCTTTTACAAACAGGTTGAATTTTGCTAACCAACAATGTATAAGCACTTTGCGGAATTGGTTTATCAGAACAGCCTTTTATGATGAGTCGTTTATCTTGATATTCCGTGATATTTAAATTCGTAATAATATCATTAAAAAGTACGGTTTCTAGCAATTCTAAATCGCCAACCACTACTTTTTTAGCGAAATCGGTCAATTTTGTCGTTAATAATAAATATGCCCAAGATGGAATAATAGCATCATCAGAACACTTTAAAGCGACATAATTACCGTCATATTGTTGCCAATTATGATTTTTCACGTGTTCTCGAAAGTCTTTTTCTCGAAGGATGATTCCTTGATATAGCCAATCTTTAATATCAAAAACAACCCGATTTCCTTTCGGATAAAAGTCTTCTAAATCAATAGTTGTTAATTGACTGTTTGCTATTTTATTTATAATTTCTTCTGACATTTTATAACATTCCTAGTTCTAACTTTGCCTCTTCGCTCATCATTTCTTGCGTCCAAGTAGGGTCAAAAGTTATTTCAACTTCGCAATTATTAATCTCTTCTAATGATTTTACTTTATTTTCAATATCCACAGGCAAACTTTCTGCTACTGGGCAATTTGGTGAAGTTAAGGTCATTAAAATTTTAGCGTCCTTCTCCTCGGATACAAATACATCATAAATCAATCCCAACTCATAAATATCTACTGGAATTTCTGGATCGTAAATTGTTTTTAAAACGCCTACTATTTTATCGCCTAATTCGTCTAATTCTTTATCGGTCATCTTTCTACTTCTTTAGATTTTTAATTTGATTTTTTTATTTCGCTATTTAATTTAGCTTGATAATTTTGATTGTTGTGCAATCGCATACATTTTAATTTGTTTAATCATCGATACTAAACCGTTTGCACGTGTTGGGCTTAAATGTTCTTTCAAGCCAATTTCATCGATAAATTTGGTATCGGCATTTAAAATTTCTTGTGGTGTTTGGTTCGAATATACTCTTAACAATAAGGCTACAATTCCTTTGGTTAAAATAGCATCGCTATCGGCGGTAAAATGAATAGTATCATTTTTAAGTTCGGAATATAACCAAACTTTTGACTGACATCCTTTAATTAAATTTTCATCTAACTTATAGGTTTCGTTGATGATAGGTAATGATTTTCCTAAGTCAATGATATATTCATAACGCTCCATCCAGTCATCAAACATAGAAAACTCGTCAATAATTTCTTCTTGTATTTCTTTGATAGTCATTTTTTAAAACTATTTTTGCACTGTGTAAAAGACACGTTATTAAAAGTGCAAAATTACAGTAAAAAAACAAGAAATGAGCAAATTATTAGCAGTTGGTACCGTAGCTTTTGATGCTATTGAAACACCTTTTGGCAAAACAGATAAAATATTAGGAGGTTCAGGAACTTATGTCGGATTGGCAGCGTCTCAATTTGGCGTAAAAACAGGCGTAGTTTCTGTGGTTGGTGGCGATTTTTCGCAATCATATTTAGATATGATGAACGACAAAGGCATTAATACCGATGGAATTGAAGTTGTAAAAGAAGGAAAAACATTCTTTTGGAGCGGAAAATATCATAACGACATGAATTCTCGTGATACTTTAATTACAGAATTAAATGTGTTAGAACATTTTACCCCTGTCGTTCCTGAGGAATTTAAAGATGCTGGGATTGTAATGTTAGGAAATTTACATCCTTTAACACAGGCGTCAGTTTTAGACCAAATGAGCAAACGCCCAAAATTAGTGGTTTTAGACACCATGAATTTTTGGATGGATATTGCTTTAGATGATTTACATACTGTTTTAAAACGTGTCGATGTTGTTACCATTAATGATGAAGAAGCACGTCAATTAAGTGGAGAATACTCGTTAGTGAATGCTGCGAAAAAAATCCATGAAATGGGACCGAAATATGTGGTTATCAAAAAAGGAGAACACGGCGCTTTATTATTTAGTGAAGGAAAAATGTTTTTCGCACCAGCATTACCGTTAGCCGAAGTCTTTGATCCAACAGGAGCTGGAGACACCTTTGCAGGAGGTTTTTGTGGATATTTAGCAAAAACGGAAGATATCTCGTTTGATAACATGAAAAATGGAATTATTTACGGATCTAATTTAGCCTCCTTCTGTGTTGAAAAATTTGGAACACAACGAATGGAAGAACTTACAAAGGACGAAGTGCTAACACGTCTGCAGTCTTTTAAAGAATTAACACAGTTTGATATTGAATTATCATAAATAAAAATCCGCGCTTTTTGCTGCGGATTTTTTAGTCAAAAAAAGTAGAATAAACACAATACCCTTTTAAATATTTTTTTCAAATGAGTGATGCTATTAAACATGAGTGCGGTATTGCAATGGTTCGATTATTAAAACCATTACAATATTATAAAGATAAGTACGGAACCGCTTTTTACGGTGTAAATAAAATGTATTTATTAATGGAAAAGCAACACAATCGTGGGCAAGATGGTGCAGGATTGGCAAGTATAAAATTCAATGTAGCACAAGGAACACGCTATATTAGTAGAATACGTTCGAACCAACCACAACCAATTAAAGATATTTTTGGTAAAATAAACGATAGAATTAACAATGTTCTTCAAGAAAATCCAGAAAAAACAGACGACATAAAATGGCAAGAAGATAATGTTCCTTATTTAGGAAACCTATTTTTAGGACACGTTCGTTACGGTACTTTTGGTGGAAATTCTATCGAAAATGTACATCCTTTTTTACGTCAACGTAATTGGAAACATCAAAATTTACTTGTTGCAGGTAATTTTAATATGACCAACTCAAAACAACTTTTAAATGACCTAATCGAATTAGGACAACACCCAAAAGAAGCAACCGATACCGTTACGGTAATGGAAAAAATTGGTCATTTCTTAGAAGATGAAGTTTCTAAATTATATGTCAAAGCAAAAGAAATTGGTTTTAGTAAAAAAGATGCTTCTGGTTATATCGAAGAACATTTAGATATTCAACGAATTTTACAGCGTTCTGCAAAAAATTGGGACGGTGGATATGCCATGGCTGGTTTATTAGGACACGGTGATGCCTTTGTATTAAGAGATCCATCGGCAATTCGTCCTGCATTTTATTATCAAGATGATGAAGTTGTAGTCGTTGCCTCGGAACGTCCTGCGATTCAAACCGTATTTAATGTTCCTATTGATGAAATTAAAGAAATTGATAGAGGTCATGCGTTAATCATCAAAAAAAGTGGCGAAACTTCTATGAAACCAGTTCTGGAACAACGTCCTAAAAAAGCCTGTTCTTTTGAAAGAATTTATTTCTCTAGAGGAAGCGATGCCGATATTTATACAGAACGTAAAAATTTAGGAAAATACGTATTTCCTGAAGTTTTAAAATCAATTGATGATGATATCGAAAATGCAGTATTTTCATACATTCCGAACACCGCAGAAACCTCATTTTTTGGAATGATGGAAGCTGCTGAAGATGTGTTAAATCAGCAAAAAACAGCCGCTATTTTAGCAGGTGGAACAAAATTATCCAAAGAAAAAGTAACCGATATTCTTTCAAAAAGACCTCGTTTTGAAAAAATTGCCATTAAAGATGCAAAATTAAGAACCTTTATTACTGATGATAGTAGTCGAGATGACTTAGTAGCACACGTTTACGATGTTACTTACGGCGTGGTAAAACCAACCGATAATCTGGTAATTATTGATGATAGTATTGTTCGTGGTACGACTTTAAAGAAAAGTATTATCAAAATATTAGATAGATTAAATCCGAAGAAAATTGTCGTGGTTTCTTCTGCTCCTCAAATTCGTTATCCTGATTGTTATGGTATCGATATGGCGAAAATTAATGATTTTATCGCTTTTAAAGCCGCTTTAGCATTATTAAAAGAAACCAATCAATATGATATTATTAATACCGTATATGAAAAATGTAAACAACAACAAGTTAGCGAAGATAAAGATGTTGTAAATTATGTGAAAGAAGTATATGCTCCTTTTACTGATGAACAAATTTCTACTAAAATTGCCGCCTTATTAAAAACTTCAGATATTAAAACTGATGTTGAAGTAATTTTTCAAAATGTTACTAATTTACACAAAGCCTGTCCTGATAATTTAGGTGATTGGTATTTCACAGGAGATTATCCTACTGATGGAGGAAATCGTGTTGTAAATCAAGCATTTATTAACTTCTACGAAAAGAATGATGAAAGAGCATATTAAATTTTTATAAGCTTAAAAAAAGAGTTTGATTAAAATATCAAACTCTTTTTTTTGCTTACTTTTTTCTTAGACTTTTCTCTTAGTTTTTACTTCAAAATAAAGAGTATAAAATAAAAAAACCTGAACAATATTTTGTTCAGGTTTTTTATTTAAAATCTTAAAAATTAAAAGTAATCTTGAAATAATTTAATTATTAATAATCCAAGAAATATAATATAATTGTCCTACTTGACCAGAACCTGGTGCTACGAAGTACTCTTTTCCAAATAAATTGGTTCCTCCAATTTTAAATTTAGATTTCATAGAAGGAATACGATAATTTAATTGTGCATCAAGTACAGTTCTTGCTGACACATCTCCTTTTACAAAAGTTGAAACCCATTTATATTCATCTTGCCATCTCGCATTAATATTGAAACCGAAATTTCGATACAGTTTAGTATTACCAAACTGTAATTTTACACTATGCTTAGGCGTATTAAAATTAGGATCAAATTGACCATGATCTTTATCTTCAAATTGATAATCATTAAAACTATAGTTTACTCCGAAATCAAAATTCTTAAATAATTTGGTATGCATTCCTAAAGCAAAACCATACGATTCTATTTGAGATTTACTATTCGTTACAATATTAAACTCATTAACATCACCATAGGTAAAAGCCCTATACGCTACTTCGTCAAAGACTAAAACTCCAGCATCATTAGTGTATCCAAACTCATTTTTAGGTTCTAATAACTCGGCAGCTGTTAATTTTCTATTTCCATAAGGATATACTTTTCCTGCATTAACAACAACAACATCTTGTATAAAAACAAAATCATCATGCTGACTGTAATACGCATTAATATCTAAATCAAAATTAGTGCTATTATTGATGCGAAACATACTTCGATATCCTAATTCTATTGTTTTAACAAGCTCTGGCATTACTTCTTTATAATCTGATTTTTCAAAAGTAATATTATCTCCGTATGAAGTTTTAGTAAGCAATGAATTGTTTAAAATCTCTTGTCCAGAAATTGGTCGATACTTACCGATATAAGATTTTGAAGCATCATCCCAAGCTTCATAATAATTATTACCATAAGAAATTCGGTTTAAGTTCTCAGCTACTGTTCCTATATTTTTTTTTCTGGCTGATTCTAAAAATTGATATTGCTCCTGAACTGTTGGATTTCTAAAACCTGTTTGAAATGACGTTCGGAATACATGATTTCTTTCTTTACCAAAAGCATAATTTAAAGCTAATTTAGGAGAATAATTTCCATCAAAATTAGTCGCTTTATCATAACGAAGTGAAGCTGTTATTTTTAATTTCTCTTCCAATAATTTTTTCTGAATTTGAGAATAGAAACCATATTCTTCTATTGCTATTTTCTGAGAATAATCATTAAAAAGTGTTCCTCTAGAATTTGGATTATATTTTCTATAAGAAGCACCTGCTTGTACATCAGCCCAATTATTTAAAAGAGATTTAAAATTATAATTACCATCAATATGTTTATAATTACTTTTTTCATACAAAGCACTTCCGCCTTCCGATATTAATGTAGACGTAATTTTACTAAACTCTTTATTAAAAGCACCTGTATTAGGTTTTAACCTATTTGCATCTGCTAATTTTCTGGCCTCATTAATTGATTTTCCATTAAGATATCTTTGATTAACATATTGAGTTGTCCAATCATAGTTATTAATAGTATTCTCTTCAATTAGCATTCCTGTTTTTGTTAAGTCATATGAATTACCAGAATTATTTCCAGTATAATACCCTCTAAGATAAAAGTTATGTCCTTTCAGTTCTAATTTGTGCTGTTCTGTTTGGTAGTTACGTTGCACGAATCTGTTTGCTCCTTGAAAAAGGTTATTTCGTGACGATAATCTAGAAGATAATTGAATTTCTAAGCGTTCGTCTTTAAAAGGTCTAACATATAACGACCCTGAAAATCGTGCATTATTGGTTTTAAAATCATTTCTCAATAATTCAGCTTCGGTATATCCTGTTCTACTTAAATGTGTTCCAAATGGAATTTCTTTTATGCCCGATTTTTCTTGTTTTAAATAATCATTATAGTCTGATAAGTCACTAAAAACTTCATCTCCATAAATATTTACTCCATCATAATCTAAGGTTTCTTGTCGAGTACCTTCTATTAGTTGATTTGTATCAATTTCTTTATTTCTTAAATCATTTGCGTGCCATTCTTCAGCCTGATAGTATGAAAAATTAACTTTAGCGGCAAAATAGTCGTTAAATTTATACGCCATTCTTATAGATGTATCATAAAAAGGATTATTTCCTCCTTCTTTCTGACTCATATAACCACTTTTAAAGATGCTACTAATACCTGTATGATCGAATGGATTTTTGGTATTCATAAGCATCAATCCGTTATAAGCGTTGGCTCCATATAATGCTGATGATGCTCCTGGTAAAATTTCAACACTAAGAATATCTAATTCTGAAACTCCTGAGAAATTTCCAGTACTAAAACTTAAAGCCTGTGAAGCGGTATCCATACCGTCAATCATTTGTACAAAACGAGAGTTACTAAAATCAGAAAAGCCTCTAGTATTTATGGATTTAAATCCATAACTTCCTTCTCTTGATTGTATTCCTTTTAGATTTACTAAACCATCATAAAAAGAATTAGAAGAAGTATTTTTAATATCAGTTAGTCCAAATCGTTCAATAGTTACTGGAGATTCAATGATTTTTTCAGAAACTCTCGAAGCAGATATTACTATTTGGTCTAGTAATAAATTTTCTTTTAAAATAATATTAATTGATTTTTTATATTCTTGAATAATCAATTCTTCTGTTTGATACCCAAAAGCACTTACTTTTAAAGTTACAGGAAATTTATCATTATACGTAAATGTAAATTCACCAACATCATTTGAGGTACTTGTTTGATTTGCTAATCGAATCTTAGCGTTATAAAAAGGCTCTAGATATTCATCATAAACAGCACCTTTTATTTCTATCTGCGCATAAGAAATGATGCTAGACAATGCTAAAACAATAATTATGAAGTGTTTTTTTAACATTTTTTTTAAAATTTTATTTAAGTATAAATATATAAATTTTTATTCTTCTAAAGAAAAATTAATAGGAAAACCATACTTAACAGAAACTCTTTTTCCTTGTTTTTCTGCTGGCTTAAATCTTGGTAATAATGAAACGACACGAATTGCTTCGTTGTTCAATATTTCAGCATCATCAGGTCCTAATGTTTTAATGTTTTTGACATATCCATTTTTATCAATAATAAAACGAACCCAAACCTCTCCTTGTAAACTCTGTCTAACAGCTTCCCCAGGATAATTAAAATGATCAGAAATATGCTTCATCATTTCGTTATTAAAACAATCCGATACTTCTTCTTTTGTTATTTCATTACATGCACTAAACGAAGGAATTTCATCAACTGTTGGAAATGTTAATGCTTCTTTAATTTCTTCTTTTGATAATTTATTTTTAAGTTCTTCAATATTTTGTTTAAGGTCAATTTTCTGACGTGTCTTTATAATTTCTGAATTAATCCCCGAGCTAACTCCTGAACTAATCCCTGAAGTACTCAAATTATTCGTATTTAACATTTTTTTTCTTGCAGATACTTTAACCCTTATTTTTCGAGATCTTTTATTATCAGATTTTTCTAAGGTACTAACAGCACATTTTGTAATTGTATTTAGGTCAATATCAGCACTCTCGTCTGGAGATTCACAAACTTTTTGAGCTACTGCTACTAAATTTACAATAAGCAACAAGGCTAGGAATAGTAATTTTTTCATAATAAAAAAATTAAATTATTTAAATTATTTTTAGTTTTGGGGGGTAATTTGAGGGGGTACAAAGATACATAAAATTAATCTATCTTGATAATAAAATATAAAATAGATTAATTGTTTAGGTTTTTTTTATTAAATAAGAATATTTTAATTCTTTACTAATTAATAGTCCAAGAAACATAATACATTGATCCTATAAGACCTGAACCAGGTGCTACAACATATTCCTTTCCTGTTAAATTAGTAGCTCCAAGTTTAAATGTTGATTTAAAAGAAGGAATTCTATAATTTACTTGGGCATCTAGAATTGTTCTTGCGCTAACATTTGCATTTATAAAATTAGATTCCCATAAAAATTGATCTTGCCATCTTGCATTTATATTAAAACCAAAATTTTTAAATAAATTTGACTTACCAAACATCAATTTAAACTGGTGTTCTGGTGTATTAAAACCTGATTGAAAATCGAAATCATCTTCTTGGTTAAATAATAATTTTGTTAATGTATAATTCGCACCAAAATTAAACGATTTAAAAACTTTTGTATTTAAACCAATTCCAATTCCATATGAATCTATATCTGCACTGGTATTGGTGTTTAATAAAACGGTTGTAACATCATTATTAGAAAAAGCTTTTAAAGCTGCATCACTTGGCACTCCTTTTCTTACCGATCCGTAATTGGGAATTAACACGGTTTTGTTAGCTACAAAATTTTCATATTGATTGTAATATCCATTAACATCTAATTCCATGACGTTGGTGTCACTTAGTTTTATAATACTTCTGTACCCTACTTCATACGAAGTTACTTTTTCTGATTCGATAGGAGTTGGATTAATATGAACAGGCACTTTATTATTTAAAATAAATGATTTCTCAAAAATATCTTTTCCTGTAATAACATTTTTAGTATTATTTTGATTGATAACTTCTGTCGAAAAACGGTTAATATTTTCCTTTGACGTTCCCAAAAGAAACGTATTTGGTCCTGTTTTTAAACCGATATATTGTTCCAAAGTACTTGGCGTTCTAAAACCTGTTTGATATGAAACTCTTATTATTCTATTTTCTTGTATTGCGTAATTTAAAGCTATCCTTGGTGAAAAGTTGGCTTTAAAATTTTTTGATTTATCATAACGAACAGATCCTGTAAACTTTAATCGATCATCTAAAAATTTCTTTTGTAATTGAGAATATGCTCCAATCATATCGAACTCAATAGAATTATTTTTATCTGTAAATAAAGTACCTTGTGAATTAATCGTATAACTACGATAAGAAGCACCTACTTGAATTTCTCCCCAAGTAATTAGGTCCCTAAAATTATAATTAGCATCAATATTAAGAAGTTTTGTTTTATCTTTTACCCCAGCTCCACCTTCATTAATAGATATTTGTTGCACTTCATCTAATGCTTGATTAAAAGCTGGAGTACCTGGCTGTAGCCTATTTCTATCGGCAAAAGCTCTAGCGTCTTTATCATTTCCTGCTGAAAAACCAGGCACCTTTCCTGAAAATGCAGTTGCATATTCTCCGAACCACTTTTTACTAGGATTATATTTTTCATTTAAAGCAATTCCCACAAAACGTAAATCAGAGCTATTATCAATAGAGTTACCTGTATAAGAACCACGAACAAAGAAGTTTTTCCCTAAAAATTCTAATTTATGCTGTTCTATTAAAAAATCTTTTTGAGAAAATCTATTAGCACCTTGATATAAATTATTTCCTAATGAAAATCGAGAATTTAAAATAACCTCTAATTTATCATTTCCAAAAGGTCTTACATGAAATGACCCGTCAAATTTTACACCATCTCCATTATAATCATAAAGTTGGGTCTCGGCATATCCTGTTCTACTAACATTTCCAATTACGGGTAACTCATAAGAAACCTCATCCCCGTAAAAGTTTACACCATCATAATCAGGCGTATCTTCTCTCGTTCCTTTTTTAAAAACACCTCCAACCCCTGTTGTATTAGTTGCATCATTTGCATGCCACTCTTCAGCCTTATAAACAGTAAGATTCACTTTTGCAGCAAAGTAATTACTAAATTTATATGCCATTCTTATACCTACATCATAAAATTGTTCTGAACCAGCAGTAGCTTCTTGATTTATAAAACCTGTTTTTAAATAAGTACTTATTCCTGCATAATCAAATGGATTTTTACTTCTCATCAATAAAATACCGTTAAAAGCATTTGCTCCATATAAAGCTGATGAAGCTCCTGGAAGTATCTCAACATCTTTCACATCTAACTCCGATAAACCAACAATATTACCTGCCGAAAAATTTAATGCAGGAATAGAAGTTTCAACGCCGTCGACTAATTGTACAAATCGGGTATTATCGAACGTAGAAAAACCACGTGAATTGATTGATTTAAAACCATAACTAGCTTCACGAGAATCGATTCCTTTTAAGTTCGTCAATCCATCATAAAAAGAAACAGAAGTATTATTTTTAATATCAACAACTCCCATTCGTTCAATAGTTACTGGTGATTCAAGAACTCGTTCAGGTGATCTTGAGGCAGAAATTACTACTTCATCTAACGCAGTATTTTCTTTTAAAACAATATTTAATTCTTGCTCTAAATCAGTAATTTCAACAACTTCTTTTCGATAACCAAAAGCTGAAATTTGAATTGTAAAAGGAAGTTTATCTGTTGCGATTAGCGTAAAATCACCATTAATATCTGAAGTTGTAATACCACCATCTAATGAATTGATAATTGCACTAGGAAAGGGCTCTAAGTATTCATCATATACCTTTCCTTTTAAAGTAACTTGTGCTGATAAAGCAATACTAAAGATTACAAAAAAAAATAGTACTATTTTTTTTAACATGTTCTTTGAATTAAATTAGTTGAGATAATTTGGTTCTGACTATAGTTGTAATTTTTTGTGTAATCATTTAAGTTACACAAAAAATTATAACAATAAAGTTAAGAGCGTAAAATTTTAAATTATTGTTCTAAAGCAAATGAGATCGGAAAGCCATATTTTACAGAAACACGTCCGCCATCTTTTTTCGCAGGGATAAATTGAGGTAATTTAGAAACAACTCTAATAGCTTCTTTACTTAATAAATCACCATTTTTAGGAGCTAATGTTTTAATGTTTTTTACCTCTCCGTTTTTATCGATAATAAAACGAACCCAAACCTCTCCTTGTATTGATTCTTGAATAGCACCACTTGGATACTGAAAATGTTTAGAAATATGATGTATCATATTTTCATTAAAGCAATCGGCACGTTTATTTTTATTTACTTTTTTACAAGCATTAAATAAAGGAATTTTATCAACAGAAGTAAATTTCGCTGCTTTTTTTAATTCTTCTACAGATAGTTTACTGTTAATTTCTGCAATATTTATTTTTGAAGAAACCGTTTTTTCAAGAGCTAATTCCTGTATTTTATTTTTAGAAGCATGCTGAACTTCAGCAATACCAACTCCTACTCCTTTGAACTTCGTAACTTCTTTTTTTCTAGAAATTTCTCTTTTCTTAAGGTGTCTTCTATTAGCCGATACGGTAACTGAAATTTGTCTTGATTTTTTATTTCTCTTATTTTTAGATTCTTTAATAGTACATTTAGTAACACTAATACTATTTAAATCCTGATCAATTTCATCTGGTGATTCACATACTTCTTGTGCTACCATGTTGATTGACAAAAATAAAGTTAAAATCAATACGAATATGTTTCTCATAATATGGGGGTATTATACACTAAATTTTAAACTAATCAAATAACACGAATAGAGTTAATTAAGGCAAAGATATTTATTTTTTAGCCTTAAAAAAAATAAACATGCAAGAAAAGCAATAAAAACACTTTAAATATTCTTTAATTTAAGGTGAAATTCATGGGGAATTTATATAATACAGGCACCGTAACTCCTTTTTGTTTCCCTGGTGTAAATTTAGGCAATAATAAAACAATTCTCATCGCTTCTTTTTTAAGAATATCATTATTTTTATTATCCTCTTTATTATCGCTTTTTATTTTGATATTATTTACTTTTCCATGTTTATCAATAACAAAACGAACTTCTAAATTTGCTTCAACACCTTTTTTCAAAGCTTCTCTTGGATACTCAAAATTATCGATAATATGTTTTTCCATTTGATTATTAAAGCACTCCATTCTATCTAATGAACTTTGATTACAAGAAGCAAATAATGGTATATTTTCTACCACATCGAACGCAATATATTCTTTTACTGATGCTTCTTTTAAAACAAGTAATAAGTCGGTATCTATTTTGTTGCTTGTTTTGATAGTTGCAAGGCTATTTTTTTCAAGATTACTTGCTAAATGAACGACTTTATTTAAGTAAACTCGTTTTTTTAAGTATCGTTTGGTTGGGCTTGTTATTTTTTTGGTTGTTTTTACCGCTTTATGAATTTTACATTTATTAAGGGCAAGCGCATGAACATCGACAACAGTTTCTTTTTTAGCGACACAAACTTTTTGGGAAAAAATCTGTGTAATGCTAAAAACAGTAATTAGTATGATTAGTATATTTTTCATCACAATATATTTTAATTTTAAACAAATAATTCATTTTTTTTCTTTGAGAAAAAAGATTGAACGCCTTTAAGCGATTTGACTTATAAATAAAATGTTATTGGAATCTTGCGTTGAAAAGCCATTTCAAAAATTGATTTTGATAGGCTAAAACTGGAATATATTGTTACTTTATTTTTCATTTTTAGGGGGAATAAAATGGTTAAAATAGTTGTTATAAATATGATACTAAATATACTAAAAAAAAGCACATAAAAAAAATTTTTCTAGGTGCTTTTTTGTTTAATAAAATGTTATTTTATTGTAAATCATCTTGATATAAGAAATTATTGTAAGGGAATCGTTGAATATGGATTCTTTTAACTTCTTCATAAACTCGTTCTTTAAACGCTTCTAAATTGTCTTTATTTAGTGCTGATATAAAAAGACTTTTTTCACCTAAATCGTTCATCCAAGTTTTGTTCCAATCCTCTAAAGTGTAGTGATTTTTTGATTTTTCAGTGATTAAATCATCCTCTTCAATTGTATCATGAGTGTAAGCATCAATTTTATTAAACACCATTAGAGTAGGTTTGTTGGCACTTCCTATTTCGTCTAAAATTTTATTTACTGATGCAATATGATCTTCAAAATTAGGGTGTGAAATATCCACAATATGTAATAATAAATCGGCTTCACGAACTTCGTCTAAGGTCGATTTGAAGGATTCAATTAATTGCGTTGGCAGTTTTCTGATAAATCCAACGGTATCGGTCATTAAAAAAGGAATGTTTTTGATAACCACTTTTCGAACCGTGGTATCAAGGGTTGCGAATAATTTATTTTCTGCAAACACATCACTTTTACTGATGACATTCATTAAAGTTGATTTCCCAACATTGGTATATCCAACTAATGCGACCCGCACCATTTTACCTCTATTTTTACGTTGAACTGCCATTTGACGGTCAATCGTATCGAGTTTTTTCTTCAATAAAGTGATTTTTTCTCGAATAATACGACGGTCAGTTTCAATTTCTGTTTCCCCAGGACCACGCATTCCGATTCCTCCTTTTTGCTTATCAAGGTGTGTCCATAATCGGGTTAATCGAGGCAATAAATATTGACATTGTGCCAATTCTACCTGTGCTTTTGCAGAACTTGTTTGCGCTCTTCCTGCAAAAATATCTAATATTAAATTGGTTCTATCTAATACTTTACATCCTAATTCATTTTCAATATTACGCAATTGCGCAGGCGATAATTCGTCATCAAAAATAGCGATACTTATGCCATGTGATGCGATATACATTCTTACTTCTTCTAATTTACCAGTTCCTAAAAAAGTTTTAGGATTTGGTTTTTCCATTTTCTGAACAAAGCGTTTTACAGCAACTCCTCCTGCTGTTAAAGTCAAAAACTCCAACTCATCTAAATATTCTTCAGATTGTTTTTCGTTTTGTTTTTGAGTTATAATACCAATTAAAACTGCTTTTTCAACTATTTCTTCACGTGTTTCTTCCATATAGATGCAAAAATACAAATTTATCAATTGAACAACTCTTTTTTTTAATCTGAAATCAAAGGATTGAAACCCCTTGTTTTTTAAATATTTTGCGAATATCCTGCTAATTAAGACCTCACAGGTTTTAAAAACCTGTGAGGTCTGCTCCAAATAATTTTAAAATTTAAACATAAAAAAACACTCACTTTTCAAGAAAATGAGTGTTTTTTATGTTCTAATGAGTTAATTTTTTAAAATTTAAAATTATTGTTAGAGCCTGTTTAAATTTTATTCCAAAATTTTTTGTAACGTCAAAATAGCATGGCAAGGGGTTAAAACCCCTTGTTTTAAAAATAAAAATGCGTCAAACGGATTTTATTTCTTATTTTTCTGTGATGTTTTTTTTTCAGATAAAATTTAAACAGGCTCTCAAAGAACTCAAATTCTCGATACAATTTTAATTCCTTTTAATCATTAAAATCACTCGAATTGACAAGAATTATCAAAAAAAAAAGGAAAGAACTACGGCAAATCAGGATGAGAAACTGAAATAAATTCAGTTTTGACGGATTCGATTTTCTGTTTTCCTGCTATAAAACTTTTTTTTGATGAAATTTAAACAGGCTCTTAGTCCAGAAATTACTAGCACTGATAAAAAATGTAGCAAATCAGAATGCGTAACTTATGTAAATGAAAAATAATAAAAAAAGAAAAACAACACAAAATAAATAGACTTAGCCCCGATTGAAGCAATTGTTTGAGCTCCTTTTTTTGATTTTTCTTCAAAAAAAGAGCGAGTGCGGAAAGCGGGAAATAGCTTCCCATAATTTTAAAATTAAAACATGAAAAAACACTCACTTTTCAAGAAAATGAGTGTTTTTAAAATATTTTAAATCTTGCTAAAATTATATTTTGATAAAATCATCAAAAGCGATATAATACGGTTGGTCTTTAAAAACAGGCAATTCCACACTTTCTGAATTTGCAATACCAATGCCTGCAAACCAAATTTTTGCATTTTGTTTTTTAGCGTGTGCCTTAAAAGTTTCCATCCATAAAACATCGTAATCTTGAGGCGATTGAATATTATTGGTGGTTTTTACTAATACAAAAATGGTTGGTTCGCCTTTTTTAAACAACACAAACTGCGGATGTTTTTTCAGTTCGCTATTGATAGCAACAAACTCATACCCCATTTTTTGCAGTTTTTTACCGACAATATTCATTCCTAAATTATGAATTTCTTGTTTGGTAAGTACTTTCATTATTTTTTCTTATTACGCATATTATAGTTTTTATCGCCTCGAGTTTTAGGTTTTTTATACTTTTTCGCAATTTCTCTACGATACGAACCTCCTTGATTTGTTTTACTATTTTTCTCGCTTTTTTCATGGAAAGCAGGTCCAGGAACATACTCTAAAGAAGTTCTGTTTTTATCTCTTTCTCCGTCTTCTTTCGGGCGTTCTTCTTCGGTTAATTGTGTAGAAATCTCAACATGTTCAGGAATTTCCAACATTGGAATTTCATAATTCATCAATTCTTCAATTCGCTCTTTAGCTTCTTGTTCTGCTTTTGTTGAAAAAAGAATCGCTGTTCCTTCATGTTCTGCACGTCCTGTTCGTCCGATTCTGTGCATATAATTTTCAGGGAAATAAGGCGTATTAAAGTTGATAACGTGTGTTACTTCTGCTAAATCCAATCCACGAGCAATTACATCAGTAGCAATTAAAATACGTTTTTCACCTTTATTGAATTGTTCGATAGAACGCAAACGATAATTTTGTGTTTTATTCGAGTGAATTACACACGATTCAGTTGGAAACTCTTCTTTTACACATTCAAATAATCGGTCGGCATTTCTTTTATTTGGCGTAAAGATTAACACTTTACTATATTCCGTTTTATTATAAAGTAACTCATGTAATACGTTTACTTTGGTATAAAAATTAGGAATATCGTAGCTAATTTGTTTGATATTATCAAGTGGCGTTCCACTTACGGCGATAAAAATCTTTTTCGGAGCGATAAAGAAATCATCAATTAACGCTTCTACATCTTGTGTCATTGTTGCCGAGAACATAATGTTTTGACGGCGTACAGGTAATAATTCAAAAATATTTAATAATTGAAATCTGAAGCCTAAATCAAGCATTACATCTACCTCATCAATCACTAATTTTTGGATTGATTTTAACTTTAAAGTATTACTTAAAGCCAAATCATATAAACGACCAGGAGTTGCGACAATAACATCTGCACCTTGTGCCACCGCTTGTTTATGACGATTTAAAGGAATACCTCCAAATACACCAATAGTACGTAAGCTCATAAACTCTGAAAGCTTTTCAATTTCACTAACCACCTGAACTACTAATTCACGGGTTGGCACTACTACAAGCACTCGTGGGTGTTGTTGTTTTGAAAATTTCAAATCACGAAGTATTGGCAACATATAAGCAAAGGTTTTCCCCGTACCTGTTTGTGCAATACCAACCACGTCTTTACCAGAACGTATTATTGGAAAGGCTTCTTCTTGAATTGGTGTTGGATTTACAAAACCTAATTCTTCAATGGCGTTTTGTAATGGATTTGATAAATCTAAATCTTGAAAAGTAATCATTTACAGTAATTTGGCGCAAAGGTACGTTTTCTAAGCCCAAATACCATAAATATATTTCTTTGGATAAAATGCCTGTATTTTTAAGCACAAAAAAAACCGATACATTAGTGTATCGGTTTTATATAATTTTTGATTTTTTTTAGTTGATAAAGATTTATCCTCCAAAATCATCAAATCGAATATTTTCATCAGAAAGTCCGAAATCTTCTCCCATTTTTTGAACAGCATTGTTCATTAATGGTGGACCACAGAAATATAATTCTAAATCTTCTGGTGCTTCATGTTTCGATAAATATTCATTAATTACCACTTGGTGAATAAATCCTGTAAATCCATCTCCAGCTTCATCATGTATATCTGTTTTAACTTTCCAGTTATCCGCTTCTGTTGGATCTGATAATGCTATAAAGAATTTAAAATTCGGAAAATCTTTTTCTAAGGCTCTAAAATGATCTACATAGAACAATTCGGCTTTAGAACGACCACCGTACCAATACGTTACAGTTCTTCCTGTTTTTAAGGTTCTGAATAATTGATATAAGTGCGAACGCATTGGTGCCATACCTGCTCCACCACCTACATATAACATTTCAGCATCAGATTCATTAATAAAGAACTCACCATAAGGACCAGAAATTGTTACTTTATCTCCTTTTTTACAGTTGAAAATATAAGAAGAAGCAACTCCTGGATTTACATCCATCCATCCACCTTTTACTCTATCAAAAGGAGGTGTTGCAATACGTACATTTAACATAATTTCTCTTCCTTCAGCAGGATAAGAAGCCATTGAATACGCACGTTCTACGGTTTCTTCATTTTTCATAACGAGTGGCCATAAACCGAATTTTTCCCAATCTCCTTTAAACTTATCAGGTTCTCCTGGATGTTCTTTTGGATGTGCTGTAACGTCCATATCGGCATATTTTACAACAGTGTTTGGAATTTCAATTTGAATATATCCACCTGCTTTGTAGCCCATTTCTTCTGGAATTTCAACTACAAATTCTTTAATAAATGTTGCTACGTTATAATTTCTTACCACGGTTGCTTGCCATTTCTTAATTCCAAAAATTTCTTCTGGAATAGAAATATCCATATCTTGTTTTACTTTTACTTGACATGCTAAACGGATACCATCTTGTAATTCTTTACGAGTAAAGTGTGGTGTTTCGGTTGGTAAAGCTTCCCCTCCACCAGAATTTACATGACATTCACATTGCACACAAGATCCACCACCACCACAAGCGGATGGTAAGAAAATCTTTTCAGCTCCTAAGGTTGATAATAACGTTCCTCCTGAGGCAACTTCCACTACTTTATCGCCGTTAATTGTAATTTTTACGGGTCCTGATGGCGCTAATTTTTGCTTTACAAATAATAATAATCCTACTAAAATTAATACAATTATTAAAAATGATATAACTGTTACAGCTACCGTACCTCCTGTACTTACTTCTAAAAATACCATTATTCTGTAATTTTTTTAGGGTTATCAGCTAATTTTTCAGCTTTCTCTTTTACGTTTTCTATCTTCGTTTTAGTATCAATTACATTCGAAGTAACCGTCGTTGTTTTTGGGGCTTCTTTGCTTTTTGGTGTATCTCCACCTGTTAGCATTCCTCCAAAACTCATAAACCCGATTGCCATTAATCCCGTAATAATAAAAGTAATTCCTAAGCCTCTTAACGGTGCAGGAACGCTTGAATATCTAATTTTTTCACGAATAGCAGCAATGGCTAAAATCGCTAAAAACCATCCAATTCCTGAACCAATTCCGTAGGTTAATGATAAACCTAAGGTTGGTATTTCACGCGATTGCATAAATAATGATCCTCCTAAAATTGCACAGTTTACGGCAATTAATGGTAAGAAAATACCTAAAGAGTTATACAATGCTGGTGCAAATTTCTCTACAATAATTTCTACCAATTGTACCATCGTTGCAATGGTTGCAATAAACATGATAAATGATAAGAAACTTAAATCGTAATCAGCATATTCAGCTCCTAACCATTTTAATGCTCCTGGTTGCAATAAATATTGGTCTAATAACCAGTTGATAGGTACTGTTACAGCAAGTACAAAAATAACGGCAGCTCCTAAACCTACGGCTGTAGTTACTTTTTTTGATACTGCTAGATACGAACACATTCCCAAGAATGTAGCGAATACCATGTTATCAATAAATATCGACTTGAAAAATAATTCTAAATGTTCCATGTTTTTATCTTTTTCCCTCTTTATTCTTTTTTTTGATTCAAAACACTCTTATTTATTAACATATTATAAACTTGTTAATGAATATTTTTGATCAAAATTTTCTAAAGATTTTTAAAAGGATTTAATCCTCGATTAATGCTTTGTTTCTACTACGTTGCACCCAAATAATAATCCCTACCACGATTAATGCCATTGGTGATAATAACATAAATCCGTTATTTTCGTATCCTAAGGCGTATAATCCTGTTTGTTCTATTGGGTCTCCTAACACTTTAAATCCTAATAAAGTACCAGAACCTAACAACTCTCTAAAGAAACCTACGGCTATTAGAATAGCACCGTATCCTAAGGCATTTCCAATTCCATCTAAGAAAGCTCTCCAAGGACCGTTTCCTAAAGCAAATGCTTCAAAACGTCCCATAATAATACAGTTGGTAATAATTAATCCTACAAATACGGATAATGTTTTACTCAATTCGTACGCAAAGGCTTTTAATACCTGATCAACAACAATTACTAAAGAAGCAACTACGATTAACTGTACAATAATTCTAATTTTTGATGGAATAATATTTCTCATTAAAGAGATGACCACATTTCCAATACCTAATACAAATAATACAGAAATTGCCATTACAATTGAGGCTTTTAATTCTGCAGTAATTGCTAAAGCAGAACAAATACCTAATACTTGAATGGTAATTGGATTGTTATCTAATAACGGGTCTGTAATTAATACTGCGTCTTTTTTTGATAAAATTCCCATAATTATTTTAAGTTTTGAAAATAGGGTACATATAATGCTAACTCAGATTTAATCATTGCAGAAACACCATCACCAGTAATCGTAGCACCGGCAATTGCGTCTATTTGATTATCTTTTTTATCATCGTTCTTTGGGTCGTTGTTACTTTTGGTAATATTCAGTCCAACATATACATTTTTTGATATTAGGCTTTCCCCAATAAAATCATCCATGAAATAACGTTGGTTGATATTTGCACCTAAACCAGGTGTTTCACCTTTATGGTCAAAGAAAACACCTACAATGGTCATATCTTTATCCATACCTATATATCCCCAAATAGCGTCCCAAAGCCCTTTTCCTCTAATAGGTGCGATGTAAATAGTTTTCCCATCTTTTTCACCTATAAACAAAGGTAATTTTCTTATTTTTCCTGCTTTGGCAGCGGTTTGTTGTTTTTTGATATCTATTAAATACGCCTTATCATCTGGGGTAACTTTAGTTCCTTCGATGATGAGTTGTTTTTTAATATATTTTGAAAACTCACCTGCTACTTTACCTTTAGAAACAAAGGCTACACTTGTTTCATCATTTTCATTTACGCCCATGGCGTATAAAATGTTTTGTTGTTTTTCAACACGTTTATTCGCTTCAATCATTGGACGAAGTGATGATGCTGTAAAAGCTAACAATGCCCCTACTATTAATACCATTGCGATGGCAAAAAGTAGCGTATATCCGTTACTGTCTGTTTTTTTACTCATGATTTTTAGGCTGTTTTAACTTTAGCACGTTTTAATCTTTTCTTGACATTTCCTTGAACCACGTAATGGTCAATTGTTGGTGCAAAAACGTTCATTAATAAAATAGCTAACATTACTCCTTCTGGATATGCTGGATTAAATACACGAATCATAATCGAAATAAATCCGATAAAGAAACCGTAAATCCATTTTCCTTTATTGGTTTGTGATGCTGATACAGGATCAGTAGCCATATATACTGCTCCAAAAGCAAAACCTCCAACTAGTAAATGTTTCCAGAAATCTAGACTCATTAAATCGTAAAATTTACTTCCTGAGCCAATCCATCCTAAACCAACAACTTGGTTAAAAATGAATCCCATTACCAATGCTCCTACTACTGCTGATAGCATAATTCTCCAGCTTCCAATTTTAGTAAAAATTAAGAATAATGCTCCTAATAAAATTAATAGGGTTGATGTTTCACCTACCGAACCAGGAATAAATCCGAAGAACATATCCCAAGTACTGTACACCACTTCTTTCCCTTGTGCCAAACTTCCTAAGATTGTTTCTCCAGAAATAGCATCTGCTGTTCCTGTTAATTCTCTAGCATCAGCCACCCATACTTTATCTCCTGACATCCATGTTGGATATGCGAAGAATAAAAAGGCACGTATCGTTAATGCAGGATTTAAAATATTCATTCCTGTACCTCCGAATACTTCTTTACCGATAACCACACCAAAAATAACGGCAACAGTTAACATCCATAAAGGTAAATCGATTGGTACAATTAAAGGAACTAACATTCCTGTTACTAAATACCCTTCTTCTACTTCGTGTCCTTTGATTACTGCAAAAATAAATTCTACGACTAATCCTACTACATATGATACAATTACTAACGGTAAAATTTTAACGAAACCGATTAAGAAATTATCCATATTCCAGAAATCTCCACTAAAGAAAGACATTCCTTCTGTAAATCCATTAACTGCAGCGTTATGTTGATACCCTGCATTGAACATTCCGAAAAGTAAACACGGTACCAACGCCATAATAACGATGTTCATGGTACGTTTTAAATCATCGGCTGCCTTTATATGAGTTCCTCCGTGAGTTGTCTCATTAGGCAAGTATAAAAAGGTGTGGATTGCGTTAAACGCAGGTGCCATCTTCGTACCTTTATATTTTTCTTTTAACTTATGTAAGTTTTGTTTTAAGCCCATATCTTATCCTAATTCTTCTCTCATTAAGTCCAATCCTTCACGAATTATTTTCTGGTGAGGTTGTTTAGACACACAAATAAATTCTGTTAAAGCGAAATCTTCTGGTGCAATTTCGTACGCTCCTAATCCTTCCATTTCGTCAAGATCTTTATACATACATGCTTTTAATAATTGCATCGGATACATATCTAACGGAAATACTTCTTCATACGCTCCTGTAACTACAAAGGCTCTGTGTTCACCGTTTGTATTGGTATTTAGGTCGTATTTTTTCTTCGGATTTAACCAAGAGAATGTAAATGCTCTTGAGGTAGAAACCTTGTTAAATACAGGTTTATTCCAACCGAAAAACTCATAATCATCACCTTCAGGAATTGCGGTTATACTATTTTCGTAGTATCCTAAATATCCATCTTGTGCAACTTGAAGACCGCTTAATACGTTTCCGCTAATTATACGAGTATTATCGGCATTTAAATTTCCTTTTACAAGTGATGCAATATTCGTTCCTGCCAAAGCAGATACATATTGCGGCTTGTTAAATTTAGCACCAACTAAAGCAACAGTACGTTTTGCGTTAAACTTCCCAGTTAATAATAATTCACCGATTATCATTAAATCTTGAGGCGTTACAACCCACACAACTTCTCCTTTATTAAGAGGATCAATTTGTGCAATTTGCGTACTTACATTACCAATAGGATGCGGCCCTGATAGCTTGTGTAACTCAACACCTTTTATCGCCTTAAAAGGAGATAATGTTGAATTAACAGAAACCGATACATGTACCTTACCTTTTGTTAATTTGGTTAATGCCGTTAAAGCTGCTTGCAATTCGGCTTCTTTATTTTTTAGCACATAATCATAATCTGCTGCGAGTGGTGCACTTGCGTAGCCTGACACAAAAATTGCTTTTGGAGCTTGATTTGGATTTGCAACCACGTCATACGGACGTTGTTTTACAAATGGCCAACAACCTGAAGCTAATAAGTGAGTTTTCACTTGTTCGCCAGACATTGCATCAACATCTTTTTTACCAAAATCTTTGTGTTGCTGCTGTGCATCAGCAGTGATTTTAATTGCTAAAACTTTTCTTCGAGCTCCACGAACGATTTCCGTAATTTTACCGCTAACAGGACTTGGAAATAAAATACGTGCATCACTTTTATCATAAAAAAGTGCTTCACCTGCTTTTACTTCGGTACCTTGTTTTGCTAAAATTTTAGGAATAACGCCATGAAAATCGTCAGGCTTAATTGCATAATCGCTACCCAACGGAAGTTCGGTAGTAATTTGCTCTGCGTCGCCAACGAGCTTGATATCCAAGCCTTTCTTAATACGGATGTCTTTTGACATAGGAACTGATTAAATGATTTTCTAAAAACAAGCAAATTTACAGATTTTGTTTTTTCAAGTAAGTGTTTATATTTATATCTTTTCAACAATCTTCTATTTATACTGATTCTAAACAATAAGTTGTAATTGGCGTACATTTTGATACCTTTGTAATATGACAAAAATCCTCTTTATATTTTTATGTTGTGCAACACATCTTAGCGGTATCGCACAGCACATTAAAACGATTCAATTACGACCAAAACAGGCTACAAACCAGTTTTCGGCAATAGTTCCCTTAGGTAGTGTTTTAAGCTTATCTTTTGATGATTTAGACAGCGATACCAAAGAGTATCAATATAAAATAGAACAAATGACACACGACTGGAAACCAAGTAATTTGTTGTCCAATCAATATATTGAAGGATTTAATCAAGATGTAATTACCAAAGTTAGCAACGCTTTTAACACCCTGCAATCGTACACGAATTATCAAGTTGAAATACCGAATGAAACCACTAAAATTACTAAAAGTGGTAATTATTTAATCAGTGTTTTAAATGAAGATTATGAAGTTGTGTTTTCAAGAAGATGTGTTTTCTATGAAAAAATTGTAACCGTAGGCGTTGCCGTTTTTAAAAGTAATCATGAAAAATCAAAAAATCAACAGCAAAATGTACAATTTACCATACATCATCAAAATTTAAGAATTAACAACCCAACACAAGAAATAAATATCGCTTTATTTCAAAATAATGACTGGAATACGCTACGAAAAAACATAAAACCTAAATTTATAAAACCAAATCAATTATTGTATAATCATACGATTGAAACTAATTTTTGGAGCGGAAATGAATTTTTAAATTTTGATACCAAACATATTCGAAATTCCAATTTATATATCGCCAAAACACAAAGAAAAGAAATTTACCATCATTTTTTATATACTGATGAAAAAAGAAACGATAAAAGATATACTTATAATCCTGATATTAACGGACAATTTGTCATCCGAAGTTTAGAAACAAATGACCCAAATACACAAGCCGATTATAGTATCATTCATTTTTCATTAGCTTCTTTTGAACCGTTTCAACATAAAAAAGTATATGTATATGGAGCGTTTAATAATTATGAAATATCCGAAGAAAATAGTATGAAATACGATTCTATTGATGAAAAATATCATGCCGAAATTAAACTAAAACAAGGTTTTTACAATTATAGTTACGTAACTTTGAATCAAAACAAAACCCTGAATTTACACGAAGTTCATGGCTCTTTTTATCAAACTGAAAATGAATACACCGTACTTGTTTATTACAAGCCTTTTGGCGAAAACTACGACCGAGTTATTGGCGTTGGAAATGGGTATTTCAATCAAATTTAATCAAAAAAAGATAGTTTTTGTAAGTAAATAAGTGCAAAAACGACTAAATATCTGTAAAATTTTATTTTTTAATTTTATTTCTAAAGTTTATTTTAAGTATGTTACAACAAATAACAAAAGGTATAAAAATAGGAGTTCAAACGAACTTTGTAAACGTAATTACGTACGAATCAGAAGAATATTATCATTTTAAATACGCTATTTCTATTGAAAATACATCAGAAAATACCGTGCAACTTTTAGAACGTTTCTGGGAAATTTTTGACACCCTAAACCAAATCGATTATGTAGAAGGCGAAGGCGTAATTGGAGAAACTCCCATTTTAAAACCAAACGAAGTTTTTAAATATGAATCATTTTGTTTTTTACGCTCCTCAATAGGTGCGATGAAAGGAAGCTATAAAATGATGAATTTAGAAACTTTTGAAGAATTTTTAGTTACAATTCCAACCTTTCAATTAGGTGCAATTAACAGTTTAAATTAAAAAAAAAATCAGAAAACAGGACACAAAAACGTTCTTTTTTCTGATTTATTTCTTCGATAAAATTAGTTCAATTCACGAACAATATCTTTCTTATATTTATTAAATAAACTTCGAGTCATTCCTAAATTTGCTAAAGAAGAATCAACGGCTAAATAACACATAAATTCTTCATTCTCAGAGAAATCCATGATTTCTAATTTAGTATCAAGTGTTATCAAAACTTCATTAATATCCGAAGTAATACCCGAAGCTGTTAAGGCATTTCTGTTTGATTTTGCAACCTGTAAACTAGATGCTAATCCTGCTGAAACATCAAAATCAGACCTGCTAGAATGAGAAGTAATAATTTCTTCTGTTTCAAAATTAATGATCGAAAATGCAATATAGCCTGGTAAGTTATTTTTAATTTCCTTAGTAAATAGTGTTAAAAAATCTGACATATTTCTCTTTTTTCCGTTATTTTTCTCTTTTATATTTATATTTTATTCAATTTTATTTCCTAATTCTACTGTTTCAAAACAGTACTTAAAGTACCTTAAATATAACCAAAATAATTTAACATCCTGTTGATGATAAATTATTAATTTAATCATTTTTTTGATGCTTCAAAAACAACTAAAATCAAAAAAATAACCTCTTTTTTTACTTGAGGATTTTATCAAAAAAAATAAATAGTATGAAAATACTAATCGTTGTTTTTCTGACTGTTTTTTCATAAAATAGTAACTAATTATTCAAAATAACGAAATTATCTGCATATATTGTATTTAATTTAGATTAACAACGCATTAAACAACACTCAAAACAACTTAGTAATTCCTAAAAATAAGTGTTAACTTTGCTATATAAATTTTATTATAAATTAACAAACAACATATAAAATGGCAAGAGGATTTTTTAATGTTCCAGAAGCGATAAACGAACCTGTTAAAGGATATGCTCCTGGATCTCCAGAAAGAGAAGAGTTATTAGCAACGTATAAAGCTATGTATAATAGCAATATTGATGTGCCAATGCATATTAATGGTGAAGAGGTAAGAACTGGAAACACCAGTAACATTAATCCTCCACATGACCATAAACATATCGTTGGACAATATCATAATGGTGAGAAATCTCACATAGATGCTGCTATTAGTACTGCTTTAGCGGCAAGAGAAAAATGGTCTAACACTTGCTGGACAGAACGTGCTTCAATTTTCTTAAAAGCAGCTGAATTATTAGCAGGTCCTTATAGAGCAAGAATGAATGCTGCAACAATGATTGCACAATCTAAAAATGTACACCAAGCTGAAATTGATGCAGCTTGTGAAATGATTGACTTTTTCCGTTTCAATGTACAATACATGACCGATATCTTTAAAGATCAACCAATCTCTAGCCCTGGAATATGGAACAGAGTTGAGTACAGACCTTTAGAAGGTTTTGTATATGCAATTACTCCTTTTAACTTTACTTCAATTGCTGCTAACTTAGCTGCCGCTCCTGCTTTAATGGGGAACGTAGTTGTTTGGAAGCCTTCGAGTCATCAAGCATATTCGGCACAAGTAATTGTAGACTTATTTAAAGAAGCTGGTTTACCTGACGGTGTAATAAACGTTGTTTATGGTGATCCTGTAATGATTACAGATACTGTATTAGCATCTCCTGATTTCTCTGGATTACACTTTACTGGTTCTACAAATGTATTTAATCATTTCTGGAAACAAATTGGAAATAACATAAACACCTACAAAACGTATCCAAGAATTGTTGGAGAAACTGGTGGAAAAGATTTTATCTGGGCACATAATTCATCAAATCCTTTACAAGTTGCTACCGCAATCACTAGAGGTTCTTTTGAATACCAAGGTCAAAAATGTTCTGCAGCGTCACGTGCTTACATTCCTGCTTCTATCTGGTCAGAGGTTAAAGGTCATTTAATTTCGCAAGCTGCTGAAATTAAAATGGGTTCTCCTGAAGATACGAACAACTTTGTAAATGCTGTTATTCATGAAAATTCTTTTGATAAATTAGCAAGTTTTATTGATGCTGCAAAAGCAGATGCCGATGCTGAAGTAATTATTGGTGGTGGTTATGATAAATCAGTAGGATACTTTATTGAGCCTACAATTATCGTAGCAAAATCTCCTACATACGCAACCATGACAACTGAATTATTCGGTCCTGTGATGACCATTTTTGTATATGAAGATGATCAATGGGAAGCTTCATTAAAATTAGTTGATGAATCTACTGAATACGCATTAACTGGAGCTATCTTTTCTACCGATAGATACATTGTTGAAAAAGCTTCTAAAGCGTTAGAAAATGCTGCTGGAAACTTCTATATTAACGACAAACCAACAGGAGCTGTTGTAGGACAACAACCTTTTGGAGGTGCTAGAGCTTCTGGTACAAATGATAAAGCAGGTTCTGCTCAAAACTTATTACGTTGGACTTCTGTTCGCTTAATTAAAGAAACATTTGTAACGCCTACCGATTATAAATACCCTTTCTTAGGATAAGAATAAGTAACATTATTTTAAAAACCTCATCAAATATTGATGAGGTTTTTTTGTGTCAAATATTTATCACTCTGAAAAAATATTTTTTTTATTTAATTAAAGTGATTTTCTATTAGTTTTGTTTTCTATCTTTAATGAAAGCGATTTTAATAAAATGAACTATAAAAAATAATACAAGAAGTATTTACAACTGTTGATGCTATTGAAAACAAAGGTAATTTAGCTTCTTATATTCCTGAATTAGCAAGTTCAAATCCTGATAAATTTGGTGTTCATATTGTTACGACATCTACTATAAAGTGTGGATTAGGCAATTATCAGGAAAAATTTTCCATTCAAAGTATTGCAAAAGTTTTATCGCTTTGTTTGGCGTATAAAATCCTTGATGGAGATTTATGGAAAAGGCTTGGTGTTGAACCTTCAGGAAATCCATTTAATTCGTTACTTCAACTAGAAAATGATAACGGAATACCACGAAATCCTTTTATTAATGCAGGTGCAATTGTAATTTCAGATGTTCTTATCAGTAATTTAAAAAATCCTAAAGAAGATTTATTAACCTTTATTAGAAGTCTTTCTGGTAATAATGATATTCATTATTCGGCTAAAATTGCAGCTTCTGAAAAATCGGTAGGTTATAGAAATGTAGCGCTTTGTAATTTTATAAAATCTTTTGGAAATATTGAAAATGAACCTAGTGATGTTCTCGATTTTTATTTTGATTTATGCTCGTTAGAATTAAGTTGTGAGCATCTATCTGAATTATTTTTATTTTTAGCCAATAGCGGTAAAGCTCCACATAATAACAAGCAAATACTAACCAAAAGTCAATCAAAAAGAATTAATGCCTTGATGCAAACTTGCGGTTTTTATGATGAATCTGGTCAATTTGCATTTAAAGTCGGTTTGGCTGGAAAAAGTGGTGTTAGTGGTGGAATTATTGCCATATATCCTAATCAATATAGTATTGCTGTTTGGAGTCCAAAATTAAATGAAAAAGGAAATTCTTACAAAGGAATGAAATTTTTAGAGGCTTTTACAACCTTGTCAGAACAATCTATTTTTTAGATTGGGGGTTTTGGGAGAGTTTCAGTTAACTTCGATAAGCTTAAATATGAATTTAGTTTGTAAAAATAAATTGCTATAAAAATGAATAGAGCGTATTATAAAAATTCGATTTCAAATTTTATTACAGAGGATAAAAACTCCATTTTAGGTAAATTAAGTCTAAATCATTCCAACAGACACTTAGAAGATTTACAGAAAAATGCCTGGGTTAAGCAAATTGAAATATTAAAAGATCAACTAATCAATTTTGAGGGATTTATTTATTTTGAATTTGCCATTCCAAGAATGGGTAAGCGAGTTGATACTATTCTTATTATTGAAGATACGCAGCCATAATGCGAAATTAATTCCTGTTTTAGTTGCTACCAACGAAGAAAGTCAGGATCCGCAAATACATCAAATAATAGAACTTAAAGACGTAGCAAAAACGAATAAAAGTAGTTTAAGAGCCTGTTTAAATTTCATCTGAAAAAATATAGTGGCAAAAAATGACGGCAAGGGGTTAAAACCCCTTGTTAAAAGGAGCTGAAAATCAGAAAAAGAGCTAAAACTATGGCAAATCAGGATGAGAAACTGAAATAAATTCCCTTTGACGCATTTTTATTTTTAAAACAAGGATTTTAACCCTCCTTGCCTTGCTATTTTGATGTTACAAAAAATTTTGGAATAAAATTTGAACAGGCTCTTAAATAAGATAATTGAAAATGCCAAAATAAATAACAAAATTTCTTTCAGGAAATAGGCATAAAAACTGGTGTACGATTATTTGTCTTATTGGCGGTGGTCAAGAAATAAATACAGGAGAGGCAGGGCTTGATGAATGGATTAATGCGCTTAAAAATAATTATTCTGATTGGAATATTCATTATTCGAACCTAATAACGAACAGTCAAAATTATATAAAAACAGTCAATCAAAAACAATGGCTTGAAGCAAATTCAAATTCTGAAATGGAATTACATTTAGCCGTTTCTGTTAGGTCTTTTAGATCTGAAAAATTAGCTGATTTTGTTCATAAACTTTTAGAATTAAAGACCACTGAAACTCGTAATTTATATAAAGAAATCAAAGATGATTTTCCTATATATGTTACCAGAGATTTATCTAAAGCAAAGAATATCTTAAAAACACCTACAGAGTTCTCTTAACCAGAGCTAGACAAGGAATGATTATTTACCTTCCAAATGGATCTGAAATAGACCATACCAGACCCGAATTATTTTATAATGAAACTTGGAATTATTTTAAAAAAATAGGGATTAAAGAAATTTAAATAATCGCTAAAATTCTTTGCTTAAAAAACCAACCCTCAAAAAAACTTATAAATTTCATGTAAGTTTGAATTACAGTATCTTTGCAAAAAAAATAATCAATGAAGTTTACAGATTTACATCTTAATACCGATATTTTAAAAGCACTTAGTGAAGAAAAATATCACACAGCTACGTTAGTACAACAAAAAGTAATTCCGTTAGTACTAGATAAAAAAGATGTAATTGTTGGATCACAAACAGGATCGGGTAAAACAGCGGCTTTTGCATTGCCGATTATCCATAATTTAGCGCAAGAATTAGCGCTTGTTCCTGAAAGAGGCCCTAAAAAAATAAAAGCCTTAGTTGTAAGCCCAACCAGAGAATTGGCCATACAAATTCAAGAAAGTTTTAGCACCTACGCAGCACACACAAACATACTTGCAGGAGTTGTTTACGGAGGAATATCAACCAAAGCACAAAAAGAAGTTTTAGCAAAAGGAATTGATGTTTTAGTAGCAACACCAGGGCGTTTAATCGATTTACACGAACAAGGATCTGTTGATTTAAGCAACCTAAAAACCTTTGTTTTAGATGAAGCCGATTTAATGTTAGACATGGGTTTTATCCACGATGTAAAAAAGATTGAAGCACTTTGTCCTCGTAAAAAACAAACGCTTTTATGTTCGGCTACCATGCCCGAAAAAGTGAGTGATTTGGCAAAACAAATGCTTTATAAGCCCGAAGTTGTTAATGTTATTCCTACCGATAATACCGTTAATAAAATTGGTCAATTATTATATTACACGCCTAAAAAACATAAAGTCGATTTATGTTTATACCTATTGAAAAACACCATACAAGGACGTATTCTTATTTTTAGACGTACCAAATTTGGCGTTGATAAATTAGAGCAAACCCTTATTAAAAACGGCTATAACGTAACAAGTATTCACGGAGATAAAACCCAAATTTTACGTAATCAAGCCATTGAGGATTTTAAAAGCAATAAAGCGAATATTCTAATCGCTACCGATGTTGCCGCTCGTGGTATTGATATTCATAAAATTGATGCCGTAATTAATGTTGATATTCCTAATGTTCCTGAAACTTATGTTCACCGAATTGGTAGAACTGGTAGAGCTGGAAAAGCAGGAATTGCATTTTCATTCTGTGGTGCCGATGAAACTAGCTATATTAAAAGTATTCAAGAAGTTTTAAAACGCCCAATAAAAATTATTGAAGATCACCCTTTTTTATTGGTAAAACCAAAACATATAAAGCAACCAAATACGATTAGCACCAATAAAAAAGGACGTAAGTCTGAGGCTTCTAAAAAGAAGAAAAAACGTTGGTATTAATAAATATATTTTATCATTATCTAAAAAAAACCTTTCAATATATATCACCTTAAAAGGGATATTGAAAGGTTTTTTTATTTTTGATTATCACCCGAAAAATTAAAAGTTAAAACCTAAATTATGAATATCACTTTATCCGAAGCAAAAAAAGTACTTGCTGCTGCAACTTTAAAAGCAAACGCTTTAAACACTAAAATGAGTATTTCAATTGTAGATTCAGGCGCTAATTTAGTTGCTTTCGAACGCATGGATGGCGCTTTTATTGGTCCTATTGATATCGCTATGAAAAAAGCTAAAACGGCAGCGCTGTTCGGAAAAAACACGGGAATTCTTGGTGAATTATCACAACCTGGTGCTCCTTTATATAATATTGAACATTCTAACAATGGTTTAATTACTTTTCCAGGAGGCGTGCCTATCAAAAATAAAGACGGAATTATTATTGGCGCTATTGGTGTAAGTGGCAGTACCGTACAAAATGATTTTGAAGTAGCCGAAACTGGTGCAAAAGCTATTTATAAGTAGTATTATTTAATGTTATATTAATTATTTGTTAATGATTTTTTAATCTTATTTTGCTGTTTTTTTAAAAAAAATATCTGTTCTCTTGTTTTTTTGTAATATTAATCGTAATATTACAATACAATAATTATATATGGGACTTACTAAATCAGAAATATTTACAACAGCACAAAACGATCTTGCCAATATTGCAAAAGTACTTGGACATCCTGCACGTATTGCTATTATTCAACATCTTTTTAAAATTGATTCCTGTGTTTGTGGTGATTTAGTAAACGAAATCGGATTGGCGCAAGCAACCATTTCACAACATTTAAAAGCCTTGAAAAATGCTAAATTAATCAAAGGAAGCATTGAAGGAACAAGCGTTTGCTACTGCATCGATAAAGAAAATTGGACGAAAATTAAAAACCTATTAAACGGGTTTTTAAATCTTAATGATACCAATTCCGAAAATATAAATTTAGAAAATTGTAATTCAAAAAATAATAACAGTAATTGTTGTTAAAAAACAATACTCTTAAAAAAAATTATCACAATCAATCGCAATAAAACGATTAAAAATAAAAAAAGTCATGAAATTATCAGAAATTAAAAAACATTTATCAAGCTTAAAAAATATTAGTTTTAAATTACCTAACGGTGAACTTGTACCGAATCATTTTCACGTTACCGAGGTTGGAAGAGTTACTAAAAATTTTATTGATTGTGGCGGAACAGTTCGAAATGAAGAGGTTGTAAACTTTCAATTATGGGAAGCGGATGATTACGATCATAGATTGAATCCTGAAAAATTAACGAATATTATTGAGCTTTCTGAAAAATTATTACATATTGCTGATTTAGATATTGAAGTAGAATATCAAGGAGCAACAATCGGGAAATATGGCTTAGATTTTGATGGAACGAATTTCCTATTAACAAGCACGCTAACGGATTGTTTAGATAAAGATAAATGTGGTATTCCTGAAAAACCAAAAGTAAAAATAGCAGAAGCATCAACAAGTTGTGCTCCTAATTCTGGATGTTGTTAATAATTTGTTTTAATTTTTATTAAAATAGCAAAAGCAAGGGGTTAAAACCCCTTGTTCTCGTATTTTAACGTTAATTATTTTAGATAAAATTTAAAAATTAACTTTTAAATTTCATCCCTAAATGCACTACTTTCTTGGTTTCATAGAAGTCTTCTTCAAAGAAATCAGGTAAATCATAAATAGTTGCCGAGGTATATTTTTCTAATTCTTCTTTTAAATCGCCTCCTTTTAAATATAAAATTCCGTTTTTTAAATCGTGATTTTGCTTTTTAGCGATTCTTCCTTTTGTCCATCCGACGAAAGTTTCCATTTGAGCCACTGCTCTACTTACAATAAAATCGTAGGTATCTTTTACTTCTTCCACACGTCCGTTGGTCGTTTTTACGTTTTCTAAACCTAAACCTGCCACTACTTCATTCACTACTTTTATTTTTTTTCCGATAGAGTCTACCAAATGAAACTGGGTTTCAGGAAATAAAATAGCTAATGGAATCCCAGGAAAACCACCACCTGTACCAACATCTAAGACTTTTGAACCTGGTTTAAAAGCGACCACTTTTGCGATACCCAAAGAATGTAAAACATGACGTAAATACAATTCATCAATATCTTTACGAGAAACCACGTTAATTTTTAAATTCCAATCTTCATACAATTCTTGTAGTTTTGAAAACTGTGCTAATTGTGTTTCCGTTAAATCGGTAAAGTATTTTTTTATAAGTTCCATTGCTATCAAAATTGAAATTGAGATTGAGTATATTTTTCAGTGCAAAAGTAAAAAACTAATCGGGAATACGCATTTATCTAACAAAAGATATGTTTCTTGTTAAAAAGTAATTTCTAATCAATAACCATAGCGCAAAAAAGTTTATTTTTGTTGTATATAACACATAATCACATGAAGACAATAAACTTCTCGAGAACAAATAACGTAAAGTTCTTTCGAACTCTAAATAAAAAGGTAAACACCTATTTTAAAGAAAATAATATTAAGCGTACGGGAAATTGGAAATTATATTCTAAAGCGATTATTATGTTTTCGCTTTTTTTAGTGCCTTTTATATTGATTTTAACAATTCCGATGCCACAATGGGTGATGCTTTTACTTGTTATCGTTACAGGTATTGGTATGGCGGGTGTTGGTATGAACGTAATGCACGATGCAAACCACGATTCTTTTTCAAGCAAAAATTGGTTGAATAAATTAATGGGAAGCAGTATTTATATTTTAGCAGGAAATGTATATAACTGGAAAGTTCAGCACAACGTATTGCACCATACTTTTACCAATATTAAAGGACATGATGAAGATATTGACGCGGGGAGAATTATCCGTTTTTCGAAGCATTCAAAATGGTTGCCTGTACATCAATTTCAAAAGTTTTATTCAATATTTTTATACGGATTATTAACTATTAACTGGGCTATTACTACCGATATAAAACAAATGAGTAGTTATTTAAAACGTAAGTTATCGTATGGTAAATTTCCTAATCCGAAGGTAGAATGGACAAAATTAGTCATTTCTAAAGTTGTTTATTATTCATTATGGATTGTATTGCCATTATTGATTTTAGACATCGCTTGGTGGAAGGTTTTACTAGGTTTTTTTATAATGCACTACACCGCAGGGATGATTTTAAGCGTTGTTTTTCAATTGGCACACGTAGTTCCAAATACCGAAATGCCATTGCCTGATAAAGATGGAAATTTAGAACACACTTGGGCGGTTCATCAATTATATACGACCTCTAATTTTGCACCTACAAACTGGTTGGTTAATTTTTATACTGGTGGATTAAATCATCAAGTAGAACACCATATTTTTCCGCATATTTCGCACGTTCATTATAACAAAATAGCAAAAATAGTCAAGGAAACTGCCGCTGAATTTGACCTACCATACAACGAATACAAAACAATGACAAAAGCGTTCATCGAACATTTTAAACAATTAGGAAGTTTAGGAGAAAAACCACAAGCTGCTTAAAATAATGCGTCATTTAATAGTTACAAAATAAGAAATACTTTAACAACACGCATTTTAACAAAATGCACCTTAATAATATAATCAATGTCAAACGCATTATCAAACAGAATTAACAGTTTACCAATATCTCAAACTTTGGCGATGGCTGCTAAAGCAAGAGAATTAAAAGCTGCAGGAAAAGATATTATCAGTTTAAGCTTAGGAGAGCCTGACTTTAATACACCTGATTTTATTAAAGATGCCGCTATCGAAGCAATTAATCAAGACTATAATTCATACACGCCAGTTGATGGTTATGTCGAATTAAAAGAAGCTATTTGCACCAAATTTAAGCGTGATAATAATTTAACATATTCTCCAAATCAGATTGTTGTTTCTACGGGAGCAAAACAATCGATTGCAAATATTGCACAAGTGTTATTAAACCCAGGCGATGAAGTTTTATTACCAGCGCCATATTGGGTAAGTTATTCGGCAATCGCTATTTTATGTGAGGCTAAATTTGTTGAAATTCCTTCTTCTATTGATACGGATTTTAAAATTACGCCAGCACAATTAGAAGCGTCAATTACGCCTAAAACAAAAATGATTTTCTTTAACTCGCCAAATAACCCAAGTGGAACTATTTATACAGAGGCAGAATACAGAGCTTTAGCGAAAGTATTAGAAAATCACCCAAATATTTATATTTTATCGGACGAAATTTACGAACATATCAATTATGGAACAAAACACTTTAGTTTTGCTGCCATCGAAAACATGTATGACCGTACCATTACTGTAAACGGATTAGCAAAAGCTTTTGCCATGACAGGTTGGAGAATTGGTTTTATTGGTGCCCCACAATGGATTGCTAAAGCTTGTACTAAAATGCAAGGGCAAATTACTTCAGGAACAAACTGTATTGCACAACGCGCTGCAATTGCGGCTGTTTTAGCAGAGCCTAGTAAAATTAAATACATGGTTGATGAATTTAAAACTCGTAGAGATTTAGTTTTAGATTTATTAGGTGATGTTGAAGATATTAAATTAAACATTCCTGAAGGAGCGTTTTATATTTTCCCTGATGTATCTGCTTACTTCGGAAAAACAATTAAAGGACACGAAATTAACAACGCAAGTGATTTTTCTATGTTATTATTAGAAGAAGCTAACGTAGCAACTGTAACTGGTGAAGCTTTTGGTGCACCTGCTTGTATTCGTATGTCATACGCTGCTTCTGAATTACAATTACGTGAAGCTGTTAGAAGAATTAAAGAAGTATTAGCTTAATATTTTCTCAAAATTTCTTATTATTAAAAAGGCTCGTAATTTAAAATTACGAGCCTTTTTTTGTTTTTAAAATCTTTTAATCATACTTTACATGATTCTAATTCAGAACATTTAAAGCCTTATTCAATTGATATTACAAATACTACTTTCTATTATTAATATACTTTTAAATCCTTTTTCGTTTTTAGTATTTATACTACTTTCAT
This sequence comes from Tenacibaculum piscium, assembly GCF_021390715.1. GTDB lineage: Bacteria > Bacteroidota > Bacteroidia > Flavobacteriales > Flavobacteriaceae > Polaribacter > Polaribacter piscius. The sequence continues at coordinate 484,286 of NZ_JAJGWT010000001.1, forward strand.
CTAAAAAAGAAGCGTATTTTTTTACAAAAGAAGAAACCAATGTTACTAAACTTAAAGTAAAACCTTACCTACTTTTTTCTGTTGGATACCTAACAATTATACTTAGTATAACTTATCTATGTAATTTTTTTGTCGATTTTAATTTTTGGGAAGTTTTTGTTCCTAAAAACATATTTATTTCGATAATTACTTGGTTCGTAACAGCGTTTACTTTACGTGCTTATTTAAAAGGAATGGAAGGTAATATTATGGGATTTATCTTTTTTCCGATGCTTGCTTTAAGTATAATAACCTTATTTATTTTAAGTTTTTTTGATATACTATCTTCTTATCAATTTTTAACGATTCATTTCCCCGTATTAGAAATCAATTTTTGGATCCGATTATTATTACATTGTTTTATGCCTTTTTATGTGTTGATATATCTTAATTCCAACCAAGAGATACAAGACCAAAATAAGGAATTACCTAATAAATTTCCAGGTGCTATTTTGAGTATTTTAATACTGCAATTTTTATTTTTTGGGCTTAATTGGCTATTTATTTATCTCTTTGGAAGTTCGATCAACTTATCACAATTTTTAGGAGAAGGACAAACTATTTTATATTATTTACCAATGCTCGGCGGATTTTTATTCTTTGTTTTATTCTTTATCTCTAAAATGAAAAGTTCGAAAACAATTCCTGAAATATCTTCTGAAATAACTGCTAAAATACCTTCTAAAAAAGGCAAACAAAACATCTTAGAAACCCTTTCTTATTATAGTATGCTGCTAATTTTTGGGAGTATTATTTTAGAAGTGATAAACTATATCAATTTAATGATTCCTTTTTTCGAATAAAAAATTCATGGAGCTACCACCCTACTAAAAAGGTACTTTTGATAATTTTTGTTCGTTTTTTCGTGCTATTTTCTTTACTATTTTTCGAGCTATTTTGCGTTGTTTTTTCGCTGATTTTTTGAGCTTCTTTTCATTAATTTTCTTCAGATATAAAACACTTTTATCATAATCAATCAAAGCCTTGCCACTTTCTAAAATATCAGCCCCGATAATACCATCAACCTCTGTAGCGTTGTGTTGAATTAACGCCGTATTTACATGCACCAAATCAAACAAAACCAAGTTAGATTTTGTGGTTTTCCACTTCCCTATTTTCAACACATTATTTTCTGAAACTCGAGTTTCCATATCAATTGCGCCTGCTCCTGCTGCTTTCACTTCGCTTTCTTCCGATACCAATTTAAAACGATTTACTAAATCTAAACCGACACATGAGTTTGAAGCGCCTGTATCTAAAATAAACGTTCCTTTTATGCCGTTTATTTTTGCAGTTAATTCTAAGTGATTCGTTTCTTTTTTGCGGAGTTTTATTTTTGAATACTTCTTTTTCTTTAATATCTTCTTCAAACTTGCCATTTCTCGTACTTTTGTGGTTTTGCTAATTGTAAATATACATAAATGATTACCGATACACACACCCATTTATATTCCGAAGAATTTGACCAAGATAGAACCGAAATGATACAGCGTGCAAAAGATGCAGGCGTTTCTCGTTTTTTTATTCCTGCAATTGATAGTTCATCCACAGAAAGAATGTTCGATTTAGAAAAAAATTTTCCAGACGATGTTTTTTTAATGATGGGTTTGCATCCTACTTATGTCAAAGAAAACTATAAAGAAGAACTAGCACATGTAAAAAAATGGATTGACAAACGTCCTTTTTATGCAATCGGTGAAATTGGAATTGATTTATATTGGGATAAAACCTTTGTAACACAACAACAAGAAGCTTTTAGAACTCAAATTCAATGGGCAAAAGAAAAAAAATTACCGATTGTTATTCATTGTCGTGATGCTTTTGATGAAGTTTTTGAAGTATTAGAAGCTGAAAAAAGCGATGATTTATTCGGGATTTTTCATTGTTTCACAGGAACTTTAGAACAAGCAAAACTAGCTATCTCGTATAATATGAAATTAGGAATTGGCGGCGTAGCAACTTTTAAAAAGGGTAAAATTGATGAATTTTTAAACGAAATTGATATAAAAGACATCGTTTTAGAAACCGATTCTCCCTATTTAGCGCCAACGCCTTACCGAGGAAAACGCAACGAAAGCGCTTATTTAACCAATGTTGTTGATAAATTAGTTGATATTTACGGGTTAACTTTTGATGAAATTTCAGAAATTACAACTCAAAATTCTAAAGATATTTTTAGTGTCTAATTTACAAACCACCTATTACAAAACTCCCATAGGAACTGCAAAAATTATTGGCGACCAAAACGGAATTCAATCGGTTTCAGTTGTAGATGAACAAATTAATTCTTCAACTGAAATTCCGATTTGTTTACAAAATTGTGTTACTCAATTATCCGAATATTTTGCAGGAACACGAACAACTTTCGATTTAAAATTAAATCCGCAAGGAACAGATTTTCAACAAAAAGTTTGGGCAGAATTATTAAATATTCCATTCGGAAAAAGCACGACTTATTTACAGCAATCAAAGCAATTAGGAAACATAAAAGCAATACGAGCAGTTGCATCGGCAAACGGAAAAAACCCCATTTCGATTATAATTCCTTGTCATCGAGTTATCGGTTCAGACGGTTCATTAACAGGCTATGCTGGCGGTTTATGGCGTAAAAAATGGCTTCTAGAACACGAAAGTGATTGTAAACAGCAAAGCTTATTTTAATATTTGAAGCTATTTTCCCGCTTTCAGCACTCGCTCTTTTTTGAAGAAAAATCAAAAAAGGAGCTCAAACAATTGCTTCAATCGGGGCTAGGAAATAGTTGCTTCAAAGCAAATAAAAGTCATGCTGAATTTATTTCAGCATCGCATCAACAGGAGAAATACGGCAAATAAAGATGCGAACCTCAAAAAAATTAGCGAAAATCCGTGAAATTCGCGTCTCAACCCACTAATTCAAATTTCGTTTTTCAGCAAAAAATTTCTTCAATAAAAAACCACATTCCTCCTCTAAAACCCCCGATATAACTTTAGTTTTAGGATGTAACTTGGTTTGTAAAACAGAAAAACCTAATTTTGGCTCACTAGCTCCGTACACAATCTTACCAATTTGTGCCCAATAACTTGCGCCTGCACACATCTGACAAGGCTCTAAAGTAACATACAAAATACATTCTTTTAAATATTTTCCGCCTAAAAAATCAGACGCAGCCGTAAAAGCCTGCATTTCTGCATGCGCTGTTACATCAGTTAGCATTTCAGTTAAATTATGCGCGCGGGCAATTATTTTATCTTTAAAAACAATAACAGCACCCACAGGAACTTCGCCTTTATCGAAAGCTGTTTGAGCTTCTTGTAAAGCTTGTTTCATAAAATAAGTATCATCAAAAGGATTTATTTTCATGGTATTCGTAGCGTTTTTAACAAAAGTACCTCAAATTAGTTATTTTTACCAAAAATTACGATTTTGATTTCTATAAACACTACTCCAAATAAAAAAGTCTATTTTGCTTCCGATCAGCATTTGGGTGCGCCAACTCCTGAAAATAGTTTTCCTAGAGAACAAAAATTTTTACGTTGGTTAAATGAAGTAAAACAAGATGCGGAAGCAATTTTTTTATTAGGCGATTTATTTGATTTTTGGTTCGAATATAAAACCGTTATTCCTAAAGGATTTGTGCGTATTTTAGGGAAACTTGCCGAAATTAAAGACAGCGGAATTCCTATTTATTTTTTTGTAGGAAATCATGATTTATGGATGGTCGATTATTTTGAAAAAGAATTAAATATTCCTGTATATCATAAACCGCAAGTGTTTAACATCAACCAAAAAACAGTTTTTATTGGGCATGGCGATGGTTTAGGACCGCACGACAAAGGCTATAAACGAATGAAAAAAGTATTTACTTTTCCAATGTTTAAATTTATGTTTAAATGGTTACATCCTGATATTGGCGTTCGTATTGGGCAATATATGTCGGTTAAAAATAAAATGATTTCTGGTGATGATGATGCCAAATTTTTAGGCAACGACAAAGAATGGCTAGTGCAATATTGTAAACGTAAACTTGAAACAAAACATTACGATTATTTTGTTTTCGGACACCGTCATCTTCCGTTAGAAATTGATGTATCTAAAAAAGTATCCGAAGAAACATCCGAAGAAAAAAGTATGTATATAAATACAGGCGATTGGGTTAAATATTTTACTTACGCTGTTTTTGAACATGAAAAATTATCGTTAAAAGAATATAAATAAGACTATCGTAAAAAGCAAAAAAGCACCTTTTTTAAAGGTGCTTTTTACATATATATAAAATCTTAATTTAAATAAGTTCTAAAACTTGAAAGTTACGCCTGCTTTAAAAATTGTTCCGCTAAATCCAAACTGATTTACTTCCCAAGGATATTTAAAACGACCGCCTAAATTTGTTACCACATCGCCTTTTGTGTCAATA
>NZ_JAJGWT010000002.1:0-319087 GCF_021390715.1 Tenacibaculum piscium
GGTTTCTTCCTGTATAAAAGCAGTTTACAACCCATAGGGCAGTCATCCTGCACGCGGCATGGCTGGTTCAGAGTTGCCTCCATTGACCAATATTCCTCACTGCTGCCTCCCGTAGGAGTCTGGTCCGTGTCTCAGTACCAGTGTGGGGGATAATCCTCTCAGACCCCCTACCTATCGTCGCCATGGTAAGCCGTTACCTCACCATCTAGCTAATAGGACGCATAGTCATCTTGTACCCATAAATGTTTAATAGTAAACTGATGCCAGTCTACTACATTATGGAGTGTTAATCTTCATTTCTAAAGGCTATCCTCCTGTACAAGGCAGATTCTATACGCGTTACGCACCCGTTCGCCGGTCGTCAGCATAGCAAGCTACCTGTTACCCCTCGACTTGCATGTGTTAAGCCTGCCGCTAGCGTTCATCCTGAGCCAGGATCAAACTCTTCATTGTATATTTTAAATAATATTAATGAATAAGTTTCAAAAGAATTTGTTCTAAACTAATAGAACGTGGTTATTCTACTCTTATTTACGCTGTCAATTTCAATATTTTCAATGAACGTGTCGAGTCGACACACACAAGTATCTTTCAACTTATTAATCTTCTCAGACTTCTTTTGTAGAAATGTTAGAATCGAACTAACTGACTTTTTAAAAGTCATTCCGAAATTTCTTGATCGTTTCTCGCTTTAGTGTATTTCTTAAAGCGGTTGCAAATATACATCTTTTAATTTGTTTTAAACAAGCTAAATTTAACTTATTTTTTACATTTTATTAATGTGATACTTAACGATATTTTAATGAGCTTTTGTTAACTTTTAAACTTGCGTTTTGTTGTTAGCGGTTGCAAATCTACGTCCTTTTATTGGACTGACAAGGGCTTTTATTTGTTTATTTTTGAAGTATTTTACTAATCACTGATTTTTCAAAGTATTAAACCTTAATTATTATTTATCATAAACAAAATTTGAACGACATCAATTTCCCCATTTTTAACTCTTATTACTATCGGCACGAGCAAGATGCTCGCGATAGCGTATAAAAAACGAAACTAAATAGCTAAAAACAAACACAGTAAATAGACTTAGCCCCGATTGAAGCAATTGTTTGAGCTCTTTTTTGTTTTTCTTTTCGAAAAAACAAAAAAAGCGAGTGCGGAAAGCGGGAAATAGCTCCAAAAAAAAACCGAGTGAAATTCACTCGGTTCTTCTAAATAAAATGATAAGCTATAAATCTATATCTTTTTACTGCTTATATGGAACTCTTCGTAAGTTTCTAATAAACTCATCAATGCCGAAACTAAATCTTGTGTCTCTAACAAAATACTGAAATATAACGTAGTGTTTTTTGGACTCGCCTCATCAGTTCTTATACGAGCAACCTGCTTCTCTATTGATGATGAAATATTCTTTAATAACTGCTTCTTCTCATTAATAATAACTTCTAACTTATTGAAATCTCGAGACTCAAAAGTAACACTTATATCATCTAATAATTTTGAAAGTGTCGTATCAATATGCTTTAAATCAGCCAACTGATCCTTCTTTAAATTCTTGTGATTATTATTAACATGCTTAAAACTTGCACTTGAAATATAACTAATCGATTGTGCAACATCCTGTAAATAACCCAAAACTAAAATGTAAAATCTACTCGCTTGTACTGAAGTATCATCTAAGGATTTAATAAAGTAAAAAACACCGTCTTTTAACTCATCTATCTCATCATTTAACTTTCCTACATGCTTATCTGTTTTACGTAACTTATTTAAATCATGTGTTGCTAAATCATCTACAACATTCGTGAATAATTTATTTACACGAGTAGCAACTCCTGCAATATGATCTGCACTTTCTTCAATTACACCGTTAATCGTAATTAATTCAGCTCTTTTAAAGTGAATTTTACTTTCAACTTCTTTTGATTTTTTCTTGTGAATTAACGTATTTCTTCCGATTAATAACGCAACAACTAATAATAATATAGGAATCATCACCATACTAAAACTAATTAAATACGCCACTAATGCCGCTGCTAAAAAGGCTGTAATCGCTGTTAAAAACCAACCTCCAATTACATTAATTACACCTGCCACTCGATAAACAGCACTTTCACGTCCCCAAGCTCTATCGGCTAATGAAGTACCCATTGCGACCATAAAAGTTACATAAGTTGTTGATAACGGTAACTTTAATGATGTTGCAATTGATATCAAAATACCAGCAACAACTAAGTTTACTGAAGCTCTTACTAAATCAAAAGCAGGCATTTCGTATGTTTTATCTTTCGGTAATTCGATAACTGGTTTTTGAAATTTAGAATCAATAAAAACCAATGCCTTTGGTGGTGAAACTCTTCGGATAACAAAATTTACAACCATCGAAGATCTTACTATAATTCTTGATAAAGGATTTGCCTGAAACTTCTCATGCCCTTCTCCTTGTCTTGATAAATCAATCCCTGTTTTAATAACTTTTTGTGCCTTACTTGACGTCCATAAAGTTGCCACCATAATTGCTCCTGCAATTAATAATAAATACACGTTTGATGGCACTTTTTCAGCTAAAATTCCCATTGAAAAAGCATCCGCAGAAACCCCTGAAGTTTGCCAAGCTTGATATGAATTCCAAGCAGCAATTGGTACACCAACGAAATTTACCAAATCATTCCCTGAAAAGGCCATCGCTAATGAAAAAGTACCAACTCCAATAATAAATTTTAAGACATTTACTTTAAAAAAGCTAATCAATACTTGAGAAATTAAACTCCAAGCAACAAAACTTCCCGCAATAATAAATAAGGTATTTCCTTCAATTAAATTTCCAATACTTTTATAATAAGGTGTTCCTTTTAATCCTTTGATGATAATAAAATAAGTAATTGCTGTAATTGCAAAACCACCAAATAAAGCACTCATATAGGTAGGTCTTTTCTCAAAATTAAAAGAGTAAATCAATCTTGATACAAATTGAACCAAAGCACCTACAGAAAAGGCGACTACTACCGAAAGCAGTATTCCAAAAATAATTTTAGTAGCTTGTTCATGGTTGATATAATTCCAAATATCAGAGAATGACTGTGTTTCGTTTGATGATATTTTTAATAATGAAATACAAACTGCCGCCCCTAACAATTCAAATACAATTGAAACTGTTGTCGAGGTTGGCATTCCTAACGAATTAAAGATGTCTAATAACAAGACATCAGTAATCATTACTGCCATAAATATAAACATGATATCTTGAAACATGAACATATTAGGATTAAAAATCCCTTTACGTGCAACTTCCATCATTCCACTAGAAGTGATTGCTCCAAAGAACACACCAACACTAGCGATTATCATAATGTTTCTAACCTTAATGGCCTTAGAACCAATTGCTGAATTTAAGAAATTTACAGCATCGTTACTAACTCCTACAACCAAATCGACAATAGCTAAAACAGCTAAAGCAACTAGCATTAAAATATATGGATCCCCCATTTTTTATTTTTTATTTTTTTTGACAAATCTACAAACACTCTTATAGTGTCAATGTTAGGTTTACGTTATTTTTTTAAAAGTGAATATCTATTTGTAAGCGTCCGATAAACTTATTATTTCCAATAACTAAATCGGTATAACTAACATCTGTTTGCACTTTTAATTTGTGTCCTGAAATGTATTTTGAAACTCCTAAAGTATACTGATTTTCAGCAGCTTTACGTGTTATTTCCTCATCTAAATTGATACTTGTATACCGTGCTGAAACTTCCCATTTTTCAGAAATTAAATAGCCTGTTTGCAAATTTAATCCGTTACCAACTTGAACAATATCACCTGTTAAGGTTCCGTCAGAATTTTTTGCTAGCGGATTTTTAGCATCTCTATATGCATATTCTCCCATAAAAGAAAATCCTTTATATTTAAACATTGCATCAACAAAAATGGTTGAAATATTCGTTTGATAAAAACCGATATCATTTTTCATATATACGCCTTGATTTCCCTTGTTTTTAACAGCATTATTATTAAAATCATAACTAAAACCGATAGCTAATTTCGATGTTTTTTCTCGTTTCAAATCACCGCCTTTATAATCACCTTTATTGGTAAAAGTACCGAATGGTAAAAACTCAATCCGAGCCGTATATTGATGCCCTCCAAGGTTTTCAGTAGTTACATTTCTTCCTTCCCCTTGTGCTATTGAAAACGTTTCTCTAACGATAAAGTTATCGGCTATTTTAAAGTGATGTTTTAATTGTACGCCTAAATCTCTATCAATATTAAATCGTTTATTTAACAAAGAGCGATCAACCATTTGAAGATTTCCTGAAGAAATAATACGTTCTCTATTTCCAGGTAATTTTGTTTGTCCTATCCATACTTCAAAATTTTCATAGAAATTCCATTTTAAAACGGCATCTAAAATATATCTTGGTGCATTGTTTGTAAATTCAGTAGCACCTCCGATATCATTATTAGAGAGTCCTAATTCTAATTTATATTTCAATTTAGGTGAAAGGGCAAATCCATTAAATTTTAATCTGGCTCTACGAACTAAGAAAGTTGAGGAAGGATTTGAGATTCCATTTGAATTAGCATTAAATTGAGCGGTTGTTAAAAATTGCATTCTTGCCGCAATATTCATAGCCCATGTGCTATCTTTTGCTACTAAATTAAACAGTCCTTTTCCGAATTTTGGGGTATCTATTTGTTGCGCATAAGTATACGACAACAGAAAAACACCTACAAGTGTAAGTTTTTTTTGAAGATTCATTAGGTATTGGCTACTAGTTTTTGTCGAGTGCAAAGAACCAATACTAACGTTAATTTACTGTAAAGAGTATGTTAAATAAAAACTACCTTGGCCAGAGGTAGTAAGTCTGATAAATAGTCGACAAAAACTAATATATACCAAATGACTTTCTACTTATAATAAGATGTGTCAAAAATATCTATTCCTTTTTATTTTAATATTATCTGTGGTTTAATAAATTGTTATTTTAAGCATTAAATGTAGGCTGTAATATCATTTGGACCTTCCAAAATGGTTTTTACAATTTGCATTGTACCGTTTTCATTGGTGATAACATGCCATTTAATGAGTGTAATTTGATTATTTTGAATTTCAAGTCCTGTAATACAGCGAGGATGCACGCAACTTCCGTCATTAAAATGTGGTAATTCATCGACACTTGGAAAACGTGGACGATGCGTATGTCCAGTAATAATCATTTGATTATTATTTTTTCGAATCCATTTTTCGAGTCGATGTTCAACTTTTATGAGTTCTTTAAAATTTTGAGCAGGACTCGTAGGATCTTTAATTCCAACAACTTGTAGTGGTCTCCATAGATATCGAACAAGAAATCGGCTAAATTTCCAAAAAGTATAATTAAACCAATCTGCTTGATGTCCGTGTACTAAAAAGATTGATTTTCCATTTTCTTTTTCCAATCGAATAGCTTCAGAGAAAGCAGGATTTACGAATAATTCTTGTTTTTTTCCATTAGCAGAATCAATATAAGTACTTAAATTTTTGATTACTTTTTTCGGATTTTTATAATCCATATCATGATTTCCCCAAATAAAGTGAAGTTGTTTTTTCAGATGAAATTCTTTCAATAGAAGAAAAATATCTTTGTGAGCGTTAAAGATATCTGAAAATTTATTTTCCCAAAGTTCATCGCCATCTCCTAGTTCGATATAGGTGAATTCTTTTTGTAAATATTGCGACAAAGCATATTGAAATATTTCTCTATTATGAGAAAAGTCGTCTGCAAAACTATTATCACCTCTATGACAATCTGAAAATAAAATATATTTAGAGGTTTTATCTAAAGGTAATTTTTTGGCTTTTTTAAAAGCATTTGTAATTCTTCTATTTGATGACATCTTATTTATTTACATGCTAAAAAAGCGTAAAAAACCAAGTTTTAAGGCTTGGTTTTCTGTTTTATTTTTTGTGCTATAAATATATTATTTTTTTCCTACGGATAAAAAATCATCTTTATCTTTTACTATCCATTCCGAATTTTCGGGTGTCGTTCCTTTGCTTACTACCCAATCTGTATTTCCTTTTGTGATATTTTTCTTTCTAATTAAAGTATGATTCAGTGTTCCATTAGTAACGCCAGCCACGTCCCAACCTTTTCCTGGATCTTCACCTACTTGTCCTATAACATCAATAATTAGGTCATTTTTCTTTAAGATAATTGCATCATCACCATTAAAAGAAATTACACTAGATGTAACATCGCCTTGTTTTTTAATAGCGTCTATTGCTTTGGAATTATAGACCACTAATACAGCGTCTTTTGCCAGATTCACATTTGATAAACTACTTAACTTCAGTGTTCTATATTTTTCAGTAGCTCCGTTAATATATAATTCGATACTATAATCTGACATATCAATTTCTTGATTAGTACCATTATAAATTTCGATATATTTATTATTGCTACTTCCTTTTGCGTATTCAGAAAAGAACAGTTCATCGCTTAAAGTTGTATCTGATGTTGGCGGAATAACAGGCGGTGTAACGACTACGGGTGCGCAATCGTAGGTTTTGGTAAAATTAATTGCATCGAGTTTATTAATATGTATATAAACACCTTGATTTTGAGTCATTATTCCTGTAATTGTTCCTTTTTTAGATGCTACTTTCGTTGTTGAAAACGTGGCTGTTTTTGGTATTGGATATATTTTTAATTCGTTTGTACAATCGGAGGTTAGGATATTTTCACCTTGATAATTTTTAGTAATATCTTTAAATTGCACGTCTTGAATTTGGATTAATTTACTTTGATATTCATCTGTTAAAGCTTGTTCGATGGTAATTATTTCGGGAGTTGGTAGCGTTCCTGAAGTTTTATTGCTAATATTTGACGAACTTAGATTTAAGGTTAGTAATCCTTTTTCTTTTGATAAAAATAATCCTCCGACGGTTATTTCAATTTCATCGCCAATTTTCAAGCTATGTTTATCGGTAAAATTTAGGGCAATTCCTGCGGAAGTATCTTGAGCAAAAGCATTTTTGGTTATGATATTTCCATTTGAATCATCGGAAGTAATGATTACTTTTATTTTAAAATTTTGATAAATTCTTGTTTTGTTTTCTGCTAATTTGTCTTTTGCTGTTTTATTTGAAGGTTTATTACTGATAAATAATTTTCTTAATTCTTTTACGGAGGTCATTGTTGGATTGTTAAAACAGCCGTATTCTTGTGTAAAATCGACATCATTTAAATCTCTAATGGTCAATTGTTTTTTATTTTCGATACGATTAAAAACACCTGTAATACTTCCTTTTTTATCAGGAATTAACAAAGCGCTGTAAGTTGCAAAAATACTATTTACCATAATTATAGTATCGGAACTAGTACATGAAACGAGTTTTCTATCAACCGTATATATTGAGTTTCCAGGTTTTGGTGATGCGTATTTCAGTCCTTTTTTTTGAGCTTGTATGTCGGTTATTTTAACAAGAATATTTTGATGTTTCTCTGTTAATTCATCACTTTTTAACGTGATTGGAATTATGCTATCTATTTCGGGAGTTCTGTCGATAAATTTCACATAATCATGAACGCCGATTCCGTAAATACCATTTCCGAAAGCATTTTCAGCACCTAATTGATAGCTTCCGTCTTTATTTTTATTTAGAAAGAGTCCTTTTAATTTGAGTATTATTTTTCTTCCTACGGCGTATCGTTGATTTAATTTGGTATCATTTATTTTTATTTCGAAACCGATAGTTGGATTCTCTGGAGCATCTTGCACAAAAAGTGATTTATAGAAATTTCCTTCTCTATCGCTTGAATTTACGTAGGCGTAGGTTGTTATTTCGTCTTTAAATTCGACTAATTTTCCTTTGTATAAATCGGCAATTTCTTTTAAGGATGTTATATTTTGATATTCTTTTTGATTTTTTAGGCTAGGAATTTTAAAATCGTCATCTTTTATACAGGAAGTAAAAATGGAGATTAAAAAGATAATAACGGCTAATTTTGATATAGTTATTCTGTTTATTTTCTGCATTTTGATATTTTACTTTTTTAATGTTTTAATGTTTTTTGATTTTTTCAAGAATATTTTTAAGAATATTTTGAGTTTTTTTCTGGGTCTTTTTTAAAATCGATAATTAACATTTAGAAAATAGGTTGCGCCTCTACCGTACCAATATTTGCTAGAAAAGCTTGGCGTTTGGTTGGCATTATCGTTATTTTCTAGTTGATAATTGGCGGTTCTACCTTGTTCGTAGCCTCCTGTTTTGTATTCTTTATGTAAGATATTTGTTGCACTCGCAAAGAATCCGATATATTTATTTTTAGCAATTCTCCAAGTTTTTCCACCGATAGCATTTAGTGTTGGATAGCTATCAAATTTTTCTTGGGATAATAATTTTCGAGCAGTATTAGGGTCATATTCAGGGAAGAATTGAGTATCATCACTAATAAAAGACGTGGTTCTTTTTATTGGCGAAACATCGACATAAGCCTCACTTAAATAATTGGCAGTTACTCCAAAAAACCAATATTCGGGGTCTCGATATTCAAATCCGAAGGAATATACTTTTTGTGGTCCTGAAGCGATTTTATAATTTTTAAGCATTGTTTTTCCATAATTTTTGACACCTTTTGTATCGAAACCTGCTTTTTTTGAATCTTCGCTTATTTCTGATGCCAAGACAATATTTGGATTATTCGCATAGGAATATTGCCCGATATTTGCGGCGGCTTTGATTTTAAAACTTGCCAATACTTGTGCTTCAATTCCTAATTCTGTTCCAAAATGATTTTTTTTGATGCCTGTTACAATTTCTTGTACAAAAAGATTATCGGCACTGGTAAAATAAAATGCAATATCGGTATCGTTTGTAATTTGGGTATAAAATCCAGTTAATTTTGCGGTAACAAATGGCGTTCTTAGAATATAACTGATATCGAGTGCGTTTGTTTTGGGCATTATTTCGGCTATTTTTAGCTGATGTACTTGATTAACGGTTAAGTTATTAGCTCTTGAATTGGCAAAAGAATTTCGAATTGACGGTGCTTTTTTAAGATATGCTCCATTAAAATCGATTAAATGTCTTCCAGAGATTTTGTAGGTAATTCCTGCTTTAATTCCGTATCCGAGGAAGTTTAATTTTTCAGATTTCCCAAAAGAGGTTGGTATTTCAGGATTTGTGGCATCACCAGGAAAAATTCCATTTTTATACAAGCCATTTCGTTGATAACTGGTGTTTTTCACAGTTCCTGCAATAAAAAAATCTGCTTTATGATATTTGAATTGTAGTTGAGCAAAACCGCCATATACATTGGCATCTATCTCATAATTATATTTAAATCGGTCTCCTTTTTTCACAATTCTATTAGGATTTAATAAATCATTTTGATAGTCATCTTGTCCTAAATTTCCAAACTTATTAATATCTAAATAACCTTCTGCTCCAAATAAATCGAGGACACTTGCAAAATTTTCGGAGTTTAATTTTTGATAAAATGCGCTAGTTGTCAGTGCTATATTTTCTGATATTTCGGAATTTAAAATATTATTTACGCTCCATTGTTTGTCATCATTTCTGTCTTCGTATTGTGCAAATAGAGCGTTTTCTTTACTATTTTGATTTCCGATATATAAATCTTTCCAATTTAATTGTCCATCATTTTTAAAATTGACTAATGATTTGTAGGCATTTTCGTGGTCGATTTTATAATCATCATTTAAAAAATAGTTGGGTAATTTTCGATAATATGTTGGGCTTGGGTCGTTTCCGCCGTTAAAATCGATGCGACTATTTCCAATTTCTCCAAATTGATAAGCGATACCCGTTTGCAGTCGTGTTTTTGGGTTGATATTCCAATAATGGTTGAACATTATCAAGGGTTCATCGACTCTTTTAATTCGGGCATTTCTAATTTTTCCTTGTTGATATCCCCAATATGGATTGTATTTAATTCCTTTGATATCGTATACTTCTTGGGTATTTGCCGCTGCTTTTCCTCGATGATTTTGAGTAAAAATTCCTGTAAAATTAATACTATGTTTTTGATTCAGCACATTTTCGGCGCTTATAAAAAATGAATTTGCATTGTAGGAAGCACCTTCTGTAAATCCTTGATTTGCATATCTTTTACTTGCAGAAACGGCAATTGCCCAATTATTTTTAAGGATACCTGTGGCATACATTGCCATAAATCGGTGTGTGTAACTTCTGTTTGAGGAAGCATAAGAAATGCGTCCTCCTTGGCGATATTCGGAAGCACGAGTGCTCATATTTGTTGCTCCTAAAACGCCTCCAAACGTATGGTTTGAGGGTGATAATCCATTACTAAAATCTTGATTTCGCAGCACATCATTTAAGCCTCCCCAATTGCTCCACTGTGGTCTTCCGTTGTATAATTTATTCATTTCAATACCGTTGATAAGTATTTTTGCATTATCCGAATCGAGTCCTTTTATCCTATAAAAAGAAGAACTCCATTCAAAAGCGGCGGCACGTAAATAGGTATCTTTAGTGGCTTGTAATAGTCCTGAAATATTATCGGCGGTACTTTCATCGTCATTTAATTCGTCATCGGTAAGTATAATTGTACTTACATCATCATATACTTGGATATTTTCATATAAAAAAATAGTACCTAAATTGATGTTTTTATCGGTTACTAGTATGGGAAAATATTGAGTTTCGAATCCTTTAAAAGAAATGATAAGTTGTTGTTTTTCTTCTGATATCCTTTTTGATATTCCTTTTAAATGAAAAACGCCGTTTGAATTTGTAAGGGTTTTTATTTCTGAAGTTTTTGCATTTTTTAGTATGATAGTAACGCCTTGTAATGGAATTTCAGTATCGGCATGAATAACAACACCTTTTACACTACTTTGTGCATTTACAATTTCAAAAAATAATAAGAATAAAACGATTGTTACTATAAAATCACGCATAAAAACTTGTTAAAAATAAATATTATTTTATTTTGAAAAATAGAAATACGTTGTGTTTAGTTTGTTAAGTTATCATTATGCTATTTATTTAATATATTATGTTTTTGTAATTAATTTTTATGTTTCTTTAGCGTATTAATTTTATTTAGATGAAAAACATTTTTTTATGGTTATTGGTTAGTTGTATGATTTGTGTTTCTTTTTCGGAATGTTTTTCACAATCGGCACAAAAGAAATATAAAATACGAACTGTTGGATTTTACAATCTTGAAAATCTTTTTGATACGGTAAATGATATCGAAAAAAATGATGAAGCGAGTCCTATTATGGAAATTAAGGGTGATAAGCAACAAATTTACTGGGATAAAATTGATAAACTTGGCGATGTTATTTTACAATTAGGAGCTGAAAAAACAAAAACGAGTCCTGCAATTTTGGGTGTTGCTGAGGTTGAGAATCGGAAAGTTTTGGAAGATTTAGTTGCTTCAAAAAACCTTAAAGATAAAAATTACGATATTATTCATTTTGATTCTCCAGATAAACGAGGTATTGATGTGGGTTTATTATATCAAAAAAGATATTTTAAACCGATTCATTATCAGGCTTTCAATCCTGGAATTTATCGTGATGGCAGAAAAGTTCACACTCGTGATATTTTATGGGTTGCTGGATATTTGGATGATGAATTAATTCATATTTTGGTTAATCATTGGCCATCTCGCCGAGGAGGTGAGGCAAAAAGTCGTCCCTTGCGTGAAAAGGCAGCGTATAAAGTAACTCAAATTATTGAAAAAATAAGAGTTGATACTCCGAAGGCAAAAATTTTAATTATAGGTGATTTTAATGATGATCCTATTAATAGTAGTCTTAAAAATGTTTTAAAAACGGTTTCGAAAAAGAAGTTACTTCAAGAAAATGATTTGTATAATCCTTATGAAAATATGTTTCGTCGTGGTTTTAATACGTTAGGATATCGAGATAATATAAATTTATTTGATCAAATTATCATCAGTAGTGAGTTGGTTGCTTTTGATAAAAAGAATGATTTTTCCACTTTTAAAATGTTCAAAGCGGGTATTTTCAACAAGCGATTTTTAACCGAAAAAAAGGGTCGTTATAAAGGTTATCCTTTTAGAAGTTTTTCTTATGGAAAATACACAGGAGGTTACAGCGACCATTATCCGGTGTATCTGTATTTAATCAAAGAGCTTGATGAAAATATTAAAAAAGAATAGTGTTTTAGTATTTTTTTTTTATTTTTTGGAGCTATTTCCCGCTTTCCGCACTCGCTTTTTTTTTGAAGAAAAATCAAAAAAAAGAGCTCAAACAAATGCTTCAATCGGGGCTAAGTCTATTTATTGTGTTTGTTTTTCAGCTATTTAGTTTCGTTTTTTTTATGCTATCGCGAGTATCTTGCTCGTACCGATAAAAATAAGAGTTAAAAATAGAAAACTAAAAATACATAAATAATCTATGAGTTAGAGTACTTTTTTTCTTTCAAAAAAATGATATCGAGATTTTTTTTAGCATCAAAATTTATCAACACAAAATAACTCAAATTCTCGATATCATTTTTAATTCCTTTTAGACATTAAAATCACTCGAATTGACAAAATCATCAAAAAAAAGGAAATAACTACGGCAAATCAGGATGCGAAACTGAAATAAATTCAGTTTGACGCATTTTTATTTTAAAACAAGGGGTTTTAACCCCTTGCCATACTATTTTGATGTTACAAACATTTTTGGAATAAAATTCAAACAGGCTCTCAGATGAAATTTAAACAGTTTCTTAGTTATTACAGATACCATTTAAGTATTTATTTATCTGCATTTGAAAGAGAGTTCCTTTTAATAAATCATGTATTTGTTCGAGTTCAACAGCGGAAACGGCCAAACTTATTTTATCCGAAGGAGTTTGTAATAAGATAGATTTACAGTTTTGACCTTTGATACAAGTAGCACAATTTTTTTGACTTTTTGAATGGATTACTTTTTCTGAAAATTCTTCGATTTCATTTTCAGTTAAATGAAAACCAGTATCTCTGAATATTATCTGGACTAAACGATTATTAGCTTCTTTCCAACAAAACGAAATTCCAATATTATTATCGTATATTTTTAGAACACCTTCCATAGTTACTTTTTTAAATGCTTATTAATACTTTTTATATGGAAGCAAATATATCATTTTCTTTCATTTATTTAGATTTATTCTAAATAAAATGTATTTTTTAAATAGTAGTGACGAACTTATGTGTTCGCCCACTTTTGATTTGTTAATTTGTTTAATTATTAATTTTGATTACAATTAGTAAAGAAAAAAGAAAGGAAATCAGTAAATATTACGAACAAAAAAAGACAGCTTATATAAGCTGTCTTTTTAAAATTATAATTTTATGTTTTAAAACTTCTATTATTTAAGTTTTTTCTTAACGGCTATTTCGGTGTATGCTTCAATAACATCTCCTTCAATAATATCGTTATATCCTTTTATTTGAACACCACAATCGTATCCTTTTGTAACTTCTTTCACATCATCTTTGAAACGTTTTAATGATGTTAATACTCCATCATGAACAACGATTCCATCTCTAATAATACGGATTTTAGCATCTCTTGTAATTTTACCACTTATTACCATACAACCAGCAATGTTTCCAACTTTAGAGATTTTATAAACTTCTCTAATTTCCACATTACCAAGAATTTCTTCTTTCATTTCAGGAGATAACATTCCTTCCATGGCGTCTTTCAGGTCATTAATAGCGTCATAAATAATAGAATATGTTCTAATATCTACTTCTTCTCTATCGGCAACTACACGAGCATTTCCTTGCGGACGCACATTAAATCCAACGATAATTGCATCAGATGCGGTTGCTAATAATACATCAGATTCAGTAATTGCTCCAACTCCTTTATGTAAAATATTTACTTGAATTTCTTCTGTAGATAATTTCTGGAAAGAATCGGTTAATGCTTCTACGGAACCATCTACATCTCCTTTTAAGATAATGTTTAATTCTTTGAAATCTCCTAAGGCAATACGACGACCAATTTCTGCTAATGTTAATGTTTTTTGCGTTCTTACAGATTGTTCACGTTGTAATTGAGAACGTTTTGCTGCAATTTGCTTCGCTTCACGCTCATCTTCAAATACATTAAACTTATCACCTGCTTGAGGTGCTCCGTCTAATCCTAAGATTGATACTGGTGTTGATGGTCCGGCAGCTAAAACTTTAGCTCCTTTATCATCAAACATAGCTCTAACTTTACCACTATGTTTTCCTGCTAAAATATAATCTCCAATTTTTAGAGTACCTGCTTGTACTAAAATTGTTGATACATATCCTCTACCTTTATCTAATAAAGCTTCTACAACTGCTCCTGTAGCTTTTTTATTAGGGTTTGCTTTTAATTCTAATATTTCAGCTTCTAGTAATACTTTTTCAAGTAATTCTTCAACTCCTTGCCCTGTTTTAGCTGATATTTCTTGCGATTGAATATTTCCACCCCAATCTTCAACTAATAAATTCATCGCTGATAATTGTGTTTTAATATTATCAGGATTTGCGTTTTGCTTATCAATTTTGTTGATAGCAAATATAATAGGAACTCCAGCAGCTTGTGCATGAGATATTGCTTCTTTTGTTTGAGGCATTACATCATCATCGGCAGCTACTACAATAATTACTAAATCGGTTACTTGAGCTCCACGAGCACGCATTGCTGTAAAGGCTTCGTGACCAGGTGTGTCTAAGAAGGCGATTTTTTGATCTCCAACTTGTACTGAATACGCACCAATATGTTGTGTAATTCCTCCTGATTCACCTTCAATTACATTTGCTTTACGAATATAATCTAACAGCGATGTTTTACCATGATCTACGTGACCCATTACGGTAATAATTGGCGCACGATTTATTAAATCTTCTGGTTTATCTTGAACTTCTTCAATAGATTCTTCTACTTCAGCGCCTACAAATTCTACTTTATAATTAAATTCTTCAGCAACAATAACTAATGTTTCCGCGTCTAAACGCTGATTCATTGTTACCATCATTCCAAGCATCATACAAGAAGAAATAATGTTTGTTACAGGAACATCCATCATGGTCGCAACTTCACTTACGGTAACAAATTCTGTTACTTTTAAGATTTTGTTATCTAACGCTTGTGCTTCTAATTCAGCTTCAGTGTGTTCTCTGTGCGCCTCTCTTTTATTTCTACGATATTTAGCTCCTTTTCCTCTTTTAGATTTCCCTTGAAGTCTTTCTAAAGTTTCACGTACTTGTTTTTGTACTTCAGCTTCAGTTGGTTCTTCTTTTTTAACGGCAGGTCTTTGAGCGGCTCTTCCTCTAAATGGGGTACGATTTCCTCCTGTTCTATTTTGAGCAGGTCTTACGGTTCTAGCGGTTCCTGTTGTTCTAGGAGTACCTGGTTTGCTAATTCTTTTACGCTTTCTTTTATCTGCGTCA
This sequence comes from Tenacibaculum piscium, assembly GCF_021390715.1. Lineage (GTDB taxonomy): Bacteria > Bacteroidota > Bacteroidia > Flavobacteriales > Flavobacteriaceae > Polaribacter > Polaribacter piscius. Next base: position 15,414 of record NZ_JAJGWT010000002.1, read on the forward strand.
GTTTTAGCTTCTGGTTTTTTCTTTTTAGGTCTTTCAAATTGTTTTAAATCAATTTTGATACCTGTAATTTTTGGACCATCAAGTTTTTTATACTGTGTTTTTAATTTCACAGCATTTTCGGCAGTAATTTCAACAGGTTTTTCTGTTTTTACTTCCTCAGGTTTTGTTTCTGTAACCTTTTTAACTTGTTTAACTTCTTTAATTTCTATTTTCTTAGGTGCTTCTCTTTTCACTACCTCTGGCTTAACTTCCTTATTTTTAACTTCTTTAGGTTGTTCAACCTTAACAAATTCCTTTTTAACAGCGACTTTTTTATTTTCTGTTATTTTCTCGACTACTTTTGCTGTTTTATCAACATTTTGAGCGGCATCAGCATTTGGAGTTTTGTCTGTTGTTTTTTCAATTGTTTTCTCAACAGTTTTAGTTTCTTGAACAGGTTTTTTAACGACCTTTTCTTCTGACACTATTTTTTCTGGTGATTTTTTTTCTTCAACAGCTTTACCTGTTTTGATATCAATTTTACCGACAGTTTTAAACTCTAATCTTTTCGCTTTGGCTTTTAAAACTTCTTGTTTTTTAGCTTCGTCTTCTAACCGTTTCTTTTCTTGTTCTTCTTCTGCACGTTGACGGTTAGCTTCCTTTTCCTTACGCTTTTCTTCGCTTACTTCTTTAGAGGCTACTTTCTTAGATTTATCTGTTTGAAATCCATCAAATAATATTTGATATTCTGCATCAGAAATTTTAGCAGTAGGACGTGCTTCTATTTTATGACCATTTTTAGCCAAGTGTTCTACAGCTCTATCTAAAGAAATGTTTAATTCTCTTAATACTTTATTAAGTCTTATTAATTTGTTGCCTTCAGCCATAAATTATTTTATACTTTATATTCAAAAAACACACTTTATACGTTAAGTATTCTTAATTTTAATTTTTTCTAAAATTAGAGAATAATTAAGTGGTATAGTTACGTTTTTTTTCTTTTTTGATCAGATTTTGCATTAATTATGATGAATTATCATCAATTAAATAGGAGACTGATTTCCTTTATGTTGATTATTCTTCAAATTCTTCTCTTAGAACTCGCTGAACATCTAATATTGTTTCTTCCTCTAAATCGGTTCTTTGTACTAACATTGAAACGTCTTTTTCAAGTACACTTTTCGCTGTTTCTAAACCTATTTTATTAAATTCTGCAATTACCCAGTCTTCTATTTCATCAGAAAACTCTGTTAATTCGACATCTTCTTCTTCAATTCCTTCACGTTGCACGTCAATTTCGTATCCTGTTAATTCGCTTGCTAAACGGATATTTACTCCTGAACGTCCAATTGCTTTTGATACTTCTTCTGGTTTTAAAAGTACACTTACGCGTCCTTTTTTACCATTTTTTTCTTCCTCGTAAGGCTTAATATCTACGGATGTTACTTTTGCAGGGCTTAATGCTCTTGCAACAAATAACGCTTCATTTTTGGTATAATTAATTACATCGATATTTTCGTTTCCTAATTCACGAACAATTCCGTGGATACGAGAACCTTTAACACCAACACAGGCTCCTACAGGATCAATTCTATCATCGTACGAATCTACGGCAACTTTTGCTTTATCACCAGGAATTCTAGCTACGCCTTCAATGGTAATTAGTCCATCAAAAACTTCAGGAATTTCTTGTTCAAACAACTTCACTAAAAATGCTGGTGAAGTTCTTGATAAAATTATAGCGGGTTTATTCCCTCTTAATTCTACTGATTTTATAACACCACGAACGGAGTCTCCTTTTCTAAAGAAGTCAGAACGAATTTGTTCACTTTTCGGCAAAACGATTTCGTTTCCTTCATCATCTAACAAAATTACGGCATTATGACGAATATGATGTACTTCTGCACTATAAATTTCACCTTCTAAATCTTTAAAATGTTTAAAGATATTGGTACTATCGTGTTCTTGTATTTTAGAGATTAAGTTTTGACGTAATGCTAAAATTGCACGTCTACCTAAATCAATTAATTTTACTTCTTCGGATACATCTTCACCAATTTCAAAATCTGGTTCAATTCTTCTTGCTTCGGCAAGTTCTATTTCTTCATTATCATCTTCCGAAAAACCATCAGCAACAACAATTCTATTTCTCCAAATTTCTAAATCCCCTTTATCTGGGTTAATAATTATATCAAAGTTTTCATCAGAACCAAACCTACGTTTTAATGCTGCACGAAAAACTTCCTCTAAGATAGACATTAGAGTAACTCTATCTATACTTTTATTATCTTTAAACTCTGAAAATGACTCAATTAACGCAATATTTTCCATTTCATTCTCTTATTAAAATATGATCTTCACTTTTGCTTCCTTAATCTCTTCATACGGTAAAACTATTGTTTTCTCCACCGTATGTTTCCCTTTTCCGATTGGTTTAGGCTCTCTTGCTTTCCAAAACAGGGTGATGTTTTCATCCGTTGCTTGGGTTAACGTTCCTTCAAATTCTTCGGTTGCTGTTTTAACTTTTAAAATTCGTTGGATGTTCTTTTTATACTGACGTTTAACGGTAAGCGGATGTGCAATATCTGGCGTTGTTACTTCTAGTGAAAAATCATCTTCTTCTCTGTCTAGATTATGCTCTATTTTTCTACTAATACGCATACATTCATTCAAAGGAACACCTGAATCACCATCAACAATCACTTTTATTTTACTGTTTGCTAAAAACTGCAAATCAATTAAGAACAATGATTCATTTTCTAATAATGCTTCGTCTAATAATTCTTTAACTTTCTCTTGATTCATGCTACGGTATAAAAAGAGGGGACTCTCGTCCCCTGTATCAATCTAATTAATAAATTTGGTGCAAATATAGGAAGTTATTCATTAATATGCAAATGTGTTTCAAATGTGTTTTGTGTTTTGTTATTTGGGTTATTTTTCGTAAATTGTAGAGACTATGTATCTTAAAATTATGAAATTATGAAAAAAATAGTACTCCCAGTAGATTTCTCAAAACACGCAGAATATGCGGCTAAATTAGCAGCGAAAATAGCTAAAAAAACAGCAGGTGAAATTCATTTAATTCACATGATAGAACTCCCTAGTGGTTTTAGAGGCATGGGTTCTGGTGTTAATATCAGTATTCCAGAGAGCATGTTATATATTAAAATGGTCAGAGAAAAACTTATTAGTTATAAAAATACTTTTTTTGCTGATTTTAAAAATGTACAACACGCTATTCGTTTTCAAAATCCGTATGAGGGGATTCGTGATTATGCTACAAAAATCGATGCTGATTTAATTATTATGGGTTCTAAAGGGCAAACTGCTTTGGAGGAAATCGTAATTGGTTCGAATACTGAAAAAACCGTTCGAAATTCAGAAATTCCTGTAATTATCACTAAAAAAGATAACGATAATTTTAAATTTGAAAAATTAGTTTTCGCTTCTACCTTTGAAAATGATGAAGCAAAAGCTTTTGAAGGCTTTTTAGATTTTGCAACTAAATTTAACAGTAAAATTTATTTATTAAAGATAAATACGCCTCAAAATTTTGAAAATTCAACGGCTTCTAAAAATAAAATTAGTGCATTTATCGCTCCTTATAACATGGCAAATCACACTATAAAAGTATATAATGACAGTTCAATACAAGATGGAATTTTAAATTTTTCTGAAGAACACGATATTGATTTAGTTTCTTTAGCAACGCACGGAAGAAGTGGTTTATCGCAGTTTTTCAATGCAAGTGTTTCTATTGATTTATCAAAAAATGTATTAAAACCAGTACTTACTTTTAAAGTGTAAGAAATTCAGATTATATAATTAAAATTTAATTTATTTCATGTTATTTTATAAGCATCTTTGTTTTTTTGATCTTTTCTTATTCTCAAAACATCAAAATAAACATCATAATAAACTTCTCAAAAAAATACAAATTAAAAATGCAAACTAAATAAACTTTTTAGTTTGCATTTTTCGTATATAATTAATTTTTATTATTTCGCTTTTTATTACTTTTTTGAAGTATTCATTTCTTGATTATTCAATCCAATAATCGGCAACCCAAGGAGCAGGACGCACGTATCTGTACCATTTTCCTCTTCCACCTTTTATGGCGTTATGCGGATTTATTTCACCATGAAAAATAATAATTTTAGCACCTTCAGGAATTGTTGGTTTTTTCCAAAAAGCTAGTGGAAATCTAGAAACGCAATCATATTTAAAACTAGGACACCATTCTTTTTGCCAATATTGCAGATTTCCGTGGTCATTAATACTATGTGTTAAATATTCTTGTTCATTTCGATGAATTTTTCGTATTTCGTCAAAATTTTTGATAAAATCATTAAAAACGTAGCCATGTTTTCCTATTTCGAATCGATAAACAGAAGAATTTCCTGTTATTCTCCAGCTTCTCCAGCTATGATCTTTGATGATTCTAAACGAACCTCCGACTTCAAAAAAGCAGTCAATTTTATCAACAATAACAATATCTAAATCTAAAAAAAGGGCAGTTCCTTTAAGTCCGTATAAATCTTCTTTTAGTGTTGTTAATTTTTTCCACATTCTTTCAGGAATATCGGTACGAATGTTCATTTCAGGGATTTCGTAACAATCAACTTGAGGTATAATTCCTGTATTATCGTCGGTAAAGCAGACCATTTTAAAATCGTATGATAAATTTTTTTTCACCATAGCGTATAATCTATTTACATATTCTGGGCCGTATAGGGTTCCCCATTTCATGCAAAATATATACTTCATTTCTTTATTTTGAGTACTCATTTTTGTTATTTTTTAGGCAAATCTTCGTTCAATAATTTCAAATAATCTGGCTTCATGTATTTCTTTTCCAGACCAATTATAATCTGGTTTTATCATTTCGGTAATAAATCTTTTGGCTTCACTTTCAGTTTTGAAGGTATTTAATTGCGAAACGACTCTATTAAAATCGTTTTGATTTCCATCAAATAGATGTCTTACAAAAACAATTCTATCATTTAAATCTATTTGAATAGCTTTTTGCAGGAAGTCGTTCAGTGATTTTTTCGGGGTTATTTTCTCAAATAAATCAGCCATTACATCTACAGAAATTGTTCCTTGTAATTCGTCTTCAAGTGTTTTTCTTATTATTTCAGGAAAATCTTTTTTATCTTTTTCTTCGGATTTTTCTTCAGATTTATTTTCTAATTTTTCTTGTTCAATTTTATTTTTTAAGGCTTGTTTTAATGATATTGGAACAATTTTTTCTTGTTCATTTTCAAGCTTTTTTGTTTTGAGGATTTCGTTAAATTCTCGTTGAATTGCTTCGTTAAATTTCTCTTCTTCTTTGTTGATTATTTTCTCATCAACTTTTTCAACGACTTCTTTCTCCGATTTTTCTTGAATTTCTTCTTGAATTTCTTCTTGAGTTTTTTCGGTTATTTTTTCTTCGGATTTTTGAAGAATTACATTATTAAGAATTTCTTCTTTTTCCGTTTGAATTTCAGGAATAATCGTTGTTATTTTTTCTTCGGATATTTCTTCATCAACTTTTTCAACGACTTCTTTTTCAAGTTCTTCTTGAATTTCTTCTTGAGTTTTTTCCGTTATTTTTTCTTCGGATATTTTATTTTCAACAACTTTAATCAGTTCTGGAATATTTTTTTGAATTTGAACTTCATCAATAAAAATTTCGGGAACAACTTTAGCGATTGTATCTTCTACTTTTTGAAAAACTTCTTGTTCTTCTTCGAGTTGATAAATTGCGGTATTTTTTTTAGTTAAAGAAAGATTTGTGTTTTCGTGTCTTTCTTTATTTTGTGAGGCGACTAAAACATCTTGTAATAATTCTTGTTTTGTTTTTGATGGATTAGGCGTATTATTGATATATTCTTCTACATATGCCAAAACCGAAATTTTTTCATAAACTTCGTGTGCTTTCTGTTTTAACGCAAACACATCTTCTTTATTTTTCATCTGTAAGATGCTGTGTGCTAAACTGGTTAAATCTGACGCTAACTTTTTGTGCATAAGTTGTTCTTTGATTTTAATATTAACTGTTTAATTTTAATAAATTTGTTATCTATTCGAAAGTACCATAAAAATCAATAATTAGCGCCTAAAAATACAAAATGTTTCTTGAAAACACCGTAAATCATACAGAACAATTTGGTTGGATTGAAGTTATCTGTGGTTCTATGTTTTCGGGTAAAACCGAAGAATTAATCCGCAGACTTAAACGAGCCGAATTTGCCAAACAACGAGTCGAAATTTTTAAACCTGCCATCGATACGCGTTATCATGCCTATGAAGTGGTTTCTCATAATGCCACCAAAATCCGTTCAACACCTGTACCTTGCTCTGCAAATATATTATTATTAGCCAACAATGTTGATGTTATTGGTATTGATGAGGCACAATTTTTTGATGATGGTATCGTTTCAGTTTGTAACGAACTAGCCAACAAAGGAATACGTGTTATTATCGCAGGTTTGGACATGGATTTTAAAGGAAACCCTTTCGGTCCGATGCCCGCCTTAATGGCTACTGCCGAATACGTTACCAAAGTCCATGCAGTTTGCACACGCACTGGTAATTTGGCACATTATAGTTACCGAAAAGCCACAAGTGATGCGCTGGTTTTACTTGGTGAAACCCAAGAATATGAACCGTTAAGCCGAGGAGCTTATTACAAAGCTGTACAAAAACCCGTACAAGAACAACTTAAAAAGAACGAAAATTTAACTGATGAATAATTTAAATAATCATGTAACAATTTTAGAGATTGATGCCAAATCAATTGCTCATAATCTTGCTTATTTTAAGCAAAAACTAAATCCTGAAACTAAAATTTTAGCGGTTGTAAAAGCTTTTGGTTACGGAAGTGAATCCACAGAAATAGCCAAATTACTACAAGATAAAGTGGATTATTTTGCCGTTGCCTATTGTAATGAAGGAATTATTTTACGCGAAGCAGGAATTAAAACACCTATTTTAGTATTACATCCACAGCTTCAAAATTTAGAAGAAATTGCAAAATATCGCTTAGAACCGAATTTATATAATTTTAAGATATTCGATGCTTTTTTAGCATTAGCGGATAAAAAACCATTGATGAATTATCCGATTCATATTAAATTCAATACAGGTTTAAATCGATTGGGTTTTTGGCACACCGATACGCCAAAGCTTATATCAGAATTAAAGAAATCAAATAATGTTCATGTCGAATCTATTTTTTCGCATTTGGCGGCTAGTGAAGATCCGAATGAACAAGAATTTACCATCGGACAAATCAATAATTTTGCTTACATCGTAAAACAAATTTATGGACACTTAGGCTATAAACCGATGATTCATATTTTAAATACTTCTGGTGTTATCAATTATCCACAAGCTCAGTTTGATATGGTTCGTATCGGTATTGGTTTGTACGGTTTCGGAAATAACAAACAGGAAACTTCACAGTTAAAAAATACGCATACCTTAAAGTCTCTCATTTCACAAATAAATATTATTAAACCAGGGGAAACTGTTGGATATAATCGAGCATTTGTAGCCAGCAAACCAACTCGTAGCGCTACAGTTCCGATTGGTCATGCTGATGGAATTTCACGTAAATTAGGTAAAAAAGAAGGCGTTGTTTTTATCAACAATAAACCCGCTCCAATTATTGGAAATGTTTGTATGGATATGATTATGGTCGATGTTACCAATATTGATTGCAATGAAGGTGATGAAGTTATTATTTTCAACCATCAGCAACACGTTTTATATATGGCGCATAAATGTGAAACAATTCCGTATGAAACACTTACCGCAATTTCACAACGTGTAAAAAGAGTTGTGAAACACTAAATTTTACTTAAATTGCGAATTATTAACTATAAAAAAAATAAAAATTATGAGTATGCTTAAAGAATTTAAAGAATTTGCTATGAAAGGTAACTTAGTCGACATTGCTGTTGGTTTTGTGATGGGTGCAGCTTTCAAACAAGTAGTAACTTCTTTTACAGGAGGAATTGTTTCTCCTTTAATTGGATTAATTTTCAATGCAAACTTTAAAGATTTGAAATACATCGCAAAACAAGGAATTGCTGATGCTACAGGAAAAGTAACTGGAGAAGTTGCTATTCTTTATGGAGAATTTTTAACCAATGTGATTGATTTTGTAATCGTTGCTTTTGTAATGTTTATGGTTGTAAAAGGTGTGAACGCTTTAAAGAAAAAAGAAGAACCTGTTGTTGAAGCTCCAAAAGGACCAAGTCAAGAGGATTTATTAGCAGAAATTAGAGATTTATTAAAAAAACAATAATTCAATTCTCAATTAATTTTACAATATAAAAAGGCGATAAAATTATTTTTATCGCCTTTTTTTGTTATTTACTATTTTTATGTATTATTTTTATGAGCCTGTTTAAATTTCATCTAAAAAAGTTTTGTAACATAAAAATAAGAAATCGAATCCGTCAAACTGAATTTAGTTCAGTTTCGCATCCTGATTTGCCGTAGTTATTCCCTTTTTTTTGATGATTCTTGTCAATTCGAGTGATTTTAATGACTAAAAGGAATTAAAATTGTATCGAGAATTTGAGTTCTTTTATTTTGATGAATTTTATACAAAAAAGTTCTCGATACAATTTTTTTGAAGGAAAAAAATCACTCGAACTGACAGTTTATTTAATTTTTAAACAAGCTCTATTTATCAAAAAAAATATCATAATAATTAAAAACACACAAAATATGGCTTCAAATACCGTTACAACAGTTTGGAAAGAAAACATGCAATTTGAAACTGATAATCCTAGTGGACACAAAATTTTTATCGATGCTGGAAAAGAAAATGGCGGTAATAGCGATGGTTTAAGACCAAAAGCATTGATGCTTTCTTCGCTTGCTGGTTGTTCTGGTTTAGACGTAGTTTCATTATTGAAAAAAATGAGAGTTTCTGTCGCTGATTTTAAAATGATTGTTATCGGCGAATTAACCGAAGAACATCCGAAATATTATCATAAAGTTTTGGTCGAATATCATTTTTATAATGATACTTTATTTTCAAAATTAGAGCAAGAAAAAATTAATAAAGCCGTACAATTATCAGTAGATAAATATTGTGGCGTTATGGAAATGTTTCGACAATTTGCCAAAATTACAACGACCAATCATTTTCATCAGCAATAAAAAAGATTGCAAGAATTAGTGTAACATCATCAGAAAAAAGCTAGAAAAATTATGCGTTGGCATTTAAAACAAACTCCCGATTTATCAAAAGTAACGCAACTCGCCAAAGATTTATCGGTTGAAAAAACATTGGCTAAAATTTTAGTGCAACGAAATATTGATACTTTTGAAAAAGCACGACAATTTTTCCGTCCTTCTTTGGATGATTTGCACGATCCTTTTTTAATGAAGGATATGGAATTAGCTGTACAACGCATTGAAAAAGCGATTGCAAACAACGAAAATATTTTAGTTTTTGGCGATTATGATGTCGATGGAACAACGGCAGTTTCGTTACTTTCATCTTATTTAAAAACAATTCACCCAACTATTTCCACCTATATTCCTGACAGATATGCCGAAGGTTATGGCGTTTCGTATATGGGAATTGATTTTGCCGATGATAATGATTTCTCTTTAATTATCGCCTTAGATTGCGGTATAAAAGCCATTGATAAAGTTGCCTACGCAGCTGAAAAAAACATTGATTTTATTATTTGCGATCATCATAAACCTGGCAAAGAAATTCCGAAAGCGGTGGCGGTTTTAAATGCCAAACAAGACGATTGTTTTTATCCGTATGATGAATTATGTGGTTGTGGTGTTGGTTTTAAATTGATTCAAGCATTAGCATCAAAAAGAGGGCAAACTATTGATGATTTAATACCGTATTTAGATTTGGTTGCCACGGCAATTGCTGCCGATATTGTTCCAATGACTGGCGAAAATAGAACCTTAACGTACTTCGGATTACAGGTAATCAATTCAAAACCACGCAACGGATTTAAAGCCATTATTGAACAATTAAATAAAAAAACACTCACAATTACCGATGTTGTTTTCATCATCGCACCGCGCATAAATGCCGCAGGAAGAATGAAACACGGTAATTATGCCGTGGAACTTTTAACCGAAATGGATTTAGAAACAGCAATTGAATTTGCATCTGGAATTGAAAAATTTAATGCCGATAGAAAGGAAATTGATAAAAAAATTACCAAAGAAGCGTTAGCGCAAATTGAAGAAAATAACGAAACTGAAAAATTTACTTCGGTTGTTTTTGATGAAACTTGGCACAAAGGCGTTATCGGAATTGTAGCATCAAGATTAATTGAAACGTATTACAGACCTACGTTAGTTTTCACAAAAAGTGGCGATAAATTAGCGGCTTCGGCTCGTTCGGTAAAAGGATTCGATGTCTATAATGCCTTAGAAGAATGTTCCGAATTTATCGAACAATTTGGCGGACATAAATATGCGGCAGGTTTAACTTTAGTGCCTGAACAATACGAGAATTTCAAAAATAAATTTGAAGAAGTCGTTGCTAAAACTATTGATAAAAATTTATTAACCCCTGAAATTAATATTGATGCCGAGTTAGATTTATCGGAAATATCGCCTAAATTTTTTAGAATCATACAACAAATGGCGCCTTTTGGTCCTTTAAATATGAGACCTACTTTTTCAACAACATCTGTTAGAGATAATGGTTTTGGAAAACAAGTCGGTGCCGATAAAACACATTTAAAACTCAATATTATTTATGGTGCCGATAAAAAAACATACAATGCCATCGGATTTAATTTAGGAAAAAAACTGCCTTTAATTCAAAATGATTTTGATATTGCCTACGCTCTCGATGAAAATACTTGGAACGGAAATACCAATATTCAACTGCTTTTGAAAGATATAAAATAATGTATATCTTTTTGAGGCTGTTTAAAAATAAAAACCTGATTTACGTCGTATGAGGCGAACACATAGGTTCGCCCCTACATATTTAAATTTTCCTTTTTAGCACAAATGCCTAGCCCCGATTGAAGCAATTGTTTGAGCTCTTTTTTGTTTTTTTTCCTTCAAAAAAAATAAAAAAAGCGAGTGCGAAAAGCGGGAAATTGCTTCAAAAAATATTTAAATTACTTTATATAATTCTGATTTTATGATTCCTTATTTTTAATTGCTCGCATCAAACCTTCTTGCGCTACCGAAGCCACTAAAACGCCTTTTCGAGTGTAAATATTACCTCGTGCAAAACCACGAGCACCATGTGAACTAGGACTTTCTATTGAAAACAATAGCCAATCGGAAAAATCAAAATCGCGGTGAAACCACATCGCATGATCTAAACTCGCCATTTGCGTATTTCCAAAATTGGCAACACTCGCATTCGGATTTAAACAAGCTGTTAATAAATTATAATCTGAAATATACGTTAAAATTTGCTGTTTAATAGCCAAGCTTAAATTACTTGGAGCATCTTTTAATTTGAACCAAACATCAACTACAGCAGGCAAATCTTTCCTATCAACAGGATTTATAAGCGTTACAGGTTTAAAATCAATAGGACGCTCAATACTTAAAAAAGCTTTTAATTTTTTAGGTAAAAAATCATTAAACTCAACCAACATATCAGACCAACTTAACAATTCTTCAGGCTGTTTTATGTCTTTTTTAATTGGCTTTTGATGCTCATAACCTTCCTCCTTTTTATGAAAAGAACACGCTAAAATAAAAATAGTTTTATCATTTTGAGATGCCGTTACTCGCCTTGTAGAAAAACTTCCTCCATCACGAATTACTTGTACATTATAGGTTATTGGCAGTTCTAGATTTCCTGCTTCTAAAAAATAAGAATGCAAGGAATGTAAAATACGCTCATCAGAAACCGTACGATACGCTGCATTTAAAGACTGTGCTAAAACTTGTCCTCCAAAAACAATTGGACTGCCAATATCTTTACTTATTCCGTTGAAATTATTATTTCCGAAATCTTCTAACGTTAATATATTTAATAATTCTTGCGTATTTTTCATAGTTGTAAATTATCGTTAGCTTGATTCTTTGTTTTTAAAAGGAAATCGTTGTGTAAATTCTGTGGGTTGAATTTTTTTCAGAAACAACTTTAAAATACAATTTGTAATTGTTTTTTTATGACGTAAATAAATCGTTAAATCTTGCGGAACAGCCCCTACCGAACTTTTAATTTCACTTGCCGTTCGTCCAAAATTTATACGTGTTACTTGTTCTTTAATTCCTAAAGAAATATAATCGTATAACATTCGTTGATAAATGGCATATTCTTTATTATAATCATAATCGATACCTACAAAATGCGCATCTAAAGAACCATTATTATTAATTCCTGATAAAAAACCAACTAATTTATCTTCCAACCAATAGGCTTTTAAAAAATAGGCATCACCTAAATTATCTTTTAACATTTGATAGGTTTGCAAATTGAAATCAGAAAAATTAAAACTCGCTTTGTTAGCTACATTTTGATACAAAAAAGTCATTTCTGAAAATAATTCAGTAACTCTTTCTGTAGTAATATCTTCAGTTTTTAAAACCGCACTTCGCTTTAAAGCCTTACGAGCTTTTACTCGAAATTTAGTTTTTAAATCCGCTAAATAATCATCTAAAGAATGCCAATTTTCAGCGACATGAAACACCATATTCGGAGCAACATTAAAAGGTTTATATCCCTGTTTATCGACACGTTCAGTTGTTAATAATGTTTTATTTTCAAAATCTTTAATTAAAAAAGCATCAATATTTTTCTGCGGATGTACGCTTGAAAATTCCAAAATTGCTTTGCTTACCGCAGCTATAATTTGACTTTCAGATTGAGTTTCTCTTAGGTTCTTTTTGATGAAAATTCCGTGTTGTCCACTAACAAAAACATTACCACAAACCAGTATTTTAAACACTTTTTTTGAAGGTAAAAAACCCAATTTTTCGCCCGTACATTGTAGCCAATCTAACGTTGACTGCATTTCATTCTTAATACTATCCAAATGGAAATCAATAATTTGAAGCGTTACAAAAGCCACAGGTGAATTTTTATCATCAAATAAAATAAGATATGAAAATTGTATTTTTGAATTATTTTGCTGTAAAGCTTCTAAATACTTCGGATGAAAATAAGTGTTATCGGTACAATTTAATTCCGTCCAAATATCGGTTGATATTTTATGAATAGCCTCAAAATATTGAACAGTTAAGCTCGGTTTTTTACAAGATAAAATATGCACAGATTGGGTTCTTTTTGGATGACAAATTACTAAAAGTTTACGGATTTAAAGATTTATAAAAAAGATTTAAACTACACCATTATTCCAAACAGGCACTTTTAAGAGTTGACTAATTTTCATCATATCACTTAAAATGTAGGTTTTATCACCATGATTTAATAAATTATAACGTGTTCCATCTTTAGTAATTAAATTTAATTCGTACGAAAAATAACTTCCTGAAGAGCTACTTCCTGATATGAATTTTTCTAAAACCTGTAAGGCGTGTACTTACTGAAATGTTAATAATTCTGCTCCTACAATTATTTTTCTTTTTCGGGTATATATATATACTTTGGGCGAAAACATAAATAATAAAATAACTCCTACAATTAAGAAAACACCGCCTGATGTAAAAAACAATTTTCCCCCTTTCATAAAAGTAAGCGGAATATCAGAAGTTTGATAATATTCGTAAAATGAAACAGCGACATAATTTAATCCTATCAAGAAAAAACTCCACGCAAAAACTTTGGTAAACGAACTTCCTGTTATTTTATAACCTTGTGGTGTTTTTTTAAAGGTTTCACTCGCGAAATTGCTTCCTGAACTTTCTAAAGCGTTCCATGAAATTTTCTGCCCTATTTCATCGGCATTAAAATCATCAAAATTAAAATCGATTTGTTTGTTTTTAGAGGATGTTTTTTTTCTATTAGAAAGATAACTTGTTACTAGCATACCGATTCCCATAAATACTAAAACAAGTAACATTCCGCCTGTTTTATAATATAGAAATTTTTGTTTTCCATACACTTTTTGATGAACAGCAACTGTAATTTCTAGTTTTTTAAGTAAATGTGTGCCTTTTCGATTTAGTTTTTTGGCGTGTTTTAAAGAGTCTAAAGTGTGGATATCATTTTGAAGATTTATTTGATTATTGTTATATCTTTCATATTGCTTTTGAATTTGCGGTACAAATACAAAATAAATCATTCCAATAGGAATCAATAAAAAAAGCCACGAACTCTTGAAAGGTAATTTTTGCATTTACTATTTTTTAGTACAAGTTATTAATAATTAAAACTATAAATTCTGACAAACAAACGGGTTATTTATCAGAATTTAAATTAGAAAACAAACGCTAAGTTAGTCTAAAACAACTAGTTTAATTGCGTGATATCCGTCAGATTGTACGCCGATTAACCCTGAAACTGTTGTCCCTTTTTTAATGGTGGTATTGGTAATATTATAGTCGAATAACTCTTTTTTAAATTTTTTATTTGCCGAATTTGCAGCAATCATATTTCCTCCTGCTATTCCTGGTCCTACAATTAAACCAACAGGTGTTGAGCTTGTTTCTTCATGATAACCATTACTAGAGTCAGTGGTGTAAAATTTTAATGGTGTTAATAATAAATACCATAAGTAAGAAGCAACGCTTTGTTTTAATGATTTAAAAACCATTTCATTTTCCATAATATATAAACCTGCGCCATCGTCGTAGGTTAATTTTAAATCTTTACCAAAAACAACATCTTTATCAGAATTATTAGTCAATTTAACTGCAATTAACCGAATACCTTTTGAAAGTTCTTTTTTATGATATTTTTTTTTCAATAACTCGTATTTATATTCAAGAATAACCCCTTTATCGGTACTTTTTGATACATAATTAAGCGTTTCAGGGTTAATCGTCTTATAACCAGAAGCACAGCTTGTTGCTAAAAACAGTAGTACTAAAAGAGAAATTGTTTTAAATAAATTCATTCTTTATATTTTTAAAATCAAAAATAGCTTAAAAAATAAAACCACAAACAATTAATTGTTTGTGGCTTTATATAAAAAATTTAGTTACTTATTTATAAGGTAATTACCCTACAAGATTAATTATTTTTCCAGGAACAATAATTATCTTTTTAGGAGCTTCTCCTTTTAATTGCGCAATTGTACGCTCGTCTGCTAATACAATTTTCTCTATTTCTTCTTTCGATAAGTCTAATGCTAATTCTAAAGTAAAACGCATTTTTCCGTTAAAAGAAACTGGGTAGTTTTTTGAACTTTCTACTAAATAAGAAGCATCAAATTCAGGGAAATCAACGGTAGAAATTGAACCTTCATGCCCTAATTGACTCCATAATTCTTCTGCAATATGTGGTGCATACGGAGAAATTAATGTTAATATTGGTTCTAAAATCGCACGTTTATTACATTTTAAAGCAGTTAATTCATTTACCGCAATCATAAAAGTAGAAACCGAAGTGTTAAAAGAGAAATTCTCTATATCTTCTGCTACTTTTTTAATGGTTTTATGTAAAATTTTAAATTCTTCTTTGGTTGGTTCTTCTTCAGTTATAATAACTCCTTCTTCGCCAACATATAATTTCCATAATTTCTTTAAGAAAGAATATACTCCTGAAATACCTGAAGTTTTCCAAGGTTTAGTTTGTTCTAAAGGACCTAAAAACATTTCAAATAAACGCAATGCATCTGCTCCAAATTCTTCACAAATTAAATCAGGATTTACAACATTGTATTTCGATTTTGACATTTTTTCAACCTCTCTGTAACACACAAATTGATTGTCTCTTCCGAAAACAAACTCAGCAGTTTCAAATTCTGATCTCCAAGCTTTTAATTTATCAATATTTACATTGATATCGCCTTCTAAAGTACTTACACAAATATGAATTGGTCTGTACGTTAAAGATTCTTCAGTTTCTTCTGTTAAACCTGCTTCTACTAATTTTTTATGTAATCGAGAACCTAATTTATCATCAGCTTCAGTATCTTCTATTTGATTTTCTCCTTGGAAATAATCAGATGAAACATATAAATTATGTTTTTTACCATCAAACAATGCTTCGTAAACAAGTGCTGATGTTCCTAAAATCATTCCTTGATTGATTAATTTTTTAGCAAACTCATCAACAGGTAAAGCGCCTTTATCGAACAAGAATTTTTGCCAAAAACGAGCATATAATAAATGTCCTGTTGCATGTTCAGAACCTCCAATATATAAATCGATTTCTTTCCAGTAATCAGCCGCTTCTTTGCTTACAAATTCTCCATCGTTTGTAGCATCCATATAACGGTTAAAATACCAAGAACTTCCTGCCCAACCTGGCATTGTGTTTAATTCTAGATTAAAAATAGTTTCGTTATTAATTAAATCATTAGCAACTACTTCATTTTTTTCAGTATCCCAAGCCCAAGCTTCAGCATTTCCTAAAGGTGGTTTTCCATCTTCGGTTGGCAAATATTTTTCAACCTCTGGTAAAACAATTGGCAAGTATTTTGCGTCAATCATTTGTGGCATTCCATCTTTATAAAAAACTGGAAAAGGCTCTCCCCAATAACGCTGACGACTAAATACAGCGTCACGTAAACGGTAGTTTATTTTTCCAAAACCGAAACCTTGCTTTTCCATTTCATAGATAGCTAATTTCATGGCTTTTTTATATGATAAACCATCTAAGAAATCAGAATTTGCAATTTTAGTTCCTTCTTTATCAGCATGTGCATTTTCAGAAATATCAACATCAGCAAAAATATTAGGAATTGCTAATCCGAAGTTTTTTGCAAAATCATAATCACGTTGATCACCACAAGGAACTGCCATAACTGCACCTGTTCCGTAGTTTGCTAATACGTAATCACCAATCCAAATTGGCACTTGTTTTCCCGTAAATGGGTGTAAAGCATACGCTCCTGTAAATACTCCTGAAATAGTTTTTACATCTGCCATTCTATCTCTTTCAGAACGCTTTGCCGTTGCTTTGATATAAGCATAAACAGCTTTCTTTTGAGATTCACTTGTAATTTTAGCTACTAACTCATGTTCTGGAGCTAGTGTCATAAAAGATACTCCGTAAATAGTATCAGGTCTTGTGGTAAAAACGTCTATTACATAATCGTTTTGTACTACTGTTTCTGCTACCTCAACTGTTGATTTCTCAAGAGGTTTTGCAAATTGAATGGTATTGTTAATTTTAGAAACAACACCTAAAACATTTTCTAAAACCTCTTCATTTGTAAAACGAACTATATGAAGTCCTTCGTTTGTAAAATAAGTAGTTCTTGCCGCTTCATCTTCTTTTCCAGAAAATTCAACTACAATGTTTTTTGCTAAACATACATAATCTACTAAAAACGTACCGATAGTATATTTTTTTCTAAATTTTGATGCTCCTTTTTTATTTTTTAACTCATTCCAAAGTACCTCTTCAGCCTTTGATAAGTTTAAACGCATTTCTTTTAATGCCTCTAATTCTTTGAATGATAATTTTACACCTTCTTCAACTTCTAAAGCATCAACTTTAAAAGTTACCATTGCTCCTTGGCTTCTTCCAATCCAATTTGTTTGGCTATCTTTTAAAGGTTGTGGCCAATCGATGTTTTCTAAACCATCTAATAAACGTTGTGAATATGCTGAAATTCGCATAGACCATTGTGTCATTTTCTTACGAATTACAGGATGCGCTCCACGTTCTGATACACCGTTTATAATTTCATCATTTGCCAATACCGTTCCTAATCCTGGACACCAGTTTACTTCGGTATCAGATAAATAAGTTAAACGATATTGTAATAAAACAGCTTCTTTTTCTTTATCAGAAAAACCATTCCAATCATCCGCAGAAAAAACAGCGATATCTTCTTCTGATACAGCATTTACAGATGCATTTCCTGCTGTTTCAAATACTGAAACTAAAGTTGAAACATCTTCTGCTTTATCTGAATCTTTATTATACCAAGAATTAAATAATTGGATAAAAATCCACTGTGTCCATTTATAATATTCAGGGCTAGAAGTTCTCACCTCACGAGACCAATCGAAAGAAAAACCAATAGTATCTAACTGACGACGGTACGTATTAATGTTTGTTTCTGTAGTAATTGCTGGATGCTGACCTGTTTGAATTGCATATTGTTCTGCTGGTAAACCAAAAGAATCATATCCTTGCGGATGCAATACGTTAAATCCTTTATGACGCTTATAACGTGCATAAATATCAGATGCAATATATCCTAAAGGATGCCCAACATGTAAACCCGCTCCTGAAGGATAAGGAAACATATCTAACACATAATATTTAGGTTTCTCTGATTCATTACTGGCTTTAAACGTTTGGTTATCTGCCCAAAACTGTTGCCATTTCTTTTCTATCTCTTGATGATTATATTGCATTGTATTTCGTTTAAGAAGCGACAAATTTACGTTTATTTTAAATACTATATTTGTTTATTTTTTATTAGCAAAAATCTTCTTAAATAAATACAAATAGGTTTAAAAATCAATTGATTTTTAAACCTATTTGTAGAAATTAAATATAAAAAAATTATGCTTTTACAGGAACCTCAACTATTGTTGTTCCCCATCCTAAATACATATTAAAATCAGTATCTTTTCCATCAAAGGCAATAGAAAATACTTCTGTTTTTTTAGTCGCTTTAGAAACCGTTGCTTGTACACGTACCACATCTTCCGATTCACTATAAAGATAAGAACCCCATACATTTTTAGCGGTGCTTAAAATTACCGTCCATTCTTTATCTCCAGGAATGGTAAATAATGTGTAAGTACCTGCTTTAACTTCTTTTCCTCCAAAATTAGCATCTTTATAAAATGTAATTTCGGCAGCTTCGTTAGCACCTGTTCTCCATACTTTTTCATTGGGTGCTAATTTAGAAACGGCTCTTCCCTTTAATTGCGGACGACTATAAATTACTTTTACCAACTTATCTGAAATTCGATAACTACTAGGATATGCCGCCGCATCCATCGGACTTTTATCTAATCCTGCAAAACTTTGTGCTTTTACTTGATTAGAAAATAATATTGTTAGCATTAAAACAGCTATTACTAAGAGACTTTTTTTCATTCTAAATTATTTTTAAATTGCTATTATTACTATTTGGTCTTCAAAATTACGAATCCTTACAGAAAAAAAACCTTAATAATTACCTATACTTATGTTAAATTTAAAACAGTATTAATCAATTTTTATTCTTTTAGATATTCTTATTTTTGACTAGGAAATATTATTAAGTTTATGACGTACCTCTACTATATAAAAAAGAGTATATTAGTTAGTTTATTTATATCAACAAGTACTATAACAAGCTGTAAAACAACTGAAAAAGAAAACAAATCAAACGAATATAACAAAGCATATACAACAAAAAAATATATCGACTTATATGGAAATACCATAAATATAAGTGATTATAAAGGTAAAAAAGTAGTATTAAATTTTTGGGCAACTTGGTGTAAAAACTGTAGAAGTGAAATTATGTTATTTTCCCAAAATAAAGCCTTTTTTGAAAAAGAAAACTACATTCTTCTTTTTGTTTCGGATCAAAGTATAGAGGAAATTAAAAATTTTAAAGAAAAAAATAATCTTAAATTAAAATTT
Organism: Tenacibaculum piscium; assembly: GCF_021390715.1. GTDB lineage: Bacteria > Bacteroidota > Bacteroidia > Flavobacteriales > Flavobacteriaceae > Polaribacter > Polaribacter piscius. Next base: position 35,029 of record NZ_JAJGWT010000002.1, read on the forward strand.
ATTAAATATAAAGAAAACCTTATTAATTTAAAAATTTACTCACTACCCACTACTTTTATATATAATGAAAAAGGTATAGAAGTTTCTAAAAACATAGGTGTTTTAGATTTAAAAAAACTTAAAAATACACACTCAAATAAATGAAAAATAAAAACCTATATATATTATTATTAATTATTTCTACATTAATATCATGTAATTCTAATCAAAAAAAAACAACCAATTTTATAACTTTAGATGATAACAATCAAACTAGTTTACCCTATCTATTTACAACTAAAAAAGGAACACTATTGTTATCGTGGAACAAAAAAATAAACGACTCTATAAATCAGCTTAATTATTCACAACTAAAAAAAGGAAATTGGGAGAAATCAAAAGAAATAATAAAAGGTAAAAATTGGTTTGTAAACTGGGCTGATTTCCCTTCTATTTCGGCAAACAATAATACTATTTTATCTCATTTTTTAAAAAAATCATCTGAAGAAACCTATTCTTATGATATCAAATTAAATATATTCTCTAAAGAAAAAAAAGAGTGGCTAGTAAATTTACCACTTCATGATGATACTACTAAAACTGAACATGGATTTGTAACAATGATTCCTTATAATAATCATTTTTTTATAACCTGGCTAGACGGAAGAAATACAGCTTCAATAAATGCTAACAAAAACAATGGACACGCAGGGCATCAAGGGACTATGACCCTAAGATCGGCAGAGGTTTCTTCTGATGGTAAAATAACAAATAGAACTCTTTTAGATTCAAAAACATGTAGTTGTTGCCAAACTACCGCTGCAATTACTAAAAATGGTCCTATAGTTTTATATCGTGATAGGACTGATAATGAGATTAGAGATATTTCTATAACAAGATATGTAAATGGTAAATGGATTACACCTCAACCTATTTATAATGACCAATGGATGATTAAAGGATGTCCTGTAAATGGCCCTAAAGTTGATGCTTTAAACAATGATGTGGCAGTAGCTTGGTACACTGCTGTAAACGATAAACCGACTGTTAAAGTTGTTTTTTCTCAAGATGGTGGTGCTAATTTTTCTCCACCTGTTTTAATCAATAATAAAGAAACTTTAGGTAGGGTTGATATTAAATTACTAGACAACAAAAACGCCTTAGTTTCTTGGATTGAATTATTGAATGATAAAAGTTATTTAATGGCTGTAAAAGTAAATAATTCAGGATATAAATCTAAAGCTATTATTATTAGTGAAATAAATAGCTCTCGAAAATCTGGATTTCCTCAAATGGAAGTCGTTAAAGATAAAGTATATTTTGCATGGACATCGCTCCATAATAAAACGCCAAGTATAAAAACAGCTTATGTACTTTTAAGTGATTTTTAATAAATATCAAAAAAAAGGGTCTCAAAAAATTGAGACCCTTTTTTTTAAAAATAAAAATAATTAATACCCTTTTGTTTGTTTCATTCCTGATGCTTTTACCTCACTTGCAGGTATCGGGTATATTGTTTGTGGTGAAAATGCGACTATATTCAAATTATTAGATTTTAAACCTGTATTGATATGGTCTGTTATAAGGCGATTAATATTTGTACCTGTTCTTATATAATCATAAACTCCGTGTCCTTCAAGCGCCAACTCTTTTCTACGTTCTTCGTGTATCCGTTTTTTAAGAGCATTCCCTGACACTGTTACTTTATGAGTATCAAAATCTGTTGTTCGTTTTCTTATTAAAGTATTAAGATACATTCTAGCTTCAGAAAGTCCAGAAGCTCCATTTACACAAGCCTCTGCAGCTATTAAATAAACTTCAGAAAGACGTATTACTGGAACATTATGAATACTTAACCCTGAGCCTCCTTCTCTATTAATATATTTTACAAAGCCCATCTTTGTACCTTCTTTATCATCTGTTAATAAATTTTTTCGGGGGTCTCCTTTATACGATTTTAATAAATTAACAAAAGTTTGAGTAGCAATAACATCGCCTTGTCCTCCTTCACGAAAATCAAATTGAGCGCCCAAACCATTACTTCCTACTGAGTTCTGGTTATCTATACTAATTTCAAAAAGCGATTCTGATGTATAATCATTAAATTGATAATTATCAATTCCCATAAGGTAACTTTCTCCTCTTACAGCTATTACTTTTTTAGCGTAAAAAAGGGCATTATTCCAATCTTGCTTGTATAAATACACTCTAGCTAATAAAGCATTAATTCCTGTTTTAGTAATATATTTGGTGCTACCCTCTGCCCATGAATCATTTTTAATTAATTGTAGCCCTTGTTTTAAATCTAAAATAATTTGATTATAAGTTGCACCTAAATTGCTTCTTTCAATAACAATTTCTGAAGAAGATAATTTTAATGGCAATCCTTGTGATTTCTCTCCTTCTTTAATCCAAGGATAGGTAAATGTTCTTGTTAAATCAAAATATATCATTCCACGAAGTGCTAAGGCTTCTGCTTTAATTTGTTTTTTATCAATATTACTTCCTTCAGCATTTTCTATATTATCTAATATTAAATTAAGATTTCCTATTGCCTTGTAAGACTGTAGCCATAAACTTTCTGCACCACCATTATTATTACTACTTTCATTATATTTATATTCGGTTTGCTCGTAATCTCTAGGATTATATGTTGTTTTTACAAACCTAAAATCAGTTCCCTTTACAGCTGCTCTCTTATACAAATTACGACCTAAATATGATGCTTTTGATATTTCATTATATGAGCCATTAAGTAAACTTTGTAGTTTATCAACTGATTTTATAACTAATACTTCTGAAATTACATGGTCAGGGTCTTGGGTTAATATTTCATCACTACATCCTTGTTGTACAAAGATTCCGACAAGCAATATTGCTATCTTTATATATTTTAATTTTTTCATCGTTAATTTATTTTTAAAATTTTAATTCAAATCCTAATAGAATACTAGTTGCTGTTGGTGTTTGAAAGAAATTAACACCATTAGATATTGCTTCAGGGTCATAATCATTCATCTCTGTAAACATCAATAAATTATCTGCTTGAATATATACACTTCCACCGTCAATTATTTTCATTTTAGGTAAATTAAAACTTAATTTAACGTTCTTTAATTTTAAATAATCTGCACTATATAAATGTCTTGTAGAAACATCATTTGAAAAAGTATTATTACCGTTAATTCTAATAGGCACATCTGAACTAAGATTATTTGGATTCCATGGATTTAATTGTGCTGTCGTATTTGTAAATTGTGGAGCATGTCCATCATCATCTCTTTTAAAAGCTGTTCTGTCATATACTTTTCCTCCTAATCCAAAAGTGAATAAAAAATCTAGATTTAAGTTTTTGTATGTAAACTGATTGTAAAACCCTCCTTGAATGTTTTGAAGTGCTTTTCCAAAAATTCCAAATCCTGCAGACTTTGCATCTGTTGTTATTTCTCCTGTTCGCTTTCCTTGATTTAAAACATAATATTGAGCCAATCCATTTTCTTTATTAACTCCTGCATAATCTCTTAAATAAAAAGAATTTAAACTTTCTCCTACTTTAACAATTGTAGGATTTTGACCATATTTAGAGTTATACGTTGGTGTTAAATCTCCTTTTAACTTGGTTACCTCATTGGTTAATAATGATAGATTTAATTTGGTATTCCATGAAAAATCAGTACTAGAAATAGGTGTATAACCTAACTCCAATTCCCAACCAGAATTATTCATTTCTCCAAAATTTTGTAGTTGATTACTAAAACCCGTAGTTCCTGATACAGGAATATTTAAGAGTAAATCTTTCGTTTTCTTTGAGAAGTATTCTAACGAAACATTTAACTTATTAAATGCTACAGCATCAATTCCTATATTAAAATTATTACTTAACTCCCACGATAAATTAGGATTTGCTAACTGTCCATATGAAAGCCCTGATGAACCTCCGTATCCTTTTTTAGCAGAATCGAAAAAAGCTAATGAAGCATAATGTTCTGGAGGTAAATTACCATTTGTTCCATAACTAGCTCTAAGTTTTAAATAATTAAGTGCATCTATATTTAAAAAATTTTCTTCACTGATAATCCAGCCTCCTGAAACAGACCAAAAATTACCCCATTTCGAATCTTTTCCGAAACGAGAAGAACCATCTTTTCTAAAACTTCCTGCTAAATAATATTTTTTATTAAAATTGTAATTGAATTGAGAAAAATAAGACAATAAGGCATAGTTTTCAGAATGTCCTTTCCAAGACCATAACGAACCGATACTACTTGAAGATAATAACTCATTATCTAAAATATCATACCCTGAATTATTTATTGATTTCATTTTTGATACTTGAGATTCAAATCCTAATAAAGCTCCAAAAGCATGTTTATTAACTTCTTTATTAAATGTTAATAAATTAGACGATGTATATTGAAAAGCTTTACCCTGTGAAACATATAAAACACCATTCCATTTACCTCCACCAGCTCCAAATTCTTTATTATCATATAAAGATTCTTCATTATTTTGATGGTCGATTCCGAAAGTTGTTTTAAAATTAAATTCTTTCGTTAAATTGATTTGAGCAAAAGCATTTCCTCTAACTCTAAATTCATTATTAATATATTCTCCTACTTTTATAATACCTATAGGATTCGCATTTTTTTCAATTCCGTTTGGTAAATTTGCAATTCCCATATACCCTTTAGCATCATAAATAGGTGCTGCTTGAGGTAAAACTCGAGCCATATATAATGGGTTTAATCCTCCTGCATACGTTCCATCATACTGCCCTGTATTTCTTTCTGACTTTGCTACAGAAAGATTCATACCAATAGTAAGCCAATCTTTAGCTTTATTTTCAATATTAAGTCTTCCTGAATAACGTTTATAATCTGATTTAATAATAGTTCCTTCTCTTTCTAAATAACTACCTGATGCATAAAACCTTGTATCTTCATTACCTCCTCTAGCGGAAAGACCATATTTACGTACAGAACCTGTTCTATAAATAGCATCTAGCCAATCAGAATTAACCTGCTTATTTCCATAAATTGACTCATAATCGTTTTGTGAAGATTTTTTATATTTAGCATACAGAACTGCATCTTTATAGACTCTAGAAAACTCACTATTTTCATTATTTTGAATATACTGATGTAACTGTCCTTCTTCCCAAAGATTTTTAAATTGAGTATTTGTTATTGTTTTTTCCTCGGTTAAATTAAATGTAGGTCCAAATTCTGTATAAAAGGTCATTTTTGTATCGCCATTAGTTCCTTTTTTTGTGGTAATTACAATAACTCCATTAGCTGCTCTAGACCCATATAACGAAGCTGCTGCTGCATCTTTTAACACAGTAATACTCTCTATATCATTAGAATTTAACGTAGATAACGGATTCATTTTATTTACAGCCCCATTACCTCCGATACGAGAATTATTATCAGAATTAATAACAACCCCATCTAAAACATATAGAGGTTGAGTTACTCCATTAATAGAACCAATTCCTCTAATTTGAACATTAGAACTTCCTCCTGGCTGACCTGTCGTATAAATATTAACCCCTGCAACACTTCCTTGTAAAGCTGTTTCAAAACTTGCAGAAGCTGTTCTTTTAAGAACCTTATTACTTACTTTATTTGCCGAACCGATTAAACTTCTTTTTTTAGACGTTCCGTAAGCAGTTACAATAACCTCCTCTAAACTTTCTTGATTTTCTTTTAACTGAATACTGTTTAGTTTATCAAGAAGTGTTACAATTTTTGTTTGATACCCGACTGTTGTAATTGTTACTTTTACATTTTTCTGATTTTTTGAGTTTGTTAATTTAATTATAAAATCACCATTTAAATCAGAAGCTGTTCCTATATTTTTATCAATCGTAGAAACAATAGAAGCTCCAATAATTGGGTTTTTATTTTCATCCGTAATTTTTCCTTTATATATTTTTTGTGCAAAAACGTTACATATAGGCACTAGAAGTCCTATGAATAAAAGTAGTATTTTTTTCATTATTGTAAATTTGTTGAATTTTTTTTTAAACTATTTTTTTAGAAGTTATAGTTTATATATACACTTGTTCTGTATTGAACTTCAATAATTCCTTGTGATAAATTTTGGTCAATTGGATACATTGCTAATGCTCCAAAAGTTAGTTTTTCGCTGTTATATTCAATCCCGATATTGGTAAAAATAGCATGACCATCTGTATTTTTTACGGGTAAATTATATTTTTCATTACTTTGATAAAACTCACCTGATACTCCTAAAGAAGGCACAAAAGCATGTGCTTTATTATCTTTAAAAACATAAAAGAAGGCGCTATTAAAATTGAATTGATTTCCAAATTTATATTCTTTATCGTTGGTTGTTTTGTAGTAATAATTTACATAATTGGTAACGCCTATATTGTTGTATTTATACACATATTGTAGGTTTGCGATATAATCGACACTTCCCGTACCTAGCTGAAAACTAGGATTTACCGAATTATTAATTTTTTCATTATAATTTCCTGTTGGTAATTTAACTCCTGCTCCTATTTTTACGACATGATTGGTTGAATGAACTCTATCTGTTATTTTATTATAGGTTGCTTTTTGTTGATTAATTATTGAATAATTGGCAAATAGGCTAATATCTCCGAGTCCATTTATGGATGTTTTTTTAGTGATATATTCTCTATGATGAAAATGATATGGTACAAAAACTTGCAGTTCTAGGTTTTCGATAATTGGGATTCTTGACCAAATTTGTACAGTATTAAAGAACTCGTTAATTTTAGGAGAATCGCTAAAAATTCCATCTTTTGATTGGTATTTTTGATGTAAATATCGAACTCCTACAAAATTATTATCGATAACACCTCCCATTCCTAAACTTCCTCCGTTGTTACTACATCCGCAGGCATCGCATTCTTCTTCTAAAAAAGCTTTATACGAAGGCGGGAAAATATCTTTAGAAAAACACTGTGTTCCTATAAATATACTTATTAAAAATACTATTTTATTAAGGTTCAAATCTTTTATCTGTAAGAAAGGTATCATCTGTAAGTGTTTTTAAAAAAACAATAATTGCTTGTTTTTCTTGTGTTGTTAATGGTATTCCGAGTATTCCGTTGTGTTTTAAAATTGGATCTAAATTTTCAGTATTTTGAACGCCATCGGAATAAAAATTAAGTACTGCTTCGAGTGTTAAGAACCTTCCATCATGCATATAGGGTGCGGTTACTTGGATATTTCGTAAACTTGGCACTTTAAATTTATATTTTTCTTTGCTATCAAAAGCTGTTTCCATGCGTCCAACATCTTGAATTTTTGGATCTATTGATAATCCATTATTTCGAAAAGAATCGTCTGTAAATAAATCGGTTTGATGACAGGTTGCGCATTTTTGTTGAAAAATTTTTAGTCCTTTTTTTTCTTCTGATGAAAAATTGCTGTCAGTTTCATTTCTGATATATGTATCATATTTTGAATTTGCAGAAACCATTGTCAGCATAAATTGCGATAATGCTTTAAAAGTATTTTCTGAGGTTATTTCGCCGTTATCAAAAGCTTCTTCGTACATTTTTTTATACGGAGCTTTCTTTTTCAACTTTTCGATAACATTCGAAACAGTTTCATCCATTTCGTTTGGGTTGGTAATTGGCACGATTGGAAACATATCTAAATGTGATGTGGCTCCATCCCAAGCAAAATGTTTTTGAAACGCCATATTTTGAATTGGCGGTGTATTTCGTGTTCCTTCTCTACCATCAACGCCGTGACTAAATTGATGTCCGTGATGCGTAAACGCAAAGGTTTGTTCGTGACAAGAGGCACAAGAAGTTGTTCCGTCTGAAGAGAGAACGCCATCATAAAAAATCTTTTTTCCTAAGGCGATTCCTTTATCGGTAAGCGGATTTCTCTGAAAATTATAAGTTGGTTCTGGGAAATTACTTGGTTTTTCAAAGGCAACAGGCATTTTTGTATACACGTTTTCTTTTTCACTACAAGCGGAAAACAGTGATACAAAAACGACTAAAACAAAAAAATAATTTTTCATTTTATACGTTTTTTATAGGTTTTTAATTAACGTTTATCTGATTTTAAAATCAGTTCCTAAATTTTTTATGATATTTTTCAGGAACTGATTTTACTAAAAACTATTAATTTTCCTAATGATTTTCTTCGTTATAATGTAAGTGATCAAAAGCGAACATTTTCAGACTATTTTCTGAAATCCCTGTAGTTTTAGGTCCCATTAAAACAGGTGTTTCTAAAACATTGATGGTATTTTTTCCTGTAAGCATTTTACTAGCATCTACGGCAAGGTGTACTTGTGGTGATTTATCTTTAGCTACTAAAAAAGGATTTTTAGTTAAATCAAGGGTAATTTCTTTATATAATTCTTTTCCTTTAGCATATTCACCATCATTTGCAGCTGCAGCAACGTGATATTTAAATATCTGAACTGCTGCTTCTTGGCTTACACTTTTAGTGTTTTCTTGTTTTTTAATTATTGAACTAGGAGTAACTCCTTCTAATACTAAGAATTTATATCCTGTAGCCCACGCCCAAACTAATGAATATTCTTCGGCTCTTTCCCAAAGATTATTGGCAAATTGTTTTCCACCTTTATAAGTATCTTCGTCAATACCGACACCAAATTTAATTTTAGTATATTTTCCAGCAGGCACATCTGTTAAGTTGATTGCTGTTTTTGCTGGTAATGTTGTATATTCTTTGGTCGTTTTATTATATTTTTTTCCGCCTTCGCTGATGATAAAAAAACTTTTTTCCTTTGGATATACATATTCTTCTCCTGATTCGGTAACTAACACAAAATTTCCGACAATATAATCAAAAGCATTAATGGTTAATTTTTGTTTTGTATCTCCATCAATTAAGTTTTTTTCTACGCCTAAAACTAAATTTTCTCCTGCGAAAGAAGCATCAAAATCAATGGAAACATTATTTTTCCCTGTTAATTCTGAAGTTTCATTATCATTACAAGAAGCAAAGGTAAAAGCGATAGCGATTGCTATTAAACTAAATATTTTTTTCATTTTATAGGTGTTTCTATTTTGATGAACTTTTTTAAGTCATCAAAAAATTATGTTTAAATTTTTTAAATTTTGATAAACAGCCCACGAAACCTGTATTAAAAACACAAGTATAAATTAGGCTAACCGATATAAAAATGAAGAATTAGGTGGATGAAAAGTAGCAGTTTCAAACAGGTAAGAATACGTTTGACGATACGAAAATTCTTCAACTGCAAAAATATCTATTGTATTATTTTCTGTAAAATTTAATAATTCTACAAAACCAATAGGATATTCTTCCATGTGAATACGAAGCGATTTAAAATCATCTTCTTGTTGCTGTTCTATTTTTTTCATTAATTGACATTTTCCGTTACACTGAAGTTCGGGTTTGTCTTTATTAATACATAAAACTTTAGAGATATAATCATAATTTATCGCGTACTCCACAAAGGGAGCTACTGGTCGCAACATCGCTACCAGATACAGTAAAATGAATATATATACACAAGATTTTTGCAACAAAAAATAATTTTAAACAATACTGCAAAGATAGTTTAACAAAACTTTTTAGTCTAAAAAAACAAGCAGTAAATATTATTTTTATTTATTCTAAATAAATAACTATATTTGCCTTATAATAGTACATTATGATTATATTTTATACTCAAAACAAGAACGTTAAGACTAATCTTAAAAGTAAACAAGCAGGTCGTATTAGTACGATCCCCCGAAAATTGGCATCAAAAAAAGTACTTCCAGTGAGTATTTGTGATGCTGTTTGTAGTTCTAATTGTATCAAACCAAAAAGTAGCTGTTGTAATAAATATCAAAAAAAAGGCATCAACTGTAAGCGATGCCCTTTAACTTTTGATATAAAAATTGCTTCTTAATCTTTTTTTAATTACTTCTTAATTAAACTAATTTCAATAAAAAATAACTCTTTTTTCCACGTTGTAACAACACGTATTTATCAGCAATTAAATCTTTGGATGTAATTAAGAAATCTTCTTTAATTTTTTCTTTATTTACAGAAACCGCATTTTCTTTTAAAGCTCTTTTAGCATCTCCGTTTGATTTTAAAAAGTTTGTTTTTCCTGATAAAGCATCAATCATTGATAACCCTTCTGAAATATCATCTTTAGAAACTTCCGCTTGTGGAACGCCGTCAAAAACATCTAAAAAAGTTTGTTCATCTAAACTTTTCAAATCTTCCGAAGTTGATTTTCCAAATAAAATATTAGAAGCTTTTATTGCTTTTTCTAGTGCTTCTTCCGAATGAACAAAAGTAGTAACTGCGTTTGCCAATGTTTTTTGAAGCGCTCTTTCGTGTGGTGCTTCTTGATGTTTTTCAATTAAATCTTGAATTGTTTTTTCATCTAAAAATGTAAATATTTTAATATATTTAGCTGCATCTTCATCCGAAGTATTTAACCAAAATTGATAAAATTTATAAACGGATGTTTTATCAGCATCTAACCATACATTTCCACCTTCCGATTTTCCAAATTTTGAACCATCGGCTTTGGTAATTAATGGGCAAGTAATTGCGTAGGCTTTTGCCTCTTCACCAACATGCATTCTACGGACTAATTCTGTTCCTGTGGTGATATTTCCCCATTGATCAGAACCACCCATTTGTAATAAACAGTTGTGGTTTTTATATAGATGATAAAAATCGTATCCTTGAATTAATTGGTAGGTAAATTCAGTAAAACTCATTCCTCCAGTAGCTTCGCCAGAAATTCTTTTTTTAACAGATTCTTTTCCCATCATGTAGTTTACGGTGATTCGTTTACCAACATCTCTAGCAAATTCGATAAAGGAGAAATCTTTCATCCAATCGTAATTATTGACCAATAACGGGGCATTTTTAGCCGTGCTATCAAAATCTAAGAAACGTGCTAAAGTTCGTTGAATTCCTGCTACATTTTTGGCTAATGCTTCTTCGTTTAACAAATTACGTTCGTCTGATTTTCCTGAAGGATCGCCAATCATTCCTGTTGCACCACCTACTAAAGCTACGGGTTTATGTCCTGCTTTTTCTAAATGAACAAGCAATATAATTGGTACTAAACTTCCAATATGTAACGAATCAGAAGTTGGATCAAAACCGATATATGCCGCGGTCATTTCTTTTTGTAATTGCGCTTCAGTTCCAGGCATCATGTCATGAACCATTCCACGCCATTGTAATTCTTTAACTAAGTTATTCATTTGATTCGTGTTTCTTTAAATTTACTGAAATATGACTTTTAAACACAATAAATCACTAAATATTTCGGCATATTTAGACGTATTTAAAAATATTTAGAAGTATTCCTGTTTTTAACACAAATATAAACCTCTTTGGCATATATTTTGAAAAAGAATATATACTTTTAAATTTCTAAAAAAGAAATCTAAAAATAATCAAAACTAAAAAAGAATGAAAAATTTATTGAAACCATTATTTATTGCATGTAGTGCCTTTTTAATCGGAACAACTTTTACGGGTTGTAGTGAAGAACAGAATGAACTTGCTGTAGACCCTGATAAACCTGTAATCGAAACTCCTGATTCACCTAAAGAATTAGTTATCAATAGTGCTGATTATTTTCCAACATTAGAATTAACAGCCGAAGCTAACACCACTTTAGACGTTGTTGTAAAATTTTCAGACGCTGAAAAGAAAATGAAACGTTTATACATTACTAAAAATGTATACGGAAGTGAGCAAGGAGCTGTTGCTTATGATTTATCAACTGTTACCGCAGCTGTTAAAACTTATGGCGATGGTGCTATCAACTTAGGTAGCTTAGAAGGGCAAGAATTTACCTATAAAATTCCTTTTGAAGCTCCAACAAGTACTGATGGTGTTGTTGTATATAAATTATGGACAACACGTCTTGCTGCTTTAGGAACAACTAGTAAAGGAGATTTTAGAGATGTTACGAAAAGAAATGCTTACGGAGATAAAAATGCTTTTGGTACTATTACAATTAAAGCAGGAAATGCAACTGCAACAGCTGCTAGTGTAAAACAATTTACAACAGTAATTTTAGGAGCTCCTTTAGATGATAAATCATCTAGTTCATTTTTATCAGTTTTTAATGGTAAAAAATACGAACTTAAAGAAGGTGTTGAAACTGCTTCTTTATGGGATTTCGGTTATTATTATGGTAAGACCAATGAAGCTAGTTTAGCCTCAACAAATGATTTTCCTAACACTGTTATTAATGTTTCAGATATATCTGGAGTAGCTAAAAGTGATTTAAATCATTTTTATATTAAAAAAGGTTCAGATTTAGATTTTGATACTGTTACAGGGAATGAGTTAGCTTTAATTTCAACACCTTTAACAGAAGCTGTAAATAAGTTATCAGTTGGTGATGTATTAGAATTTGAAGATGCCTATGGTCATAAAGGATTAATTAAAGTAACTGCGATTGCTCCTGGATATGGTAGTGCTGGAAAAATTACGCTTGATATTAAAATTCAAAATTTAGAATATATCAAATTATAATTTTCAATAATTATACTTTAATAGTTACACTAACTAATTTAAAAGAGGTCGATATTTCGACCTCTTTTTTTGGTTAAAATAATTTATCTTTGAAGCATGATTTTAGTTACAGGAGGAACAGGTTTAGTTGGGTCGCATTTATTGTATCATCTGCTACAAAAAGGTGCTAAAATTCGGGCAATTTATAGATCCGAAGGAAAGCGGGAACACGTCAAAAAAATATTTTCTTTTTATACAGATGATGTTGCATCTCTTTTTTCAAAAATACAATGGATTCAGGCAGATATTACAGAAACACCTTCTTTAGAAGCTGTTTTTAAAGGAATTACGGAAGTTTATCATTGTGCTGCCTTGGTTTCTTTTGATCCGAAGGAATATAAAAAAATGCGTCAAGTAAATATTGAAGGAACGGCAAATATTATTAATTTTTCTATTGAAGCCAAGATTAAGAAACTATGTTTTGTAAGCTCGATTGCTGCCGTTGGAAATGCCATAAATTCTCAACCAATCAATGAAGAAAATGAATGGTCAGATAGTGATATTCACAGCGGATATTCCATCACAAAATACGGTGCTGAAATGGAAGTTTGGCGAGGCAGTCAAGAAGGATTAGAAGTCGTTATTGTAAATCCTGGTGTTATTTTGGGAAGTGGTTTTTGGCAAGAAGGTTCTGGTAAATTATTTACCCAAATAAACAATGGTTTTAATTTTTATACCGAAGGAATTACAGGTTTTGTAGGCGTTCAAGATGTGGTAAAAGCCATGATTTTATTAATGGAATCGACCATTAAAAACGAACGTTTTATTTTGGTTTCAGAAAACAAATCATTTAAAGAAATTTTAGTTGCTATTGCCGATAATTTACATAAAAAACGTCCGTCTATAAAAGTAAGTAAATTTTTAAGTGCATTTTTTTGGAGATTTGCTTGGTTTATTTCAATACTAACCAAAAAGAAGCCGTTGCTTACTAAAAATACAGCGCGGGCTTCTCATGCTATTTCCTTTTATAATAGTTCAAAAATTCAAGAAAAAATCAATTTTAAATTTACTGAAATCGCTACTGAAATTAAGAATATCAGTAAAAATTTTAGAGCTTAATTATTTTTTATTTTTCTAATTTATTTTTTTGAAGCTTATTTTTTATGTTATTTTTTATGTTATTTTTTGATGAATTATTCGATACAGTATCTTGGATTTTGCTTTTATCCATATAAATTCGTTCTAAAGAGTCGATATTTTTTTTTACTTCTTTGAGCATATCGCCATATTCCTCTACTTTTGAGGTATAATACACATTGCTTAAATTAAAACGTGTGGTATCAATTTTATATTTTTCGTAGATTAGAAACGTATAATTTTCATCTCTTTTCAACAATTTATTTTTGATATTTTTCGTAGATGCTACAATATACATATCAGTTAATAATGCAATCATAGAATCTTTTGGAATCAGATTTTTGGGCTTTTCATACTTGGTATTGCTGGTACAACAAGCCAATAGCATCAATATAAATAGGTAAAAAAAGTATTTCATTATATTTTAAGATATAATTTTTAAACTGTTTTAAATTCTAGGCGTTTTCCTTTGGTTTGTTCATCAAAAACACCATTTACAAACATTAAATTTCCATTTACAAAAGTGTGTGTAATTTTACTTGAAAATGCTGTTCCTTCAAAAGGCGACCAACCACATTTATATAAAATATTATCTTTAGAAACCGTCCAATTTTGATTATTATCGATTAAAACAAGATCAGCAAAATAGCCTTCTTTAATGAAGCCACGTTTTTCGACTCTAAATAATTTTGCAGGATTATGACACATTTTCTCGACTGCTTTTTCAACTGAAATTACGCCTTGTTTTACTTTTTCAAAAATCGCTGTTACTGCGTGTTGTACTAACGGTCCTCCACTTGGGGCTTTTGTGTACACATTATCTTTTTCTTCTAGCGTATGTGGCGCATGGTCTGTGGCGATTACATCGATTCTATCATCTAATAAAGCCTTCCATAATCCGTCTTTATCTTTTTGAGATTTTACCGCAGGATTCCATTTAATATGTGTTCCTTTTTCATCATAATCTTTATCGGTAAACCATAAATGATGCACACAAACTTCTGCTGTAATTTTCTTTTCTTCTAACGGAATATCATTTCTAAAAAGGTGCGTTTCTTTTTCTGTTGATAAATGAAAAACGTGTAACCTTGCGCCTGTTTTTTTAGCTAATTCAATTGCTTTTGATGAAGATAAATAACAAGCTTCTTCACTTCTGATAATTGGGTGATATTTTAATGGAATATCATCGCCATATTTGGCAACATATTCTTCTGTATTTTTTCTGATAGTTGCTTCATCTTCACAATGTACGGAGATTAGCATATCAGTAGAAGAGAATATTTTTTCTAACGTTTGTTCATTATCGACCAACATATTTCCTGTTGATGAACCTAAAAACAACTTAATTCCCGCTACATTCTTCGGATTTGTTTTTAATAATTCGTCTAAATTATCGTTTGTTCCACCAAACATAAACGAGTAATTTGCGTATGATGTTTTTGATGCAATTTCAAATTTATCTTCTAATAATTCTTGAGTTGTAGCTTGTGGAACGGTGTTTGGCATTTCGATAAATGATGTAATTCCACCTGCAATGGCGGCCTTACTTTCTGTTCCGATATTTGCTTTATGCGTTAAACCAGGTTCGCGAAAATGCACTTGGTCATCAATCATTCCTGGAATTAAATATTTACCTTGAGCATCAATAATTTCGATAGTATTTTTGATATTTTCGGCTTTAATTTCCGTTGAAATTTCTTTAATATAATTTCCTTCGATTAGCACATCGCCTTTAAAAACCTTGTTTTCGTTAACGATTTTCGCATTTTTAATTAAGTATGATTTCATAGTTTTATTATTACTTTGGTAATCCTTTTAGTGTCATTTTTATCACTCCAAATACGGCTTCTTTAATAATTCCAGAACTTAATTTTGAAGTTCCTAAAACTCTATCTGTAAAGATAACGGAAACTTCTTTGATGGTAAATTGATGTTTCCATGCTTTAAATTTCATTTCAATTTGAAAGGCATATCCGATAAATTTAATTTTATCGAATCGAATAGTTTCGAGTACTTTTCGTTTCCAGCAGACAAAACCTGCAGTGGTATCATGCACGGGAATTCGGGTTATAAAACGCACATATTTAGAAGCACAATACGATAATAAAACTCGTTTCATGGGCCAATTTACCACGTTTACACCTACGGAATACCGAGAACCTACGGAAACATCGGCACCATCAATGGCACAGGCGTTGTATAATTTAATTAAATCAGCTGGATTGTGTGAAAAATCGGCATCCATTTCAATAATAAAATCATATTTTTTAGCAATTGCCCATTTAAAACCGTGAATATAAGCAGTTCCTAAGCCATTTTTACCGGTTCTTTTTTCGAGATAAAGTTTATTTGGATATTCTTTTTGAAGTTTTTCTACGATATTGGCTGTTCCATCGGGAGAATTATCATCGACAACTAAAATATCAAACACTTTTTTTTGGCTAAAAGTTGCGTGTATAATCGCCGCTATATTTTCTTTTTCGTTATAAGTGGGTATGATAACTAAAGCGTCTGATTTCATGTATTTTTTTTCCTGTAATTTTCATCTAAAACTAAGCAAATATACACTAAATTATCACTAATTTTGTGTTAAATTAATCGCATAAAACAACTACGATTGCAAGCAATTGAACGCATTATTCCTGATAATAATTGGATTACCTTAGTATTTATCGTTGCTATTATTTTGTTAGCGATACTAAAATTAATCAAGCCAAAAAAATTACGAGGTTACGCCTATGCATTTTTCACTACAGGATTTATCAAAAATAAAATAACAGATAGTGCTTCTTTTTTAACGCCTTTTTATGGTTTTTTATTTTTATTTTCCACGATTATACTTTCCTTATTTTTATTTTTGATAATAATGCCAAGCATATATGCGGATACTTTTTTCAATTATTTGATGCTATTATGTTTTGTATCGGTATATTTTATAGTACGTTTTTTTATTGATGTTATTTTAGCTAAGATTATGCAATCTTCACAGGACTTGCAATATTTTTCAGCTACAAAAATAGGCTACTTAAACAGCCTTAGTTTGTGGTTATTTCCTGTTCTAATTGTCTATCAATATGGGTTTACGAATCGGCTTTTTTTAGTTAGTTTTTTTGGTATCTTATTTATATTCAGGGCTTTTTTAATTTTAATAAACAACAAAAAAATAGTTATACACAAGTTATTTTATTTTATTTTGTACTTTTGCACCCTTGAAATAGCACCCCTATTAATTGTTTATAAAATAACGACTACGTAAAGAGAAAAATATATGAAAGTGAAAACTATTTTAGTCTCTCAACCTGCTCCAAAAACGGAAACTTCTCCGTATTTTGATTTGGCTGAAAAACAAAAAGTGAAAATTGATTTTCGTCCTTTTATTCATGTTGAAGGTATTGATGGAAAAGAAGTTCGATCTCAAAAAATTGACTTAAAAAACTATACAGCAATTATTTTAACAAGCAGAAATGCTGTCGATCATTATTTTAGAATTGCTGAAGAAATGCGTTTTACAGTTCCCGATTCTATGAAATATTTTTGTCAATCAGAAGCGGTTGCTTACTATTTACAGAAATATGTTGTATACCGAAAACGTAAAGTTTATGTTGGAAGTCGAACATTTCCTGATTTGATAAAATTAATAAAGAAACATAAAGGCGAGAAATTTTTACTGCCTTCTTCGGATAAATTAAAACCATTAATTCCTGAAGAGTTAGATAAGTTAGGTATTGATTGGAAGCGTGCAAATTTGTACAAAACTGTTGTCAGTAGCCTATCTGATTTAGAGAATGTTGTTTATGATGTGTTAGTTTTTTTCAGTCCTTCAGGGATAGACAGTTTGTTTGAAAACTTCCCTGAATTTAAGCAGAATAATACTCGAATTGCTGTTTTTGGAAATTCAACAATCAAGGCTGTTGAAGACCGAGGTTTACGTGTTGATATTGCAGCACCTACGCCAAATACTCCTTCAATGACGATGGCTTTAGATAAATATATTAAAGAGAATAATAAAAAATAGTATTTTATTTATCACATAAATTATTGATTTTAATCATCTTAAAAAAACCATCAGTTCTATATTACTGATGGTTTTTTATATTTTATTTTAATAAGTTAAGATTCTTTTTAGCGTATCTTAATTACGTTATTATTCTGCAATAAATATACCTGACCACTTTCTAAACAGGTTGCTTTTTGGTTTTTATCAAATTCTAATCGATGCCCATATTGGCTTACCCATCCTATTTGTTTTGAAGGATTTCCAACAACTAATGCATAAGGTAATACTTCTTTGGTAACGACTGATCCTGCTCCTATTAAGGCATATTCACCGATGGTATTTCCACAAATTATGGTAGCGTTTGCACCAATACTTGCACCTTTTTTAACGATTGTTTTTACATATTGATTTTTTCTTACAATCGCACTTCTAGGGTTTATGATATTGGTAAAAACCATAGAAGGTCCTAAAAAAACATCATCTTCACAAACAACGCCTGTATAAATAGATACATTATTTTGAACTTTTACATTATTTCCTAAAATAACTTGTGGAGAAACCACCACATTTTGCCCAATATTACATTGATTTCCAATTTTACAGTGTGACATAATATGACTAAAATGCCAAATTTTTGTATTTGTTCCGATACTACAATCGGCATCTATAACGGCGGTTTGGTGAGCAAAAAAAGAGGCTGTTTTTTTCATGATGATTAAAATTAATCGTATTAAAAAATGTTAAAGAGTATTTTTCATAAAAAAAGCAATCCGTATAGGATTGCTTTTTTTATATTATTTTTTCAGATAAATAGTACGTTATATTTATTACTCTACATTAAAAGTAATTGGTAATGTATATCCTACTCTTACGGGTCTACCTCTTTGTTTACCTGGTTTCATTTTAGGTATCTTTTTAGCGACACGGATAGCTTCTTCTTTCAATCTTGGGTGAGGAGCTCTTGCATTTACACTGGTAACAGAACCATCTTTATCAATTTTAAATTGAACATAAATACGTTTTTTTCCTGGAGCTAATCCTAATTCGTTTGCTAATTCAGCAGCAAAATTACGTTGTACGTGTTTCTGTAATTTTTTATTTAAACACGCTTTTTTCTCTGCTTTCGATCCTGTACATCCTGGAAAAATTGGCACTTCTTCAATAATAGAAAAAGGTACATCTTCTACTACTTCTTCTTCTTCTACTACTTCTTCAATATCTTCCACTTCAACGGCTTCCGATTCATCTGTTTCTGTAGATTCAATAACAGTTTCTTCTACTTCTTTTTCATCCTCTACAACTTCAATTTTATCTGGAGCTGGAGGTGGAGGGGTATTTTGTTTTGGCTTTGGAGGCTCTACAATAAGAAGTTCTATCGTTTCTTCTTCAATTTCAGAGGCCATATTCGCTACTCCTAAATCTCCATACTCTTTATCGTATGTTTTATTTTCAATCGCAACATATGTTACAAATAAAGCTAAAACCAAACCTAACTGCATAAACAGTTTACTATAATTCTCTAAGTTTGATTTTGGATTTTTCTTAATTTCCATCCTAAATGTTTTTTAATAGTTCGCTAATTTAATTAATTTATTTCAACTTTTACAAGCTAATTCTTTAAATAGTTACATTTTCCTAAAAAAAAGAAAGTACGTAATATAAGCTATTAAAATACCCGTCGTATTTGCTACAATATCTAAAACTTCTCCTGAACGATAGGAAGTTATTGTACTTTGAAGCCCTTCAATAATTATGCCGTAAAACAGACAACACAAAACAATTATAAATTTATTTATTTTTGTTTTATGAAAAGCCAATAACCAGGCAAAAGACAACACGAAATAAGCAATTGCATGCTCATATTTATCGATATGATTTATTTTAATTGGTGGTCGACTCTCAATCTTAATTAAACTAAGAATAGCAATACTAATGCTAATCAGTATTGCTATTGTTGTTGTTGTTAAATTATGCTTTAATAAGCGCTTGATATTCTTCAGCACTTAATAAATCTTGAGTTTGTGAATCGTCTGATAATTTAATTTTTATCATCCAACCTTCTCCGTATGGATCTGAGTTTACTAATTCTGGTTCATCTTCTAACTTTTCGTTAAATTCAATTACCTCTCCTGATAACGGCATAAAAAGATCCGATACTGTTTTTACTGCTTCTACTGAACCAAAAACTTCTTCAATATCTAAAGAATCATCTAAGGTATCAACATCTACATAAACGATATCTCCTAATTCACCTTGTGCAAAATCGGTAATTCCAATTGTAGCTACTCCTTGTTCAACTTTAACCCATTCGTGGTCTTTCGTAAATTTTAATTCTGCTGGAATGTTCATTGTAATTGTGTATTATTTTTATGATGTTTGTTTATTATTAATTTTCAGTTAGTTTCCTAAGTTGTATATAATGCTGACTCCTGCATTAATAGATTGCCTTGGAAACGTTGTTGACACCGCGTATTTAAACGTTTGGTGATTGTAATAAATAGACGCTGTTAAACTACTACTTAAATTGTAATCTGCAATAAATTTTAGTCCAAATAATTTCTCACCTCCTGTTATCTGACTATTTTCTTTATCAACGCTTCGTATTAAGGTCAAATTATCTCTCAAAGAGATGTCTGTTCTCAGGTTGATATCTCCTTTAATCGTTTGTTTTTTCCCTGTAAATCGCGTTACAAATTTAACATCTTTTATTTTATATCCAAAACCGATAATATATTGTGTTCCAGTAATATCGGTTAGTGTATTGTTATTAAAGTTCAATGTTAAGCTTCTATCGGTTCTTATTTCTCCTTTAAAAGAGAAATCGTTTTTCATTTTCAGGGCTACTTTTATTAGGGGTGAAAACTCATCGATTAAAGTTGCTGACGAAAGTAATAGTTCTGGTTGATAATTACCAGAATTATTTACGTTTGTTGGGTTATTTTTATCGTACTGTAAGTTATTGGTATAATTACCAATAGTATACGATGATTGATAGCCATGTGAAACGGTGAAGGCATCAAATGTTTTTTTAAACCATTTATATTTCATCAATCCATTAAATCGAAGTGTCCAGTTTGGGATTGGAATATTTTTAAATACTTTGGTACTTACATTGTTGGCATTATTTCCTGAATATGCCGAAATAAATGCGGGTAACATGGTTTGTTGTCCGGTAATTTTGTATCCTTTTCCTGTTGCATCGTTTGGCAATCCTGATTTTTTTGATAATCGGTTTGCGATAATACTTCTATTTTCTAGGAAGGTGTTGTATAATTTTTCACCATCGGCAAATACGGTTCCTAGCATAAAATGGCTTGTGCTATAATTTCCTGTTTCGAAGGCTTTTATTTTTGGATCTTGTTCAAACCCTCCTTTTCCGTTAGCGATTACGTCTAATTGCTGATTTAAATTACTGGTTTTAATATTGTTTGCTTTTAGGTCGATACTTACATATTTAAATGGTTTTACCGATACGGTATAGGCTAATTTTTTATAGCTTGTTTTGCTATAATTTTTACTATAGTAAGGTTGATTTTCATCAGTTTGACTAGTTCTTGTAACTAGCCAATTATTTTCGATGGCTTTATGTAAGATATCGGTTTGACTTCCAAAAACGAATCCTAGCGATGGAGCATTTCCACCCTGATAATTATTTCTTCCTAAAAATCCTACGGAAGGTTTGTATCCTTGTAATAGGGTTCCGTTATTTTGGGCGTAGGTGATTTTGGCTCTTTTAACGGCTGTTAGTACATCGTACATTCCTTTGAATATTTTTTGTCCAAAAGAGGCATTTTTTTTGAGTTTAATTTTTGATGAATTATTTGCTAGATTATTGGCAGGATTATTTTTATTTTTTTTGGTTAATAATTCTTTTAGTTTGATATTTTTATAGAAGCGACCAAAATCGATATTAGCGTTAACATTATGAGTATTGGCATTTTGAATCATATTACCGACAACGTCTTCATATTTTATGGTGGTTCCATTTTTCAAGTTAAGGGAACTTTGCGAACTTGATTTCCAGTCGAAATCTGCGGTATATCCGTAATCTGCGGATATAAAGTTCAGATATGGTATTTTATCGATAGGTAATTTATAGGTTGCATTTAATTTCTGATGATAATTATCGGGTCTTCCCACGGTAAAGAACTTGTCATATATTTCGAGATTTTCATCATTTCCGAAGCTATCATAAATATAGTTATTGGTTGCATTAAAGTTTAGCTGGAGTGATTTAGTCAGGTCAAAACCGATGGTGTAATCCCAATTAAACAGGAATCTACGTTGAATTAGCGCATTTTGTTCTACGGGCAAATCGATTAAATTTCTTGATTTTTGAGAGCTATAACTTCTATTAATTCTTGAATTCAGTGCGATTGTTTTGGGCATAGGATTGAAGTTAATATCTTTAAGAAGTTGTAGGTATTTATTATTAAATAGGTTTGATTTTTTAAAGGGTTCGATACTGAATGGTTGAAAATTAAATTGATAGCTTGCTCCTGCCATTACGTTTTTATTTTCAAATTTTTCAATATTATAATCTCGATGTAATTCTTCGTTATGTGCGTAGGATACGGATAGATTTTCTACGTCATAGAATTTCGGTTTTTGGGTACTTTTGGGGTTTTTATTTTTTTTAACGTTGATAAAGCTGATACTTTTTCTACGGGTATAATCTTGCGAATTTTTACTATTTGGATTTTTATCTAATGCTTCTTTGAGTTCAATATCTTGAAATTGCGGGTCGTATTTTGGGTCTCTAAATTCTTCGCCATAGCTATAACTCATCGGTACTTGCATGTTCCATTTTGGAGGCATCATTTTACCTACTTGAATATTTGTAGCGACACTATATTGTTTGGTTTCTTCGATGCTTCGTTGTTGTACTCGATCTTCAATGCTTCCAAAACCGATGGTTGACATACTTCCTGCTAACGACACGTCCATCACATCGGCAAGATTCGCATCGGCATTCACTACGGTTGCCCATCCGCCTTTGTTATCAAAACCTACGACTCTTAATTCATTGAACCAAACTTCGGCTGTTTTCATTGAATTTGACGTATTTTTCATTCCTAACATTACGGTTCTTATTTGTGCTAATGTTGGATTTCCTTTAACAGATATTTTTAAGCCGTTGCTGGTTGTTAATGAAAAAACATCTCCTACTGAAGGTCTTTCAAGCTTTAGGTTTGCTAATTCTTTCAAGGAGATTTCCAAATTATTTTCAGCAAGCCAAACATCTTCAGAAGTAGCGTTACTGGTTGATAATTTCAATGATTTTTCAATTTCGTAATAGTTGTCATTTAAATCGGTTCCTAAACGGATAACAGCGACCATATCATCATTTTGCGTATTGCTTTGCAAAGGAGCTTCGGCGTGTAAAAACATGCGTAATTTTTTATATCGACGCATATCGATACTGATATTTTTGTACATCATTCGAGTTTCATCGGCTGGTAAATCGGTAACTTTTAGGGTTACGGATTGTTCATTTTGACGTTGAATTCTGTTTGTTCCTTGTAATTCTTCTCGATAAATTCCTGGAGGTAATTTGTATCGTTTCTCATTTTGTTCGATACTCACTACGCCTACTTCGAATTTATTTAAAGCTGTTGGTTTGAGATTAACAGGCACGCCATTTTCAGGAAATGTTTTGGTATATCTACGCCAATCGCCACGTACTAATTCTAGTTCTGCGAATCGTAAAACTACGGGCATTTTAAATTTTGTCAAAAACATTCTGATAAATCGGATACTATTAAAATCGGAGATTCCGTTAATTTTTTGAGCCTCTGTAACATTTCTAACAGGGATTCTAAATTGATACCAAGTCGTACTTCTTCGGGTTCCGTTTGCTAGTGTAATGGGTTCATTTTTGATATCAATAATATTATTTTGACCTTTTAATAAATCGCTTTTATTTAAAGAAACTTGATATTCAAAGTAACTATTTACAGGATTCATGGTTTGGTCTTTGTTGATATCTTCGGTATCTGGATATGCGGTTGCTGAGGTTGGGTATGCTTCTCCCGATTGGCTTGCTGTTGGCGAATTTCCTTGCGTTCCGTTAAAGTTTTTATATCTTGATAACACTGATGGATTTGAGCTTTCGATAGCGCCTCCTCTAAAATAGTGAAAGTTATCTCCCGCAGGGTCATCGAGTGATGCAAAGGCGGGAAATTTATTTTTTTCTTCTTCATCTGATAAACCATCGAGTCCAATATCTTGATATTCTCGAGCTTCATTACTATTATCAAAGGCGTATAATATTGATGGATTTAAGGGAATATCTCCCCAAATAGTTTCGGTAATATTTGCGCCAATTTGTCCTGAATTTATTTTTTTTCCATCGGAAGGTAGTCCGTTTTCGTATTGTTTTCGTCCATCTTTTAAAATATCTTCGGAAACGTTTCCAAGGTTGATAAACAATTTTCCAACCTGATTACCAAGTGCTTGCGGATTTACTCCTGTTGGCAAACCTTCTGCTTGAGTGATCGAATAATTTTCATACGGATCCATCAACCAAAACTGAATATATTCTACGTTTGCTTGTTCGAAATTATTGGTGGTTAGCGGTCGCATAATTCCTCCCCATCGTTCTTGTGACGTTTCTGAATTTTCGTTATAATTATACGGACCTCTTTCAGTTGGATAATAGGCTAAATCTAAGGTTCTGATTAAATTTTGTTGGGTAATATCGAGGTCGGTATTTGGGAATAATTCATTGTATCGAATTTGACGCACTTCATTTCTCGACAATTCATTTTGGTCGATATTACTTGGTTTATTGCTTCCTCCATAAAAAAGCTGATCGACATTATACCAAGCGATTTTTCCTCTTTTATAATTATAGGATAAATCTCCTGAACCGCCATTTAATCCTTGAGATTCGGGTGTACTTGCTAGAAACCATTGTTGCGGACTTCCTAAATTAATCGGAATTTGTGAGGCTTCAAAATCATCTAAATAAGAAGTTGCCGTTCCATCAACATTAATACCGCTTGGCGAACCAGGAATTAAATATGCCATATCGGCTCTAACGGAAACATTTGAAGGTACATCGGTTTCTACAAAGGGTAATTTGTTGGCTAATTTTGTTAGAAAAGGCACTTCAGATGCGTATGCTAAATTCAGTCCTAACATAGTATTGTTAATGGGTTCGCCTCCAAAATTCACTTTTGGTGTGATTGGTTTTTCACTCACATTTAAATACGTTCCTCCAAGGCTAAATTTTTCAGAGAATTGGTGCGTTACATCAACTCCGATAAATGTTTTTCGTTGTTGGCTAAATAAGTTGTTACTTTCAGTGGTGGCGTTGATAGGAATTCCTGAAGCTTCCAATCCTGGATCTAAAATTTGAACACGTCCTAATTGATAATCCACCACATAATCTACGCCTTCTACCAATTGTCTTCCGCCAGCGGTTACGGTTACTGAACCTCTAGGAATATTGAATCCTCCTAAAGAAATTCCGCTAGTTGTTTTAGCTTTGAAGTATCCTTTTAAAAAGAATTTATCTTTATTTTGATATTCATTTTTAGCTTGAATTTTGGTCGTTAAATAGAGTTCTTCGAACAGGTATTTTTCTTGATCACTAGTTGTGGTAAGTACTTGTTTTAAGTCATTTCCAAAAGGTTCTGGTTCTGGAAAAATAACGTATCCTTTTTGTGAATTTACGGTAATTCCGTCTATATAGTCAAAAAAACCATCACCATTTGGCACTGCATATTCACTTTGATCTAATTTATCTAAATTAAAAATACGCAATAAAGGTTTTTTGGTAATACCTGATGTCGTTGCTTTTTGCAGGGTATTTTGTAGCGTTCCTGTTTGGTCATCACGATATAATAATTCAAAACGAAAACCATCACGTTCAAGTGGCGATGCTCCTAAGGCATAAATATTTTTCATCATTAATTTCCATGTCGGAAAGGCTTCTCCTAAAAACCCAGGAGCGCTAGTATTTGGACGAATGGTATTTAAAGTTTCGCTACGTAATAATTTTACGACTAAATTTGCAGGCGCTACAACACCATCGTTTGAAAACTCTCCTACTTTAAAAACGGTTTCTCCGTTAGAGGCTCCAACCACAGTATATTCGTAGGAAACAGCTAATACTTCGCCATCATTTAAGCGTCTATTTAAAGAGATAAATCCTAATTGGTTATCTATTTTAAATTCGTTTGGTTGTAGTTTTCGAGCATTTTGTAAATAGGAATAATTAACGCCTTGTTTGGCAGGGATTCCGATATTTTTAATGGCAGTATCTACTGTTGCAACATCTCTAATTGCACCATTTTCGGTTAATAATTGACTTAAATTATTAACATTATTGTAAGGAATTATTTTTAAATTAACGGAAGCAGTTGTTAGTGCATTGCTTACGGAATTTTGATTTACTTTATTTTCAAAATTTGATTCTCCTAAATCGGCAAGTGCTACAATGCTTCGATAATCGGTTACATTTTGTGCTGTGTTGGTTACCCAAACCTCAACTCTTGTAATATTTATTGGACTATTTATCAGCGGATAATTTGCCAATGCTTGGGTATAATTTTCTCTAAAATAATGTCCTAAGAAAAAATGACGATCGTTATCATAATCAGAGGCTCTTAATTCAAATTGTTCAATGGTAGCACCACCTTCTGCAACGACGGTTTTAGATTGTGAATTTTGTTGAGAAAAAGCGGCTGTTATGTGTGTTTTACCAAATTGCAGTGCTGTTTTGACTCCAAATAAGGCTTGTGCGCCGTTAATTAGCGAATTTTTAATAGGCATGCTAATATTTCCAGCTTCAATATTTTGGATAATATCGTCTTCAGTTGGCGTATATTCTAGTTTGATGATATTTTGAAAATCAAAAGTTGATTGTGTATCGTAATTTGCGGTTACCTTCAAGCGTGTTCCGATTTTTGCTTGTAGACTTGTGCTTATTTGTTGGTCAAAATCGAAGGTAAAATTACTTTGATTTTCTATGGATATTGAAGGGTTTTCATTTTTCTGATAAACGCCTCCTAATTTGATATTTACCTGTCCTGTAGGGTTTACATCTACGGTATTTCCACCAAAAACAGATTCAAAAAACTTAGAATTTACATAATATTTAGGTAATAAATTTTTCTGAGCTTTTTTGTTGCCTTTTTTTCTTGAATTGGTGGCATCAATTTTTTCTTTAAAATATTCTTTCATATCGTTTTTCAGGCGATATTTTTTATATTCATTTGGGGTCATAAAAATTGGTGTTCCAATTTGATAATTCCCAATTTTTTCGACCAACATAAATTTATTAGTTACGTTATCGTAGGTAACTTTTTTTTCTGTTGGATTGTTTAAAAAAAGACTTCCATTTTGATGGTTCTTAAAACCATATTTCAAAGGAATAATAGTATCTTTTGGTATCTCTTTTAGTATCTTTTTTGAAGTATTTTTCAGGTTATTTTTTGCATTATTTCCTGTGTTTTGCGAAAACGAAACAACACTTATCAGTAAGATAAGTGTTGTTAAGAATATATTGATAACTGTTTTTTTCAAGCTGTTTTATAAATTTTTCAACGCCTGTTTTATTAGTGTTTCAACACTAGCGTCAGGTGTTTCTTTTAGTATATTTCCAAGAACTCTGTCTGCTTGTTTTGGTAAAAAGCCAAGTACTTGTAAAGCAGATAACGCTTCTTCTTTATTTGTATTGTTTTGGGTGATTGAAACTTCGTCTAAATCAAAGATTTTCACTATTTTATCTTTTAAATCGACAATAACGCGTTGTGCAGTTTTCACGCCAATTCCTTTAACAGCTTGTATTGCTTTCACATTTTCTGAAGCGATGGCTTGTTGTATTTCTTCGGATGTCATCGATGACAACATCGTTCTCGCAATACTTGGTCCTACGCCAGATACGGAGGTTAGCAATCTAAAAATCTCTCGTTCTACTTTATTGAAAAACCCATATAACGTGTGTGCATCATCCCGAATTGATAAATGCGTATATAAAAGTACGTTTTCATCGGCAGGTAATAAGGAATAGGTATGTAAAGAAATATGCAATAAATATCCTACGCCATTACAATCGATGACTACATGCGTAGGGCTTTTTTCTACGAGTTTTCCTTTTAGTTGTGTTATCATTTACTTGATTTTCAAGGGTTCTAAAATAAACAAAAATTTATATTAATTTTTAAATTATTTATGATTGCTTATTTTTTCGTTCTTTATTTTGAGCATCTACAACGGCAACTGCGGCCATATTTACCATTTCATCGACACTTGCACCTAGTTGTAAGATATGCACAGGTTTACTCATTCCTAATAAAATAGGTCCAACAGATTCTACACCATCAAGTTGTTTCATCAACTTGTAGGTAATATTTGCTGATTCTAAATTTGGAAATATTAAAATATTTGGTCTTTTACCATTTAATTTAGAGAATGGAAATTCTTTGGCTAATAATTCAGGATTTAAGGCAAAATCGGCTTGTAATTCTCCATCAACAATTACATTTGGGTGATGACGGTGAATATACGCAACGGCTTCTCTTATTTTCACTGAACTTTCAGCTTTTGATGAGCCAAAATTTGAAAAACCTAGCATTGCAATATGTGGTGTCATTCCGAACATTTTAGCAAGTACGGAAGTTAATTGTGTTATTTTGGCTAAATCTTTGGCTGTTGGATTAATATTAATAGTTGTATCGGCTAAAAACATCGGTCCTTGCTTGGTGAGCATCATGTTTGTTGCTGCTACCCTAGTAACGCCTTTATCTTTTTCGATTAATTCTAACATTGGCTTTACCACCGATGCGTACGATCTTGAATATCCAGTAATTAGTGCATCTGCTTCTCCAGTATTTACCATCATCGCGGCAAAATAATTACGTTCACGCATCCATTTTTGCGCCTCTAAAAAGGTAATTCCTTTACGTTGTCTTGTTTTCCAGAAAGTGGTTGCGTATCTGTTTCTAGTGTCGGTTTGTTCGTCTGTTTTAGGATCGATAATAAGTACATCGGCATCAAAACCTAGTTCTTCTTTCAACTCTAAAATCACGTCTTTTCTTCCTAATAAGATTGGAATTGCTATTTTTTCATCAGAAACTCGCTGTGCAGCTTTTAACACATCGATTTGATCTGCTTCAGCAAATACAACACGTTTTGGATCTTTTTTGGCTCTGTTGTGTAGCAATCTAATTTCTTTACTTCCACTACCAGACCTATCCATTAATTCTTCTCGATATGCTTGCCAATCGGTAATTGGTTCTTGTGCTACACCTGATTCCATAGCTGCTTTTGCAATTGCTGGAGGAATTTCATAAATTAATCGAGGATCAAAAGGTTTTGGAATAATATATTCACGACCAAAAGAAAGGCTCACTTCATCATATACGATATTGACTTGTTCTGGCACCGATTTTTTAGCTAAATCTGCTAAGGCGTGTACGGCTGCCATTTTCATTTCTTCATTAATTTTGGTGGCTCTAACATCTAAAGCACCTCTAAAAATAAAAGGAAAACCAAGCACATTATTTACTTGATTCGGATGATCAGATCTTCCTGTTGCCATAATAATATCATCACGAGTATCCACGGCTGTTTGGTATTCAATTTCAGGATCTGGATTTGCCATGGCAAAAACAATCGGATCTTTTGCCATTGCCAATAACATTGCTGGCGTTACAATATTTCCTTTTGATAATCCAATAAAAACATCGGCATTATGCATCGCTTCCTCTAAAGTATGTAAGTCTTTATCGGTAGCAAATTCGGCTTTTTGCGAGCTTAAATCATCTCTATCTTTTCTGATAACACCTTTACTATCGCACATAACCACGTTTTCTCTTTTAGCTCCTAAAGCTAAATACAAACGAGTACAAGAAATTGCAGCGGCACCTGCGCCGTTTACTACAATTTTCACATCTGCTATATTTTTACCAATAATTTCGATGGCATTTTTTAACGCTGCAGTAGAGATAATAGCGGTTCCATGTTGGTCGTCATGCATTACAGGAATGTCTAACTCCTCGATTAATCTTCGTTCTATTTCAAAAGCTTCAGGAGCTTTAATATCTTCTAAATTAATCCCACCAAAAGTTGGTGCAATCGCCTTGACCGTTTCTACAAATTTATCCACATCAGTGGTATCAACTTCAATATCAAAAACATCGATATCTGCAAAAATTTTAAACAGTAAGCCTTTCCCTTCCATCACTGGTTTAGAAGCCTCTGCCCCTATATTTCCAAGTCCTAAAACAGCTGTTCCGTTTGAAATAACGGCTACTAAATTTCCTTTAGCCGTATACTTGTATACATTTTTTTTATCTTTTGCTATTTCTAAACAAGGTGCAGCAACTCCTGGTGAATATGCTAACGATAAATCGTGTTGTGTGGCATATTTTTTAGTAGGTACTACTGCTATTTTCCCTGGTTTTGGCTTGGCATGATATAACAAAGCTTCACGTCTTTTTCTAGAATCACTCATAGTTTCGTTGTTGTTTGTTTGAACTCACAAATATACATTTTTGTAAGGGAGTTAAAAGTTAAAAATATTACTAAAATAATCTAATACAAGATAATTTCTTCTTAATTTTGTTTTTTTACTTAAAACAAATAATATAGAATATGGATACCTCCCCTAGGCAAATAATTGACGAAGAAGTAAAATGGGATAAAACCCAAACAATTGTTAGTAAAACTGATACTGCAGGAACAATTCTTTACGCCAATAGTGTATTTACAGATGCCTGTGAATATAGTGCTATTGAATTAATTGGTGAGCCTCATAATATTATCAGACACCCAGATATGCCTAAAGTTGCTTTTAAGGCCTTATGGGATGCCTTGAAGCAAGAACAGAACTATCATGCCATTGTAAAGAACTTAACAAAAACAGGTAGATATTATTGGGTTATTACTGATTTCACCATTGATAAAGATGATGCTGGAAATGTTACGGGATACACTGCACGAAGAAAATCAGTACCGCCTAGTGTTGTTAAAAAAATCGAACCTTTATATCAGATATTATTAGATATTGAAAAACTAAAAGGTGAAAAAGCAAGTGAACTCTATTTTGAAGCCTACTTAAAAGAAGAAGTTGGTAAAAGTTACGACGAATTTGTCGTAGATTTATTCAAAGAAGAATCTTTAAATGAAGAAAAGCTAAAAAAGATAGCTGAAATAAAAGAAATAGAGCCTGAATACGAAAGTAAACTTAAAAAGGGCTTAAATTGGTTTTTCTTTGGTGATTTCATCTAAACAGAGGAACTAACTAGCTCATAATAACACGAATACTATAGGAAACTGCTTACTTAAAACATAAGCAGTTTTTCTGCGTTATACAAATATTTAATTGATTTAACATTGCAGTGTTAAGTAAATGTTATAATTTTGCGGTGTTAAAGATAAAAAAAACAAATGATAAAAAACCCACTTCGCCCCCAGCAAATTATTAATGAAGAAATAAAATGGGACAAAACACAAACAATTATTAGTAAAACAGATGCTTCTGGAACTATTTTGTACATGAATGATGCTTTTGAAGCAGTTTCTGAATACAATAAAATTGAATTGATTGGCGAACCTCATAATATTATTAGGCACCCGGATATGCCTAAAATTATTTTCAAAGTATTATGGGAAAACTTAAAAGGAAAAAAGAACTTTCATGCCATTGTTAAAAACCTAACCAGAACAGGTAGATATTACTGGGTAATTACTGATTTCACCATCGATAAAGATGAAAAAGGAAATGTAGTTGGTTATACTGGTCGTAGAAAATCCTTACCAAATAGTGTTGTCGAAAAAATAGCACCACTTTATAAAACACTTCTAGAAATAGAAAAAATAAAAGGTGAACCTGCGAGTAAATTATATTTCGATGCCTATTTAAAAGAAGAAATCGGTAAAAGTTATGACGATTTTGTCGTAGATTTATTTACAGATGAATCTATGAAAAATCAAAAAATAGAAAAAGTAGCAGCCGAAGAAAAACCTAAAAAAGGATTAAAATGGTTTTTTTCTAAAAACTAATCGTTTTTAAACTTAAAATTATCCGAAAATAAAAAAGCTATCTAAATTCATAAATTTAGATAGCTTTTTTTTTATTAAAACAGTATTTTTTTTAGTTTCATTTATTATCTTTTTCTTAACAAATAATTTCGGAACTTTGTATCTTCTACAAATCGATGCTTTTAAATTTTTTATCCATGAAAAATATATATAAAATACTGATAACCATATTTATTGCTTTGTTAATTTTATTAATTTCAATACCCTTTTTATTTCAAGATAAAATTATCACATTAGTTAAAAAAACAGTAAATAATAACATCACGGCACAGTTAAATTTTTCAGAAGCAGATCTTAGTTTGTTTCGAGATTTTCCAAACGCATCAGTGCGACTCTCTAATGTTTCTATCATCAATAAAGAACCTTTTGATGGCGATACCTTATTATTTGCCAAAGAAATTAATTTGGACTTAAAACTTACCGAATTATTAAAAAAAGCAACAGAAAAACTGACTATTCAATCTTTTTCTATTGAAGATGCAACGGTTAATGTTCTGGTCAATCAAGCAGGAATTGCCAATTATGATATTGCAAAACCAACAAAAAATACGCCAGAAAACACCGAAATAAATAATCAAGAAAATCAAGCAACAAGCAATTTTGGACTTGCGATTAATTCCTATGCTATCAAAAATACATTGATAAAATATCATGATAAAAAAAGCAAGCTAAAACTTATATTAACAGATTTTAATCATCATGGTAAAGGTGATTTTTCAGAAGCTATTTCGGAATTAAACACGCAAACAACTACGAATATTTCATTTGAAATGGATGGAAATTCTTATGCGAAAAATCAAAAAATAGCCTTAGACGCCCTGTTAAAAATAGACTTAGTTAATAGTAAATTTTCATTTTTAAAAAATGAAGCCAAACTAAATGAATTGCCCTTAATTTTTGACGGATATGTACAATTAAATGAAAAAAATCAAGAAGTAGCTTTAAGCTTTAAAACGCCTTCTTCCGATTTTAAAAACTTTTTAGGATTAGTCCCTAAAAGCTATACAAAAAGTATCGAAAATGTAAAAACATCAGGAAACTTTAGCATATCAGGAACTGTAAAAGGACTCGTAACCGATACTAAAATTCCGCTTTTAGATATTTCCGTAAAAGCCGAAAATGCTTCTTTTAAATATCCTGATTTACCTAAAAGTGTGCGCAATATTACCATGGATATGCGCTTGAAAAATACTTCTGGAATGATAGATGATACTTTTATAACAATCAACGGACTTTCTTTTAAAATTGATGAAGATATTTTTTCTGGTAGTGGAACTGCTTATAACATCACCAAAAACCCAAAAATTGACGCTAAATTAAAAGGAACTTTAAACTTAGCAAACCTTCATAAAGCGTATCCTGTTAGCTTAGAAAATGAATTACAAGGAATTTTAAAAGCCGATTTACATACCCAATTCGATGTAAATGCCATTCAAAATAATGTGGTAAATCGCATTAAAAATAATGGGCATATTGAAGTAGATAATCTTGTATTTTCTTCGGATGAAATGATACACCCAATCCATATAAAAAGTACGAAAATTAATTTTACACCTACAGTCGTTACCCTAGAAAACTTTGATGCAACCACAGGAAAAAGTGATATCAAGGCTACTGGAGAACTTCAAAATTTAGTAGGATTTGTTCTTGCTGATAAAAATTTACAAGGAAATTTTAAGCTAAATTCCAACGCTTTTTATCTGAATGATTTTATGCAAGAAACTGCTACTGAAAATTCAAAAAAAGAACAAGATAAAAATCAAGAAACAACAACGGCTTCCTTAAAAATTCCCGCATTCTTAGATTGTAAAATTTTAGCCAACGCAAATACCGTTTATTACGATAATTTAACCCTGAAAAAAGTAACAGGAATCTTATTGATAAAAAATCAAAAAGCAACCTTGCAAGATGTAAATGCACAACTATTTAAAGGAAATATTTCTTTTAACGGAACTGTAAACACGCAGGAAAAAACACCTTCTTTTAATATGGATTTAGGCATCAAATCTTTTGATATAGCCGAATCTTTTAACGGATTGGAATTACTTAAAGCTATCAGCCCGATTGCAGGAGCGATGACAGGAAACTTAAATTCAACCATTAATTTATCAGGAGTTTTAAATAATGATTTTACACCCGATTTAGCATCCTTATCAGGAAAAGCATTGGCAGAATTATTAAACACTAAAATTAATCCAGAAAAAACAAAAGCGTTAAGCCTTTTAAGTAATAAAATTTCATTTATTGATATGAATAAACTAAACTTAAAAGACCTTAAAACACAAGTATCTTTTGAAAAAGGACAAGTTGTTGTAAAACCTTTTCAATTAAAATATAACGATATTGACATTAATGTAGGCGGAAGTCATAGTTTTGACCAAAATATGAATTATAACATCACCTTAAATGTGCCCGCCAAATATTTAGGAAGCGAAACTCAAGGTTTACTTGCCAAACTAAGCGAAAAAGATCAAAATATGACCATACCAATTACCGCAAATATTACAGGAAATATGAAAAACCCTTCGGTAAAAACAGATATGGCTTCTTCGGTAAAAAATTTAAGTCAAAAATTAATAGAACAACAAAAAGAAAATTTAATTAACAAAGCACTTGGGAAAATATCAGGAAATAAAACTACAAATCAAGCTACAAATTCAGTAAATAACACTGTCAAATCAACCGTAAATACTATCGGGAATCTACTGGGAACTAAAAAAACAGATTCCACTAAAACAAACACGACCAAAACAGAAAAAACTACAGAAACTGTAAAAAAAGTAACCGATGTTTTAGGCGGATTATTTGGTAAGAAAAAGAAAAAAGAAGACGAAAAATAATTTGTTACGACAAATAAAAACAGGTGTATTCAATAAATTATGAATAAAAAAAGTATCGTATTCTTTTTGATATTGTCAATAAACTGCTTCAATTCTTTCGCTCAAATTATAGACAAAGAAGTTATTGCAGATGAAGTTTTAGAAGAGGTTTTAATCGCTTCTAAAGTAAATACTGCCAATATAATTATTAAAAAAGCCATCGCTTCTAAAAAGAAAAATACCGATAAATTTGCAGAATACACCGCCGATTTCTATTCTCGTGGATTATTTAAAGTTAAGAATCTTCCCAAAAAATTTTTAGGAAAAGAAATTGACGATATGGGCGGAGGATTAGACACCACAAGAAGTGGAATTGTCTATCTTTCTGAAACAATTTCTACAATTGCCTATCAAAAGAAACCTGAAAGATTTAAAGAATATATTCTTGCCTCTAAAGTTTCGGGAACCGATAACGGTATTAGCTTTAATCAGGCAAAAGAAGTGAATATCAATTTGTATAAAAATGCCGTTAAATTTGGCGATGCTCTATTAATTTCACCCATCGCAAACAATGCTTTTAATTATTATCACTACAAACTAGCTGGTACTTTTTATGATGAAAAAGGAACTTTAATAAGCAAAATAAAACTACTTCCTAAACGAAAAAATGACCCTGTTTTTAGCGGATATATCTATATTGTAGCACATAGTTGGGCAATTTATAAAATCGATGTAACAGTTACAGGCGCTCAAATAAGTATGCCAATTGTAAAATCATTACGATTAAAACAAGAGTATTCACAAAAAAATGATGCGTGGATGCCTAGTAGTCAAATTATCGATTTTAAAGCAGGAATTTTTGGCTTTCATTTTAATGGACGGTTTTCAGCAACCTACTCCAACTATGATTTTAAACCTAATTTTGACAAACAATATTTTAGCAATGAAATTTTATCTTTTGATGAAAATGCCACTCAAAAAGATAGCACATATTGGAAAAAAAATCGTCCCGTACGTTTAACATCCGAAGAAATTGCCGATTACAAACTCAAAGATAGTTTGAAAATTATCCGAAGTTCAAAGAAATATACCGATTCCATCGATAAAAAAAAGAATCTGTTTAAAGCTTTTAACATCATTACTGGATATTCACACAATAATACACACGAAAAATGGAAACTCCGTTTTTCATCACCTATAAAATATTTAAGATTCAATACGGTTCAAGGCTGGAATTCTTTTATTGGAATCAATTTTTCAAAAGATCTCGACGAAAAAGGACAAAAATTAAGTACAAATACAAAAATAAATTACGGTTTTGCTGATAAAAGAATAACTGCTGTTGCTAATTTTTCCTATAAATGGAACAATATTGACAAACCAATACTAACAATTTCTGGCGGAACAACAACCGCTCAATTTAACGATAACAAACCCATTTTACGACTAGCAAATACAGGAAGTTCTATCTTTTTTAAAAATAATTACATCAAAATTTATGAGAAAAAATTTGCTAAAATTGCTTTTTCCCAAGAACCTGTAAATGGTATCGAGTTGGGTTCATCCTTAGAATATGCCGATAGGAAACCACTGTTTAACAACACTGATTATGTACTGTTTCCGAATAAAGATGAAATTTACACATCGAATAATCCGCAAGAACCAACCAATTTTACAAGCTCATTTACACCTCATAATATGTGGTTATTTCGAGTAAGTAGCACCGTTAATTTTGGTCAAAAATATGTATCCTATCCTACAAAAAAACACAATATCAAAACTCATAAATATCCGTCTTTAACTGTTGGATATCATAAAAATTTTGGTGCAAATAAAGCTCGTTGGAATTCACAAATGATGTATTCAGAAATTAGTCAAAAAATAAATTTAAACAATTGGGGCGTATTTAAATATCGAATAAAAGGCGGACTATTTTTTAAGAAAAAAGACATTCCATTTATGGATTATGCCCATTTTAATGGAAATCGCTTGCTCATTGCTCCTAAAAAAAACTATGTAAACAACTTTTATAATTTGCCCTATTATCAATTAAGTACAAATGATAAATATGCTGAATTTCATAGTGAATATAATTTTAAAGGCGCTATTTTGAGTAAAATTCCATTGTTAAATCAACTAAATTTTCACTTGGTTGGAAGTGCCAAAAGATTGCTTACAGCCAATCAGAAACCATATTCGGAATTGGCTATTGGTTTGGATAATATCGGTTTTGGAAAATGGCGGTTTTTACGAATCGATTTTGCACATGCGATTTTTAATGGAAAACGTGAAAATAGTATTGTTTTCGGAATTAAATTGTAATTTTAAAACTTCAAAATAATCAATATATTTAATAAATTCTGATGAAAATAACCGTATTATGTTTCGGTATTGCTACCGATTTAATCAAAAAATCCTCTTTAGAGCTAACGCTTCCCGAAAATTGTACCGTTACTTCTTTTAAAAAATTACTAACAACACAATATCCTGAATTAGCCAATATAAGTGCCTACGCCGTTGCCATTAACGAGCGATATGCACAAGAAAATGATACGATTAAAGAAAATGATATTATCGCTATTATCCCACCTGTTAGCGGTGGCTAATCGTTAAAAAAAAGCACAAAACACTCAAAAACAGGTAATTATTTATTTTCGAGTGTTTTCATTTTGATAAAAATTTCAATAAAAAATTTCAATAAAAAAGCTGTTAAAATTACGCTTTTAAATATTTTCCAACAAAGAAAGTTCCGAAAGGTAACAACGATAATACACAAACTATTCCGAAGGTTTTCGTGTTCCATTGCTGTTCTGGTTTTAACATAATCGCTAAAATTATGTAGGCTACAAACAACAATCCGTGAGGCATTCCTAGCATTTTCACATAGCTTGCATCGCCTTGTAAATATTTAATCGGAACAGCTATAAAAAGCAATAATATGTAAGATATTCCTTCTAATAAACTTACAATTTTAAAAATATTAATCATGTATCTAAATTTAAAAATTAGTTACTAAAGATACTGAAATATTACGTCCAGAAGCTGAAATTCCTGAAGCAAATTCTTTATAATGTGCATCTAATAAATTACTACATTGTGTTTGTATGGTAACATTCGAATTTACGATATATTTAGCATATAAACCAAGCGTTACCCAACTTGGCGAACCATAATAGCTATCAATATCTTTTGTTATATCTTGATTTACAACTGGTGTTTGTTGCTGATTATCAATCCCTTCTTCTATATTATATTTTGAAATATCTTTTTTAGCATTAAAGATCAAATTTGCTCCAGATTCGAATTTTTCATTAAAATAATTCAATTCAAAACGACCAAATAATGGCGGAATTGATGATAATGGTAAATTGGTATCATAAGCCCTTCCTTTGGTATAAGTTATCGTTCCTAAAGTTTTCCAATTTTCGGATATTTGTCCTTGATAACTAAGCGTTCCGCCAGTAATATAGGCATTTCCTTTATTCACATTTGCCACGATATTTGTGAGTTCTTCTTGATATAAAATTTTATCTTTTTCACCTAAAATAAACGCTTCTCTGTAAATATAATTATTTAATAAAGTGTAATATATATTTGCTCCGATTCGGAATTTTTTATGATTGAAATATTTTTGAGCGCCAAGTTCTGCATTATAGGCGTGTTCTGGTTTTAAGTGGATATTTGGCACAGTAACTTCACCATTTTTTTCTCTAACTTTTCCAACATCATCAATATTTGGCGAGCGAAATCCTGAAGAGAACACCGTATTTAATTGCCAATTTTCAGCAGGTTTATAGACATATCCAGCGGTTGCGGTTACGGCGGTATTTTCTAAATGAATATCATTGCTTGGTAATTTTATAAATTCTTGATTTTTCCAATGAGCATTTAATTGGGTATTGGTGCATCGAATTCCTGTATTTAAGGTAGAATTACGTGAAATATCTTGGCGATAATCTAAATACATTGCCGAACTAAAATAATTACTTCCGCCATCAGGATAGCGAGATTGCACGATAAAATCATCTTCAAAACCGATACTATTATTTCTAATTTCAGAATTATTGGTATTGTTAATTTTTAGTATTTTTCCATAAGCTTTGGAATTTACATCATTATACGTAAGTTCAAAACCGTAGGCTAAATCTCGTTTTTTTGCTAGTGGAACAGTAAAATCGGTATTTATGCTAAAAACGTTTACATTTTCGTGTTTATACGAGCGTTTTAAACTTCCAAATTTTCGTTGGATACGACTTTCTTCAATATTTTGATACGCTAAAATAATGGTTCCTTTTTCAAGCCATTTTTTCTTCGGATTGATGTTTACTTCTGATGAAATTAAGAACCTATTTTGCGGTGTATAATACCATTCTGCAAATTTTAAACGGCCATCTTTTAGTGCTGTTAATTTATCAAATCTAGGAATATCGGAAGAGGTAGAATATTGAATATTCAATTTAAAATCGGTATTTTTTGATAATGGTACAAAGAATTTCTGCAAAAAATCTGTTTGATGAAATCCTGTATTTTTTTGTAAATTTACATTGGTGTTTTTCTTCGGATTTTCCGTGTAATTTCCGTTTAAATTAT
The DNA here is from genome assembly GCF_021390715.1 of Tenacibaculum piscium. Taxonomy (GTDB): domain Bacteria; phylum Bacteroidota; class Bacteroidia; order Flavobacteriales; family Flavobacteriaceae; genus Polaribacter; species Polaribacter piscius. Next base: position 74,106 of record NZ_JAJGWT010000002.1, read on the forward strand.
CGGAATAAAAAAAAACTTTTCCCCAATTATCGAAACCGTGCGTACGGTTTTTTCCCATTTTTAAATCCTCAAAATTGCTATGTGAAATATTGGTAAGCGATGCCCATTTTTCAAATTGTAATTCGGCAGTTATTGAATTTGTTACTTCATTATTTACCGAACTGTATCGCAAAAAATGACTTGCTTTTATAGTGCTTTTTTTAGAACTATTTTTGCTTTTATTTTTGCTTTTATTTTCGTTTTTATTTTGATTCGATACTTTAAATAGTTTTGGCGTTTTCGTATAATAATGAATAACACCTCCCAAGGCATCTGATCCATAAATAACTGAAGAAGGACCAAAAACAACTTCTGTTCGTTCCAATAAATTTGGATTTACGGTAATGGAATTTTGCAAATGTCCTTTTCTGTAAATCGCATTATTCATACGAACGCCATCGACCACTAATAAAACACGATTACTTTCCATCCCTCTAAGTACAGGACTTCCGCCTCCAAATTGTGATTTCTGTACTTTAATTCCTGCGATATTTGCTAATAAATCAGCGGAGGTTTGAGGTGATATCTTTTGAATATCTTGTAAGGAAACAACCGCAATTTGTTCGGCAATTCTGTTTGTTTTTTCTTTATTTTTAAATACTGAAACAATAATTTCATCTAATTGTTCCGTATGTTTTGATAAGTAAACTTGATAGTTATTCTTTTTTAATACGGCTTTTTTTTCTTGAAAATCGGCATAAGAAACGTGTGAAAAAATCAAAATTTCCTCTTTTTTAAACTCCGAAATATTCACAAAACCAGCAACAGAACTAATCGCCGATTTTGTTTTATTTTTATTATATACAGCAACGCCATCAATTGCTTTGCCTGTTTTAGCATCAATTAATGTAAGCTTTTGCGAAAAAAGAACAAGGCTTGTAAATAAAAAAAATAAGACTATAATTGGCTTCATAAATCAACTAAAAACGGTTTCTAAAATAACTAATGATTTTGGCTCTTTGAATCCTGCTACATGCAATTCAAAATATCGAATTATAATACCAAGAATACTTTTTCGTTCCTTTTTATCATAAGAAAGCGTATTAATTGCATCAAAATTTATGCCCAATAGCTTTTTAAAAAGCAGTAATTCACTTCCTGTAAGGATTAATTTTTCATATTGAGCCTCTGTAAACCGTCCTTCTTCTAAATTAAATGCAGGTTTATTGCTTTGAGAAACATCAGGATAAAAACCTAAAAACTTTGATAAATTCAACAAAAAAACTAAGTGAAAATTAGCTATTTTATCGTGTGTATCCAACCAAATTAACGCCGTTTCGAGATACTGATATAAAACGTCATTTTTTTGTTCTTCTCGTATAACTTTTGACAATATTTCTGATAAAAAAAGTACAATTGATTGTTTTACAATCGATGTATAAATATCTTGATACGCATAGATTACTTGGGCTTCTTTTATCGAATTTAAGGCATTTTTACTGTTTTTTTGACGATGATTTGCCACAATTTGTAACTGTGTTAAAGGCTGAAAATACGCTTTTTTAAGCGCACCTTTTCTCGATGTTAAAACACCACGAATCATATAAGAAGCAATGCCTTCTTCCAAGGTAAAACAGCTTACAATTAAACTGGTATCGCCATATTTTATAGCACTCAAAACAATTGCTTTTGTTGTAATTAATGCCATTTATTTTAAAAATTTACTGCTTAATTTTTTAATAATTTTGATAAAAAAACTCAAAGATATTTAATAATAACTACAAAAATGATACATTCGTTAAAACTTGAAATAACTTCTTATAAATTTTAAATATGACTTTTGAAATAGAACGTAAATTCTTAGTAATTTCTGATGCCTACAAACAAGAAGCACATCAAAAAAACTATATAAAACAAGGTTTTTTAAACTCTCAAAAAGAACGTGTCGTACGAGTTCGCATTAAGGATGATAGCGGTTTTTTAACCATCAAAGGCGCATCAAATAAAAGTGGCACTACTCGTTTTGAATGGGAAAAAGAAATTCCGTTACAAGAAGCCCAAAATTTATTGAAGTTATGCGAAAAAGGGAGTATTGAAAAGTATCGTTATTTAGTAAAATCAAATAATCATACTTATGAAATTGATGATTTTTTAGGCGATAATAAAGGTTTAGTCGTTGCAGAAATAGAATTATCCGAAGAAAATGAAGCCTTTGAAAAACCTGATTGGCTCGGAAAAGAAGTTACAGGAATTGTGAAATATTACAATTCGAATTTAAGTAAAATGCCTTTTTGTAATTGGTGAAATTACACATATTTAAAAATTGCCCAAAAATGACTAAAGCTTCCTAAAAGTACAAAAACATGGAAAATAGCATGATTATAAGGCACTTTTTTAATCGAATATAAAACAGCACCAATCGTATAAAAAATACCGCCTGCAATTAAAAAAAATAAACCCTCTGATGCTAAATTATCCATCAACGGTTTGATTAAAAAAAGTACTTGCCAGCCCATTATTAAATACAATATTGTTGATAATTTATCATATTTTCCTGTAAAAAAAAGTTTCAAAACAACACCTAGCAACGCAAATAACCACACAAAAATAAACAAATACCAACCTGTTTTTTCGGGCAAAATAACCAAGCAAAATGGCGTATAACTTCCTGCAATTAACACATAAATTGAAGCATGATCGAAAATATTTAGCCTTCGGCGGATTGTTGCGTTTTTAGACGCATGATAAAAAGTAGATGCTGTATATAAAATCAACAAACTAAAACCATATATCCCAAAACTAACGACCTGCCAAAAATCTTGATATACAACTGATTTTAATATCAAAAAAGGAAAGGCAATTATTGCCAATAATAAACCAAAACCATGCGTTAATACATTTAATTTTTCCTCTTTCGCACTGTAAATAGGCGATATTTTTGAAGTCATTTTTTAGCTCTTTTTTAAACGATTCGTGTCCTTCATATACAAGTTATCGTTTGATAATTCCTTATATAATAGCTCAAAAGCTTGCTTATTTAAGGCTTTTTTATCTTTCGGAACCAAATCTGAAGTTGCTATAAATGGTAATTGTTTTACACGAAAAACACCAGGATATCCTTTAAAAATATCCCAAGAAAATAAACGTTTTGCATCAAAATAAACTTGTGGCACAATCGGCATATTATATTGTATCGATAAACTAAATGCACCATTTTTAAAAGGCGCTAAAATCACCTCTTCCGATGGCACTAATCCTTCAGGAAAAATAGCGATACTCAAACCTGTATCCAAACGTTTTTTAATTTGTGTATAGACTTCTCTTCGACTTTTTGGATCATTTCTATCGACCATAATTACGGCTTTTTTATAGAAAAAACCAAATAATGGCACTTTTGATAACTCTTTCTTCCCGACAAATAAAATCGGGTTTTTACTCGAAGCAATCAATATCCAAGGATCTAATAAAGAACTGTGATTGGCTATAAAAACATAACTTTCTTCAGGATTTAAAACTTCTTGTCTATCAAATTTAAGCCTAAAACCCATGGCGTAAATTAAAAAAAATGACCAAACTCGCATCAATTTCCAAAAAGAACCATACTTTTTTTCATCCGATAACAGAAATAACACAAAAGGTGTCATCATAAATACCGATAAAATCATCAAAAAATAAAACCAAATTCGCCAGATTAATCGAAAAGGAAAAAGTATATATTTCATAAATGCGAATGTACTAATTTCTTTCTTTTGATAAATTTAAAATGTATTTTTGCTATCATACAAGTACTGATAATAATTGCAACGATTATTATTATAATTTTTCAAAACAGATATATGTCAAGAATTTTAACAGGAGTACAAAGTACTGGAACTCCACACTTAGGAAACTTATTAGGTGCCATTTTACCCGCTATCGAAATGGCAAATGACGCTAAAAATGAATCGTTTATTTTTATCGCTGATATGCACTCGTTAACTCAAATTAAAGACGGAAACGAATTAAGAGAAAACACCTATAGTGTAGCAGCAACTTGGCTTGCCTGTGGAATTGACATCAATAAAACTGTTTTTTATCGCCAAAGTGATATCCCGCAAGTAGCAGAATTAAGCTGGTATTTAAGTTGTTATTTTCCGTATCAACGTTTAACATTAGCACACGGTTTTAAAGATAAAGCCGACCGTTTAGCCGATGTAAATAGTGGTTTATTTACCTATCCAATGCTGATGGCCGCCGATATTTTATTATACGATGCCCAAATTGTTCCCGTGGGAAAAGACCAATTACAACACCTAGAAATGACTCGAGATGTTGCCAATAGAGTAAACAATGTTATTGGTGAAACTTTCGTGTTACCACAAGGAAAAACCAGTGAAAACACCAAACTAGTTCCTGGAACTGATGGTGAGAAAATGAGTAAATCAAGAGATAATTTTATCAATATTTTCTTGCCAGATAAAAAATTACGCAAGCAAATAATGGCAATTCAAACCGATAGCAAAGCTCTTGAAGAAGTTAAAAATCCTGATACCGATAACGTATTTGCTATTTATAGTTTATTAGCTTCGGATGCTCAAATTGCTGAAATGCGTGCCAATTATGAAGGTGGAAATTACGGATACGGACACGCAAAACAAGCCTTGTATGAACTTATTATTGATAAATTTTCAGACGCTCGTGCAAAATACAATCATTACATGGAAAATAGAAATGAAATTGATGAAGCACTAGCCGTTGGTGCAGAAAAAGCCCGCAAAGTAGCCGATGAAGTATTACAAAGAGTGCGTGGAAAAATTGGATATTAATACATTTTTTTTAATATTTCTATAAAAAAATCCGAAGTAAATTTTACTTCGGATTTTTTTTGATATATAATATATATAATATATATTTGCATCTATCATATTTTGTATATACAAAACATCTCACTATGAAAAAATTAATAGAAATCGATGATACAATTCTTGTAAAACTGAAAGTATTATCTGCTTTTGAAGGATTAAGTGTAAAAGCTTTGATGGAAAAAGCTATTGAATTGTTTGTCCAAAACAAAGAAAAAGAACAATTAGATGGTTTAACTAATGAGCAAAAAGAAGATTTAGGTCTTTTACTTTTAATGCAACAAGCAGATAGAACTAAAATAGTTCCTAGAGAAGACATCTTTAAAATGTTAGAATAAAATGAACGTTATTTATCTAGAAAGTTTAAAAAAAGATTTGAAAAAAATAAAAGACAAAAAATTATTAAAAAATTTATCCGAAGTTTTTATAAAACTTGAAGATGTTGATGATTTATTAAAAATTTCTAGTGTAAAAAAACTCTCTGGTCATCCAGATGCTTACAGAATACGAATTGGCGATTATCGCTTAGGAATTTACTATAATGAAAATGAAATATCAATTGTGCGTTTTGTAAAACGAAATGATATTTATAAAATTTTCCCATAACAAAAAAATCCGAAGTAAATTTTACTTCGGATTTTTTTTTGATTATTAAGAAACTATACTCGAAAAAATAATATTTATACAGTATTTTTGATTGATGAAAAATATAACACTACTAATTAATATACTGATTTTTAGTCTATTTTGTAATGCAAATTCCTATGCACAACAAAATGATTTTATGATTGCTGAAAATTATTTCAGAAATAATGACTATCAAAAAGCAATTCCTTTTTATCAAAAACTACACGATAAAAATCCCTATAATACCAATTATCTCAAAAAATTAATAACCTGTTATCAAGAAACAAACCAATATCAAATTGCCGAAAATAAGCTAACGAAAATCCTAAAAGAAAAACCAAGATTAACCTATATATCCATCATAAAAGGATACAATTTTGAACGTCAAAAAAAAATAAAATTAGCCAATAATCAATATCAAATCGCCCTAAAATCATTAACAAAAAAAGGACACTACCCAACAACAATCGCACGTCTTTTTAAAGAATATAATAAACTAGATTTGGCTATTTTAACGTATCAAAAAATAATGGAAAAAAATCCGAAAGCCAATTACGGATTTCAACTTGCTCAAATTTATGGCGAAAAAGGAGAGTTTAGTAAAATGTTCGATTCCTATGTTGATTTAGTCGATAAAAATGACCAATATCTAAACAACGTAAAACGATATACCAGTAAATATATTACCGAAAATCCTGAAAATAATACGAATATTTTATTCAAAAAAGCCTTACTCCGAAAAGCAATCAGCAAGCCTAAAAATAGCTGGAACGACCTATTATCTTGGCTATTTATAAAACAAAAACAATACGAAAAAGCACTCGTGCAACAAAAAGCATTACTCGCTAGAGATTCAAATTATTTACCCAAAATAAATGAATTAGGAGAAATTGCCCTGCAAAATAACGCTTATCAAACTGCTCAAAAATGTTTTGATATCATCATTGAAAAATCCAATAATACAAGCGATAAATTCAATGCTATCAATAATAATTTGAAAATAGCAATCAAAATAAAACATCAAAATAAATCCGAAAATAAACACGAGAATATTAACGAACAATTTCGAACAATTTTCAAAAAATATGGTATCAATAAAAATACAATCGATATTCAAATAACCTTTGCCGATTATCTAACTTTTACCCAAAATAATCCCGAAAAAGCACTCCTAATCTTAGAAAAAGCCAAAACTTTTGCCAATTCTAAATTTACAAAAGCAATAATCACCCTAAAAATAGCAGACGTTTTAGTATATCTTGGCAGCTTCAATAACGCCTTAATTTACTTCTCTCAAGTACAAATTAATTTTAAAAATCATCCCATAGGACAACAAGCTCAGTTTAAAGTTGCTCAAACTTCCTACTTTAAAAATGATTTCAAATGGGCAAAAGCACAACTAAAAGTTTTGAAAGGTTCCGCAACACAATTAATTGCCAATGATGCAGCTAACTTATTTCTAACAATTTCTGATAATCAACCTAAAGATAGCATTTCTAGTGGCTTAAAAGAATATGCAAAAGCCGATTTATTCGCTTTTCAAAATAAAAATAAACAAGCAATTACACTTTTAAAAACACTAATCATAAAATATAAAGGACAACCTATTGAAGATGAAGCGTTGTTTAAATTAGCCAATATTTTAACAAAACAAGAAAAATATCAACAAGCAATTGCAAATTATAACAAAATAATAACACTCGATAAAAATGGAATTTATATTGATGCCGTATATTTTCAAATGGCAGAATTATATCGAACAAAATTAAATAGCCCTGAAAAGGCAAAAAAATACTATCAAAAGATTATTTTTGACCACGCTTCTAGCATCTATGTAGTTGATGCCAGAAAATATTTTAGAGAACTGAGAAAAACTCAAATTTAACTTGAAAACAACCATAAATTGCTGAAAATAATCTTAAAAAAATTAATTATAGCAATTGTAATAATTACAACAATAATAATGTATATATATAACGTAACCATAAATATTGATGAAAGTGTACACGAACAATGGGTTGTTTGGATAAAAAATCATATTCCTGAAGTTTTAGCAACAGGACACTTTTTAAGCGCCAAATTAACTCAGGTTTTAGTCGAAGAAGAAATGGGAGGAACAACCTATGCTATTCAATATACCGCCAAAACTCGAGAAGATTTAGACGCATATTACGATACTCATGCAGACAGACTTAGAACCGCTAGTTTTAATCAATTTGCCGATAAAGTATTAGCATTTCGTACCGAATTACAAGTAATTAATGAATTTTTTCCTACGATAGCTAATAACTAAAAAATATGACAGTAAGAGCAAAAAAACATCTAGGACAACATTTCTTAACCGATGAAGATATCGCTAAAAAAATAGCCGATGCATTAATTGGAAAAGACTACGATAATATATTAGAAATTGGTCCTGGAATGGGTGTTTTAACCAAATATTTATTAGAAAGAGAAACGAAAACGACGGTAATGGAAATCGATTATGATTCGGTTGCCTATTTAAAAGATACTTTTCCGTTAGAACATATTAAATTAGATACGACTAGCAAAAAATTTGAAATAATTGAAGGCGATTTTTTAAAGAAAAACTTAAAAGACGTTTTTAAAGAAAAACAAGTCGCTATTATCGGTAACTTTCCATATAATATTTCTACGCAAATTGTATTCAAAGCCATTGAATATAGAGATTTTGTTCCTGAATTTGCAGGAATGTTTCAAAAAGAAGTCGCCAAAAGAATTGCCGAAAAACAAGGAAGTAAAGTATATGGAATTATGTCTGTTTTAACACAGGCTTTCTTCGATGTAGAATACTTATTTACCGTACCTCCTACTGTTTTTAATCCACCGCCAAAAGTAGATTCGGGTGTTATTCGATTAACCAGAAAAAAAGATTATAGCCTACCTGTTGATGAAAAATTATTTTTTAGAGTCGTAAAAACAGCCTTTAATCAACGAAGAAAAATGTTGCGCTCTAGCTTAAAATCATTCAATATTTCTGATGCTTTAAAACAAGATCCTATTTTTACCATGCGTCCTGAACAATTATCAGTACAAAAATTTATTGAATTGACCGATAAAATAGCAAAAGACAAATCAGATAATCAGATATTATAAATATTTAAATCTCGATTATCGAGTAAAATAGCAAAAAATGGCATTTGAAATTACTCAAGAACTACTCGAAAATGTAACAAAATACATCGAAAATAAAAATAACAACGCACTTAATGCCTTGTTTAATGAAATTCATCACGCTGATATTGCCGAAATATTAGATGAATTACCCTTTGAAGAATCCGTTTATATTATCCGTTTATTAGATAGTGAAACAACATCAGAAGTACTGATGGATGTTGGTAATGATGTTCGTGAAAAAATATTAGAACAATTAACCGCCAAAGAAATTGCGGAAGAAATTGATGAACTTGATACCGATGATGCTGCCGATGTAATTTCTGAACTTCCTGACAAAAGGAAGCAAGCAGTAATGCAAGAAATTGAAGACCAAGAACACGCTAAAGAAATTGTAGAACTATTACGTTATGATGAAGATTCTGCAGGTGGTTTGATGGCAAAAGAACTCGTAAAAGTTAATGAAAATTGGACAATTACCCGTTGTGAAAAAGAAATGCGTATTCAAGCTGCAGAAATTACAAGAGTACATTCTATATATGTAATTGATGATGCTGGTAAATTAAAAGGACGCTTATCGTTAAAAGATTTATTAATTGCCGCAACAAAAACAAAAATTTCGGAAGTATATATTCCAAAAGTAGATTTTGTAAACGTTACAGATAAAGCCGAAGATGTTGCCAATATTATGCGAAAATATGATTTGGAAGCAATCCCTGTTGTAGATGAATTAGGTGTTTTAGTAGGACGAATTACCATCGATGATATTGTTGATGTGATGAAAGAAGAGGCTGATAAAGATTATCAATTAGCTGCAGGGATTACCCAAGATGTAGAGGCTGATGATACTATTTGGGAGCTAACACGTGCACGTTTGCCTTGGCTTTTCCTCGGATTATTAGGAGGCGTTGGTGCCGCAAGTATTATGGGATTTTTTGAAGATGCCATGGTTGATAATGCCATTTTATTTATGTTTACGCCTTTAATCGCTGCGATGGCGGGGAATGTAGGCGTACAATCATCAGCAATTATAGTACAAGGTATTGCCAATGATGATGTAAAAGGAAGTATTACCGATAGATTATTAAAAGAAGTTTCCTTAGCCATGGTTAATGGTTTGGCGTTAGCTTTTTTACTGTTTTTATTCATTTTTATATCAGAACAAGACATTAAAATTGCAAGTGCTATTTCGATATCACTTTTTGTGGTGATAATTGTCGCAGGTTTAATAGGAACTTTTATTCCTTTATTTTTAGATAAACGAGGTATTGACCCTGCCATTGCTACCGGTCCTTTTATTACCACTAGTAATGATATTTTTGGGATTTTAATTTACTTCGGAATCGCTAAAATGATTATTGGTTTTTAATTAAAAAATTTAAGCAATTAAGATATTCAATAAGTTATCTATTTTATCTTTAGGAATAAAACTTTTTAACATCAATGCAGCTCCAAAAACAATTAATAAAACACCCATTCCTCGCTTTATTCTATAAATAACCAGCGCTGTAAGTTTGTTTTTTAATTGTTTTGCAAGTAGTATTTTCGCCAAATCGGTAAGTGCATAGCCTAAAATAACGGTAGCAAAATACCAAAATAAATACTTCGGATTCATATCATACGTAGGACCTATGACGACTATCAATCCTAGCCAAAAAGCCAATACTCCGATATTTATAAAATTTAAAAAAAAGCCTTTTATCAATAATTTTAGGTAATTATTCGTTGCAGATAACGTTACTTCTGGCACTTGATTTTCTTTTTTATTTTTTTTATCAAAAAATGTAATCAAACCATAAATAACAAGTACAAAACCTCCGATAAGAAATAAACGAGGGTCGTCTTTTATTTTTATCAATAAACTTCTACTTCCAAAATAAGCAATTAACATAAAAGAAATATCTCCTAAAATAACACCTACATCAAAAGCAATGGCAGCTCTAGCTCCTTTTAAAATACTTGTTTTTAAGAGCATAAAAAATACAGGCCCAATCATAAAGGCCATAAAAACGCCTACTAAAAAGGCGTTTTTTAAATCGTAAAAATCCATTATTTCTTTTTAATTCAAGCTAGATAATAGCTCTTAAATATCATCAAAATCAAGCACTACTTTTGGCGTACAAGGATGCGCCACACAAGTTAATACAAAACCTTCTTCTAATTCAGCATCTGATAAAATAGAATTTTTAGACATCACCGCTTTTCCCTGGGTTACTTTTGCAATACAACTACTACAAACACCGCCTTGACATGAATATGGCGCATCTAATTTATTGCGCAAAGATGCCGCTAAAAGCGTATCGGTTTTATCCATTAAAAAAGTCGTTTCTTCATCATCTAACAACACCGTAATTTCTGATTTTCCATCAGAAGAAGCCACAGGAATTTCTTGTTCGACACTACTTGCTGTAAATAGTTCAAAATGAATGCTATCTTTAGCAAAACCATTTTCTAGTAACGTGTCAGAAACTAAATTAATCATTTCCTCAGGACCACAGATATAGGTTGCATCAAAAGAAATCGCTTTGTGAATATTTTTGATAAAATAATTAACATAACTTGTGTCTATTCGACCAAATTTAGTATCATTTACAACTTCTTTACTAAAGATATAATGCAAATTAAATTTCCCTGAATATCTTTGAGATAACGCATTTAATTCCTGATAAAAGATAGTACTTTCTGGTCTTTTATTTCCAAAAATTAAGGTAAAAGTAGCTGTTGGTTCATTTTCCAATACGGATTTTATCATCGATAAAATAGGCGTAATTCCACTACCCGCCGCAAATCCAAGATAATTTTTATCCGCTGTTGGCTCTAAAATAAATTTCCCTTCTGGTTCAGAAACTTCTAAAATGGTGTTTTCTGTTAAATCCGTAGTTGCATAGGTTGAAAAAATTCCTTTTTCCACTGCTTTCACCGCTACTTTTAGTTGATGACTATTCGGAGAAGCACAGATAGAATACGCTCTTCGAACTTCCTGACCGTTTAACGTTGCTTTAATAGTAATATATTGTCCTGCGATAAAAGTATAAACTTCTTTTAATTCATCAGGAATTGTAAATAATATAGAAACAGCATCGGCAGTTTCTTTGATGATTTTTTCAATATTTAATTTATGAAATATAGCCATGTATTGTATAAGTTAGAACTACAAAAATAAGCAATAGTAAGCAAATGATTTGTTAGATTTTAAATTTTATGAGCGCTAAGAATATTATTTTTTATAAGAATTATTTTCCCGCAACTACAATTACAATTTCTCCTTTAGCAGGTTTTGCGGTATAATACGATAACACTTCTGCTACTGTTCCTCGTTTGGTTTCTTCGAATAATTTTGTCAATTCTCTAGAAACTGATATCTGTCTGTCTTGTCCAAAATATTCGCCAAAATGAGCTAATGTTTTTAATAATTTATGAGGACTTTCATAAAAAATCATGGTTCTATTTTCTTCGGATAAAAGCGTTAAACGGGTTTGTCTTCCTTTTTTGACAGGTAAAAATCCTTCGAAAACAAATTTATCATTTGGTAAACCAGAATTTACTAAAGCAGGTACAAAAGCAGTTGCACCAGGCAAACATTCTACCTCAATATTTTGTTGTACACAAGCTCTTGTTAATAAAAACCCAGGATCAGAAATAGCTGGAGTTCCAGCATCAGAAATTAAAGCACAAGTTTCTCCATTTTTTAATCGATTTAAAACACCATCAACAGATTTGTGTTCGTTATGCATATGATGGCTATACATTTGTGTTCCAATTTCAAAATGTTTTAACAATTTTCCACTAGTACGCGTGTCTTCTGCCAAAATAAAATCGACTTCTTTTAAAATTCTAAGTGCTCTTAAAGTAATATCTTCTAAATTCCCGATGGGAGTTGGTACCAAATACAATTTGCTCATACAGCAAAGCTACAACAAAGTTTTTATAGTACATTTGCGCTATGCCAAAAAAGCTGTTAAAAAATATTAATTTTCCTTCGGATATAAGGAAATTATCTGCTGATAAACTGCCATTATTAGCAAAAGAATTGCGCGAATTTATTATTGATATTGTCGCTACAAAAGAAGGTCATTTAGGCGCAAGTTTAGGCGTTGTTGAACTCACAATTGCCTTGCATTATGTATTTGACACACCAACCGACCAATTAGTTTGGGATGTTGGACATCAGGCCTACGGGCATAAAATTTTAACTGGCAGGAAAGATGTTTTTCATACCAATCGACAATTAGGCGGTATTTCAGGTTTTCCAAAACGTAGCGAAAGTAATTACGATACTTTTGGCGTTGGGCACTCTTCTACTTCTATTTCAGCGGCTTTAGGAATGGCAATTGCTTCTAAAATACAAGGAAGTGAAAAACATCATATTGCTATTATTGGCGATGCTTCTATTGCGAGCGGAATGGCTTTTGAAGCGTTAAATCATGCAGGCGATACGGATGCTAATTTATTAGTAATTTTAAATGATAATGCCATTGGAATTGATCCTTCGGTTGGAGCTTTAAAAGGATATTTAACTCGGATAAAAGACAGCAGATTAAGTATTGAGCAACACAATATTTTTGAAGCCTTAAATTTTGAATATTCAGGTCCTATTGATGGGCATAATTTTGAAGAACTTTTATCAGAATTAAACCGTTTAAAAGAAGTTAAAGGACCTAAATTTTTACACGTAATTACCACCAAAGGAAAAGGATTACTTCAGGCTGAACAAGACCAAGTAAAATATCATGCTCCTGGTAAATTTGATAAAATTTCAGGCGATGTATTGCCAAAAAAACAAAGTAAATTCACCAAGTTTCAAGATGTTTTTGGGAAGACATTAATTGAATTGGCGCATCAAAATAAAAAAATTGTAGCCATTACACCTGCAATGCTTTCAGGAAGTTCTTTAAATGAAATGTTAGCCGAATTTCCTGAACGTACTTTTGATGTCGGTATTGCCGAACAGCATGCCGTTACTTTGGCTGCAGGAATGGCAACTCAAGGAATTATTCCATTTTGTGCCATTTATTCTACTTTTTTACAGCGTTCTTACGATCAAATAATTCATGATGTTGCCTTGCAAAATTTACCTGTTATTTTTTGTATCGACAGAGCTGGTTTGGTTGGGCAAGATGGTGCAACGCATCACGGAGTTTTCGATTTAGCGTATTTACGCTTAATTCCAAATATGATAATTTTTGCACCTCGTAACGAAATCGAACTTCGAAATATCATGTTTACGGCACAATTAGGCTTAAAAAATCCGATTGCAATTCGGTATCCGAGAGGTTTTGGGAACTTAGAAAATTGGCAACTTCCTTTTGAAGAAATTCAAATAGGAAAAGGTGTTTGTTTAAAGCAAGGGAATAAAATAGCCATATTATCCGTAGGAATAATAGCAAATACTATTTCTGACGCTATAAATCAACTAGAAAATAGCAATAGTGTAGCGCATTATGATATGCGTTTTGTAAAACCTTTGGATAAAAAATTATTAGAAACTATTTTTACTAATTTTGATAAAATAATCACGCTAGAAGATGGTACAGTAAAAGGTGGTTTTGGCTCTGCTATTTTAGAATATGCATCTGAAAAAAACTACAAAGGAAGTATTGATATTTTAGGGATTCCTGATAACTTTATTGACCACGGAACGGTGGAAGAATTGCAATTTTTATTAAAAATTGATTCAAAAAGTATCCAAGAAAAAATTGAAGAATTATTAGAACCTGTTTAAACTTCATTTTAAAAAAAAGCGAATCCGTCATGCTGAATTTATTTCAGATTCACATCCTGATTTTCCACAGTTCTCTTATTGGTGCGATGCTGAAATAAATTCAGCATGACGATAGTTTATAAAAACTAAAAAAGCGAACCCATTTAGATTCGCTTTTTTTATATAAATTATAGTTTCTTAGTTCTTTAATGCTTCCGCACCACCAACAATTTCTAAGATTTCATTGGTAATTGCTGCTTGACGTGCTTTGTTATACGTTAATAATAATTCATCACGTAATTCAGTAGCGTTATCAGTTGCCTTGTGCATTGCAGTCATACGAGCTCCGTGTTCTGATGCAAATGAATCACGAATTGCTTTGTATAATTGTGTTTTTAAAGATTTAGGAATCAATTCTAAAACAATTTGCTCTTTAGAAGGTTCATAAAGATATTCTAAAGCTACCTTTTTATCTTCACCTTCTACTGATTCTATTGGCTCAATTGGTAAAAACTGCTCTAATTGTGGAATTTGCGTTGCAGCATTTTTAAATTGATTATAAACAAGTTCTATTTTTTGATAAGAACCTGCTACATATAAATCCATTATTTTTTGTGCAACTTGGGCAACGTTATCATAGGTTAAATCATCAAAAATATCATTTCTATTTTCAATAATAGTATGTTCTTTTGATAAAATATCGTCTCCTTTTTTACCTATTGTTAACAAATCAACAGCAACATTACTGTATTTTTCATCAATAGCTTTTATTGTTCTTTTAACAATAGAAGAGTTAAAACCACCACATAAACCTCTGTTGGAAGTAATTACCACTAATAATACATTTTTTACTTCTTTTTGAGTTGAATATACACCTCCAGCATCACTATCTAAAGTAGCGCTTAAGCTTTGTAATAATTCAGTAAGCTTAGAAGAATACGGACGCATTGCCGTAATTGCATCTTGAGCTTTTTTCAACTTTGCTGCCGATACCATTTTCATGGCAGAGGTAATCTGCATTGTTGATTTTATCGAAGTAATTCTGTTACGTATTTCTTTTAAATTTGCCATACAAATAGTAGTTAGCATTTAATATTCAATATTCCGAACATTTTAGAATATCTAAAAATAGTTGGAATATTGAATATCAAAATTATTTATTAAGCCTTAAATTTAGCAGAAATTTCTGCTGCTGCTGAAGTTAAAACATCGGTTACTTCATCAGTTAATTTCCCTGCTTTTAAAGTATTTAAAGTTGCTCTGTGCTTTGCATTTAAATACTGAAGATAATCACTTTCAAATTCTTTTACCTTATTTACAGGTACATCTTTCAACAAGTTTTTAGAACCTGCATAAATAATAGCAATTTGATCTTCAACAGTATAAGGATCGTTTTGTGCTTGCTTTAAGATTTCAACATTACGTTGACCTTTAGAAATCACGTTCATAGTAGCCGCATCTAAATCAGAACCAAACTTAGCGAATGCTTCTAATTCACGATATTGTGCTTGATCTAATTTTAACGTACCAGATACTTTTTTCATAGATTTAATCTGAGCGTTACCACCAACACGAGATACCGAAATACCTACATTAATTGCTGGACGAACACCAGAGTTAAATAAATCTCCATCTAAGAAAATTTGCCCATCAGTAATCGAAATTACGTTTGTTGGAATGTATGCTGATACATCTCCTGCTTGTGTTTCAATAATTGGCAATGCCGTTAAAGAACCTCCACCTTTTACGATTGCTTTTAAAGAATCAGGTAAATCGTTCATTTCACTAGCAATTTTATCGTCATTGATAACTTTTGCAGCACGTTCTAATAATCTTGAGTGTAAGTAAAATACATCTCCAGGATATGCCTCACGTCCCGGTGGTCTTCTTAATAATAAAGAAATTTCACGGTACGCAACTGCTTGTTTTGATAAATCATCATAAACAATTAAAGCAGGTCTTCCTGTATCTCTAAAAAATTCTCCAATTGCTGCTCCTGCGAAAGGTGCATATACTTGCATTGCTGCAGGATCTGATGCATTTGCCGCTACAATTGTAGTATAAGCCATGGCACCTTTATCTTCTAACATATTAGCGATTGCCGCTACAGTAGATGCTTTTTGACCAATAGCAACATAGATACAATACACTGGTTTCCCAGCATCGTAAAATTCTTTTTGATTTAAAATAGTATCAATAGCTACGGTAGATTTACCAGTTTGACGGTCTCCAATGATTAACTCACGTTGACCACGTCCTACAGGAATCATCGCATCAATAGATTTGATACCAGTTTGCATTGGTTCAGTTACAGGCTCACGATAAATAACCCCAGGAGCTCTACGCTCTAAAGGCATTTGGTAAGTTGTTCCTTCAATAGGTCCTTTACCATCAATTGGCTGCCCTAATGTATTTACAACACGTCCTACGATTCCTTCTCCAGCTCTTAAAGAAGCAATTCTTTCTGTACGTTTAACTGTAGATCCTTCTCTAACTGAGGTCGATGTACCTAATAATACAACTCCTACATTATCTTCTTCTAAGTTTAATACGATACCTTCTAATCCGTCACCGAATTCTACTAATTCACCATATTGTACATTAGACAAACCGTAAACACGAGCAATACCATCACCTACTTGTAATACGGTACCTACTTCATTTAATGAAGCTTTAGATTCGAAGTTTGATAATTGTTCTTTTAAAATTGCTGAAACTTCAGCTGGTTTAATTCCTGCCATCTTATTTCTTTGGATGTATAATTAAATTTGTGAAGTGTTATGACTAGTGTCAAATTCTCTTCTTAACTTGTTGAACTGATTAGAAATACTTGCATCATACTGCACATCTCCAACACGTAAAATAAACCCTCCTATAATAGATGGATTTACTATATTTTCTATACTTGCGCTATTTCCTGTTAAAGAAACAATTTTCGCTTGTATTTTATCTTCTAATTCTTTTGTTAAAGCTACTGCAGTAGTAACTTTAGCGAGTTGTATTCCTTTATACTGATTATAAATTAGCGAATATTGTGTTGCAATTGACGCTAACATTGTCATACGTTTATTTTGCTCTAATACGTTAAATAAACCTTTTATAACCTTGTCTACTTTATCACCAAAAAGGGCTATTAAAACCTTCTTTTTATCTTCAGTTTTAACGATTGGACTATTAAGCATTCTTTTTAAATCTTCACTTTCTTCAATAGTATCAGCAATCAGCTTCATATTATCGTTTACTAGCGAATCTTTATTGGTTTGTTTTGCTAAATTTAATATTGCTTTTGCGTAACGCAATGCGGGTCTTGCTCCTTTCATCGATTGCTTAATTTAAAGTAACCTCTTTTAACATTCCTTCAACTAATTTGAATTGATCTGCTGGTGAAGTTAATTCTTTTTGCACTAATTTCTGAGCGATTTCGATAGATAAATCTCCTACATTTTTCTTTAATGTAGCAATTGCAGCTTGTTGCTCTTGTTTTATAGTTGCTTTTGCATTTTCGATCATGCTAGCAGTTTGTGCTTGTGCTTCTTCTTTTGCTTCTGCGACAATATTTTCTTTAATATCACGAGCTTCTTGCATCATTGCATCTCTTTCTGCACGTGCTTCTTTTAATAATTTATCATTATCAGCTTGTAAATTTTGCATTTCTTTACGAGCATTTTCAGCTTGATCTAATGCATTTTGAATTCCTTCTTCTCTGTCATTTAAGGCAGTTAAGATAGGTTTCCAAGCAAATTTCATCATTAAAAAAATCAAGATTAATAAGATAAAAGCTTGCATTGCAAACAACCCTATTGAAAAATCATTAAAAATTCCCATACTACTTAATTTTGTGTTTTTTTTTATTGTTTAATAAAACACTTCTGCAACCAATCGTTGCAGAAAGTGTTTCTTTTTAATTTCGGGAAGATTATCCTAAAAGTAAAGCACCAAATGCTAAACCTTCTAATAATGCTCCAATAATAATCATTGCTGTTTGGATTTTTCCAGCTGCTTCAGGTTGACGTGCGATAGCTTCCATTGCGCTACTTCCGATTTTCCCTAAACCTAATCCTGCTCCGATTACGATTAATCCTGCTCCTATTAAAGTCAGTTCCATACTAATTGATTTATATTAAATTAAACAAAAAATTTCATTTTACTAATGGTGTTCATGTTCTTCTACTGCCATACCGATAAACAATGAAGATAACATTGTAAATATGTAGGCTTGTAAGAAAGCGACCAATACTTCAATTAACGTTAAAAATAACGTTAAAAATATAGATACACTTGTAGCACCTGCTGTTCCAAACTTCGCTTTTAATACAATCATTAAAGCGGCAATACCCATTACTACTGAATGACCTGCTGTAATATTAGCAAATAAACGTACAAATAACGAAAAAGGCTTCGTTAAAATCCCTAAAAATTCAATAGGTGCTAAAACAAATTTCATAACGACAGGTACTCCTGGCATCCAAAAAATATGTTTCCAATAGTCTTTATTCGCTGAAAATTGTACTATAAAAAAGGTGAAAAGAGCCAAACAAACTGTTACAGCTAATTGTCCTGTAATATTAAATCCTAAAGGAGTTAATCCTAATAGGTTTGAAATCCAGATAAAAAAGAAAACAGTTAATAAGAATCCCATAAATTTACGGTAATGCTTTTCACCGATATTCGGTCTTGCTATTTCATCACGAACATACAATACTAAAGGCTCTAAAACTCTTGCAAACCCTGTTGGTATAGCTCCTTTTTTATATCCTTTGGCTAATGATCTGAATCCAAAAATCATTAATAAACCTACTAAAAACATTCCAAATACACTTTTCGTGATAGAAAAATCTATTACTTTATGTGCATTAGTAGCATGATGTGCTTCATCAAAAGAAACGGCAGTTTCTCCTTCATTTAATTCGTAAATTTTACTGTGAATTTTAGTTAATTGCACATCGTCTGCAGTTACTACTACATGACCATCATCATTATGATGAAATGCTGAAGACATAAAAGTTTTCAATCCTTTACTTGTCCAAACAATAACTGGTAATGCAAATCCCACGTGTTTTCTTTCATTTTGATCATTTGTATAAGAAAATAATGAAAAATCGTGTGAATCTGCTAAGTGATGCTTTTTGTATGCTTCAATTTCTTCCTTTGTATTTACACGTCCACCATCTTCTAAAACAGCATGTTCATCATCTTGTAATACAACAGGTTCACTTTCTTGTAAAGTAGTATTTCCACCTTCAGCGAACACTGAAAATGATATAAAAACTAGTGCAAGTATTGTTAAAAACTTGATAGATTTTGTTGCTATCATCATATCTTAAATTTGAATAAAGGTTTAAGGTCTGTAAATTTCCGTGCAAAGGTACATATTTAATTAAAACTACAAACCGTTTTTATCTTAGTTTTTTTTTGATTGTAAACTAGCTCTTAAAAGTGGCTAAAAAAAAGCAAACTACTTATTGTTTAACAACTTAAAAACGCCCATTGCTTCGGTTGTCAAAAACAAAAATAAGGGTACCACTAGCGATATTCGTGCGGGCTGGATGAGTTTTACTTCTGTAAATACGTCATTTTTAAAAATTAAAACAAAGAAACCTATCTTTAAAAGCATCGATGCTAAATAGACATATCCAGCTTCATTTGGCAGCGTATCGGCGATAAATTCGAGGATTATATATACCAAACTTGTTGCGATGACATGAAATAAATACATCGAAAGTAGTGAATAGGGCAATACTACTTCTTGCATTTTTAAGATATATGTATGCAAAAAATAGCTTACTGCAAATAACAATAGTACTGCAGTAATAAAATACAAAATACGTTTACTCATTATAAATTTATATATTTTTACTTAAAAAAATCCCTTAAATATTGTACAAATATTTATTTAGATATTTTAGAAACTTGCGATATTACCGAAAACATTGCTACAAAAACAGCTACTAACGTACATATTTTAGTATACAATTCGTTTTCATTGATATAGTTTGCATCTAGCCATTGACCGAGTAAATTCCCTAAATAAATGGTGATTCCCATTTGAAAAGCGATACTGGTAAACTGAAGATATTTACTACGCGGTTTTTTCTTTATGTTTTTGTTCATTATTATTTAATTCTTTTACGCTCCCTTTCATGGCGCAGGTTGCGTTGAAAGAAGCTCCTGGTTCTACGGATAATTTACCAATAATAACATCTCCATTAATATTGGCGGTTCCTTTTACGGTTAAGGTATTTGCTACGATTAATTCTCCTGAAAACTTCCCTTCAATATCGGCATTGGTACAGGTTACTTTTCCTTTAATAAAACCAGTTTGTCCGACAATCACTCTACCTTTTGTATTGATAGTTCCGTCTAAATTTCCATCAATTCTAAAATCTCCTTCTGAAATAATATCTCCTTTTATTTGGGTATTTTTTCCGATTACATTTCTTTCAGAAACTTTATTTTCACTTATTTTTTTACTTTCTTTACCGAACATATTTTAGGGATTTATTTTTTTAATTGTGCTAATATTTCTGTTGCTTTTTCGCCTTCTTTTGTATTTTGATAGCCCATTGCTACAAATTCTAACGCTTTTATATAGGTTTTTTTGTCTTTATATTTACCGATAGCGATTGCTTTTAACAATACAAATTTAGGGGTTAATTTTGAATCTATACTACTTAAAGATAGCCTATCGATTTCTTTGACGACTTGTTCGAATTTATTTTCTTTATATAAGTAATAAATTTCTTTGTATTTTTTATTTGCGATAGCTTCTTGACTATTTTCTGTCTTTTTTTCTGATAATTTTTGAGTTGGGTTTCGAATTATTTTAGCGAACCTTGTTTGTGGATATTTTGTTAGAATACTATTTTTATATTGATTTGCTTTTTCAAGATTATTAATTCCTGTATAAATTTGATATAAGTGATACTTTATAGGTAATTCTAGGGAATTATCATGTTGTTTATCTTGTTCTTTTTGCAAACGTATTAGGTTTTTAATGGCAAGATTGCTATTTATAAATTGTTCTTTATAGAGTAATCCTAATTGATATAAGGCATCATTACGTTTTTCGATTAATGTTGTAATCTCTTTTTCATCAGTAGGGATTTCGTTTAAATAGGTTGCTATTTCGTAGCGTTTATCGGTTATTTTTGTTGTTGATTTTTCATCAACAATAGTAACGAGATTATTATTATTAGTTGTTGTTGCTGAGATTCGCCAATTATCTTCTAACAGACGTGTTCCCCAATTTTTTTGAAAGGCTATTTTTCCAAACGCTAAAGCTTGCGTATTATAGAAATACCATTTTCCTTTATTATTAGCATTGTTGGTTTTATTTGCGAAATCATTGGTAAAACTTCCAAAGGAATTGCCAAAATTTTGAGCATTTAACGCTTGTTGTTTTTGAGCTTGGTCTTGTTGTTTTATTTTTGCGATATGCTGTTGAAAAAAAGCATTTTTTTCTTGATTTGTCATCGCAACTAGGCTTAGAATACTATCATTATTTTTAACGATTTCTTCGTATTTTCGTAAGGTTGTGAGTCCTTTATTTTTTCTTCGGATTCTTCGGATTCGTTTTTCGAGTTCAAATTCTTTTGGCGTAACATTTAAAACGCTGTCATAATAATTACCTGCTAGCACGTATTTTTGGGTATCGAAAGCGATATTTCCTAAACGTTCGTATGCGTATGTTTTTTGATATTCGTTATTATGTTTTGCGTTTAATGATTTTTTAAAATAATCGATGGCATTTTGGCGATTATTTCGACCAATTTCGAGGACTCCTGCTTGATAATATAAGGCGTTTAAAAATTTTCGATTATCGGAATTTCGGATTAATTTTTTCAATTTGGCTAATACAATAACAGATGTGCTATCATTTGGAGTATTTTTTGCCATTTCGATGGTTGCTCGAATTCGGTATTTGTAGGGTGCTTTTTTTATTTCTGATAATTTTTCAAATACGATACGTGCGGAATCTTTATAGTTTAATTGGCTATAAATTTGCCCTAAAACGAACATATTTCGAGATGCTTGTTCTTTATTTTTAAATATTTCAGTTGTTTTTGTTAAGTGTTCAATTACTTTTTGAATGCTATCTGTTTTTTGATACGCCATTGCCATTGCGGTATGTGCTTGTTCTTTGATGACAGCTGGTAATTGTTTTTCATTTTTTTCAACTTCCAATAGAAATTTGAGTGATTCTATGGCTAATTTTTCATTATCGAGTCGAATATTTGTTTTAGCGCGCCAAATTTTCGTTTGGTTGATAAGGCTTGCATTTGGATAATTTATGATACTATAATTAAAGGCTTCTATCGCAGGAATAAAGCGTTGTGTGTAGTATCTTGCTTTTCCTAATAGTAGATAAGCGTCATCAATTTGGCGATTTTTTTCATATCCATTGATATTCATGGAATGTTTTTGAATTGCTTTTACGGCTTTTTCTTCTGCTTTTTCGAAATTGGTTAATGGTTTTTGATTTTCATCATCTTCTGTTGTTTGATTTTCATCAAATCCTGCACCTGGTTGTAGTGTTGGGAGTACGATTTCGGTTTCATCAAAAGTGATGGGTTCAATTTGTAATTGTTTCCAGAAATTATCTTGATGTTTATCTTGAATTTCTTGAAGTCCTTTTAAGTAGGCTTGTTCACCATTAAACAGCACGTTATATTTTGTAGTAAGTGCGTGGAAGTTTCGATTTAAAAAAGTATCTTTTTTCACACTACAAGAATATATTGTAGTTAAAATCAAGTTAAAAACTAAGAATTTTGATAATTTATTCATATAGTTACGCTTTTACTGTACAACAAGTATATTTGGGTATTTATTGTAGGTAAAGGTGTAAAAATAGCAATAAAAAAATAAAAAAGCATCAATATAATTGATGCTTTTTGATATTCTTTTTAAAATAAAATGGGCTTATTTTATGTGCATTGATTTTGCAATTGCTTCTAATTCGAATAAAAAATCACGTTTATTTACCGAAGGTGCGTAGGTAAATCCTTCAAAAATCACCAAGCGATTATTTTTTTTATCAATGATTGTATAATTAATAAATGGCCCTGCCATAAAATCATTTTTCACTTCCCATTTCCCGCGTGTTTCGTAGGCTTTTTTACCATCAATTTGAGCATCAAAAGTAAAAGGTGTGTAAGCTTGTTCGGTAATCATATACATTCCTTCTTTGCTTCCTGGTATGTGTTTTTTACCAATGGTATCCCGAACTGCGGTAATATTATCGGCAATAGTATTTTCATCTTTTAAAGGAACGGTGTATAGTAGAATATTATTTGTTCCATCGCCACGGGCAATACCGCTTCGTAAATGCTGACGAAACCAAATAAAATCACCTGTATCTTCAACCAATCTAAATCTTTCAGGAATATCAATAGTTACACCGATATTTTTAATGGTTTTAAATTGAGTTTCATCAATACGTTCTTTTTTAAAGATATTTTGAGTAAATTTAATATCTTCATCTTTAAAGATTTGTATAATTTCTTTGCCTCTTTTTTCAAGTAATGTTAAAATTTCTGTTTTATTTTTAGCGGTCGCATGCACGATAATTTGTGGTTTTGCATACCTATCTTTTTCAATAGCAATACTTTCTTTAGCGCCTTCTTTGATAAGAAGAACGGCTTTTGCGTGTCTCATAAAGCTACTAAATCCGCTAGGATCTATTTGACTTACCGATAATAATGTTTCTGGCTGTGGCAATCCCACTTGCGATTCTCCAAATACAGTTCGTATTTTATTTCCGATTTTCCCTTCCCAATCTGCTCCTTTTACAACTACAATTATTTTGTTGGTATTTCCGTTAGATGTTGGTAACGTGTAGCTATTTTTTGCGTTGTTTGTTTTACAAGATGTTGCAAAGATTGTTAAAACAAGCAAGCATATTATTTGTTTCATAGGTTTTTTTTTGGGGTTAGATTTTATCTTTAAATTTTATCCTTTAAAAATTTTAAGTTCCATTCCTGGCTTTAATCTTTTTACACTCCAAATATTGTTCCATTTTTTAATTTGTTCTATAGAAACTGATGGATATTTTTTGGAGATTGTCCATAAAGAGTCGCCATTTTGCACGATATAAACCTGATGTGCTCCTTTTGGCAATGGATATTTTCTTTTGGATGTTTTTGTAGAAGCTACTAATTTCTTCGGATAAATATTTAAGCGTTGTCCTATTTTCAGGCGATGATTTCTCATACCATTCCAACGTTTGATATCACTAACTCTTACGCCAAATTTATGGGCTATTTTCCCTAGATAATCACCACTACGTACTTTATATCGGGTACGTTTTTCGGCTTCAAAAAACTTAGGAAGTGGTTTTTCTATTTTACTATCATCAGTATTTGCTAATTGATAAATAGCTTTTTCTTGTTCTAAGAAGTCGATTATATTTTTTCGAGGCAATCTAAGAGCATAATTTTTATCGGCTACATACGGAATAATATCTAATTTATATGACGGATTTAAGAAGGATAATAATTCGGTATCAATCTTTGTTTTTTCTGCTATTTGATCAAAAGTTACGGTTCTTTTTACACGAACGGTATCAGTTTCAAAATGAAAAATTGTAGGTGGTGCAGGATAAATCGCATGTTCTTCTGCATATTCAAAAATATACATGGTTGCATAAAAAGCGGGAACATATCCTGCTGTTTCTCGTGGTAAATACGGACGAATATTCCAATAATTTCGGTATCCTCCTGAGCGTTTAATCGCTTTAGAAACATTTCCAGGACCTGAATTGTAGGCTGCTAAGGCTAAATCCCAATCGCCAAAAATTTTATATAACTGACTTAAATATTTACACGCAGCGATAGTCGATTTCACAGGATTTTGACGCTCATCAACATAAGAATTTACCTTTAAATCAAACTGGATTCCAGTACCATACATAAATTGCCAAAGTCCTGTTGCGCCAACTCTAGAGCGTGCGTCAGGACGCAATGCTGATTCTACAATAGCTAAATATTTCATTTCCAACGGAACATCAAACTGATCTAAATATTGTTCAAACATCGGAAAATAATAGTGAGCCTTTGCCATTAAAGCAGGATAATATTTTGTTCGATATTTTAAATAACTGTTAATTACTTTTTCTAACGATGGATTATAGGCTAAATGAAAAGGTGTTTTTACATTTAAATCTTGCAAACGTTTTTTGAGTAAATCGGTAGAAAGTATTGAGGTTGTATTCTCAAGAATATCTTTATCATTAATTACATATTGAATGCTATCAAAAGACGATGAATTAAATTTTTCTTCTATTAATAAACTATCAATAATTTTCAAATCGGCATCAGTAAATAGTTCTTGATATTTTTTAAGTTTAGAAGCATCAATAACCGTATCGACAACAGTTCCTATAAAATTAGAATCAATAGTGATTTTCGTTTTATCGATATTTTTGATGTTTTGACTATTTTTGATGTTTTTGATATTTTTAGTCGTATTGATAGTCATAAAAGCACTATCAACAGCAACGGGCTGTTGTGCAAAAACGAATGCGGTAAAAAAAAGTAAGAATAAATTTTTCATAATTGCTATAGTTTACTTTAATATGTTTTAATCTATTTTGATATTATTTTTTGATATATTTTGAGGTATTTCAATCTGTTTTATAAAGCGATTTTTTAAATGGCTAATTCAACAACGATAGGACAATGGTCAGAATGTTTTGCTTCTGGTAAAATATAGGCTTTAGAAATTTTATCTTTCAAAGGTTCAGCAACCATAGCATAATCTAAACGCCAACCTTTGTTATTTGCTCTAGAATTTGCACGATAACTCCACCAAGAATACTCTTGTTTATCTTGATTTAAATAACGGAAACTATCAATAAATCCGTTGTTGATAAATTCACCCATCCATGTTCGTTCTTCGGGTAAAAATCCTGAAACGCCTTTCATTTTTGGATTGTGAATATCTATTTCTTGATGACAAATATTATAATCGCCACAAATCACTAAATTCGGAATTTCTTGTTTTAAAGTATCAATATATTCTTGAAATTCATCCATATAATTGAATTTAAAATTCAAGCGTTCGGAATTTGTTCCTGACGGAAGATATAAGCTCATCACGGATACTTCATCAAAATCTACCCGCAAATTTCTTCCTTCAAAATCCATGGCTTCGATTCCTGTTCCGTATTCAATATGATTTGGTTTTTCTTTACAAAAAACAGCCACTGATGAATAGCCTTTTTTTTGTGCTGAAAACCAATAATGATATGGGTATCCAGCATTTTCAAAAGTTGTAACATCGAGTTGTTCTTTATGAGCTTTGGTTTCTTGAATACAAATCACATCAGGATTTTCAGTTTCTAACCAATCGATAAATCCTTTTTTTAAGGCGGCTCTAATGCCGTTTACGTTGTATGATAGTATTTTCATGAGTATTTTACATATTCATTTCAGGAATTTCTCCTTCTATAATTAAATTTCCTTTCGTTGCTTTTTTTATTTCATCCACAGAAACACCAGGCGCTCTTTCAAGCAGATAGAAAGCATTATTTTTAACTTCTAAAACGGCTAAATTGGTCACTATTTTTGTAACACAACCAACGCCGGTTAAGGGCAGAGAGCATTTTTCTAAAAGTTTAGATTCGCCACGTTTATTAGTGTGCATCATCGCTACAATAATATTTTCTGCCGATGCTACTAAATCCATAGCACCGCCCATTCCTTTTACCATTTTTCCAGGGATTTTCCAGTTGGCGATATCACCATTTTGTGCAACTTCCATGGCACCTAAAACGGTTAATTGCACGTGTTTTCCTCGGATCATTGCAAAGCTCATTGCTGAATCAAAAATAGCGCCACCATCTAATACGGTTACGGTTTGTTTTCCTGCATTTATAAGGTCGGCATCTTCGGTTCCTTCTATTGGAAAAGGTCCCATTCCTAGCAATCCATTTTCAGATTGAAATTCTACTTCAATTCCTTCAGGAATGTAATTTGCAACTAAGGTAGGAATTCCGATTCCTAAATTAACATACCATTTATCTTGTAATTCTTTTGCAATTCTTTGTGCTATTTGTTCTTTTGATAACGCCATTTTTAGTGTATTTTAGGAGTTACAGTTCGTTGTTCAATTCTTTTTTGATAATTTTCTCCCTGAAAAATACGTTGTACAAAAATACCTGGAATATGTATTTGATTGGGATCAAGTGTTCCTGCGGGTACTAATTCTTCGACCTCAGCTACGGTAATTGTTGCTGCGCCGCACATATTCGGGTTAAAATTACGTGCTGTTCCTTTAAAGATTAAATTTCCAGCAGTATCTCCTTTCCATGCTTTTACAAAGGCAAAATCGGCTTTAAAAGCAGATTCTAACACGTACATTTTCCCATCAAATTCACGAGTTTCTTTTCCTTCTGCGACTTCTGTTCCGTATCCTGCTGGCGTATAAAATGCTGGAAAACCTGCTTGAGCTGCCCTACATTTTTCTGCTAAAGTTCCTTGAGGAGTTAATTCGACTTCAAGTTCTCCTGAGAGCATTTGACGTTCAAATTCTTGATTTTCGCCAACATACGATGCTATCATTTTTTTTATTTGTTTATTTTGAAGTAATAACCCTAAGCCAAAATCATCAACACCAGCATTATTTGAGATGCAAGTTACCTCGCTAACATTTAATTTTACTAATTCAGCAATGGCATTTTCTGGGATACCACATAAACCGAAACCACCTACCATAAAAGTCATTCCGTTTTTTACGTCCATGAGTGCTTCTTGTACGTTATTTACTTTTTTATGAATCATCTTAGTTGCTGTTTTTAGTTTTATTAATCTTAATTAGCGATATATTATTTTGAAAACGACTATTTTGTTGCTATCTATTTAATAATAATTTTCTTAAAAATCGGTATCTCCTTCTTGATTTTCTTGATTGTTATCGGTATTCTTTTTTACTTCATTACAGTTAATGGTAATTGTTAATTCTCCTGTTGGTTTTTCAAAATCTTTTTTACTGATATGCAATGTTGAATCTGCATAACATTTTCGCATGTATAATCCCCAGGTAGGTAATGACATGGTTGCTCCTTGCCCTAAACCGATTCCTTTAAAATGGGTTGCTCTATCTTCTCCTCCTGTCCAAATTCCTGTTGCTAAATTGGGAACAACGCCCATAAACCAACCATCAGATTGATTTTGTGTAGTTCCAGTTTTTCCTGCAATTGGGTTTGTGAATTTATATGGAAAACCTGTATTGGCATCTTTTCTTCGCGTCCAACCAGAACGCAAACGTGCTCCTGAACCCGATTGTGTAACACCTTTTAATAAATCCAGCACTACATAAGCAGATTCTTCGCTTAAAACTTCTTTTGTTTGCGGAACAAATTCTTGTAGTACAGTACCGTTTTTATCTTCAATTCTGGTAATCATCATTGGGCTTACACGCAATCCTTTATTGGCAAATGTTGAATAAGCGCTAACCATTTCTATTAATGATAAATCTACGGCTCCTAAAGCGATTGCTGGATTGGGATCAATAGTTGATTTTATTCCTGCAGATTGTGCTAAACGTGCTACATTTATAGGCGATACTTTATCAATTAATTGTGCAGTTATCACGTTTACAGAACCTGCTAATGCTTGTTTTAGAGTTAATTCTCCTCCGTATCTATTACTAGCATTACTAGGTGTCCAATCTTTGGGCATTCCGTATTTTTCCTTAGGAATGGTATATAGAATATTTGGTAATTTATCGCAAGGCGACATTTTTAGTTGATTAATTGCCGTTGCATATACGAACGGTTTAAAAGTAGAACCAACTTGACGTTTTTGTTGTTCTACGGCATCATATTTAAAATATTTATGACTGATACCACCAACCCATGCTTTAATATGTCCTGTTTGTGGTTCGATAGAAACTAAACCAGAGCGTAAAAAATGCTTATAATAACGGATAGAATCATAGGGTGTCATCACGGTATCAATGGCACCTTTCCAAGAAAAGACACGCATATCGGTATCGGTATTAAACGATTTTTCAATTTCTTTTTCACTTTTTCCATCTGATTTCATGCGTCTATAACGTGTAGAGCTTCGTTTTCCTCTTTTCATTATATTCAAAATTTGTGCTTTATCTAATTCATAAAACGGCGCATTTTTATTTTCTTGTTGTTCTTTAAAGAAAAATGATTGCAAATTTGCCATGTGTTCTGTCGTTGCTTCTTCTGCATATTTTTGCATTCTAGAATCAATCGTAACATGTATTTTTAAGCCATCTTTATAGATATTATAAAACTCGCCATTTGGTTTTGGGTTTTCTTTTGCCCATATTTTCAAGCGTTGTTTTAAATTTTCTCTAAAATAGGTTGCCAATCCATCACTATGACTCTCTGGTGTAAAGTTTATTTTTAGGGGTAATTTTTGTAGCGAATCTTTTTGTTGCTGTGTGATAACTTCATTTTTTGCCATTTGCGCAAACACGACATTTCTACGCTGTAAGGATTTGTTTTTAGAGCGTTCTCTGTAAGGGTTGTATTGCCTCGGATTTTTTAACATCGCTACTAAAATAGCTGATTCTTGTAAATCTAATTCTTTAGGTTCTTTACCAAAATAAATACGTGCTGCCGAACGAATACCAGTTGCATTAAAAAGAAATCCTTGTGTATTTAGGTACATTGTGGCAATTTCTTCTTTGGTATATTGACGCTCTAATTTTATAGCCACAACCCATTCTTTTAATTTTTGAGAAAGACGTTTAAAAATATTACTAGATCCTCCTTTATTAAATAGATTTTTAGCTAATTGTTGGGTGATGGTACTTGCGCCTCCTTTTCTACCTAAATTAGCGATAGCTCTTGCGGTACCTTTAAAGTCGATACCAGAATGTTGATAAAAGCGTTCATCTTCGGTAGCCACTAGAGCTTTGATTAAATTTTCGGGTAAATCCTTGTATAAAATTGGGGTTCTATTTGCTTTTACGTAGTATTTCCCTAGGGTTTTTCCATCGGCAGAAATCACTTCTGTAGCCAAATCACTTTTAGGATTTTCGAGTTCTTCAAAAGAAGGTAACGCTCCAAAAGTTCCCCAAGATGCTAATAAGAATAGTAAGGAAACGAAAAGTAATCCACTTAATAATATTCCCCAAAACCATTTGATATAGGCACTATAATTGGTTGTTTTCTTGGTTGTTTTATTTTCTGTCATTATTGTAATTTTTCAATTCTAAATCCTACTTCCGAAATACCTTTAAGATTTTCAATTCCTTTAATTTGGTTATTTTTTCTCATAGCTTGTGCTATTTTAAAGGTATATTTCCCTGTCTTTGGAAACTGTATATTTTCTTTATAAAAGAGTTTATTTTCTTTGATAGTTGCGAGTCCTTTCCCTAAAAATTTACCGGTAACATCAGCCATATCATACTCTAATGTATCTACAATTATTTGTCCGTCAGGGAATTTTAATTGTGTAATTAGAAATAGATTTTGATATTGATATTCGTTATTATTTCTAAGATTTATAAAAAGGTTTTTTTTGTTGATGGTATCTTTTATTTCAAAATTAAATTCGATGGCATTTTTTTTATTCCAATGATTATTTGGCAATGTCAGATACGTATCATATTCTGCTTTAGAATCACATGATATGATTCCTATTAGCATTAAAAAAAAGATAAATACACGATTCTTTTTCATTTTATGATCGTTTTATAATTTGCTTTATGACTCCTTTTTTTGGTTGGTATTTTCGTTAGAGTTTTCGTTACTATTTTCGTTGGTATTTTTTCTTCTTTGTGGTTGATTTCTTCTTGGGTTTGGTTTTTTATGTTGTCCTGAAACGTTTTTTTCGTTAGACGTTGTCGCTACGTTTTTAGCTACATTGTCTTTTGTTATTTTTACAGGTGTTCTTTTATTAGGTTGTTTTTGAACAGATTGCGCTGTTTCTTTTTTATCAATAGGTTTACGAGTTGGTCGTTGTATTCGTTGTGGCCTTTTATTTGGTTGTGCTTTTACAGGCTGTTCTCCTTCTTTTCTAGCAACAGGTTTTTTTACTGGTCTTGGTGTTGAACGTTGTGGTCTTTTATTTGGCTGTGCTTTTACGGGTTGTTCTCCTTCTTTCCTGGCGACAGGTTTTCTTGCTGATCTTGGTGTTACTGGTCGTTGTGGTCTTTTATTTGGCTGTGCTTTTATGGGTTGTTCTCCTTCTTTTCTAGCGACAGGTTTTCTTACTGATTTTGGTACTGGTCGTTGCGGTCTTTTATTTGGTTGTGTTTTTACAGGTTGATTTCCTTCATTTCTGGCAACGGGTTTTCTTGATTTTCTTCTATTATTACGTGATTTTTTTGGTGTATCAAAACGGGTTAAACTATCTTGGCCTACGACATTTTCAAAATCAACTACTGGTGCTAGATTTATCTCTAACTCATATTCATCTAACGGCAAAGCAAGTTCATTATTTTCATTGAGTTCAATAATTTCTTGCACTTGCTCTAACGAGATTCTAAACCACTTAAAACTTTCCTCTTTATAGGTATACCAAAGTATTTTTTTAAAGATATCCATTTTTACAAAAATAGCATCTCCTTTTTCGGTTTTAAGTATTTTATCTTGCTTGGGAAAACTCTGCAAAGCATCTAAATAGGTATCTAACTCAAAATTTAAACAACATTTTAATTTACCACATTGCCCTGCTAATTTTAGCGGATTTAATGATAATTGTTGATACCTAGCAGCAGCGGTATTTACTTTTCTAAAATCGGTTAACCAGGTAGAACAACACAATTCTCTTCCACAAGAACCAACACCGCCTAAACGAGCTGCCTCTTGACGCATTCCTACTTGACGCATTTCTACACGAATGGAGAAAGTACCTGCTAAATCTCTAATTAATTGACGAAAATCGACACGTTCATCGGCGGTATAATAAAAAGTAGCTTTCGTTCCATCTCCTTGATATTCAACATCAGAAAGTTTCATTTTTAGTTCTAAGCGACTAATAATTTCTCTTCCTTTTCGCTGTGTTTCTTGTTCTCTGTCTCTAGCGGTATGCCAAATATCGATATCTTTTTGCGATGCTTTTCGATATATTTTTTGAACTTCTTCGCTATCTGCGGTAATTTTTCTTTTTTTCATTTGAACCTTTACAAGTTCTCCTGCAAGGGCTACAATACCAATATCATGACCAGATGATCCTTCAACAGCCACAACATCGCCCATTGAAAGGGTTAATTTTTCGGTATTTTTATAAAAATGTTTACGTCCGTTTTTAAATCGAACTTCAAAAATATTAAAAGGAGCTTCGCCTGTTGGCAAAGTCATATTCGATAACCAATCAAAAACGGCCAATTTATTGCCACTTCCACAGGTACCACTAGCGCAATTTCCATTACTTTTACAACCACCTGGCACTCCGTCTTTGCTCGTTGAACAACTGTTACAACTCATAAAATAGTATATTTTAGAAGTATTTTTTAAATCTGATTTTTGCCAGTATCAAAAAACACTTTTTTATTATTGATTTTCAGTTAGATAAAATTTTTATCGTAACTTTTCTTAATCAGTAAAGATACATATTCTATCGAAAATGGAAAATGGATTTTTTGTATAAAAAAAATGAAAATAAAATCCGATTTGTTTATTATTATTCTCAGACAAAAAAAACACCTAATAATTAACGATAAGTCAATTATTAGGTGTTTTTGAAAAATAATATTTTAACTATAAATTTTTAATGAAATTAAAAACGGTATCCAAATGAAACGCCTCCTCTACCAGAAAATTCAGGTGAATGCTTATCAAAGCCTAAATATCGTCCACCTCCTAAAGAAACATCTAAGGTAAAACCATTTTTATTTACCCATTTCCAACCCAATGCCATTCCGAAAGAGACATCAAAAAAATCATGATAATATTCTTTATAGGTTGATGAGTGATTATTATTATCATAAACAGGCTCATAATAATCTTCTGGGTTTTCTCCTGAAGCAAACTTTGTATATACTTCTGCAAAAAATCCTCTTGCACCATAATCTTGTTTATTAAAAAAATACATTCTAAAAAAAGGTGTTACAGCAAATTTTTCGTAATAAAGATCATCATCTTGAAAATTTAATAACAAAGAAACTCCATACCCCATATTCTGATTATCTACACGCTCATAACTAACGTCAAGTGCTCTCATAAAAGCCAAGTCGAAAGCGTCTATTTTAAATTCATTTTTAGCTGGTGTAATTTTTTCTTCTGATGTTTGTGCAAAAGCGGTAAACGATACGGTTAATAAAAACAGGTATATAAATTTTTTCATGCTTGTTTTAATTTATTTTAAACAAATATAAGTAAATAGCAGTGTGTTCTACAAATAAAACAAACAACTATTTTATCAATAATTTACAATATATAAAACCCTCCATTTTTATATAAAAATGGAGGGTTTTTGTAATCTTATTTTTTCAACTTAAATAAAGCTAAAAAACACGACTATTTAATCGGTTTTTTTATTTGCATTTGCCCAATTATCTTTTAATCCAACTGTTTTATTGAAAACTAAATTTTCTGAAGTCGAATCGTCATCAACATTAAAATACCCTAAACGTTGAAACTGAAATTGCTCACCAATTTTTGCCGTTTGCAAGCTTGGTTCTACAAAAGCAGTAATTTTTTCTAATGAATTAGGATTTACAAATTCCATAAAATCTTTATCTTTATGTGAATCTGGTGCTTCATCAGAAAATAATCTATCGTACACTCTAACCTCCGCTTTTACGGCGTGTTTTATAGAAACCCAATGTAACGTTCCTTTTACTTTACGCTTGCTTTCTTCGGTATCGCTTCCTGATTTTGTTAACGGATCATACGTACAGTGAATTACGGTAATTTCTCCATTTTCATCTTTTTCACAACTTGTTGCCGTTATAAAATACGCATTTTTTAAACGAACTTCTTTTCCTATTTTTAATCGGAAGAATTTTCTATTTGCTTCTTCTCTAAAATCTTCTCTTTCGATATAAATTTCTCTTGAAAAAGGAACAATTCTAGTACCAGAATTTTCATCTTCAGGATTATTTTCTGCAATAAGAATTTCTTCTCTACCTTCAGGATAATTATCAATAATTACTTTTACAGGATCTAAAACTCCCATAACTCTGTTGGCTTTTTTGTTTAAATCTTCACGGATTTTAAACTCTAATAAAGAAACATCAATGACATTTTCTCTTTTAGAAACTCCAACGGTTTCTATAAAATTACGGATTGAAGCTGGTGTATATCCACGTCTTCTTAATCCAGAAATTGTTGGCATTCTTGGGTCATCCCATCCGTTTACAATGCCATTTTCTACCAAAGTTAATAACTTACGCTTACTCATAATCGTGTAGCTTAAGTTTAAACGAGAAAACTCACGTTGTTTCGGTGGATTTGGAAATTCCGTTTTACTATATTCGTACACATTGTCACGAAACCAGTTATATAAATCTCTGTGCGGTTTAAATTCTAAAGAACATAATGAGTGTGAAATTTGCTCTAAATAATCACTTTCTCCGTGTGTCCAATCGTACATTGGATAAATAACCCAATCATTTCCTGTTCGGTGATGCGCTTTTTTCAAAACACGATACATTAACGGATCACGCAATAACATATTTGGTGATTCCATATCAATTTTAGCACGTAAAACATGTATTCCTTCTTCAAACTCACCAGCTTTCATTCGGCTAAATAAGTCTAAATTTTCTTCGACACTTCTATTTCTATAAGGACTATTCGTTCCTACTTGCGTTGGCGTTCCTTTTTGAGCACGCATTTCTTCAGAAGATTGACTATCGACATAGGCTTTTCCGTCTTTTATCAATAAAACAGCCCAATCGTATAATTGCTGAAAATAATCAGAAGAATACAATTCTTTATCCCATTGATATCCTAACCAAGCGACATCTTTTTTAATAGCATCTACATATTCTTGTTCTTCTTTGGCAGGATTTGTATCATCAAAACGCAAGTTTACGGGAGCGTTATATTTCTGTCCTAATCCGAAACTAATTCCGATGGCTTTTGTGTGTCCGATATGCAAATATCCATTAGGTTCTGGAGGAAAACGAAAACGTAAATTTTCTTTTGACATTCCATTTGCCAAATCCTCTTCAATAATTTGTTCTAAAAAATTCAATGATTTTTTTTCTTCTGACATTTTTTGTTGAATTGAGATGCAAAATTACGGAAAATTGTTGAAGAAAATTTTATCCTAAAAATAGAAAAGCGAAAATTCTATATAGGATTTTCGCTTTTCTTAAAATTATTTTGTTTGTCTTTTTTATTTACCGTACGAATTATTTTCTAAATTAACATCTGCCATTAATTTTGAAGCATCAATTTGTACTGATTTTACAGTTTTAGAAGTAGTAAAACTATAGGTTGGATGTGCAAATGTCCAATCTTCAATAATTGTTGCTTTTGTTGGTTTTTCGCCACGCATCATTCGTAACGGAATATTAAAAGATTCTTTCGAACCATCAGTATAAACTACCTCAACATCAATAGGCATTGGCATTCTACCAATTCTTTCTAAAGTAATTTCTTTTCCGTTTACCGATTTTACACCATAATCAATGGTGTGTGTGGTTTGTGTCCATTCGTTTAAAAACCAATCTAATTGAATTCCTGAAACTTTTTCAGCCGTTCTTTTGATATCGTTTGGCGTTGGATGTTTAAAAGAGAAATCAGTAAAATATTTTTTTAAGGTTTTAGCCGTATTTTCTTTTCCGATAATATATTCTAGATGCGTTAAGAAAATATTTCCTTTTGAGTAACTTCCCATTCCGTACGCCATATTTGTATGATAGCGGTCGGCGTGTGTAGAAAGAGATTCTTCTAAATTATTTTCTACCACATAATTATAATATCTGTAAGAACCAGCGTGTGGATTTTGATCCTTTTTAGCTAAAATTTCATTTTCGGCTTTGTTAGAAATATAGGTTGTAAAACCTTCATCCATCCAAGAATGTTTAGTTTCATTAGATGCTAATAAAAACTGAAACCAAGTATGTGCTAACTCATGCGCTGTAACGCCAAATAGGCTTCCCCAGTTACGTTTTCCTGTAATTAAAGTACTCATTGCATATTCCATTCCACCGTCACCACCTTGAATTACAGAATATTGTTTATATGGATATTGCCCAATATTCTCACTAAAATAGGTCATTAATTCAGCGGTTTTAGGCTGTAATTTTTTCCAATTTTTCAGATATTTTTTATCTAATGTTTTTTTGTATAAAAAGTGCAAATCGATACCATTTTTCATAGTCAAGATATCGTGTTTATATTCAGGATCGGCTGCCCAAGTAAAATCGTGTACGTTTGGTGCGGTAAACTTCCATGTTAATTTTTGTCCTGAAGGAATTTTTAGAGCATCTTTTTTATTTTCATATCCATGCCCTACTTCCTGCGGATTTTGAAGATATCCAGTTCCTCCAACGGTATAATTTTTATCAATATGAAGCGTTACGTTAAAATCGCCCCAAACACCGTGAAATTCACGTCCTAAGTACGGAGGCGTATGCCAACCTTCGAAATCATATTCTGCCATTTTCGGATACCACTGCGCCATAGATAATGCCACGCCTTCTTCGCTATTTCTTCCAGAGCGACGAATTTGTTTAGGAACTTGTGCATCAAAAATCATATCAAAAGTTACGCTTTCTCCTGGTTGAATTGCTTTATTTAAAGTAACCTCCAAAATAGTTCCAACAGTTTGGTGTTTTACTATTGCACCGTTTTGTTTTAAAGAATTTACTTTGATATAACCTATTTCTGATGCTGATAATTTACTAATTCTATCGCCAACTCTTTTATCTGGATCTTTGATGTTTTTTGAACGCACATCCATTTGAGAATTTGGTTGAAAGGCATTAAAATATAAATGATAAAACACTTTTTTTAATTCATCGGGTGAATTATTGGTGTATATTAATTTTTGCGTTCCTTTATATTGATAGGTTTTTACGTCCATATCAATATCCATCGTATAATCGACATGTTGTTGCCAATAATTTTTAATTATAGGATTATTGACTATTTTTAGTTGATTATTTTCAGTTAGATTTTTCGTGTTTTTTATATTTTTTGCACTTGTTGAAGCACAAGAAATCATCGACAATAATGAAAGTCCTAAGATTATTTTTTTCATATGATTAGAAGTTATATTGATTTTTTATACAAAAAAAAAAGAGCATCAAAATAATGCTCTTTTTAAAATTTTAGTATTTTTTAAATTTTTACTATTTTGGGTATTTGGATATTTTTTAGAATTGATTATTTTCTTCCATTTACCATTCTATCTGCCATTCTAACTGCGTTGTAAGCATTTACGACACGTCCAGAAACTGATAAATCAGCAAAAGGCACTAAATCTCCCATAGGATTTTCTCTGGTTTGTGAACCTGGTTTTGTTACTAATAAATCAATTTTAGTTCCAGAATTCATTAAAATATGTTTTACCTGACTTGCCGATAATTCAGGATAATACGAACGTACTAACGCTGCTACTCCTGCTGCCGAAGGTGCTGCCATTGAAGTTCCACTAAACTTTTTATATTCACCATCAGGTGTTGTAGAATGTACGTTTACTCCAGGAGCGAACACATCTACATTTATTTTTCCATAATTAGAAAAACTTGCTGGTAAGTTTTTGTTATAATTTGCGCTCATTGCTCCTAATGTTAGTACATTATCTGCAATTTCATTGACTAAATCTGGAGCATCATTTGGAAATGTTTTTTCAACATCGATATTTTTACCATCGTTACCAGCGGCATTTACGATTAATACATCTTTTTTAGCGGCATATTTAATGGCATCATAAACCCATTCTTTATTTGGTGAAAAATCTTTACCAAAACTAGTATTGATTACTTTTGCGCCATTATCAACTGCGTAACGGATTCCTAAAGCAACATCTTTATCATACTCATCTCCATCAGAAACCGAACGAACTGCCATCATTTTTACATTATCAGCAACTCCATTCATTCCTATTTGGTTATTACGAGTTGCCCCGATAATACCAGAAACATGCGAACCATGTGCTTCTCCTTTTTTAGAATGTCCTGTATTAGCATCACCATATCCTGGTTTATCCTTAATATCGTATGGGTTATCACCTACAACTGCACGATAATCTGTTTTTAAATTATCACCTGCAATTACGCCTTGTGCTTTGATAATTCCATTTTCAAAATATTCTTTAGCTTCTTTAAAATCAGCAAAATAGCCTAACATATTACTAGCTAATGCTTTGGCTTTATTTAAGTTTACATCACTAGTATTAAGCGCTGCAACTGCTTCTTTTGTATAGTCTGATTTTCCAAAATATTTAGTTAAATTTTTATCAGCATCTGCACAGGCTGTTACTAATTTAGCGTATCTATCTTTTGTTTTTTTAGCGGCATCTACTTTTGTTTCTTGCACTGCTTTTACTTCGGATAAAGTAGCGGCATCTACTAAAGAAGGGTTTCTTAAAATACGTTCATATTCCAAATGTTCTTTGTATGATTTTCCTAAGAAGTTCCAACCATGAATATCATCAACATAGCCATTTTTATCATCATCAATTCCGTTTGCTGGAATTTCTTTTGTATTTACCCAAGCAACATCGGCTAAATCTTCATGTTTTAAGTCGGTACCTGTATCTACAACAGCAACAATAACAGCGGCATTTTTCTTTCCTTTTAAGAAACTGTATGCTTTATCGACACTCATTCCAGGAATAGAATCGGTTGCTAAATCTAAATGTTGCCAATTATCTTTTTGGTAGGTTGTTAGTTCGGCTTTTTTTGCTGAAATATTTACTACAGTATTACTACCTGTAGGCACGGCTATTTTACTTACGGATGAACAACTTGTTAATATTGAAATTGCTACTGCCGAATAAAACATTGGTTTTAAAACTCTCATAATCTCTATCTTAATTAAATATATCTGTAAATTTATAACGTTCTTTTAAACGGACTCCTTTTTCGGTATGCTTAACGGTAATTACCTCATTATAAGCATCATGCTCTAAGAATAAATAAAATTCTTTATCGGCAGCTTGGTTTAAAAAAATTCTTTTTTCTTCTATTGATAGTAAGGGTCTGGTATCATATCCCATAATATATGGTAATGGAATATGCCCTACGGTTGGCAATAAATCGGCCATAAAAACGATGGTTTTTCCTTGATATTGAATTTTAGGAAGCATTTGTTTTTCGGTGTGTCCATCCATAAAAAGCACCTCAAAATCGAGTTGATTTTGTTGATTTTTTTGGATAAAATTTAATTGTCCATTTTCTTGAATTGGTTGTATATTTTCTTTTAGAAACGATGCTTTTTCACGAGGATTTGGTTGTGTTGCCCATTTCCAATGTTCTTGATTGCTCCAAACTTTGGCATTTTTAAAAGCGGGCATATAGCCTGTTTTATCGGTATTCCATTGAATTACGCCTCCACAATGATCAAAATGTAAATGTGTTAAAAACACGTCTGTAATGTCATCTCTATGAAAACCGTGTTTTGCTAAGGAAGTATCTAAAGAAAAATCGCCAAACATAGCATAATATCCGAAGAATTTATCGGATTGTTTACTTCCAATTCCAGTATCGATTAAGGTAAGTCGATTACCATTTTGAACAAGCATACATCGCATACTCATGGAAATCAAATTATTACCATCAGCAGGATTTGTTTTTTGCCAAATCGTTTTAGGAACTACGCCAAACATAGCGCCTCCATCTAATTTAAAATTACCAGTTTCTATTGAAAAAATTTGCATACTTACAAAGATGCAGCATTTTAAGGAAACTTTTTGTTAATAAAAACAAAAAAAGACGTTCTAATAAGAACGTCTTTTAAAAAAATTGAAATTTTTATTTTTTAAAGCTTGCTTTTTTTTAATGAATTAGGATATTTATTCGTTTTCGTTCAGGGCTAATAAAAATCCGATTGTAAAGTTAGCATCCCAATCAAATACAAATCTTTTGCATCCTGTTTCTTCTGCAATTGCTTTAAAGATAGTTAATCCGCTTGCGACTTTTTTCCCTTTTCTTTTTACGACATCATCATAACGGCTTACATCTGGAGTTAGCATGGTAAACCTATTTTTATCCGTTCTAAGAGCTTTTGCCATATTATATGGTACACCTCCGATAATAAAGCATAATGATTTTTTTCCTTTAGGAATATGTGCAGCGATGCTTTTTATTTCTTTCGAAACGGTACTATCTGGTATATTATTTTGAAAATATTTAGATCCATAAGAATTTTCACCAACTATTTCTTTCCCTTGATAATATGAAATTTTAGTATTTCCAGAACCGATATCTACCACATAAGCGATGCTTTTAAAATTATTTGGTAAAACAGCTTTCAACGCATAAATCCCTTCTTCTTCTGCGGTAACTTCGTTAACTACATATCCGATGGTTTTTAATTGATTGATAATAATTTTAGACGTATCTGATATTTTTGCCCCAGAACTTACCACAAAATGAATATCTTCGGATTTAACGCCGTATTCAATAATTGATTGAATATAATTTTTAAGTTTTTTACTCACTTCATTAACATTTGTCATTCCTTCTAAAATAAGGCTATTTCCAAATTCTTTACTGATAACTTCGTAATTGCTATCTTTATCAACCTTAACAATAAAAGAGTTAAAACCAGAAGCACCTAATTCTACGACACCTTTTAAGGTTCCGTTAACAGGTTTTTTTGGTGTGTAATTAAAGCTTGCTACTTTGTCTTCTTTTTGATTATCAACAACGGTTTTAAGTTCTTTTTTTGCTGATTCAGGCGTTTTTTTAGCTTCGGATTTTTCATCTCCACAAGCGCCTAAGAGAAATAAACCTAAAATAATGAAGGGTACTAATACTAACTTTTTCATAATAATAATTTAGGAACAAATATACTTTTTTTGATTTTTTTAACAATATTTTTACATGAACTTATTGTTAAGTTTTTGAGCAAAAAAAACCTTATAAATCAAAAGACTTATAAGGTTTTGTAGAGGTGTCTAGCGGATTCGAACCGCTGTACATGGTTTTGCAAACCATTGCCTAGCCACTCGGCCAAGACACCTTTTAATAATTAAGACTGCAAATTTACATTTTTTTTTTTAAACTTTCCTTTTTTTATAGAAATTTTTATAAAAATGTTATCAACATTATAGCAATACTATGTCAACAACTTATAAACATTTTACGTTAATAGGTACGTACATCTTTTAAAATAATTACGACTTCGGATACATTTCCTCCGATTGGCGGATTAATTTTAGCAACACTAACTTCTGCTTGTTCAACAAGTTGAATTTCTTTGAAGATTCTGTTTAAAATACGCTGTGCAACGTGTTCTAATAATTCCGAACGAATTGCCATTTCTTCTTTTACAATATGATTTAAATGGACATAATCTACCGTATCGGCAAGTTTATCTGTTTTTGATGATTTTTGTAAATTCGCTTTTACCTCAATATCCACACGATATTCTGAACCAATTTTAGCTTCCTCTTCTAAACATCCATGATTTGTAAATAATCGAATATTATTTACACGTATCGTTCCCATCGTTTGCGTCTTTCCAGTCGTTTCCATAATTTTCACCTAATTTGCAATCAGAATTTTATTAAACTTATAAACACAAAAATACACTTCTTTTTTTTAAATAAATTTTCACTCGAAAAAAACAGTAATTTTGTCTAGCATCAATACTTCAAATTTATGACTATTTTTATACTTTCTGTAAGCGATCAAATATATTCTACCCAAAGAATATACCAAGAAGCAAGTCGCTCAGGACATACTGTTAGCGTAATTAATCACTTAAAATGTAGCATAAAACTTACCAATGGAAAATCAGCAATTATTTATAACGGTAAAAATATTATTGATATTCCTGATGTAATTATTCCTCGTATTGGTGCTGGTGCTACGCGACATGGCTCGGCAGTCGTTAAAGAATTTGAACTAAATGGCGTGTATAGTACGGCAAGTTCTTTAGGAATTTTACAAGCTCAAAATAAAGCGACGACGCTACAAATAATGAATCAAAAAAAAATTCCGATTCCAAATACTTTATTTTCAGTGAATCTTGAAAATATTGACCAGCAAATTAAAGCATTAAATGGCGCACCAATCATTATAAAACTTCAAGAAGGAACACACGGTTCTGGCGTTATTTTGGCAGAAAGTAATCAATCAGCAAAATCAATTATCGATACCTTTTACAATGCAAATACAAGCGTGTTATTACAAGAATTTATCGCCGAGAGTAATAGCCAAGATATTCGAGCTTTAGTTGTTGGAAATAAGGTTGTATCAGCAATGAAAAGAATAGGCAGTAAAGATGATTTTCGCTCCAATATTCATCAAGGAGGACGCGGTTGTAAAGTTTCCTTATCCGAAGAAGAAATTACCATGGCCATAAAAGCAACAAATTATTTAAATTTGCCCGTTGCTGGAGTCGATTTA
This sequence comes from Tenacibaculum piscium, assembly GCF_021390715.1. Taxonomy (GTDB): domain Bacteria; phylum Bacteroidota; class Bacteroidia; order Flavobacteriales; family Flavobacteriaceae; genus Polaribacter; species Polaribacter piscius. Next base: position 116,853 of record NZ_JAJGWT010000002.1, read on the forward strand.
ATACGCTCTAAAAGAGGCGCTTTATTAATAGAAGTCAATTCCACACCAGGTTTACAAGGCATAGAAACCTATACAAAACAAAACATCGCCAAAGAAATTATTAACTTTTCAGAAAAAAATGTTCACACAAAATTTTAAAAATCAAACCATCGAAATTCAAGGACAACGTGTTGGTTTAGGCGAATCTAAACTTATTAAAATTCCGATCGATAGATTGCCAACAGGTACGCTTATCGAAATTCCTGTGTATGTTTTTAACGGAAAAAAACCTGGTCCAAGTATTTTATTACAAGGCGGTTTACACGGTGATGAAATAAATAGTATCGAATTGGTACGAAGAATGTTAATCGATAAATCCTATAAAATTAACCAAGGATGCGTTATTGTAATGCCGTTATTAAATATTTTTGGATTCTTAAATTTGTCTCGAAATATGCACGGTAAAGATGTAAACAGAAGTTTTCCTGGAGCAAAAAATGGCTCTTTAGCGGGAAGAATGGCTTATTATCTTATGAAAGAATTAGTTAAAAATGTCGATTTTGCCATCGATTTTCATACAGGAGGCGCACAAAGAAGTAATTTTCCGCAAGTACGATATACGCCACAAGATACTCGTGCTTTTCAATTAGCAAAACTATTTAATGCACCTTTATTATTTGAATCAAAACTGATTCCAAAATCATTTAGAAATCAATGTTTTAAAAATAATATTCCCGTAATTGTATATGAAGGAGGCGAATCGTTACGCTTAAATGAACATGCGATTCAAGAAGGAATTAACGGAACATTACGAGTTTTAAAACATTTTAACATGATTTCTCAAACCATTGAAATTCCTGAAAATACAAGCATTCTTATCAGTAAAAAACGAAAATGGATTCGTGCTAAAGTTGCAGGATTATTTAATCCAAGTGTAAAAAATGGCGCAAAAGTTACCAAAAATCAAATTTTAGGACATATTATGGATACTTATGGTAAAACAAATTTTCCTGTAAAAGCACCCGATAATGGCTATATTATCGCTAAAAATAATTTCCCAATCGTAAATATGGGCGATGCGTTATTTCATTTCGGAAATGCTTAATAATTTATCAAAAAGAAGCCGAAATACTACTAAATTTATTAAAAACACACCTATAAATAAATAGCAGTATCTTTGCATCTTCATAGAAGTGCTTATTTTAGAGTATTTCTGAAATAATATATATGACATTTAAATCTTTAGGATTATCCGATGCACTATTAAAAGCCATCGAAGAAAAAGGATACGATACCCCATCACCAATTCAAGCAAAAGCAATACCACCTATTTTAGAAGGGAAAGATGTATTAGCTTCAGCACAAACAGGGACAGGAAAAACAGCAGGATTTACACTACCTGTTTTACAGCGTTTAGCAGAATCTAAACACCCTAAATACAGACCCGTAAGAGCATTAGTGCTTACACCAACAAGAGAACTTGCCGCGCAAGTTCATGACAATGTAAGAGAATATAGCAAGTATTTAGACATCAGATCGACCGTAGTTTTTGGAGGTGTAAAAGCTGCAAGCCAAATAAGAACGTTACGACAAGGAGTCGATATTTTAGTTGCCACTCCTGGTAGATTGTTAGATTTACACGATCAGAAAGCAGTATCATTTAACAGAATAGAAGTACTTATTTTAGATGAAGCTGATAGAATGTTAGATATGGGTTTTGTTAGAGATATTAACAAAATCATTAGTTTTATGCCTGCAAAACGTCAAAACTTGATGTTTTCTGCAACATTTTCAACAGAAATTAAACGATTAGCTTCAGGGATTTTAAGAAATCCTGTTTCAGTAGAAGCAGAACCTGAAAATTCAACTGCCGAGAAAGTTTCTCAAAAAGTATATGCAGTAGATAAAGGTCAAAAAACAGAAGTAGTTATCAACTTAATTAAAGAAGGTAACTGGAGTCAGGTTTTAATTTTTACAAGAACTAAACACGGTGCAAATAAATTAACTGAAAAGTTAATAAAATCAGGAATTTCAGCAGCGGCAATTCATGGAAATAAAAGTCAAGGAGCTCGTACAAAAGCATTGGCAAATTTCAAAAATAATACCAACAGAGTTTTAGTAGCTACTGATATTGCAGCCCGTGGAATTGATATTCCTTTATTGCCACACGTTATCAACTTCGAATTACCAAATGTACCAGAAGATTATGTACATAGAATTGGTAGAACAGGTAGAGCAGGTGCAAAAGGTGAAGCGCTTTCATTAGTTTGTAGCGAAGAAACGGAGTATCAAAAGGAAATAGAAAAAATATTAAAGCAAAAGTTAAAAACCGAAATTATTCCTGGGTACGAACCTAGAGATACTGCAGGTCCTAAAAGAGCTGCTACACAAAAGAAGGGGTCTACTGCTAAGAAAAAAGGCGTAGGCGCGAGTCATAGAGGTGGTAATACTGCTGCAAAACCAAAAAGACAGCGTCCTACTAATAATTCAAGAAGCAACTCAGGAAGTTCTTCTAGAGGAAATTCATCAAAAGGTAGTTCTTCTAGCAATTCTGAAAGTTCATCAAGAAGAAATACAAGAAGATAATTTTTTTTAACTTCTTATAAAAATACTAAAACCTTCAAAGTTTGATTTTTCAAATTTTGAAGGTTTTTTTTGGAGCTATTTCCCGCTTTCCGCACTCGCTTTTTTTATTTTTTAAAAAGAAAAATAAAAAAGAGCTCAAACAATTGCTACAATCGGGGCTAGGGATTTTAACTATCTTTAAACGATAGAACAAAACAACTTACAGCTTATTAAAAAAAATTGAAAATCATAAAAAAACACCACACTACAACAACTTTAACCCCAAGTTTTAAGTATTTTTGAACAAGAATTTTAATTGTTAGCATTATGAAATACGACCAAATAAACAGTAACTTATTTATCAAAAATCGCAAAAACTTTATGGCACAAATGAAGCCAAATAGTGTTGCTATTTTTAATTCAAATGACGTGTATCCTGTAAGTGCAGACAGCATGCTTCCTTTTGAACAACATCGTGATATTTTCTTTTTAAGTGGTGTAGATCAAGAAGAAAGTATTTTACTTTTATTTCCTAATTGCCCAAAAGAACATTTACGTGAAGTATTATTTGTCCGTGAAACAAATGAACATATTGCGGTTTGGGAAGGTGCAAAATTAACCAAAGAAAAAGCTACAGAAACTAGCGGAATCAAAAGCATATATTGGTTACAAGATTTAGAAAAAGTACTTGCCGAAATAATGGCACTTGCCGAAAACATCTACATAAACACCAATGAACATTACCGCGCATCAGTAGAAACAGAAACTCGTGAAGCGCGTTTTACAAAATGGTTATTAGCCAAATATCCTGCACATTCTGTGGCTAAAAGTAACCCGATTTTACAGCATTTACGCTCTTTAAAAGACCAAATTGAATTAGATTTAATTCAAAAAGCCTGCGATATTACCGAAAAAGGATTCAGACGTGTGTTAGATTTTATCAAACCTGGAGTTTGGGAATATGAAATTGAAGCCGAATATATTCATGAATTTATCAAAAATAGATCAAAAAGATTTGCCTACACGCCAATTGTAGCTTCAGGAAATAATGCGAACGTATTGCATTATATTGAAAACAATCAGCAATGTAAAGCGGGCGATTTAATTTTGATGGATGTTGGTGCACAATATGCCAATTATGCTTCTGACATGACTAGAACTGTGCCTGTTTCTGGTCGTTTTTCGGAACGTCAAAAAGCAGTGTATAATGCCGTAAATCATGTGAAAATGGAAGCAACCAAATTATTAGTTCCTGGAACTATTTGGGCTGATTATCATACAGAAGTGGGTCAAATAATGACTTCAGAATTGTTGAAATTAAAATTAATTGACAAAGCGGATGTTCAAAATGAAGACCCAAACTGGCCTGCATATAAAAAATATTTTATGCACGGAACTTCGCATCACATGGGCTTAGATACCCACGATTACGGATTGTTACATCAACCAATGCAAGCAAATATGGTGTTTACCGTTGAACCTGGAATTTATATCCCAAAAGAAGGTTTTGGTATTCGTTTAGAAGATGATGTTGTTATTCAAGAAAATGGTGCACCGTTTAATTTAATGCGCAACATTCCTATTGATGCTGATGAAATTGAAGATATTATGAATTCATAATATTGTTATTTTAGACATGTTTCAAAATAGCCCGTAAATAAAAGTAAGGGAATAACAAGGGGTTTTAGCCCCTTGTTTTTTGTTTTAAACTTAAAAATAGCTAAAAAAATAAATTGATACGGCTGAAAAATAATATCTTTATCAGTAAAAAATAACGCAATATTATTACTAAAAAAAATTCTATGATTAAAAAATATGTAACTATTCTTTTATTATTTGTTAGCTGTTTCTCTTTTTCACAATCGAGCTGGAAAAAATTCAAAAAAATTTCTACACCAAAAAAAATATGGATTATCTTTCATCCTTTTAAAGCTAAAAAAGCACAGCGAATTTCTAAAGAAGCGTATCGAATTGCCGATTCTATAAAAAAATCGCCATTATTAGATGGTGATGGTGCTGGTGGACAAGTTGATGCCTTTCGTCATGCCTTTTGGATGGCTAGTTTACGACAAGAAATAGGTGAAAATGCATCTCGTTCTTTAGGAAAAGCACACGAAAGAGAAAATTATAAAACCTACAAAAAACGAAAACTTGAAGACGGTGTTATTCCTGATAAAATAGCGACAACTATGGATTTGTTTAATAATAATATCGGGTTATCACTTAGTAAAAAAGGAAAAATAATTCCTCCAAAAAAATTAATCCATAAAGTGATAAAAGCTATTAAAAATGGAAGATTAAAAATCATTAAAAAAGATGCTAACGGAAATTTCTTAACCTGTAATAATACACCAATTTCTGAAAAATCATTAAAAGGAAAATGGGAAAATAATAAATGTTTAGTTGCTTCTAATCAAGTAAATCAAAGAAAATAAGCGTAAAGAATGGCACGAATTATCAAAAAAAAGAAACAAGATATTGGGCTATCTCCTGATGAATTAATTTTTAGAGGAGAACAAAAAACCGAAGAAATTTTATTCCGAGTTATTGATTTTGATGCACAAAATCTTACCGAAAATACCACTAAAAAAGTAAAAGACCTCAGCGAATTACAACACAGCGATAGCGTAACTTGGTTAAATTTAGATGGATTGCATAATATGGCAGTAATGCAAGAAATAAGTAGTGTTTTTAAATTTAGTCCGCTCGTGATGGCGGAGGTTTTAAATACAGACGCAAGACCTAGAGTTATCGAATATGAAAACTGTACTTTAATAAGTATTAAAATGTTAATGCTCAACGAAAAAAATGGAAAAACAACAGTAGAAAACCTAAGTTTAATACTCACTGAGAAACTTTTATTTTCATTCCAAGAGCAAAAAGGAGATGTCTTTGAACCTGTACGAGAACGCATCAGAAAACAAAAAAAGAGAATTCGAACAGCAGGAACGGATTATTTAACCTTCGCCCTATTGGATATTGTGGTTGATAATTATTTATACGTACTAGGTTTTTTAGGTGATAAAATTGAAACTTTAGAAGAAAATTTATTAATAAACCCAACGCAGAATATTATTACTGAAATAAATAATTACAAACGAGAACTCAATTTTTTACGAAAAAATATAAAACCAGCTAAAGAAATGATTTTTTCATTAGCAAAAACAGATACCGATTTTATCAAAGAAAATACCTATATCTACTTTAAAGAATTAGAAGATAATATTAGTCAAGCCAATGATGCAACCGATAATTATCGAGAAATATTGTCAGATCAATTAAACATATATCACACCACTATAAGTAGTAAATTAAACGATATAATGCGATTTTTAACCATTTTTTCGGTTATTTTTATTCCATTAACGTTTATCGCTGGTATTTACGGCACAAATTTCGAATACATTCCAGAACTATCTTACAAATACAGTTATTTTATAATGTGGGGAATAATGTTGGTTACTGCCATCGCAATGTTGTTGTTTTTCAAAAATAAAAAATGGTTTTAAGAACTCTTTAAATGTGATGTTTTTTAATTTAAAATCTACAAATCACTTAAAACCAACACTTAAAAAATAAGAAGAAATCAAGAAGTAAAATTGACCTATTTTAGATAACAAAAACAATATGTTTTGTTAACTTTTACTATACTTTTAACAGTAAATAGCACTGTATATTTGTAGTGTTATTATGTGTAGCATCCCCCCAACGCTAATCCCCCCACGATAAATAATAACACATATAAAGGAAGCCTAACGTAATTGTTGAGGTTTTTTTTTATGCTTAATTTTCAGTACTATTTTTTGTAGATTTTCTAAATTTATAAATCAAAAAAAACCTGAACAATTTTATTGCTCAGGTTTTTTTAATAAATTATATTTTGATACCGAGTTTATCCTTTTAAACTCGCTTTCATAAATTCGCTATTCATACGAGCGATGTTTTCTAATGAAATTCCTTTCGGACATTCCACCTCACAAGCTCCTGTATTAGTACAGTTACCAAAACCTTCTGCATCCATTTGAGCTACCATGTTTAATACACGATCGGTAGCTTCAATTTGTCCTTGTGGTAATAACGCATATTGCGATACTTTAGCTCCAACAAATAACATTGCAGAAGAATTCTTACAAGTTGCCACACACGCTCCACAACCAATACAAGTTGCTGCATCCATTGCGTCATCAGCATCTTTTTTAGGAATTGGAATTGAATTGGCATCTTGGGTATTTCCTGATGTATTTACAGAAATATATCCTCCTGCTTGTTGAATACGCTCGAAAGCCATTCTATCAACTACTAAATCTTTAATTACAGGAAATGCTGCTGCTCTAAATGGCTCGATTGTAATGGTATCGCCATCTTTAAACATACGCATATGTAACTGACAGGTAGTTACTCCTCTATCAGGACCATGAGCTTCACCGTTAATATACATTGAACACATTCCGCAAATTCCTTCACGACAATCATGGTCAAATGCGATAGGCTCATCACCTTTATTGATTATTTGCTCATTAAGTACATCCATCATTTCTAAGAAAGACATATGCTCAGAAATCTCGGTTACTTGGTAATCGACCATCTTTCCCTTATCACTTGCGTTTTTCTGACGCCAAACTTTAAGTGTTAAATTCATAATATCTTCTTATTTGTATGAACGTTGTTTTAATTCAATATCGTTAAACTCTAATTCTTCTTTGTGTAAAACTGCGTCTGCAGGTTCTCCTTTGTATTCCCAAGCAGCAACATAGGCGTACTCTTTATCATTACGTTTTGCTTCTCCTTTTTGAGGACCATCAATTTCTGCTGATTCTTCTCTAAAGTGACCTCCACATGATTCTTTTCTATCTAAAGCATCTTTGGCAAATAATTCCCCTAATTCAAGGAAATCAGCCACACGACCAGCTTTCTCTAATTCAGGATTCATTTCGTTTGCATCACCAGGAACTGTTACGTTTTTCCAGAAATCTTCACGCAATGCTTTAATTTCAACCATTGCTGATTTTAAATCTTTTTCATTACGAGCCATTCCACATTTTTCCCACATTATTTTTCCTAACTTCTTGTGGTAATAATCTACAGAATGTGTTCCTTTATTGTTGATAAAAAAGTTTACACGCTCGGTAACTTCTTTTTCAGCAGCTACAAATTCTGGTGTTTCTGTTGAAATTTTTCCTGTACGAATATCTTTAGATAAATAATCTCCAATAGTATACGGTAATACGAAATAACCATCTGCTAAACCTTGCATTAATGCAGAAGCTCCTAAACGGTTTGCTCCGTGATCAGAGAAATTTGCTTCTCCAATACAGTACAATCCATCAACGGTAGTCATTAAGTTATAATCAACCCAAACACCACCCATTGTATAGTGTGTTGCAGGATAAATCATCATTGGTGTTTTGTATGGATTTTCATCTACAATTTTCTCATACATTTGGAATAAGTTCCCATATTTCGCTTCTATTACAGCCTGTCCTAATTCATAGACTTTAGCTTCAGAAGGATTTGTAATATGATGTAATTTTGCTTGTTCTTTACCGTAACGAGCAATTGCCGATTTAAAATCTAAATACACTGCTTCACCAGTTGCATTTACTCCGTAACCAGCATCACAACGCTCTTTTGCTGCTCTTGAAGCAACATCACGAGGTACTAAGTTACCAAAGGCAGGATATCTTCTTTCTAAATAATAATCTCTTTCTTCTTCTGATAATTGAGTTGGTTTTTTACGACCTTCACGAATTGCCAGTACATCTTCCATGTTTTTAGGAACCCAAATACGACCGTCATTACGTAATGATTCTGACATCAACGTTAATTTCGATTGATAATCACCTGAACGAGGAATACACGTTGGGTGAATTTGCGTATAACAAGGATTTGCAAAAAATGCACCTTTTTTATGGATTTTCCAAGCTGCCGTTGCATTTGAACCCATCGCATTTGTTGATAAGAAATATACATTTCCGTATCCACCAGTAGCAACAACTACCGCGTGTGCTGAATGACGTTCAATTTCACCTGTAATTAAATTACGAGCGATAATTCCACGCGCTTTTCCATCAACTTTAACAACGTCTAACATTTCATGACGATTGAACATTTCAATCTTTCCACGAGCAATTTGACGGTTCATAGCCGAATATGCACCTAATAATAATTGTTGTCCTGTTTGTCCTTTAGCATAAAAAGTTCTAGAAACTAAAACTCCACCAAACGAACGGTTGTCTAACAAACCACCATAATCACGAGCAAAAGGAACTCCTTGTGCCACACACTGGTCAATAATATTTGCAGAAACTTCAGCCAAACGATATACGTTTGCTTCACGTGAACGGTAATCTCCCCCTTTTACGGTATCATAAAATAAACGGTAAAAAGAATCACCATCACCTTGATAATTTTTTGCGGCATTAATTCCACCTTGTGCTGCAATTGAATGCGCTCTACGTGGAGAATCTTGATACGCAAATGCTTTTACGTTATAACCTAATTCAGCTAAGGTAGCTGAAGCAGATCCACCAGCTAATCCTGTACCAACAACAATAATATCAATATTACGTTTGTTTGCAGGATTTACTAAATCAATCTTATTTTTATAATCTGTCCATTTATCTTTAATTGGACCCTTTGGAATTTTTGAATCTAAAGCCATACTAGTTTCGTATTAATGATTGAAATGATGAAATAATGCAATAATGATAAATCCTACAGGAATACCAATTGCATACACTTTACAAAATGTTTTCAATCCTTTAGTGTATTTGTTATTAGCTCCAACCGATTGGAATGCTGAAGTAAAACCATGTAATAAGTGTAACGCTAAGAAAACAAAAGCTACGATATATGCCACAACTCTAAGTGGATTTACGAATTTTTCTTGCAATTCATGAAAATAGCGGGTTGGATCTTCTGGCAACATAGCAATATACTTATGATTGATTTCTGGAAACCAAAAATCAATAAAGTGTAATACTACGAATGCTAAAATTGCCGCACCAGACCAAATCATATTTCTACTCATCCAAGTAGAATTTGCTGCTCCGTTATCTTTCGCATAACTTACATTAGTTGCACTGTTGTTTTTTACTTCTAAGACGAATCCCATTACAAAATGAAAAACGACACCAAAAATTAAGACAGGTTGCATCACGTATTGAATTAACGGGTTAGTTCCCATAAAATGAGATAACTTGTTAAAGGTTGCTCCCTTGTCAGGAAAAATTGAGGTGATGTTTATTACAAAGTGTTGCAATAAGAAGAACATCAAGAAGAAAGCCGAAAGTGCCATGGCAAATTTTCTTCCAATAGAAGATTTTAATAATCCCATTATTTTGTTTGTTTATTTAAATAATATTCTAACAAATTTAAGGGGTATTCACATCTTTTACAAGCTTTAACAATTCTTTTATTTAACATTTAGAATTGGTTTAAATAACGCTTACTTTTTTATAATTTTAGATGATATTTCACCTATTATTTACACGATAAAACATCAAAAAAACAAGCGAAAATCAACTAAAAACAAATTGAAAAATACGTAAAAAAGAACTAAAAATAAAGTAATTAGCAATTATTTATCCGCCGTAACATCTATTAATAAATAGCTATTTAGACTGTTCTTTATAAACTATATTTTGATGTTGTTTTTGTAACTGAAATTTAAAATAAAATCGCCAAAATTTTAACAAATTACTGTTTTAAACCAAAAATAAGTAATCAAGAATTTAAATTACGTAAAAAAAACGACTTTTGAAAAACGAATAAAAACACTCAAAAAAGACTTAAAAAATGTTTTTTTTGGTGTAAATACGTCATAAAATATTTTTTTGAAAACTCTTAAATTTTCTTTAAATTTTATCTGAAAAACTTTTTAAAAAATAATCAAAATAAAAAAGAGAAGCCTTTCGACTTCTCTTTAATTATAATTTTTATTTTTAATTTCTCTTAATTCTAAGAACCACACATTAGGCAATCATCTTCTTCTACCGTATTTTTTGAGGCGTCTACCATTGCTTTAAATTCCTGAGGACTCATTGCTTTATCTTCGGTGATAACATCTACAGTTTTATCAATATTTAAGGTAAATTGCTTTGCATTTACTGCCGATTTAGTACGTAAATAATACATTCCTGTTTTTAATCCAGCTCTCCAACCGTAGAAATGCATAGAAGTTAACTTGGCATAATCAGGATCTTTCATAAATAAATTTAACGATTGAGATTGATCGATAAAATAGCCTCTATCACGTGCCATATCAATGATATCTTTCATACTCATTTCCCAAACCGTTCGATATAAATCTTTTAAATCTTGTGGAATAGTCGCAATATGTTGGATAGATCCGTTTGCACGCATAATATCTTCTTTCATTGAATTATCCCATAAATTTAGAGCTACTAAATCTTCTAATAAATGTTTGTTTACCACAATAAATTCACCAGATAATACTCTACGCGTATAAATATTAGACGTATATGGTTCAAAAGCTTCGTTATTTCCTAAAATCTGAGAAGTAGATGCTGTTGGCATTGGTGCTACTAATAACGAATTACGAACACCATGTTTCATTACATCTTTACGCAAATTACTCCAATTCCAACGTCCACTTAAGTCTTCTTCTTTAATTCCCCACATATTGTGCTGAAATTCTCCTCTAGACATTGGTGACCCTTTAAAGGTTGAATATGGTTCTTTAGCTTTTGCAATTTCCATTGATGAAGTTACCGCTGCAAAATACAAGGTTTCAAAAATTTCTTGATTTAACTTTTTAGCTTCATCCGAAGTAAAAGGCATGCGTAACATAATAAACGCATCGGCAAGTCCTTGAATCCCTAAACCTACTGGACGGTGTCTCGTATTTGAGTTTTCGGCTTCAACAACAGGATAATAATTTTGATCAATTACTGTATCGAGGTTTCTGATAACCTTTTTGGTTACTTTATATAATTTCTTATGATCGAAAAACGTAACACCATTTTTATCTTCTCCAACAAACATTGGTATTGCGATAGATGCTAAATTACATACCGCTACTTCATCTTTAGCAGTATATTCCATAATTTCGGTACATAAATTTGAAGAACGGATAGTTCCTAAATTCTTTTGATTCGATTTACGGTTTGCAGCATCTTTGTATAACATGTACGGCGTACCTGTTTCAATTTGCGATTCTAATATTTTCTCCCATAATTCACGTGCTTTGATGGTTTTTCTACCTTTCCCAGCCGCTTCATATCCTGTATATAAACGCTCAAACTCTTCCCCATAAGTATCAAATAAATTAGGGCATTCTTGCGGACACATTAATGTCCAATCAGCATCTTGCTGTACACGTTCCATAAATAAATCAGAAATCCACATGGCATAAAATAAATCACGTGCTCTCATTTCTTCTTTCCCGTGATTTTTCTTTAAATCTAGAAATTCAAAAATATCGGCATGCCAAGGCTCTAAATACATCGCGAAAGAACCTTTACGCTTTCCGCCTCCTTGATCTACATAACGAGCGGTATCATTAAACACCTTTAACATCGGAACAATTCCGTTTGAAGTTCCGTTTGTTCCTGCAATATAACTTCCCGTAGCACGGATATTGTGTAACGATAAACCAATCCCTCCTGCCGATTGTGATATTTTTGCAGTTTGTTTTAACGTATCATAAATTCCTTCGATACTATCATCTTGCATCTGCAATAAAAAACAAGACGACATTTGTGGTTTTGGCGTACCTGCATTAAATAACGTTGGTGTTGCATGGGTAAAATATTTTTTACTCATCAACTCGTAGGTTGCGATTGCTTCGTTAATATCTTCTTTATGAATACCGATTGAAACACGCATCAACATATGTTGCGGACGCTCTACAATAATGCCATTTAATTTTAATAAATACGAGCGTTCAAGTGTTTTAAATCCGAAGTAATCATAATTAAAATCACGTCTATAAACAATCGCAGTATCTAATTTATCAGCATTTTTCATGATGATTTCATAAACATCATCCGCTAATAAAGGTGATTTTTTTTGAGTACGAGGATTCTCATATTCATATAAATCAATCATCGTTTCAGAGAACGATGGTTTGGTGTTTTTATGTAAGTTTGATACGGCAATTCTTGCTGCTAATTTAGCATAATCAGGATGTGCAGTGGTCATTGTTGCAGCAACCTCAGCGGCTAAATTATCTAATTCTATAGTGGTTACGCCATCATATAAACCTTCAATAACACGCATCGCTACTTTTACAGGATCTACGATAGGGTTTAATTCATAACACATTCTTTTAACCCTTGCTGTAATTTTATCGAACATTACAAGCTCCTTTTTCCCATCTCTCTTGGCTACATACATATTTTTTTTATAGTTTTAATTTGATTGATAACGCTACGATAACACTATATAAATCATGCACATATATAATAATATTGTGATCTAATATATAGCGCTATCGTAACGTATATCGTTTAATAAAATTTGTTTCTTTTTAAAGAAACTTGTGGTAAAAAATTACTACTTGTAGGGGATTAGCAGTAGTATTGTTCTCTAAAAATCAGCATCAAAACTGATATCTCCTGTACCTCCAGAAGAAACACCTGCTTTTTGGTATTCTGATACTCTTTTTTCAAAGAAATTTGTTTTTCCTTCTAAAGAAATCATTTCCATAAAATCAAATGGATTGGTTGCATTATATTCTTTATCGCAACCAAATTCTAACAATAATCTGTCGGTTACGTATTCTAAATACTGCGTCATTAATTTGGCATTCATTCCAATTAAACTTACAGGTAATGATTCTGTAATAAACTCTCTTTCAATAGTTAAGGCATCTAAAATAATTTCACGAATACGTTCTTTAGATACTTTATTAACAATGTGATGATTGTGCAAATGAACTGCAAAATCACAATGCATTCCTTCATCTCTGGAAATTAATTCATTAGAGAAAGCTAATCCTGGTAATAATCCTCGTTTTTTCAACCAAAAAATTGAACAAAACGATCCTGAAAAGAAAATACCTTCTACGGCTGCAAAAGCAATTAAACGTTCTGCAAACGAATCTGATTCGATCCATTTTAAAGCCCAATCTGCTTTCTTTTTTATGGCTGGAAAAACTTCAATTGCTTTAAATAATTGATCTTTTTCTGCTTCATTTTTCACATAACTATCAATTAATAATGAATAGGTTTCAGAGTGTACATTTTCCATCATTATTTGAAAACCGTAAAAGAATTTTGCTTCTGAATATTGTACTTCATTCACAAAATTTTCTGCTAAATTTTCATTTACAATTCCATCAGAAGCGGCAAAAAAAGCTAAAACGTGTTTAATAAAATAACGTTCGTCTTCCGATAATTTAGTTTCCCAATCGATAACATCTACGGATAAATCAATTTCTTCGGCAGTCCAAAAACAAGCTTGTTGTTTTTTATACCAGTCCCATAAATCATCATGTTGAATTGGAAAAATTACAAATCTATCTTTATTTTCTTGTAAAATTGGTTCGATGCTTGTCATTATATATGTGCTAATTGTGATAATTTGATTCGTTACTATATTCTCTAAAAAATCTTTAAATATTCTTTATAAAGAACTTTACAAAGGTCTTAAAAATTGCTAAAATCCGAAAGCTTTACTTATTCACAAATCCCTTGAAGTTTTCAACAAATTGAAAAAAAAGTAAAAAACAGGAGGTTTTCTACAAAAGAATAACATCCTTAAAAACAATCATTTAAAAACAAAAAAATAGCTTGAAGTGTGATACTCACGCAGTTCGCTATTTTACTTTTTTAAGCCAAAAAAAGTGATGTTAAAACATCACTTTTTAACTTAAAATAAACTTTATTTTTCAACTTTTAAAACATCTCTTATAATTTGTACTAACTGGGTCTTTGGCAATGCTCCGTTCGCCATTTGAGGCGCTTCACCAACAGGGCAAAACAACATTGAAGGAATACTTCGAATATCGAAAGCTGCAGCTAATTCTTGCTCAGCTTCCGTATCAATTTTATAGATATTAATTTTTCCTGCATACTCATTACTTAATTCTTCTAAAACGGGTGCTAATGCTTTACAAGGACCACACCAATCAGCATAAAAATCAATTAATGCAGGTTTATCGCCTTCAAATTTCCATTCTTTATTCTCTTCAAAATTAAATACTTTTTTTAAAAAAGTTTCTTTTGTTAAATTTTCTGTCATGCTATATCGTACTAATTTTTTATTCTTTTTTTACTGATTTTTCACTCATTTTTAATGTTGAAAATTTTCAATTATAAAGATAGTCGTTTTTTTTGTTTAAAATTACAGCTGTATTAACTTAGTATCAGTTTGTGTTAAAGTCATCTTAAAAAATAGGCTACTATTTCTTTTTTCTACTAACTTTGAAACAATTAACCAACCTTATACTATGAAAAAAATACTTTTTTCTATTTTTTGTATCAGTACTATTTTGATGTCTTGCAAAAAAGAAAAGCATTCTGAAAAAGATATTCAAAAAAACACTCAAAAAAACACAATGTTAAACTATCCTAAAACCGCTAAAAAACCAATTGTAGATGATTATTTTGGAACAAAAGTAACCGATAATTATCGTTGGTTAGAAGACGATAAAAGCACCGAAACCGAAAATTGGGTAAAAGCCGAAAATAAGGTTACTTTTACTTATTTAAGTAAAATTCCGTATCGTGAGCAACTAAAAAATAGGTTATCAGAATTATGGAATTACGAAAAATTAGGAACGCCTTTTAAAGAAGGTGATTATACCTATTTTTATAAAAATGACGGCTTACAAAATCAAGCTGTTTTATATAGAAAAGATTCCGAAGGAAAAGAAGAAATATTCTTAAATCCAAATACTTTTTCTGAAGATGGAACAACCTCATTAGGTTCGGTAAGTTTTACCAAAGATGGAAGCATCGTAGCGTATTCAATTTCTGAAGGAGGAAGCGATTGGCGAAAAATTATTGTTTTAAACACCGAAACTAAAGAAGTAATTGGTGATACTTTAATTGATGTAAAATTCTCTGGAATTGCTTGGAAAGGCAACGAAGGTTTTTATTATTCTAGCTACGATAAACCTGAAGGAAGCGAATTATCAGCAAAAACAGACCAGCATAAATTATATTATCATACTTTAAATACGCCACAAAAAACCGACAAAGTTATTTTTGGTGCAACATCCGAAGAAAAAAATAGGTATGTTGGCGGTTCTTTAACTGAGGATAACAAATATTTACTTATTTCTGCGGCAACCTCAACATCAGGAAATAAATTATTTTTAAAAGATTTAACAACTCCAAATAGTAAGTTAGTTACCATTACCGATACTTACGATAACGATACGTATGTAATTGACAGCCGTGGCGACAAATTATATTTAGTTACCAACTTAAATGCACCAAATAAAAAAATAGTAACGGTGGATGCTAAAAATCCGACACCAGAAAATTGGGCAGATTTTATTGCAGAAACTGAAAACGTATTATCCCCATCAACAGGTGCAGGTTATTTTTTTACAGAATATATGGTTGATGCCGTTTCTAAAGTTTTACAATACGACTTTGATGGAAAATTAATCCGTGAAGTAACACTTCCAGGTGTTGGTTCTGTTGGTGGTTTTGGCGGAAAAACAAAAGCTAAAGAAATCTATTTTTCATTTACAAACTACAATACACCAAGCTCATCATATAAATTTAATCCTGAAGATGGAACGTATGTTTTATCTTGGAAACCTGAAATTTCTTTCAATTCGGATGCTTACGAAAGTAAACAAGTATTTTATACATCAAAAGATGGAACAAAAGTTCCGATGATAATTACCTATAAAAAAGGCTTAGAATTAAACGGGAAAAATCCAACTATTTTATACGGTTACGGCGGATTTAATGTCAGTTTAACACCTGCTTTTAGCATTGCAAATGCCGTTTGGATGGAACAAGGCGGAGTATATGCAGTTCCTAATTTACGTGGTGGTGGTGAATATGGTAAAAAATGGCACGATGCAGGAACGAAATTAAAAAAACAAAATGTGTTTGACGATTTTATCGCTGCAGCAGAATATTTAATCAAAGAAAAATATACTTCTTCGGATTATTTAGCAATCCGTGGAGGTTCAAACGGTGGATTATTAGTTGGTGCAACAATGACACAGCGCCCCGATTTAATGAAAGTCGCTTTGCCTGCCGTTGGAGTTTTAGATATGTTACGTTATCACACGTTTACTGCGGGTGCAGGTTGGGCGTATGATTATGGAACATCAGCCGATAACAAAAAAATGTTCGATTATTTAAACGGATATTCTCCTGTACATAATGTTCAAAAAGTGGGGTATCCTGCAACAATGGTAACGACTGGCGATCATGATGATCGTGTCGTTCCTGCCCACAGTTTTAAGTTTGCGGCTGAACTACAAGACAAGCAACAAGGCGAAAATCCTGTATTAATTCGTATTGAAACAAATGCGGGTCATGGCGCTGGAACTCCCGTTGCCAAAACTATCGAACAATATGCCGATATTTTCGGATTTACCTTATATAACATGGGTTTTAAAGAATTGCCAAATCAAGATAAAAAGTAAAATATCAATAAAATTCATAAAAAACCGATGCAAAAGTATCGGTTTTTTGTGTTTATAATTTAGGCGTTATCACAAGGCTCGCGCTTTGCGCACTCGCTTTTTTTATTTTTTCAAAAGAAAAATAAAACAGCCCTCAAACAATTGCTACAATCGCTAACGCGTGCATTTTAACTTAAAACAAAAAGATAAACACAACAGTAACACTATTTTAAAATAGAAATTATATTTTTGCAACTATGCTACAAGTAAACAACATTACATTCGAATATTCCGAAGAAAAAATAATCCTAAAAAACATCAATTTCACCCTTCAAAAAGGAGAACATTTATGTATAATGGGCGCAAGTGGTTGTGGAAAATCAACTTTATTAAAAGCCCTTTACGGATTATTAGATTTAAAAAGTGGAACTATTTTTTATAATGATTTTCAAATTCTAGGACCTGAATATTATTTAGTTCCTGGCGTCGATTTTTTTAAATACGTAGCCCAAGACTTCGATTTAATGCCCTTTACTTCCGTTAGTGAAAATATTAAAAAATTCTTATCTCGTTTTCATCCCGAGGAAGCTCAAAAAAGAACCAACGAGTTATTGAACATTATTGAAATGACCGATTTCGCCAATACAAAAGTAGAAAACCTAAGCGGTGGACAAAAACAACGCGTAGCAATTGCAAAGGCTTTGGCTAAAGAACCACAATTATTATTACTTGATGAACCTTTTAGTCAAATTGATAATTTCAAAAAAAATTCACTGCGTAGAAACTTATTTAATTATCTGAATAAAAAGAAAATTACTTGTATTACAGCCACGCATCAAGGAACAGATGCTTTGTCTTTTGCCGATCATGTTATTGTTCTTCAAAATGGGGAAATAATTGCCAACGATACGCCTCAACATTTGTATCAAAATCCAAAAATAAAATATGTTGCGTCTTTATTTGATACCGTTAACGAAATTGTTATCAATCAAAAAGAAGTAGAAAAAACTATTTTATTATATCCACATCAAATAGAAATTGTAGCAAATTCAGCACGTAAAGCTGTGGTAAAAGAAGTCTATTTTAAAGGTTCTCATTGGCTGATAAAAGTAATTTATAACAGTCGATTTGTCTTTTTAAAGCATCCTACAAAAATGGAAATTGATGAAATAGTTTCACTGAAGTTTAAAATTTAATTTTTTATTATAGTGAATTATTACTACAAAATTTCCACAATTTTTTGTTCCATAGTATCAAAAACAAAACTATCGCCTTGTTTTTTCCCTAATAAAATACGACCAATTGGCGAAGATACAGAAACGGCAAAATAAGGCTGATTATCAATGATTAATTGCCCTGAACTAATACTTAAATAAAACGAATTTTTGGTTGTTTTCACAAGACTTCCTAAGTGTGCGATTTTTGAATTTTCTTGCGAATTTTGAGTATTTATTTTAGAAAGTATTTCTTTCATTTTGATAATTCCGTGAAGTTGTTGCCCTGCTTTTTCCATTTCTAATTGTAGCATTGCTCTTCCTGTTTCGTGCTTGTCGCCTGCCGAACTTTTAGTTTCTGATTGCAAAGCTTTTTGATTCGATGAAATAATTTCTTCGACTGTTTTTAAACGATTTACTACAAAAATTACACATTGTTCATACAGTTTTTCTTTAATGCTCATATAAATATTTTGTATTGATTAAGTTTTAATCTTTTTAAGATATTATAAACCTTATCTTTTATAACTTGGTATATTAGTTGTAATATATAAAATTAAACCCTAAAAAGTACTACTATGAAATTAGTTGGAATCTTATTTTTAATACTTTTTTTAACACAATGTGCTAGTGTTACATCAAATGATACTTTGCCTTTTAGCATAAAAAAAGCATCTTATTCTCTTGTTAATGATTCACTTTATAATAGCAATCTGAATTTAATAATTGAATTTACATCGGATAAAACTGTTGATTTTGAAAAAGTATATTTCAAACATAAAATAATGAATCCTATTATTGAGCATACAATGGGTAAAAAATATATTAGTGCACATTCTAAAACAGCGATAAATAAAGCGATAAAAAATTTGGTATTAGATGTCAATCCTGAAAAAGAATACGGAAACAAAATTCTTATAAATAAAGAAAAATTTCCGTATCAATTAAAAGACAATCAAGCTATTATCGAATATAAAATAAAGAATAAAAATTATATTTATAAAATTGAAAATATCCATTTAAAAAAATAAATGCTAAGACATATCTAAATAGCTAATTTTTGTGATGCGATTACTTGTTTGATCAAATTCAATATTAATAAAATTATCACAATCCTCGCAAGGCGTATATATGATACTTTTTGCACCATTTCTTCCTGGGCTAAAAACGACAGTTCCTAATAATTTAATATCATCGCCTACGGTAATGCTACTATTTTTTAGGGTTAATTTATATTGATTGTTTTTTATTTCAAAAGATTCGATATAAATTGTATTTCCTTCAAGGGTTGAAAAATCAACAGTAAATCCATCAAAAACAAAATAAGTACTATTATTTTCAGCCGTTTTATAAGATGTTATCGTTCCTAATAAGGCTTTAACTGCGTCTTGTTTTCCTTGTGTTTTTTTGAGATCTGCTAATGAAATATTATTTATTTTAAAGGCATCTAATTCGGAAGCAGTAACAATATTACTCGTTTGACTTTTAGCAATAAAACTGCTCAATATAAATAGACTTATTATAAAATTTTGAATCATATTTTTGTAGATATTTTTTTAATGATTTTGAATTTGAAAAAAAGGATTTAAATTACGGATTTAAATTATTAGAAACGGTTTTATTTGGTTATTTTTTTTTTAAATTATTTAAACAGAAACATACAAAATCTATGCCGAATATTCGTTAATTTCTAGTGTGATAAATCTCTTTTCAGAGGCTATTTCAACAAAGAAATGGTGGATAAAAACGGTACTTATAGGTCGTGTATTTTTCTTAAAAACAAATACTTAGTCAATTTAGGGGTTAAAAAAACAAGGCATTAACGATAAATTTTCAAAACCTGATAAAAATCATATTTTAAACACAGAAGTAGTGCTATTTTTGTCGGAAAAGAATATAATATGATACAATTGGTTAATTTACCACTGGTTTCTTGGACAAACGGTACTATTATGATTGCAATTTTCGCACTTGTTTGTGTAGGATTAGTTGCGACTCTTTTAATTCTTATTGGTACAGGAAGTACTGGTAAAAAGAAGGAATAAATTTTATTTATAGTTTTTTATAGTTATTCTTTAAAAGGAAATACTTTTTATTTTATGCTGGGGGGCTTATTATTTAGGCTATTTCTTTTAAATTAAAGTTTAATCTAATATGTTTTTTTATAGTTATTCTTTATAAGAAATGTTCTAATATATTATGCTGGGGGGCTACTATTTGGGACATTTCTTTTTATTGATAAAGTTTAATTTAGTATGGTTTTTTTATAGTTAATTTTTAGAAGAAGTGCTCTATTTATATGTTAGTGGTTTAGCGTCTAGAGTGCTTCTTCTTTTTATTTTTCGAGTATTATATCTTCATTTTTTGTTTGATTTTCTAGTTAATTTTTTTTTATTTTTTTTGGAGCTATTTCCCGCTTTCCGCACTCGCTTTTTTTTGAAGAAAAATCAAAAAAAGAGCTCAAACAATTGCTTCAATCGGGGCTAGATTTTTTTATATTGTTTTGGCAATCTTGATAAGTTGGTTAATTTTTATAAAGATTGTGCAGTTTTGTGTATGTTTATGTATGTTTGTATCAGATGAAATTTACATTAGGCAAGCAAGAACGATTAAAGAGCAAAAAGCTACTAGGCAAGCTCTATGAAGAGGGAAAATCTATTAAAGTTTTTCCACTTCGCATGGTATATATACAAACGGAACATAGTTCGAAATTTCCTGTTCAGGTAGGAGTTTCTGTTGCGAAAAGGAATTTTAAGAGTGCGGTTGATAGAAATCGCCTGAAACGATTATTGCGTGAAACGTATCGAAAAGAAAAATATACGGTATATGATGCGGTACAAAAGCCTCATATTTTCATGATTTCTTATATTGCAAAAGATCATTGGTCTTATGCTGATTTAGCGCTTAAAATGAAGAAATTACTAACTCTTTTTGTTGCAGAAATCAATAAAGAAGAAAATGGAAAGATGAACGATACATCGAAAAAGTAAACCACTAAATAATGATGATGAAAAAGAAACTATTTTTTTTAATTTTTATCCTTATTATTGGCGGATTATTTTCGTTTCAATCTCGTTTTTTTGAAATTGCAAAGCAACTAGAGATTTACAACAATTTATTTAAGGAATTAAACATTAATTATATTGATGAGATTAATCCTGCGGAATTAACGGACAAAGCGATTAAAAGTACGCTTAAAAATTTAGATCCTTACACAAATTTTTATAACGAACAAGATGTTGAAACTGCCAGAATCAGACGTGAAGGTGAATATGGTGGTCTGGGAATTGCTATTTTTAACAATAAAAAAGGGTTGGTTATTTCGGAGGTTTACCAAGGATTTTCTGGAGATAAAGCAGGTTTAAAAATCGGGGATATTATTACTTGGGTCGATGGTCAAAAGTTAGCTGAATTGCCTAAAAAACAACGCTCACAAACGTTAAAAGGAACGCCTAACAAAGAACTTTCATTACGTATTGACACCAATAATAAGACTCAAGAAATTAAGTTAAAATTAGATAAAGTTATTTTAAATCCTGTGCCATTTTATAGCATGATTAATAGCGAAACAGGGTATATTGTTTTGCGTAAATTTACCAATCAAAAAGCGACCGAACAAGTACGCAATGCTTTCAAGGAACTCAAGGAAAAAGGAATGAAAAAGTTAATTTTCGATTTGAGAAACAATCCTGGAGGTTCGTTATATGATGCCGTAAATATCACTAATTTATTCATTCCTAAAGGATTAAAAGTAGTCGATACCCGTGGGAAAATTGAAAAAAATACACGAACCTATAACACAAATCAACAACCTTTAGATACTCAAATTCCGTTGGTTGTTTTAATAAATGACCGCTCAGCTTCGGCTTCTGAAATTGTATCTGGAGCTTTGCAAGATTATGATCGAGCCGTTATTATGGGCGAACGCTCTTTTGGAAAAGGTTTAGTGCAACGTTATTTTAAACTGAATTACGGTACACAAATGAAAGCCACTATTTCTAAATATTATACGCCAAGCGGACGTTGTATTCAAGAATTAGATTATGCAAATCGAAATGTAAAGACAGGAAAAATTCCTAAATTTTCAGAAACAGCGACTCATATATTTACCACCAAAAATGGACGAAAAGTCTACGATGGCGGTGGCGTAACTCCTGATATAAAAACAGGATTTGCTAAAAAATCAGCCGAAACAAAAAAATTATTACAATCAAAAGCTATCTTTAATTTTGTAACCGATTTTATACAGAAAAAATCAACTTCTAAAAATTTAGATTTTAAAAATTTTGAAAAATACCTACTAACTATAGATACCAGTTTTGTAACAACTCCAGAAAAACTCTTTAAAAAAGCCTATACTTCTGTAAAAAATAATACCACAATTTCAACAACCTATAACAGTATTACGCAACAATTAAAAGCTGATAAAATTGAAAAAATAAGAGACAATCAAGATTTTTTATCCAAAGAAATACAAAAAGAACTTATCAAAAGAAATGCGTATCAACAAGGCGTATTTAAACAACAACTTCATACTGATACAACTATTGAAAAAGCCGTGAAATTATTGGATAATCAAAAAAAATATCAACATATTTTAGCCAAATAAAACCCTTTACATTATTTCTATAAGTTGTATTTGGTATATTTGATGTAAAAAAAAGATGCAAAAACCAACTCATAAAGAACGTAGCAGATCACAAGAATCTACCAATGCCATTGAAAAATTATACATCTCGATGCGTCATTTATTTAGTCGTGGATTTTATAAACCAATGGGAATCTCTGGTGAAACATTACGAAAATCATTACTGCAATTAAGACCCGAAATTTACGGCTCAATCGCCGAAGATAAAACCGAATTAAACGGACTTATATACGTTATTGAACGATTGCCTGAAGGAATTGAAGAATGCCGATTCATCTATTTAACTGCCGATGAAGGCTTTAAAAATTCTGAATTTAAAACAATTATCCCACCTAAAAGAAGACGAAATTGTTATCGTATCGATAAAGACCAAATGAATATTGAAATTACACGAGGACGCTCCGAAATTTACGATATTCTAACTCATATTACCTTTCTATTTATTGAATCACATAAAATAAAAGACCGTGTTATAAACGACAATGAAGACGGATTTATCAGAGAATGGCTCATTTTAGAAGATGCCGTACTCTACAATAAAACACTGAATCATCAAGAAAAAGATGTGCTTGTAGTACACCTTGGAAATATTTTAGGACGGAGTTATGACCAAATATATGACGCTTACAATACCTTTGCTTCTGAACAAAATCCAAACCGATTCTTTCATTTAATTTACTGGTTAGGAAAACTTGCTATCAACGAAACGCTAAACGATCAAAAACGTTCTGTTAAATTTAGTAGCGTGTTAATTGAAGAAATTGGACATCATTTTTATGGCGAAATTTGGGCAAATACTATCAAAAAAAATCTTCTTGAAAATAACTTATTAGAACGTCCAATTCATATTATTAGTGCTAATATGCACAGTGTTATGAATAGTATTTATGCTAAAAATGCCTTGCCAAAAGAAGCAAAAAAATACAAAAATTTTGAACTTTTTGAAGCATTAAGCAACGCTAATAGCCAAAATTTACAAAAAGAAGTAAAAAAATATGCTTCCGAAAATGGATTAATCTATATAAAAGATACTTCTGGAACAAATATCAACGTTCAAATTATTGATACTGATAAAATAAATTTTGAAAATACTTCTTTTGATAAAGTCAATTCAGCAGCTCAAAAACCTGTACTCATCGTGATGGATTACGCCTTTGGAGAACAAGCCTTTGAAACCATGGACGAACTACTAAAACCCTATAAAATTAAACATAAAACAACCACTAAAACAGTTCATTTAGAGGTAGCGTCAATTTCTATTATGGGAAAAGCAGGAATCTTAGAGGGAGGAAAAGGCGATATTATGATTCCATCGGCACATATTTTTGAAGGTACAGCAGATAATTATCCTTTTAAAAATGAATTAACCAAACAAGATTTAGAAGGTTTTGGCGTAAACGTTTTTGAAGGTGCAATGGTCAGTGTACTGGGAACTTCACTACAAAATAAAGATTTACTTAAATTCTTTCACGATTCTACTTGGAATGTAATCGGACTCGAAATGGAAGGTGCTCATTATCAAAAAGCCATTCAATCAGCATCAAAAATTAGAGGAAATATTCGAGAAGATGTTAAAGTACGATACGCCTATTATGCCTCTGATAATCCACTAGAAACAGGCGCAACACTCGCCTCTGGAGGTTTAGGAATGAGTGGTGTAACACCTACCTATGCCATTACTCAAAAAATACTAGAACAGCTGTTTTAATACTTATATTTGCAAAATAAAACAAGACAAAAACAACACGAAACACACCATATATATCATGAATATCTTAATTTTAGGGTCTGGAGGTAGAGAACATGCCTTTGCAAAAAAACTTTCTGAAAGTAACAAAATAACCAAGCTTTTTGTAGCTCCTGGTAATGCGGGAACAAGTGCTGTAGCTACGAATATCGCTATTAATCCAACAAATTTTAACCAAGTAAAAGAGGTTGTTTTACAAAATGACATTACCATGGTTGTCGTAGGTCCTGAAGCACCTTTAGTCGAAGGGATTCACGATTTCTTTTTAGCTGATAGCGAGTTAAAAAATATTGCGGTTATTGGTCCTAAAAAAGACGGTGCTTTGTTAGAAGGAAGTAAAGATTTTTCAAAGCAATTTATGATTAAACATGGTATTCCTACCGCAAGATATGAATCATTCACCAGCGAAACCTTACAAAAAGGACAGGCTTTTTTAGAAACGTTATCACCTCCGTATGTTTTAAAAGCGGATGGATTAGCAGGTGGAAAAGGTGTTTTAATTTTAACTGATTTAGAACAAGCAAAATCAGAATTAAAAGAAATGCTTTCCAATCAAAAATTTGGAGATGCTTCAGCAACCGTTGTTATTGAAGAATTTTTAAAAGGAATTGAACTTTCTGTATTTGTTTTAACCGATGGAAAAAACTATAAAATTTTACCTTCTGCCAAAGATTACAAACGAATTGGCGAAGGCGATGCTGGTTTAAATACTGGTGGAATGGGTGCTATTTCTCCTGTTCCTTTTGCAACCGATGATTTCTTACAAAAAGTGGAAGATTTAGTAGTGAAACCAACCATTAACGGCTTACAAAAAGATGGAATTGATTATCGTGGCTTTATTTTTATCGGCTTAATGAACGATAACGGAAATCCATCAGTTGTAGAATACAATGTGCGTATGGGCGACCCTGAAACAGAAGTTGTTTTACCAAGAATTGAATCTGATTTAGTGGATTTATTCGAAGGTGTTGCGAACAGAACTTTAGATGAAAAATCATATAAAGTAACTTCTCAAACAGCAACAACAGTTATGTTAGTTGCAGGTGGATATCCTGAAGCATACGAAAAAGGAAAAGAAATTACTGGTTTCGATTTAGCAGAAGATTCGATTGTTTTTCATGCAGGAACAACCCTGAAAGATGGAAGAGTAGTTTCAAACGGAGGAAGAGTGATGGCGGTTACTTCTTTTGGAGATTCTATTCAAGAAGCCCTTGATAAATCATATAAAAGTATCGACAAAATTTCTTTTGAAGGAATGAATTATAGAAAAGATATTGGTTTTGACTTAGTTTAAATTCTCTTAAATTAATGTAAGAATCTATTTCGTCAATTATAAAAACAAAAAAAGGAGTTGCTAAAAACAACTCCTTTTTTTATTAAATTTAAATTACATCGCTTTTTCTAAAGTAAATGAAAATTCAGAACCTTTACCATATTCACTTTTTAATAAAATGGTTTCATTATGAGCCTCAATAATATGTTTTACAATCGATAATCCTAAGCCTGAACCGCCTTGATCTCGAGAACGACTTCGATCTACTCGATAAAAACGTTCAAATAAACGAGAAATATGTTCTTCTTTAATTCCTTCACCATCGTCAATTATTTTGATAATAAACTTATTCGGATTGTAACTTTCGACACTAACCATAGTGCTACCGCCTATTTTTCCATATTTTATAGAATTTACAATCAGGTTGATTAACACCTGTTCGATACGCTCAATATCTCCTTTTACAAAACGAGGAAATTCATATATTTTATCGAATAATAAGGTAATATTTCGTTTTTTAGCCTTCATTTCAAACAAATCAAAAACATTTTGAATCAGTTCAATAATATTGAAAGTTTCAATATTCATCTTCATTCCTTCAGTTTCTAATTTAGCAATCATGTCTAAATCTTTAACGATAGAAGCTAAACGTTCGACTCCTTTATTGGCTCTTCCTAAATATTTAGTACGGATTTCTTTATCTTCAGCAGCTCCTTCAATCAGGGTTAAAATATAGCCTTGCACAGTAAAAAGTGGTGTTTTTAATTCGTGCGCTACATTTCCTAAAAAATCTCTTCGAAAGGAATCTCGTTGTGTTAATACTACGATTTCCTTACTTCTATCTTCGACATAAGTTTGCAAACTTTTGGTTAATGCTTCTACATCGGTGGTTACTGTTTTTCGTTCTAAATCATTGACATCTAAAATAGAAATTTCTTCATATAATTTTTTTACTCTTCGATATATAAAGTGTTCCGCTCGATATTGAATAATAAAAAAAGAAAAAATAAACATGACAATTCCAAAAACAAGAACAGCACCGATTCCTAATAAATTAATCAACAGGAAATAGGATAATAAGGCTATTATAACAGAAATTGACGTAGAATAAAATGCCGACCACAAGGCATATCGGTATGTTTTTTTGATTTTTTTCATATAAAAAAATAGATTGCTTTTACAGCAATCTACCTAATTTTTATTAATTTATTGATTTTTTTTGATACAAATATTACTCGTATTTTATTCTTCTAGTACAAATTTATACCCAACACCTTTAACGGTTTTGAAAAAATCATCACCAATTTTTTCTCGTAATTTACGAATATGAACATCAATTGTACGTCCACCAACGACTACTTCATTTCCCCAAACGCTATCTAAAATTACTTCTCTTTTAAATACTTTTCCAGGTTTTGAGGTTAATAATGATAATAATTCAAATTCTTTTCTTGGTAAGGCTATTTTTTTATCACCTTTTAATACGACATATTCATCTCTATTGATAACAATATCGCCTAATGTTGTGGTTGCATCAGTTTTGTCTTCGGTTTTTAAGCGTCTTAGTAACGATTTTATTTTACTAACTAATACTTTTGGTTTTACGGGTTTGGTAATATAATCATCAGCACCAGCATCAAAACCAGCCATTTGTGAATAATCTTCACCTCTAGCAGTTAAAAAAGAAATAATTACATTTTCTAATGATTTAATATTTCTAATTTTCTCACAGGCTTCAATACCATCCATTTGAGGCATCATAATATCTAATAATATTAAATGCGGGATTACTTTTTTTGCTAATTTTACTGCTTCAGCACCATTACTTGCCGTAAAAACTTGATAGCCTTCTGATTTTAAGTTATACCCAACAATTTCTAGGATATCTGGCTCATCATCAACTAGTAAAATTTTAACATCATTCGTGTTCATAAGTCATTTTATATTATGTTACCCAAAAGTAACTATAAAATTACAAACCTTGGTATTTCTGGTTTAACTTAACGTTGATTTAATCATTCATAAACATTCTGCTTAACTACTAGCGGATAATATGCTTACTATTTTTTTATTTTGATTTTTGTATCTTTTTATATCTTTATCTTGTATATTTATCTTGTATCTTTATGTTGTTTTTTTATAAAATCGATACTGAACATCACCTATACCTTTAAAAAATGCTACAAAAAACAGTTTTAGAAAATATTTTATTTTTAGATATTGAAACCGTTCCTGAACAGGAATTTTTCACTGATTTATCCGAAGAAAAACAGGCACTTTATGCGTTAAAAACGGCGTATCAACGAAAAGAAGAAATTGATGCCAACGATTTTTATCATCGAGCAGGAATTTGGGCTGAATTTGGAAAAATAATTTGTATTTCGGTTGGTTTTTTTGTGGCTATGGAAGATAAAAAACAACTTCGAATCAGGTCTTTTTCTGGAGATAATGAGGCTACTATTTTAGCTGATTTTAAAAAATTACTCGATAAGCATTTCAGCCAAGATAAGTATTTATTATGTGCTCATAATGGTAAAGAATTTGATTTTCCATATATTGCTCGTCGCATGATTATCAACCGTATTGATTTGCCTAAAAAGCTGAATTTATTTGGTAAAAAGCCCTGGGAAATTCCACATTTAGACACCTTAGAATTGTGGAAATTTGGCGATTACAAACACTATACTTCCTTGCAATTATTAACTACTATTTTGGATATTCCTTCGCCAAAGCAAGATATTGATGGTAGTGAAATTTCAAAAATATTTTATCAAGAAAAAAACCTTCCTCGCATTGTTGAATATTGTGAGCGAGATACGATTGCCGTTGCACAGCTTTTGTTACGTTTTTTAAACAAACCGTTACTTGATGAATCGGATATTATAAAAGTATAAAACACGTAATAAATCAGATAAAAAAAACACGTTTAAAATATTTTTAAACGTGTTTTCTTTATTTTTTTTAAACAACTGTTATTTTTAAATTATTCACCTTCAATTTTCATTGAAAGCTCAAACCAACGTTCTTCTTTGGTTTCTAGAGCTTCGATAATTTCTTGAAGTTCTTTTGATTTATCGTTAATTTCTTCAGGAGAAAACTCCACATTCATAAACTTTGTTTCAATAACTTGTTTCTTCTTTTGAAGTTTTTCAATATCTTTTTCTAATAAGCCCCATTCTCGTTTTTCATCAAAACTTAAAGCTACTTTTTTCGCTGATTTAACAGGAGTGGCAACTACTTTTTTAGCTTCATTTTTTACTTCTCTTGCTTCTTTTACTTTAGAATCTTCATAGGCTCTAAAATCAGAATAATTACCAGGAAAATTATCAATAACTCCATCGCCTCTAAACACAAATAAGTTATCAACAATTTTATCCATAAAGTAACGGTCATGGGAAACTACCATTAAGTTACCAGGATAATCTAATAAGAAATTTTCCAATACATTTAGAGTAACAACATCTAAATCGTTGGTTGGCTCATCTAAAATTAAAAAGTTTGGATTTTGAATTAAAATAGCACATAAATACAATCGCTTTTGCTCTCCTCCACTTAATTTTTCAACAAAATCGTGTTGTTTTTTTCTATCAAACAAAAAGCGTTCTAAAAGTTGTCCTGCCGATATTTTACGTCCTTTTGATAACGGAATATATTCTCCAAATTCTTTTACGACTTCAATAACTTTTTGTCCTGGTTTGATAACAATTCCATTTTGCGTATAATACCCAAACTTGACAGTTTCACCAACCACAACTTTACCGCCATCTAATTCGATTCCGCCAGTAAGCATGTTTAAAAAAGATGACTTTCCCGTACCATTTTTACCAATAATTCCGATACGTTCGCCACGTTTAAACACATAATCGAAACCGTTTAAAATCACTTTATCATCAAACGATTTTTGCATTTTATGAAGTTCTAAAATTTTACTTCCTAAACGCTCCATATTAATTTCCAGCTGAACTTCGTGTTCATTACGGCGTTTGTGTGCTTTTTCTTTGATTTCATAAAAATCATCGGTACGAGATTTCGATTTTGTCGTACGAGCCTTTGGTTGACGACGCATCCAATCTAATTCTTTTTTGAATAAACTTTTTGCTTTTCCTAAATTGGTTGCTTCAAGCGCTAAACGTTCTTCTTTATTTTGTAAATAATATGAGTAATTTCCTTTGTATTTATATAATTGTCCGTTGTCTAATTCGATGATTTCATTACACACACGCTCTAAAAAATAACGGTCGTGGGTAACCATAAATAAGGTGATTTTTTCTTTAGCGAAAAAAGCCTCTAACCATTCAATCATTTCTAAATCTAAATGATTTGTTGGCTCATCTAAAATTAATAAATCGGGTTTTTTGATAAGTACGATTGCCAATGCCAAACGCTTTTTTTGCCCTCCAGATAATTTGCTTACTTTTAATTGTAAGTTATCTAATTTTAATTTTGATAAAATTTGCGTGTATTGTGTTTCAAAATCCCACGCATTGTATTGCTCCATCAATTCAAAAGCTTCTTGAAAAGCATCTGCATTATCAGGATTTTCTACGGCTTTTTCATATTGTTTTATAACTGATAAAACTTTATTATCCGTAGAAAAAATAGTTTCTTCAATCGTTAACTCAGGATTTAACGTATCGGCTTGCGATAAATACGCAATATCGATATCTTTTCTACTAACAACCTGTCCAGCATCAGGAGTATCAACCCCTGCAACGATATTTAAAATAGAGGTTTTTCCACTACCATTTTTAGCAACAAAAGCTATTTTTTGATCTTTATTAATTCCGAAAGAAAGGTCGTCAAATAACACTTTTTCTCCATATGCTTTTGCAATGCCCTCAACTGATAGATAATTCATAAAATCTAAATTTTATGCAAAGAAACAAAAAACCCGAGCAAATGCTTTAGTTTTTCTTTATCAAAAAAGAATATCAAAAAAATGGTGTCAAAAAAAAATACTGCTTTTTTTATACTACTTTTATTAAAATTTTCCAGAAATGCTTCAAGTTCATAATTTAGCGATTCGTTTTAAAAACGAAACTCCCGTAATACAAAACGTTTCATTTACGCTACATCCGAATAAAATACTCGGAATTGTTGGCGAAAGTGGTAGTGGAAAATCGGTAACTTCCTTAGCAATTTTAGGATTATTACCAAAATTTGCACACATCACAGGCGAAATTTTATTTAAAAAACAAAACCTTCTGAATTATCATGAAAATGACTTTCAGAAAATTAGAGGACAAGAAATCGCCATGATTTTTCAAGAACCGATGAGTTCTTTAAATCCAACAATAACCTGCGGATTTCAAGTAGCTGAAGTATTTGAAAAACATACTTCTTTATCAAAAAAAGAAATAAAAAAAAATGTTATTGCATTATTTGAAAAAGTAAAACTACCACGAGCAAATGCCATTTTTAACGCCTATCCGCACCAAATAAGTGGCGGACAAAAACAACGCGTTATGATTGCCATGGCAATTGCCTGCAAACCAACTCTTTTAATTGCTGATGAACCAACAACCGCCTTAGATGTTACCGTTCAAAAAGAAATAATCCTGCTTTTAAAAGAACTGCAACAAGAATATCAAATGGCAATTATCTTTATTTCTCATGATTTAGAATTAGTCGCCGAAATTGCCGATTCCGTAGCCGTAATGCGTCAAGGAAAAATTGTAGAACAAGGAACAACCAAAGAACTTTTTTTACATCCCAAAGAAAATTATACCAAAGCACTCTTAAACTCAAAACCAACCACTAAAAAACGCTTCAAAATACTGCCAACCGTTCGTGATTTTATCAACAAAACTGTAAATACAACCATATATACACAAGAAGAACGCCAAGAATTTCATCAGAAAATATACCAACAAAAACCGCTGTTAGAAATTAAAAACTTACACACCTATTTTGTATCTAAACCAAATTGGTTTTCTAAAAAAAATACCGTGAAAGCCGTAAATGATGTATCTTTTAAAATATATAAAGGCGAAACACTCGGACTCGTAGGAGAAAGCGGATGCGGAAAAACAACCCTCGGAAGAACTATTTTACAATTAGAAAAAGCTACTTCAGGACAGATAATTTATAAAGGAAAAGATAGCACAAAACTCGCTAAAAAAGAATTGAAAAAATTACGAAAAGAAATTCAAATCATCTTTCAAGATCCTTTTTCATCACTAAACCCAAGAATTACCGTAGGAAATAGCATTATAGAACCCATGAAAGTACATCGTATTCTTAACTCATCAAAAGAACGAAAAGAATATGTGTTGAATTTATTAGAAAAAGTAGGACTCGAAAAAAAACATTTTTATCGATATCCACATGAATTTTCAGGAGGACAACGACAACGAATCGGAATTGCCAGAACTATCGCCCTACAACCAACATTAATTATTTGTGATGAATCCGTTTCTGCATTAGACGTATCAGTACAAGCACAAGTACTAAACCTTTTAAATCAACTCAAAAATGAGTTTAATTTTACCTATATTTTTATCTCACACGATTTAGCAGTCGTCAAATATATGTCCGACCAATTAGTCGTTATGAACAAAGGTAAAATTGAAGAAATTAATGATGCCGATGAAATTTATCGAAATCCAAAGAAAAAATATACCCGAAAATTAATACAAGCAATCCCAAAAGGATACTAATTTTTTTTCAATACTTTTTTTAAATAGTATATATTGCAACATTAAAATAAGAAAACAATAGAAATTTATTAAAAATTATAAAAATAATATGAAAATTATAGTTCCAATGGCAGGAATAGGCTCTCGATTAAGACCCCATTCTTTAACAACTCCTAAACCTTTAACCGTTATTGCTGGTAAACCAATCGTACAACGTTTAGTAGAAGATATTACCGCAGTGGTAAACCAACCAATTGAAGAAATTGCCTTCATCATTGGAAGTACTGCAAAAGGATTTCCAGCGGATACCAAAGATAAATTAATCGCCATTGCTGAAAGCTTAGGCGCTAAAGGTTCTGTATTTATTCAAGAAGAAGCTTTAGGAACGGCACACGCAATTTATTGTGCCAAAGAAGCCTTAAATGGCTCTTGTGTTGTGGCTTTTGCTGATACTTTATTTAAAGCTGATTTTACGTTAGATGCAAACGCAGATGGCGCTATTTGGGTAAAACAAGTGGAAGATCCAAGCGCTTTTGGTGTGGTAAAATTAAAAGATGGTTTTATTACCGATTTTGTTGAAAAACCAACAGAATTTGTTTCTGATTTAGCTATTATCGGAATCTATTATTTTAAAGATGGTGATAAACTTCGTGAAGAAATTAAACATTTAATTGATAATGATATTAGACCTTCTGGTGAATTTCAATTAACAGAAGTTTTAGAATCTTTAAAACAACAAGGTGCTAAATTTATCCCTGGAAAAGTAGATGCCTGGATGGATTGTGGTAAAAAAGATCCAACGGTTGATACTAACAAACAAGTTTTAGGATTCGAACAAGCAGATGGAAATAATTTAGTTGCTGATGATGTTGTTTTAGAAAATTCAGAAATTATTCAACCCTGTTATGTTGGAAAAAATGTTGTTTTGAAAAATACAAAAATAGGCCCTTATGTTTCTATTGGTGAAAATAGTATTGTTGAAAATTCAACAATTGTAAATTCATTAATTCAAACAAATGTTCGCATTCAAAATGCCAAATTAGACAACGCAATGATTGGTAATCATGCAAAATATAATGCAAATTATACATCTGTAAGCATCGGTGATTACACAGACCTTACATAAAAAAAATATCCCACAATTTTTAACGGCAAAAATTAAACTATTTTTGCCGTTATTTTTGCTGTTGTGCATTATTCTAAACATTAAAGCACAAAAAAATAATACCGAATTTCAAGAAAATTTCTTCAAAGCACTCACCGAAAAAGCTATTTTTAATCCTAAAAATGCCCTCGGATATTTAGAAAATTGCCTCCAAATACAACCCAATAATACCGCCGTATTATTCGAAATCTCTAAAAATTATACCGAACTTAAACAACATACACTAGCCTTACAATACATCAATCTCGCAATTGATACACAAGAAAAAAAGCAAGGGAAAAAGCAAAAAGAAACACAACGTAAATGGCTCTTACATCACAAAGTAAGCATTCTTAAAAAACTTCAAGATTTTACACAAGCCATAAAAATACAAGAAAAAATAGCTCAAAAAGATCCCAAAGAACAACAAAATTTAGTCTTTCTTTATTTGCAAAATGATGATATCGTTGGTGCTAAAAAAGTATTATCCGATTTAAAAAAAGCCAAACTCTTAAATCCGAGACTTCGAAAAATTCAAGAAAAACTAAACCAAAATAACAACACAAAAAATCAAAAAAAAGATATTGTAAGCAATTCAACAACAAAAACCGTAAAAAAAATTGCAACAAAAAAGGAAAACGAAAAACTAAAAAGTACCTTCGAAAAAGAAAAATCATATCATAATTTGAAATTGTTACTAGAAAATTTATCTTTAAATTTTCAAACAAATAATAACGTAAATAATCAAAAATATACCAAGGATTTAATAAAATATAGCCAACAAGGAATAATGCTTTTCCCAATGCAACCCTTCGTATATCTAATTAACGGAAAAGCGAACAATCATAAAAATCAATACAAAAAAGCATTGCAAAATTTGCTAAATGGCATCGATTTTGTAATTGATTCCACCGAAAATCAAGCCCAATTCTATGTGGAAATAGCCAAAGCATACAAAGGATTAAAAAAAATCGACAAAGCAAAAATATATCAACAAAAAGCCAACGAAATTACACCATAACGCTACTATAACGCTATCGTAATTCTGACTTAAATTGATTCCCTATTCCTGAAAATTTATGAAATATTTTGTTCTAATTACCCTATTTTGTATCAGTATTACTTCGTGTAAATCAAGCAAAAATAGTATCGAAAATACCAATGCTATTAAGGAAATGTCCGCACGTAACGTAGCTAAAAAACATATCCAAGCAAACTTTAAACAAAAAACAGTAGACGCACACTTAAAAATAAAATATACAAACCCAACAGAAAAAATAGCATTCTCCGTACGTATGAAAATAGAAAAAGGAGAAACTATCTGGCTCAAAGGAACCAAATTTATTACCGTATTTAAAGCTAAAATCACCCAAAATAAAATACAGTTTTATTCGCCTTTATATAAAAATTATTTTGATGGAGATTTTAAAATGCTACAAAAAATACTAGGAACAACCCTTAATTTCAACCAATTACAAAATATGTTGCTCGGACAATCGGTATTGAATGTTAGAGATAATCGACAAAATATTGCCATTCATAATAACGCATATCAACTATCCCCTAGAAAACAAGCCGAACTTTTTGATATTTTTTTTCAAATCAATCCGAAACACTATAAATTAAACAAACAATCCATTGTAAACACCTCCAAAAAACAACGATTAGATATTTCATATCCAAAGTATTACAATGAAAAAGGCGTGTTATTTCCTCAACAAATTTACATACACACCAAAGAACCTAAAAAGTTTACCAATATTGATATCATTACCAAATCAGTAGCCTTTAACACCAACATAAATATTGATTTTAAAATACCAAAAGGCTATAAAGAAATTAAATTATAATGAAAAATATCGCCGTATATCTTTGCTTTTTCTACTATTTCTTTACAAATTTTAATGCCTTTTCTCAAGAAATAAAATCTCTTGAAGAAAAACATCAAAAACTTAAAAATGAAATCAAACAAATTAATAACCTGCTCTTTGAAACAAAAAAAGAAAAAGGAAACGCACTAGAAGATTTAAAAGATTTAACTCAAAAAATTGATACTAGAGCCGAATTAATCGAAATCATTGAGCTAGAAGCACGTAAAATTTCAACAGAAATAACAGAAAATCAACAGAAAATAAAAAAATACAAGCGACAACTCAATAATTTAAAAAAAGAATATGCCGATATGGTCGTGAAAACCTATAAAAGCAAATCACAACAAAGTAAAACCATGTTTTTATTATCGTCTAAAAGCTTTCACCAAGCCTATAAAAGACTCAAATACATGCAACAATACAATGAATATCGAAAAAAACAAGGGAAAGTAATTATCGAAAAAACAACCGAAATTCAAGAAATTAACAAGACCCTAGCCCTTCAGAAAAAAGCAAAAGAAATACTTATTTCTGATGAAAAACTACAAAAAGAAACCATCGAAACTGATAAAGAAAATCAAGAAATCTTAATCACCAAAATTAAAAAAGAAGAAAAAAAATACAAAACAGTATTACTCGATAAAATAAAAGAAGAAAAAGAAATTACAGCACGTATCGATAAATTAATTAGAAAAGCAATCGCAAAAGCAAATGAAAAAAAGAGAGCCGAAGAAAAAGCAAGAGAAAAAGCACGCAAAAAAGAACGCCAACTAAAAAGAGAAAAAGAAAGAAAAATAGCAATCGAAAAAGCCAGAAAAAAAGCCAACGAAATTGAAAATGAAAAAGAAAGAGCTATTGCAATCATAAAAGCAAAAGAACTTGCCGAGAAAAAAAGAAAAGAAATCGACAAAGAAATTGCCAACGAAAAAGCCAAAGAAAAAGAAAAACAAAAATTAATCGCCAAAGAAAAAGCAAACAATAAAGAACCCAACAATACCTTCGTTTTAGATGATGATGAAAAAGAATTGTTACTTGAGTTTGAACAAAATAAAGGAAATTTACCCTGGCCAGTACAAGGAATTATTACCCGAAAATACGGCGTACAACCACATCCAACATTTTCTGGAATTAATATTAATAGCCCAGGATTACACATTGCCGCAAAACAAAATGCCGATGCTAAAAGTATTTTTAATGGCAAAATCCTTGCGCTACAAACACAATCTGCAGGTAAAAAATCAGTGTTAGTTCAACATGGTAATTATATTTCTGCCTATAATAACCTCGAAAAAGTATACGTCAAAAAAGGCGACCGTGTAAAAACAGGCGATAAAATTGGTAAAATTTTTACCGATAAAATTTCAGGGAAAACAAAGTTGCTTTTTGTACTATTTAAAAATACCGATAAACTAAATCCTGCAAAATGGATTCGTACACATTAACCAAAAAAATATGAAAAATTCTGCAAATCTTATCATCATTATTGTTTTCATTATTGCCGCTCTAGTGATTGGTAAAGGAATCCTTATTCCATTCATTTTTGCCCTGATTTTTTGGTTTCTAACACGTGAAATTCGTAAAACAATTTATAAAATACCCTTTGCTAAAAAATTTATTCCCATTTGGTTAAGTAATATTTTAGTCTTTACCATGATTATTATTAGTTTTAGTTTTATATCAGAAATTATAACCAATAGTATTATGAATTTATCAAGTTCGTACTCAAAATATGAACCCAATATTGATGTGGTTATCAAAAATTTAAACAACTATTTTCATATTGATATTGTAAAATCAGCCAAAACAATTTTTGGCGATTTTAATTACGGAGCCGTATTAGCAGAAACAGCCAATGCTATTAGCGGATTATTAGGCGATACTTTTATGATTA
Source organism: Tenacibaculum piscium (assembly GCF_021390715.1). Taxonomy (GTDB): domain Bacteria; phylum Bacteroidota; class Bacteroidia; order Flavobacteriales; family Flavobacteriaceae; genus Polaribacter; species Polaribacter piscius. The sequence continues at coordinate 154,386 of NZ_JAJGWT010000002.1, forward strand.
TCATTTATGCGTTGTTCATGTTTTTAGAAGAAAGTAGCCTACAAAAAAAGCTTGCTAAAATTTTTTATACGAATGAAACAGATACTGAAAATAAAAATGAAAATATGCATCGAATGTTATCAAAAATTGAATTTTCAATTTCAAATTATCTTCGATTAAAAACCTATGTAAGCCTACTTACAGGAATTTTAAGTTATAGTATTCTGCTAATTGTTGGTATTGATAGCGCACCTTTTTGGGCTTTTTTAATCTTTTTATTAAACTATATTCCGACCATTGGTTCTTTAATTGCAACTGTTTTTCCAGCTATTTTTAGCTTAATTCAATTTGGAGAATTCACTCCTTTCTTAGTAGTATTGATAGCCGTAGGAGCTGTTCAAGTAATTGTTGGAAATATTATTGAACCTAAAGTTTTTGGTAAATCACTGAATTTAAGTCCACTTGTAACGATATTATCGCTGGCAATTTGGGGGAAAATTTGGGGCATTACAGGCATGATTTTAAGTGTACCGATTACCGTAATTATGATTATTATTTTCTCTCAATTTGAAAAAACAAAATCAGTTGCCGTCCTTTTATCTGAAAATGGTGAAATTGATAAAATTTAAACAGAATATCAGAAGTTATAAAAATAGAAAAAACGATTGCTTTTAAGAACAATCGTTTTTTTATAAATTTATGTAAAATAAAGCTGTGATTACTTAGTTATTTTTCTTCTTCTTTTCCTAAGAAAACAGCTTTTAATTCTGTAGCTTCTTTTGGGTCTAATTTTCCTGCCAATACCAAACTTAATTCCTTTCTACGCAAAGCACCATCGTAGCGTTTTTTCTCTAATTCAGTTTCTGGAACTATTTGTGCAACGGGTACAGGTCTTCCTGTTTCATCGACTGCGACAAAGGTATAAATTCCTTCATTTACTTTCGTTTTTACACCAGATTGACGGTCTTCCGTCCAAACATCTACATAAATTTCCATAGATGAATTAAAAGCTCTTGATACTTTTGCTTCCACCGTAACAACACTTCCCACAGGCACTGCTTTTGAAAAAGCAACATGATTCACCGAAGCCGTAACCACAATTCTTCGAGAATGACGGCGTGCCGCAATGCTACAAGCTCTGTCCATACGGGCTAATAATTCACCTCCAAAAAGGTTGTCTAAATAATTAGTTTCCCCTGGTAAAACAAGGTCCGTTAGTACGGTTAATGATTCTATAGGTGTTTTAGCTGTCATCAATTAAATCGATTAAATTTTAATGCAAATATACATAAAGCTAAAAAGCAAGTGCTTTTAATTTTGATTATTTATAGCCGATTATAACTTGTCAGGAAGTATTGCCAATCGTATTTTTGCTTTTTTATATTTTGATATTCAAACAATTGCCCTATGAAATCCGAAGAAATTTTAGCCATTTTAAGACTACAAGCCACCAAAAATGTAGGTGATATTATCGCTAAAAAATTAATTGCCAGTACAGGAAATGTCGAACAAATATTCAAAGAAAAAGCAAGCACACTTCAAAAAATAAATGGCATCGGCAATCATGTAATACAACAACTTTTAAATCCTGAAAATATAAAAAAAGCAACCGAAGAATTTGAATATATCCAAAAAAATAACATTCAATTTTCTTATTTTTTAGAGGCTGAGTATCCGCAGAATTTAAAAAACTGTATTGATGCCCCTATCCTATTTTTTAAAGATGGAACTATTAATTTAAATAGTCAAAAAATAATATCGATTGTTGGAACAAGGAAAATAACCACCTATGGACGTGATTTCTGTCATCAATTAATCGAAGAATTAGCCAGCCATAATCCGATAATTGTAAGTGGTTTTGCTTACGGTGTCGATATTTGTGCGCATAAATCGGCTATCAAAAATAATCTGCAAACCATTGCCGTTTTAGCACACGGTTTAGAACGAATATATCCACAAACACATAAACAATATTGTGCTGAAGTCACCCAAAATGGCGGATTTATTACCGAATTTTGGCACCAAGAAGCTCCATTACGTGAAAATTTTTTAAAACGAAATCGGATTGTTGCAGGCATCTCCAAAGCAACGATTGTTATTGAATCTGCCGAAAAAGGAGGCTCGCTAGTAACCGCCGATATTGCCAATTCCTATAATCGAGATGTTTTTGCGCTGCCAGGTAGAACAACCGATGTATACAGTAAAGGCTGTAATAATCTAATCAAAAATAACCAAGCACATTTATTAAATACCCCCAAAGATATCATCAAAATGCTCAATTGGGATGTGCCAACAACTATACAAAAAATACCAATTCAAAAAGAATTATTTATAAACCTAACCAATGAAGAACAAAAAATTTATGATTTCTTACATCAAAATGGCAAACAATTATTCGATGTAATTGCCTATAAATGTGAAATTCCTGTATATAAATTATCATCATTAGTACTGCAAATGGAACTCAAAGGAATTCTCAAACCTTTACCTGGGAAACTCTTTGAAGTTTAGTATCTTTAAAAAATTGACGCAAGAAAATTGACGTAAGAAAAATGACACAAGAAAAATTAATATCCCAAAGGAAACCAGCATATCCTGTTACCAAAAAATTAGCACTTTATTTAAAAAAACACAATCGCACTATTCAAATACCCATATTTTATGACGATTTATTGCGATATCAAGGCGCAATTACGGTCTATGATAAAAATGATAAAGATACCTTATGGGTCCGCGTTTATTACAATGAATTCGAACGAGAAGAAATCGATTTTAGCTTAAAAAAAATATATAATATTTTACATTCAAATGGTTCTGATGCTAGTATTCAACACTTAAATGTTGATGCGGTAGACTTCTGTACCTTCGGAAATTCACAACCTTTTAGAGTGAAAGTTCGTAATATTTTAAATGATAATTACACCTATTTTTACGTTAAAAAAACCGATGCTTCTCGTATTTATGGACTCGAATTAGAAGATATTTTATCACCTTATAACTTAAATTTTTTGGTGTATAAAGACACCTTAATTGAAGAACATATTTCAGGGATTCCTGGAGATGTTTTTATTAATGATTATTTAGAGGATTGTATTGATATTGAAAAAGCACAAATAGCCAAAGAATTTGTGAAGTTTAACGAACGCTGTATGATTCGTTTATTAGGTGATATGCGTTCGTATAATTACGTGGTCGTTCCTACGCACGATTTTGAAAATGTCATCTATAAAATTAGACCCATCGATTTTGATCAGCAATGTTATGAAGGAAAATTTAAAGTGTATTATCCACAATTTTTTAAAGAAAATTTAAAATTTGTGCAATTAGTCGCCCAAAAATTAACCTCAGATTCTATTGAACAATATCAATTGGAAGAACGCTCAATTGTAGCTAAACGTATTTTAGGATCTCGTTCTCGCTTAAACAGATTGCTTGCTGCGATGAAATCTGACACTATTTCTATTCCGAAGAATATCGAAAAATTAAAAGCTGAAATTTTTGATTTTACAGGTGATATCAATTTTAGAGATAGCGACGGAATGGGCGAAATATTATACAATGCACTAACCTTTGTCCGCCGAAACTACGAAGATGTTACGATGAAAAGTATCATACAACAACAACAAAAAGGGTATTAGGTTTTTTAGCGCTTGTTTAAATTTTTTTTAAGTAAAATTTAAACAGGCGCTACCTATAATAAGGTTTTTATTTTTCAGAAGATTCCTTTAATAATTTACATCGTTTTTTATATTTTCGGCATAAATAGAAAAAATAAATTGTTAGAAGTGGATGAATAATAACAAAAATCCAAATATTTGCAGGTTTATACCCTAATCCTGTTACATTTCCTACGTATTGTAAAATATCGACGCATATATCAAAGAGTTTGTTCATAGTTTTTCTGATTCATTTTTTTTAATTTTTAAATTTACGCTTTCTTTAATTTTAAAACTAATTAGAACCTAAATTATGAGGATGTTAGCCTAAAAGTATCATACAAAAAAACTATTCCCCATCACCTCCTACTCCTCACACTCTCAATAACCACCGTTGCTAAAATTAAAGAACCACCAATAAAAGTATTCCATGTTGGTATTTCATTTAAAAAGATAAATGCCAAAATAATCCCAAAAATAGGTTGTACGCTACTAATAATACTCGCTGTTGAAACCGTAAAAAACTATATACAATATTATTGTAAATAATAAAAAAGTACATGAAAATACCAAAACGGGAACTTTTTATTATATTTGCAGTATATAAAGAATAAATTTGTGAGAATAATATCAAGAAGAACACTACGAGAATTTTGGGAAAAACACGCTGATAGTGAACAACAATTAAAAGCTTGGTATCGAGAAACAGAAAAAGCATCTTGGAAAAACATCAATGAATTAAAAATAGAATACCCAAGTGCTAGTGTTTTAAAAGACAATAAAATAGTTTTCAATATTAAAGGAAATAATTATAGACTCATTGTTAAAATGAACTTTGAATTTCAAATATCTTGGATTCTATTTATTGGAACACATGCCGAATATGATAAAATTAATGCTAACAAATTATAATTATGCAAATTAAACCGATAAAAAACGAAGCAGATTACCAAGAAGCTCTTCATAGACTTGAATTTATTTTTGATGCAAAAAAAGGAACAGAAAAAGGAGATGAACTTGAAATCCTTACCATTCTAATTGACAAATATGAAAATGAAAATTTTCCAATTGAAATGCCTGACCCTATTGAAGCGATTAAATTCAGAATGGAGCAAATGGGAATGAAACAAAAAGACCTTGCAGAACTTCTTGGTTTTAAAAGTAGAGTAAGTGAAATTTTAAATAAAAAACGAAAACTGACTTTAAAAATGATTAGAAAAATAAGTGATTCATTGCATATTCCTACTGATGTTTTAATACAAGAATATGTTGCTGAATAAAATTTTATAAAACAACTTTTCAATCACCTCCTACTCCTCACACTCTCAATAACCACCGTTGCTAAAATTAAAGAACCACCAATAAAAGTATTCCATGTTGGTATTTCATTTAAAAAGATAAATGCCAAAATAATCCCAAAAATAGGTTGTACGCTACTAATAATACTCGCTGTTGAAACCGTAAAAAACTGTAAAGAATGTACCATTAAGCTATGCCCAATTGCCGTAGTTAAAAGTGCCAATAATAATACATACGGATATTGGTTTTCAAAACCTGAAATATCCATAAAAAATAATACAGGAAGCAAACAAACCGTAATAATTAAAGTTTGATAAAACATCAACATAGTTCCGTTATATTGAATTACATATTGCTTTAACATCAAAATTCTGATAGCATAAAACAATGCCGAAAGCAATCCGAATAAAATCCCCTGAACATTCGAACTTTCTAAATTAAAATCGGGTGCTAAAATATAAACACCTAGCAAAACCATGCAGCCCAAAACAAGATAAATCGGATTAAATTTTACTTTTAAAAATAAGGGTTCTAAAAAAGCAACCATCACAGGAAAGGTGTATAAAGAAAGCATTCCAATGGCAACACTCGATAATTTTAAGGCATAAAAATAGGTAATCCAATGCCCTGCCATAAAAATTCCGCTGATAATAAAGGGAAAAATATGTTTGCTTGATTTTATGGTTAAATCAATTTTTTTAAACTTACAGAAAGCCAATAAAATTAACATCGCAAACACCGAGCGAAACCAAATAATTACTTCCGAAGGCATTGCAATATATTTTCCTAAAACTCCAGAAGTACTCACAAATAAGGTTGCCAATAACAAGCCCGATATATTTTTTGAATGATTATTTTGCATTTTATATTTTTTTCAACAAGGGGTTTCAACCCCTTGCCTTACATTGATTTAATTTCACTTGACTTTTTTATATTTCTCGCAATAAATTCAAGGCTGTTTTTACTGAATCAATTCGAATAAAAGTGATGAGTAAACGTAAACCATTTTTGGTTTCTTTCTGTTTCATCACGCAACTTTTTGGATTTTCTTGCACATATTGTAACATCTTTGTAAAGCCATCAGTTTCGTAAAATTTACTTTGTTGATCTGCTATAAAATATCCTAATAATCGTTTTTGCTTTAATATGATTTTTTCAATACCTAATTCTTTCGCAAGCCATTTTATGCGAACACTATCTAATAAATCTTGTACTTCTGGTGGATATTCTCCAAACCTATCAACAATTTGTTTTTCAAATGTTAATAACTCTTCTTCTTTTGTTAAATTTCCTAACTCATTGTACAAGCTTAATCTTTCGGTTACCGAATTGATATAATTATCAGGAAAAAGAATTTCAAAATCAGTATCAATTTGCACCTCTTTTACATATTCTTTCGGCGTATTTTCATCCGTAGGATATAATTCTTTAAACTCATTTTCTTTCAGTTCTTCAATAGCTTCTTGTAATATTTTCTGATACGTTTCAAAGCCAATATCATTGATAAATCCACTTTGTTCACCTCCTAATAAATCTCCAGCGCCACGAATTTCTAAATCTTTCATGGCGATATTTAAACCACTTCCTAATTCTGAAAATAATTCTAAAGCTTCGATACGTTTACGTGCATCTTCAGTCATCATATGATACGCTGGCGTAATAAAATAACAGAATGCTTTTTTATTCGAACGCCCTACACGACCTCGCATTTGATGCAAATCTGACAATCCGAAGTTATTTGCATTGTTGATAAAAATAGTATTCGCATTTGGCACGTCCAATCCACTTTCAATAATAGTCGTTGACACCAATACATCAAATTCACCATTCATAAAAGCAAGCATTAATTCTTCTAGCTTCTTCCCTTCCATTTGCCCATGACCGATACAAATTTTAGCATTCGGAACTAAACGTTGTAATAATCCTGCTACTTCCTTAATATTTTCGATTCTATTATGGATAAAAAATATTTGTCCTCCACGAGAAATTTCATAAGAAATTGCATCACGAATTGTTTCTTCGCTAAAGCGGATGACATTGGTTTCAATCGGATGTCGATTTGGTGGCGCTGTTTTTATTACTGATAAATCTCTAGCCGCCATCAAACTAAATTGTAGCGTTCTTGGTATTGGCGTAGCAGTTAATGTTAGCGTATCTACATTTTCTTTGATAGTTTTTAGCTTGTCTTTTACGGCAACTCCAAACTTTTGTTCTTCATCAATAACTAACAATCCTAAATCTTTAAATTGTAATTTTTTATTAGTTAATTGATGCGTTCCGATTACAATATCAACACTTCCGTTTGCAACACCTTCTAAAACAGTATTTCGTTGTTTTACTGTTCTAAAACGATTCAAATAATCAACCGTAACAGGAAAATCTTTTAAACGTTCCGAAAAAGTTTTAAAATGTTGAAACGCTAAAATAGTCGTAGGAACTAAAATTGCTACTTGTTTTCCGTTATCCACCGCTTTAAAAGCAGCACGAATAGCGACTTCTGTTTTTCCAAAACCAACATCACCACACACCAATCTGTCCATGGGTTGCGGTTTTTCCATGTCGGTTTTTACATCTTGAGTTGATGTAAATTGATCGGGTGTATCTTCATAAATAAAACTTGCTTCCAGCTCGTGTTGCATGTGCGTATCAGGAGCAAAAGCGTAGCCTTTTTGTAATTTTCTTTTAGCATATAATTGAATTAAATTATACGCAATATGTTTAACTCGAGCCTTGGTTTTTTGTTTTACTTTTTTCCAAGCACCCGAACCTAATTTATATATTTTAGGTGGTTTTCCGTCTTTTCCGTTAAACTTTGAAATTTTATGTAATGAGTGAATACTTACATATAAAATATCTCTATCCCCATAAATTAACTTAATTGCTTCTTGTTTTTTTCCTTCTACATCAATTTTTTGAAGCCCTCCAAATTTTCCAATTCCATGATCGATATGTGTTACATAATCGCCAATTTCTAATCTGGTAAGTTCTTGTAAAGTGATGGATTGCTTTTTTTCATACCCATTTTTTAAGCGAAATTTATAGTAACGCTCAAATATTTGATGGTCAGTATAACAAACAATTTTATTTTGAATATCTACAAATCCCTGATACAAAGGAAAAACAATGGTTTCATAAGATACTTCGGCTTCATTATCATCAAAAATATCATGAAAACGCTGAGCTTGTTTATCATTAGAACAAAAAATATAATTAGTAAATCCTTTTGCTGAAAATTCGTTAAAATTCTGAATTAATAAATCGAATTTTTTATTAAAAGAAGGCTGTGCGTGTGTATCAAAAGTAATATTTGTTACATTTTTGATAACAGATTTACTCATATTTACAGTAGTAAATCGTTGTAATTCTTGTTGAATTAAAGCACCATCACAAAATAACTCAGATGGTTTTGAATGTTTTATTTCTGTCGATAATTCATCAAATGAAAGTTCAGACTTTTTAAAAAATGTATCTAAATTAGAAATAATAGTTTCCCTATTTTTTACAAAAATTGCTGTTTTAGCTGAAATATATTTTAAAAAACTTTCTCTATTTTCTTGTAGCCCTTTGTTTTCAACATTAGGCATGATACTTACTTTCTGTTGTTTTTCTTTTGATAACTGTGTTTCCACATCAAAAGTTCGGATGCTTTCTACTTCATCACCAAAAAACTCCATTCGATAAGGTTCATCATTCGAAAATGAAAAAACATCAATAATTCCTCCACGAACTGAAAAATCACCAGGTTCAGTAACAAAATCGACCCGATGAAACTGATATTCAAACAATACTTCGTTTACAAAATCTGGAGATAAATTTTCGCCAACTGTAATTTTCAAAGTGTTTTTATCAAGTTCTTTTTTGGTGACTACTTTTTCAAATAAAGCTGTCGGATACGTTACAATAATTGCAGGTTTTCTTCTCGAATTAATCCGATTTAAAACCTCTGAGCGCAATAAAACATTGGCGTTATCTGTTTCTTCAATCTGATACGGTCGGCGATACGAACCTGGATAAAATAACACATTTTTATCGCCTAATAATTGCTCTAAATCGTTTAAATAATAGGCTGCTTCTTCCTTATCATTAAAAATTAATACATAAGGTTTTTCGGCTTTTTTAAAAGTTTCAGAAATAACAAAAGACAACGAAGAACCCACCAAATTCGATATTTGAAAGTGGTTTTGTTCTTGTTGAAGCTCTTTAACAATCTGTTTGATAGTATCAGATTGTTGGTAATGGTTTACAATCAATTGTTTGCTCAACGTATAAAAATTTTACACAAATATACGTGGTTTATTTTTTTAATATTTTATTACACAACATCCAAAACACTAACCCCGTTACTTTTTTTGGTTATCTGTATTTGCGTCGGAATACGTTCTTTCAGGTTTTCGACATGCGATATAATCCCAATCATTTTTCCTTGTGCTTGTAAAGTTTCTAAGGTTGATATTACCGTTTCAAGCGTATTGCTGTCTAAAGTTCCGAAACCTTCATCAATAAAAAGCGAATCAATTTTCACATTTTTACTCGCCAAATCCGATAATCCTAATGCCAAGGCAAGACTAATAATAAACTTTTCGCCACCACTCGAAGTATCTACCAATCGAGCCTGATCGGTTTGATAATGGTCGATTAAATTAAAATTAAGCTCCTCTTTTTGCTTGTATAAATCCTCCATTTTCAAGGAATAACGCTTGTTCAATTTGTACAAATGCACGTTGGCGAGGTCTAATAAATGCTTTAAAGTTAAACGTTGCACATAGATATTAAACGCATCTTTTGAGTTCCCGATAATTTTAAATAACTGCTTCCAAACGTTACAAATAGCGGTTTGAGCATCAATTTTTTGACAAATATCCTGGTTTCTATCCTGTATTTCTTTGTCCTTTCTAAAAGCCTCTGAAATTTCTCCTTTTTCAGTTAAAAAATCTTTGTTTTTTTGTTGAAAATCAGCTAATTTTAGTTTGCTATCTTCCTCAGAAACTTCAAAATTTCTAGCAGTATTTAAAACTTCTTTTGCTTTTATATTCTCTTCTTTTAGCGTTTTTAATTCAACTTGTTTTTTGTTGATTTGCTCTTTATTCTCGCTAAATTTTAAAATATTTTCTTTCGATAACAACGCCTTTTCAATAGCTTCTTTCGATTCAAAATCACTATTTTTTAGTTGTTTATTAAAATCAATTTCTAAACTTTTTATTTCTTCGGATAAAACTTTTAAATCTTGATTATTTTTAACTTTTAACGCTTCTTTTACCGATTTAACATCTGATAATTTTTGACTAGTTTTTTTACTAGCTTCTAGTTTTTCAAAAATATCTTTACGTGCTAATTGTAAATTTTCACGTTTATTTTCAACGGTAATTTCAGATAGTAAAATACTATTTCGTTGTTCTTTTAAACGCTTCGTATTATTTTCAGATACTGATTTTTTTTGAAGAAATTCATTTTGCGTTTTTGTATAATTTTCTACTTGTTTTTTAGTATTTTCTAAATCAAGATTATTTACTTTCTCTTCGGATTTTAAAGCCTCTAAATTTTGTTGAATTTTTAAATATTCAGTAACAGATTTTTCAATATTTTCGATAAATAAATCCGCCTGATTTATAGCTGGTAATTCGTACTTAAATTTGGCTAAATTAGTTTTTAAAGTATTTTCTAACTTATTACAAGTAATCGTTAATTCATCCGTTATTTTACCTTTAGATGTTATTTCAGCAGTGGCATTTTTATTTTTCTCGGTAAGCGTTGCAACGGCTGTTTTAAGTGTATTTACTTCGTTTTTCTTAAGTTCAATTTTTTTAGATAAACTATCTTTATCAATTTGTAATTCTTGTGCTATTTTTAGGTTTTTATCAAGTACTTTTAGTTCTTCCGATATTGAATTTAACGCTATATTAATTTCAGTAATATTTGTTAAATCAGAAGAAATTGGCAATTCAGAAGATTTTAATTTTAGTTTTTTTACATCCTCTAAAATCGAATTTAGTTGAGTTTTTAAAGCTTCAATATTGGTATTTAATTGTGTTTCTTTTATCTTTAAAGCTACTTTTGATTCTTCTAAATTTCTTAAACTATTTTTTCTTTCGATAAGTATTTTTTCAGATTCTGAAATTCCAATAACTTCCAAATTTTCTGCAAACGGATGTTCTTCTGAACCACATAAAACACAAGGTTCCCCTTTTTTTAATTTTTGACGGTCAGCTTCGTAATTAGCGATACTTTTTTCTAAGTTTAGAATTTTTTCAGCATCTTTAACTGCTATTTCTTGTTTTGAAATAGCTGTTTCAAACTTTTCAATTTCTAATTTACAATTGATTAACTCCGTTGATAAAGTTGCTTTTTGAGCTATTTTTTCAGTTTGTTCTTTCTCATTTTTTGTAATTTCTTCGGATAAACTTTTAAATTCTTTCCAATTATTTTCTGATGTAGCAAGTTGTTTTTGTTTTGCAAATAAATCAGTACTATTATTTTTTGATAACTTTGTGTTTTTATCTAAAATTTCTTTTTCAAGCTTTTCAATTTCGGTATTTTCTTTAGATAAAAAATTATTTTTTTCTTTTAAAAATATCTTTGTTTTTTTTACTTCTTCATTTTTTTCATCAATAAAAACAGCATTTTCTTTTAAGATTTTTTTATTTGATTTTAAAGTAATTAAATCTGAATTCCAACTAGAAATATGATTTTTAACTTCTAATAAAAAGTTGTTTTCAGTTAGATTTTTTTCATCAATTTTAATAGTTCCTTTTAATTTCTCTAAATTTATTTTTAGCTTATTTTCTTTAGTTTCAAAATTTGTAATTTCTACTTTTAAGTCTTTTAATTTTTCAGATGATTGAAAAGTAATATCAATTTCATTTTTTAATTGCGCATCTAACTTTGTAATTTTATCAAATTTCGGCAACCAAATAGCAAACTCTTTATCTGTATTTTCTAAAGCTGTTGTTTCATTTTTAACTTGATTTTTGAAGCTTTCAATTTTAGGCGTAAGCTTTATTAATTCATCTTCTAATATTTTCTTTTGATTAGTTTTATCAATATTATTTTTCTCATTTCTTTTAAAACTCTGAATCAATTCTATAAAAGGAGATGCTTTTTCATGTAACGATAATAGATTTAATTCTTGTTTATAATTATCAATAAAAAGAGAAAGTTTTTCAGTTTCTTTTTCAAAAATTATATCTTTTTCAAGTAATTTTTGATAATTTATATACCAATTAATAACAGCTGTAATTTTTGTTATTTCGGCTTCATTTTTAGCAATATCGGTTGTTAAAATTGCTGATTTTTCTAATAATGCTTCTTTTTCTTCTTTCGATAAAATATCATCAGCATTAATTTTTGCTTTAATTATAGCTAATTTTTTTTCTTCGGATGATTTTCTATTTAAAATTTCTTCACCAATTTTTTTATAGATTTGTTCGCCTGTAATTTGCTCTAATAATTTTCCTTTATCAGGTCCTTTTGCTGATAAAAAAGAGGCAAATTCACCTTGTGCCAATAATACAGAGCGTAAAAATTGATCGTAATTTAATTGGGTTACTTTTTGAACCTCTTCAATATATTTTCTTTTTTGAGTGGCGATTATTTTATCCGTAGATAAATTTTTTAAGCTCACCTCTTCTTTTGGATTTGTATATTTTTTACCCGCTTTATTTGCAAGTTGGATTCCCCAATATCCTTCATAAATAAAATTATTATTTTCGAAAGTAATGCGGGTAAAAGCATTATTTGCACCATGACTTACTACATCAATTAAAGATCCTTTTGTATCCTTAAAACGAGGGACTTTTTGATATAAAGCGATTGTAATGGCATCTAAAATAGTCGTTTTTCCTGCGCCTGTAACACCTGTTATGGCATATAAACCAACGTCTTTAAAGTTTTCATTTTCAAAATCGATAACAATTGGCGTTTCTGATTTTAACGAATTTATATTTTGTAATGCTATCTTTAAAATTTTCATAACGAATAAAGAATATTAATTTTTATTGATTTTTAACTGCTTGTAAAACTTCATTAAAAGCGTCCCAAACTTGCTGATTTTGGTCTAAATCAAAATCCATTTCTTCGCATTTTAATTTAAAAACTTCGGTAGGAACTAATTCTTTTATGGAGGTTGCATCGGCTAATAACTCTTCAATTCCTTTTATTTTTCGTTGATTTTTTAAGGTGATTTTTAATATTTCAAAATCGTATGCTTCGGAAGCTATTTTTAATTCATCAGTTTGTATCGTATTATCTTCATCTAAAACAATTTCTACCCAAGGTTTTAATTGATACGAATTCGAAATAATACTTGGAAATTTGGCAATACAGTCTTCCATACTTCCTTTTAATTTGTAAAATTCTCTAAAATTAGGAACTATAACATCTTCAATATTACTGATTTTATTTGCTGATATTTCTAAAACAATGATTTTTTTATCATAAGTAAGTTCACTGAAACTTAAAATATTTGGAGAACCTGAATATCTGATTTTATCATTTTCGCCAACTATTTGCGGTCTGTGTAAATGTCCTAAAGCAACATAATCAAAATACGTTGGAAAATCTTGAGCGCCAATATGCCCTAAAGTTCCTACATAAATATTTTGCTCGCTATCAGAAACCGAACCACCGGTAGCAAATAAATGTCCCATAGCAATAACGGGCGCATTGCTGCTATTTATTTTTTCAGATTCAATAGCGATTTCTTGATAATGATTGATTAAAGCTTTTTTATATTTATCGGTTAAATCATCAAAAGATTCGCCTGCAACGGCACGCCTAATATCGCCATCACGCAAATACGGAACAGCGCCAATAAGTACTTTTTCATCATTTATATTTATTTCAAAAACTTCATCAGCAATCTTTTCGGTAGCTTTTCCCACTACTTTTATTGATAAGGCATTTAATAATTCTTTGGGAGCGTTTAAAGTTCCTGGCGAATCATGATTTCCGCCTGTAATAATAATTTGGCTACAAGTGGTTGATTTTAACTTTATCAAAAAATTATAATACATCGCTAAACTTTGATTAGACGGCGAACCATTATCAAAAACATCACCTGAAATTAAAAGCAAATCTATTTTTTCATTGCTGATATAATTTTCTATCCACGCTAAAAACAAGGTTTGCTCTTCCAATTGCGAATGTTCATGCAAGCGATGTCCTAAATGCCAATCGGCAGTATGAAGTATTTTCATCTTTTATCTTTTATCTTTTATCTTTAAAAATACACTTTTACTAAAATAAATCAGCAAAAAATTATTTATTAAAATATATTTATCAACTTTTATTAGCTTTTGTAAAGGTTTTTTCATAACTTTTTTTTAATCTTTGCCAAGTAGCTAGAACTAGCTATTTAAGTAGTTATCATAATTTAAAAATTTATTAAAACAAAAAAAATGTCAATATCAGATTTATATTCTAGTGGAAAACACAAACAAGAAATTGGACACTTTGCAAGTGTTGTAAAAATGGCAACTACTGATGGTGTTATTACAGAAAAAGAACAACAATTCTTAGAAAGAATTGCTGAAAAATTAAACATTGATGCTACTGAATATACAGCAATTTTAAAGAATCCTGAGAAATTTCCTGTAAATCCACCGGTGAGTTATGAAGAACGTATTGAACGTTTATTTCGTTTAACAAGAATGTTATATGCTGATGAACATATCGATAAAAAAGAAGTTTCCTTACTACAAAAAGTAGCTGTTGCCTTACATTTTCCAAATGATAATGTAGAAAAAGTGTGTGATGAAGCAATTTTCTTAGTGATGAATAACAATGATTTAGAAGATTTTACCTTAGCAATAAAAAAAGTGAATGCTATTTAATAATTTTATGTTAAATTGCCGTTAATCAACTTATTGTTAAAAAATCTGCTATTGATGAAAAATAAATTTTTACTGTTTGCCTTACTTTGTTTCACAATGATTTCGATGCCTGTATGTTCACAAAATTTACATAATTCTTGGCAAATAACCCTTGGTATGGGCGTTACAAAGTTCAGCAATAGTGATGCCGATTTTATAGGTGATAACAACATGTTTCAATTACCTGCGATGAGTTTAACCATACCAATTGGCAAGCGTTTATCGGTAGATGGAGCTCTTTCAATCAATAGTATTGATGATGTTGGTTTTATGAGTAATACGGCACGTTATTTTTCACTAGATGGTTCTTTACGATATCATTTTGATGCGGTTTTTAAAAAATTTAGTCCGTATGTATTTACGGGATTAAGTGCCGTAGATTCTGATCGAAAAATAAGTCCGACAATAAATATTGGTGCGGGAGGAATTTATTGGGTTAGTGATAAAATAGGAATCAATCCTCAATTATTTTATAAATATTCGTTAGAAACTTCTGAAAGTATGCGTTCTCATATTCAAGGAACGCTCGGTGTTGTTTTTAGATTGAGTTGGATGTATGATAGTAATAATAGAAGCCGTCGTGCCTCAAAATCAAGACCTTCTTGTAATTACAATCAATTTAAATAATTTATTAAAACATCTTTATAAAACATAAAAACGCCACTTTATTACAAAGTGGCGTTTTCTATCTATTTATTTTGATGTTTTTTTAAGACAATTTTTCAATCGCATTTTTAATTCTTGCAATCGTATTTTCTTTACCAATTAAAGTCATAATATCAAATAAATCTGGTCCTGCTAATTTTCCTACTAAGCTTAAACGAAGCGGTTGCATTACCTTTCCAAAACCAATTTCTTTGGATGTTATCCATCCTTTAATTTCGGTTTGTGCGTTTTCTATATTGAATTCTTCAATAGTAGAAATTACTGTAATTAATTCTTGCATTAATTCGCCAGTAGTTTCTTTCCATTGTTTTTTAGCTGCTTTTTCATCATATTCTGATGGATTTTCAAAGAAAAAGTTTGATAATTCCCAAAAATCGGCTACAAATGTAGCACGTTCTTTTATTAATGAAACAATTTTTTGAGTGAAATTTTCATCCGCAGTAATTCCTTTTTCTTTCAAAATAGGAATATATAAAGCGGTTAATTCTTCGTTTGATTTTGTCTGTAAATATTGCTGATTAAACCAGTTTGTTTTGTCTGGGCTAAATTTCGCTCCCGATTTACTAACTCTGCTTAAATCAAAAGCTTCCACTAATTCTTCTAATGAAAAAATTTCTTGCTCCGTACCAGGATTCCATCCTAATAAAGCTAACATATTTATAAAAGCATCGTTAAAATAACCATCTTCTTTATATCCTCTTGAAACATCACCAGTTTGCTCGTTGGTGTATTCTAATGGAAATACAGGGAATCCTAATTTATCACCATCACGTTTACTTAATTTTCCTTTTCCTACAGGTTTTAAGATTAACGGTAAATGTGCAAATTTTGGCGCTTCCCAATCAAAAGCACGATATAATAAAATATGTAATGCCATTGATGGTAACCATTCTTCACCACGAATAACATGTGAAATTTCCATTAAATGGTCATCAACAATATTTGCTAAATGATAGGTTGGCATTCCATCCGATTTAAACAATACTTTATCATCTAAAACATTGGTATCTATTTTAATTTTCCCACGGATTTCATCCTCAAGTATCAAGGTTTCATCTTGTGGCGTTTTAAAACGAACAACGTATTTATCACCTGCAGCTAATTTAGCTTCTACTTCTTCTGATGAAAGTGCTAATGAACTGTTTAATTTTTGACGATTATGCCAATTATAAGTAAACGTTTTTCCGTTTTCTTCATGATTTTTACGATGAGCATCTAACTCTTCAGCAGTATCAAAAGCATAATATGCCCATCCTTTTTCTAATAAGATATTGGCATATTCTTTATATAATTCTTTACGTTCTGACTGACGATAAGGTCCGAATTTTTCATTATTTCCTGGTCCTTCATCAAAAGGAATATTACACCATTTTAAGGCATCAACTATATATTGTTCGGCATTTTTAACATAACGAGTTTGGTCGGTATCTTCGATACGTAACACAAAAGTTCCGTTATATTTTTTAGCGAATAAATAGTTGAACAAAGCGGTTCTTACACCACCAATATGTAAAGGTCCTGTTGGGCTAGGAGCAAAGCGTACTCTTACGTTATCAGTCATTTTTTGTTGATTTGAAGGCACAAATATAGTTGATAATCTAATTTTACTGTAAAATATTATATCTTTAATTAAAAATCACGTGTTATTATTATCTGTAAACACGTTTAAAAAATAGTACTTTTATAAACTGATATGGAGAACTTTAATAACATCGAACAAAAACTACAACAATTTAGTAGAAAATTCTACACTAATAAATTGATAAAAGGAAGTATTTTATTTATTTCTTTAGGATTAATATATTTATTTTTCACCTTATTTATAGAGTATTTTTTATGGCTGAAACCCACTGCTAGAACCCTATTATTTTGGATATTTATTATTGTTGAATTATTTTTATTTGTTCGATTTATCTGTTTTCCGATTTTTAAAATCATCGGTTTACAACAAGGAATTTCTTTTGAAGAAGCATCAAAAATAATAGGAAATCATTTTCCTGAAGTACAAGATAAACTTTTAAATCTGCTTCAATTAAAACAAAATAACACTAAATCTGATTTATTAATAGCAAGTATTAATCAAAAATCAGAAGAAATACAACCTATTTCTTTTAACAAAGCAATCGATTTTAAAACTAATATTCGCTACTTAAAATATGCTTTAATTCCCTTAATTATTTGGGGATTATTTTTTTTAACAGGTACTTCTCAACAATTATCTGAAAGTTTTAATAGAGTTGTAAATCATTCGGTTGCTTATAAAGCTCCCGCCGATTTTCACTTTAATATCACCTCAAAAAACTTGACTGTTATAAAAGAAAAAGATATTACTGTGTATGTGCAAACAACAGGAAAAGCTATTCCTGAACAAGCAAAAATTCATTTTAATGAACAACAATATTTCTTCAAAAATGAAGGAAATGGTTTGTTTTCTTACACTTTTACACAAGTACAAAAGCCTGTTGATTTTTATGCAAGTGCAAATGGTATTACTTCGGGTGTCTTTAAAATAGCGGTAATAAATACGCCTTCGATTCAAAATATTTCATTGCATTTAACGTATCCGAACTATATCAAAAAGAAAAATGAAATCATTAAAAACACAGGAAATATAATTGTTCCACAAGGAACAATTGTAAAATGGGATGTTAAAACTTCTGAAACGGATAGCGTTCATTTACTTTCAAATAACAAACGATTTGCTTTTTTAAAGGATAATAAAAATAAATTTCAATTAAAAAAACAGATAAAAAAAGCAATCAATTATAAAATTACAACGACCAATAAAAATTTAAAAGATTACGAAAAATTACAATTTTCGATTGGAGTTACTAAAGATGAACATCCGACAATTAATGTAAAATCTAATATTGATAGTATATCACGTGGAAATGCGCAGTTTGTAGGTCAAATTTCTGATGATTATGGTTTCAAAAAATTAGAATTGGTTTATTATGATAAAAATAATAATCAACAAAATAAGCAATTCAAAAAAATTAAACTGACTAAAAACACCTTGCAAACTTTCTTTTTTGAATTTCCTGATAGCTTGAATTTACAAAAAGGTATCGATTACGAACTCTATTTTCAAGTGTTTGATAACGATATTATCAACGGTAGTAAAAAGACTAAAAGTCAGAAATTTTCGTATCAACAAAAAACAAAAAATCAAATTGAAACGGAACTTTTACAAGAACAACGTAATCATATTGAAAATTTAGAAAAGTCTTTAAGTAAGCAAAAAGAAGATAAAAAATCATTAGAAAAAATTCAATTTGAGCTTCAAAATAAGAAAAATGTAAACTGGAATAATCAGAAAAAAATTGAAAGTTTAATTAAGCGTCAAAATCAATATAAAAAAATGATGCAACGACAAACTGATAATTTAAAAGAAAATTTTTCGGAGAAAAAAGAGAAAAATGAAGCCTTACAAGAAAAGAAAGAAGACTTAAAAAAACGAATTGAAGAGCTTAAAAAATTAGATAAACAACAAAAATTACTAGACGAACTTGAAAAGTTAGCCGAAAAATTAAATAGAGAAGATTTACTGAAAAAAACTAAAGAATTAGCCGAACAAAACAAACAACAAGAAAAAAGTTTAGAGCGTATTTTAGAAATGACCAAGCGTTTTTATATGGAACAAAAAATGCAAAAAATAGCTGATAACTTAAAAGATTTATCAAAAAAACAAAAAGATTTAAGTAAAAAAGAAACATCTAAAGAAGCTGATAAAAAAGCTTCCGAAGAAAAAATAAAAGAAGAACAACAAAAAATAAACAAAGATTTTCAGCAAGTTAAAAAAGAGCTAAACGAACTTAAAAAAGATAATAAAAATTTAAAATCTCCAATGGAAATTCCAAAAATGGAAGATTTAGCGAAAAAAACGCAAGAAGAATTAAACAAAGCAAAAGAAAATTTAGAAAAGAAAAACGAACCTGAATCGAAAAAAAATCAGAAAAAAGCTTCCGAAAAAATGGAAGAGATGGCTCAGAAAATGCAAAAATCAATGCAACAAATGAGCGCAGAATCTGAAGAAGAAAACATGGAAGGTTTGCGTCAGGTTTTAGAAAATTTAATTATGTTTTCTTTTAACCAAGAAGCCTTAATGACTGTGTTTTCAAAAAGTAATTCTTCACATCCGAACTTCGGAAAAAACTTACAAAAGCAATTTCAACTTAAAACTTATTTTGAACATATTGATGATAGTTTATTTGTTTTATCGATGAAAAATCCTAAAATATCTTCAAAAATTCAAGATCAACTTTCTTTAGCTCATTATAATTTAGATGAATCATTAGAAAATTTTGCCGATAATAAATTTCAAAATGGAATTACAAATCAACGATATATAATGACTGCCGCAAATGCCTTAGCCGATATGTTAAGTAGCACGCTTGATGCCATGAAAAACCCAAAACCTGGTAGCGGAAAAGGAAAGGGAAAAGGGAAATCTTTTAGCCTTCCTGACATCATTAAAAAGCAAGGTGAATTAATGAAAAAGATGCAAGATGGAATGAAAAAGAAAAAAGGTGGAAAACCTAAAGATGGCAAAGGAGGTAAAAAGAAAGGAAATAAACCTGGTGAGAAAAAAGGAAGCAAAGAAGGTGAAGGCGAAGGACAAGGCGAAAAATTAAATGGAGAATTGTATCAAATTTATAAAGAACAATCGCAATTAAGACAGCAATTAGAAGAAGCTTTAAAACAAGGTAATAACGGAAATGGAAATGCTAAAAAAGCCATAAAAAAAATGGAACAATTAGAAAACGACATTTTAGAAAAAGGTTTTACCCAACAAAGCATTGACAGAATGCAACAATTAAACTATCAATTGTTGAAATTAGATAAAGCCACTTTTGAACAAAATAAAGATAAACAACGAAAATCTGACGCTAATTTAAAAGAGTTTAATAGTAAATCGGCTAAAGAATTAAAGTTTAAGAAGTTGTTTTATAACCAAACAGAAATATTAAATAGACAATCATTACCTTTGCAACCTGATTATAAAAAGAAGGTTCAAGAGTATTTTAGCCTTCCTAAAAGCAACAAATAATACTTAAAAATAGTATTTTTAAACAACTAAAATAACATGATTGCATTTAATTACGAAACCGATTTTCAACTAAAAAACGAAGAAAAAACGGCACAATGGATTTTAAATTGTATCGAAAAAGAAGGTTTCGAATTAGGAGAAATAAACTATGTTTTTTGTGATGATACCTATTTACATAAAATGAATGTGGAGTTTTTACAACATGATACCTTAACAGATATTATTAGTTTCGATTATACCTTAGGAAAATTAGTTGGTGGAGATATTTTTATTTCGATTGAAAGAGTAAAAGAAAATGCAAAAGAGTTTGATGTGTTATTTGAAAACGAATTGCACCGAGTTATTATTCATGGCGTATTACACTACATGAAGTACAAAGATAAAACGGATGAAGAAAAACAACTAATGCGTACTAAAGAAAATGATTCTTTAAAACTTTTAAATTTAAACTAAAATCGTTCCACATGGAACAGCATTAAAAAATGAGTTTATTTAATACAACATACGATGTAATTGTAGTAGGTGGTGGACATGCTGGTAGTGAAGCTGCCGCAGCAAGTGCAAACATGGGAGCGCACACATTACTAATAACAATGAACCTTCAAAATATTGCTCAAATGAGCTGTAACCCTGCAATGGGTGGTATTGCGAAAGGACAAATAGTACGAGAAATTGATGCTTTAGGTGGTTACAGCGCCATTGTAACCGATAAAACGGCGATTCAATTTAAGATGCTTAACAAATCAAAAGGACCTGCAATGTGGAGTCCTAGAGCGCAATCTGACAGAATGCAATTTGCAGAATGTTGGAGAAATATGCTTGAAAAAACCGATAATTTAGATTTTTATCAAGATGCCGTTAACGGATTAATTTTTGATGAAAATAAAATTGTTGGCGTAAAAACAGCCTTAGGTTTAGAAATAAAAGCAAAAACAGTAATTATTACTGCGGGTACTTTTTTAAATGGATTAATCCATATTGGTGAAAAAACATTTGGCGGTGGTAGAGCTGGTGAAGGTGCTTCAACAGGAATTACTGAAGATTTAGTTGAAAAAGGTTTTGAATCTGGAAGGATGAAAACAGGAACTCCACCAAGAGTTGATAGTCGTTCTTTAGATTTTTCTAAAATGACAGAACAACCTGGTGATGAAAATCCTGAGAAATTTTCTTACTTACCAATTACTGAAAAATTAACCACACAGCGTTCTTGTTATTTAACATATACAAATCAAAAAGTACACGATATTTTACGTGAAGGTTTTGATCGTTCGCCAATGTTTAATGGTAGAATTAAATCGACAGGACCAAGATATTGCCCATCGGTAGAAGATAAAATTGATCGTTTTGCTGATAAAGAACGTCATCAGGTTTTTGTTGAACCTGAAGGATGGAACACCGTAGAAATTTATGTAAACGGATTTTCTACATCATTACCTGAAGATATTCAAGACAAAGCAATTCGACATATTGCAGGTTTTGAAAATGTGAAATTCTTACGTTTTGGATATGCTATTGAATATGATTTCTTTCAGCCAACGCAATTAAAACACAACTTAGAAACTAAGTTAATTGAAAATTTATTTTTTGCAGGACAAATTAACGGAACTACAGGTTACGAAGAAGCAGCTGCACAAGGTTTAATGGCTGGTGTAAATGCAGCTTTAAAAACTCAAAATAAAGAACCTTTTATCTTAAAAAGAAGTGAAGCTTATATTGGAGTTTTAATTGATGATTTAATTACAAAAGGTACAGAAGAACCTTACAGAATGTTTACTTCTCGTGCTGAATATAGAACTTTATTACGACAAGATAATGCTGATTTACGTTTAACAGAAATAGCTTATAATCTTGGTTTAGCATCTAAAGAAAGATTAGACAGAGTAACAAATAAGAGAATTAAAACAGCCGCTCTTGTTAAATTTGTAGAAAATTTAAGCGTTAAACAAGAAGAGGTAAATCCTATTTTAGAAAGTAAAGGACTTAGTTTAGTTAATCAATCAGTAAAATTATTTAAAATTGCCACAAGACCGCAATTAACATTTAATGATTTTAGAGTTATTGAAAAACTAGAAAATTATTTACAAGAAAATGATATGGATCAAGAAATTATTGAACAAGTTGAAATTCATTTGAAATATTCTGGTTATATTGAAAAGGAAAAAAATAATGCCGATAAATTAAATCGATTAGAAAAAGTTAAAATTCCTGCTAAATTCGATTTTAATAAAGTTCATTCATTATCGCATGAAGCTAGAGAAAAATTAAACAAAATTCAACCAACTTCAATATCGCAAGCTAGTAGAATAAGTGGTGTATCACCAAGTGATATTTCCGTTTTATTAGTTTACATGGGAAGATAATAAAATAAAAATGATAAAAAAACGTTCCGTATGGAGCGTTTTTTTTTACGTATTATTGCAATAATAAAGCATCAATATTTAGCTTAGAACATCATAAAAAATAAAAAATTGGAAACAACAAAAGAGCTTTACAAAAATCTTACACCATTACTAAATTGTATCGATCATACGGTTTCTGATGAAAGTTACGAAGTAATGTATAACAAGAAATATGATATGCTTGTTACTTCACCTGTTCCTGAAAATTTAGAAAATTACTATGTAAGTGAAACCTATATTTCACATACTGATAGTAAAAAAACGCTGTTTGATAAAGCCTATCAATTAGTAAAAAATCATACTTTAAAGCAAAAATTAAAATTGATAAATTCTTTTAATTCCGAAGAAAAAACAATTTTAGATATTGGTGCTGGTACTGGTGATTTTTTAAAAGTTTGTAAAGAAAATAATTGGAAAATATCAGGTGTTGAACCATCAGAAAAAGCTAGAAACTTTGCTTCAAAAAAAAATATTGAGCTTCAAGAAGATATTTCTAACTATAAAGGAAAACAATTTGATGTTATTTCTCTTTGGCATGTTTTAGAACATATCCCTAATTTAATTGAATATACAAATCAATTAAAAAAATTATTAAAACCAAACGGTGTTTTAATTATTGCAGTGCCAAATTATAAAAGTTACGACGCAAAAAAATATAAAGAATTTTGGGCGGCTTATGATGTTCCAAGACATTTATGGCATTTCTCGCAAACGGCTATCAAAAAAATATTTGCAACTACTAATATGAAAGTTGTAAAAATACTTCCGATGAAATTTGATGCTTTTTATGTTTCTTTATTATCAGAAAAATATAAAAATAATACATCAAAACCAATTAGTGCTTTTTTTACAGGATTAACATCAAATATGAAAGCAAAAAAATCAGGCGAGTATTCTTCTTTAATTTATTTGATAAAAAACAATTAAAATCATTTTAAACTATTTTAAAGTGGTTTTTAATAATCAAAATAAATAAAACATATAATTTACCTAAAAAAAACAAAACACCTCTTAAATACTTGTTTTAAGAGGTGTTTTTTATCAATAAAAATTATTGCTATTTATTTTATCATCAAAAAAAACAATGATAATTTAAATAATCAAGCTTAATTACTTAGTAAATGCATTCCTAAAACTGTTACGATAAAATAAACTGCTAACGACATTGCTCCAGCATAATCTTTAGCCAATCGCTGTCCTATTAAAAGAAAAATTAAACAGAGTGCCGAAATTTGAACTCCTAATAATGCTAAATTAGCATCGTTCATTGTTATCAAATTAAAAATTCCGATAAACATAAAAGCTCCTGCAATTAATTCCATCACTAAAATTACCATCAATAAAAGTGGTACTGAATTTTTTAAAGGCGAATCTTTAAAATGTTCTTTGATAAAAGCAACATTTCCACTCCAATCAGAAACCTTATCAATACCCGATTGTAAAAAAGTAACGATTAAAAAAAGTAAAATTAAAATAGCTGTTCCGTGTTGTTGAATAATTTCCATATAATTGATTTTTAAATTATTTTTGAATAAAAAATTTGTAACAAAACTAAAGAAAAACCTCCTATAAGTATCTATTATAAATAGTATCTTTAACCAATGCTTAAAAATTACTAACTAAAAAAATTAAAACTATGTTTAATTATTTGTATCCAATAATAATTATTGGACTATTTATTTTCTTCAAATCATTTTTTACCGTCAAACAACAATCTGCGGCAATCCTTGAACGTTTTGGTAAATTTCACAGAATTTGTCAATCAGGTTTGCATTTAAAAATTCCTTTAGTTGATAAAATTTCAGGAAAACTAAGTTTAAAAATTCAGCAATTAGATGTAATTATTGAAACAAAAACCTTAGATAATGTTTTTGTAAAACTAAAAGTATCTGTTCAATATAAGGTTATAAAAGAAAAAGTCTATGATTCATTTTATAAATTAGATTATCCTCACGATCAAATTACTTCGTATGTATTTGATGTAGTTCGTGCCGAAGTTCCTAAAATGATTTTAGACGATGTTTTCTTAAAAAAAGATGATATAGCCATTGCTGTAAAATCAGAATTAAATGAAGCAATGATGACTTACGGATATGATATCATTAAAACATTAGTTACCGATATTGATCCTGATGCGCAAGTAAAAGAAGCTATGAACCGTATTAATGCTGCTGATAGAGAAAAAACAGCTGCTCAATATGAAGGTGATGCACAACGTATTTTAATTGTTGAAAGAGCCAAAGCTGAAGCAGAAAGTAAACGTTTACAAGGAAAAGGAATTGCTGATCAGCGTAGAGAAATTGCACGTGGTTTAGAAGAATCAGTAGAGGTTTTAAATAGAGCAGGAATTAACTCACAAGAAGCATCTGCATTAATTGTAATTACACAACATTACGATACCTTACAATCTATTGGTGCTGATACCAATAGTAACCTGATTTTACTTCCAAACAATCCGAATGCAGCAAGTTCTATGTTAAATGATATGGTCGCTAGTTTTGCAGCTACCAATCAAATAGGGGAAAGTATGAAGGAAAACAAAAAACAACTAGAAGAAAAAAATAAATCAAAATAAATTAAGTAAAAATATAGTATGATTATAAGCACAACCCCTACTATCGAAAATAAACCCGCAACCGCCTATTTAGGAATTGTAACTGGTGAAACAATTATTGGCGCTAATTTCATCAAAGATTTTTTTGCAGGAATTAGAGATATTGTTGGTGGACGCTCTGGTTCTTATGAAAAAGTATTGCGAGAGGCTAAAGATACTTCTTTAAAAGAGATGCAAGAACGTGCTGAAGCATTAGGTGCAGATGCTATTGTTGGTGTCGATTTAGATTATGAAACCATAGGTCCTAAAGGTGGAATGATTATGGTAACATCTTCAGGAACGGCCATTAAATTTTAATGGTAAAAATTAAACAAAAAAACCGAAACGAGTATCGTTTCGGTTTTTTTATATGTATTAAAAATACTTATTTTTTATCTTCAGAAGTTGCTTTAATTTCTTCTTTTTTTTCACCTTTCTCATCCTCTTGCTCTTCTTCAGCTTTGGTAGCATCTTTAAATTCTTTGATACCTGTACCCAAACCTTTCATTAATTCTGGAATTTTTTTACCTCCAAACATTAACAATGCTAATCCAACTATTAAGGCTATTTGCAATGGGCCTATCATTCCTAAAAATATACTAAGTGAAATCATTTTTATTAATTTTTATAATATAATCAATATCATTATTTTGGCTACGTACCGTTACTTATCGATATGATCAGACAAAGGTACTAAATTAAATTCTGTGTTCAATTACTCCGCCAATTACTTTTTTTTCTTTGACAATCTCTGGAGTTCCTTTATAAAAAATAGAACCTCCGAAAGAAACTTTCGCGTCTAAGGTTTCACCAGAATTTACTTCTACTTTAGCACCTGAACCTGCACGAACATAATTTAAATCAGTAACAGTTACCTTGTATCCGTGATACATTCCTCCTAAATTAGCATCTACAGTTTGATTTTTAGCCGTTCCAGAAAGCTTAATAACAGCTCCTGAAGATGTTTTAACCTTTAAATGTTTCACATTTACAACCATATTAATAAAAGCACCTTCTTGTGCTTTTATTTCAATTTGTGGCTGTTCTATCAATTTTGTTGTGATAATTGCGCCTTCATTGGCATCAATTATTTTTAATGCTGCTGCGTAATACAGTGTTATTTTAACAGTGCCATCAGCAGTAGTTTCAGGAAATTGCAACGATATTTTTAAGGTCTTATTTTTATTTTTGATGATTACTTTTTCTGATTTATCACCTGTAATAACCACTTTATTTTCGGCTGATTTAACTAAATAAACATCAATTCCATTAAATACTTTTACTTTAGAGAAATCCCCTAATGTTGTTGTAATTGTTGTTTGTGCCGATGCTAAAATAGGCATCAATAACAAACTTAAAAAGATTATTTTTTTAATCATACCTGTTGTTTTAGCTGTTCCTTTATCTGTTGTTTTGTCTATTGTTTTGTCTATTGTTTTAATACTTGATACATTTATATTCAATTATATGATGTTCAATAATTGTACCAATACTATAAAGACAAAATTTCCTTTTTATTGCATCGATTTATTTTTTATTGTTTTACTTCGTGTTATTCTCATTAATATTCTCATTAATATTTTAATGAGAAATTAAATTAAAATCTAAATGTTTACGTTCTAAGTCGGTATTTTTTACTTTTACAACAACGGTATCTCCTAATTGAATAATATTGTTTGATGACTGTCCTATAATGGCATATTGTTTTTCGTCAAAAATATAATAATCATCTTTGATATCTCTAATACGCACCATTCCTTCACATTTATTGGCGATAATTTCCACATAAATTCCCCATTCAGTAACTCCCGAAACAACACCTTCAAATTCTTCATCTTGATGATCTTTCATGTATTTTATCTGCATATACTTGATGCTAGAACGCTCTGCTTTTGCTGCTAATTCTTCCATCTGTGAAGTATGCTTACATTTTACTTCATAATCATCTGATTTAGGAGAGATTCCACCATCTAAATAATGCTGTAATAAACGATGCGTCATCACATCAGGGTACCGACGAATTGGTGATGTGAAATGCGAATAATAATCAAAAGCCAATCCATAATGCCCTATATTTTGGGTCGTATAAGCTGCTTTACTCATCGAACGAATCGTTAAGGTTTCCACCATATTCGCTTCTCCTTTTCCTTGTACATCATTTAATAATTTATTTAATGATTGCGATGTTTTCTCTTTAGTTTCAGTATTAATTTTATAGCCAAATTTGTTGATAATATTTTGTAAAGAAGCTAATTTATCAATATTTGGTTCATCGTGTGTACGATATATAAACGTATTTTTTGTTTCTTTTCCTTTAGAAAAACCAATAAATTCAGCCACTTTTCGATTGGCTAATAACATAAATTCTTCAATTAATTTATTCGCATCTTTCGATTCTTTAAAGAAAACGCCAATAGGATTTGCTTTTTCATCTAAATCGAACTTTACTTCCACTCTATCAAAAGAAATAGCACCTGCTTTCATACGTTTTTTACGTAGTTTTTTGGCTAATTCATCTAGTTTTAAGGTCGCTTCAACGATTGCTGGAGTAACTAGATAACTTTGGTCTGTAATTGAAATATCTACGGGCATTTCGTAGGCTTCCATATTTTCTGATAAAGTACAGTTTTCGATAATTGCTTGTGCTTCTTCGTAGGCAAAACGTTGGTCGGAATAGGTTACCGTTCTACCAAACCACTGGTTTACGATTTGGGTTTTTTCATTCATTTCAAAAACCGCTGAAAATGTTAATTTTTCTTCATTTGGTCGTAAAGAACAAGCACCGTTACTTAATATTTCTGGCAACATCGGCACTACTCTATCCACTAAATAAACAGAGGTTGCTCTATCAAAAGCTTCGTCGTCTAAAATTGTTTTTGGCTGTACATAATGTGATACATCGGCAATATGAATTCCGATTTCATAATTACCATTTTCTAATTTTGTAAATGATAATGCATCATCAAAATCTTTGGCATCTTTTGGATCAATGGTAAAGGTTAAATCTTTACGCATATCTCTTCTTTTAGCAATTTCAGTTTCGGTAATTTCTAATGATAAATTTTCAGCTTCTTTTTCAACTTCTTCAGGAAATTCATACGGCAAGCCATATTCTAATAAAATAGAATGAATTTCAGTTTCATGTTCTCCTGGTTTTCCTAAAACTTGGGTAATTTTACCAAAAGGATTTTTAGAATTTTCAGGCCAATCGGTCATCTCTACGACTACTTTATCGCCATCTTCGGCACCGTTTAATTTATTTTGAGCGATGAATAAATCGGCTTGCATTTTTTGACTATCAGGAATTACAAAACCAAAATTTTTATTCATTTGTAAAACCCCAACAAATGTTGTTTTTTTACGTTCCATTATTTCGACGACTTCGCCTTCTAATTTGCTAGCGCGTCGTTTTTTATAAACATATACTTTTACGGTATCTTGATGCAGTCCTTTTCCTAAATTTATAGATGGAATAAAAATATCATTTTCAAAATCATCGCATATAAAATACGCATTTCCATTTGATGTTACATCTAATGTTCCCACATGATATTTGCGATCTTCATTGATTTGATATTTTCCACGATCAAGTTCTTTTATTTTTTTAGTTTCATGCAATTCCACTAATTTTTTAAGCACTTGACTTTTTCCATCAGAATCTGTAATTCCTATTTTACTAGCAATTTGTTTATAATTATATGTTTTTGAAGTATCTTCTTTTAATATTTTAAAAATCTTTAAGGTTAAGTCTTTAATTACGTTTCCTTTTTTCTTGTATATTTTTTTCTTTCGGGTCATGAATCTTTCGTCTTATTTGTAATAAAGACCAAAGTACAAATAAATTTATGGTATTCATGATAAATAACTGTTATCAATTTTCAGGGTTAAAATAACATTGCTAAAACGTTATCAACAAATGTTATTAACATTTATTATATCATATAAAACTTTCTTTAAAATTTAAAAATAAAAATGGTTGTTATTATAGTATGTTAATAGCTACAATAAATAAAAGGCATAATACTTGCCTATATGACTTATTAAAAATTATTAACATTTTATTAGCTACTTAATAGCTTGATTATAAATGGATAATCATACTTATTAACAATACTTATTAACAGTTATTAACCCTAAATTCTTAATATCTATTTGAGCTTGTATTGTTAACAAAGGGTTAATTTTATGTTGATAAATGTTTATTATAAAATGATAAAAAAAGTTGTGTATGTTATACCTATTCTGCTTTGTAAAAATAAATGAAATAACCAAAAAAAGTTTTCAGAAGATACCATTAGTTACTAACATTTAGTCATTTTTTATAAATCCCTAATTATTAGTCTTTTATTAAAAAATCTGAAAAAAGCCTTGTTAATCTCTGTTGATAACCTTGAATAACTGTATTTTTGTGATAGACAACTAAATTAAAATCAACAAATTATGACAATTGCCATCGGAAATGACCATGCAGGTACTGAGTATAAATTTGAAATTATAAAACTTTTAGAACAACTAGGACATAAAGTACTTAATTTCGGAACAAATGATGCTAATAGTATGGATTATCCAGACGCTATTCATCCAACAGCGGAAGCGGTAGAAACGGAGCAAGCTGACATGGGAATTATTTTATGCGGAAGTGGTAATGGCGCACAAATGACGGCAAATAAACATCAAGGTGTACGTGCAGCTTTATGTTGGAATAATGAATTAGTCGCATTAACAAGACAACATAACAATGCTAATATTTTAACTATACCTGCACGTTTTGTTTCATTACAACAAGCTTTAGGTTTTGTAACTATTTTTTTAGCGACAGAATTTGAAGGAGGAAGACATGCCGATAGAGTTAATAAAATTGCTTGTAATTGCTAATCGAAATTTATAATCATTATAAATTAGAATATTTTAAATGAATTTTTTAATCAAAAAATTTACAGAATTAACAACTTCAGAACTATATGAAATTCTTCAATTACGTTCTGAAGTTTTTGTTGTGGAGCAAAATTGTGTTTATCAAGATATTGATGGAAAAGATCAAAAAGCATTGCATATATTAGGAATAAAGCAAGGTAAAATTATAGCCTACACCCGTTTATTTAATAGTGGCGAATATTTTGAAACGCCAAGTATTGGTAGAGTTTTAGTAAAAGAAAATCAGCGTAAATTTGGATACGGTCATCATTTAATAAAAGCTTCTGTATACGCTATTTTTGATTATTATAATGAAAATAAAATTACAATTTCAGCTCAAAAATATTTAATAAAATTCTATGAATCCCACGGATTTAAAAAAATAGGAAAAGAATATTTAGAAGATGGAATACCACATGTTAAAATGAAAATAGTATAAAAAATATATTTATTTCCTGTTTAAATTTCATCTGAAAAAAATATAGTGGCAAAAAATGGCGGCAAGGGGTTAAAACCCCTTGTTAAAAGGAGCTAAAAAATGTGGCAAATCAGGATGAGAAACTGAAATAAAATCTTTTTGACGCATTTTTATTTTTAAAACAAGGGGTTTTAACCCCTTGCCATACTATTTTGACGTTACAAAAATTTTTGATGATATTCTAGTAAATTATGAATTGGTTTTTCTATAATATTTGTAATTTTAATATTGTTTTTAAGAGCAACTTCTTCTAAAATATCTTTAAAATAAAATGCGATAGAACCTACAAAATACACCGGAGTATCTTTGTTTTTACGATACGCTAAAACATGATATTTAAAAAATTGCTGAAATCCTTTTTTTACTAATTTTTGAATATATCTTGTATTTTTATACTCAAACATAAATTTAGCAAAAGTTGCTAAATATCTATTTGGACTTTGGTTTTGATATAAATTTTGTTTTATAAAATCAGGATCTAAATTAAATTCTTTTTCAAAATTATGTGCTATTTCAGCAGGCATTTTTTTATAGAAAAAATCTCTAAGTAATTTTTTACCAAAATAATTTCCACTTGCTTCATCCATAACT
This sequence comes from Tenacibaculum piscium, assembly GCF_021390715.1. Lineage (GTDB taxonomy): Bacteria > Bacteroidota > Bacteroidia > Flavobacteriales > Flavobacteriaceae > Polaribacter > Polaribacter piscius. The sequence continues at coordinate 185,877 of NZ_JAJGWT010000002.1, forward strand.
AAATAGCCCAAAGATGCTGAAATATAAGTGATATTTTTACCGTCAAAATAACAACTATTTGCACCTGTTCCTAAAATACAAACAATCGCTTCTTTATTTTTTGCAGTAGCATATACCGCTCCTAAAATATCTTCTTGAACAAGAACATTTGTTGTTGCAGAAAAAAAATCAAGTAAAATTTCGGTTAAAATATCTTTAGGGATTTGTGTACCACAACCAGCGCCATAAAAATAAATTTTTTTAATAGCTTTTTGATATTTTTTTAAATCGGCACAGTTTTCAAGAATTGTTAATAACTTTTTTTTAGATAAAATATTCGGGTTTAAACCCAGTGTTTGCAATCTAAAAACTTCTTTTTTGCTACTATTTAAAGCAACCCAATCTACCTTTGTAGAGCCACCATCTGCAATTAATATCATGCTGTTTTTTATTTTTTAGTTTTTTTTATCATTTTCAGCATTTTTCAATTCTTTTTCATCCTCTTTTTGGGAAGCTGGTTTTTTAGTCATTTTATAAATTAAATAAGCAAAACCAACCAAAAAATGCAGTATAATAATACTGGCTATTATATAAATAAAAGTGTTTGAATTATCTCTCATAGTGTAAAATTTAATGTGAAATATTAGTAATAACACTGTAAATTTACATAAAATACTACGTTAAAAAACACGAATAGTTACCTTAATTTTAGATTACTTATAATAAGGTTTGGGTTTCAATTACAGCTCCCGATTCCATATCATTTAAAAGAATATTTCCAATACGAACCCTAATTAAACGCAATGTTGGAAAGCCAACTGCTGCAGTCATTTTACGAACTTGCCTGAATTTCCCTTCACAAATTACAATACTAACCCAGCTTGTAGGACCATGGCGTTCATCTCTAATTTTTTGAGTTCTGTTCGGAAAATTAGGCATTTTTAAAGCAAATGCCTTCCCTGGAAGTGTGGTATATTTTTGACCATCAACCCCAATTTCTACGCCTTTTTGTAGTTTTTCGAGGGCTTCTGGTGTTATGATTCCATCAACTTGTACGTAATATTCTTTTTCTACTTTTTTACTGCGAACCTCGGCGCTTACTTTTCCATCGGTAGTTAAAAATAAAAGTCCTTCGGATGCAGCATCTAAACGACCAATTGCCATTGTTTTTTCAGGGAAATCAAACAATTCGCCTAGCATTTTTTTCTTTCTTTTAGTTTGATTCGTAATAAATTGCGAAAGAAACCCATAAGGTTTATGAATAATAAAATGACGGTGTTTCATATTAAATTGATAAGGTGCTAATTGTTACTGAAAAGAAATCTTTGCCTGTACTTATTCTACTGTTTTTTATGGAGTTTTCAGTATTTTTTTCTAATGGATATTGCGTTATAGGTTCAATACAAACCATATTTTTAACGGGAGTCCATAGCATAAAATTATCAAAATTTTTGGTTGTAATTTTTATACTAAGCCCGTCTTTTTTTACTAAAATAATTTCGTTGGTATTTAAAACTTTATAAGCTGCCGAACCTACATTTAAAACACTATCTAAAGTAATTTCTTTTTCTTTTGATTTTATAATTTCATCAGCAAAACCAGACAGTTTAAAACTCGGATGATAGCCAAACATATAAGGCATTTTTTTATCACTAATAATTTCAAAAGCTATTTTTATAGCTGATTTTTCAAGTGAAATAATTTTTCTAAAGATAAAATCATACGTCCAAAATAAATATTCTTGTGTCGATTTTTCAGGAAATTTACTGTTTTTTATCAGTGTATTTTTTACATACTTTTTTTCGAAAACTGCGGAAGTTTTATCGCTAGAAATAAGCTTGTAATTAAGCTCTCTTAATAAACCGTGTTGGTCTTGTTTGGCAATTCCGTTAGGTGTATCAATAGAAAAATTATTTAATTTTGTAGGACCAATAATCGGAAACATTTCAATATCCGAAGCATTCCAACCAGGTGAATTTTTAGAATGTATTAGTTCTTCATTATTAATGATAAAACTAATTAGCTCACCTTTATATATAGTTGCTAAACTATGGCTGTTTTTTAAAAGAATACTCGCGCTCATTTTTATTGAAAATTAAAAAAACAATATTACAAAATGTAGCATGAAAAAGATGCCAAAAAAGCTGCTAAGATAAAAGTAGTTTTTCATAACTTAGCCACACTTATTGTACATATTTTAATAAGAAAAGAACTAAAAATAGCATTAAAAACAACAAGATTTATGGCAGCAGATAAAGAAAAAGAAGCGAAATTAAAAGCCCTTCAACTTACCTTAGACAAGTTAGATAAAACTTACGGAAAAGGTGCAGTGATGAAATTAGGGGATACTAAGGTTGAAGATATGGAAGTGATTTCATCAGGATCTTTAGGGTTGGATTTAGCTTTAGGCGTTGGAGGATATCCTCGTGGAAGAGTTATTGAAATTTATGGACCAGAATCATCAGGAAAAACAACCTTAACATTGCACGCTATTGCAGAAGCTCAAAAAGCTGGTGGTATTGCCGCTTTTATTGATGCAGAACATGCTTTTGACCGCTTTTATGCTGAAAATTTAGGTGTTGATACTGATAATTTAATTATTTCTCAACCAGATCATGGGGAGCAAGCCTTAGAAATTACCGAAAATTTAATCCGTTCAGGAGCTGTTGATATTGTAGTGGTTGATTCTGTTGCAGCATTAACACCAAAATCGGAAATTGAAGGTGAAATGGGAGATTCTAAAATGGGATTACATGCCCGTTTAATGTCGCAAGCATTGCGTAAATTAACAGGTACAATTAGTAAAACAAAATGTACGGTTATTTTTATCAACCAATTACGTGAAAAAATTGGGGTAATGTTCGGAAATCCTGAAACAACTACAGGGGGAAATGCTTTAAAATTTTATGCTTCTGTACGTTTAGATATTCGTCGTAGAACGCAAATTAAAGATGGCGATAAAGTTATCGGAAATAGTACGAAAGTTAAAATTGTAAAAAATAAAGTAGCGCCACCATTTCAAATTGCAGAATTTGATATTATGTATGGTAAAGGAATTTCAAAAGTTGGTGAAATTTTAGATATTGGTGTTGAATATGGTATCATCAAAAAAAGTGGTTCATGGTTTAGCTACGGCGAAACAAAGCTAGGACAGGGTAGAGATGCTGTAAAAGGTTTAATTAAAGACAATCCTGAATTGGCAGAAGAATTAGAAACTAAAATAAAGGCGGCGATTGAAAATCAAGAATAATCAAGCATAATTTTGATATTTTAAATAGCTAAAAAAACCTGTTTTAGAAATCATCTAAAGCAGGTTTTTATTTTTTTATCAGACTTTATTAAACACCAGTACTTCCAAAACCTTTTTCGCCTCGTTCGGTTTCGTCTAAAACTGTTACTTCTTGCCAGGTTGCACGTTCGTGTTTTGCAATGATTAATTGTGCAATACGTTCGCCGTCATTTACTGTAAATTCTTCATTGGATAAATTCACCAAAATAACCCCAATTTCACCACGATAATCAGCATCAATAGTACCTGGAGCATTTAATACAGTCACTCCTTTTTTAGCTGCCAACCCGCTTCTTGGGCGTACTTGCGCTTCAAAACCTACAGGTAATGCGATGAATAAACCTGTTTTTATAATGGCTCTTTCCAACGGTTTTAAAACCACAGGTTCATTTAAATTGGCACGTAAATCCATTCCTGCAGCACCTTGGCTTTCATAAGCTGGTGTTTGATGTTTCGACTTGTTGATGATTTGTATGTTCATGTTTTTTATTAAAATTCTTAATTCTTCAAAAATCAAATATAATACTCATAACTTTTACTAGAAGCACATAGATTCATTAATTTAGCCCCTTAATCAAACTACGATATGAATAAGCAAACTAAAATAGCCGTTTTAGGCGGTGGAAGCTGGGCAACGGCAATTGTAAAAATGCTATCAGAAAACTTAGCAACCATTGGTTGGTATATGCGAAGTGCGTATGCTGTTGAACACATAAAACGTAATAAACACAATCCTAATTATTTAAGTTCCGCAGAATTTAATACCGAACAGTTAGATTTGTCTGACGATATGAATTACATCGTTGAAAATTATGACCTTTTAATTTTTGCAATTCCTTCTGCATTTTTAAATTCAGAATTAGAAAAATTAACAGCATCTTTAAAAGATAAAATAATTTTTTCCGCTATTAAAGGCATTGTACCCGAAACAGGCTTAATTGTTGGCGAACATTTTCATCAAACATTTGATATTCCGTATGAAAATATTGGAGTTCTTACAGGTCCTTGCCATGCTGAAGAAGTAGCGATGGAGCGTTTATCATACTTAACAATTGCGTGTCAAGATCAAGAAAAAGCACAATTTTTAAGCAAATGTATTGCCAGTCGTTATATAAAAACTAAAATTTCAGACGATATTGTAGGTACAGAATATGCTGCCATGTTAAAAAATATTTATGCCATCGCCGCAGGTATTGCTCATGGTTTAGGATATGGCGATAATTTTCAGGCAGTATTAATGAGTAACGGTATTCGTGAAATGAAACGCTTTATCAAAAAAGTGCACAAAATGAAACGAAATATTAATGACTCGGCGTATTTAGGCGATTTATTAGTTACAGGATATTCTACTTTTAGCAGAAACAGAATGTTTGGAAATATGATTGGAAAAGGGTACACGGTAAAATCTGCAATGCTAGAAATGAGTATGGTTGCCGAAGGGTATTATGCGACTAAAAGTGCCTTTGAAATCAATCAGAAAAATGGAGCAAAAACACCAATTATTGAAGCTGTTTACAATGTTCTATATGATAAAAAAGAAGCAAAAGATGAATTTTTAAAATTAACAGATAAGTTAAATTAATTCACAGTACTCTAAATATGGCTCATTTTTTTTAAAGTTTAAAAAAATATAAGAGAATTACTAGTTTAATTTCAGTTACTTTTGTTTAAAATTAAACAGTAAATATATTAAAAATGAAAACAATTCAGGAAGCTGTAGAAATTACCATCAGAAAGACACCTTTTATTGAAGAAGCGTTGCATGAAAAATTAATAAACGTGTCTTCTTTAGCTAGAGAAATTTTGCCAGAAGTATCAAAATTACTTAAAAAAGAAATAAAAGTTGGTGCTGTAATGATGGCAATAAATAGATTATCGCCAGCCAATGAATTGCGAGTACGTAAAAATATTAAAAAATTAGCCCTCGATTTAGGTGATGTTATTGTACGTTCCGATTTGTGTGATTTTACTTTTAAAAATACGTCTTCATTATTAAAAGAAATTGCCAAAATATTAAGCAAATCAGCCGATAGTAATGATTATTTTTTAACCGTTTCTCAAGGAATTTTTGAAACAAACATTGTAACGAGTAAAAATTTGCGTACCTATGTTGAGGAAATTTTTAAACGAGAAACGTTAATTCATAATGTAAACGATTTAGCCTCGATAACCATTAAACTTCCTAAAAACAATTTAGAACAATCGGGTATTTATTATTTTATTTTGAAGCAATTTGCCTGGGCAAATATTGCGGTACAAGAAATAATTTCTACCACGCATGAAATGACGATTGTTGTAAAAGAAGAAGATGTAAACGAAACGTTTGCTATTTTAATGGATTTGAAATTGAATTAATCAGAGTAAAAAGATTAAAAATAGAAAATGAAAAAAGGAGCAAATAAAAAAAAGAAAGATCCGTATGCTTCGTTAAGAATTAAAGAATTTAATATCTTTCTTTTAGTGCGTTTTGCGTTGGTTTTTGGCTGGTCGATGCAATTTATCATTATAGAATGGCAAGTATATAGCATTACTAAAAATCCTTTATCATTAGGGATAATTGGTTTAATGGAAGTAATTCCTGCTGTTTCGATGGCGTTATTTGCAGGGCATATTGTCGATCAGAAAGAAAAAAGAAATTTACTCGCACTTTGTATCGGTATTTTTTCGTTGATAAGTTTGGGCTTGTTTTTTTTAACGCTTCCTAGTTTTGTGGAAGGTTGGCAACAAAATACGGTTTTATATGCCATTTACGGCTTAGTATTCTTTGGCGGACTTTTACGCTCGTTCTTTGGACCAACGATATTTTCATTAATTGCTTTAATAGTTCCTAAAAAATTATATCCAAATGCGGCTACTTGGAGTAGTTCTACTTGGCAAATGGCTTCAGTTTTAGGACCCGCTTTTGCAGGTTTTACTATTTCTTGGATGGGAGTTCATTGGTCGCTTTGCATTGTTTTTGGCTTGGTTTTATTTTCATTTTTGATGGTGTTTTTTATCGATAGAAAACCTATTTTAAACCCTAAAATTGGCGAACCAATCTTAAAAAGTTTACAGGAAGGAATTAATTTCGTGTTTAAAACAAAAGCCATTTTAGGCGCGATTACTTTAGATATGATTTCGGTATTATTTGGAGGTGCTATCGCTTTATTGCCTATTTATGCACAGGATATTTTAAAAGTAGGACCAGAAGGATTTGGCGCTTTACGTGCTGCGCCTGCAATCGGCGCTTTTTTAACGATGTTAATAACGGCATATATTCCGATTAGTAAAAATGCAGGAATGAAATTATTAGCGGCAATTTTTGGCTTCGGAATTTGCATTATTATCTTCGGATTATCGAATATTTTTTGGATTTCTATGGTCGCTTTATTTTTTAGTGGCGTTACTGATGGTGTTTCGATGGTGATTCGCCAAACCATTTTACAACTAAAAACACCCGATAATATGCGTGGGCGAGTGGCTTCGGTAAACTCGATGTTTGTAGGATCTTCTAACGAATTAGGCGCTTTTGAAAGTGGCGTAACTGCTAAATTAATGGGAACGGTAACTGCTGTTGTCTTTGGTGGAACCATGACATTAATCACAGTTATTACCACAGGAATTTTAAATCCTACTTTGCGAAAATTAGACTTAACCAAAGATTTAGAAGCTCACGAAAAATTGGAATAATCAACTTGATGAAAAAATTAATTAAATAATTTGATTATAAAGTTAGTGTTCACTAACTTTGTGGTATGGATTTTACCAAAAGACAACTTGAAATAATAGAAAAAGCAACTATTTTAATTGGAGAAAAAGGAATTCAAAACCTAACGACCAAAAATTTAGCTGAAAAAATGTCTTTTTCAGAACCTGCTTTATATCGACATTTTAAAAATAAAACCGAAATATTAAATTCCGTATTGTTGTTTTATAAAATGCAATTGAAAAATAAATTAACGCAAATTTTAAAACAAGAAATTATCGAAATTGAAAAAATCAAACAAATGATGACATTTCAATTTAAGCATTTTTCAGAAAATCCTGCCGTTATTATGGTTATTTTTTCCGAAACAAGTTTTCAATTTAATAATGAATTATCAAAAACGGTTCATCAAATTCTACTTCAGAAAAAGAAAATGGTCGAAATTATGATCGAAAAAGGACAAGAAAATAAAAATATTAGAACAGATATTTCTCCAACACAATTAACAACCATGATTATGGGAAGTATGCGATTTCTTATCCTAAGATGGCGCTTATCAAACTATGAATTTGACCTCAAAAAAGAAGGAAAAGACCTCTGGGAAACAGTGGAAAAATTAATCAAAATTCCTTAAAAAAATTTGCTTCTAAAAGTTAGTATTTACTAACTTTCTAGCATAAATCAAAAGAGAATTATAAGAAATTAGACGTAATCTAAAATAAAAAAAGTACAAAAATAATGAAGAAAATAACTGCTTTTATCTTAAATAATAGTAAAATAACCTTACTTATCTTGCTGATAGGAATGTTATTAAGCATCTTTAGTATCAAAAATAATTTTAAAATAGAAACGAATTTAGATACGTATATGCCCAAAAATCACCCCGCATTTATATATAGCGATAAAGCGGAAGAAATTTTTGACATCAGAGATGCCATTATGATTGCTATCGAAAATAAAAAGGGCATTTATAATGCGGAAACTTTTCTGAAAATAAAAAATTTGACAAAGGAAATTCAAAAATTAGCCGTTGTTGAAGATAAAGAAGATGTTTTATCGCTCTACACTGCCGATAATATAAAAAGTGGCATCGAAGGATTGGAAATTGAACCTTTTTTTAAGAAAATTCCGAAATCACAAGAAAAATTTGATGCTATAAAAAATAGTATTAGCACCAATGAAATGATTCATAAACGATTGGTTTCTGAAAATGGACAGGCAACGCTCGTTTTTACAAAAATCAAAAATAATAGTTTTACGCCCGAATTATATCAAGTTATTTTAGCTATTTCTAAAAAATATGAAGATGAAAATAATACGATTTATGTAGCAGGACAGCCCATTGTAGAAGGCACAATGGCTATTTTAATGCCTTCGGATATGCAAAAAATGTTTCCCATCGTTTTATTGCTGATTATAGTCGTACTTTTTATCGTTTTAAGAAGTATTAAGGCGACAATAATATCCGTATTAGTGGTTTTATTTTCTTCAATTTGGACTTTTGGATTGATGCTTGGCATCGGAATCCCTATTTACGCACCAAGTTCATTAATTCCTGTAATGCTTATTGCTATTGGGGTTGCTGATGCAATTCATCTTTTTAGTCACTTGCAATTAACCATGAAAAAACAGCCGACTTGGAGCAAAGAACAACTTATCCAAAATATGACTTCGGAAATGTTTCGTCCTGTATTAATGACATCTGTTACAACAGCGGTCGGTTTTTTATCCTTGCTAACTTCTGATATTTTTCCAATTAAATATTTTGCTTTTTTTACCGCTTACGGCGTAGTGTTAGCCATGTTTTTTTCACTGATTTTAATTCCTGCCTGTGTAAATGTTTTTGGATTGCCAAAAATATTGAAATTTTCAAAATCATCTTTAAAAATATTAAAATCTTCAGAAATTGGAAAAAATGAGATTCCTAAAAAAGATTTTTTTGCTATTTATGCCGAAAAATTTTCAAATTTAATACTTCAAAATCAAAAATTAGTAGTCGGAATTACGCTTTTAATTCTCCTATTTTTTGGATTTGGAATGTCTAAAGTTTGGATAAATTCTAGCTTTTTAGCCCGTTTTCCAAATGAAAATCCTTTAGTAAAAACAGATGCTTTTGTCAATAAAAATTTCTTAGGAACAACGACCGTAAATGTTATTTTAGAAGGAAATAATGCGGATACTTTTAAAAATCCAACGGTACTAAAATTAATAGATAAAGTTACAAATCAGGTAGTTAATGATGGCGAAATTGTTGGCGGAAGTTTATCCGTAGTTGATTTTATCAAAAGAATGAACAAGGTTTTACATGAAAATAAATCCGAATTTTATAAAGTTCCTGATGCTCAAAATTTAATTGCTCAATATTTTTTACTCTACGAAATGAGTGGCGGTTCCGACAGATTATGGGACATTGTTACTGACGATTTTAAAACTGCAAACTTGCAATTTCAACTAAAAGGCGATAATTCCAAAGGATTAAATGAAACAATTGCCAACATAAAAAATTATAAAGAAGAATTTAAAACACTCGGAATTAAACTGAATTTTGCAGGAAGTGGTTATAAGATATTGATTTTTAATGATTTAATTTTAATTGGACAAATTAAAAGTTTGCTGTATTCTTTTATTCTAGTTATTATTTTATTGTCTTTTATGTTTAAAAGTATCAAATTAGGATTTATCGCAACCATACCAATTATACTAACAACCGTTATTTCTTTTGGCGTTTTAGGTTGGTTAAATATTCCGCTAGAAACAACAACCGCACTTATTTCAAGCATCGCAATAGGAATTGGAATCGATTATGCCGTGCATTTTATTGATAGATATAAAATTAACGCATTAAAAACCAATGATATACAAAAAACAGTGTCCGAAACAATGGCACATTCTGGTAGAGCAATTTCTTTTAATGCCGTTGTCGTTATTTTAGGTTTTTTAGTGCTGATATTTTCTACTTTTAAACCAAATAAAGCACTCGGAATAATTGTAGCTCTAAATATGCTAACCAGTTTTATCGCAACGGTAACTATCATGTTTTTAGTATTATATAGCCAAAAAATATTTTTAAAAAAGAAAAAATAATTAAATATTTTATATAAAATAATTAAAAATTAACGCAAAATGAAAACACAAAAAATCTTTATAATTTTAAGTTTATTCTCAAGCTTTGCAATACAAGCGCAAAATGCGACAGAAATTGCCGAAAAACTCTATAATCGAGAAGTGCCAAAAGATGGTGAAAGTGATATGACAATGATACTTATCAATAAAAAAAATAAAAAAAGAGTCCGAAGTTTACATAAGTTTTTTATCGATTTAGGAAATGTTGAAAAACAAATTCTCTTTTTTAAAGCTCCTTCTGATGTCAAAAATACCGCATTTATGAATTGGTCTTATGATGATGATAATGATGATGAAATCAAAAATAATGAACCAAAAAATGACGACCAATGGCTCTACTTACCCGCCTTAAAAAAAGTGAAACGAATCGCCAATAGCAATAAAGATAGTAATTTTATGGGCTCTGATTTTACCTATCAAGATATGGAAAAAAGAAATCCCATAAAAGATACGCAACGCTTCATAAAAAGTGAAAAAATAAAACAAGAAGATGCTTGGGTTATAGAAGCAACGCCCAAAAAAGAAGAACAATATGCCCGAAAAATTGCGTGGATTTCTAAAACTAGAAATATTCCGTTGAAAATCGATTTTTATGACCAAGACAATGAATTACTGAAAACATTAACGGCTACGGAAATAATTAAAATATCGAAATATTGGGTGATTACACAACAAGAAATGAAAAATCATCAGAAAAATCATAAAACAATTATGAAATTAACAAATCTAAGTGTAGATAAAAATCTAAATAAAAATATTTTTACACAACGTAAAATGCAAAGAGGTTTATAATGATGTTAAAAAAATATAGAACCATTTTTACAATTCTGTTATTTCTTCAAATATCATTTATAACAGCCCAAAATGAAAAATTGCCCTTAGAAATAACAGGTTTTGTAAGAAGTTATAGCAGTGTTTTATTGAAAAATTCTGATTTTAATAACCTCGAAAATACTCTTGATATAAAACTAGAACATCAGCGAGAAAACCTGTCTTTTTTTGCAAATCCATTTGTGTATCAATATCCAAATAAAGATAATTATTACGGGTTTCGAGAATTATATATCGAATATAATTCCGATAAAATTGCCCTGAAAATAGGAAAACAACAAATTATTTGGGGTCAAGCCGATGGCGTTTTTATTACCGATGTCGTATCGCCTAAAAATTTAACCAACTTTTTATTGTGGGATTTTAATGAAATTAGAATCGGCGTAAATGCGCTTAAAATAACATATTTTCCTACAATATCAAGTACTTTTGAAATCGTTTTGATGCCCACTTTTAGTCCAACGATAACGCCCGAAAAAGAAAGTATTTGGCGACCAAAATCAACTTATAAAGTAGAACCCATTTTTGATACATCAGAAAAAAAAGTGAAAGAAAATCTTAAAAATAGTGAGCTTTTTATCCGATATTCTTTAAGCAAATCAGCCATAGATTTGCAACTAATGGCAGGATATACTTGGGACGATGATGCTAGTTTTCATCTCAAAAAACAAGAAAAAACGCTTCTAATTCGTCCAAAATACCATCGATTAGGATTGCTTGGAGGAAGTTTTAGTACCGAAATTAACGGATTTATTTTAAGAGGTGAAGGAGCATTTTATCAAAATAAATATTTTCAAACTAACGACCAAAAAGTAACCGACGCACTCACTAAAAAAAATTATATAAACTATGTAATCGGACTTGATAGAACTTTAGGAGATTGGAAAATAAGCGGGCAATTCATTCAAAAAATTATCTTGAATTATCAAAATACAATGCAAAATGATAAACACGATAATCTAGCAACATTTATCATCAATAAAACACTTTTAAGAGAAAAATTACGTGTAGAATTTTTTAGTTATATCGGACTAAATAAACAAGACGCCTTGCTACGTTTGAGAGGTTATTATTTTCCCTATGACGGCACAACTATTGAAATTGGAACTAATTTATTTATCAAAAATGAAAAATATATAACAGAAAAAGCAGGACAATTTGGGCAATATGATCAAAATGATATGGTTTATGCAAGTTTGAAATACAGTTTTTAAAATAGCGTTTGTTTTTAACTTTTATCATTTTTAGTCGATACTTGGTTGATGTATTTTCCAACCACAATTGCGGTGAGGATAACCAAATAAATCTGTCCCATCAAACCGATTAAAATAGCTGTTTTATGTGCCAATCTACCTACAGGATACACATCGCCATAGCCGATAGTCAGTAAGGTTATGTAACTAAAATACATTAAATTTTCAAAAATAAGTTCCGGTTGATTCACAAAACTTGTTTGCGTAAAATGAAAGGCTCCAGGAGTTGTTATTTCAATACTTAAACAAATAAAAAAACCGATTAATCCTAAGGAAATATAACCACTGATAAGTCCTAAAATTACATTCTTATTAATTTCAACGGCGCGCCATACTTGTTTAATCATTTCATAGGTGACCACTACGTAAAACAGAAAATAACTAATAACTCGAATGTACGGAAATACTACTTTTTGAGAAGGATTTATTAAATCTGAACCAAAAACAAGGGAGGCAATAATCAATAAAAAGATGAAAAAACGTAGCAATATTTTCTTTTTAGAAATCAATAAAATACCTGCCGATAAATTAATTAAAAATAAAATAGGTGATAAGCGTTCGTCAAAAAAAGTTTGTGGAACAATTAACGAACCAAATAAAATAGATAATTGACTAAAAAAGAAAAACTCAAAACGATGATTGTATAATTTATCTAACATTATTTTTTTATGCACTTAAAAGAAATCTCTTTTTCAGGAAAATTTTCGCAAAATTATTGCAAAACTAATCAATTTTGAGCGAAATTAGTAGCTCCTAAAATTTGATTTTTTTTTTAAAGCTTCTAAATTATTTGTAAATAATCTTAATGTTAAGCTTGCTTTTTTCTTAAAAATCGCATGTTGTTTTAAGTATCTTTAGGCAAAAATTATCTTTTGATAAACAAACGTCTTTTGATTAAAAATTTACTTGCTCATAATGATGAAAATACGTTTTATGATAAAAAGCAAGAAATATCCTTGGCTTCAAAAGAAGGAAAAGCGAAGTTTATAAAATTGGTATGTGCGTTATCAAATTCGAATCCTACGAATAATTCATACATTGTTATTGGGGTTGAAGATGAGGAAAATAAAATTATCGGGGTTGATTTTTATGATGATAGTAAAATTCAAAATTTAGTAAATGCTTATTTAAAAAACCCGCCTAAAATAACGTATGAAAATGTTGCTTTTCCTCGGTTGCAACGTCATAAGGTTCTTGGATTAGTAACTATTTTTCCTAATAATAGAAAGAGTTTTTTACTTAAAAATAGTTGGAAATATCTTAAAAATACAGGTTTTTATCGACAAGGTAGTAATTCTGTTCCTTTTGATGTCTCTGTTGATATTCCTATTTTCAAAACAAAAAATGCAAGAATAAGAGCGACAAATAATGCGGATATTGTGAAAGCGATTCAAAAAAATGCGAGTAATAATATTGAATTAACGCTTGCTGGTGTTTTTGATTTTATAAATAATCATGAGCCTAAATATCACCCACAATATAAGGTTTTTAAGGAGCAATTTGTGCTTTGTTGGGCAGGAAAAAAGAAGATGATTCATCATCAATTATTTTACACACGTGTGGATATTGAATTGATAAATGAACAGGTTCGATTATTTTTTTCATCCTTAGATGCGGTTCAAATTCGTTATAATGAGCAGTCATTTATCATTACCGAATACATTGCTTTGGGGATTGATAAAACGGAAAAACAGTATCCATTAGAGCAAACAAGTATTCATTTTAAAGACAATGGAAAATATATTATTACCACTAATTTTTTATTTAAACCACCTCTTTATAACAGCACGATTCTTAAACATATTTACGATAAAAATAACCAATTACTTTTAAAAATTCTGCAAAACAAACTACTTACTACAAGCGAAAAAGAAGCCATTTATAAATTACCAACTTCTTATTTAATTTGTTCTTTACATGGCTTTTTAGAAGCACCTAATCAATTAAAAAAAGCAAAAAAATACTTTAAATCTTTAAAAGATAAAACCACATATATTAAGTATAAAGAAGTAATGCGGGTGTTACGCAAGGTAAAACATCACCAAAAACAGTTGAAAAGAGCATCAAACAGTATCAAATAGTTTCAAAAAAATAGGCTTTTAAAGAATTTTTTAGATTTCTTCAAAAGCCTATGATGCTTTACTTTCGTAGTAAAAATGAGCCAACTATTACTTAGTTACAATAATTTTCTGGGCTAATATTTTCTACGGATTTTATTTCTAATACTTCTAGAATTCCGTCGTATGCTTCTGCAAAACCTTCGGCTGTTTTTTGAGTATTTTTTAAGATTAATTCCGCTATTACTGGAGTATAGGGTGTTTGTTTTTGACTTGTTTTTTGGTTATAAATTTTGGTTAAATCACCATTTGTTACATCGTTAATCCAATATGTTTTTACCGAACCACAAGGTTGAAAAGAGGCTACTTCGTGTCCAAAAATAAGCAATCCTTTTACGGGTTCTGCTGAAAAATTAACTTTATTAGTACTCATTTTGGTTAATTTATACATTTCTGATACGGCACTGCTACTTTTTTCTCCATCCATTCCTAATAAAGTAAGTGTATTTTCTTCCAGTGCATACGACATACTTTCGGTAGCTGTTTTTAAAATGACGTTGTTCTTTTTAGTAAAAGAGAAGGTTCCTTTTTCGGTAAAATATCCATCTTTACTATCTAGATAAAAATCATTTTTTTCAAAAGTACCATCTTTTTTAAGAAATACAGTACTTACGATTCCAGGGCAACTAGCACAAGGAAGTAATCCGGTATATGTTCCGTTTGATGCTATTATTTTTTTTGAAATTTCATCATTATTTAGCGGTTTTTCAACATCTGTTTTAGGTTGTTTTGTAAGCGTGTCTTCATTGTTTTTTTTAGAAACTTCTTTACATCCGATTAAAGAGAGTGTCATTGCTATTATTAAAATATAACTATTTTTCATGGGGGTATTTTTTATGTTTTGTAAAATTACTAATTTTCAATATTTTTTTGTCTTAAAAAGAACTAAAATTACTGATTAAAAAGTATTTTTTATACATTAAAACCCCGTTGTTTATAACGGGGTTTTTAGTTGTTTTTTATTTTTGAGCGGTTAATTCACCTTGCCATTGTTGTAATTCTTCCCATTTACCTTGATGTGCTAATTTTGCTTGTTTAGGCCATGTTTTAGGTTTTAGAATTTTATAACGGTTTCCGACACTTTTCAAAATTTTCTGACATTTTTCTACAGAAGTTTCTCCTAAATCTTCCCAAGTTTCAATTCCAAAAGCATGAAATAATCCTTCAATTTTCGGATTAATTCCTGCGACAATTTTCAAATCATTTTCTTTAACTCTTTTGGCAAGTATATTTTGAGCGGTTACTAGGTTTTCGTTTAAGTTTTCATCTGAGGCATCGTTATTTTTATTTTGATGCTCAGATAACAAGCTTAATTGATATTTAAAAATGCTATAAATGCTCATTATTATGAGTACTGGAATAAGCCAAAATGTTATTGTTGTTATTGATAAAATCATAGTATTATTTTTTTAAGGGTTCGTATTGTTATTTTTTGATGCTTTTTTTCTGATAAGAAAGCATTTCAAAAAATAATGATGTAGTATTTTTTTCTGATAGCAATAATTTTTCTTGGAGCTCTTAAATACTCTTAGAGATTTTTAAAGTAAGCTACTAATTTTTTTACTGAATCAGCTTTAGTTTTCAAATTTACCTAAAGCTACTGGAGAAGAATTGGAGCTTTATTTTTGTTTGGTAAAATGGGTATTTAAAGTGTTCGTTGTATTTCCGTTATAATCACTTGATTTTTATTTATTTATGGATTTTCGAAAAATAAAACGTACTACTATGTGCTATCTATTTGATGCAAAATAACAAAAAAAGTCACATCTTTCGATGCAACTTTCATGTTTTTAACATTTATTTAACGCTAAATTAACCTTAAAGAAGCTATTTGTTAACCTTTAGGAAACTATTTGTTAACTTTTAATTGCTATTTTGTTAACCTTGGATTAAATTTTTATACTGTTATAAGGCTTATAAATCAAATTTAATTCCTTGTGCTAACGGCAATTCATCAGAATAATTTATCGTATTTGTTTGACGTCTCATATATACTTTCCAAGCATCAGAACCAGACTCACGTCCGCCACCAGTTTCTTTTTCACCACCAAAAGCACCTCCAATTTCAGCACCAGAAGTTCCGATGTTTACATTTGCAATACCACAATCAGAACCAGCGTATGATAAAAACTTTTCAGCTTCTTTTAATTCATTCGTCATAATTGCTGATGATAATCCTTGAGCAACACCATTTTGTTTTTCAATAGCATTTTCAACTTCTCCTGAATATTTCATTAAATATAAAATAGGAGCAAAAGTTTCATGTTGCACTATTTCAAAATGATTTTCAGCTTCAATAATGGCTGGTTTTACGTAACATCCGCTTTCGTACCCTTCACCTTCTAAAACACCTCCTTCAACTAATACGTTTCCACCTTCCGCTTTTGCTTTTTCAATAGCAGCTAAATACGTATTTACCGAATCTTTGTCAATTAACGGCCCAATATGATTTGTTTCATCTAAAGGATTTCCAATGGTTAATTGCCCGTAAGCACCAACAATGGCATCTCTTACTTTGTCATATACTGATTCATGAATAATTAATCTACGAGTAGAAGTACAACGTTGTCCACAAGTTCCAACAGCTCCGAATACAGCACCAGGAACGACTACTTTTAAATCGGCAGTTGGCGTAATGATAATTGCGTTATTTCCGCCTAATTCTAATAATGATTTTCCGAAACGTTGTGCAACAGTTGCTCCAACAATACGTCCCATTCTGGTAGATCCTGTAGCAGAAACTAAAGGAATACGTGTATCGGTCGTCATCATTTCACCAACTTTATAATCTCCATTGATGATAGAAGAAATTCCTTCTGGCAAGTTATTTTCTTTTAAAACATCAGCAATAATATTTTGACATGCGATTGAACATAAAGGTGCTTTTTCAGAACCTTTCCAAACACAAACATCACCACAAATCCAAGCTAAAGCAGTATTCCAAGCCCAAACAGCCACAGGAAAGTTAAATGCAGAAATAATACCAACAACTCCAATTGGATGCCATTGTTCTCTCATTACGTGTCCTGGACGTTCCGAAGGAATTGTTTGTCCGTTTAATTGACGTGATAATCCAACAGCAAAATCACAGATATCAATCATTTCTTGAACTTCTCCGTATCCTTCTTGTAACGATTTCCCCATTTCGTAAGAAACTAACTTTCCTAATGGTTCTTTTAATTCTCTTAATTTATTACCAAACTGACGTACAATTTCACCTCTTTGTGGCGCTGGCATATGTCTGAAAGACTTATATGCCTTTGTAGCCGCTTCCATTACTTTTTCGTAATCTTCTTTGGTCGTCGCTTTTACTTTTCCGATTAATTTACCATCAACAGGTGAATAACTTTCAATAAGTTCTCCAGTAGAGAAATTTACAGCACCTGTAGAAGTTCCATTATTAATATCTTTTACGCCTAATTGTGCTAACGCTTCTTTGATTCCGAAATCTGCCATTTTGCTTTTAAATTTAAGTTGTTTAAATTGAATCACGAAAATACAACTAATTTTAGACATTGTAAATTTAACAAAAAGTAGTATTTTTGTTAAATATTAAACATTTGTTTTTCTTGTCTCGTTATTCTTTTATTTTTTGATGAAAATTTTTTTTTAAAGAATCGTTTTCGAGATAGGTAATAATTAAATAATAGAATGTTAAAGAGTGTAAGAGTGTTTGCTAAAATATCTTTTTGAAGATTTTTTTATCATGATAAAAAACGTAGTTAAGCATATAATTAACAATTCTTTAACTTAAGTAATTAAAAACTTTAAAAAGGAGTTGTTTTCTAATGATTTATTGTGTTTTTCTTATGAAATTAGTTTAAAAATTAACTAATTTTTAAGAGTTGAAACAGCGGTCTAAAATCTTGAACTTTAGTATTTTTGACATTCGTAAATAAGTTAATTTTAAGTACGTTTAAAACTGCTAATTTGGTTGATAAAAAAAAATAAATCTAATTTTTTAAACAGAAATATAAATTATGTTTAAAAATATTAAAATCGTGTTTAAAAGAGCGTGAAATATATTTAAAAAAAAGTATGATATAGGTTAATTTTATCAAATAAAACACTGTTAATCAATAAAAATAACATCTTCGCTTATCTTTTAATTAAAATATGCTAATGTTATTTTTTTGTTAAAAAAAAAGCATTAAAAAGTTGTTGTTTTTAATTTATTTGATACTTTTGTAGCGTAAGATGTACACTTCTTACACAACCCTTCACAGTATTTTTTTTTAGATCTAATATAAAATTTTTTATGAATTTAAAAGAGTTGTACGAGAGTACGAAATCTAAAGCAATACTCCTAATTAATAAAGAAGGGAAAATTGTAGAAGCTTACAGTAAAATTTCTTATGAAAATCCTGAAGATTTTTCAGCGGTTACAAAAGTTGTAATTAATATTATTGATAATTTTTTTACTGATGTTTTATCAATCGAACCCCTTACTGAAATTATTATAAAAACAGCAGAACAGAATTTTTACATCAGAAAATGTGACGATGACCATATTTTATGTGTCCTATCTGATGGTGTGATGAATAGGAGTTTGATTAGTCTGTCTTTACAAAAGACAGCAAAAGAGCAAAAATAAATTAATAACAACTAAAAAATACCGCAATGACAGAAATTTTAAATGATTTAGTAGCAAACGTAAGTAAAAATATTCCAGGTTATATCGCTTTAAGTGTAACAGAAATGGAATCAGGAGAAGCTTTAGTATCTGATTCAGCAAAAGCTGATTTCGATGTAGCATTAGCTTCTGCTTATAACTTAGAAGTTGTAAATGCTAAGTTAAAAGCAATTAATGCTTTAGGCTTAAAAGAAGAAGTTAAAGACATTACGATTACCTTAACAGATCAAATCCATATTATCAATATTGCTCCTACAGGAGGATATTTTATCTATTTAGCAATTGATTCAGCTAGAGCAAATATTGCTATTACAAAAACATTACTTAACAAGTATAAAACTCAGTTAAACGATGCCATATAAGCCATTAGATTTATCTACTTTTAAAATAGACGCAAAAGTTGCGTCTATTTTAAAAATAGGACAGCAAGAATATCAAACGATACTAGGTATTGGATTGATTCAAGAAGAAATAGCACCAAAAATAGCCGTTGTTGAAAAGACACAAGCTGTTGAATCTGTACCATCTGTTGAGCTTGTATTGAATACCGATAGTATTGATGAACAAGATCCAGAGAAGGATAAAAAGATTTCAGAAATTGTTTTTGATTTCCTTTTTGAACCTAAGTTTGATAATATGTTTACCATGTTTTCTAAAAAAGCATCTTAATTATTATTGTACTATTACTGTTTTGTAACAGTGCTTTGCTTTTTTATAAATCTTAAATTTTACAAAAAAAAACAGTACAACGATATCATACTACTGTTATAACCCTTATTTTTGTAAAACTTTATGAAACAACAGGTTTTTAACATACAATCAGAGCAGGAATTTATTCAAGTAACCCTTCATATTTTTAAACATCAATTTAAACATAATAAAACCTACAGGTCATTCTGTGATTTATTAAACATATATTATACTGATGTTAAAAATATTGAACAAATTCCTTTTTTACCCATTCAATTTTTTAAATCCAAAGAAATAATTTCTTCTTTAGATACAATTCAAGAAACATTTACTAGTTCAGGAACTACGGGAAGCAGTACAAGTAAACATTTTATTACTGATTTATCTTGGTATGAAAACAGTTATTCAAAAGCTTTTGACTTTTTTTATGGCGATATTCAACAATATGTAGTATTGGCATTATTGCCAAATTATTTAGAACGAACAGGTTCTTCATTAGTGTATATGGTCGATGATTTAATTAAAAAATCGGAGCAACCCGAAAGTGGTTTTTATTTGAATAATTTAGACGAATTAGCCAAAAAACTAATCGAATTAGATAAAAAAGGACAAAAAGTATTGCTTATTGGCGTTTCATTTGCCTTATTAGATTTAGTTGAAAAACAACAATTTCAGCTCAAAAATACCATCATTATGGAAACTGGTGGCATGAAAGGTAAACGAAAAGAACTGATTAGAAATGAATTGCATGATCTTTTAAAAACAGGTTTTGGTGTATCAGAAATTCATTCTGAATATGGAATGACTGAATTATTAAGTCAAGCATATTCAAAAGGAAATGGTGTTTTTAACTGCCCCAATTGGATGCGTGTACTTACGCGCGATACCGAAGATGCTTTAACAATACTACCCAAAGCAAAAGCAGGAGGAATTAATATTATTGATTTAGCTAATTATAATTCGTGTTCTTTTATTGCTACGCAAGATTTGGGGAAGGTATATCCCGATACTAGCTTTGAAATTATTGGTCGCTTTGATAATTCCGATATTCGTGGCTGTAATTTGATGGTTTTATAAAATATTTTCATAAAAAATAATCCTTAAAAATTTAAAAGCATCATTTTTTATGAAAATTCATGAAAGTTTATAAAAATAGACTTTATTTTTTTACTATTTCTGTCTATTCTGTGCTACTTCTTCCAATTCATCATACCAGTTTTGACCAAATTTTCGAATCAAGGCTTGTTTTACAAACTTATACACAGGTACTTGTAATTCTTTTCCTAAAGAACAAGCATCATCACAAATATCCCATTTATCATAATTTACAGCCGAAAACTCACTATATTCTTTAATACGAACAGGATATAAATGACAGGAAACAGGCTTTTTCCAAGTCACAATTCCTTGATTATATGCCTCTTCAATAGCACACAGAGCGGTGTTTTTCTCATCAAAAATAACATAGGCACAATCAGCACCATTAATTAAAGGCGTTTCTAACTCTCCAAAATCACCAGTAACCCAAGTACCTTGTTCTTCAATAGCCTTAATCCCTTCTTTTCGTAAAAAAGGCTTGATTTGAGGATAAATATCCTCTAAAATCGTTGTTTCCTCTTTTTCTAAGGGTGCGCCAGCATCTCCATCAATACAACAAGCACCTTTACAGGCGGAAATATTACAAACAAAGTCAGTATCTATAATACTTTCAGAAACAAGTGTTTTTCCTAATTGGAACATAAAAATAGTTTAAGTTGGAAGTTAACAATAACTTCACATAAAATTTAAATGCAAAAATACTAGATTGTAACATTACTTTATCTAATATTGTGCCTGAAAAACAAAATATTATGAATTTTAACATCAAAGAAATTTTTACCGCCTTTATGGTACTGTTTGCAGTAATTGATATTATTGGAAATATTCCTATTATTATCGATCTACGAAAAAAAGTAGGACATATTCAATCAGAAAAAGCCTCCATTATAGCAGGGGCCATTATGATTTTATTTTTATTTGTAGGAAAACAGTTGTTAAGTGTTATTGGCGTAGATGTACATTCTTTTGCTGTTGCAGGGGCATTTATTCTGTTTTTTATCGCCTTAGAAATGATTTTAGGAATTACTTTATATAAAGAAGATGAAGATGAAACTTTAACAGCGACTGTTTTTCCGCTTGCTTTTCCTTTAATTGCAGGACCAGGAAGTTTAACAACTTTACTGTCTTTGCGAGCAGAATTTAATATCGAAAATATTATTGTAGCCGTTTTACTAAATGTTATACTTATTTACATTGTATTAAAAACATCCGTAAAAATTGAAAAGCTTATCGGAAACAACGGAATTAAAATTATTAGAAAGATTTTTGGTGTAATTTTATTAGCTATTGCGGTTCGATTATTCGCTGAAAATATAAAAGTATTATTAGCTTAATTTTTTAATATAATTTTTAATATGATTTTTGATGTATTAATAATCGGAGGAGGCGTTTCGGGTATGCAATGTGCGTTGGTATTGGGTTCAGCGCATAAAAAATCCTATGCAATAGATAAAAAAATAGGAATAATCATGCATCAAAAAACATCTCATTTACAAGATGCATTGTTTAACAATGTCTTAGGATTGCCTGCTGAAACTTTAGGAAGTGATATTTTAATTCAAGGAAAAGCAAAGTTAAAAAGTCAATATCCTGAGGTGTTTCAAATTGAAAATGAAAAAGTATTGGCAGTTTTAGATGCTGATAATCAAGAGAATATTTATAAGATTAGCACCAATAAAGGCGATTATTATAGTGAAAAAGTGGTTATCGCTTTAAATTATTCAAAACCTTTTGAAATAGCTGGTTTAGCACAATATATAGAGCCTCACAGCCGAGCCAATGTTATGAAACATAGAATCCAATTGCGTAATTTTAATCATTTGATAAAAAAAGGATTATATGTTTGCGGAACCCTAGCGGGTTGGCGAAGTCAGTTTGCTATTGCAGCTGGTAGTGGAGCAAGTGTCGCTACCGATATTCTAACTGTTTGGAATGATAATATTCCGACAAAAATACATGACAAAAATAAATAAAAATACATGATAAGAATACATCATGAAATTTATATGCTAACATCAAAATAGTAAAATAGTAAAATAGCAAAAAAGCAAGGAGTTAAAACTTCTTGCTTTTAATTCTTCTAAAGTTTATCCACCAATAGTACTCATACTTTCGGAAACAGCACCTTTTTTTCTGTTTGCCTCTGCGATAAAACCATTTTCAGGTTTTTCTTTTATTAATGATAAAAAAAGTTCTTTTAAATCGTTATTAGAAGCACCATTTCTGATAAAATCACGTAAGTTAAAAACACCATCATCAAATAAACAATTTTTAAAAGTTCCTGTTGAGGTAATTCTGATGCGATTACAATCGTTGCAAATAGTGCGTGTAAAAGCAGGAATAATACCAACTGTTCCTACATGTTTTTTTCCTTGATGATTTTCAATGGTAAAATTACGGGAAGTCGATGATTTTTCTGAAATCATATTCTCAAGCCTGTACCCTGATTTTATTTCTGCTAAAATTTTGTTATAATTCCAGTTTTCTTGAATATTTCGTTGTCCTTTTCCGTTAAAAGGCATTTCTTCAATAAACCGAACTGCGATATTTTTATCTTTTGTTAATCCTACAAAATCGTTAATTTCATTGGTGTTAACCCCCGATTGTATCACCACATTTAATTTTAAATGAAGACTACTTTTTGCTAATACTTCAAAAGTTTTATACACTTCTGTAAACACATCACGACGTGTAATTTTGGCAAATTTATCGGTATCTAAACTATCAATACTTAAATTAATGGTTTTTACTTTATCTAATTTTTCTAAGGTTTCGATATGTTTACCAATCAATACACCGTTTGTAGTAATGTTTATTTCGTCCAATAAATCATTATAAGACAGCATTTCTAAAAAAGACATAAAGTCTTTACGTGCAAAAGGTTCGCCTCCTGTTAATCGAACTTTACGAACGCCAAGTTCGGTAAGTACTCGAATAATTCGGTACATTTCTTTGTAGCTTAAAAGCTCTTTTCGAGCAACAATATCAATTCCGTGTGCGGGCATACAGTACTGACAGCGAAGGTTACAGCGATCGGTAACTGCCAATCGAAGATAGTTAATTTGTCTGCCAAAAGTATCGATAAGTGTATCCATAGTACAAAGATACGCTTTACGGATTCAATTGTTTTATGCTATTTATGATAGTTTTATATTGATGTTTTTTTATTGAAAGAAAGGTTTTAGAGCCTGTTTAAAAATTAACAAAAGTGTTTTTAATGAGTTGAGTAACGGTTACGATTGTTGTAAACAGTTTAACTTAAATAAAATATTATTCTGATATTTTTCCTTTTTTCGTTTTTGATACTAATTTATCAAAATCTGATTCATATTCATTATCTTGTAGTATTCTAAATTTTTTATATTCTTCTTCTGCAAATTTTTTAGCTACTATTGTTTTAACTTTTCCTGCATCTTTCAGAATATTATACTCATTAAATACTAAAAAAGCATCTAATTTATCAACCCAATCTTTCATAGACATTTTTCTGCCTTTTTCTGCTTGATTTTCAGCATAATCAAGATACATTGTTACAATTCTATTTAGTTCCGTTATCTCTTCTTTTTCTAAATAATTTTTAGCAACTCTAACATCTGTTTTTAAGATTTTACCTCCCTTTTTTTCATTTTTCCAACTTGTTAATCCCATATTGGGTTTTTCAGAACTTGCTCGTAATTTAATTAATTCAGGAGCTGTATGTTTTGTTATAGCAAATTCTAATTTATTTTGAACTGTAGCAAAAAATGTTTTTGTTATAGGTGATGCTGTATCGTAATCAATTGCAGTAGCATATATATCTGTTATTTTTTGGTAAAAACGTCTTTCAGAAGCTCGTATCTCTCTTATACGTTCAATTAATTCATCAAAATAATCTTTATCAAATAAGTTTTTTCCTTGTTTTAATCTGTCATCGTCTAATACAAATCCTTTTATGAGATATTCTTTTAATGCTTTTGTTGCCCAAACTCTAAATCGTGTAGCTTCAACAGAATTTACTCTATAACCAATTGATATAATTGCATCTAGATTGAAATAAGCGGTACTTTGTTGAAAAGTATTATTTCCTAATTTTCTCGTGTGCAAAACTTCTTTGCACACGGAACTTTTAGATAATTCTCCTTCTAAAAATATATTATTAATATGGTAATTTATGTTCTGTCTAGATGTACCAAAAACTTCTGCAATTGCTTTTTCATTCATCCAAACTGTATCTTCATCAATACTAACTTGAATACTTGTTGCTCCACTTTCAGAAGTGTAAAATATAAAGTTTTTTTGTTCATCTAAATTACTCATTGTTTTAATTTTACTCAAATGTAAATAAAATAATCAATTTATATTATAACTTTATGTGTAAGAATATCTAGTTCATAGAATCAGTACAGTGTATTTTTAGGTAAAAAGAGGCTTATACATTACTGATGTTTATCATTCAATTTTAAATAATTTCCATTTTCTTCAATAAGAATGAAGCGTTCATATTTTTACAGATACCATTTTTTATTTTATAGTCGAAATCTAATTCATTATTAATAATTTCGGCATCAAAATAATAGTTGTGAATACTGTTGTATTGTTCTGATAAATCACACAAACTCACATCGTGTGTGGCGATAATTCCAGTAGCTGTTGAATTGTTTAATTTTTCAACGAATTTTTTAGAACCGCTGGCTTTATCTTGGCTATTGGTTCCTTTTAAAATTTCATCTAAAATGATAAAATATTTTTCGGTTTTAATTTCATTTACGATAAATTTCAATCGTTTTAATTCCGCATAAAAATACGATTCATCATCATTTAACGAATCGGAAGTTCGCATGCTGGTAATTAATTTTATCGGAGTATATCTTGCTTTTTCGGCACAAATCGGCAAACCAACGTTCGACATTACAATCGCCAAAGAAATACTTCTTAAAAAGGTACTTTTTCCTGCCATATTGGCTCCTGTAACAATAAAAAAATCTTGAGTATCGATTACAAAATCATTGTCAATTCTTTTGGTTGGATCTAATAAAGGATGCCCTAAATTCACGGCGTTTAAAACTTGTTTTTCGGTATTTTCTGACATAATATTTGGAAAAATATATGCAGGTTTGTTAAAAACAAGATTGGCTAAAGAGTTTTGTGCATCAAAAAAAGAAACGGTGTTAAACCATTGTTCCACTGTATTTTTGTAGCGGATAATCCATTGTTCTATTTTGATGGTATTGCGAATATCCATCAGAAAAAGTCCGTTTCCAAGAATGCCGATAATAACATTATTACGTTGGTCGAAAGCGTCTAATATTTTGGAAAAATCTTTAAATATTTTGGAAGCTTTTTGGTTTTCTTGCTGAATTTGTTGTTGTTTTTTTTGTAGGGTTTCATTGCTGAAATCTTCATTTTCGATGTGTGCTAATAACTGATAATATTGATTAAATGTTTCTTTAGCATTGCTTGTTTGACCAGCAAGTTCTTGAATATTTTTAATGTAAAAAGCAGTGATGGATATACCAATTAAAAACCAAATCAACAGGATTGAAAACGGGATAATTTCAAAATATAACAAGCCTATTAAAACAAGTGAAATCCCTGAAAATATATATGAAAATAAGCGTAAAAATGACGGTAATTTTTGTTGATATAAATCCAACCAATTTACAATTTTCGGTATCGGAGTTTTGATTGTTATTAAACTTGCTAGGGCGTTGAAATGTTGTCGCCAAGTTATTTTTAAAGCGAGTTCTTGTACTATTTTTTGTTTTTCTTGAATGGTATTAATATCGTTACTACTTAAACTGTTGGCGAGTCGTTTTTTTCCTGCATCGGTGCTTGTTCTGTTGATATATTGAAAAAAAGAACCCTTACCAAATAAGTCAATATCATGGCTAAAATGATGTGCTGGATTTATAAATTCTTCGCCATTTTCTAAGTTGGAAAACTCATCATTTAAAACGTCAATTTCTATTTTATTGATTTTTAATTTAGCATCAATAAGATTTTTTTGTGTTCTTAATCGTTGATTTTTAGAGACTAAAGATATAAAAATAACAATACCCAAAAAACTACCGATAAAAAATAAATTATTTTTGGTAAAGCCCGTATAACTTGAAAAACAAATCAGTAAAAAGGCTAAAAGTCGTAAAATATTCGTGATTCGTAATTGTTTTTTTAGCTGTTGTAATTCGTTTGTTAGAGAGTTTATTGTTTTTTTATAAAATTGGATTGGTGTTGACATTTTGTTGAAAATAATTTAAAAATAATCTAAAAATAACTGTATAAATAATTGTGTAAATAAATATGGAGGTAAATGTACATATAGCAATTTAGATATCTTATATATCTTTGAATATAGTTTGAGTATCTTTATAAAATTATACATTTGTTGTATGTCGATTTTACCAATATCAACTTCATTAGCACTTCAACTAAAAACACTGCCTACTTCGCCAGGAGTTTATCAATATTTTGATAAAGAGGAAGTGATTATTTATGTCGGAAAAGCAAAAAATTTAAAGAAGCGAGTTGCTTCTTATTTTACAAAAACGCATGAAAATGGCAAAACGCGTATTTTAGTAAAAAAAATTGTGCGTATCGAACATATTGTGGTCGATACGGAAACAGATGCGTTATTATTAGAAAATAATCTGATAAAAAAATACCAACCTCGCTACAATGTTTTATTGAAAGATGATAAATCGTATCCGTGGCTTTGTATTAAAAAAGAGCGTTTTCCTAGAGTATTTTCTACCCGAAATTACAACAAAGATGGCTCGGAATATTTTGGTCCATATACCAATATGAAAATGGTGCAGTCGCTGTTAAGTTTGATAAAAGAACTCTATCCGTTGCGAACTTGCTCTTACGATTTGAGCGAACAAAAAATAGCAACTCATAAATATAAAGTCTGTTTAGAATATCATTTAGGAAATTGTAAAGGTGCTTGCGAAGGTTATCAGGATGAAGAAAATTATTTAGAAGAAATTAAAGCGATACGCAGTATTTTAAAAGGAAATTTTAAAGAAATTCTGGCTAAATTTGAACAAAAAATGCTCGATTTTGCTTCGGAAATGAAATTTGAAGAAGCTCAGAAAATCAAAGATAAATTAGCTTCTTTACAAAACTATCAATCAAAATCGACTATTGTAAATCCGTCTATTAATAATGTCGATGTATTTTCTATTATTTCTGATGAAACTCATGGCTATGTCAATTTCTTTAAAGTGATGAATGGAGCTATTGTGCAATCGTACACCACGGAAATAAAAAAGAAATTAGCCGAAACAGATACACAATTATTAACATTATTTATTATTGAAACACGCCGTCGATTTAATTCGATATCTAGCCAAATTTATCTGCCTTTTGATATTGATTTAGGCGAAAAAATAAATGTATTTGTTCCTAAAGTAGGCGATAAAAAACGATTGGTTGATTTGTCGCAACGCAATGCGAAATATTATCGAATGGAGCAATTTAAGCAATTAAAAATGGTCAATCCTGAGCGTCATATAAATCGAATAATGAGGCAAATGCAACGAGATTTACGTTTGCAAGATGAACCTCGTCATATTGAATGTTTCGATAATTCAAATATTCAAGGAACGCATCCTGTTGCTGCTTGTGTGGTTTTTAAAGATGGGAAACCAAGTAAAAAAGACTATCGTCATTATAATATAAAAACCGTGGAAGGTCCTGATGATTTTGCATCGATGGAAGAAGTTGTTTTTCGTAGATACAAACGTTTGTTAGCTGAAAATGAGCCATTGCCACAGCTTATTATTGTTGATGGTGGAAAAGGACAATTATCATCTGCCTTAAAAAGTTTAGACGCTTTAAATTTACGAGGAAAAATAGCCATTATCGGGATTGCAAAACGATTGGAAGAAATTTATTATCCTGGAGATTCTGTGCCGTTATATTTAGATAAAAAATCAGAAAGCTTAAAAATAATTCAATTTTTACGAAACGAAGCCCATCGCTTTGGAATTACGCTTCATCGAAATAAAAGAAGTAAAACGGCTATAAAATCAGAATTAGAACAAATTCCGACGATTGGAGAGCAAACAATTGCCACCTTATTACGTACATTTAAATCGACAAAAAGAATCAAAGAAGCATCTTTTGAAGCTTTAAAAAATGCTATTGGAAAGGCAAAAGCACTTAAGATACAAGAGTTCTATCAGAAAAAATAAACAAAAAAATAAACAAAAAACATCTAAAATAATATTTAAAATAACACAATAAAAATGAAAAAGCTGTTACTATTCTTGTTGATTCCAGTAGTAATTTTTGCACAAAAACAACCTAAAGTTGGACTTGTTTTAAGTGGTGGAGGCGCTAAAGGACTTGCTCATATTGCCGTTTTAAAAGAATTAGAAAAATCAGGTGTTCAATTAGATTATATCGGAGGAACCAGCATGGGCGCTATTGTTGGTGGCTTATATGCCTCAGGATATACTGCTGACCAAATCAAAGAAATTGTGCTAACTACTGATTTTATGCAAATGGTCGTAGATAAAATCCCTAGACGAGAAATGCCCTTTTTTAATAAAGAACATGATGAAAAATATGCCATTAGTTTACCGATCAAAAATAAAAAAATAGGACTTCCTTTAGGCGTGTCAAAAGGACAAAATGTTTTAAACTTTTTAACAGAATTATTAGCGCCTGTCGATGATATTAAAAGCTTTTCAAACCTGCCAATTCCTTTTTTTTGTATCGCCACAAATATTGAAACAGGCGCGCAAGAAGTGCTCGAAAGTGGTTCGTTACCCTTAGCGTTAAGAGCGAGTGGTGCGTTTCCTTCTTTGTTAAATCCTGTGGAAATTGATGGAAAACTACTCATTGATGGAGGCGTGGTCAATAATTTTCCTGTCGATATTATGAAAGAAAAAGTTGATTTCGTTATTGGTGTTAGCGTGCAAGGTAAATTATTGGAAAAACAAGAATTAGCATCCGCAGCCTCGCTATTAATGCAAATTATTAACTTTCAGATGTATAAAAAATCAGATGAACAAGTAGCTTTATTAGACGTCTATTTACAACCTAGTTTACTTGAATATAATGTCATTTCTTTTGATAAAACAGCTGAAATCTTAAAAGAAGGAACTAAAACTGTTAAACCTTTTAAAGCTGTTTTTGATAGCATTGCAAAGTTTCAAGTTATTAAAAGAAAAGCACCTGTCAGAAACTTAAAAAAAAGAAAGTTTTTAGTCGATAGAATTATTATCAAAGGAAATAAAAACTATACCAATGATTATATTCTAGGAAAACTTCAGCTAGAAAAAGGCGATAGTGTTTCGTATCAAGGAATTTCTAGAAAAATAAACACCCTAACAGCAACGAATAATTTTAGAAGAATAGATTATCATTTAACAAAATCATTTTCAGGTAAAAAATTGATGATAACCGTTAAAGAAGAACCTATTCAGTCGTATTTACGATTTGGATTACATTATGATGTTTTATATAAATCAGCAGTATTGTTAAATTATAATCATAAAAAATTTCTAAAACAAAATGATGAATTATCACTAGATATCGCTATTGGTGATCGAGTTCGTTATAATTTTGAATATTTTATTGATAACGGAATAACACCAAGTTATGGTTTTTCATCGAGTCATAATTCTTTTAAAAGTGAATTTTTATTTGATAATAGTTTAATCAATATAAAATATAATGATTTTACAAATGCCTTGTATTTAAAAACAACAATTGATAAAAAGTTCGCGTTCGGAACAGGAATTGAACATAAATGGTTACAAGCATCCTCAGAAAATATTTTAACCAATGGAAAGCAATCTTTTTTTGATAAAAGTAACTATGTAAATTTATATGCTTTTTTAAAATTAGATACCTACAATAAAGTGATGTTTCCCACCGAAGGTTTTTATGCTGATTTTGGCTTTAAATGGTTCACTTGGTCTGATAGAAATAATAGGTTAAATAGGTTGGAGGCGAATAGTAATCCATTTCATCAATTTTCACAAGCAAATGCGACTATCGGTTTTGCGACTACTTTTTTAGATAAAATGACTGTTCAATATACTTCTGATATAGGCTATACTTTGGGTAAAAAAAACTCAGAAATGTTTGATTACCGTTTGGGAGGATATAATCAGAATTTCATTAATAATTTTACGCCTTTATACGGATATGCTTCGGGAGCTTTAAGTAATCAATCTTTTTTAAAGTCGGAATTTAATATTCGATATGAAATTTTAAACAAGCATTATGTAAGTTTTATCGCTAATTATGCGCGGGTAGAAGAAGATATTCTTTCGGGAGGCTATTTTTTTGACAATACTAAATCAGGCTATGCTTTGGGATATAGTGTCGAAACGTTCTTAGGACCTATTGAATTAAAGTACACTTGGTCTCCAGACCATAAAGAAAGACATTGGTTATTCAATTTAGGATTTTGGTTTTAAGCCATAAAAAAACCCGTTTCTTTAGAAACGGGTTTTTAATTTCATAATAAGATTGCCTTACTTACGTATTCTTTTTTAAAAAGAATTTATATTGTAAGTATTGGTATGCATCTCTTGGTAATATTTTAATCCACTTTTTGTGTTCTAAAAACCATTTTAAACGAATAGAAACAGGACCTTTTGTTAAATAAGCGGCTATAAAAGGATGTACATTTAATGTAATATTTTTATAATTTTTATCGCTATTAATCAAACGTTCTAATTCAACGGCTATTTTATCTATTAAAACAATAGGAGCCTCAACTTCTGCGTTTTTATTAGGATTTGGTTCACGTGTTTTTATTGCTAATTCAGGTCGTACACGTTGTCTTGTAATTTGTATTAAACCAAATTTACTCGGAGGTAAAATTTTATGTTTCGTACGGTCTAAAGACATCGCATCTTTTAAGTGTTGATATAATTTTTGCCTATTTTCAGTGCTTTTCATATCAATAAAGTCAACGACAATAATTCCTCCCATATCGCGTAATTGCAACTGACGTGCAACTTCGGTGGCAGAAATTAAGTTAACTTCTAAGGCAGTTTCTTCTTGGTTTAATGCTTTATTGGAGCGGTTACCACTATTTACATCAATAACATGTAATGCTTCGGTGTGTTCAATAACTAAATACGCACCTTTGCTCATAGAAACTGTTTTTCCAAATGATGTTTTTATTTGACGTTCGATACCATATTTTTCAAAAATGGGCGTGTCATTTTGGTGAAGTTTTACAATATTTTCCTTTTCAGGATAAATTTCTTGTAAATATTCTTTAATTTCCACCATTAGTGTTTCATCATTTGTTACAATACTTGTAAAAGAATCGTTCATTACATCTCTTAAGATAGAGGATGCTCTGTTTAACTCACTTAAAATTTTTGTTGGGGTATTTTGATTGGCAATGCTGTTACACATTTTTTCCCAACGTTCAAGTGAATTTTGTAAATCTTTATCTAGTTCTGCTACCTTTTTATGTTGGGCAACAGTACGTAAAATAAGTCCAAATCCTTTGGGTTTGATACTTTTTGCTAATTTTTTTAAACGTTCTTTTTCTTTTGGGTCTGCTATTTTTTGCGATACAGATACTCTGTTAGAAAAAGGAACTAAAACTAAATACCTACCAGCTATTGATAGTTCCGAGCTAATGCGCGGTCCTTTGGTAGAAATTGGTTCTTTTACAATTTGTACTAATAAATTTTGACCTGATTTTAGTACATCATGAATACTTCCGTCTTTATTGATATCTTTTTCAGCGCGAAAGTTTTTTAAAGTGAAATCTTTATAATTACCGATGCTTACCTTTTTAATAAAACTATTTAAAGATTGTACTTGAGGTCCTAGGTCATGATAGTGTAAAAAACCATCTTTAGGATATCCAACATTTACAAAAGCGGCGTTTAATCCTGTTAAAACTTTTCCTATTTTAGCAAGGAAAATGTCACCAACAGCAAATTTATTATCGCTTGTTTCTTTGTTTAGTTCAATTAATCTACCATCTCTTAGTAAGGCGAAATCAATATCAGAAGAATTTGAGCGAATTATTAATTCTGTTTTCATTCTGAATATAGTTTTGTGCCAACGCAATTATGTAAAAAATCACATAAATTTACGAAGACGGATTAAAATTTGTAAACAGGTATAATTTTTATACCGTTTTAAGGTGTTTAAACCTTAATGTCAATGAACTGATTTTTTTTTCAATTACTTTTAAAAGCAATGAAAAAGTAAGCGTTAGCTTACTTTTTCTTATGGCGATTTGCTCTTGCTCTTTTCTTTCTTTTGTGTGTCGAGATCTTTGCTCTCTTTCTTTTCTTACCGCTTGGCATAATTAAAATGTGTTATAAAACCTTATTAAAATAAAGATTTTTGGTTAATAATATTATTACTTTACAGATACTTTTGTTTTTACCCCTTCTGTAAACACTTTTGATGGTTTAAAAGCAGGTATGTTGTGTGCAGGAATTTTGATGGTCGTATTTTTAGAAATATTTCTACCTGTTTTTTCTGCTCTAGTTTTGATAATGAAACTTCCAAAACCTCTTAAATATACATTATCTCCGCTCTCTAATGCATCCTTTACCTCGTTCATAAACGCTTCCACAGTTGCTAATACATCCGCTTTTTCAATTCCACTCTTGTCTGAAATTTTAGATACGATATCTGCTTTTGTCATTCTATATATATTTTGAATTTATTTTTTGAAATAGAGGGTGCAAATATATGATAATTAATCTATTCGGAAAATAATAAGAATAAAAATATCTAAATAAAAAACAGTAATTTTACGGGCTCAATTTACATAAACAATGTTTGCTAACCAACTTATTTATTGGTATTTAAAAAATAAAAGAGATTTACCTTGGCGAAAAACCAAAGATCCATACTTGGTTTGGCTGAGTGAAATTATGTTACAACAAACGCGTGTTGCTCAAGGTTTGCCTTATTTTCTACGTTTTACAACCAACTTTGAAACCGTGTTTGATTTGGCAAAAGCCGAGCAAGATCTGGTGCTTAAATTATGGCAAGGTTTAGGATATTATTCTCGTGCGAGGAATTTACATTTTACGGCAAAATATATTGCTGATGAACTTCAGGGAGTTTTTCCAACGACCTATAAAGAGTTATTAACCTTAAAAGGCGTTGGTGATTATACGGCATCGGCGATTGCTTCGATTTGTTTTGAGGAACCTGTGGCGGTTGTTGATGGAAATGTATATCGAGTATTAGCACGTTATTTTGGCATCAAAACGCCGATTAATTCCTCCAAAGGAATAAAGGAATTTAAAGAATTGGCACAAACATTATTGGATACCTCACAACCTGGAACCTATAATCAGGCAATTATGGATTTCGGAGCGATACAATGTAAACCACAAAATCCGTTGTGCGATTCTTGTCCTTTATCAGCAAGTTGTATCGCTTTAGAAAAAAAACTTATAAAAGAACTTCCTGTAAAAGAGAAGAAAATTAAAGTAAAAAAACGCTATTTTAATTATCTGGTAGTCGTTACTGATGCTAATAAAACACTTATTCAACAAAGAGTCGATAAAGGAATTTGGCAAGGATTATATCAATTTCCGCTTATTGAAACTTCCGAACCTATTACTGAAGTTCCATTGATCGAGCATCAAATAGTTGAAACACTTTTTACAAAGCAAACCTCTGTATCATTATATAATCAAAAGGATATTGTACATAAATTATCGCATCAGCATTTATACACAAAATTTTGGATTGTAAAAATGAACCAAATCAATGAAATCAATCAAATCAATAAAAACGATTTCGAAATAACTTCATGGAAGGCGATAAATGAGTTTGCCGTACCTGTTTTGATAGCCAACTTTTTAAATGATTTTTTTAATAAGGCTCTGTAAATTTTGTATATTTGATTTTATACCGATTCATATTTCATAATTTATGTCAGGAACAGTAAATAAAGTTATTTTAGTAGGACGCTTAGGAACGGAAGTAAAAATGCATTATTTTGAAGCAGGAAAAGCCGTAGGGCGTTTTTCATTGGCGACCAGTGACCGATATACAAATCGTCAAACAGGTGAAAAAATAACCAATGTTGAGTGGCACAATCTTGTGGTGCGTAATAAATTGGCGGAAATCTGTGAAAAATATTTAACCAAAGGCGATAAAATATACTGTGAAGGACGTATTAAAACACGTCAATATGAAGCCGATGGACAAAAACGATACGTTACCGAAATTCAGGTACAAGAAATGACCTTTTTATCAACCCAAAAAGACCTTGCAAAACCAGCAATTACAACGCAAAAAGATGATAATCGACCCTTCTAGTTTACTTAAATCTTAAAAATTGGATACAGAACCCAGCTCCTTGTTTTTAGTGTTATTAAATACCGATGTATTAACGACGCTACACTGTTTATTATTACTTTTATTATTGATAGGTTCCGCATTAGTTTCAGGAACTGAAGTTGCTTTTTTCTCTATTTCACCAACAGAAATAGACGAATTAAGAACCGCATCAAAAGAGAAAAATACCGTTGTAAAACTGCTAGATAATCCGAAGAAATTATTAGGAACCATTTTAATAACTAATAATTTTATCAATATTCTTATCGTATTATTATTCGCAACTCTTGGTGAAGTATTTTTTAGCGGACTCTCAGAGGGCGTAAAATTTTTACTAGAAGTCGTTTTTGTAACCTTCTTAATTTTGCTATTTGGCGAAGTATTACCAAAAGTATACGCAACCAGAAAATCATTACAATTTGCCAATTTTATGGCAAAACCAATTCAGTTTTTAAATGTCCTTTTAACGCCTTTTAGCACTCCGCTAATCAAATTAACGAGCATTGTCGAAAACAAATTAGGAAATAAAAACAGTAATTTTTCGGTAGAACGCTTATCGGAAGCCTTAGAATTGACCTCAAGTGGAGCAACGACCAAAGAAGAACAGAAAATTTTAGAAGGCATCGTAAATTTTGGAAATACCGAAACCGTGCAAATAATGAAGCCAAGAACCGATGTCTGTGCGATTGCTGATGATACTTCTTATGAAGAGGTTTTAAAGATGATTTTAAAGCATGGATATTCACGAAATCCTGTGTATCATGAAAATATAGATACGATTATCGGTGTTTTATATGCCAAAGATTTATTGGCACATCTGAATAAAAAAACACTGAATTGGCAAAAATTAATTAGAGCACCATTTTTCGTTCCTGAAAATAAAAAACTAGATGACTTATTAAATGAGTTTAAAGCCTTAAAAATGCACTTAGCAATTGTGGTTGATGAGTACGGAGGTACTAGTGG
This sequence comes from Tenacibaculum piscium, assembly GCF_021390715.1. Lineage (GTDB taxonomy): Bacteria > Bacteroidota > Bacteroidia > Flavobacteriales > Flavobacteriaceae > Polaribacter > Polaribacter piscius. The sequence goes on from NZ_JAJGWT010000002.1 coordinate 221,824, forward strand.
AATTGTTACTTTAGAAGATGTTATCGAGGAAATTGTAGGCGATATTAATGATGAATTTGATGATGATGATTTAAGATATTCAAAACTTGATGAAAATAATTATATTTTTGAAGGCAAAATAACCATTAAAGATTTTTGTCGTGTTTTAGAGGATGATGACCAAGAAAAATTTGAAGTCTTAAAAGGAGAAAGTGAAACCTTAGCAGGATTTCTATTAGAAGTTTTTGGGCGTGTTCCTAAAAAAGATGAAAAAATAAATTTTAGTACGTATACTTTTACGATTGAGTCATCAGATCAAAAACGTATTAAACAAATAAAAACAACTCGAAATGTTTAAATTTTTAGGATTCTTATTTTTATTGATATGTAGCAGTTGTGGCGAAGAATCGTTGCCTAAACCCAAGGCGTATTTGCGTTTAGAATATCCCGAATTAGGGTATCGTGCATTAAATCAATCGAATGAATCGAATGAATTAAATAAAAATATGCCCTATAATTTTGAGGTATCAAAGAATGCACGCATCAAAAAAATGCCCAAAAATTGGTTGAAAATTGAGTATCCAACATTAAAGGCTTCCATTGATATTACGTATCGTCCTATAACGAATAATTTACGAGAATTATTAATGGAAGCCGAAAAATTGGTATTAGAACACACTGTAAAAGCCGATCATATTTCATGGAGAGATTATGCACATACCGATAAAAAAGTATATGGTAAAATGTGCGAAATTTCAGGAAATGCCGCTTCTCAAATTCAATTTCATGTAACCGATAGTACGCATCATTTTTTAAAAGGGTCGTTATTTTTCTATACCAAACCCAATTACGATTCTATTTTACCAGCCGTTGCATACATCAAAAAAGATATGATTCATCTGTTAGAAACGTTAAAATGGGAAAAATAATACGCTTTATAGATGTGTATTTTTTCTACTCTGTAATAATAAATAGAATTGCAACCCAAATAAAACCGCTCCAGAAAGCAAATGTATCGCTTGTGTTCCTAATGGAAATTCGGCATAGTACATTAAAATTCCTGTAATTGTTTCTAGAAATAGTAAAAAAACAATCCAATTGATGAGTTTATAGCCTAAATTTTTAAGTTGATTTAAATAAAACAATCCTAAATTTACCAACACAATGGCGATAGTAAAGGAGCGATGTATGTAAAATTTAAGATTCGGATTTAATAAACTATACTGTTTGTTTTCAAAACCAAATAGTTTTACTTGTTCATCAATAAACTGACGAACTTGCGTTCCTAAGGCAATTTGAATTAAAGAAAATATTACTGAAAAAATCAGCAATTTATTAAATAATGAATTGTATTTATACGTTGTTTTTTTATGCGTAGAAACGATGAATAATAACCATAATAACAAGCCGATAATAACCAATCCTCCAATCATGTGAATGGTAATAATGGCTGGTTTTAAATTGGTATCTACAACTGTTTTACCAAGCCAAGCTTCAAAGAGCATCAAAAAGAAAGCTCCGAAAGATAAGAGCGTGATTTTTTTATTTTCTTTCCAAAAAGAAAGCGAAATTACAATTAGAAATAAGAATGGAATTCCCGCTAGGGCAGAAGATAAGCGATTGATATATTCTGTCCAGGTGTGTAATTTATTAAATTTTGCGTATTCGTGTTTGGTATATTTTTCCCAATTATCAAGATTAAAATCAGTGCTTGTTTTTAAATGATTTTCGGCAACAAAAAGGGTTTCATTTTTGATGATAATCATTCCTTTTTGATATTCGGTATTGGGTTGCCAAGTAATTTGTGCTTCGGATGTTGGCGGGATATAATATCCAAAACATTTAGGCCAATCGGGACATCCCATTCCTGCGCCTGTCATGCGGACTATTGAACCTGCTAAAAAGATAATATATACTGATACTAATGCTATTTTTACGATGAGAGGAAAATGTTTTTTCATCAGAAGAAATTTTTTTTACAAAGATACTACAAACGCACAAAAAAAGCTCCTCATTTGAGGAGCTTACGATCTAATTTTTAATAAAAATTATGCTTTTATTTCATTTGTTGTTTTGGTACAACATTTTTTTTCACAAGCAGCAGCACATTCTTTTTTGGCTTCACCTGTTTTAGCACTGCATTCTTTTTTGCACTCTTCTTTACATTTTGATGTACATTCTTTTTTAGCTGTGCCATTTTTGTCACAACAAGCCATTTCGCATTCTTTTTTACATTTTGATGCACATGCTTTTTTATCGCCAGTTTTGCACGTTTTTTTACTTGTTTCTGATGCTTTGTATAATTTTCCGTTTCCAATAGCTTCTACAAACGCAATTAAATCGGCTTTATTAGTCGTTTTTTCATTGTATTTGATGTTGGCAACGCTATCTTTAAAAACAACATTTGCTTCTAAAACGCCTTCTTTTTTAGATAAATCTGAGGCTATTTTTTTAGCACAACCTATTTCGCAGGTCATTCCAGAGATGTTTAAAGAAAGTTCTTTTACATCGCTAGGAGCTGTTTTAATACTTTGTTCTTGAGTTGTTTCAGTTTTTTTGGTGTCATTTTTACAGCTGATTGTTAAAAAACTAACAAAGGCAAGTACGAATACTATTTTGATTATTTTCATCATATTAATTTTATGGATTATTTGCAAAGTTATTATTCTTTGAGTATTAAATATTATTTATTCTTGGTTTTATTTTATTCTTGATTTCACTGCTGATTTCTCTACTGATTTCATTGTTGGTTTAGAGGTTTTATTCGCTTGAGTATCGAAATATTGAATAGGATAGGTGTTATTTTTCGTTAAATTTTCCAGGACATCGGTTGCTTTTCCTGTGATAATAACTCTAGCTTTATCGGCTTTAAAATAGTTGATAGCGGCATTTTGAACATCTTCTAAAGTTACGGCATTGATATTTTTCAAATAGTTTTCGTAAAAATTTTCTGGCAAATTATATAAGGCGATATTCAGGGCATACCTTGCTGCTGTTACTGGTTTTTGAACTTCCATCACAAAATCTCCAACATATTTTGCTTTGGCATTTTTGAGTTCTTCTGGGCTTACTTTTTGAGTTCGAATTTCATGAATTTCTTTCATGATTTCTACCACAGAACTATCGGTAACTATATTTCGAACACTTGCGGTTGCTCTAAATGTGGCGGCAATACGACTTTGTCTAACGCTCGAATATGAACCATAAGTATAGCCTTTATCTTCTCGTAGATTCAAGAATAAACGAGCTGTTCCGCCACCACCAAGAATGGTGTTTGCTACTATTGCTGCGTAATAATCTTTATCGCCTAATTTTAAATTGATATTATTTGCCACCACAATTTCAGATTGTACAGCGTTTGGCATATCAATAAAATTGATTTGGGTATTTTTTACATTTTTTGGTTTCTCAAAAGAATTAGCAGGAATAGTTCCTTTTTTCCAGTCGCCAAATAATTTGGTAACCATTTTCTTTGTTTTTGATGGATTAATATCACCAACAATCACTAGATATGCGTTGTTTGGTTTGTAATACGTATTGAAATTTTTTTGTACATCGGCAAGTGAAATATTTTCAATAGTTTCTTTGCTGATAAATTCTCCATAAGGATGCTTTTTTCCGTATATCAACGCATTTTCGACTCTTCTAGCGATGGCGGTTACACTTTTTTCTTCGGATTTTAAACCATCTAAAGTTACTTTTACTTCTTTGTTAAATTCTTCTTGTGTGAATGTTGAATTTTTAATTCCGTCCGCCATTAAAGCTATTATTTCAGGAAAGTATTTTTTTAAAGAACTTGCTGATGCGCCCGAACTATAAAAATTAACATACGCTCCTAAGTAATCTACTTTTTCGTTAAAATCGTCTTTAGAAATACTTGGTGTTCCACGTCCTAATAGGCTTCCCATCATACTCGCAACGCCTGCTTTGTTGGCTTCAAAAACGGGTTTGTTATCAATGGTTAAACTAGCGGATGCTCTTGGTAATTTATGATTTTCGACCATAATTACTTGTAATCCGTTGGGTAGGGTAAATTTTTCAACCTTTCCTAATTTGACTTTTGGTGCTGATGTTGGCGTTGGTTGTATGCTTCTATCAATTTGTGCAGTACTAACAAAAGACATTGCTAAAATTGTGATAAGTGTTATTATTTTTGTTTTCATAATAAAATATTAATGTCTTTTGATTTATTTTTTTGTTGGTAAATATTCTAAAACCAATCGTTGATTTGGGTTTAAATATTTCTTTGCTACTTCTTTAATTTCTTTACGAGTGATACTTCTATAAATATCGATTTCGGTATTAATTAAATTGGTATCGCCATATAAAACGTGGTATCTTGCTAAAGAATTAGCGATTCCTTCGACGCTTGCATTGGCATTTACGAAGTTATTTTCGAATTTGTTTTGTAATTTCTGGTAGGCTTTTACGGATATTAAATTGGTTTGAATTTTCACAATTTCTTCATCAATTTCTTTGGTTATATCAGTCAGGGAGGTTTTTCCTAAAGGAAGACCATACACGATATAAGTTCCGTAATCTTCTTGACTAAAGCTAAAAGCGCCAACTTGAAGTGCCATTTTTTTGGTGTCGACTAATTTTTTATATAAAACGGAGCTTTTTCCGTCGCTTAGATAGGTTGAAATCATGTCTAAAACTCGGGCATCTCTGGTTTTCATAGCGGGAGTTCTGTAAGCGTTTACAATGGCAGGAATTTGAATATTGGCATCATACGCTTTGGCGTTTATTTGCTGTGTGATAGGCGTTTCTTTGCTAAAATTTCTTGTTATTTCGGCACCTCTAGGAATTGTTGCAAAATAATCTTGGATTAATTTTTTGGTATTTTTGATATCAATATCACCAGCAACTACTAAAGTGGCATTATTTGGAACATAGAATTTTTTATTGAATGCTAAAAATTCTTCTAAAGTTGCGTTGTCTAAGTGTTCCATTTTTCCGATAGTTGTTCCTTTGTAGGGATGTTTTTTGAAGATATGTTTTTTTACATTTTCCAAAAATTTTCCATAGGGTTGATTATCGACACGCAATCTTTTTTCTTCTTTAACGACTTCATTTTGAGTATCTACACCACTTTGATTAATTACAGGATGCAGTAATCTTTCTGATTCCATCCATAAACCTAAGGCTAGATTATTTGATGGAAATATTTCATAATAATAGGTTCTGTCATCGGTGGTATTTGCGTTATTTTTTCCACCGTTAGCGGCTACTATTTTAAACCAATCTCCTTTTTTGATGTTTTTAGTTCCTTCGAACAATAAGTGTTCAAAAAAATGTGCCATTCCTGTTCTGTTCGGTTGTTCATCTTTTGCGCCAACATGATACATTACAGCAGTAGTTACTACGGGAGCTGAGGTATCTTGATGTAAAATTACGTGCATTCCGTTGTTTAAATCATACTCTTCAAAGCTTACTTTTTGTGCCTTTGCGTAGGTTGTAATTAAGAATGTTAAAGCAAGAGTTATTCGTATTTTTTTCATTTATTTTGATATTTTTTTGGGTTATATTGAAACTATTTAAACGTTTTTTTAATTGATTTAAAGATATTTGACGTGAAGTTACGCTATTTGTTACTAAAAAATAGGGTGTTTTTTTAGGGAGATAAAAAAGTAGTAATTTTCTGATTGATAGATTGTTTCTTATTTTTAAAGGGTGTATATTTGCATCCTCATTTTCACTAAGAAAATGTAAAATTTAAGTATAACGCAAAACAAAAAGTATGTACGCAATCGTAGAGATAGCAGGGCAGCAATTTAAAGTAGCACAAGACCAAAAAGTATTCGTACACCGTTTACAAGACGCAGAGGGATCAAATGTAACATTTGAGAACGTTATGCTAATTGCAGACAAAGGGAACGTAACTATTGGCGCCCCAGCTATAACAGGTGCAGGAGTAACTGCAAAGGTATTACGTCACTTAAAAGGTGATAAAGTAATCGTTTTCAAGAAGAAAAGAAGAAAAGGTTACAAAAAGAAAAACGGACACAGACAGTATTTAACGGAGATTCAAATTGAATCTATCGTTGCTTCGGGTACTTCTAAGGCTGCTGCGAAAGCTGCACCAAAGAAAGCTGCGAAGAAAAGTACTAAAGCTGATGACTTAACAAAGATTGAAGGTGCTGGACCTAAAGCTGCTGAAGCTTTAGTAAATGCAGGAATCGATACTTTTGCGAAAGTTGCAAAACAAGACCCAGCTACATTAAGTAAAATTTTAGTAGAAGCTAGTTCTCGTTTATCACACTTAGTTACTACTACTTGGCCAAAGCAAGCACAATTAGCTGCTGATGGTGAATGGGACGTATTAAAAGTGTTACAAGACAAGTTAGACGGAGGAATTGAAAAATAATCCCGTACAAGTTTAATCTAAAAAAATCAAAATAAGATGGCTCATAAAAAAGGTGTCGGTAGTTCGAAGAATGGTAGAGAATCAGAATCGAAACGATTAGGAGTAAAGATTTTTGGAGGACAAGCTGCAATTGCAGGTAATATTATTGTTCGTCAAAGAGGTACAACTCACAATCCAGGTAATAATGTTTACATGGGGAAAGATCATACTTTACATGCTAAAGTTGATGGTGTTGTTACTTTCAGAAAGAAAAGAAATGATAGATCATATGTTTCTATAGTTCCTTTCGAGGCGTAAGAAATTTTTGACTATTCAAAAAAAAAAGCTCAAACAAGATATTGTTTGAGCTTTTTTATGTTTTAAATTCTGATTTATAATTAATTAACGTTGTTTTACTTCGATAATTTTAACAGGACAGGCTTTTTTAGCTTCTAGTGATGCTTCAAAAATAGTATCATCGGGTGTCTTTAGGGTGAAAAAACCTTTTTTTTCGGTAGCATATAACAATACTGATTTTCCATCTTTTTTAGACATCTGAAATTGTGCAGGTGCAACTTCTACACAATAGTTACAACCAATACACTTATTTCTTTGCAATGTAATTATAACCATTTATTGTTATTTTTTTAATTCTAAAAATAATTTTAATTTTTAGAAAATTCAGTTTTTACAACTTTATATAATTTATCCGAAGGACGAATTTTAAAATCTAATTTCATGGTAACTTCGCTTCCTTTAGTGGCTGTTTGCGCTTCTTTATCGTTTACAAACATACTTTTTAATTCCATTTCTTGAGCGCCTGTTGTTGGTCCTGTAATTAAAATGGTATCGCCAATTGTTAGGTCGTAGGCTTCAATTTTAAATTGTCCAATTTCAGCTTTAGAGAAATAGTGCATTCCTTTACCAAGATATACTTTTTTCTGAGTAGCATGTGAACCAGGTTCTTTACTCCATTCTCCTAATTTTTGCCCTAAATAATAGCCATTCCAAAACCCACGATTGTATACTTTTTCGAGTTCTTGCATCCATGAAATAACTTTTTCTTTATCGTAGGTATTGTTGTTTAAGCTATCAATTGCATCACGATAACACTTAATTACTTTGGCTACATATTCAGGTGCTCTTCCTCTTCCTTCAATTTTCAGGACTTTAATTCCTGCATCGGCAATTTGGTCAAGAAAATCAATGGTACATAAATCTTTAGGCGACATAATGTACTCATTGTCTAATTCCATTTCAAAACCAGATTCTTGGTCAATTACGGTATATTTTTTACGACAATTTTGTTTGCAGGCGCCTCTATTTGCTGATGAATTATGCGAATGTAAACTCATGTAGCATTTACCAGAAACCGCCATACATAAAGCACCGTGTCCGAATATTTCAACTTCGAGTAAACGTCCTGCAGGTCCTTTAATACCTTCATTTTTAATTTCTTCGGTAATTTTTTTTACCTGACGTAAGCTTAATTCTCTACTCAATACGACGGTATCAGCAAACATTGCATAAAACTTCACTGTTTCAATGTTGGTGATATTGATTTGAGTAGAAATATGAACTTCCATTTCTTGTGCTCTCGCCATTGAAATAACGGCTTGATCCATGGCAATTACGGCTGTAATATTTGCTTGTTTCGCTTTTTTTATTAAATTTTTAACCACGGATAAATCATGATCGTACACAATGGTATTTAAGGTTAAGTAAGTTCTAACTCCTTTTTCTGAACAACGTTTTGAAATTTCGTCTAAATCATCCAGTGTAAAATTCACGGTGGCTCTAGCGCGCATATTCAATTGTTCTACCCCAAAATAGATAGAATCACAACCATTGTCTAAGGCGGCTTGTAACGATTCAAAGTTACCAGCGGGTGCCATTAATTCTATTTTTTGCATTATTTCTTAAATTTTAGAACTTCAGAGCGTCCTTTTTTGAAGATTTTATTACTAGCATGTGTACCTTTTCGCAATGCTTTTTGTTCTTCCCAAGATAATTGAATAACTTCTTGACAATCCGTAGAACAAGTGTTTTCCATTTTTTCTGAACATTCATCACATTGAATAAACAATAAATGACAGCCTTCATTGGCGCAGTTTGTGTGTTCATCACAAGCTTTTCCACATTGATGACAGTTAGATATCACATCATCAGTAATTCGTTCGGCTCTTCTGTGGTCAAAAACGAAATTTTTACCGATAAATTTATTTTCAATATTTTCTGATTTTACCTGACGGGTATATTCAATAATTCCGCCTTCAAGTTGAAAAACATTTTTAAAACCTTTGTGTTTGTAATATGCCGATGCTTTTTCACAACGGATTCCACCAGTACAATACATCAACAAATTTTTATCGTCTTTATTGTCTTTTAAATCTTGTTCAATAATGTCTAAAGAATCTCTAAAAGTATCAACATCGGGTGTAATTGCACCATCAAAGTGACCAATTTCACTTTCGTAATGATTTCGCATATCAACACAAACGGTGTTTGGATTTGCTAGCATTTCATTAAATTCTTTGGCATTTAAATGGACACCTTTATTGGTTACATCAAAAGTTTCATCATTTAAACCATCGGCAACAATTTTGTTACGAACCTTTACTTTTAATTTTAAAAATGATTTATTATCGTGTTCAACAGCTACGTTTAATCGAATATCTTTTAAAAATGAAATGGAATCTAGTTGCTCTTTTAAGGCTAAAAAATTTTCTGAAGAAACAGACATTTGAGCGTTAATACCTTCGTAAGAAACGTAGGTTCTTCCTAGAACGTCTAATTCGTTCCATTCTAAGAATAATTTATCTCTAAAAAGTTGAGGGTTTTCTATCTTATAATATTGATAGAATGAAATAGTAATACGGTCTTTTCCTGCTTCGTCTATTAAAGCGGCACGCTCATTTGCGCTTAATTTATTGTACAGTTGCATGCTATACTTGTTTTTAAGGTTGATTTATTTTTCTATTTATGATGCTATTCACTTTTAATAAAAGTGATGATTTGTTTAAAAAATCAATACAAATGTACTGTTTTTTTGTACTTTACTGTTTGAAAATACACTTTTTGAAGTAATTTGATATTTTTTAAGATTTTTTTGAAAATATCACAGTAAAGCATCAAAAGTGATTTATTTTTTTTAAATCTTTGTATAGAAATAGTAACTTATTATAATATAAAAAAATGAAAGTAGCAGTTGTAGGAGCCACAGGAATGGTAGGTAATGTTATGTTACAAATATTAGCGGAACGTAATTTTCCTGTAACAGAATTAATTCCTGTTGCATCGGAGCGTTCTGTAGGAAATCAAATTGAATTTAAAGGAAAAAAATATGCGATTGTTGGTTTGCAAACCGCCGTGGATATGAAACCTGATGTTGCTTTATTTTCAGCAGGAGGAGAAACCTCTTTAATTTGGGCGCCTAAATTTGCCGAAGCAGGAACGACCGTTATTGACAATTCATCGGCATGGAGAATGGATGACACTAAGAAATTAGTCGTTCCTGAAATTAACGGAGATGTTTTAACAGCTGAGGATAAAATTATTGCAAATCCAAACTGTTCAACCATTCAATTAGTGATGGCGTTAGGTCCTTTGCATAAAAAATATAAGATGAAACGTGTGGTCATTTCTACCTATCAATCTGTTTCAGGAACGGGTGTAAAAGCGGTTCAGCAATTAGATAATGAAGAGGCAGGAATTGAAGGCGAAATGGTGTATCCGCATCCAATAGGAAGAAATGCTTTACCACATTGTGATATATTTTTAGAAAACGGATACACCAAAGAAGAAATGAAATTGGTAAAAGAACCTAAGAAAATTTTAGGTGATGATTCTTTTTCAGTAACAGCAACCGCAGTTCGAATTCCTACGGCAGGCGGACATTCAGAAGCTGTAAATGTGCAGTTTGAAAATGATTTTGACTTAGCAACCGTACGTGAAATTCTAAGTAAAACCGATGGTATAATTGTACAAGATGATGTACAAAATAATGTATATCCGATGCCAATTTTGGCACATAATAAAGATGAGGTTTTTGTGGGACGAATCCGAAGAGATGAATCGCAACCAAACACCTTAAATATGTGGATAGTTGCTGATAATTTACGAAAAGGAGCCGCAACAAATACTATTCAAATTGCCGAATATTTAGTGGCGAATAACTTACTTTAGTTTTAACTTTAAGAGATAATTTAATAGGTTGCTTAATTTTATAGCCTGTTTTATATAGAGCTAAAATCCTGTGTTTATAGCACAGGATTTTTTTATTTTTGAAAAATGAATGAAAATCAGATAATAGAAAATACGATTGTCTTTGTAAAAAAAACTTTACAAGGAGCAGAAGCTGGGCATGATTGGTTTCATATAGAACGTGTTTATAAAAATGCGTTGTTAATTGCTAAGGATGAAAAGGTGGATATTTTTATAGTATCGTTAGGTGCTTTATTACACGATATTGCCGATGCTAAATTTTATAATGGCGATGAAACAATTGCTCCTAAAATGGCACGAAAATTTTTAGAAAATCAGCAGGTAAATGATTCGATAATTCTTCATATAGAAAATATTATTAAACATATTTCTTTTAAAAGTGGTTTAGATAAGTTATCGGTAGGTGAACAATTTAGCTCTCCAGAATTGGCGGTAATTCAAGATGCTGATAGATTAGACGCTATTGGCGCTATTGGAATTGCGCGTTCTTTTAATTACGGAGGTTTTAAAAATAGAGGTTTATATGATCCTGAAATACCACCAAATTTAAAGATGACAAAAGCTGAATATAAAAATTCAACCGCCCCAACAATTAATCATTTTTATGAAAAATTATTGCTTTTAAAAGATAGCATGAATACTAAAACAGGTACGAAAATTGCCCTTGCTCGGCATGAATATATGCTTGGTTTTTTAACTCAGTTTGATGCTGAAATTAAAGGTGTGTTATAATTTAATTTTTTCAAATTATAAAAATGTAAAGAAGCAGCTAGAAAACTAGCTACTTCTTAAAAAATAAATAGGTACTATTTTCCAGGGAAATTAGGTTTTCTTTTCTCTAAAAAAGCCGTTGTTCCTTCTTTAAAATCATCAGATTCAAAACAGTTTCCAAATTCATGAATTTCGGTTTTAAATCCATCAACTCCATCTTTAAAATTATCGTTAACAGCTCTAATTGCAGCACTAATTGCTACCGATGAATTACGCATTATTTTACTTGCTAATTTCTCTGCTAAAGGCATTAATTCATCCGAAGAAACTACATAATTTACCAAGCCCCATTGTTTTGCTTCTTCGGCAGAAATCATATTTGCAGTCATAATTAATTCCATAGCTTTGCCCTTTCCGACTAATTGTGGTAAACGTTGTGTACCGCCATAACCAGGAATTACGCCTAAAGAAACTTCTGGTAAGCCCATTTTTGCGGTATCCGAAGCAATTCTAAAATGACACGCCATTGCCAATTCTAATCCGCCACCTAAGGCAAAACCGTTTATTAAAGCAATTACAGGTGTGCTTAAATTTTCAATACGATTAAATAATGATTCTTGTCCTAGTCTTGCCAGTTCTTCTGCTTCTTGACCATTAAAATTGGCAAATTCTGAAATATCTGCACCAGCGACAAAGGCTTTTTCACCACTTCCTGTAATTAAAATTACGTTGATAGTCGTATCATCTTCTAAACTTTCAAAAGCGGTACTTAATTCATGAATAGTATGCCTATTTAAGGCATTTAATTTTTGAGGACGATTAATAATAATTGTTGCTAATCCGTTGGTGCTTGCTACTAAAATGTTTTCGAAATTCATGAAATTCATTAAATTTATTTGGTTAAGTTTTAGGTAAAATTACCGTGAAAATAGTTCCAATTCCTTCTGTTGAACTAAAGTGAATCGTACCATCATAGGCTTCAATTATATTTTTTATCATTCCTAAACCTAAGCCCATACCACTTGTTTTGGTCGTGAATTTTGGTTCAAAAATGAACTCTTTATTTTCTTGTGCTATTCCTTTTCCATTATCAGAAACCGTAATTTTTACATTATTTCCATCAGAAATAACGATTACTTCAATTCTTGGATTTGGCTCTTTTTCATCGATTGCTTGTGTCGCATTTTTAACTAAATTTGTTAAAACTCGAATCAATTGTGTTTTGTCTAAATAGGCAAATAATTCCGATTCTTTTGGGATAAAATGAATATAATCTTCCGTAAAAATATCTAAAGAATGTTTTACAACATCGACAACATCAAGTTTTTCACGACGTTGTGTGGGCATTTTTGCAAAATCTGAAAAGGCAGAAGCAATAGTGCTCATTACGTCAATTTGCTGAATAAGAGTTTCACTATATTCGGCTAGTTTTTCTTTGATTTTTGGATCATCAGGATTAAACCTTCTTTCAAAACTTTGTACCGATAAACGCATTGGCGTTAACGGATTTTTGATTTCATGTGCTACCTGTTTTGCCATTTCTCGCCATGCTTGTTCTCGTTCGCTTCGGGCAAGTTTTACAGCGCTTTCCTCCAATTGATCAATCATATTATTGTAAGATTCTACCAATGAATTTATCTCAGAACTTGCCGCATATAACGTGATTTTTTCATTTTGCTTATGTAAACGAGTTTCTTTAATTTTTTCAGAAATTGTTTGAATAGAGCGGGTGATGTAACTCGATAAAAAATATGCCAAGGCAATCGCAATAATAAACATCAGTAAATAAACGAGTAATAAACGTGATATAAATTCTCGTAATTCTTGTTTTTGAGCTTCATTATCCTGTGCTATTTGAAGCTCTAAAATACCGATTCGTTTAAAACGAGCATCATTAATATAGGCGTATGAAGATTGATAGGTAATTCCGTTATCGTTACTGCTTTTTAAAATTCTATGATTCGAATTATTAGCAAGTTCTCCCAGAATTGAATTGGTTAAATTAGTGCCTTTTTTTTTATCAAAATTATACGGAATAGACGATTTTAAAAGTTGTCCATTCATGTCGTACATCGACACGGTAAGTTTATGAACATAGGCAATATCATAAATTCGATCTTGAAATATTTTCGCCAAATTATCGGTGGTAATCGGATAGGTTGTTTTGCGTTTTAATTCAATTTCGATATCGTGTTTTGTGGCATTTTCTTTTCGGTTAAATCGCTGAATATTATAATGTAGCGTTTGTTCTTCATATTGAATTATGGTTACCGTAACAATTAAAACAGAGGCTAACAATACCAATAATATCATTGATAGAAATATTCTAATTCGTAAAGATGTGTTGTTGATATTTAGCAATTTATATGTTTTTTTATTTAATTATTTTTAGATTATTTTTTCTTCTTTAGTGTGTAAAAGTCGGGTTAATTTAATGGATACATCTAGCAAAATAATTTTAGCATTTCCATTTCTTTCGATGTGATATTGGGCGTCATTGAGTTCTTTTTCAATGCTTAGAATATTAGCACTATGTACAAAAGGTGCAAATTTTTCGAGTTTAAAATTCGCTGTTTTTGTTTCTAAAAAAACTAAATCAGTTGCTCCATAATTCAGTAATAATGCTTGTCTGAAAAATTGTAGGCAATATTGTAAAAACTGTTTTTGAGTTTCTCTTCCTGATTTTGCAATCGTTTCCGACCAATCGATTAAATCTTGAATTACAGCGGCATTTCCTTTTGCTTTAAAAGCGGCTCGAATCCAAATGATAAACCATTTTTCAAAAATGACATCATTGGCATTATTATTTAAAAGATGTACCGCTTTGTTGTAATTTCCTTCCGATTGATGGGCTATTTGAATGGCTTTATTCTCTAAAACTTGATGATTTTTAACCAAAGCATTGGCGATATCTGTTTCACTTAAAGAAGGGAAATTTAACGCCTGACAACGAGAAGTTATTGTTTTTAAAAGTTGTTCTTCATCTTCCGATATCAGCAAAAAAACAGTTTTTTCAGGTGGTTCTTCTAGCAACTTTAATAATTTATTGGACGCTGCGATATTCATTTTTTCCGCCATCCAAATAATCATCACTTTAAAACCGCCTTCGTATGCTTTTAAATTTAGTTTTTTAACAATATCTACCGCTTCATCAACGCCGATTTGTCCTTGTTTATTTTCTACACCAATTTGTTGCAACCAATTAAAAAGACTTCCGTACGGTTGTTTTTCGATAAAAGTTCGCCAATCGGCTAAAAATAAATTACTAACAGGGTGTTTTTTAACGGAATCATTGGTGGTTACAGGAAAGGCAAAATGCAAATCGGGATGTTGTAATTTGTTGCATTTTAAATTACAAGAATCTTGATTCGTAGCCGAATAACACAATAAATATTGTGCATAGGCAATCGCCATAGGCAATGTTCCCGAACCTTCTTTGCCTACAAAAAGTTGGGCGTGCGGAATCCGATGGTTTACTACCGATTGTTGTAAATGTTTTTTGATATGTGCTTGTCCTATAATTTGATCGAAAGTCATACAACAAAGATAGGATTTCAAATAGATAGCACAATAGACAGAACAATCAATAAAAAGAAACAACAGGTTATTATTGATTTACTGTTTAGAATGGTTCTATTTTAGTATCTTTGTGAGTCAATATTATACGTTTTATTTTGAATTCAATAGCCACTTTACAAATCGGAGAGCGAGGAATTATATCCGAAGAATCGTTAGATACTATCCCTTTAAAATTATTAGAAATGGGCTGTTTGCCAGGAACAGAAGTCGAATTATTACAAATAGCTCCTTTAAAAGATCCGATATATATTTGTGTAAACGGAAGCCATTTAGCGATTCGAAAAGAGTTGGCACGTCAAATTGTAATTACCAAAATATAGTTATTTTATTAAACGATAAACGAATGAATAAGTATAATCAGCGCATAAAAGTAGCGTTAATAGGAAACCCAAATACGGGAAAAACGTCTTTATTCAATCAATTAACAGGATTGCATCAAAAAGTAGGAAATTACGCAGGAGTTACGGTTGATAAAAAAGCAGGAATTTGTAAATTATCTGAAAAAAGTTCGGCAATTATTACCGATTTACCAGGAACATACAGTATTAATCCAACCTCGATGGATGAAAGTATTGTGCTAAAAAGCTTGCTAACTTCTGAAAAAAGTGAAAAACCAGATGTACTTGTTGTCGTTGCTGATATCGAGAATTTAAAGCGAAATTTATTGCTTTTCTCTCAAATTCAAGATTTAGAAATTCCGATGATTTTAGCCTTAAATATGGCAGATCAAATGCAAAAAAAAGGAATTTCTATCGATATTGAAACCTTAGAAAAAGAATTACACACGAAAATTGTGTTAATATCTGCTAGAAAAAATCAAGGAATTTCTGATTTAAAAGCCGTTATTGAAAACTATAAAAGTTTAGAAATTTATTCAAATTTCAAAGAAATTTCTACCAAAATTGATGCGAATTATTTTGATGAATTGGCTTTTAAAATCCCTAATTTTTTACCTTATGAAGTATGGATGATGCTCACAAAACAGTATACTTCATTACTTTCATCCACCGAACAAAAAGCTTTAGAATCGTGTCGGCACGATATTTCTAAGCAGAAAAAATATCAACATAAAGAAACGATTTATCGGTATCAGAAAATCAATGCTATTTTACAAAAAACCTATCAAGTTGATATTTCAAAAGCAACGGATATTCGTTCAAAATTAGATACCATTTTCACACATAAAATACTGGGTTATTTTATTTTCTTCGGATTATTACTGTTGATTTTTCAATCGGTTTTTGATTGGGCATCGGCTCCGATGGATTTTATTGATGGTTTATTTGCCGATATAACTGCTTTTATCAAAGCTAATTTACCTTCAGGAATGTTCACCGATTTGCTTACTGATGGAATTATTCCTGCGGTTGGTGGAGTACTTATTTTTATTCCACAAATAGCTATTTTATTTTTATTCATCGCTATTTTGGAAGAATCAGGCTATATGAGTCGGGTTGTTTTTCTGATGGATAAAATTATGCGTCGTTTTGGAATGAGCGGTAAAAGTGTAATTCCGTTGCTATCGGGAACAGCTTGTGCGATTCCTGCAATTATGGCAACCCGAACGATTACCAGTTGGAAAGAGCGTTTAATTACGATTTTAGTTACGCCATTTACCACTTGTTCGGCACGTTTGCCTGTGTATGCTATTTTAATCGCTTTGATAATTCCTGACACCAAATTATTTGGCTTTTTAAGCCTACAAGGCTTGACATTATTAGGATTATATGCACTTGGTTTTGGTTCGGCAATTCTTGGAGCGTATATTTTACATAAAACATTAGATATAAAAAATACGGCATTATTTGTCATAGAAATGCCTAATTATAAATTTCCATCGATAAAAAATGTGTTTTTTGATGTGCTAGAAAAAATAAAAGCTTTTGTATTCGGAGCAGGAAAAATAATAGTCGCTATTTCAATTATATTATGGTTTTTGGCTTCCAATGGTGCTTCGGACTTTAAAAATGCTGAAAAAAATGTTACAGAAAATAGTGCAAATCAGCAATTATCAAAAACCGAATTATCACAAAAAATAGCCTCTGTAAAATTGGAGAAATCCTATATCGGAATGGCAGGAAAAGCAATCGAACCAATGGTAAAACCTTTAGGATATGATTGGAAAATAGGGATCGGATTAATCGCTTCTTTTGCCGCGCGAGAAGTGTTTATCGGAACATTGGCAACCATTTATAGTGTAGAGAATAATGATGATAATATTTCGACGATCAAACAAAAAATGGCCTCTGAAATAAATCATGAAACAGGTGAAAAACGCTTCAATTTTGCCACGGGAATCTCTTTATTGCTATTTTATGCCTTCGCAATGCAATGTATGGGAACGCTCGCAATCGTTAAAAGAGAAACGAAAAGCTGGAAATGGCCAATGTTACAGCTTATCGGAATGGGAACTTTGGCATATTTATCGGCTTTTGTAGCCTATCAACTATTACGTTAATGCAAGAAATTTTAACCTATATAACCCTAGTTTTAGCAGTGCTTTTTTTACTGAATAAATTTTTTATCAAAAAGATTAAAAATAAAAATCATCAAAAAAAATATCAAAAAAATAATTGCAATACAAATTGCGGGTGTTCCTAATAAAAAATAAACTGTATTTTTGCTGTAAAATAGTATAAAATCATGAAAAAAATACTTTTAATAACCGTACTTTTTATCGGCTCATTTGCACAAGCACAACAAGAAGTTAAAGCCGATTTTCTAAATGCTGTAGCCCTTAAAACAGTATCTGTTTCTTACGAATACTATACTACAGAACGTTCTTCCATAGGAGTTTCAACATTGCTTAATTTTGAGAAAAAATCCAAAGATTTTAGATACAATGAAGAGTGGATGATTACGCCTTTTTTTCGTCATTATTTTACCGATAATAGCAATTGGAATTATTTTGGAGAAGTTTTTATGGGAATTAATGGTGGTGAAAATGAAAAAGATTTAGTTGGTTCTGATAAAAAAGAATACGAAAAATATACCGATGGTGCTTTAGGATTGGCATTTGGTACGAAATATGTATCTTCAGGTGGTTTTGTGGTCGATATATATGCGGGTTTGGGTAGAAATATGTTTACCTCTGAATCGCCAGAAATTGTGCCAAGAGTTGGGCTTAATTTAGGATATCGATTTTAGGAAGTTTATCTTTTTTTGATGAAAAAAAAACAATAGAAAATTAAATAAAAAACCCGTTTTACATTTATTGAAAGATGTATAACGGGTTTTTTTATGCTTTAGATGATGTTATTTGAAAATTTAATTATCAACAATAAATTGAAAAGCTTTTTTTGGTGTTTTAAGATAATGATAAACTCCTTTTTCTTTATAACTTTTTGTTTTTATAACATTTGAAAAAACATCATAGAACTCTCTTTTTGTCATTTCGTATGTTTGCTGGTCATTAGAAGAGTATATTCGTATTTTATTTTCCAAAGATAATTTTTCTATTTTATCTCTTTTAAAAAGTAATCTGGTTGATGAGTAACTTATATCCATTTTCTTGAAAGATGTATAACGGGTTTTTTATTTACAGATAATTAATTATGAGTATATTATTTTATGCTATTTTTTGATTGAAAAACATTGACTAAAATAAAACTGATAATCGCTGGTAAAACCCAACCTAAATGCTCTTTTGAAAGCGGAATAAATGCTTTAATCGGTGCTAAATGTTCTTTATCAATAATAAAATCTAAGAAATCAGGAATACTGAAAAATAAGGTAATAAAAACAACAACTTTAAAAACAATTCCTGATGTATACTTTTCAGTAAGTAGGTTTAAAATGATTAAAACAATAGTGGTCGGATAAATAAGCATCAACACAGGCAAGGCAATGTTGATGATATATTTCACATCAAACTGACCCACTAAAATACCCACAACACAGGCAAAAATAGCCGTTGCCATATAAGCTTTTGGAGAATTTTTACAAATTCCTTTTATATAATCTGCAGTACCTGTGATAAGCCCAACCGCTGTGGTAAAACATGCCAAACCAACTAAAACACCTAAAAATGTAGTTCCAATATTACCTAAAGTTTGTGAACTTAATGCACTTAAAACTTCCGAACGTGTCGCATCATCACTAAAAACAGTATTAAATAATGCACCGTTATAAATAAGTCCCGCATAAATAATTAAAAGCCCAAAACCAGCAATAAAACCTGCTTTGGTAATTAAATCTTTCTTTGCTTCAAAAGAAGTATTTTTATTGAAGTTCATCGAAACAACCAACACACCTCCAACAACCACAGCTCCAATAGCATCAAAAGTTTGATATCCTTCTAATAAACCACTCACAAAAGGTGCATCAAATATCGATGGATTCATTGTTGTAGGCGCTACAAAGATTCCTACAAAAATAATAATTAGTAATATTCCTATAATTAAAGGTGTTAGAAATTTTCCTAATAAATCGAGTACTTTATTTCTGTTCATGACAAAAATAAAAACCAAACTAAAATATAGTAAGCTTGTAATCAGAGAGCTAACTTCAAAATAAGGAGCGATTGCCATTTCATGTGTTACAGAAGCTGTTCTAGGAGAAGGCAATGCTACCGCAATTGTATAAACAAGTAAACAGTAAATACTACTAAAAGTAGGAGATACTTTTTTACCAAAATCATACATAGTACCTTGTAATTTTGCATGCGCTAAAATTCCTAAAATAGGAATGAAAACTGCAGTAATAAAAAAACCAATAGTTACCCAACCCCATAAATCACTGGCGTTTTTTCCTAAATAAGGAGGTAAAATTAAGTTTCCTGCCCCAAAAAACATCGAAAATAAGGCAAAACCTGTAACGTATATATCTTTGGTTTTAGTTGTTTTATTCATTTTGATTAATGTATTTATAATTTATGTTGATGATTTTTATCTTGATTTTAATTTTATTGATTTGCTTCGTTTTTTTTGATGATAAATCATCAAAAAAAAGACACAAAAATATTGAAAAAATTACGATAATACTTCAAAAAAAGAATCCTATTTTTGAGACATGCAAAACTATATTCGCTATAAAAATACTGCTATTGCGTATTCAGATTCTGGCACAGGAATCCCCGTTGTTTTATTACACGGTTTTCTCGAAAATTCCAAGATGTGGAAGCATATTTCACTACATTTAGAAACAACAAATCGAGTAATTGCTATCGATTTATTAGGACACGGAAATACACAATGTATCGGAGATATTCATACCATGAAAGATATGGCTCTGGCGGTAAAAGCTGTTTTAAAATACTTAAATATCAAGCAATCTTATATTATTGGACACTCCATGGGAGGCTATGTTTCTTTAGCTTTTGCAGAGGAATATCCAAAGCAGATAAAAGGAATCTGTTTGCTAAATTCAACCGCACAACAAGATAGCCCCGAACGAAAAAAATTACGTTCAAAAGCCTGTAAAATAGCAACAAACAATTATCAAAATTTGGTGAAAATAGCAATTTCAAGTTTATTTAATAAAGTCGCTAAAAAACAGTTTTCTATCGAAATTGAAGCACTCAAAAAAGAAGCTCTAAAAACACCTTTTCAAGGATATATAAACGCTACAAAAGGAATGCAATTGCGAAATAATAAAGAAATTGTACTGAAAAATATCAAAAAAAAAATGATAATAGCAGGAAAAAATGATACAATCTTATCGTATGAAAATATTGTCGAAGAAGCCCACAGAACACAAACTCCTTTGGTGAAAATAACCTGCGGACACATGCCACATATCGAACAAAAAGAAGAACTTCTTCAGAAAATAAAAGAATTTATTAAGACTGATTAATATTTTTTTAACTAAGAATCAATCAGGTTGATTTTGTAAGTTTGCCTAAATTATTGAACCATGAAAATTTATCATCTAGCTAAAGAAAACTCAATTTTAAGCCAGTTTTTATCAGAAATAAGAAACGTAACCGTGCAAAATGATTCGATGCGTTTTCGTAGAAATATTGAACGAATCGGAGAAATTTTAGGATACGAATTAAGTAAAAAATTATCCTTCGAAACTCAAGAAATTCAAACCCCTTTAGCAAAAAAAATAGTTAATAAAACAACAAATGAAATCGTTTTATGTTCCATCCTTAGAGCTGGAATACCCTTACACAACGGCTTGTTAAACTACTTTGATAACGCTGAAAATGCATTTATTTCCGCTTACAGACATCACCCAAATAATGATGAAAAATCTGAAATTAAAGTAGAATATTTCGCCTCGCCAAGCATAGAAGGTAAAACCGTATTACTTATCGATCCAATGATTGCTTCAGGAAGTTCGTTAGTTGCCGTTTATCAAGCAATTAAGAAATTTGGAACGCCTAAAGAAATTAAAATTGTAGCCGTTTTAGGTGCCGAAGAAGGAATTAAACATATTTCTAGCTATTTTCCTGAAAATACCGAATTGTGGATTGCCGATATTGATGAAAAATTAAACGAAAAAGGATATATCGTACCTGGTTTAGGCGATGCTGGTGATTTAGCTTTCGGAACAAAAATCTAATTATTATTAATTAGAGCCTGTTTAAATTTTATTCCAAAATTTTTTGCCACTATATTTTTTTCAGATGAAATTTAAACAGGCTCTTAGCTGATACGCTATTTTTAAGATGTTTATAAGTTGTTGATAAGCCGTTTATAAATAGTTAACAACTTGTTTATAAGATGTTCATAAGTATTGTTCCTAGCAAAAATAATAGGATAACAGCATCTGAAATCCACTTTTTTTGAAATAACTCCAAGCCATTTGCCAAAATTATCGAAACAGGAAAGAACATCAAAAGTAGTTCAGTTCCTGTTTTTGGCGTTGTTAAAATAATAATAAATGATGAAATTAATAAATGAATAAAAAGTAAGATCCAATTTTTTTTAAACGTATTTAACACCGATAACGCTTTCGGACTCTTCAATAAAAGTGCGTAAAAAACAACAATTCCTATAAATAATAAAGGAAATAAATAAGTTGCCTGTTGATAAAAATTGATGTTATATGATAAATTCCAATCAAAAAGAGATAGGAAAACAAACGTTTCATCTACCCAAAAACAATACGTGAAAAACAAGAAAAGAACCGCTCCAAAACCCAATAAAGGAAGTAAAATAGTTTGATACGTTACTTGTTGATGTACATAAATTGCCGTGTATAATAATAGTGCAAAAAAAGCAGTATAAGGTGCTAGTAAAAAGGAAATTCCAAGCCATAAACCTGCGTCAAATAATTTATAAAACTTGTTTGATGCCACTTGTAGGCTGTAAATTTTTCGTGAAAAAAATAAAATACTCAAACTAGCTAAAAATAGCGGATTAATCTTTATCACATCAGGAAAAAAACCAATAAGTAATACGAAAAATAAAAAAGCATAAGAGTTATCAAACGTTACGTTATTCTTGGCAATTATAAAGTTGAAAATTCCGAAAACAATCAGAAAACCGAGCAATTCTTCTGCACTTTTTAACGATATGTTAGTCGAAAATAGATGAACAGAAAAATAACTTAAAAATAGTGCGAAAAGCACGATGAAATTAACAGGTTTTGATTTACCGAAAAAATTGGCTAACATAGTTTCTTTTTATACTTTTGCAAACATAAAGATAATCAAGTTATGGTAGGATTAAATATTTTTAGATTAATTGGCGATTTATTTACTTTTATATTACAGCCTTTCAAATGGTTGCGATTAGAAGTAGCAAAACAAGATGCCGGATGGTGGACTTCAAATGCCGTTAACTGGGTGTTTGTTTTTATTTTAATTCTATTATTAGGATACTGGATGTCACAATCATTGAGTTTCCGAAAAAATGGAACAGAAGATAAAGCTTAATTTACAGACATATTTATAGACATATTGGGAAGCAAAAATAAATTGAAACGTTTCAAAGAAAATGAAACGTTTCCAAACGTACTTCAACCTACGAGAGAAGAAGTAATAGGAGATTTTCCTCTAAAAGGAAAATGGAACACATTTTTTAAAAATGATAATCCTATTGTTTTAGAACTCGGTTGTGGTAAAGGAGAATACACTATCGCCTTAGCTGAAAAAAATCCAGCTAAAAACTTTATTGGTATCGATATTAAAGGGGCACGTTTTTGGCGTGGCGCAAAAACTGCTATCGAAAATAATTTGCAAAATGTTGCCTTTATTAGAACACAAATAGAATTAGTTGACCACATTTTTGCAGAAAATGAAGTCGATGAAATTTGGATAACTTTTCCAGATCCGCAAATAAAATATCAGCGTACAAAACATCGAATGACCAACACCGCATTCTTAAAAAGATACGATCATATTTTAAAAGAAGGTGGTATTATGAACCTAAAAACCGATAGCGAATTTATGCACGGATACACTTTAGGATTAATACATGGGGAAGGGCATGAAATTTTACACGCAAATCATAATGTGTATGTAAATGAAGGCGCGCCTGAAGAAGTAACTTCTACGCAAACTTTTTACGAAAAACAATATTTAGAAAAAGGGAAACCAATTACGTATATCCGTTTTAAGTTAAAATATTAACGTTACTTCAAGTGAGTAAAAATGATAATTTTTTCGAAAAAGTGTACGAAGTATCAAGGTTAATTCCTTACGGAAGAGTAACCAGTTATGGGGCAATTGCAAGGTATTTAGGAGCAGCCAAATCGGCACGAATGGTAGGTTGGGCAATGAATAATTCACATAGCAAAGATGTTCCTGCACACAGAGTTGTAAATCGAATTGGTTTGCTGACAGGAAAACATCATTTTGATGGAACAAACCTGATGCAGCAATTATTAGAAAGTGAAGGAATTGTTGTGCTTGAAAATCAAATACAAGATTTCGAAACTCTTTTTTGGAATCCAATAGATGAATTGTAATGCTCTTTTTAGTTAAAGTTCAAGAAAATATAAATGATATAAAACAGGATTAAATCAATATTGATTTAATCCTGTTTTTGTTTTTATCAAGAAAAGTTATGTACTTAATATAATTTTATCTGTAATAAAACCTAATTCTATATCTAAACAAACTCTAAATAATTTTATATTTCTTGTACTAAAGATAAACTATAAAATAGAATTATTACGTCATAAATTTTCACAATCTAAACCCTTTATTTTCTGCGGGCTAAAATGTATCTTTGTAACTTAGCATTAACTAAATTAAATACTCAAATGAGTTTTAAAAAACAAGATATATACAAAGCATTAGAAACTATAACGGCTCCAGGAGAAGGTAAAAGTTTAGTGGAAAGTGAAAACATAAAAAACGTCGTTACTTTTGGTAAAGAAGTAATTGTTGACGTAACTATTTCAAACCCCTCTTTACAAGCAAAAAAGAAAGCTGAGGTAGAAATAATCAAAGCAATTCACACAAATGTTGATGACAGCCTTGACGTAAAAGTGAATGTAAAAGTGGAAGTTGTTCAAAAAGAAAATCCGAACGAAATTAAAGGAAAAGTAATTCCTAATATCAAAAATATTATAGCGATAGCTTCTGGAAAAGGAGGTGTAGGGAAATCTACCATTACGGCTAATATGGCGGTTTCTTTAGCTAAAATGGGCTTTAAAGTAGGTGTTTTAGATGCCGATGTGTACGGACCATCACAACATTTAATGTTTGATGTTGAAAAAGAAAAACCATTATCTGTAAAAGTAGATGGGCGTTCAAAAATGAAACCTGTTGAAAATTACGGCGTAAAATTATTATCATTAGGTTTTTTTACTGATCCAGATCAGGCAGTAATTTGGCGTGGACCAATGGCATCAAAAGCCTTAAATCAATTAATTTTTGATGCAGATTGGGGCGAATTAGATTTCTTATTGATTGATTTACCTCCAGGAACAGGAGACGTACATTTATCAATCGTACAAGCAGTTCCAATTAACGGAGCGGTAATAGTAAGTACGCCACAAAATATCGCCTTGGCAGATGCTAAAAAAGGAGTTGCAATGTTTCAACAAGAAAGTATTAACGTACCTGTTTTAGGAATTGTTGAAAACATGGCATATTTTACACCAGCCGAATTACCAGACAATAAATATTACATTTTTGGTCAAGGCGGTGCTAAAAACTTAGCAGAAGATATTAAAACAAGTTTCTTAGGTGAAATTCCATTAGTACAAAGTATTCGTGAGTCGGGCGATGTAGGACATCCAGTGGCTTTACAAGAAAATACACCTTTAGAAAAAGCCTTTAAAGACGTAACAAAAGCAATGGTTGCTGAATTGTTAAAAAGAAATGAAAATTTACCAGCTACTGAAGTAGTTCGTATAACTACGATGAGTGGTTGTAGTACCAAATAATCAAGAGTAATAATTCAAGAGCAAGAGTATGACAGCAACAGAGATACAGCATAATGTAGAAAAAGCCTTAGAAGAAATCCGTCCTTTTTTAGTAAGTGATGGTGGAAATATCAAGCTTTTATCTATTGAAAACAATATTGTAAAAGTTCAGTTAGAGGGTGCTTGTAGTGGTTGTTCTGTAAATCAAATGACGTTAAAAAATGGCGTTGAAGCAACTATAAAAAAGTATGCACCCGTTATTGAAGAGGTAATTAATGTAGCCTAAAAACTGATTTTTATCATTTTTTAATCACTACAAACATATTATTTTTGGGCGTTCGAGCGTGCTTTCGCTACTCGCTTTTTTAAAATATGAAAAATATTTTAAAAAGAGCTTAAACAAACCGCTCTATCACTAACGCAACTCGTAAACTACAAAGAAAACCTCCTCTATTTAAAAAAAGAGGAGGTTTAAATACTTAAAAAATGATTACAACAGATATTCTAATTATAGGGGCAGGTCCAACAGGATTATTTACTGTTTTTGAAGCTGGATTATTAAAACTTCGCTGTCATTTAATTGACGCATTACCACAACAAGGAGGGCAATGTTCGGAGATTTATCCAAAGAAACCGATTTATGATATTCCTGCATATCCAGAGATTTTAGCAGGTGATTTAACGGATAAATTAATGGAACAAATCAAGCAATTTGAACCAGGATTTACCTTAGGAGAACGTGCGGAAACTATCGAAAAACAAGAAGACGGAAGTTTTATCGTAACCACCAATAAAGGAACACAACACCAAGCACCCGTAGTCGCAATTGCTGGAGGTTTAGGAAGTTTTGAACCACGAAAACCACCCATTCCAAACATCGCCGATTTTGAAGATAACGGCGTGGAATACATGATTAAAGAACCAGAATTATATCGCAATAAAAACGTGGTAATTGCTGGTGGAGGAGACTCTGCTTTAGATTGGTCAATCTTTTTAACCGACATTGCAAAATCGGTTACTTTAGTACACCGAAGAAATGAATTTCGTGGTGCCTTAGATTCTGTTGATAAAGTGCAAGAATTAAAAGATGCAGGAAAAATCAACTTAATAACACCTGCGGAAATAAAAGGAATTATTGGGCAGAACCATATTGAAGGCGTTGTAATTGCCGAAAAAGATAAAGAAGAATACGTATTAAACTGTGATCATTTTATACCTTTATTTGGTTTATCACCAAAATTAGGACCTATCGGAAATTGGGGCTTAGAAATTGAAAAAAATGCGATTAAAGTAAATAATGCGTTAGATTATCAAACAAATATTCCAGGAATTTATGCCATTGGCGATGTAAATACCTATCCAGGGAAATTAAAATTGATTTTATGCGGTTTTCACGAAGCAACTTTAATGTGTCAGAGTGCGTTTAAATTAATTTATCCAGATAAAAAATACGTAATGAAATACACGACAGTAGGCGGTGTTGATGGTTTTGACGGAACTCGAAAAGAAGCGCCAAAGGCGGTGATTAAAAAAATAGAATAAACATTTTTTAAACATGATTTTTATCGAATATATAGCGCAATTATCAGAAGATAAACTCTTGTATTTTGCCCTGCCTATATTTTTTATAAGCATGTTTGTTGAATATCAATTCGCAAAAGAAAAATACGAGCTAAAAGATACTGGAATATCGCTATTAATGATGGTTTTTTCGGCGATTATAGAATTTATTCCAAAGGTTTTAGCTTTTATTGTATTTGTATATATACATGAAATCAGCCCATTTAAAGATGTTGTTCAACGTCAATGGTGGGCTTGGATTTTATTGCTATTTGCCGATGATATTTCATACTATTGGTTTCATCGTTTCAACCATGAAGTGCGGTTATTTTGGGCAGGGCATGTACCGCATCATTCATCAATATATATGAATTTAGGAACAGCATTGCGCCAAGGTATAGGGGAGCGAATTCATAAATTCTTTTTTTGGTTGTGGATACCCTTATTGGGTTTTGATCCATTAATGATGTTTACCATGATGGGAATTAGTTTAATATATCAATTTTTTGTACATACAGAATTGGTTGATAAATTACCCAAACCAATTGAATTTATATTTAACACACCTTCACATCACAGAGTGCATCATGCGTCTAATATTCGATATTTAGATTGTAATCATGCAGGTATTTTAATTATTTGGGATCGACTTTTTGGTACTTTTTCAAAAGAATTAAAAATTGTTGAAAAACCTGTTTATGGGTTAACAGTAAATATTGAAACTAAAAATCCTATAAAAGTAGCAACACATGAATATGTTGCTATTTGGAAAGATGTTAAACGCGCCAATAAGTTTTCAGACAAATTAAATTATATATTTAATTCACCTGGTTGGTCACACGATGGCGAAGATCATCGCGCGAAAACGTTACGTAAAAAAATGAATTTGTAAAAATGGAAGTACTACAAGATATTACACTAAAAATAACCGATCGAGAAGGTGTATTACACGAAGTTATTGCACCAACCGATATGGCAATGAATTTAATGGAAGTTGTTCGTTCCTACGAGCTAGCTCCTGAAGGAACTATCGGAATTTGTGGCGGAATGGCAATGTGTGCTTCTTGTCAATGTTATGTGAAATCGGCACATGAATTGCCTGAAATGGGCGACGATGAAGACGCAATGCTTGCCGAAGCTTTTCATGTAGAAGATAATAGCCGTTTAGGTTGCCAATTACCAATAAGACCCGAAATGGATGGTTTAGAAATTGAATTAGCTCCTGAGAGCTAATTCAATAATATTGAAAATTGATCTTCTAAAATTGAAAGCCAATCTGTAATTCTTTGTTGGGTGTATTCGGGTTGATTATCTTCATCAAGGGCTAATCCATAGAAATAATCATTGTTGTAAAGTGCTTTTGATGCTGTAAAATCATAGCCTTTTACTGGCCAAAAACCAGTAATATTTCCACCATTTTTTAAAATCACTTCAGCAAGCATTCCAACACCATCTATAAAATATTCACCATAACCATATTGATCTCCTAATCCGTAAATAGCAACTGTTTTATTGGTGAAATTGATGGTTTTAAATTCATCAAAATAAGCTTCCCAATCACTTTGTAAATCACCATCATACCAAGTAGATAATCCTAAAATAAGAACATCAAATTGTTCAAAATCTGATTTTTTAGCCTCTGATACTTCGATTACTTTTATATCGCTATGACTCCACTGATCTACAATAGAATTCGTAATTTCTTCCGTCATTCCTGTATCTGATCCATAAATTAAACCGATTGTTTTCATAGTTTGTTTTTTAAGATTGTTTTTTTATAAAAGCTGTTTTTCTCCACTGGTTTAAGTTTACAACTAAAAGTATACTAGCAATGGCAGTAAGTAATAATATCCATATTTTTGAAAGTTCGTTCGGATGTCCTATTACCTCTTCAATGACATGATAACAGTTAAATAATGCAACAATTATTGCCCAAATTAAGGATGTTATTTTAAACCAATTTTTTGATAATTGAAGGGTTAATAAAGCAAATAAAAATGCCGTTCCTTCCATTAAAATACGCCATTGATGTGCCCACATTGGCGTTTCACCAGTTGACCCATCAATAAAAACAGTTTGATTAAAAAATACGGTTGCTAATCCGTAAATATGATGAAAAATATATCCGAAGATAATCAATATCCAAAGACTAATAATTTTTGTTTTCATAGGTATATAATTGTTTTTTTTATTTTTAGAAAGCGTCGTTATTTTTATAGAATCTTCCTTTTTTTCAACTTCTAAATTTTTGTAATCAATGGGGTTTTTATAAAATGAACTTTGTTCTTTTATACTTGGTTTTATTTTCAAATAAAAAAGTAAAGCAAATGAGGATAGTACTATCCAAAAGATATCAACAGTAAAAATTTCGTACTGATGATTAGCATACATTTTCCAAAACCAATTATTAGAAGTAATCCCGTTTACAATAGGAACTAAAAAACCAAAAATAGCTCCTAATAGTAAACAAGCCTTATTAGTGAAATAATTATCACGCTTAAATCTAAAATAAAGTGTAAAAACAAGCCAAGAGATAAAGTAAAACCAATATATCGCATTTTTAGGATTTTCAAATGTACCATAGGTTATTCTTGAAAATAAAAATGCTAAGGCAGTTACAGGAAACATTGATAAGCAAATAGCAAGATATATATGACCTACTTTTGCTGTGTATAATCGTTGTTTTAGCGTTTTACTTTTTTTATTCCGTGCTTCGACATAAACTAATACGCCCGTAATAATTACAAAACAAGTAAGTAAACCAAAGATAAAATAGAAAATTTTAGTTGAAATTCCACCATAATCTGCAAAGTGTAGGCGGTATTGTATATTTAAAACATCTTCTATATAGTTTAATTTATTTGGATTTTTATGTGAAATAATAGCACCTGTATAAGAATTATAAATAACTCTTCCAGTTCCTGCAAAACGCTTTTTACTATCTAAACTTCCCTCAATACTATATTTCATATTGGTTCCTCCATAATTAGAAACTGAAAAACGTGTAATTTGAGTATCCTCCCAAAGTTTAGTGGTTTGTTTAAGTATCGTATTTATTTTAATCGGATTTGCTGTTGATGCTGACTGCCACTTATACGATTTTGTTTCAGGTAATATAGCAGTAATCATTTTGTCTTTATCTCCACCATATAAAAGTGTTGCAGGGATTAAAATAAAAATTTTAATCATAAAAAAAGCACCTGTTATCCCATACATAAATTGAAATGGTAAACCAATCACTCCTAAAGCAGTATGTGCATCTGCCCACAATCTGTTTAGTATTATTTTTGGATTAAAAGTATAAAAGTTTGAAATTATTTTATTCCAATGAACAATTATTCCTGTAACAATCGCAAAAACAAAGAAAAAAGCAATAAAACCAGACAAATAAAGACCAATCGGACGAGGAATTTGATCTAGAAAATGTAATCGGTATAAAAACTCGGATAAACTGTAATTTTGTTGATAGTTCTTTGTTGAAAAATCATTTAAATTTAGATAATAAAATTTAGACGTAGTTCCTTTAGGATTTGTAATCGTATCTTTTGTTGCACCTAAACGAACTCTAATTTTATCATTATCTTGAGTTAGTGTAATCGAAACATCTCTACCCTGAAGATTTTCTGTTGTATTTAACTGCTCTAAAACAGCATTGTAATTAGTTGCTAAAACAGTATGGTGTTTTATTTCTTTTCCCTGTTCCCAAAGTTTAATTTCATCTTTAAAAAAAGAAAAAGAACCAGCAAAAAAAATGATGTATAAACCGATACTTATTATTATTCCGCTTACAGTATGTGTATTAAAAAAAACACTATAATTTCTTTTACTCATTATATAAAAGGATTTTGTTGATTAGCAATATAATAGAGCCCATATAAAAGTATAATAATACCTAAATAACCAGCCCAAATTTTCCATCCATTAATAAATAAATAAGGAATAATAAGCATTACAACCCAAATCATAAAAAATGTGAATGTTGAAAAAATGATGACCTCTACATGATATGGAAGTATAAGCGCAAAAATCATGTGGATTAATGCAGTAATAATATAACCACCTAAAATACCTGCGGATAATTTAGCGAATTTTTGCCCTGGTGATTTTGTTAAATATTTGGGGTTTGCTGGCATTTTCTATAGGTTTAAAAATTGAATAATAAACAAAACAAAAAAGGTGATAAAAATGTATTTATAATGTATTCTTTGAGTTGGCATACCAATAATTAGTAAAGAAAGTATTACCGTTGTTGTTATTAATAAATATAAAATACCTGCGGTAATTCCAAAGTGGTTAATTGAGAACACTAAAGAAATAATGTAGCATATTATGCCTATAATCTTTGCTTTTAAATTATTTTCTTGTAGCCATTTTTCAATAAATATATTATTATTTAATATTGCTTTTTCAGAAGTATTGTACAAACAAAAACTTCCTAAGAAATTTAATAAAATAATTAAGACGATCATTTTTATAGAAATTAAACCACACTGAATAAAAAACACAGTGTGGTTAGGTTAAAAAGCTAAAAATAGGGGAACTTTTTTCTTAATTTAGGAATTAAAAATCAATACAGTAAGTAGCACAATGCCAAATTAACTGATATTCTTTTCCTTTAAATATACCAGCTACTTTTTCTTCAAAAGTAGTTTCAAGGGTATACTTAGTCTGAAATGGAAGATTAAAAGAAACAATTCCGAATTTATCTGTCTTTAATTTTTTGAGCCAAGAATCTTTCATAAAAAGACTAATTTCATTATTAATTAAAGGTTTTCCTTTGTAGAGAACTTTTAACTCAACCTTGCTATTTAAGGAAAAAGGAGTCGTAGTTTGATCAATAATTTCAATACTTTCAGTATTTGTTTTTTTTATCACAGATAATTTATCGCCTACATAAAATTTTGATTTTGCATGATATTGAGGTTTAAAAATAGTGTAATCATACATGGTATAATCCAACACTTTTATTTCTTTAGTATCAAAAGCAATTGTATAAGTACCATTTTGGGTTGGTGTATATTTAGCTAAATAATAATCATCTTTTATAAAAGTATCGAGGACTTCTTTTGTACCCTGAGGAGTAATTACCCATAATGTAAAATCCTTTAAATTTTTAAAAGCAGTACTATTCGTTTTTTCTACAAGCCCTTGCGTATATTCTCCAAAACGTATCTTTATGGAGTGTTCTTCATTTAAAACTCCTTTTTGCGCTGTTTCAATCCATACATAATGAGCAAATACGGATGAAAAAGAAAACAAGAATATTAAGGTTACTATGCTATTTTTCATGTTAAAATAAGTTGTAGGTTAATGATATTCTTCCGTTGATTCCTGGTTCAGATTGCCAATAAAGATATGAGCCATAATTTGCTCCAGAATATAAATATTTATCGAGTAGATTGTTTATGTTTAAACCAACGCGCCATTTATCATTTTTCCAAGTTACAGCACCATCCATTCTAAAGTAGTCTGGTAAATCAGATTTTTGATCGGCTCCAGCCCATGCCCAAGTTGACCTGTCTACTTGATGTTGAAATCCTAACGATACACCAAATCCTTTTAATTTGGTATTTTCATTAAAATCATAGGTAAACCATCCATTTGTTATATGCTTTGCATGACCAGCGATACGTTTACCTTGTGAATCTTCAACATTGGTATTGGCATAGTTTAAGATTAAACTTACTTGGTCAGTAATTTTACCTTGAAGGTCAAACTCAAAACCTTTAGATATTATCTCACTTTCAGGAAAAATATATGGTTCTGAAGTTATTGGATTTATTTCTTTACTTGTTAATGCTAAATTATTTTTAGTAATTTGATAATAGCTAATGGTACTTTTTAATTTATTATTAAATAAATTACTTTTTAATCCAGCTTCGTATATAATTCCTTCAACAGGATCAAAAACAGTACCTGGTTTTACATTTTTAGGATCTACATTATTTGGTAAAAAAGATTTATCGAATAATCCGTAAGCTGTTAATTGAGGTAATATATCAATACTTAAACCAATTCTAGGGGTGATTTTATCAATACTTTTACTTTTTATAGGATCTAGTAATGTATATCTAGCTGCTAGGGTTAGTCTTATTTTATCATCTAACATACTTACCTGATCTTGTAGATAATAGGAGCGAATATTTTTACCATATTTGTAGGATGCCATTTCTTTAAAATTCTTATAATCTCTATTAAATTTCACTTTAGGTAGGGAGCTATAAGTTGGATTATTTAAATTAAAAGTATTCATAGGAGTTATACTTTTGTCAAATAATCCCCAGTATCTTTTTTCTGAGAAATCAAAACCTCCTAATATTTTATGAGCAATATTTCCTGTTGAAAACTTACCATTTATATATACTTGAAAATAATTACCTTCTGATTTAGCGTCAGATTTACTTGCAGACAATTGTACATTTCCATTCGGATTTATTTCTTTAATCCAATATGATGCTCCTTCTTGTTTGTAATCCATCATTACATATTTTACCTCGGCAGACCAATTGCTATTAAAATTATGTGTTAATCTATTTAATAGGCTTACTTCTGTCATATTGGATTGCGGGAAATTTTCACCGATCATTGAAAAATTTTGATCTAAACTAGCATATCCTTTCTCTGGAGTATTAAATACATAAGCATTACCTATATAATCATTAACTTTCTGTAATGAATATTCGGTTAAAAAATTTGTTTTAGGTGTTATTTGATAGGACAAAGCGGGAGCTATTCCAAATCTAGTACCTGATTTTTGATGATTTCTATGAGTTCCTCGTGATTGGTACATTACATTTAATCGATATAAGAATCGTTCATCATTACTAATTTTTCCACCAAAATCTACAGCACCTCTATAAGTATCTTGCGTGCCTGTTTGTAGCGAAATTTTTCCAGTTTTCTTTGACGTAGGTTTTTTTGTTACGACATTGTATAATCCTCCTGGTTCACCTGCCGACAACATGAAAGCAGAAGGACCTTTTACGAATTCAATTTTATCGACCATAAACATATCTTCTGATAGTGGTCCCCATGAATCTTGTATATTTACACCGTTTCTAAAGGCGGGTAATCTAAAACCACGCATTTTTAGGTTTGCGAAATTTCCCCAGTGTTCAACATTGGTAACACCACTAACATTTTTAAAAGGTGCATCTAGCATATTTGCAATCATCTGTGATTCTAAAATTTCATCACTTACAACTTGTATGTTTTGCGGGATTTTTTGGATACTATTTTGTAATCGTAGTGAAGAAGAGGTTACTTTTGTTTTATCTCTTTTTCCCTGAATATGAATTACACTTAGTTCGTTACTATTTTCATTTAATTTAATAGGAGGTAGTATTTTACTCGTAGATTTCATCGTAAATTTTACTTCCTTATTTTTATAACCTAACATAGATACGACAAGCGTATGTTGTCCTTTGGTTATGCTGTTAATTTGAAAATGTCCCTTGTTATTTGTTGTAGTACCTTTTTGGGTACCTTTTAGTATCACATTTACATCTTCTAAAGGATTATTGTTGTTCCCTATTATTTTTCCACTTACTTGAGCAAATGAACTTGCGATATATATGTAAGAAACGATTAATGTTAAAAATATTTTCATTTTATTTAGATTTAATAAATTTTAAAGACGCAAAAGTATCTACTTGTTATTGAATTAAAAAGTTTATTTAGATTAATTTTAAATAAAATTTTAAAACTATTTGAATTCTAAGCAGATATAATGTTTTTTTAATTTGGTATATTTGTGTAAGGTTGATTAAAATTAAATGCATAGAATGGAAGTACAAGATATTACACTAAAAATAACTGATCGAGAAGGCGTTTTACACGAAGTTATTGCACCTACCGATATGGCAATGAATTTAATGGAAGTTATCCGTTCTTATGAATTAGCCCCTGAAGGAACGATTGGAATTTGTGGCGGAATGGCGATGTGTGCTTCCTGTCAATGTTATGTGAAGTCGGCACATGAATTGCCTGAAATGGGCGATGATGAAGATGCTATGCTTGCCGAAGCTTTTCATGTAGAAGATAATAGCCGTTTAGGTTGCCAATTACCAATAAGACCCGAAATGGATGGTTTAGAAATTGAATTAGCTCCTGAGAGTTAAAATATATAATCAAAATAGATGTCGACAAAAGTATTTAGCCCAGAGGAAATAGTGCATCAAACATTACAGTCGAGTGTTAAAAAAGTTAAAAAACCATTTATAACAAGTTTTTTATTAGGTGTTTTGGCAGGTGCTTTTATTGGTTTAGGAGCGTTATTTTATACGATTGTTAAGGCTGATGAAACGTATAGTTTTGCTACCAAACAAATTTTGGGAGGTTTTGTATTTTCATTGGGATTAATTTTGGTCGTTATTGCAGGAGCAGAATTATTTACAGGAAATAATTTAATTGCAATTGCTTGGGCAGAAAAGAAAGTTTCTACCAAAGAAATGATGCGTAATTGGGCTATTATTTTCTTTAGTAATATGATTGGTGCGTTAAGTTTAGCGGTTATGGTTTATTTTTCAGGGCATCTTGATATGAATCATGGAGCAATAGCAGAAACGTATCTAAAAATGGCAGATGCAAAATGTGGATTGCCTTTTATGACGGCTTTTTTTAGAGGAATGCTATGTAATATTCTGGTATGTCTTGGTGTTTGGATGGCAATGGGCGGAAAAACAATTACTGATAAAATTTTAGCGATTGTATTTCCGATTACTTTATTTGTCGCGGCAGGTTTTGAACATAGTATTGCTAATTTATTCATCATTCCAGTAGGTTTGTTGATTAAAACTTTTAGTGATGTTCAAATTACTACACACTTTTTAAGTGTTTCAGGAATGTTAAAAAATCTGATTCCTGTTATTTTAGGAAATATTATCGGAGGAAGTGTTTTAGTTGGATTAATGTATCATTTTATCTTTTTAAAAAATAAAAAATAATCTTATTTTACTTCGTTTTAACCAAACGAATCATCATCTATAAAATAATTCAAAAAATAAAAAACTCTGATGTTACATCAGAGTTTTTTGCATTAGAAAAATAATTCAAATTAAAAATGAGAGACAAATAACGGGGTTGTATTTATTTGACACTACAAATATATTTATTAAAAAGTGAACAACAAACTTTATTTAGATTAATTTTAAATTAAAAAAATATTTGATTTTTAACAAGATATATTGTTTTTTAAATTTGGTATATTTGTGAAAATACATTTAATTTTTTTGATAAAATCCAAAATCATTATAACTGATTTTTCGAATAATTAAGTCATGATTTAGAAGGTATCTTTAAAATATTAAATAGCTTAAAAAATTGTCGTTAAATTTTAATTCAATCATTAAAAGTTATGCCATTTTATCATAAATTAGGAAAAATACCACCAAAACGTCATACGCAATTTCGCAAAGAAGACGGAACGTTGTATTACGAACAACTATTTGGAACTATTGGTTTTGACGGAATGTCTACCAATTCTTATCATGAACACAGACCAACTATGGTCAAAGAAATACGTAAACAATACTCTGTAAAGCCTAAAATAGCCAAGGCAAATAATATACAATCGTATCGCTTTCGCGGATTTCAAGTACCGCCAGAAAATGATTATCTAGAAAGTAGAAAAATCGTTTTAACAAATACTGATTGCAACATTATTTTATCAGCTCCAAAAACATCAACAAAAGAATATTTTTATAAAAATACAGATGCCGATGAGGTAATTTTCATCCATAAAGGGACAGGGAAATTACGTACCATGTTAGGAAATATCAACTTTAAATATGGCGATTATTTAGTAATTCCAAGAGGGATTATTTACAAATTAGATTTTGATGATGAAAATAACAGACTTTTTATTGTTGAATCTTATTCGCCTGTTTACACGCCAAAACGATACAGAAATCATTTTGGACAATTATTAGAACACGCTCCTTTTTGTGAACGAGATTTAAGAAGACCAGAAGAATTAGAAACCTATAATGAGTTAGGCGATTTTTTAATCAAAGTAAAAAAACAAGGCGAAATTATAGAAATGATTTACGCTTCGCATCCTTTTGATGTGGTTGGTTACGATGGTTATAATTATCCGTATGCATTTTCAATTCACGATTTTGAACCTATCACAGGTCGCATTCATCAACCGCCGCCAGTGCATCAAACTTTTGAAACGAATGCCTTTGTAATTTGCAGTTTCGTGCCTCGTTTGTACGATTATCATCCAAACGCAATTCCTGCACCTTACAATCATAGCAATATCGATTCTGATGAGGTTTTGTATTATGTTGATGGCGATTTTATGAGCAGAAATGATATCGACCAAGGACATATTTCTTTACATCCTTCAGGAATTCCTCACGGACCACATCCAGGAGCAACCGAAAGAAGTATCGGACACACAGAAACCGAAGAATTAGCCGTTATGGTTGATACTTTTAAACCCTTAAAAATTACGGAAGAAGCCATGAAAATTGCTGATGAAAATTATTATAAATCGTGGTTAGAACACTAAAATCAGATTTATTAAAATAATTATTAGAAGCTAATCCTGCTTTCACTACTCGCTTTTTTTAAGAAAAATAAAAAAGAGCTCAAACAAACCGTTCAATCAGGGCTAAACTAATTTACCAAGTTTAGTGTTAATTTAATAATTTATCATCTTTAAAAAGATATTATCTATAAAAAAAACAAAGATTTTACAGGTTTTAAAAATCTGTTAAGCTTCAAAAAAAACAGAACAAAATGGCAAAAGAAGTAACATCAGTAAATTACGGTTTAGAAAAAATATTTGAAGGTGCACAAGATTTTTTGCCACTTTTAGGAACAGATTATGTAGAGTTTTATGTAGGAAATGCAAAACAAGCGGCACATTTTTACAAAACAGCTTTTGGTTTTCAGTCGCATGCATATAAAGGTTTAGAAACAGGTTCGAAAGATTCTGTAAGTTATGTATTAAAACAAGATAAGATTCGTTTAGTTTTAACATCACCATTAAATAGTAAATCATCAATAAACGATCATATTGTAAAACATGGCGATGGTGTAAAAATAGTTGCACTTTGGGTTGATGATGCAAGAAAATCGTATGAAGAAACCATCAAAAGAGGTGCAAAATCATATTTAGAGCCAACCGTAGAAAAAGATGAACATGGTGAAGTAATTCGTGCAGGTATCTATACTTATGGCGAAACAGTTCATATATTTGTCGAACGAAAAAATTATAAAGGCGTATTTTTGCCAGCATTTACAGAATGGGAATCAGATTATAACCCGCCAAGTGCAGGTTTAAAATATATCGACCATATGGTTGGAAATGTTGGTTGGAATCAAATGGACGTTTGGGTAAAATGGTACGAAGATGTTATGGGATTTGTAAACTTTTTATCTTTTGATGACAAGCAAATTCATACCGAATATTCTGCTTTAATGAGTAAAGTAATGAGTAACGGAAATGGGCGAATTAAATTTCCTATTAACGAACCAGCAAAAGCAGCAAAACGTTCACAAATTGAAGAGTATTTAGATTTTTACGAAGGTGAAGGAGTACAACACATTGCCGTTGCTACCGATGATATTATTAAAACAGTATCACAATTAAAAGCAAACGGAATAGAATTTTTACCACCACCACCACAAGCATATTATGATGGAATTCCTGAGCGTTTAGGAGAACATATGAGTATGATGAAAGAAGATATTTCTAAGTTACAAGAATTATCAATAATGATTGATGCCGATGAAGAAGGGTATTTATTACAAATTTTCACAAAACCAGTAGAAGATCGCCCAACATTATTTTTTGAAATAATTCAACGAATGGGCGCTAAAGGTTTTGGAGCAGGTAATTTTAAAGCCTTATTTGAATCAATAGAAAGAGAACAATCAAAAAGAGGAACGTTATAATTATTCTAATTATAATATAGATAAATTAAGAGCCATTATAATAAGTTAAACAGCTTATTTTAATGGTTCTTTTAATACTAATTTTTATATAAAATATAAAAATGAATAAAGAAGAAATTTTAAAAGCAATAGAAGAAAAATATAAAAAATTAGATATTCCATTAGAAACAATGCTCGAAGGATTGCTTCATAGTAGTCCAATAACCTATTGGGATTATATTCAAACCGATGCTTTATTAGGATTACAAATTCCTAGAACAATAGAAAAAGATGAGATGGTTTTTATCATGTATCATCAAGTAAATGAGTTATTGTTTAAAATGATTTTATGGGAACTAGATCAAATTGCCCTTACAAAAGATGCGATTACTGCCGAAAAATTTTCGAAACATTTAATGCGTGTTAGTAATTATTTTGACATGCTTTGCAATTCTTTTAACGTAATGCAAGATGGAATGGATATTGATCAATATTTGAAATTTCGAACTGCTTTAACGCCTGCAAGTGGTTTTCAAAGCGCACAATATCGTCAAATAGAATTTGCATCCACAGAAATTATTAACTTGATAGATGCACGATATAGAGCTACTTTTGATATCGATGCTTCACTTGAAAATACCTATAATCATTTGTATTGGCAAGCAGCAGGAGTAAACCATGAAACAGGAGAAAAATCAACTTTAATTAAATTATTTGAAAAAAAATATAAAAAAGAGTTTATTGATTCGATAGAAAATTATAAAAATTGTAATCTTTCTAAAAAATTTAAAGAATTACCTAAAGAAGTACAACAAAGTGACGAACTGATACAAGCAATGCGTCATTACGATTATACCGTAAATATAAAATGGGTGATGGCTCATTACGATGCGGCAGGAAAATATTTAGGTGGTGGCGATAAAGATTTAGAAGCTACTGGAGGAAGTAATTGGCGTAAATATATGCATCCTAAATATCAACGAAGAATATTTTTCCCTAATTTATGGAGCGAAGAAGAGTTAAAAAATTGGGGTGTTTTTTAAGCTAAAAATATAAAATAGATATAAAAAGCCTGTTTAAATTTAAACAGGCTTTTTTTGGAACAATATTTGTTTTACTTATATAAAATATAAGTTTTAATATTATGAAAAAGAATATCATATTTATTTGCCTGTTATTTTGTAGTCTGCTTACTTTTAGTCAAAAGAATCAAGAAAATCAACAAAAAATACCCGCCTTTAAACACGGAGAATGGCTGAAATTTAAAATGAGCTATAGCGGATTCCTAAAAGCAGGAAACGCAACCTTATCCTTACATGAAAAAACAATACAAAATAAACCCGTTTTTCATGCAATTGGAAAAGGATGGACTACAGGAATGATAAAATGGTTTTTTAAAGTTGAAGATAAATATCAATCGTATTTTGATAAAAAATCAGGAAAACCATACCTCTTTAAACGAAAAATAAACGAAGGAGGACATCAAAAAAATAAACAAATTAGCTTTAATCAACAAAAAAATACCGCACATATTCAAGATTTTATCAAACAAAAAGATACCATCATTCCTGCCGTAAATGTACAAGATATGATTTCTTCATTCTATTTTTTGAGAAGTTACAACACCAAAAACATGAAAAAAGGCGAAGAAATAGAAATTGATATGTTTTTTGATAATAAAAGT
The DNA here is from genome assembly GCF_021390715.1 of Tenacibaculum piscium. Classification (GTDB taxonomy): domain Bacteria; phylum Bacteroidota; class Bacteroidia; order Flavobacteriales; family Flavobacteriaceae; genus Polaribacter; species Polaribacter piscius. The sequence continues at coordinate 262,059 of NZ_JAJGWT010000002.1, forward strand.
TATCCATTCAAATTACGTTTTTTAGGAAATGAAATCGTAAAAACAAAATTTGGAAAAATAAAAACTCAAAAATTTAGACCTATCGTACAAGCAGGACGCGTATTTAAAGCCCAAGAAAGCGTTACCATCTGGATAACTGCCGATAAAAATAAAATACCCGTAAAAATAAATGCTTCTTTATCGGTAGGTTCTCTAAGAGCTGAGTTGGATCAATACAAAGGCTTGGCAAATCCTTTTGACCTTGTTTTAAATTAATAGTAAATAAGTTGTTTACTTATTGTTAAAGTGCAATAATCAAAACTTTTTATTTGTATTTTTGCGAGCAAACTTAATTCTAAACAACTTTTTTTGAAAAAATATAGTCTCCTCCTTTTTTCTGTTTTTTTAATGATTAGTATTTTTTTTTCTTGTAAAAAAGAAGAAAAATCAACCATTAAAAAAACAATACAAATTGAAAAACCAGCATCAATCTATGCATACGGTTTTAATTTAGATAATTTTAAAATGATTAATGACACCATAAAAAATGGTGAAAGTTTTGGGGCTATTTTAGACCGTCATCATGTGATGTATCCTAAAATTAATGAAATAGCTACCACTATTAAAGATACTTTTGATGTGAGGCGTATTCGTTCAGGAAAAAAATATACCGTACTTACTTCCAACGATTCCCTACAAAAAGCACGAATATTTATCTACAAACACAATAAAGTAGATGCCACGATTATCAATTTTAATGATTCCATCATTTCAGCTTATAAAGTTCGTGAAAAAATAAAAACAATCGAAAAACAGGTTGCAGGAGAAATTCTATCAAATTTATCGGTAACGATGGATAGCTTAGGATTAAGCGCCAATTTAACCAATACCGTTGCCGATATATACGCATGGACACTCGATTTTTATAGATTACAAAAAGGAGATCATTTTAAATTAATTTATGAAGAAAAATTTATAAATGATAGCATTTTTGTTGGATATGGAAAGGTAAAAGCTGCTGTTTTTAATCATAAAGGAGAAGATTTATATGCCTATCAATTTGTAGGTGATTCGATAACTAAAGTACCCGAATTTTATAACGAAAAAGGAGAAATGTTGCGTAGAGCATTTTTAAAATCACCTATTAAATTTCAATATCGTATTTCATCACGTTATAATTTAAGACGAAAAATAGCCCTTTACGGAAGAGTTCGACCACATAAAGGAACTGATTTTGCTGCAAAATATGGAACACCTATCATGACTACTTCAAGTGGAACTGTAATTGCTTCTGCAAGGCGTGGAGGGAATGGGAATTATGTAAAAGTAAAACACAATGATACCTACACAACGCAATATTTACACATGAAACGCCGAAATGTACAAGTAGGAGATTATGTAAGACAAGGTGATATTATAGGATTTGTAGGAATGACAGGAAATACTAGCGGTCCTCATGTTTGTTATCGATTTTGGAAAAATGGTAAACAAGTTGATCCTTTTAAACAAAAACTTCCCACTGCAGCACCTTTAAAGCCTAAAATTAAGCCGATATTTATGGAGTATATTGCCCCATTAAAAAAACAATTAGAACGTATACAGTTGCCTGCAAAAACACCAATTTCGAGTCCTATTATTGCTGTGAAATCAAGTAGTACCATTGTTGAAAAATAATTATTAACCGTACATTTATTATGCCTTTACAGAACATTAATCCAACTAAAACAGAAGCCTGGAAAAAATTAACGAATCATTTTAGTGAGGCTGAAAAGTATGAGTTAAAAACACTTTTTCGTAATGATAAACAACGAAAAGAACGCTTCTCTGTTCAATTAGAAGAACTAAAACTTGATTTTTCTAAAAATCATATTACCCAAAAAACACTCGATTTATTAATCTCCTTAGCCAAAGAAACCAAACTAAAAGATGCCATAAATCAATGCTTTTCTGGAGCTAAAATTAATGTAACTGAAGAAAGAGCCGTACTACATACCGCTTTAAGAAGCAATTCTGATATCCCCATTTTTGTCGATGGAGAAGATATCAAACCTAAAATACAAGCTTGCCTAAAAAAAATGAAATCCTTTAGTAAAAAAGTGATTTCTGAAAAATGGAAAGGCTATACCGGAAAACCAATTACCGATATTGTAAATATAGGTGTGGGAGGTTCCGATTTAGGACCAAGCATGGTTGTACAAGGATTACAGTTTTATCGAAATAGATTAAACTCTCATTTTGTATCTAATATTGATGGCGATCATGTATACGAAATTTTAAGCAAGTTACACTCTGAAACTACTTTGTTTATAATCGTGTCAAAGTCTTTTACAACCGATGAAACCATCACTAATGCAACCACTATTAGAAATTGGTTCTTAAAATCAGCAGAAGTTACTGATATTGCCAAACATTTTGTCGCCGTATCTTCTAATATCGACCAAGCAATTGATTTCGGTATCCGTAAAAAAAATATTTTCCCAATGTGGAACTGGGTTGGAGGACGCTTCTCTTTATGGTCAGCTGTCGGATTATCAATTAGCCTTGCCGTCGGTTTCGACAACTTTAAAGAACTCTTAAACGGCGCAGAAAAAGTTGATAATCACTTTAAAACAGCCGATTTTCATGAAAATATTCCCGTAATTTTAGGTGTATTAAGTATCTGGTCTAACAATTTTTTTAAATCAGAAACCGAAGCAATTTTACCTTATAACCAATATTTATGCAAACTTCCTGCCTATTTACAACAAGCAATTATGGAAAGTAACGGGAAAAGTGTCGATAGAGGAGGAAATCAAATCAAGTATCAAACATGTGGCGTTATTTGGGGAGGAGCTGGTACCGATATTCAACATGCTTTTATGCAATTACTGCATCAAGGAACAAAATTAATTCCTGCCGATTTTATCGGTTTTGAAGAACCATTACACGGATTAACAATCCAACATGAAAAATTAATGGCAAACTATTATGCCCAAATGGAAGCCTTGGCATACGGAAAAACCAAAGAAGAAATTCATCTAGAATTAAAAACTCAAAATAAAGCAGCTCAAATAAATAAATTATTACCCTATAAAGTGTTTGAAGGAAACAGACCAAGTAACGCAATTACACTAAAAAAATTAACGCCTAAATCCTTAGGAATGCTCATCGCAACCTACGAACATAAAATTTTTACACAAGGAGTTATTTGGAATATCTATTCTTTTGACCAATTCGGTGTAGAGCTTGGTAAAGAACTTGCTAAAAAATTATTAATTAATGAATAATTTAACGCTTTAAATATCAATATTCCTGTTAATTTAGTTAAGGAACTCTTAAAAACCTTAACATTAAGTTAATATTAGCACGATGTAAATGGAAGACCTTTGTCGCTGAATTTAATAATATAACTATTAATAATATTAATGATGAAGAATTTAACAAACCTAGTATTAATGCTACTGTTCTTTGTAACAGCGACAGTTTTAGGACAAACAAAACTTAGAGGTTCCGTAATTGATGAAACAGGACAACCATTACCTGGAGCTAGTATTCTTGTAAAAGGAACTGCCAATGGAACTGCTACCGATTTTGACGGTAAATTTGTAGTAAATACAAAACTAAAATCAGGAGTTATTATAGTGTCTTTTATTGGATATGTTACTAAACAAATTACGTATTCAGCTTCAAAAAGTAATGTAGGAACTATTAAATTAGCTCCTTCTAATGTTTTAGATGAAATTGTAATCACTGGAAAAGGTGTTTTAGATATCGCTAAAGAAAGAGAAACGCCAGTAGCTGTTTCTACAATTAGAGCTTCAGAGATTCAAGAAAAAATGGGAAATCAAGAATTTCCTGAAATATTAAAAGCAACTCCTTCTGTATATGCTACAAAATCTTCAGGTGGTTTTGGAGATTCTAGAATTAATGTAAGAGGATTTGATCAAACAAATACTGCGATTATCATCAACGGACAACCCGTAAATGATATGGAAAATGGAAAAGTATATTGGTCTAACTGGTCTGGTTTGCAAGATGTTGCTTCAGGAGTACAAATTCAAAGAGGTTTAGGAGCTTCTAAATTAGCCGTTCCTTCTGTGGGAGGTACAATTAATGTGATAACCAAAGCTGCTGATAAAAAAGAAGGCGGTTTTGCTAAATTTTCTACAGCAAATGATAATTACTTTAAAAGTGTTGTCGGATACAATACAGGATTAAGTGAAAAAGGTTGGGCATTTAGTGCTTTGTTTGGAGCATGGCAAGGTGATGGATATGTTGACGGAACTAAAGGAGAAGGAAATACTTACTTTTTAGCTGTAGGATATAAGCCATCTGATGAACATTCATTTAATTTCTCTTTAACAGGATCAAGCCAATGGCATAACCAAAGATCAGCTTCATTAACTTTAGAAGATCAATTAAATTTTGGAACAAAATATAACGCCGATTGGGGATATTTAAACGGAAGAGAATATTCTTTTAGAAGAAATTTCTATAACAAACCGATTGCATCGTTAAACTGGGATTGGGATATTAATGATAATTTAGGATTATCTACTGTTGCCTACGGTTCTTGGGGACGTGGTGGTGGAACAGGTTCTAGAGGTAGAAACTTCGAAATTTATCCTTACAATAAATCAATTTCTGATGACGTATTAAATCCAAAAGGAAATCAATTAGATTATAGAAATGCTACAACAGGACTTATCGATTTTGATGGAATTGTTGCGAATAATAAATCAATAACTTCTTATACAGGAAATAATAAATTCTATAAAGGATTAAAAATAGGAACAAATAATAAATATTCTAAAGTAGATGGTATTAGCGATAATGTTGCTATTAGAAGATCGTCAATTAATTCTCATGACTGGTACGGAGTAATTTCTAACTTGAAATATGATATTACTGAAGAATTATCTTTTGGTGTTGGTGTCGATTATAGAAAATATACAGGATACCACTACAGAGTTGTAAACGATTTATTAGGATTAGATGGTTATGTAAGTGTCGCTAATAAAAATAAAAATACCACTTTTGATGATAAAGGTAAACCAGTATATGGTGTATTTGTTTCAGGAACTTCTGATGCAAGTCCTTTTGCTAATATCGTAGATTCTCCTAAAATTGGATACTACAATATCGGTAAAGTTGATTGGTTAGGTACTAACGGAATTTTAGAGTATAAAAATGATGAAATATCTGGAGTATTACAAGCTGGATTATCAAATCAAAAATACCAACGAATAGATTATTTTGCCTATTCAGAAGCGAATGCAGAAAGTGAAAAAGAAGATATTTTAGGAGGATACGTAAAAGGTGGACTTAATTATAATATCAACGAAGAACATAACGTATTTGCAAACGCAGGACTTATTAAAAGACAACCAAAATTTGATGCCGTTTTTCCAAATTTTTCGAATACTGTAAACGAAGATTTAGATAACGAAACAATTTCTTCTTTTGAATTAGGATACGGATTTAAATCGGAATTTGTAACGGCTTCTGTAAACTTATACAGAACTTCTTGGAAAGATAGATGGTTAACAAGAGGAGTTGATTTAGGAGCAGGAGTTTCAGGTACTGCTAATTTTGATGGTATTGAGCAATTACATTCTGGTGCAGAATTAGAAGTAACAGTTCGACCAATCGAAAAACTAAAAGTGAAAGGATCATTTTCTTATGGAGATTGGATTTATAAAGACAATGTAACATCGACCGTTTTTGATGATAATCAACAAAAAATTGGAGAATCAACGTTATATCTTAAAGATGTAAAAGTTGGAGATGCAGCACAAATGACCGCAAGTTTAGGACTTACGTATGAAATCCTTGAAAACTTTAAAGTAGATACGGATTGGAATTATGCAGGTAATTTATACGCAGACTTTTCTCCTATAGATGAAGAGTTTGAAAAACCAGAAAATAAGGGTGCTATAGAGTTACCTAATTATAATTTATTTGATGCGGGAGTTTCTTATAAAGTGAATTTTGATGACAAACACGCTTTATCATTTAGAGTAAATGTAAATAATGTTTTTGACACAAAATATATTTCAGAATCGAAAACAAACATTCATGAAAGAGAAGGTTCAGTACTTAATGATGGTATTGATGTTCAAAATCAAGTATGGTTCGGATTTGGAAGAACTTGGAATGCTTCTGTTAGATTTAGTTTCTAATAATAAATTTTATTAAATAGTAAACAAAATAAGATTATTAAAAACCACCTCAATCGAGGTGGTTTTTTTATGCATAAAATTCACTAAATTTGTCAGTAACAAAAAAGGACATAAAAACTAACAAGAACTAACAAAAATTAAACAAGTATATTATGATTAAAGTATTACACTCTTATTGGGCATATATAGTGGTCGGAATATTAATTTATACAGTGGTCAATGCCATTGTAGGATTGGTACAGAAAAAAGAATTTACTCATAAAGAATTTCGTTTAGGGTTATTCAGTTTGATAACCACACATATTCAATTATTACTAGGATTTGTGGTGTATTTTATGGGCGGTTTTCAAGGCGGATTAAGCCAAATGAAAGATGCTCCTGTAAGATTATTAGCTTTAGAACATCCTTTAATGATGATAATTGCGATTGTATTAATTACCGTTGGTTGGTCAAAACATAAGAAACAAGTAAAAAGTGAAGACAAATTTAAAACCTTTGCTATTTTTTACGGAATCGCATTATTGCTGATTTTATCAAGGATTCCTTGGAGTAATTGGATTTAATTCGTTTTAATTGAAATATATAGTCCCGCTTTCGCGGGATTTTTTATTTTTGTATACTATTAAAAAGATACTAATGAAGTTTTTAAGTTATATTATATCGGCAATATTTGCAGTAGTTTTCTTTTCATTACTACTAATTTTTCATCCATTACAATGGTTGGGCTTAAAATTATTTGGTCAAAAAGGACATCAACAGGTCGTGAATATTATGAATTGGTTTTTAATTAAATCATTATTAATTTTAGGAATCCGAGTGGATGTGGAAAATGAGCATGATTTACCAGAAAATACTACTTTAATATTTGTGTCGAATCATCAAAGTACGTTTGATATATCACCAATTATTTGGTATTTTAGAAAGCACAATCCGAAGTTTGTTTCCAAAAAAGAATTAGGAAAAGGAATCCCAAGTATTTCCTTTAATTTAAGACACGGAGGCGCCGCCTTAATCGATAGAAAAGATTCAAGACAAGCATTAACCGAATTGGCAAATTTTTCCAAAAGAATAGCTAAAAATAACTGGTCTGCTGCTATTTTTCCTGAAGGAACACGAAGTAGAAATGGCGAACCAAAATCATTTTCGCCTAATGGTTTAAAAATGATAACAAAACACAATCCTGAAGCTTACATTGTGCCATTAACGATTAATAATTCATGGAAAGTATTTAAATATGGTAAATTCCCACTAGGTTTAGGAAGTCCTATCAAAATAAAAACACACAAGCCAATAAAAGTAAACAGTTTACCGTTTAATGAGTTAGCAATCAGTGTAGAAAAAACGATTAAAGAAGCAATCGATTGCTAAAAATAGAAACAAAACAAACAACAATAAACACCTATAGTATGTCAATACAAAATATCCGAAAGGAAGTAATGAAAACGTTGGAAAAAAATATCGATACTTTTGTTGATAAATTTTTAATACCAGCAGAGAAAATTTGGCAACCAACCGATTTTTTACCAAACTCACAAAAAGATACTTTTATCGCAGAAGTAGAAGAAATTAGAGAATTATCGAAAGAATTAGACGATGATTTTTGGGTCGTTTTAGTAGGCGATACCATTACCGAAGAAGCCTTACCAACCTATGAATCTTGGTTATTGGATTTAGATGGCGTTACCCAACATCCCGATAACGGATGGGCAAAATGGATTCGTGCTTGGACAGCTGAAGAAAACCGTCATGGTGATGTGTTGAATAAATATTTATACCTTTCAGGACGTGTAAATATGCGTGAAGTAGAAATTACGACACAGCATTTAATTACCGATGGTTTTGATATTGGAACGGCAAGTGATCCGTATAAAAACTTCGTATATACGAGTTTTCAAGAATTAGCGACCTATATTTCACACTTAAATGTAGGGAAAATAGCCAGAGAAAAAGGGCATAAATCGTTGGCAAAAATGTCTCGAATTATCGCTGGAGATGAAATGCGTCATCACTTGGCATATACCGAATTTATCAAGCAAATTTTTGCGATTGATCCAAGCGAAATGATGTTGGCTTTTCAACATATGATGAAGCATAAAATCGTGATGCCAGCGTATCATTTAAGACATTCTTTTGAAGCAAAAGGAAGTTTATTTGACGATTTTTCAACTGTTGCACAAAGAGTTGGTGTTTATACAGGTTTTGATTATGTTGATATTATCAGAAAATTAAATACCGCTTGGGAGATTGATAAAATTACAGGATTAACGCCAGAAGCTGAAAAAGCCCGTGATTATTTAATGAAATTACCCGATAGAATGTATCGAATTACCGAACGTATGACAATTCCTGATACAAAGTTCAATTTTAAATGGATGATTCCAGCATAATAAATAAAAAAAATACTAGAAAAAGCAATCTTAGGATTGCTTTTTTTATGTAAAAAATATCAAGAAAATTAGTCAAAAATAAATGTATCTTTATCGTTTAAAAATCCAAATTTACGACGGATTTTATCTTGTTTATTTTTATCTATTTCAATAAGTAAAGAAACTTCTTCGCCTGTATTATTTTTAACAATACATTTTCCTTGGCTATCATAACTAACCGAATTTCCGTTGTATTGATGTCTGTTTTCGTCTGTTCCAACCCGATTTACGCCAATGGTATAACTCATGTTTTCAATGGCACGTGCTTTTAATAAACTATCCCAAGCATCAATTCTTGAACTCGGCCAACTAGCAACATATAATAAGATATCATAATTTTCCTGATTTCTTGCCCATGCAGGAAAACGCACATCATAACAAATTAAAGGACAAATTTTCCAACCTTTATACGTTATAATTTTTTTCTGATGTCCTGCTGTAAAAACTTTTTGTTCATCAGCGAGGGTAAATAAATGTTTTTTATCATAAAAATCTATTTTTTGAGAAGGATGTACAAATAATAATCGGTTAAAATAAAGTGAATTTTCGCCTTTTTCTTTGATAATAATACTTCCTGTAATAGCACAATTTTTTTCTTTTGCTATTTTTAGCATCCAATTCACCGTATCACCATTCATTGTCTCGGCTAAATGATTTGCTTTGATGCTAAAACCCGTGGTAAACATTTCGGGTAAAATAATCAAGTCGATATCCGAAGAAAGTTTGTTTATTTTTTCTTGGAAATGTAGCCTGTTTATTGTTGGATTTTCCCAAATAATATCCGATTGAATCAGTGCTATTTTAAGTGTATTGTGAGTCGTCATTATTTAAAAAATGAAGTGATTATTCTTCTCAAAAATAAGATAAAATTTGTACTTTGGATTGATTAAAAAAACCGCTATGAATTCCTTTATTTCTGAAACCTTAGAAACCATTTTAAAAACGACAAAATCCTTTGAAAATGTGGTTTTTGTACTTCCATCGCAAAGAGCGGGAGTTTTTGTAAAACAATCTTTTAAAGATAAAATTTTAGCAGGTTTTTTACCTGAAATTCTGAATATTGGAAATTTTGTAGAAGAAATTTCAGAATTAAAGAAAGCTGATGCTGTTCAATTATTATTTCATTTTTATACGATTTATAAAGAAGTTGAACAGCATCCTGTTTCGTTTGATGTTTTTTCGACTTGGGCATTTACTGTGTTACAAGATTTTAATGAAATCGACCAACATTTAATTGATCCGACTAAAATTTTCGTGTATCTGCGAGATATTCATCGCTTAGAAAAATGGTCGGTAAAAGGAGAATTTAAAGAAACCGAACTCATCAAAGACCATTTCTCTTTTATAGAACGATTAGAAAAATTTTACACTATTTTTTATCAATTTTTATTGGAAAATAAAATAGGATATCAAGGTGTTTTGTATCGAGAAGCAACGAAGAAAGTAGCGAGTTTTATCGAAAAAAATCAAGATAAAAAATATTTTTTCATCGGATTTAATGCCTTAAATACTGCCGAAGAATTTTTATTTCAAGAATTTTTATCCGCAGGAAATGCCAACGTATATTGGGATGTTGATAAAACATTTTACCAAGGAAGTCATCAAGCGGGAAGTTTTTTAAGAAAATATAAAAAAAACTGGAAATACTATGAAAAAAGCACCAAAAATGAGCTAGAAACTATCAAAAATTATTTTGCAACACCTAAAAATATAGAAGTAATTGGCGCTTCAAAAAATATAACGCAAATAAAACACGCTGGTGAAATTTTATCAAAATTACCAAATTATAACAATACCGCTTTAGTATTGGCTGATGAAACGCTCTTGCCAATTACCTTAAATTCACTACCCGAAAGTGTTAAAGCCATCAATATTACCATGGGATATCCGCTAAAAGATATTCCGACAACAAGCTTGATTTTTGCTATTTTTCAATTATTTATCAATCAAGAAAAATTACAGAAAAAAGACGTAAATGCATTTTATCATAAAGATATTATTCGGTTTGTAAAAGATCCTGCAATTTATAAAATTCTGCAAATTGATGCCCTTGAAAATATTGCCGATACCATCGCTTTGAATATTGTTCAAGAAAATAATACCTTTATAAATAATGCCAAAATAGCTGTTTTTTTCGAAGGATTAGCTCCCGAAATACAACAAATTATGGCAGAAATGTTTAAACCATTTACTACAATTTCCGAATTTTTAGCGCGAATTTTAGCATTAATCAGTGTTTTAAAAGATAAAGCAACCGATTTAGAAAAAGAATATTTATTCCGATTTTATACCGCATTTATGCAATTACAAACCTTGCATATCGAATTTAATTATGTACAAGATTTAAAAACATTACATCAATTTTTTAAACAATTAATACAATCTGAGAGTTTGTCTTTTCAAGGAGAACCTTTGCAAGGATTGCAATTAATGGGTGTTTTAGAAACTCGTATGTTAGACTTCGAAAATGTAATTATTACCTCGGTAAATGAAGGCGTATTACCCGCAAGTAGTCAGCAAAATACGTTCATTCCTTTTGATGTGAAAATAGAATTCGGATTGCCTACTCATAATGAAAAAGAGGCACTTTTTTCGTATCATTTTTTTAGATTATTGCAACGTGCCAAAAATATTTTTATCCTATATAATACCGAACACGATGTTTTTGGAAGCGGTGAAAAAAGTCGTTTTGTAACCCAATTGGAAATGATGCGAACCGATATTATTCAAAAAACAATCAGTCCGAAATTAGTTACAGCGCCTGTTGAATTAAAGGAAATTAAGAAAGATCAAAAAATAGTAGCTTCTTTACAAGAACTTGCCAAAAAAGGTATTTCTCCATCGGCTTTAACTACTTATTTATACAATCCGATAGCATTTTATAAACAGAAAATTTTAAATATTAGCGAGTTTGAAAATGTAGAAGAAACCATCGCAACAAATACCATGGGAACGGTTGTTCATGATGCACTAAAAGAATTATACAAACCCTTTGTCGGACAGTTTTTAACCGCTGAAAATGTAGCGACAATGCAAGGAAAAACACCCAAAGTAGTAACGTATTATTTTTCAAAACACTTTAAAAATGGTGCTATTTCAACAGGAAAAAATAGGTTGATTTTTGAAGTTGCCAATCGTTTTGTATTGAACTTTTTATCAAAAGAAAAAAAAATAGTTCAAGATGAAAATAATCAACTAAAAATTATCGCAACCGAACAGTATTTAAGTGCCGAAATAAATGTAGAAGGCATCGATTTTCCCATAAAAATACACGGACAAGTCGATAGAATAGACCAATTAAATGGTACACTTCGAATCATCGATTATAAAACAGGACTTGTTGATGCATCAAAATTAAAACTGACTGATTTTGAAAATTTAAGAGATTTAAAATATCATAAAGCCATTCAAGTAATGCTATATGCGTTTTTGTTCACTCAAAATAAACAACTTAGTGCTTTAGAAACTTCAAATAATTTTGAAGCAGGTGTTATATCGTTTAAAAACTTGAAAAGTGGATTTTTAAATATGAATTTTTCACCTAAAAAAGGTGGCGTAGATAATGAAATAACTCCCGAAAGATTAGCCGATTTTATGGATGAAATAAACGAATTTTTAAAAGAAATATTCAATATTGATATTCCTTTTATTGAACCCGCCGATTTGCCATATTAAAAGAATATATCTTGATTAAGGATGCGCATTTACCCAAACTTCCCCATCTTCGAAATATTCTTTTTTCCAAATAGGAACGGTTTCTTTTAAGGTATCAATAGCGAATTGACAGGCATCAAAAGCAGCTTGTCTGTGGGGCGATGAAACCGTAATAATTACAGGAATATCCTGTATTTGTAACAAGCCTTCCGCATGATGAATCGCAATTTTTTTAATGCTAAATTTTGTAAGTGCTAAATCAGCAATTTTTTGCATTTCCTTAATTGCCATCGGTTTATAAGTTGAAAAATCTAACTGAGTAACCTTTTTATGTTGTGTTGAATCTCGAACTGTTCCTACAAAACAAGCAATTCCACCACAAGTATCATCAACTACAAAATTATAACATTCTTGTAAATTTAATGTGTCAGAAGTAATTTTGATAAAAGTGGTATTCATAAAATTAAAATATCTTTAAAATAAGAAAAATAAGAAAAATAATAAAAAATAATAAAAAAAAGTAAAAGGAGGTAAAAGTAACAAATATATACGTTTATTCCTTCAAATTCTATAAAGCTTCTATAAACGAATCGGATTTAAATAATTATTTTTGTAAATAACAAAACACAGCAAACAACACCTCAAAAAATAGATAAAAAAATATGAAAACACTAAACGATTTTAATTTCAAAAATAAAAAAGCCTTAATTCGTGTAGATTTTAATGTCCCTTTAAATGATGCATTTGAAGTAACAGATGCAACTAGAATTCAAGCAGCAAAATCAACAATTATTAAAGTTTTAGAAGATGCTGGAAGTTGTGTGTTAATGTCGCATTTAGGAAGACCGAAAGGCAAAGAAGAAGCATTCTCATTGCGTCATATTGTTGCTGAAGTAACCAAAATTTTAGGCGTTAAAGTTAAGTTTGTGAACGATTGTATTGGCGATAAAGTTCAACAAGCAGTTGCCAATTTACAAAATGGAGAAATCTTATTATTAGAAAATTTACGTTTTTATTCAGAAGAAAAAGCAGGAGATATTGCCTTTGCTGAAAAGTTATCAAAATGGGGTGATATTTATGTAAATGATGCCTTTGGAACGGCACACAGAGCGCATGCTTCAACAGCAATTATCGCACAATTTTTTCAAGAAAATAAATGTTTTGGAAATTTATTATCAACAGAAATAGAAAGCATTAATAAAGTTTTAAATGATGCAGAAAAACCTGTAACAGCTATTTTAGGAGGCGCAAAAGTATCGTCTAAAATCGGAGTTATTGAAAATATTATCGAAAAAGTAGACCACATTATTGTTGGTGGTGGAATGACTTTTACGTTTATCAAAGCTCTAGGTGGAAACATTGGAAATTCATTAGTTGAAGATGATAAATTAAGTTTAGCATTGGCTATTTTGAAATTAGCAAAAGAAAAAAATACCGAAATACACTTGCCTGTTGATGCCGTAATTGCCGATGCTTTTTCGAATGATGCAAATACGCAAATTGTAGATACTACAAAAATTCCTGATGGTTGGATGGGACTTGATTGTGGACCAAAAACATCAGAAAAATTTGCTGAAGTAATCGCTAAATCTAAAACCATTTTATGGAACGGTCCTTTAGGTGTTTTTGAATTGGATAATTTTTCAAAAGGAACGATTGAACTCGGAAATGCTATTGCAAAAGCAACTGAAAATGGGGCGTTTTCTTTAGTTGGAGGAGGAGATTCTGTAGCCGCTGTAAAACAGTTTGGTTTTGGTGATAAAGTAAGTTACGTATCCACAGGAGGAGGCGCAATGTTAGAAATGTTAGAAGGAAAAACATTACCCGGAATTGAAGCGATTTTAAAATAAGCTATCTTTTTAAGAGCCTGTTTAAATTTCATCTGAAAGAAAAAAATCACTCGAACTGACAGATTCTTTAAAATTTAAACAGGCTCTGAAATATAGTCGAAAAAATAGAATGCTAATTAAATTGATAAAATGAAATACACAACACTACCAAATACCAATGTAAAAGTTTCTAAAATTTGTTTAGGAACCATGACTTGGGGAAATCAGAATACAGAAAATGATGGACACGAACAAATGGATTATGCTTTAGAACAAGGCGTAAATTTCTTTGATACTGCCGAATTGTATGCTGTTCCAGCAAGTCCTGAAACTTATGGAACTACTGAAAAAATAATCGGTTCTTGGTTTAAGAAAACAGGAAATCGTGATAAAGTAGTGTTGGCAAGTAAAATTGCTGGAGGCGGAGATTATACTAAACATATTCGTACTGGCGGATTTACAAGACAAAATATTATTGATGCCGTTGAAGGAAGTTTAGGTCGTTTGCAAACCGATTATCTAGATTTGTATCAATTACATTGGCCTTCTCGTGGCGTAAACTGTTTTGGTGTGCGTGATTATCCGTATCAAACATCAGCAAAAGAAGCCGAAAATCATGTAGAAATCTTAGAAACTTTACATGATTTAATACAACAAGGAAAGATAAAACATATTGGTTTATCCAACGAAACGCCTTGGGGAACAATGCAATATTTGCAAACCTCAGAAGAACATAATTTACCAAAAATGAGTACCGTTCAAAATTCATATTCCTTAATTCATAGAGGATACGAAGTTGGAATGAGTGAAGTTTCAATGCGTGAAAATATTGGTTTATTAGCCTATTCTCCACTAGCACAAGGTGTTTTATCAGGGAAATATTTAGATGGAAAACATCCCGAAGGAGCAAGAGGAACGCTCTTTCCACGTTTTATAGCACGTTATATGAACGAAGGTTCGTTAAAAGCAGTTTCCGAATATTTGAAAATTGCCCAAAAATATGATTTAACACTTGCTGAATTATCATTAGCATATATCAACCAATTACCGTTTGTGACCAGTAATATTATCGGTGCAACAAAAATGAGTCAGTTGAAAGAAAATATCAATTCTATAAATATTGATTTATCCGAAGAAATTTTAAATGAAATTGAAGCAGTACACGCATTAATTCCAAATCCTGCTCCATAACTGCACAATAAATTTTTTAAGATTTTTGAGAATATTTTTTAAAAATTTCTAAAATATAAAAAGATGATTTCAGTACAAGAGGCAAAAGAGATAATACGACAAAATACGTTGGATTTTGGAACAGAAGAAATTCCTTTTATGGAATCTGTTGGACGAATTTTAAAAGAAGATATTCTTGCCGATAGAGATTTCCCTCCTTTCAATCGGGTTGCTATGGACGGAATTGCCATCAATTATATTCATTTTAAAAATGGAGAACGTACTTTTAAAATTGAAGGAATTCAACCTGCAGGAAGCGTACAATTAACCCTGAAAAATTCAGCAAATTGCATTGAAGTAATGACGGGCGCTGTGTTGCCAAATAATTGCAATACCGTAATAAGATATGAAGATGTTCTTCTCGAAAATGGAATTGCAAAAATTACTATTGATACAATTAATGCAAATCAAAATGTACATCCGAAAGGAAAAGATAACGTAGAAAACGATGTTTTAATTCATAAAAACAGCCTTATTTCTCCTGCCGAAATCGGCGTAATTGCTACGGTAGGAAAATCAACTGTAAAAGTAGCAAAACAGCCTAAAGTAATGATTATTTCTACTGGTGATGAATTAGTTGATGTACATGAAAATCCGCTAGAGTATCAAATTAGAAAATCGAATGTTTATACCTTGGTTTCCTTATTAAAGGAATTACATATTCCTTCAGAAATTGTTCATATTACAGATAGTAAATCAATTTTAAAAGAAAAAATAAGCAACTATTTACAAGAATACGATGTACTATTATGTAGCGGTGCAGTTAGTAAAGGTAAATTTGATTTTTTACCCGAAGTATTTGCTGAATTAGGTGTTAATAAATTATTTCATAAAGTAGCGCAACGCCCAGGAAAACCTTTCTGGTTCGGACGCATAGCGTCTTTAGGTATTAGTGAGCAGGATGTTTATCCAAAACTTAAAAAAAATGATGCAATTGTCTTTGCTTTTCCTGGAAATCCAATTGCTACTTTTGTAAATTGTTTGGTTTATTTTTATGATTGGTATTATAAATCAATCGGAAATAAAGAAGATAAACAATTTGCTGTTCTTTCTGAAAATATTATTTTTAAACCCAATCTTACGTACTTTTTACAAGTTAAATTAGAAAACGTAAACGGACAAATACTAGCAACTCCAATAAAAGCAAATGGCTCAGCTGATTTAGCGAGTTTGGTAAATGCTGATGGTTTTATTGAAATTCCTAAAACAGAAAATACCGAGTTTAAAAAAGGAGATTTATTTCCTTTGATTAGATATAAAAAATAAAATAATGAGCAATTTCACCCATATAAATGAGCAGAATCAACCTAAAATGGTCAATGTTTCTGATAAAAAAATCACGAAACGAACGGCAATTGCAAAAGCTACGATGTTTTTAGGTTCAGAAATTATTGCTCATTTTAAAAATGATGATGTAATCACCAAAAAAGGACCTGTTTTTCAAACGGCAATTATTGCAGGTATTCAAGCGGTAAAAAAAACGTCAGATATTATTCCCATGTGTCATCCTTTATTAATTAACGGCGTAGATATTAACATCAATATTATTGATAATGAACATTTAGAAGTGTTTTGTAAAGTTACTATCGAAGGAAAAACTGGCGTGGAAATGGAAGCTTTAACAGGCGCATCGGCAACTTGTTTGACCATTTATGATATGTGTAAGGCGATCAATCAAAAAATGATTATTAAAGAAATAAAGTTGCTAGAAAAAACTGGTGGTAAATCTGATATTAAAAGCGCTTAAAATGGAGAAAAAACATCAAAAACACGCAAAAATTACTAAAAAACAAAATGATACTTTCGCTACAAATGAAGTAGCTATTTTAGGAACAAATTGCGGTATAATTGCCTATTTAGTACAGAATGTTTCTTTAAAATTATCAAATTATAATTTAGCCTATTTTGATGCTTCTCATGCCAAAGATGTTGCTCAAAATACACTAACCGAATACACGTTTCATCAGCAAGGAAATTTAGAAATTAAGACCACAAGTTCAGTTAATAAATTTGAACAACGCTTGCAATTTATAAATCATGATTTGGTGTTTATCAACGGAAATCATTATCAAGGAGCCAAGCAAATTTTAATTTTAGATGCCGAAAAAGAAGCGTCTATTGAAAAAAGATTAGACCAAATAACCAACATTCAATTTATTATAAAACGTACTTCGGATGTTCCTTATTTTGATTGTTTACTAGAAAAATTTCCGCAGATAAAAAACATAACTTGTTACGAAATTGATGAAATTGACAAAATTACACAACATATTGAAAATGTAATCAAAGAACATATTGCACCTGTAAAAGGTTTGGTTTTGGTTGGCGGAAAAAGTACCCGCATGGGAACGGATAAATCGGAATTAGAATATTACGGAAAACCGCAAAAACAACACGCTAAAGAATTGTTAGAAAGTACTCTTTTAGAAACTTTTTATTCGGTACAAACTTCTTCGGTACAAGCTTCTTCGGATGAAATTCAAGATACTTTTTTAAATTTAGGCCCTTTTAGTGGGATTTGTTCTGCCTTTCAAAAAGACCCTAATTCGGCTTGGTTGGTACTTGCTACGGATGTTCCTTTTGTTGATAAATCGCTTATTAAATTATTGTTAGAAAAAAGAAATCCTAGTAAAATAGCTACGGCTATTAAAGGAAAAAACAGGGAGTTTCCTGAGCCTTTAATTACTATTTATGAGCCAAAAGCATACACTAAATTATTGCAATATATTGCTCAAGGATATTCATGCCCTCGAAAAATGTTAATTAATTCTGATATTGAAATAGTGGAAGTTGATGATGATTTGATTCGAAATATTAACACGCCTGAAGAGTTTGAAATGGCAAAAAAAATGCTTGAAATTTAGCAAAAAAGCGAGTGTGCAAAGCGGGAAATTGCTTCTAATAAAAATTTTATAACTAAAAACAGCCCATTTTAATAAGATGGGCTGTTTGCTTTTAATTCATATGTTTTTTAGCTTTTAATAAGCCTCTTTAATTCTTGAATTTTAGCTTTCTTTCAATAGCTTCAATCATAATATTAGCAATATCTAACCCTGTTGCGGCTTCAATACCTTCTAATCCTGGTGATGAATTTACCTCTAATAATAAAGGTCCTTTGTTAGAGCGTATAATATCGACTCCTGCTACAGGAAGATCTAAAACTTTTGCTGCTTTGATGGCTAATTTTCGTTCTTCGGAAGTAATTTTAACTTTAGATGCCGATCCTCCTTGATGAATATTTGCTCTAAACTCCCCTTTTTCTGCTTGTCGTTGCATCGATGCTACCACTTTTCCGTTCACTACAAAACAGCGTAAATCTTGTCCGTTGGCTTCTTTGATAAATTCTTGAACAAGAATATTGGTTTTAACACTTTTAAAAGCGTTAATTACACTTTCTGCGGCTTTGGTGGTTTCTGCTAAAACAACGCCTTTTCCTTGGGTACTTTCTAATAATTTAATGATTAGCGGTGCTCCGTTTACCATTTTTATTAAATCTTTAGTATCTAAAGGTGAATTTGCAAAACCTGTAATAGGAACTTGGATATCGTTTTTAGCAAATAATTGGGTCGCTAATAATTTATCTCTTGATTGATTAATTGCATCCGCAGAGTTTAAACAATAAGCGCCCATCGCATCAAATTGACGGATTAAAGCACAGGCATAAAAGGTTACTGAGGGTTTAATACGAGGAATAATCGCATCAAATTCATCTATAATATTTCCGCCTCTGTAGCGTATTTGAGGTTCTTTGGCATCAAACTTCATATAGGCTTGCTGCACATTTAAAAAGACCATTTCATGTCCTCTTGCACGCCCTGCTTCCATAATACGTTTGTTGCTAAATAACAAAGGATTACTGGCTAATAAGGCTATTTTTAAACCTGTTTTTTCTTTTTTAAAAGCAGCGTATTTTTCATCAATATCTCCTTCACTAAAGGCTGGAAGCAAATATGTTTCTGATGGATTTACTAAATAACCGTTTGACAAGGCTTCACGTCCTAATAGCATTCGAAACTCCATAGAATCTCGGTTGGCAAGGGTTAATTCGATATCAAAAGTAGCTTCACCTAAAGTTACAGGAGCTTTTATTACAAGGCGTTCTTCGGATATTCCAGTAGAACTTTTAATAGAACGTTTTGCATGTACTTTTGATTCACAAGCAATACTGATACTTCTATTTTCTTGTAATGGATTTACCTCAAAACGAACCCATTCTTCAGTTCCCTTAAAGAAAGGAGTGATATTATTTGCTTGTATCGAGGAGGTTTTTGCACCTGAATCTACTCGTGCTTTTATGGCTGGAATACTAAAATTTTCGAACGAACACCATTCTTCGCTTCCTACTATTTTTAAATTATTCAATGTAATATCTTATTTAAAGTAAATGGTTAATTTTTTTTATTTCTAGGTATCAATAATAATGATTTTTAAAATACAAAACTTCCTTTTAAAAAAAAAATAACCAACAATTAATTTACGTTTATTTTCATTTTATTTTTATTTTTTTTTGAAACAAAAATCTCTTTATTGATGCTTTAACAACTATTTTAATTGATAATTCAATGGTTATTTTATAGCATATTATTGTGCAATGTTTATTGGTTGTTAAGTTCTTATACTTTTAATTATCTTATTGATTATTAGTGACTTAGTTGTTTTTTTGATGTTTTAAAAAATGTAGATAAAAGAACTATCGTGCTATAATTGAATAGTATCGTTCAATAATTAGTTCTTTTTAATGCTGTAGATTTGGCATATACTAAATAATTAAAAATTGGATTTAAAAGAACTTTTAAAAAAAACAGCATCAAAAGCAATCTTTCTTTTAAAAGAAGAAAATGGAGAAGCTGAGGTGATTGATTTTTATCCTAAAGAAAATGATTTAGGAGATTTACAAGATAAAATGATTGTGTTTCAAACGCTTATTTTTAATATGAGTAATCATTTTTTTAATACTTTTTTTAACACTGTTTTAAAACAAATCAGGCTAAAATCGGATGATGAAAATATATTAATTGTTAAACATAATGGCTATATATTATTTTTCTTATCAGATAAAAAAATAAATACAGGATTGCTAGAAATTACGCTAAAGAAAGAATTTTAAGATTAGACTATAAATAAACTATAAACCAAAAAACCAAAAAAAATGCAACAAATTTTAGATAATTTAGTTAAAAATGTAAGAGAAGATATTCCTGGATATATCGCAATTAGTATTGCTGAAATGGCTTCTGGAGAATCACTTATTTCACATTCTTCTCAGGCTGATTTTGATCCTGCTTTAGCCTGTGCTTATAATGTAGAAATAATCAATGCAAAGCGTAAAGCAATCAGTACCTTAGGATTGGGGGAGGACATCAAAGATGTTTATTTTAATTTAGAAAATCAAATACATATTATTAATTTATCGCCAAGTGGTGACTATTTTATTTATTTAGCGGTAGATTCTAAAAAGGCAAATTTAGCACTTACCAGAACCTTATTAAGTCGCCACAAAAAAGAATTAGATAATGAACTATAGTGATGTATATAACGATGTAAACATAAAAAAATATACTTTTGATAGCGAGTTTACAAATTATATAACCTTGTATCAAGATATTTATAAACGCAAAGTTTTACAAATTATTCCTGAAATAAAACAATCTATAACTTCAGAAATAATAGAAGAAATTGCTCCCCAAATAACAGCAAATATAATCTCAGAAAAGAAAGAAACTCCTGCGCCTCAAAAAAGAGATATCAAGAAAATATTAGAAGATTTCTTTTTTACTCCTAGATATGACAATGTTTTGGATGCTCTAAAATTAGGAAGTAATTAAATATTTAAAAAAAACTAAGAAGTATAAATCAAAAAAATCGAGAAGAAATTCTCGATTTTTTTTGTACTCGAGGCGGGAATACACCCCCTTAAATTGTCCACACTTCACAACCTCAACAAATACTACAAACAACCCTATATTTTAAAGGCTTTACAGCTTGTTTTGTGAATCAAAAAGATTAAAGCAAATGCACCTAAATTGAACTAAATGCAAAAAAACTGTTCAAAAGTTGTCCAATAAAGTTATTTTTGTGCAACTAAACTAGAAGCAATGGCAACCGTTAATTATTATTACCGTTCTACAAAAGAGAAAGCACATTTAACAGTACGATTTTATCATAGGGAGAAGATACCTAACAAAACTAATAATTTACCTTATACTGATATTTCATTAAGAGCCGTAATTGATACAAAGGAGACTTTAAAAATAAAATCACTTGAATACATTACAAAAAACTTTTGGGAGCAAAGAGACAAAAGAAATGCACCAGCTGAAATTGATGGAATTAATATTTTAGATGTAAAGAGTAAATTAAAAGAGTTTGAAGTTTATCTACTGAATAGCTACAAACGAGACAAAGAAATAGTATCATTAAATAAAGAATGGTTACTTAATCAAATTGATAATTTCAGTAATCCGAACCAATTAACAACAGAATCTTTTTATCTGAAATACTGGATTGATTTTATTATTGATACAGCCCCTAAAAGAACCAACGCAAAAAATACTACTGGTTTATCTTATAATACTATCAAAGGTTATAAAGACCTTAAAAACGTTATCAATAGGTATCAAAAACTAGAAAATCAAACACTAGAAACTGCAAAAGTTATTAATTTAAACACGGACTGGTTTACAAAGTTTTTCGACTGGTTAATTTATACCGAAGATTACTCACATAATACAGCCGTTAAGAAAATAGCAATCCTAAAAGCCGTAATTAATGAAGCATCAAAAAAAATTCCCGTTCCTGAAAATCTTAACACCGTAAAATTTAAAGTTGTTAATACCTATGATACGGACACGGACGTAATTACACTATCTGAAAATGATATTGAAAAAATAGAATCTGTAAAATTAGAATCATTAGCCTTAATTAATGCACGTAAATATTTAATAATTGCGTGTTATACTGGGCAACGTGGAACAGCTTTAATTGAACGTATCAAAAAAGAAAACTTTGTAAAAGTAGGTGCAAATTATAGAATAGAGATAAAACAAATTAAAGGCTCAAAAAAAGTAATAATTCCAGTACTGCCAAAGGTTTTAGAAATCTATAAAACTGGATTACCTTACAAAGTGAGTACACAAAAACTAAACAAGTACTTTAAAGAAATTTGTAAACAGGCAGAGTTAAATGAATTAATTTTAGGTAAAAAAAGAAATGAAGATACAAACCGAAACGAGAAAAAAGAACGCCCGAAATATGAATACATAAGTACACACGTAGGACGGAGGACTTTCGCAACCCTACATTTTAATAAGTTGCCAGTATCAGTAATAATGAAAGTAACAGGACACACAAAGGTTGCTACATTTATGAAATACATTCAAAAAGATACAGACGAACACATAGAGGTTTTTAATGATTATTATAAAATGATGGAAGATAACAAAGCAAATAAACCCGCAAAATTAAAATTAGTTAGGAACTATTAACGAACAATGAGAAAGTGTCTACAATGTATTAAAAAGTGCCTTTGTTGAAAACTTCAAGGGATTTGTGAATAAGTATAGCTTTCGGATTTTAACAAAGTAAACTAAATTTGCATCAGCTACAATAAGATAGCAATAACAAAAAAAGATGTTCCAAACCATCGAAATAGAGAGAAACACCTTTATAGAATTATTAATCTTGCAGGATAAAATAATTTTACAAAAGTACAACTTTTATTAAATGGTTTGGCTAATCTTAAAAAAAACGATTAAATATATGCCATTACCAGTACAACAAATCCAATTAATTCAGATTACAGCTGAACAACTTCAAAACGCAATCATTAAAGGCGTTGCAGAACAATTGCAGGAATTAAAAAAAACATTCCAACCAAAAGAACCAGCCGAATATTTAACAAGGCAGGAAACCGCTGATTTACTCAAAGTAGATTTATCCACACTTCATAATTGGAAGCATCGTAAATTATTAATTCCAGTAAGTATTGCGGGAACAAATAGAGTTCTTTACACTCGAGAAAGTATAAATGAAGCCATTGTAAAACTTAACAAGTAATTTGATGGAAACACCTCAGCAACCTCTGCAAGAACCTGATTTTTTTCTCTTTATTTTATCAATATTAGTAGCCTTTATTATAAAGTCTTTTATGTAGATAATTTTTAGAATGTAAAAACATAGGAGCGTACCTATTTGATACGCTCCTATTATTAAAAAAATTGCTTAATCCTAAGCGATACGGCATTACTTATGCCAAAATTTAAACGAAAGTAAAGGCACAAAATAGAATGATTAATATTGAAAATAAATCAAACATTACACCTGAAATGTTATTAGAAAGTGTAGCTAATACAAATGATGCGATTGATAAAAGAGAAACCAACCACGAACATAAACGACTGCAATATAAAATTGATGTTTCCGAAACAATACCGCCCCCGCAGATAGCTTACAGCTTAATCAATACCCAAAAAGAAGGTTCGGCAATACTTGGAACGCTCGGAAATTTTAGCCTTGTAATCGGTAAAGCAAAAAGCCGTAAATCATTTTATATTAATATAGCAGTAGCAACTGCCTTGAATAAAGATTTAATACTAGAACGATTTAAAAGCGATTTACCAAAGAATCAAAGCGATGTATTATACTTTGATACGGAACAAGGTAAATACCACGTACAAAAGGCTATAAAGCGTATTTGTACGCAAATTAATGAAAACGAGCCAAAGAATTTACACGCATTTTTTTTAAGAAGTTTCACACCAGCAGAACGCTTACAATTTATTGAAACTGAAATATACAGAAATGATAAAATCGGTTTTGTTGTTATTGATGGAGTAAAAGATTTGGTTACTTCAATAAATGACGAAGAACAAGCGACCAACGTAGCTAGTAAGCTCTTAAAATGGACGGAGGAACGCAATATTCACATTGTTAATGTATTGCATCAAAATAAAAGCGATACCAATGCACGTGGGCACATAGGTACTGAATTAATCAATAAAGCTGAAACGGTTTTAGAAGTTGCAAAAAGTGAAAGCGATAGCGATATTTCAATAGTAACACCTTTACAATGTAGAGATGTTGAACCCGAAGTTTTTGCATTTGAAATAAACGAATACGGTATTCCAATTGTTGCAGATAATTTTGAAGCGAGGACGGAAACCAAAAAGAACAAGTTTGATGTTTCAAGTTTAGAAGATTATAAAAAATATCAGATATTAAAAGAAGTATTTAGTCACGGTGAAAGTTTTTCATATTCTGAATTGGTTCGTCAAGTCGGTTTATCTTATAAGAATCAGTTTAAATCGACTATTGGAGAAAATAGAGTAAAGAGTTTAATTACAGATTGCAAAAATAACGAATGGTTACTTCAAGATAAACCGAAAGCACCATACAAACTAGGAAAATATACTCAAAAAGAACACTAACATCAGTTTAACAGTAAACCAGTTTTTACTTTCTATCGGTTTAGTTTAAGCGTATACATACGCTTATAAACCGTAAACCGATGATTATAGGGGTTTATTAAACTGGTTTAAACCGTAAACCGATAGGAATAATATTATTTAATTTTATGAATGATTACAGATACATTTTAGAGAAATACAACGGAACAAAAAGCCGTTACCGTTGCCCAAATTGTAATAAACCTAATCAATTTACAAGATACATTGATACACAAACTAACGAACATCTAAACGATGCAGTAGGGGTTTGCAGTAGGCTTGTAAAGTGTGGTTATCATTATAAACCAAAGCAATATTTTCAAGATAATAATATTTTATCTGAAACAAAGGCAGTACCATTTGTACGAAAGCCACCACCACCAAAACCAGCAACAACTTATTTTAATGCTGAGGTTATGAATAAGAGCGTAAACAGTAAAGCTCCTAACTTTTTTTTAGACTTTTTAAATATTCTTTGGTTTGAAGAAGATGTAATTAAATTAGCTAAGAAATACAATATTGGAACTTCTAACAAATGGAACGGTGCAACCACTTTTTGGCAACAGGATATTAACGGAAAAATAAGAAGTGGAAAAACAATGTTATACAATCCTGAAAACGGTAAACGAGTTAAGAAGCCGTATAATCATATTGGCTGGGAACACTCAAAAATTGATAACTTTAATTTAGAACAATGTTATTTTGGTGAACATCTACTAAATGAAGATAAAACAAAAACAGTAGCAATTTGCGAAAGTGAAAAAACGGCTATTATTTCAAGTGTTTACATTCCTGAGTTTGTTTGGTTGGCGTGTGGTTCACTTAATAATTTAAATGAAGCAAAGACAAAGGTATTAAAGGGGCGTAATGTAGTGTTGTTTCCTGATGCTGGTTGTTTTGATTTATGGAATGATAAAATACCTAAACTCGCAAAAGATGTATATTTTACTACTAATACATTATTAAGAGACAAAGCAACGGATTACGAAAAAGAACAAGGTTTTGATGTTACTGATTATTTGATACAATTTTTATCATAAAAAAAAAGAATGAAAAAACACAAACATTTAAGAGTAATTGAACGTAATAATATTTACAGAATAGGAGGCAATAACTACTTTTTAAAGTTTAAAGGAGTTTTTAAAGATTTTCAAAGAATTAAAATGCCGTTTAAATGTAGAATAAGTTAAAAAAAAGCTGAAGTACTGGACACTATAAAAAAACAAGCGTTTTAAAGCAGTCTTATAACCTCAGCAGTAAAGTATATTAAATTATTCTTTGCGTTTGCTGAGGTTCTTATTTTGGTAGTTCCTGAGTATCTGTTACGCGTGTGTACTTTGTCAAATACACAAGTTCCTGAGTATCTGTTACGCGTGTGTTTTTCTTACATTATAAAAAAGACCATCTTTAATACGTTTTGCTAAATTTTTAGCTTAAAGCCAAAGCCAAAAATAACCACGGCAAATTAAAGGAGCGTTTTTTTTCACACCTGAAAGGACTGGGCAAAATTTCCCTTTCGCAATGCAAATATTAATATTTTGCTACTTTGAGTTATGAAGCAAATGCAACCGATTAGAATTTTTCATTCAGTACAAGCGAAAACCAAAGGGGGGTTGTTAATTCTTAATTTATCTGCAAATATTCTGCAAATGATAAAACCAAAAAACAACCTTAAATTTTTCAAACTGCTCAAAAACTGACCAATAATAAAAAGTACTTTATTTTAAGTTGTTGTTTTACAGTTGGTTGTAAGATATTGAATAGTAAAAATGTACTCGAGGCGGGAATCGAACCCGCACTTCCGAAAAAACTGGATTTTGAATCCAGCGCGTCTACCAATTCCGCCACTCGAGCATTATTATTTTATCGAAATAAAATAAGGTAATTTTAGGTATGCAAATCTATAATTTTTTTTAATTAATTCGGCTAAAATAACTTTTAAACTCTTAAAATAGTTTTACTTTTGCACTAACAACAACATTAACTTTAAAGAATATTTTCTAAATGCCTATAGATCAATTAAGTCCAAAAATTTTTGCGTGTTCACAAAGTACAGAACTTGCTAAAGAAATTGCTAAAGAGTACGGAATACCACTAGGAAATGTAACAACAACACATTTTAGCGACGGTGAATTTCAACCAGCGTTTGAAGAATCTATTCGAGGAAGAAGAATATTTTTGATTGGATCTACGTTTCCATCAGCAGATAATTTAATGGAAATGTTATTGATGTGTGATGCAGCTAAACGTGCTTCTGCAAGGCATATTACCGCTGTGATGCCTTATTTTGGATGGGCACGTCAAGACAGAAAAGACAAACCTCGTGTAGCTATTGGGGCTAAATTAGTGGCAAAATTACTAGAATCAGCAGGAGCTACCAGAATTATGACCATGGATTTACATGCTGATCAAATTCAAGGATTTTTTGAAAAACCTGTAGATCATTTATTTGGTTCTACTATTTTCCTTCCATATGTAAAAAGCTTAAACTTAGATAATTTAACCATTGCTTCACCTGATATGGGTGGTTCAAAAAGAGCTTATGCGTATTCTAAATTTTTAGAAAGTGATGTGGTAATTTGTTATAAGCAACGTCAAAAAGCCAACGTAATCGCTTACATGGAATTAATTGGCGAGGTAAAAGGTAAAAATGTAATTCTTGTGGATGATATGATTGACACAGGAGGAACGCTTACCAAAGCTGCCGATTTAATGATGGAAAGAGGTGCTTTAAGTGTACGTGCTATTTGTACACACCCTATTCTTTCTGGTGGAGCTTATGAAAGAATTCAGAATTCTAAATTAACAGAATTAATTGTTTCAAATACAATTCCATTAAAAAAGAGTGTGTCTAAAATAAAAGTGGTAAATTGCGCCTCTTTATTTGCTGATGTGATGCGTAAAGTTCATAATAACGTGTCAATTAGCGATGAATTTTTAATGTAAATAATTAATTAATAAAAACAAAGTAATGAAATCAATTACAATCAACGGATCAAAAAGAGAAAGCGTAGGTAAAAAAGCAACAAAAGCCTTACGTAATGCTGGAAAGGTTCCTTGCGTATTATACGGAGGAGACGAGCTTGTACACTTTTCAGCAACTGAAAAATTATTCAAGCCTTTAGTATTTACTCCAGATGTATTTACTGCTACGATTGAATTAGATGGTGTAAAATATAATGCTGTTTTACAAGATATCCAATTTCACCCTGTAACAGATGCTATTTTACACGTAGATTTTTATCAAATTTTCGATGATAAAGAACTTACTATGGATATTCCTGTACGTTTAGTAGGAGTAGCAAAAGGTATTATGTTAGGTGGGGCTTTACGTCACAACTTACGTAAGTTAAAAGTAAAAGGATTACCAACTAATTTACCTGACTTTATTGAAGCTGATATTACTGAATTAGCTATTGGTAATAAATTATATGTTACTGAGTTAAGAAACGATAAATATACTTTACTACACCCAGATAACACTGTAGTTGCACAAGTTCGTATGTCTCGTAATGCTGCAAAAGCTGCTGCTGAAGCAGAAAATTAGAAATTTTTATACAATAAAAGAAGAAGCGTTACCGTTGTGTAACGCTTTTTTTTTATTTTTGAATTTATTTTTTTACAAAAGCTTTTTTAAAGTATAATCAACAGATAAAAATCCGATGAAGAAATTTTTAATCGTAGGTTTAGGTAATATTGGAGAACAATACCACAATACTCGTCATAATATAGGTTTTAAAATAGTAGATGCTTTTGTAAAAGAACACGATGCTAGTTTTGAAACTGAAAAACTTGGTGACATTGCTAGACTTAAAATTAAAGGAAAAACAGTCGTTGTTTTAAAACCCAGCACTTACATGAATTTAAGTGGAAAAGCGGTTATGTATTGGATGCAACAAGAAAATATTCAAGTTGAAAACCTATTAATAATCACCGATGATTTGAATATTGATTTCGGAAAACTTCGCATCAAACCAAAAGGAAGTTCAGGCGGACATAATGGTTTAAAAGATATTCAAGCAAAATTTAATACAGGCGCATATCCACGTTTTCGCTTCGGAGTTGGGGCAGATTATGGCAGAGGTCGTCAAGTAGATTATGTTTTAGGAACATGGAGCAAAGAGGAAGAAAGTGAATTAATTGAACGTATTCCAACTTCTGTAAACGCTGTTACTTCTTTTATCACGGGAGGAATGGCAAATACCATGAATGAATTTAACGGCAAATAAACTTAGAATATATTATTTTCTAGGCTTATTTTTTGATGAAAATTATTTATAATTATTATAAATAAAGAGTTGTTTTTTAAAAATTAGTGTTATTTTTGATGTCTAAATACTTGACTATGAAGATACTACTACTATTCTCTTTTTTAATCTTTTCTAGTTGTTTTGATACTGGCTGTGTAGGAGGTGAAAGTTTTAAATCATCCTACGAACCTGTAATTATCAAAAGAGCTGATTTAAACACTTCTATTGTTTTTCAAGATGCGGAAGTAATGAGTGAATCGTCTAAAATTTACATTTTTGACAATTATATTTTTATCAACGATAAAAGAAAAGGCTTTCATATTTTTGATAATTCCGACCCTAAAAATCCCATCAAAAAGAAATTTTTAAAAATACCAGGCGCAACCGATATTGCTATCAGAAATAATACTTTTTTTATCAACCAAGCAACCGATTTAGTTTCGTTAAGTATTGATTTGAAAACGTTTAATTTCAAGATTAATAAACGATTAGAAAATGTTTTTCCGAAATTAGAATCACCAGATGGTTTTTATGAATCGGTTAAAAATGAAGAAATTATTGTTAATTGGACACAAAAATAAAGGCGATGAAAAAGATATATACACTACTAATTATAGCTATTTTGACGCTTACAATTTCTTGCAGTCAAGATTCGAGCAATAACGATGTTTCAAGCAATTCGTCAGGTGATGGAATGGGTGGTTCTTTAGCTACTTTTATTTTAAAAGATGCTTATTTATACACTGTTGATTTTTATAAATTAACTGTTTTTAATATTGCTGATACTAAAAATCCTGTAAAAGTAAATACGATTGATGTCGGCTTTAATATTGAAACCTTATTTAGTTTTGATAATTATTTATTCATCGGTTCACAAAATGCGATGTTTATTTATGATATTACAAACAAAGAATTGCCTAAAAAATTAGCGCAATCGAATCATTTTACCTCTTGTGATCCTGTGGTTGCTAATGGCACAAATGCGTATGTAACTTTACATAGTAATTCTGGTTGTCAGGGAATGGTAAATGAATTAAAAACCTACGATATTACCGATATAAAAAATCCAATATTATTAAACAATAGAGGTTTAAAACAACCTAAAGGATTAAGTTTATATGCCGATAATTACTTATTAGTTTGTGATGATACGGTTAAAATTTTTGATGTTTCAAACCCAAAAGACTCTAAATATATTGATGAAATTACGACAAAAGGCGCGTTAGATATTATTATCAGAAATAATCATGCGTTTATTATTTCTAAAAACAGCATTGATCAATATGAATTAGATGCTACGAATATTGCAAAATTCACTAAAATAAGTACTTTTACTTTTTAAGTATTTGTTTAAATTTCATTTAAAAACGTTTTATAGCTGGAAATCGAATCCGTCAAACTGAATTTATTTCAGTTTCGCATCCTGATTTGCCGTAGTTCTTAGCCTTATGCGATGCTGAAATAAATTCAGCATGACGATAATTTGGCTTTTATTTGATTTTTAAACAAGCTCTTAAACAAAAAAAGCGCTATAATTTTATATAATTATAGCGCTTTTTATTTTATATTTCAACCTAATTCTTACTGATTATCACTTGCAAACCATTCGGCAAAACTGCTGTCGGTTTCTTGTAATTTTATTGCGTGAAGCTTAATATTTTCAGGAAGTCTATCTTTAATTTTTTTAGCAAAATCGATTGCCATCATTTCGCTTGTTGGCTGATAATCAACCAAAATAACGTGATGTCCTCTATCTTTTAACTCTTTGGCTAATTCGATATGTGGTGTATTTTGATTAAAAACGGTTGCATGATCAAAAATATCAACAATTTCTTCTTTGACAATTTTCTTTAAATCACCAAAATCGATTACCATACCAAATTTCACGTTGGAACTATCTGAAATAGGTTGTCCTGTAACGGTTACAAAAAGTTTATAACTATGTCCGTGAACATTTTTACATTTTCCATCATATCCGTATAATGCATGTCCTGTTTCAAAAGTAAACTGCTTTGTTATTCTAATATTATTCACTATCTCTTAAATTTTTTGTTTGCTCTGTATTTATTATAAAAATACACGATTGCTACTCCTGCTGCTAAAATGGCAAATAAATAATCTCCACCCATAATTTAATTTTTTATTCGCCGAAAGTACGAATTTGTTTTGCAATTTTAGTAATAATCCATACGAAACCTACGGAAATAAGCACACCTATTCCTAAAAAAACAGCTGGATGTTCATAAAGCCATCTTGCAATTTCCTGTCCTGGTTTTGGATTTTTGGTATTTAGGATGTTTTTTGTTTCTTGAAATAAGAATAGTAAACGCATTTTTATTTTTTAAATTTTGATAAGGCATTTTTTGTGGCATCAGATAGGACTAATTTCCCTGATATTTCAGCATTTTTGAGTAATAATTCTTGCCAATATTCCGTTCCAATCCACAAGGTTTTTTTCATTTCTGATAAAGCTTCCGTGTTATAATTGGCTAATTTTTTACTAAAAATTTCAATTTCTTTATCTATCTCTTCGATAGTTTCAAAAACACGAGCGTATAATCCTTTTTCTTTTGCCCAATAGGCATTTTTCCAACTTGTTGCATCGAGGGTTAATTCGGCTAAACCGCTTACATTTATTTTACGAGTAACGGCAGGAGCAATCACAAAAGGACCAATTCCGATACTTAATTCTGATAATTTAATACTGGCATTTTCGGTGGCAAAAACGTAATCACAAGCTGCTACTAATCCAACGCCACCGCCTACGGTTTTACCTTGAACACGCCCAATAATTAATTTTGAACAACAACGCATGGCATTGAGTACGTTGGCAAATCCTGAGAAAAATTCTTTGCCTTGTTCGAGCGTTTCAATAGCGATTAATTCATCAAAAGAAGCACCCGCACAAAAAGCACGTTCGCCTTCCGATTTTAAAATGATAATTGCTACGTCATTATTTTTTGATAAACTATTAAATTCATTTGCCAAACGCTGTAATAATTCTCTTGGAAGTGAATTGCTTGCAGGATGTCCAAATTCAATAGTCGCAATATTATTTTCAATATGTGTATATAAACTTCCGTTTTCTCGTGTGGTGGTCGTTGTTGTCATTTTTATGATTTTATGTTCAATGTACGCTATATTATTTATTTTGAAGTTATTATCTTAGTAAACTTGCCTTTTGATAATTTTATAAAAATCTTTTTCTAAATTTAAAAATCAACGGAATTGCACGAGCAACTATCCAGGCATAAAAAGCAATCCAAATGGCATATAATTTATAATCCAACGAATCGAAAAAGAACAAAACAGGAATAAAAACAAGTGCTGTTGCGAGTAATAATACGTTTCGTAAATACTTCATTTCTCCCATTCCTTTAAACATTCCATCATAAATAAAAGCGATAGCACAAATAGGTTGCATGATTAGAATAATCCAAAAAGTACTATAAAAAGCATCTAATACAGCTTGTTCTTTGGTGAAAATAGTTCCTATAAAATCATAAAAAACAAATCCAATAATAGCTAAAAACACACCGAATACAAAGCCATAAAGTAATAAATTGTTTCCTAATTTCAGTAATGATGTATGTGCTTTTGCTCCTAATAATTTTCCTGATAAAATATTTCCTGCTGATGAATATCCATCAATCATAAAGGCGCCCATTAGCCATATATTTAGCCCGATAGTATAGGCAGCAATATATTGTTTTCCGTAGGAAGTAGCGTAGGAAGTGGCAAAATATAGGGCAGTATTTAAGGCTATTGTACGAACAAAAAGGTTTAAAATCATGTTGATAAACCTTGGGATTTCTTTGTTAAAAGGAAGTGTAAATTTTAAGGATATTTCGGTTTTTGTCAGTAATAAATATGCCGATACCAATGCCATAATAATTTGAGCAATGACACTTGCGTAGGCGGCTCCTGTAATGTTCATCGCAGGAATATAGCCTTCAATTCCATAGACAAAAATAATATCTAACACAATATTTACCACCGTTCCAACAATCGCAATAAGCATTGGATACAATGTATTTTGAAGTCCTCGAAATGTGCCAAAAACCGCAATTACGAACAGCGTAAATGGAAAACCGAATACACGTATTTTATAATACTCGATTGCGTAGTTTAAAATAGTTCCTGAAGCATTGTAAAATTCAAAAATTTCTTTGGCAAATGGATACGTGATTCCTAAAATTACCAAACTTGTTAGCACCACAATACCCGTTGCTTGTGCGGGTAAATTTTTAACTTCTGCTAATTTATTCGCTCCTACATATTGCGAAATAATGGAAGAAATTCCACTACGTGTTTGTCCAAAAACCCAAATTAGCATTGATAAAAAAGCGCCTACAATTCCAATAGCCGCAATACTTTCGGTGGCATTTATAGGGATATTTCCTACAATTGCTAAATCGGTGGTGGATAATAAAGGTTCGGCAACGCCTGCGATTAAGGCAGGAAAAGCTAATTTATTAATCCTTTTAAAACTAATATCTTGTGGCATTTGTTAAAAGCTTTTATTAAAGAAATTATTTTTTGAGAAGCATTCGTTTAATTTCATTGAGTTTCATCAGGGCTTCGATTGGCGTAAGAGTATCGATATTGGTCGCTAAAATTTCATCTCGAATATCTTCTAATAATGGATCATCTAGTTGAAAAAAGCTCATTTGCATATTTTCTTGTTGCGTATCTTTTAAAACCTCTTTAACTTCTTTTTGGGCGTTATTTTCTTCTAATTTTTTTAGAATTTCTTGAGCCTTGCTGATGACTAAATTGGGCATTCCTGCTAATTTTGCAACATGAATTCCAAAACTATGATTACTTCCTCCTTCCACTAATTTTCGCAAGAAAATAATAGTATCTTTCAATTCTTTAACCGATACATTAAAGTTTTTGATACGTTTAAATGTCGTAGTCATTTCATTTAATTCATGATAATGCGTGGCAAATAATGTTTTACCTTTCGATGGATGTTCATGTAAATATTCGGCAATAGCCCACGCAATTGAAATTCCATCATAGGTAGAAGTTCCACGCCCAATTTCATCTAATAACACCAAACTACGTTCCGATATATTATTTAAAATTGATGCTGTTTCGTTCATTTCTACCATAAAAGTAGATTCTCCCATGGAAATATTATCGCTTGCGCCCACTCGGGTAAAAATTTTATCAACAAGTCCAATTCTGGCGCTTTTTGCAGGGACATAACTTCCCATTTGTGCTAACAAAACAATTAAAGCTGTTTGGCGTAAAATTGCTGATTTACCCGACATATTCGGGCCTGTAATCATAATAATTTGTTGATTTTCTCTATTTAAAACAACATCATTGGCAATATATTCTTCGCCCATGGGCAGTTGTTTTTCAATCACAGGATGTCGTCCTTTTTTGATATCAATATCAGTACTTTCATCTATTTCTGGACGGACATACGCATTATCCATGGCTAATTTTGCAAAGGATAATAACACATCTATTTGGGCAATATTTTGAGCATTTTGTTGAACAGGTTTTACAAAATCAATAATAAAATGGACTAATTTTGAAAAAATTTCGATTTCTATTTGCTGAATTTTTTCTTCAGCACCTAAAATTTTAGTTTCGTATTCTTTGAGTTCTTCGGTAATATATCGTTCGGCATTTACAAGGGTTTGTTTGCGAATCCACTCTTGTGGAACTTGGTCTTTAAATCGATTTCGAACTTCAATATAATAGCCAAAAACATTGTTGAAAGCAATTTTTAAACTGGTAATTCCTGTTCTTTCGGTTTCACGAGCCAACATATTTTCTAAATATTCTTTTCCTGAATTCGAGATATTTCGAAGTTCGTCTAATTCATCAGAAACGCCACTTGCAATAGCATTTCCTTTGTTAATATTTACGGGCGCATCTTCTAAAAGAACGGTGGTAATTTTAGCAATTAATTCTTGACAATCATGCAATTGTGTACCTATTTGTTGTACGGTTTTGTTGTTGCTTTTTTCTGCGGTTATTTTTATCGGAAGAATGGCTTTTAAGGAATTTTTCAATAAAACAACTTCTCTTGGCGATACTTTTGCGGTAGCCACTTTCGAGATTAAGCGTTCGATATCGGCAATTTGTTTTAATTGATACGTTACCGTTTCAAAAAAAGATTCGTTATCAATTAAAAATTGTACCAACTCATGACGTTCTTTTATTTGTACCAAATCCTTTAAAGGTAAGGCAAGCCAACGTTTTAATAAACGTCCGCCCATTGGCGAAATTGTTTTGTCGATAACGCTTAATAAAGTAACGGCATTTGGCGAATTTCCGCCATATAATTCTAAGTTTCTAACGGTAAACCGATCCATCCATACATATTTATCTTCTGCAATTCTGCTGATCGATTGTATGTGTGCAACTTTATCGTGCTGTGTTTCTGATAAATAATAGATTGCCACACCACCAGCAATAATACCTTGTTGGAGTTCTTCTACACCAAATCCTTTTAAGTTTTTAACCTTAAAATGATTGTTTAAAACATCATTTCCATAATCTTTTTGAAAAACCCAATCTTCTAAATAAAAAGTATGAAACCGATCGGTGAAAATTTCTGAAAATTGTTGTTTGTATTTTTTTTCAACCAAAACTTCACTTGGTGAAAAATTTTGTAAAAGCTTATCGATATATTCTTGAGTTCCTTCTGCAATTAAAAATTCTCCCGTAGAAACATCTAAAAAAGAAACGCCTATTAATTTTTTACCAAAATGTACCGCTGCTAAAAAATTGTTTGATTTCGATTGTAAAACCTCATCATTTAAAGCAACTCCTGGGGTAACTAATTCGGTAACGCCTCGTTTTACGATGGTTTTTGTCATCTTCGGATCTTCTAGTTGGTCGCAAATCGCCACACGTAATCCTGATTTTACTAATTTTGGCAAATAGGTATTCAACGAATGATGCGGAAATCCTGCCAAAGCCGTTTCACTTTGGCTTCCAGCACCTCTTTTTGTTAAGGTGATTCCTAAAATACTGGATGCTTTTACGGCATCTTCTCCAAAGGTTTCGTAAAAATCGCCCACACGAAATAGTAACATCGCATCGGGATATTTTTTCTTAATTCCGTTATATTGTTGCATCAGTGGCGTTACCTTTTTTGCCGTTGTTTTTGCCAATTTTTTAGATTTTTTAAATTAGTTTTGCGAAGATAAATATTCGATTTTAAAGGTAAGATTTTTTATGAGAAAACTAAAAAATAATGAATTAGGTAGAATTACCGTGGCTGAATTTAAAGAAACTGAAAAAACACCGATTATTGTAATTCTAGATAATATTCGTAGTTTAAATAATGTGGGTTCAGTTTTTAGAACTTCGGATGCTTTTTTGATTGAAAAAATATATCTCTGCGGCATTACAGCAACGCCACCAAATAAAGAAATTCATAAAACCGCCTTAGGAGCTACCGAATCCGTGGCGTGGGAATATGTTGAAAATACATTCGATGTCGTTGAAAAACTTAAAAAAGAAAATATTAAAATTCTAGCCATCGAACAAGCTGAAAATAGCACGATGCTTAATGAATTTACTCCAGAAGTAAATCAGAAATATGCCCTTGTTATGGGAAATGAAGTAAAAGGCGTGCAACAAGAAGTGGTTTCTGCTTCCGATTTTTGTATCGAAATTCCACAATTAGGAACCAAACATTCTTTAAATATATCGGTTACAACAGGCATTGTAATTTGGGATTTATTTCAGAAAATTATAACCCACAAAACAAAAGATACAAACGAACTTATCATCATTTAGCATTAATTAGACCTTAATTAATTTACCTATTAATTAATATTTAAAATAAGAGGACCTTTATTATTCATCTAAAAACGTAATTGTTTTTTAACTTCACATACATTAAAACCCCACTATTTACCTTATATGTGGGGTTTTTGTTGTTTTTATAACGACTAACACCTCTGGATTAAATTAAGCGCTTACAGCTAATATTTAATATGTTAATTTTTATTTAAAACCTTGGCTATTTACAAAAACCTTAAAAATAGTTGAAAAGTACAAAATTAACCAAAATAGCTGTTTTTAAGACTTTCTCTATTTTTAAGAAAAATTTAAAACTTTCTTGTACTTCTTTACATTGTAAAAACCTCTTACAACCAATATTAACAAGCTACACAGGGTTTTTACAATTAACAAAACAACTAAATTAATAAGCCCAAAAACTACTAAATTAAAAATAAAACGAAATGTACATTTTTGTATTGCAGTGCCTTATGGAGTGCCTTATGGAGTGCCTCGACATTGTATAAAAAACAACCGAAGACAACCCCATAATGCACTTTTTTACATTTGCTTTTATTGATTATCAGCAAGTTACAAAACATAGTACCCCCTATACAACATGGGTTTTTGAGTTTTTATATTGATTATCAAGTAGTTAGGTTTTTTAATACCCTTTATTTACGCCAAACAACCTTCATACTGCTATTAACCGACACTCCTATTCATGTTATCCTCCATATTTGAAGTGTTGCCTAATAACTGTTGCTGAAGTGTTATTATTTGTTGAGATAGAATATCTTTTTCTTCAAGAACTTTATAGTATTTCTCTTTATAATCAATATTACTAACCTCTTGTTTTGGTTGTTCTTGCCTTAACATTTCACCCTCTCCTGTTAAAAGCCATAAAGGGTTTATATTTGGGTATTTGAGTAAAATTTCCGCTACTGCTTTTGAATTTAAATCACTTTCTTTTGATTTTCCTGTGAAATTACTGTACTTTAAATCAACTTTTCTAAAAAAAAATTGCTTACTAACCTCTTCTTTTTCAGCTAAATAAAGAACTCTCTCCTTGATATTAGTATTTTTTTTACTCATTTATTTGATTGTTAGGATAAATTTATACTACATTTGTGGCGTCAATTAGTAGTAATAATTAAATATAACAAAGTAATGAAAAAAATACGACTGCACCCTGATTTGAAAAAACAAATCGCTAAAGAATTTGAGTGTACTGGTCAAACAGTAGATATGAGCCTTGTGTTTGTATTTAATTCTGATAAATCTAAGAATATAAGAAAACGAGCAATTGAATTACTTCAACAAGATGTTAAACGAGCGGTTGAATTGACTCAAGAAGAAGTTGATAATCTAAATCAATAGAAAATCCCGCCACGGCTTTGCGTGGTTTCGACACCACGGCGGGAACTAATAATAGTAATATTATGAACACACAACAAAATCCTTTTGAATATCATAACAATAAGCTTGGCGTAAAAATCAAGTTTCTAGTTTTAGATGAAGACCTAAGAGTGCCAGATAGTATCTGCGTAATTTCTATGAGTGCATTAGGTAAGCGAATGAGAAGCAAAACACAAACAGAGCAACAATTACGCAGAGCTTCATTAGGTTTTAGTGCCTTAGTCGAATTTAATACACTTCATCAAGATTGGCGTGATTTACTTACTGTAACCTTTGGTAAGCCTATTGAAAAAGTAAAACAAAGTTATTTTGCATCGCATTATATCGCAGATAGAGAGGCATTCGATTTTTTCTGCCAACACCGTTTTGGTAAAAACAACGAACGAAAACTAGACCCTGAAGTTATAGAACTTTACACCTATAACGCCTCGGTATTAAATGCCGTAATAGCCGTAAAAACAAACCGAAAAGCATACGTAAAAGCATTAGGGGGTGTTAAAATAAATATATGGGATAGTTTAAGTAAAGATGTAAATGCTTTTAGAGATGTAGCTCATAATTTACCAACTACGCCAACCTCTTTACGGCACAAAGTAACTAAGTATAATAAGCTAGGTTATACGGCAATTATTTCACGAAAATACGGCAATACAAGTGCCTCTAAAGTTGTGTTATCTGAACAACAAGCACTGTTAGATGAACTAATTGCAAAGCACACTAATTTAGATAATGAAATTATAGCAACCTTATATAATGCCGTTGCTAACCGTTTAACAGATTGGAAAACCATAACACCAGGTACTGTTGCAAATCGAAAAAAAGAAATAGGCTTAGTTGCAAATTCTGGACGAAATGGTGTAAAATATTTAGGTAATAATATGCTGATGCAAAATAAACGTAAAGCTCCATCATCACCAATGAAGTATTGGACATTAGATGGTTGGGATGCCGAATTATTATACCAAAAAACAAGTATTAATAAAGAAGGAAGAAGTGTAACTACTTTTCATAACAGATTAACAGTTGTGGTGGTTTTAGACGCACATCAAAAATACCCAATAGGATACGCAATTGGTACGCATGAAACTCCAAAATTAATATTTGAAGCCTTACAAAATGCTATTAACCATACAAAAGAACTGTTTGGCGAATATCACAGACCTTATCAAATTCAATCAGATAATTACAGTATTAAAAAATTACGCCCGTTATACGAGGCTTTAACAAAGCATTTTACACCCGCCGCAGTAGGTAATGCTAAAGCTAAAATTATTGAGCCTTATTTTGGATATATCAATAAAAAATATGCAAAACTTCACGATAACTGGAGCGGTCATAATGTAAATAGCGGTTCTAAGAATCAGCCTAATTCAGAAATGCTAAACAAAATACGTAATTATTTTCCTGATGAATTAGGATGTAGAAATCAAATTACCGCCATTATTGAAACGGAGCGTCAAACCAAACGAGATAGTTATGTTGCTAATTGGGTGCATACGAAAATGGAACATCGTTTACCTATGGATTTTCAACAATATATGTTAGTGTTTGGTAGTAGCACAGGAAATACAAATAAATTACGAGGTGATGGAATATCATTAGTAATTGACGGCGTAAAAAAATGGTACGATTGTTTTAATCCTGTTTTTCGCCACCACGCCCACGAAGATTGGAAAGTACTCTACAATCCAAATGATTTAAGTAAGGCTCTTGCTATTTCTAAAGATGAAAAATTAGTTTTTGAATTAGAAGAAAAATACATCCAAGCAATGTGTATTGCAGACCAAGCTCCAGAAGACCACGAACAATTAAAACGAGTTAACGGGCTTAATAAGTTCTTAACAAATGAAATTATTGAAACTCGTGCTAATAATTACGATTTAATAGAAGATTTAATTAATGAAAACCCACAGCTTAACGATACCATGGCAAAACACTTAATAGTTGATAGCCTCGGACAGCACAAAAACATTAAAAGTAGCGAACGTATTTCTTTAGCAAAAGCACAAGCAATTGAAACAAAACATTTGAAAAAAGAAGCAAAAGCAAAAAGCAAGAATTTTCAAGAATCGCAACAAGATTATTACTCAAGTAAAATTAACGTAAACGAATACCTATAAATCAAATGGAAAATTCAGAAAAATTAAAAATCGCAGATGCAGTACGTAATTATATAGGTACTTATGAAATTAAACCTGCCGATATAGCAAAGTTATCAGGAGTTAGTGATGTTTATGTAGGGTATATTTTAAAAAATGATTTCACCTATAAAACCGATAAAAAGCGGGGTTTAATACCCGCAACTCATTTTAATAAGTTAGCTCGTGCAATTGGTTATACATCAAAAAAAGTGTATTGGGTAAACCGAGCAACGCCACAATTAACAGCCACTTTAGCTATTTTAAATGAAGCTAAAGAATTTGGATACACTCGTTTAATAATCGGTGAAACTGGCTGGGGTAAAACGCACACGATTACATTATTTGCAAGAAAAAACCCATCAGATGTTTATGTAGTTACCGTTGGAAGTTCTGATAATTTAGGCGATTTAATTGATAAGGTTATTGATAAACTGAAAATAACTACAGGTAAAACCAAGTCTAAAAAAATTAGAGACATCGCTAATTTTCTAAAGAAACAAAAAGATGAAGGTTTTAATCCCCAAATAATATTTGATGAATCTGAATATATGAAGCAACCTGCTTTATGTGCCATGAAAGAATTGTACGACGCTCTAGATAAATACTGCTCTATCATTTTAATAGGAACAAATCAGTTATTAGAAAATTTAGACAAACTAAGAAAAAGAAACAAAAACGGTATTCCGCAATTTTACAGACGAGTAAAGTTTGGTATTAGAGTTTTGCCAACAATTGATAGGAAGTTTAAACTGTTTTTAAACGAGATTGAAGATAAATTATTAGTGAAATTCTTGAGTGAAATTTGTGATAATTACGGGGAGCTTCACGACGTTTTAGTGCCTTGTTTACGAGAAGCTGAAAGATTGCAAACAGAAATAAGTCTTGAATTAGTACAGCAGGTTTTAAATATTTCAAAAGCATCTTAAAAATGAGGAAACAACATCGCAGACCTTTAACCGTGGCAAATATTCAAAATCAAACAATTGAAAGAATACCTTTTGGGGGTAACTGGTACCAAGCATTTAAGCAACCTCAAAATAGAGGTGTTTGGTTTGCTTACGGAGGTTCAGGAAGTGGTAAAAGTACTTTTATGATGCAATTAGCAAAAGAGTTATCAACGCCTTACAAA
The DNA here is from genome assembly GCF_021390715.1 of Tenacibaculum piscium. Lineage (GTDB taxonomy): Bacteria > Bacteroidota > Bacteroidia > Flavobacteriales > Flavobacteriaceae > Polaribacter > Polaribacter piscius. Next base: position 303,478 of record NZ_JAJGWT010000002.1, read on the forward strand.
ACTCTTTACAATTTACTAGAAGAAGAAACAGACGATAGTGATTTTATAGAAAGAACTTCACTTTGTCAAATGCAAGATGTAGAAGGGAGTTTTCATGCCCAACGTTACGAGTTAGAAGAGTTAAATAAGTATTTGGAAAAAAGGAATAGCCCTGATGTTGTAATTATTGATTCAGCACCGTATTTTTTTAAAACATGGGATGAATATTGGGAATTTAAACAACGTTGGGCAACCAAAAAGATAATCGTTATCGTTGGACACGCCGAGGGAAAAAATCCAAGTACAGATTTACAAAAACGTATTATGTATGACGCTAAAATGAAAATTTTCATCAGTGGATACTTAGCAACCTGTAAGGGTAGAACCATCGGGCCTAATGGAGGTCGCTATATAATATGGCAAGAAGGATATGAAAAAATTCACGGAGATAACTAAAAAAGGATAGCATGAAAAAAGAAGTACAACGATTATTGAGCCTAACACCAAGCCAGTATAACAGAATGATATTTAATGTATGGTTTGAATGGTGTAACCAAAAAACAACAACATCAAAAGAGTTACAAAAGGCTTTGATATGTAAACCGCTTTTTAATTGGTGGCAAAAGGAATTATTGAATTTAGAAGCTCTTTTTTTAAAAGAAATAGCTCCTTTTTATAAGATAGTTTCCAAAGATGTGGCTCAAGATATATACGACACCTATATCTGCGAAATATTTAAAAAGCTTTCAAAATCAACTGTAAAAAAAGCAAATCTATGAATATTACAAAATCAGCTTTAGAAGTAAAAGTAACAACGCAAAATAAATGGTTAGAAAATCACCCAGACACGCATTTTGCATATCGACAAAATAAGCAAAAACGAGATTATTACATCAGTAAACTTTGCGCAATGGACGACTTAGGATTAACAATTATTAAAATATAAAACAATGGCATTATCACCAGAAGAACAAGAAACGCTTAAAAAATTACAACAAAAGCAAAAATCAGAAAAGCAGAAGTATAAAGAAGATATTAAAACTTTTAAAGAGCTATCTGCCGAGTTTGTTACCAAAAATATTGACGGGCTTGTAGATCATCAAAAAAATACGGAAGCAATAATAACAATGCTTTTTCAAGATTACAAACCGCTAAAAGAATTGAAGCAATTAGTGTATGGTAAAAAATCACAAGACAGCCACACATCTACTTTAAAAGATGGTTCTGCAAGTATCACAATTGGACATAATGTATCTATAAAATTTGACGGAACTGAAACTTCAGGTGTTGAAATGATAAAAGATTACTTAGCAAGTTTGGCAGATGACAACGCAAAAGCATTGAAACTAACAAAAATAGTGAACATCGCTTTAAAAAGAAATGCGAAAACAGGGTTTTTAAATCCCGCAAAAATAGTTGAGTTAAACAGTTTGCGTGATGATTTTGATTCGCCAAAGTTCGATAAAGGTTTAGATATAATTATCGCTGCTCAAATTAGAACTCAAAATAGTATGTACGTAAGTGGCTGGAAATACATTAAACAAGAAGACGGCAGAACCTCTAAGCTAGAATTTAGATTTACCGTATAAAATTAATCACCTCCCTTGCACTACTGGAGTGAATTATTTAAAAATAATAGCAAGTTCGAATCTTGCCAAGGGAACAAATAAAACTTGAAAATAATAATTATGAAACCTGAAAAAATGATTGAAGAATTACACTCAAAATTCAGCATATCGAGTTTAGAGTATCCTGTTTTTGAGCAAAGCAATAGGAGAACTTCCGATATTGAAGAACTTACAGAAAGTGAATTAAAAGCCCTGTATTATCTGTTTTTTCCAAATAAAAAACCAATAACAATAGAAGAAGAATTACAGCGACTGCAAACGCAACAGGAATTAAAAAGATTGCGTTCTATTATTTTAAATGATGCACAAAATATCGGTTTGTATAAACCCAATGATTGGCAAAAGTTCAATGTGTTTATGAAAAATAAAAGCGTTTTAAAAAAGCCTTTAAATAGCTATGAAATTTGTGAATTTCCTGCTTTAATTCTTCAATTTAAAAGTATGCGACACAAATTCGAAAAAAGCAAAACAAAAGTAGGTACTGCCGATTGGTATAATTTTATCGGAATAAAACCTTCCGTAAATTAAAAAAAGTTCCAAAGCCATACCAGACTAAAGAACTTATTTGCAATGTGAGAAATGCAAATATAATAAAACTTTGGTATGGCTTATAATAATAAAAACCTTTATACGAGAATAATTGAAATTCAAACGCTTGTACTTTATTTAAGAGAACAAGACGAAGATATTTCTTACAAAGAAATGTACTGGCAACATATTTATCCACGGTGGAAAATATGTTACCGTACCTACCACACGTATTTAGGAACGCCTGCCAAAAGAGAGCTTAAAAAATTGCTTTCTGCGGAAAAAGAAAAAATTGAATTAGAAAATAAATCACAATATAAATTATTCAAATAATGAGAAAAATAAAGCAAAAAATAAACGAAAAAGATTTTAAAGAAGCTGCTAAAACTTTAGACGTTGAAGTCGCTATCATTAAAGCAGTCTGTGAAGTTGAAGCGCCTATGGGTGGCTTCTTACCAACTGGCGAACCAGTTATTTTATTTGAACGTCATAAATTTCATCAATTTACCGATGGCGTTTTTTCGAAAAAATACCCTAGTATTTCAAACCCTAGAGCTGGCGGTTATATAAGTGGCAGACGAGAGCATTTTAGACTTCAAGAAGCGGAGAAATTAAACCGAGAAGCCGCATTAAAATCGGCATCATGGGGGAAGTTTCAAATTATGGGCTTCAATTATAAATTATGTGGATTTTCAAATATTCAAACCTTTATTAATGCCATGTATAATAGCGAAAAGGCACAATTAAAAGCGTTTGTGAATTTTATTAAATCGGTTGGTTTAAGTGATGAACTTCGCCGTAAAGATTGGAAGGGTTTTGCAAGAGGTTATAACGGCAGAGCCTACTACAAAAATGCCTACGATAAAAAGCTAAAACGAGCTTATATAAATCAAATACAGAAAAGTTATGACAAAAAACTATCTAATCAATGTAGTTAAATCAAAAATGACATTGAAGGTAACCTATCGTAATGGGCGGTTTTTAAGAATCGCCTATTTATCAGGAAAATTTGATGCGTTTGTAATACTCAATTTAGGAGCAATTTTACCCGCTTATGAAAAGGAAATTCCAAATAAAGAAACAGAATATAAAGGCAAAGTTTCTTACAGTTTAGAGGTAAAAGAAAAATCATTATATACTTTATTTCTAGATGAATGGTATCGTTTTTATGAAAAAACAACAGGAATACCTCCAAAGTTTACAGGAGCAGATGGAAAAGCTTTAAAGCAAATTATCACCTATTTAAAAAAGATAAACGGAACAAATGAAGCTTCTGCCTTACAAAATTGGCAACTCATTTTAACAAATTGGGAAATTTTAAAAGAGTTTCATCAAGATAATACCGATTTAAAATATATAAACTCCAGGCTAAATGTCATTATCAGAGAAATCATCAAAACAAATGGTGCCAGCACTTCAGGAGCTGGTGGAAGCGTCAGCATTTAATAATAGGCTGGTTATTAAACATTATAATAATTTAACAATGCACCAAGCATTAACGGTAGGAACGCCAAGTTTAGGGGCTTTATCAAAAATAAATGAAGACAAAGCAATTACAGGTATCAAAAACTTATTTAAAGCGGTGTCTATGTATTTTGATAATATTTTGCCCGATGGTAAAGCCGAAGTAATCGCTGTAGAATTACTATCGAAATACGAATACAGAAGTTTACGTTTAGAAGATTTGGTAGTAATCTGTAAAAATTTAAAAGAAAGTGATGTTTTTAAAATAACACCTGCACGGATACTACGTGAAATTAAAAAGTATTCTGATAATCGTGAAAAATTAGCCATACAGTTAAGTAAACAATCATCAGATATAGCTAAACAAAGTGTTAATTATCAGCTAGAAGCGAGACTACAAAAACACTTTAAATCAGCCCCTAATGCTAATAGATTAGCAAGTAAACGAAATAGTGTTTCAAACAAGTTTAAATAGTATTTAAAAGTGATTTAAACCGCTTTTAAATTTTGATTAATTGCTGAAAAATAAGAGACGTAACGATATGTTAATAATAATGTACACAACAGCAATATATGCAGAAAGTAAAGCAACGCGCGATAACAATAATTATGGTGAAAAAGCAACAGCCAATGAATTAGTGAGTAATTTTAACGAGGGTGAACATATTGTTTGCGATGCGGATAATTTAAAAACTTATTCTATTCTATTTTAAATGTTTGCTAATAAGTGAAGTAATAATTTTTAAAACAAAAATAAAATGATAAAAAGAACCCGTGCCGAAATTAGTAAATGTATTATTCATAAAGTAGCAAATAAATTTAACAGTGGTCAAAATTCATTTTCTGAAGAATTAGTTCGTTTTGATGAAGAAAGCTATGAATTATTAATGCCTTTTTTATTAAAGTCTTTTCAAACGCTTACACAAAGTTACCGATTTAGCCATCAAGCCGATGTTCGTTTAAATGAAGTTAATAAATACACCGATGCTATTTTTGATGATGAAGATGTATTTATTGAAAATTCAATAAATATTGTAAATCATTTATTTGAACAATCAAATTCAGCTCAAATAAAAACAGGCGATGTATTGGTTGTTTATTTTGAAAATATCGAATATAAAAATATTTTAACCAATGCGGTTGGTGTTTTTAAAATAGAAAGTAAAGTTGATTTTTTTCAAACCTATAAAGAGGAAGAAAGTTTTGATGTAGTTGTTCAAAAAGGAATATCAACAAAAAAACTAGACAAAGGTTGTTTAATTTTAAATACAACCGATGCCGAAGGAACGGTGGTGTTATCCGTAGATAACAATAATTACGATGCACAGTACTGGATTAAAAACTTCTTAAACGTGCAGTTTGCAAATGATGGTAATTTACACACCCAAAATTATTTAGAAATGTGTAAAGAGTTTTCTGAAGAAATTATAAAACCTGAATTTGGTAAACAAGAACAAAGTAAGTTTTTAGCCAATACAGTTGATTATTTTAAAGAGCAAGAAAATGTAGATTATCATAATTTTAAAGAAGAAGTTTTTGAAGATGAAAAACACCAAGAAATGTTTGAAGACTACAAAAAACATTTTGAAAAGCTAAACGATGTTTTAATTCGTAACAATTTTGAAGTATCAGAAGCCGTACTAAAAAAGGAAAAAAGCAAGTTTAAATCTGAAATTAAATTAGATACTAATATTCAGATAAAAATTGATATTGATGCTCCAGATGCCGCTTCTGAATATTTAGAGTTAGGATATGATGAAGCTAAAAAGATGAAGTATTATAAAGTGTTTTTTAACGCTGAAAAATAGTTAATACCAAGTAAAATAATAATTTTTAAAACAAAAAAGATGAGTAAAGAAATTGGTTTTATTAGAGAATTTCCAAACGGAAGAAAGTATGAATTAACCTATCAAGGTGTTATTACCGAGTTAGGCGAAAAGGTAAAAGAAAGTCGATGGATGTCGTTAGATAAAAATCCAGATGGTACGTTTGATATAAAAGATTATATCTGTGCTATTCCTTCAGGAGAAAAAGATATTAGCCTGACTACTTTAAGTATGCAATGCTTCACGGAAAAATAATTTTTAAAACCGCTTCAATTTTGGAGCGGTTTTTTTTGTTTATATTTGAAATTAAAAATAAATTATGAAAGAGTTAGACGAAAAAATGAAAAAACGAAAGAAACAGAATATTAAAATTTTAAAATTCGGATGCTTGCCTATTTTTTTATTATTCTGTTTTATTAGTTTATTAACTAATATAGCTGATTTTTCAGAAGAACCTAAAGTAACAAAAGAGGTGCCACGTGTATTATTAACAGTAGCAAAATATAAAGAAAAATACCCCTTTAAAAAAGATTCTTTAGTTCTTTTATGTAGAGATGGTCACAAAGTTATTTTATGGCAGGAACAAACAATAAACGCATGGGCTGTAAATGGTAATGCAATTATGGTAGCTAATAAAAATAGATGGGGAAGTATTAAAGATGATAATATTTGGAACGGTAAAGATTTAGGGTTTGTAATTAACTTAGGACTTAAATTATGTAACTAAATGAAAAATCTACTATTAATAGTATTGCTACTTCCTTTTTTAAGTATTGCACAAATACACCAGAGCGAAGTTTTTAAAAAGCATCCAACCACGCCAACAGAAAACATAAAACTAACTGGAGTTATTGAAGTATCAAAAACAATGTATGGCGTAACTTTTAAGGATACTACTATTTCAGAGGAATATAAAAACGCTGTTAAAACATTCTTTAAAAAGCGTTTAAATAGTTATACCGATTTAAAAAAATACCGCCTGCAGGTAGAAAAACGTACAGACGGTTTGTTTATAGAAAATACTAAAATTTAATCAATTAAAAGTTTAGTATGTAAATTACCCGATAAATTAACATCATCAATAACACCCTGTTTAAACGCCGTTTTCAGGGTGTTTTTTTTGCCTGAATACGTACAATTATATACCAGCGTATATACATCTACAATAGTATCTTCAATATTAAAATCTTCAGATAACAACTTAATTTTACCCGTATTTGGTGTTTCTATGGATTTAATAACTTGATCTACTACCGTAATAAAGTCAAGAAATTGCAGGCTCTTTTCTGAAGCTCGGCTGATGCTACTGGTATCCCGAAGCTGTTCGTAAGCCAATCGAAAAGTAATCGTAGCAATGGGCATTTTTGACTTATAATCAATACTCCACTTTACAAAAACAGCAGGAAATAAATGGGCTTCAAAACCTTTTTCATTATAATCTTGCCCTGCATATAAATCTACAAATTTAACGTGTGGTAAATTGTTACTTGTAAACTTATTTTTAATATCAGAATCTTTAAATTTTCGGATTAATTCGGTATAAAATGCTTTCATTTCTTATAAATTTCGTCTGTTACTTTATCATACATATGATTTTCCAACCGCAACGCCAAAACTGCTGATTCTCCTAAAAATTGACGCTTCGGAATTTTAGCATTCATTTGTCTTGTATGTGCTTTTACCTTAATAGGCTGGTTCCGTCCTTTTCTAGTTCTACTATGCGCTCTTACTCTTGCGGTTGCTTTTATTGTGCCACCTTCATTGTGTATTTGAGCATAAGGAACATCCGTACCAATAAGTACATAATATTTACCCTCGCTAATTTTACGAATAGAACGTTTTAAACGCCCTGATTTTACTAAAATAGAACCTGCCCTTTTTCGTTTTCGAGGAGTCCATTTTTCTTGTGATGTATCCACCCAGTTTTTTTGGCGAAACCTATCCTTAGAAAAATTAACCGCAATCACTCCAGCTTGTGAAGTCATTTTACTTAAAAAGAATTTGTTATCTATTCTTTGAAGTTTCTCAAAAAAATCGCCTTTAAATTTTACAGACATAATTAGCTAGTTTCGGCATTTCGTACAACTCGCATCATAGCCTCGTTAAACCAATTTTCTACATCTTGCAAAGTCATTCCTTGAGTTGCACCACCTTTTAAATTGATACCACCTTTATTTAAAGCATCAATAGTAATTGAAATATTACGTGTTTGTTTGGCATCGCCGACAACTTTATTAACTTGTTTTGTTAATGTTTTTTTAGGATCAGTATTTCCTTTTGGTGTAATTGGATTTCCGTATAGGTCTTTTTTTGGCTCTTTTATAGCCTCACCCGTTTTTTCGGTTTCTTCTGTTTTTTTCTTCGATTTATCCATTTCAGAATTATAGGCAGATTCAAAAGCAGTTCCTAATTTAACCGCCTGTACGTTTGGATTAAGTGCATCGCCTAACATCATTCCTCCTTCCTTCATTTTATCTAAATCTAAAGTAAAAGCCCCCGCAATAATTTTACCTAGCCCCTTAAAACCATTTCCAATAGTTGTAAGAACCCCTTTAACTACACCAACCATTCCCTTAATAAAAGCTCTAAATCCATCTACTTTTTGATATAAAACAACAAAACCAGCCACTGCTAAAGCAATCCATCCTATAATAGGTATTGAGAAAATAGCTAGTTTAATACCGTGTAAACCTAACTGAACAAGAGCTAAAGCTCCCGATAATGTTACGGAACCAGCGGCGGCTAATAAAGATTGAATTTTTAATACGCCAAGTAAACCAATATATGTTCCTATACCTATAATAAGTGCATCAAATACGGTCTCTAAGCTGTTAAAATTTTTATACATAAAATTCAAAACCCTTGCCAAATACCCAAATATACTAGCCAATATCGGTATTATTTTTTCACCTATTTTAGAAAATACCATTTCAAGCCGATTACCAAATAGTTCTTTCATTTGACCAAAGTCGCCTTCTGCATTTTTTAGGGCATCTTTTAGGCTGAATTTAGAGCTATCAAAAGCATTAAAAGTTTTAACCATATCATCAGCTCCTGTTTTTACTTTTGCTAATGCGGTTCGTAATCCTTCAGGACCTCCAATTTTATTAATGGTATCAGTTATTTCTTTATCCGTCATGTTTTTAAACTTCTGACTAATATCAATCAATAACTTATCGGCATCTTTCATTTTGCCATCTACACCAAATATATCAATATCTAGTTCTTTTTTTATTTTTGAACCTTGAGCACCTAAACCATCAAAAAAGTTTTTTGTTTGACCTGCTGCAATATCAGCATTTTTACTAATCGATGTAAACATCGCAAAAACCTTATTACCAACATCAACACTTTGCCCTGCGGCACTTGTTGCACCTGCATATTCCGTTTGTACTTTGGCTAGTTCATCAAAAGTAACAATACCTGTTTGCACGGTTTTAGCGTTCGAAGCTAATAAGGCATCAATATCATCAACACCAATACCAAAGGCTTTCATTGCTTTTGTGGTGGAATTCATCGAATCGCCTAAATCAGCTCCAGTTGCTTGAGAGTAACGCCCTACTTTTTTAAAAACATCAATAGCATCTTTACCATATAAAACAGTAGCAGATTGTAAATCGTACATTGCATTAGTAGAATCGCCAAGATTTGTACCAATATCAAAAGCGGCATCTCTAATTTTGGAGCGGTAACTATCGAGCTCTGCTTTTGATTTATCGAGGTTCAATTGTTTAATGGGCAAAAAAGCAGTGTCAAACTTTTCGGCGGCTTGCACGCCTTTTGTGGCGAGTGCTCCAAAAGCAATACCAACGCCTAGTATTCCTACGGTAGCCAATGCCATTGGGTTTTTTAATAAATCCATTGCACGCCCTAATCCTGGTATTTCATCAATAAAACCTTGATATTTTAATCTTAGTTTGTCTATTTTTCCACCAACTTTAGTTCCAAATTTATCAAATTTGCTTTGTAATTTTTGAAGTTTACCTCCAAAAAGTTTGGTGCTTAAATCTAATAACATGGTCATTTTTGATTTTGCCATAATCTTTGTTTTATATTTTGTATATTTGTAGTAGGAATTTGTAAAACTTCTATTAATATCGCTCACTGTTAGAGGAACATAGCGGTGAATACAGTCGGCTCTTTTATGAGTTTACACGGGCTAAGTTTTATAAATTCCTTACCTCTATTTTATTTTTAAACCTTTTCTTATTTTATTTTCTATTGCTTTCATAGGATACCAAGTTTTAATTTTTAAGCCTTTTTTTTCGTCTAAATCACAATCAATTATTATTACTTTATCCTTATAAAATTTAATATATCTTGACTGAAATTTTTGACCATTGTTATTAGTGTCATAATACCAAACTTCATCAGGTTTTTTAAGAATATCTTTTATATGCGGAAATATTTTATCTCTTTGTTCTTTTTCGTTTAAATAATGATTTTCTATATGGTCATCAAAAATAGCTTTATCTAAAGTCATTTTTCTACCTAAATAATCTTCAAACCCCATGTAGGTTTCGCCTTTTTCTTTTTTAAACAATTCTTTTACATTTTCTTTCGTAATGGTATCATCTAGTTCAATATTCTTTAAAGAATCTTTAAAACTTGCATGAGCTTTTAAGCCATATTTATCAAAAGTCATTTTATTTAATTTTTCAGGAAGTCCTTTTATATCGGTATAAAATTGTTTTTTTGTAAATACCTGTTTTAAATTTGCACGGTTTACTTCAAATTGTGAGTTTCTATATTTAGGGTCTTGTTCTACTAATAATTCTTTGGCGTATTTTCCTGTTGTTACTTTTCCTTTGGTATCTCCTATATATTGCACAAATTCACATCGGCAACCATAGCCGTTTGGAGGTAATAAATCCATGGCATTTTTATCAGACAAATTAAAAATACGCCCATCTAATGCCCTATGTGAATTTCGTACACTTCCATCGCCAATAGTTTGGTATTGTACAAAAGAGATTCCGTTATCTTTTTCATTAATCATACGAATATAATTTGCTGAATTTTGCCCAACGGCTACCGACAAATTATATTCTGTTTGTAGCCAATTGCTGTTAAATTCTTTGGTTTCTTTTTCACACAATGCTTTAAAATCGCTGTACTCGCGAAGCTTTTTATTTTCTTTATCAATTAATAAATTAGTCATTGCCGATAGTCGAGCTTCGGTTTTACTTGCCGTAAATTCAAACAGATTATATTCCATCATTTGAAGCATTAGTAAATCAGGTCCTGTGTATTGTGTAGTGCTTGAAAATTTAGATTTCAACCCTTTAAATAACTCCAAAGCTTCCAAAACAATCATTTTTCCAGCAATACCTGAAGTATCTGATTTATTGTATATTTCTTTTATTAATTGGCTGTTTAATTTGGTTAATAACCTACCCATAGCACCACCAACGGCAACAATTGTACTTGGGCAACAACTCGTAGGATAACGCTGTTCTGATAGTGCAATTATGGGTTTATTTGGAGTTATCGTTATGCTTTTTTTTTTACTATCAATAGGAATATTGAACGATTTGGAAAGCCAGTCTAAAGGTATTTCATGCCCACTTTTTAGCAAGCCATCAGTAATACTCCAAAGGTCTTTTAAATTTAAAACTTCTTCTGCAGGTTTAAATTCAAACATATCTTCGGGGCTTATTTTGTAGCCTTGTGCTTCGAGTAATGGAAATAATTGGTCATTAATTATAAATGAAATTAAACGCTTATCGGCTTGTGCTATTTTTTTATCTAAAGTACGTTCGTGTACTTCTGTTTGACTTCGATTAGAACCTTGGTCGGATAGCATTGTAGAACCAACTAACTGCTTACTTACCATATCCATATTGGTTTTTATAAACTGTAAATAGGTGTTGTAAGCGTCCGTTCTGTTTGCCTCTTGAAATTTTATTTCTGTTCCAGTCGGAAAAGTACCAACGGAAGCTTCGCCTAACTGTAATAGCATGGCGTGAACATTATTAATGGTTTTTGTGTCCGTTGTATTGGTCGTTGCTGTTATCAGTGGCAATCCAAATTTCTCACAAAATTCAGCCCATGCTTGCATTACATTACGTAGCCAAATAAGGTTCGGAATAATGTTGTTTAGAATACCTAGCTCACCGTTTTTGCCTATTTGAATTAACCAATTTTCAAACATTGGATTTGCATAATCTATAAATTGAGGTTTTTGCAAGTCTGGAAATATTTTCTTTTGCGTTGTAACAACATTTCTGCGAGGTATAATCGTGTGTTTTATTTTTTCATTTTGAAATTCAGAAAACTCAATTAATGTAGTTCCAAAAATAATATGGTCTATTGCGTGTTCTAAAAATTCATAAAACCATTGTTGTTGTAAAGTAAAACTAAGATCCTCATTAATATCTTTCGTTTTACGATTAATAACTTGAAAATTGGAATTTAATGTTGACATTTTACGCATTTGTATTTGCGACTGTAAATGTCCGTCGGTTAATAAATCGGAAATTAAATCATAATACGCATTAAATTTTGGTTCTTCTGGATGCTGCATTAATTGTAAAGCTTGTCTCCATTTCTGAATATCTTTACGGCTAGTATCTTTAAAACCTTGTGCTATTTTGATAATACCAGGGTTTCGTTTTCCTGAATTATTTGGAGTTTCAGCTTTCGCTAAAATGCTTGCTTTTTTTATATTTACATCGTATCCTAATACTTTCATTTTCTTTCTTTTTAAATAGCTTTTAAAGCCGTTTTAAATATTGTTTTTACCAACGATGGTTTTCGGGTTTGTGTTTTGATGTAAATTTTATGCCCTGTAAAACTTCCCCTTCTTCATTTGTTTTTTTTGGCAAATCTGCGGTGGTATCTCCAGAAGCTACAAGTTTAAGCCAATCAATAGCATCTTGATAACGAGCCGAACGAATATCGGGCATGCTTCGAGGTACAGTACTTGTGTATAAATGATACAAGGCGCAATCCAATACTATCATTAAAATATGACTATTTCGAGCTTCAGCTACTTGACTAAATATTTCGTTTACGTCGTATTTACCTGCTAAATAGTTTCTAATTTGTGCCAATGCCATTTGTTCGGCACCTCTTAATTTTGTTTCAGAATAATTTTCAAGTAAAATTTCTTTTACCTCGTTACGTACCAAAACGGTATAATCGTCATCAGTTATAAATGCCATTAAAATCTGTTTTTTTGTTTTTTGATTAATTCTTTTCGGCTGGTAGTTCTTGGAGGTGTTGAATTAATAAAAGCGGACGTGTTTAATTTTGCAATTGCAGATTGTAAACTATCTGGTGCATCATCATGCACACCACTTCCTTTTTGAAAGGCTAATAATTGATCTAGTAATTCAAGGCAATCAATGGTGTCTTTTATTTTAGTGTTAAAAAACACATTTTTACGTTCAAAATATCCTGCCATACTTTCTACACGATCAAACTTTCCGCTTTTGCTTTTGTTATCGGCAACAACAGGAACATACCAGCCCATTTCATCGCCAACGGCATCAAAATCGCTTACAAATTCATCTTGAGCAAAAAGTCCTTCAATCATATATTGAATATTGTATTGAAGTAAATTTTCATCTTCTACCTTTTCATATAACCATTTTGCTACATTGTATCGAGATGTTTGCCTAACAAAGCAATCTAATAAATGAAATTCACGTCCTTTTTTTCCAACGAAAACCATCGCTTTAAAATCTCCAGCATCTTTGTACGATAAATCGCCATAAAAACATAAAGCATCATATTGGCTGTATTTTAATCTATTTTTATAACTGATATATTCATTTTTAAAAATAGCACCTTCCACAATATGCTTGTGCATATATTCACGCATAAAAGAACGATGCGGCGTAGAATGGTATTTTTCACGCCAATATTCTGCACTTGTTTTTGCGGGCCAATTAGGTTCGAAAGTGGTTAAGTTTTTAACGGCATTTACGGTTACTACAAAGTGTTTTTTCTTAAAACCAAATTCCTTTGCCTTTTTATTATTTAGCGTAAAGTCAGCTTTTAGCTGATTGATTACAGTATTTTTGTGAAAGTTATTATTAGCAACTACAAAGCGTTGAAATTTACCACCTTCATCAAAAGTTCCTTTTAAGTCTTCCCAAACCCATTCAGCTGCTTTTTGACTTCGAACATCATTATAACAACGTTCTTTTGTATCTACATCATCAACAACAATATAATCAGGTCGTTCATTTCCTTCACGTAAACCACGAGGCGATTGCCCAATACCCATGGCAATAAATTTAACGTCATCGGTTGTGGTAAAATCACCAGAAGCCCAATCGCCAAACTTAAATTTTTTACCGTAATAATGTAAAAATCTACGATTGTGTGTTAATTGACTTTGAATATCTGAAATTAGTTTTTTTGCCTTTGGTTCAGTTTGCCCAACTAAAAGCATAAATTTCATTCGTTTAGTAACGTACAAATACAACGGAATACCCATACATAAATGCACCGATTTTGCTCCAGACCGATATATTTCAGCTAGTAAATTACAAACATCATTATCTATTAAAAGCTTTGCTATTTTTTTGTGAAACCAAGCACTTTCAACTTTTGCGTATTGCGGAAACATCTCTTGAAACCAAGTAATATAGTCTTTTTCTAAGGCTTTTATTTTCTTTCTACGTTCGGCTGGTGTTTGGTTAAGGTCTATAAAAGTAGATTGCTCTACTGATTTACAGTGAGCATCATAACTTTTTAGCAACTTTTCCATTGCTGTATTTAATCCGATAGCGCTCATTATGATGTTTGTTTTGCTTTGTGTAATAAATAATTTTTATGCCATTCTAAAAAACTAATTGCAATTTCAGGTTCTTGCTCTGCCATCCAATTATCAAATTCTTTGAATACTGTATATACAACTTCTACAGATGTTTCATCTGCCATATCTTGCAAAGCCTTAATAGCCGCCTGAATTGCTTTCATATCTAGCTCGGCTTTTTTTCCTTCTACAAGTTGAGAAAGTTCTTTGGCAATTAATTTGCGAATATTATGAGGCGTTGCTAAAAACTGTTTTCGTTCTTCATCCCAATTAATAGGATTATCACCAAAACCTTTACGCCACCTTCCGATAGTTTGTTCTGTTTTATCCAACGCAATGGCAATGGCTTTTGCGTTGAGTCCTTCCTCCACGAACATTCGTTGTGCGATTGCTCTTATAGGTTCATTATTTGTTCTTTTAGCCATTGATTATTATGTGTTTTATAACAAAAATCAAAAAAACAAACTACTTATTTTCAATGTATTGCAACGATTACTTAAGTAGTTTTTATATCCATATTACAGCTTTATGTTTGCTGAAAATTAGGTAAAAACATCCGTTAAAATGATTATAACAACCTTTAGAAATAAAATACAAGCATACGGCAGAATTTGGGAAGGTGATGGCGAATATTTTGTTTCATGCCTAAACAGAATAGAAGCTGAATATGACGACGTAGAGGCACATATACATACTATTGGTGGCGATGTTTTTGGAGGTAATTTGATTTTTAATGCGGTAAATAAATCAACAAAAATTAAAAAACTGGTAGTTGATGGAATTGCGGCAAGTATGGGTGCGATAATTACAACTGCTATTGAATATGTTGAAATAGTAGATAATGGACATTTAATGATTCATGCGCCATCGGCAAACCCTCGTGGTACTGCCGATGAAATTCAAAAACAAGTAGACTTATTGCGTTCGATGGAAAAAGATTTTGTAAGAAAGTTAGTCGCAAAAACAGGTTTACCAGAGGCAGAAGTAAAAAAATGGTTAGTTGGTGATAATTGGTTTGATGCTGAAAAATGTTTGGCTTTAGGCTTGGTATCTAAAATAATTCCTGCGGTTGTAAAACTTCCAGTAGTTATTGAAGACCCTACCGCTTTACAAATTTCAGAAGTATCTAGTAGATATGCAGCCTTGTTAACCACACCAATTAATAAAGCAAATACGATAAAAAAAACAAATATGAAACAACCACTGATTACGGCTTTAGGCTTAGCAGAAGTTACCGCACAAAGTTCAGATACTGCTATTATAACGGCGGTACAAGCTCAATTACAAACAGAAACACAAGCTCGTAAAGTTGCTGAAACTGCCTTGGCGGATTATAAAAAAGGTGAAATAAAAGCCCTTTTAGATACTGCCGAAAAGGATAAACTATTCGATGCTACGCAAAGAGAAGTTTACGC
>NZ_JAJGWT010000003.1 GCF_021390715.1 Tenacibaculum piscium
CAGCATTCGTACTTTTTAAATTTGATGAATTTTCAGATAAAATACTATTTGCTCCACTATTAGCATTAAGATATGCCGTGTATGGATTCGAAATCATTTCAAATGTATTATTTGCGTTTCCTGTTGCGGTATATTGAACATTATCAGTAGTTATTGTTCCTCTAAAATCAACTGTTCCTGCCGTAGTTTTTTTGATGGAATACGCTTTTGCAGTATCAAAACTCCCCCACGATAAGGTATTTTTATAATATGTCCAAGGAGCTGTATTTCCATTTTCATAAATTCCTAATCCTTTATGATTCGGGTTTACCGTTCCGCTTACCAATGAACTATTTGTTACAAAAGATGCAACATCTTGCCCAACAACTGGCGAACCTACTAAGTTCCATTTGTCAGAAACATAACTTTTATAGGTTGCTTTTCCTGTTACAGTATTGATAACTTTCAAACTTCCATAACTATTTACATCTGATTCAATAGTTAAATTATCATTTGTAATAATATTTTCAGCCGTTAAATTTGCCGATGGCGAAATTGTTAAACTTGCTGAATTTTCAATAGTAATATCTTTAGCATTCGCACTATTTGAAATTACAGGATAATTTGTTGCTCCATTAAAAACAAACGCATTTAAAGTATTTGTTGGAACGCCATTGCTCCAGTTACTTGCGGTATTCCAAGAAGTATCTGTTGCTCCTATCCAATTAGTTTGTGGTAATGGTGGTACTGAACCAAATTCATATGCTCCCATATCTACGGTTGTGTTATGTATTCTTTGGTTTCCTACTAAATCGGTGGTTGTACCTGCTGGTATTTTAGCGTTATCACCAGTATCTTTTGCTGGTGAACCTGCTTGTAAAGTAAAATCTGTGGCACTTGTAAATAACGGATTTGCATTACTTACGTTTGTTTTATTTGCAGTAGCTATTACTGAAAAACCGTCTGAATCAATACTGTTAAAAACATTTACTGTGTTCATCGTATAGTTTAACCCAGAAACTGATTTTGAAGTTATACCACCAATAGTCGTATTACCCCAAAAAATACAATTAGACATTTCAACAGATATAGGAGAGCCTGCAGATTCTTCTTTAGTTACCCCTATGGTTGCTCTATTAAAGTTATTTAATCCACTAGAAGTACCTAAATCTGAATTATTTACATAAGTGTTATTTATCAGTTTAATACTTGTTGTATTGTTACCATAAGAAAAAGCAACTCCTCTAAACATACCTGCACTACCTGCTGATCCATTATTTCCAGTTCCTATGTTTTTTGAAATATTCCCTTTAAAAAGAGAATTACTTATGATTGCAGAATATGCATATCTTCCTCTTTTACTGTAAGAAAGAGCTGCGCCTCCTTTTGCTAAATTATTTTCAAAAATACATCTATCTATAATTAATTTATCTCCAGTTCTATATGCTTCATAAAACAAACCAGCACCGTAACCTGCAACATTATTTTTTATAATAGAGTTTTTTAAAATTAACCCTTTTGTATATCCTCCAGCAGGTAACGATATTCCAGTACCAGTACTATTTCCAGATGAGTTTCCACCAGAAATTGTAAAACCATCTATTACGGCATCATATCCATTTATTTTTACAACATTCAATGAGTTATCACTTCTTGTTGTATTACCAAAAGTTATATTAGCATCATCATTAGCCATTAAATCTCCAGATAAAATAGTTTCATTTGTTGTATTTACACCTACTAAATTTCGTTCTGATAATAAACTTTCTGTTCCTTTAAAACCTCCATAAATCGTTACATTTTTTTTACTTATTTCAAAGTTTATTAATTTATCACTAGCATCAGGAATATAAGTACCTTTTGCGACCCAAACTTCATCGGCATCTTTTACCTTCAATAATGCGTCTTGTAAATCTGTATAAGCATTAATCCATGATGAACCATCATTAGCTCCAGTAGCATCAGCCTTCACATAATAACGCCCATCTGTTCTAAATTCTTTTTCTAAAGACCAATTAGAACTTGGAGCATAAACAGAAGTACATTTAGTTCTATAATAAACATTGTAAAAACTAGAACTACTTAGGTTTAATATATTATAACTTCCTGTTGTTACATCATTAATAATAGTATAATTAGCAAAAGGCTCATTTTTTAATCCATAAGCTATATCGTAAGTTCCAGCATCTGTCCAAGTAACATCTGCAGAATCTTCTGTAATATTAGTTATAGAAAGATTTGTAATATCTGGTGAAAAACAAAAACCATAACCTCCCAATTGAGCTAATTGGGTTACTTCTGTTTGAGTTAGAATTTTATCATAAAAAAATAAATCATCTAAATCATCTAAATATTTATTTGTAGTTGATAAATTATTGTTTTTATTATTTGCAACCTTAAATGGTGTATTCGCATTAACTCCTCCCGAACCGTACATTCTATAATGGTTTCTACCTACGACTACTGTTTCTTTAACAGTATCAGTAAATACATCTATATGAAAATCAAATTTTTTATTATCTGATGCTTTTACATATTTAATATTCACAACTATATGATGCCAATTATTATCTGATATAGGCTTACTAAATAATTCATCAAAATCCCAATTAATAAAAGGTGTTCCCAAATCATAATATTGATTTCTACCAGAAACGCCTATTTTACCATCTTTTAAATAAACATTAAAACCTATATTATCTTTTTGTTCAAAAATAATTCTTGAATTTGAGTCATTAGTACTTGTTTTTACCCAAAAACTTAAAGCTATCTGAGAACCAAAAGAAAATTTATTAGCTGTTAAATAGTCTCCATTTAAACTAATGGCATTATTTACGGTATTAAACCTGTCATTAATCTTTGTTAATGCAGTTCCTGTTTGCAAAAAATTGTTTCCATTTGCAGCATCTGTTAGCCCCCCTTCTGTAAACTGATACATTGCTTGTAGACTATTTATCGGTATTTGTGCAAATGTTACACTACTTATTAAAAGCAATAATAGTAATATATTTTTTTTCATGATAAATTTATTTTTAAATTTAAAACGAAAATAAAATGACTATTTAACCTCTCTACTTAAAAGTTTCCGAACGCTACAATATTGTTTCCGAACAAATTTTCAATCCTCTTAGAGAACCTAATATTATAATAATTGACACTTTTTTTTCATAGTTATTAGAGCTTGTTTTTTTACTCTTACTTACAAAGCCACCTTATCAAGTGCTAAAAAGTTTCTCGTAGCTTATGAATTGTAAAAACTAAAGGATAATAATTCATTTTCAGATTATCGTATTCGATTATGGGCATTTGCTATTCTTTTTAGTTTCCGAAAAATGATATAACAAGTATTTACATCTTTAAAAAATTGATTCTAAAATTATTAATGCATCAATTTTTCGAAATTTTCTTTATAGGTTTTACCAACAGAAATTATTTTATCAGTAAAAGTAAGAAGTTGTTTTTCTTTTTTTGAATAGCTATTTATATGATTAATATTTACCATCCAAGAACGATGTACTCTTGTAAAAAAATCTTTATCACTTAATAAATTTTCATAATAATTTAATTTTTTAGCAACCATAAATTCCTTGCCATTTGTAGTATAAATTACGCTGTACATTCTATCTGCTTGAATACAAATAATGTCAATAATATTTACAATTACATAATCTGTTTTATAAGGTATCGCTATTATTGTAAGTTGTTTTTTATTTTGTTGTAATAATTCAACTCTGGTATTTAATTGCTTATTTTGAATATTTATGGCTACTTTTTCAACAGCTTTTTGCAACAAATCAACCGCGATTGGTTTTAATAAATAATCTATTGCGGTTACTTGAAATGCTTTAATAGCATAAGTATCGTAAGCGGTTACAAAAATTACGTGAAAGTTGATTTCATTAAATTCTTCTAATAATTGAAAACCATTTTTTTGAGGCATTTCAATATCTAAAAACACGATTTGAGGTTGGTATTTTTGTATTATTTGTACTGCATCATCAACATTAGAAGCTTCTGAAATTACTTCTACTTGCTTACAAAAAGCACCTAGTAAATAGCGTAAATTTTCTCTTGCGTTAATCTCATCATCAACAAGTACGGCTTTTATTTTTCTCATTTTATCATATATTTTTAATCTATATACGGTATTTTTAATATGACTTTAGTTCCTTCTTCAATTTTTACATATTTAAAACCAATATCTGTTTTATAATAGTCTTTTAATAGCAATAATCTATCTTGTATTGCTTTTGTTGAAAATGATTCTTCTTTATTATTTAAGGTATTTATTTCTATAGAAGCTTTAATTCCAATGCCATTATCTACAATTTCACATTCAAAAACTTCTTTTTGAGAAAAAGAAATCGTTACTTTTTTTATTCCTGATGTTTTGTGTAACAAACCATGTTTTATAGAATTTTCAACAAAAGGCTGAATTATCATCGAAGGTATTTTAATGTCTTTAATATTTTGATATCCTATTAAAACATATTCAAAATCATCTCGAAAACGCAATTTTTCTAACTCTAAATATTTTGTTAATAAGGATAATTCCTCATCAAAATACACAAAACTTTTTTCACTCATATTTAAGTTTTCTCTAATTAGCGATGCAAATTTTGTTAGATAATTATAGGCTTCATGTTTGTTTCCTTTTAATACTAAATTTTGAATTGAATTCATCGCATTAAACATAAAATGCGGATTCATTTGTGCTTTTAACGATTTTAACTGTAAATATGCTAATTCATTCTTTTTTTTCTCTTCTAATTGTTTGTAGGCTTCTTTTAACTTTACTTCATTTTTTTGATTTAATAATTGTGAATAGTTAAGTATCACATAAGATCCTATAAAAACAGCAAGTAATAGAATCGGATTTAACATATCAGAAGGATATATACTTGGTATTAATTTATAAGGAATATAATATAAGAGCCAGCACAATATCATTATTGAGATTGTTATTTGCTTTTTATCAATTAAAATAAGAGCGACTAATGGATATATAAAATAAAAATTTTCCATCATTCGAGATGGTTCTATATAATTTGCAAAAATAAAAGTTACCGTTATAAGTACTATTATAAACAATACTCTAGCATAAATATATTTTCTATTTTTTTGCAATAGATAAACTGCAATAATTGCTAAAAACGAAAAAAAATGTACTACAATGCTTTTGTTCATTTTATTTGAAAAAAACGGATCAAAAAACATAAAAGTACAGATTAAAATTCCCCATGTTAAACAAAATACATTTAACAGTTTTATTTTTTTATGTTCGTTTTCATTATTGTTGTAAACCCCAATATTTACAACGAATTTATATGCTTTTTTCAAAAAAAATAGTATCATTTTATTTCAATTATTTATACGACATTTTAAGTACTACTTTAGTTTTTAAATTTTCTTCGATGTATTTAAAGTGTATTTTTATATTATAAAAATCTTTTAATAAAGCGACTCTTTTTTCTATTATTGCTGTTAAAGATAGTTCTAAATTCATTTTATCTTTCTCTTTCATTTCAACGGATTTTGCAATTCCTATTCCGTTATCAATTATGGTACAAACTAGCATTTTGTTTTCATGATGAAACGTAATTTTTAACTCTCTCAATTCATTTATTTGATGCAAAAGTCTGTATCGAATAGCTTCTTCAACAAAAGGCTGAATAATTTGTGATGGAATTTCAATATTTTTATTGTTTTCTAAATTTTCAATAGTATAATTAAAACTATCGCCAAAACGCAATTTTTCAAGTTCTAAATATTTGTTTAAAATGACTAATTCAATATCTAAACTTGTAAAATTTTTATTGCTGATTTTTAAATTTTCACGCATTAAAACAGCATATCTTGTTAAATAATCATACGCATCTTCTTTATTACCTTTTAAAATTAAATTTTGAATTGCATTTAAAGTATTAAACATAAAATGCGGATTCATTTGTGCTTTTAATGTTTGTAATCTTAAAAGAGCCAGTTCATTTTCTTTTTGTTTTTCGAGTTTAGCGTAAGCTTTTTCTAATTTTATTTTACGTTTTCGTAGTTTCTTTTCTTGTTTTTTATTTAATTGTTCGGAATAGTTTAAAATAACAAAAGTTCCTAAAAAAATACAGAATACCAATACGGGCAAAATCATATTTTTAGGATACATATTTAAAAAAAGATTCGGGATAAAATACAATCCGAAGCAAAGAAGTAAAAACAACATATTAATCCATTTTTTTTCAATGAATAAAATACCGACCAAAGGATATAGAAAATAAAAATTTTCAATCAACATTAAAGGTGTTGTAAAGTTGGCGAATATAAATGTGATGGAAATTATAGCAATTATAAAAACAATTCGAGCTATATGATAATTTTGTAAAAATTGTAAATAAAAAATACCTGTGATAATAACATACGAAATTCCATGTAAAATCAAACTTCCATATAATTCTCTTTCAAAAATCAAATCAAAAATGGTGATAATGACAATCATTACCGACCAGGTAATACAAAAAGCGTTTAAGAGTCTTATTTTTTTAGCTTCAACCGATTTTTTTTGAGGAACACCTATATTTAATAAATAAGAGTATGTGTTTAAAATTTTATTCATGAAGCTATTTTTTTTAAATATCGTTTTTTTATTTCAAAACAATTCTATTTACTTTACGAATACTACAATCTAGTTTCCGAACGTTTTATTTTGATTTTATTGAACGTTTTTTTTCATAAATATATCATAGTTAATAAGTTCTTAACTATAAAACACAAAAAAACGCAATCAAATTAATGATTGCGTTTTAATATAAAAAGTGTCAAAATATAAAGTATAAAATATACTTAAAAGTTAAAATTACTTAACTTCTTCGAAATCTACATCTTCTACATTATCAGCTTGTGCATCAGTTTTTGGCTGTGCTTCTTGCTGAGCTCCTGCTGCACCTTTATCAGCATACATCTCTTCAGATGCCGCTTTCCAAGCTTCGTTAATTGTTGCCATAGCAGCATCAATTTGTGCTAAATCTTGTAATTGGTGTGCTGTTTGTAATTCAACTAAAGCGCTTTCAATTGGTGCTTTTTTATCATCTGATAATTTATCACCAAATTCTTTTAATTGCTTTTCAGTTTGAAAAATCATAGAATCAGCTTCGTTGATTTTTTCAGCAGTTTCTTTTGCTTTTGCATCGGAATCAGCATTTGCTTCTGCTTCTGCTTTCATTTTTTCGATTTCTTCTTCTGATAATCCTGAAGAAGCTTCGATTTTAATATCTTGTGTTTTTCCTGTTGCTTTATCTGAAGCAGATACTTTGATAATTCCGTTTGCATCAATATCGAAAGTTACTTCAATTTGAGGAACACCTCTTTGTGCTGGTGGAATATCTGTTAATTGGAAACGACCGATAGTATTGTTATCAGCAGCCATTGCTCTTTCCCCTTGTAAAACGTGAATATCTACAGATGGTTGGTTATCAGCAGCAGTAGAAAATACTTGTGATTTTTTTGTTGGAATAGTCGTATTTGCATCAATTAATTTGGTGAATACGTTCCCCATTGTTTCAATTCCTAAAGATAAAGGCGTAACATCTAATAATAATACGTCTTTTACATCTCCTGTTAAAACTCCCCCTTGAATAGCCGCTCCTAAAGAAACAACTTCATCAGGATTTACGCCTTTACTTGGTGATTTTTTAAAGAAATTTTGAACAGCTTCTTGAATTGCAGGAATACGAGTAGAACCTCCAACTAATACAACTTCGTCAATTTCGTCGATAGTTAAATCGGCATTTTTTAAAGCAGTAGCACAAGGCTCAATAGTTCTTTTGATTAAATCATCAATTAAAGCTTCAAATTTAGCTCTGGTTAATGTTCTAACTAAATGCTTAGGTCCTGAAGCAGTAGCAGTAATATAAGGTAAGTTAATTTCTGATGAAGTTGTGCTAGATAATTCAATCTTCGCTTTTTCAGCAGCTTCTTTTAAACGTTGTAAAGACATTGGATCTTTACGTAAGTCCATATCTTCCTCAGCTTTAAATTCTTCAGCTAACCAGTTGATAATTCTTTCATCAACATCATCTCCTCCTAAATGCGTATCACCATCAGTAGCTAATACTTCGAAAACACCGTCTCCTAATTCTAAGATAGAAACATCATGTGTTCCACCACCAAAATCAAAAACAACGATTTTTTTATCGTCATGAGATTTATCTAAACCATACGCTAAAGCAGCTGCAGTTGGTTCGTTGATAATTCTTCTAACTTTTAAACCAGCAATTTCACCAGCTTCTTTTGTAGCCTGACGTTGTGCATCGTTAAAGTATGCTGGTACCGTAATTACAGCTTCAGAAACATCTGTTCCTAAATAGTCTTCCGCTGTTTTTTTCATTTTCTGTAAAACCATGGCAGAAATTTCTTGAGGCGTATATAAACGACCGTCAATATCTACACGTGGAGTATCATTATCACCTTTTACAACGCTATAAGGTACTCTTGCTGCTTCTTTTGAAGATTCAGAGAACTTATTTCCCATAAAACGTTTAATAGAATAAACTGTTTTTGTAGGGTTCGTTACCGCTTGTCTTTTTGCTGGATCACCAACTTTACGCTCTCCACCTTCGATAAATGCAACGATAGATGGTGTCGTTCTTTTTCCTTCTGAATTAGGGATAACAACTGGTTCATTTCCTTCCATTACAGAAACACATGAATTTGTGGTTCCTAAATCAATTCCTATAATTTTACTCATAATACTTATTTATCTTAAATTTTTAATTCAATTTTACAGGTTGTATTAGTCAAAGTGTGTGCCAACAAGCTATAACTTTTATTTTGGCAGAAAATTTATCGTATTAGCCACATTACGAACTGTAATAAATGACATTATGTCATTATTTTTGATTTATTTTCTCAACTTATTTTTGATGTAGCTTCTTATTTCTTGATTATGGTATAATTATCTTCTGATGATTTTTTAAGATTATTGCTATAATTTTAGATGTTTCTAATTTACAAAAATGCTTTTAATTTCAACTAATTATGGATGTTAATAAATTATTATCTCTTTAAATAAGAGATTGTAAGAATGTATTTTAACAAAAATAACGGCTAATTTTTAATTTATTTTTAGTGTCGTTGTAAAAAAATTTAGTTATCATTAACAAAAAAATTATACATTTGTGTTATGGATTTGAACAAAGATACAGCAAAAAGAACAGCAGAACTTCTGCTACAAATAAAGGCGATTAAATTAAGCCCAAAAGCACCATTTACTTGGGCTTCTGGTTGGAAATCACCAATTTATTGCGATAACAGAATTACGTTATCTTACGTACCTGTTAGAAATTTTTTAAAAGAGCAAATAGCTAAATTAGTTATCGAAAAGCACGGCAAGCCAGATGTTATTGCAGGTGTTGCTACTGGTGCGATTGCCATTGGTATTTTGGTTGCTCAAGAATTAGGTGTTCCTTTTATATATGTTCGTCCTGAGCCTAAAAAACATGGACGTAAAAATCAAATTGAAGGACATTTAGAAAGTGGACAAAACGTAGTGGTTATTGAAGATTTAATCAGCACAGGAACGAGCAGTTTAAATGCAGTGAAAGCATTAAAAGAAGCCAATGCAACCGTTAAAGGTATGATTGCTATTTTTTCGTATGGATTTGCTATTGCTGATGAAAACTTCAAAAATAACAACGTATCACTTACCACATTGAGTAACTATAAATATTTACTCGAACAAGCATTGGATAGTAAATATATCACCAGTGAAGAGCGAACAATGCTGGAAGAATGGAGAGCTGCTCCTAGCGAGTGGAAACAAAATGAAAAATAAGACCAAATATAAAGGAATATGACTATTGAAGGAAACAAAGTAATTGTAAAAAAATCTACTAAAGAAATTTTTGATTTTCTATTAAAATTAGAAAACTTTGAGCAACTAATGCCAGAAAATACTCAAAAATTTGAAGTTGATGGTGATAGTTTTATTTTCGGATTAAAAGGAATGCCAGAAATAAGATTGGTCATGAAAGAAAAAACCGAATATTCAAACATTACTTTAGGAGCTGCAAGTAGCAAATTACCGTTTACTTTATCTTCTGATATTTGTGAAATTTCTGAAAATGAAAGTGAGGTTGTTTTAAATTTCAATGGTGATTTCAATCCGATGATGGCAATGATGGTTAAAAAACCATTAACAAAATTTATTGATACCTTAACAGAAAATATTTCAAAATTATAAACTAATTAAGCAAATGAAACTTCTTTAATTCCAAATTCTTGAATCGTTTCGTTTTCTAATTCAATTTGAAGGTTTCCTATTTTCGAAACTCCGATAATTTTACCCATAAATAAAGTGTTCTGAGTTGTTTTAAACATACTCGGAACATTTTTTTTGTACAAAACACTCAAATAGTCATTTTCTAAAAGTTGATATTCTTTTTGATGTAAGATTTCTAACTTTTTCGCTAGACTTACTAAGATTTTATCTAATAAGAAATCAAGATCAATATTGTTATCAATATCAGGATTAATAACTTGTTTTTTAGCTAACATTTTTTTGATAGATGACGCATTTGGTAAATCTTTAGGGAATTTATTTTGATTCACATTAACACCAATTCCTATTATAGCGGTATTAATTTTATCGGTAATTAAAGAATTTTCAATTAAAATACCTGCTATTTTTTTGTTTTCTGACAAAATGTCGTTCGGCCATTTTATTGTCAATCTTGATAGATTAAACGTATTAATCGCCTGATAAACGGCTAAAGAAACAGCATAATTTAAATACTTATAATCGGCTACAAGAAAATCATCAAACTTAGTGTAAACACTGAAAGTAAGTGCTTTACCTGCTTGTGAATTCCAGCGAGTATTCCGTTGCCCTCTCCCTGCGGTTTGCTTTTTTGCAACAACGACCGTAAGATTATCAAGCGCTACTTTTGATGCCATATCCTTCAAAAAAGAATTGGTAGAATCAATGGCATTAAGTTTGATTATTTTCATATAAGTTTTGTGAATAAAACAAGTGCTAATATTAAGCATAATACTCGCAAAAATATAATAACTTTGCTAAAAATATAATTTTTTTGATGACTAAAAAACAAGCAAGCACAGACGATTTAATTGCTGTGATTATAAAAGGGATTGAAGAGGTAAAAGGAGAACACATCCAATTACTAGATTTAAGAGAAATAGAAAACACTGTTTGCGATTATTTTATAATCTGCTCAGGAAATTCAAACACACAAGTAAGTGCAATTTCTGGTTCTGTACAGAAAATGGTAAGTAAAGAACTTAAAGATAAACCTTGGCATATTGAAGGACAAACAAATTCTGAATGGGTTTTAATGGATTATGTACACGTTGTTGTTCATGTTTTTCAAAAACAAATACGTGATTATTATGATATTGAAAGTCTTTGGGGTGATGCTAAAATTACAGAAATTAATACATTATAGTTCTTAATAGTTTAGACCATTGTTTATGAGTGATAAGAAAAAAAATGCTCCAAAATTTACGTTTAATTCATTTTGGATATACGTTCCGATATTAGTAATCCTATTAGGATTGAGTTTTTTAAATTCGAATAATTTAGGAACTCGTAATATTTCAAAAAACGAGTTTAATAAAATATTACAACAAAACGATATTCAAAAAATCGTTATTGAAAATAATAATGTCGCTCAAATTTTCTTAAAAGCGGAAGCTGAAAAAAAAGAAGCACATAAAAAAATAACAACGTCTCCTTTTTATAGAAAAGGAGCGCCGTTATACACCTATAATTTTGGAGATTTACAAAATTTCGAAAATGAAATCAAAAAAGAAAAAGCCGATAAAAATCTCGATTTTGATAGAAAAAATGTAGAAGCAACAAGTTTAATAACCACCTTGTTTGATTTCTTACCTTTTATTTTATTGATTGGTATTTGGATTTTCTTTATGAAAAAAATGTCTGGTGGTGGCGCTGGAGGTGCTGGTGGCGGTAGTCAAATTTTTAACATTGGTAAATCAAAAGCAAAACTTTTTGACGAAAACACCAAAGTAAAAACAAGCTTTAAAGATGTCGCTGGTTTGGAAGGTGCTAAAGAAGAAATTCAAGAAATTGTAGACTTCTTAAAAACTCCTGAAAAATACACTAAATTAGGAGGGAAAATTCCTAAAGGAGCCTTATTAGTAGGACCTCCTGGAACAGGAAAAACATTATTAGCAAAAGCCGTAGCTGGTGAAGCTGGTGTTCCTTTCTTCTCTTTATCTGGTTCTGATTTTGTTGAAATGTTCGTAGGTGTTGGAGCTTCTCGTGTAAGAGATTTATTTAAAAAAGCACAAGAAAAATCACCATCAATTATATTTATTGATGAAATTGATGCTATTGGTCGTGCTAGAGGAAAAAATAATATGACTGGCGGAAATGATGAACGTGAAAACACGTTAAATCAGCTTTTAACAGAAATGGATGGTTTTGGAACTGATACTAATGTTATTGTTTTAGCAGCCACAAACCGTGCCGATGTATTAGATAGTGCCTTAATGCGTGCAGGTCGTTTTGACCGTCAAATTTATGTAGATTTACCAGATTTACACGAACGTAGAGAGATTTTTGAAGTACATATCAAACCCTTAAAATTAGCTAAAAATGCTGATTTGGAATTATTAGCACAACAAACTCCTGGTTTTTCTGGAGCTGATATTGCAAATTTATGTAACGAAGCTGCTTTAATTGCCGCTAGAAACAATAAAGAAGCTATTGAACATCAAGATTTCTTAGATGCCGTTGATAGAATTGTTGGTGGTTTAGAAAAGAAAAATAAAGTAATCACTCCTAAAGAAAAAGAAGTTATTGCTTTTCATGAAGCAGGTCATGCTACCGTTAGCTGGATGTTAGAACATGCAGCTCCCTTAGTAAAAGTAACTATCGTTCCTCGTGGGCAATCGTTAGGTGCTGCTTGGTATCTTCCTGAAGAACGAAAAATTGTGCAAACAGATCAAATGCTAGACGAAATGTGTGCTACCATGGGTGGTAGAGCTGCTGAAAAATTAATCTTTAATAAAATTTCAACAGGAGCTTTAAGTGATTTGGAAAAAGTAACCAAACAAGCACGTGCAATGGTTACCGTGTATGGTTTAAATGAAAGAGTCGGTAATATTACCTATTATGATTCATCTGGAAATGACTCTTTTGTAAAACCTTATAGTGATGATACCGCTAAAGTTATTGATGAAGAAATCTCTAAAATGATTGAAATTCAATATCAAAGAGCCATCGATCTTTTAACGCAACACAAAGATAAACTTAGCCAATTAGCAGCACTTTTACTTGAAAAAGAAGTAATGTTTAAAGCCGATTTAGAAAAAATATTTGGCGAAAGACCTTTTGAAATTAAAGAAACTAAGGAAATAAAAGAAAATAAAGAAAGTAGAGATCTGAAAGATCTTTAATCAATTTTTAAAAATTATTTTTATTTGAATTATCTGATGAATTAGATGAATTTTTTTAAGAAAATATATAACTCATTTAAAAAACCATCTAGCGATGAATTAACCAACCAACAGGAAGTTAATTTGTCGCTAGATGATTCCTTTGTGCATAATTTTATCAATAAAGGTGGTAAATTTTTGTATTGTACTTCTATCGATGAAGTATCTATGAATTTAATTCAAATTTTACAAGAAAATAATTGGTACACAATTAGCTGTTCCGATTTTAATTTACTGAAAATAACCCAAAAAATAGGAATCAATACTCAGGAAAAAACAGCCAAAACAGTTCCCTTTTTCACAACCTGCGAACATTTAATAGCAAGTAATGGTGATATTTTATTTTCTTCAAATCAGTTAGGTAGTGAAAAATTACCTTCTCACTCAGAAGATTTTATTGTGTATGCCACCACTAGCCAATTAGCAAAAAATATGAGCGAGGGATTAACGGGTATCAAAACACAATTTAGCGGAAATATCCCTACAAATATTTGCTCAACAACAAATTATAAAATAGAAGTTGAAGACGGAAGTTTTTTAAGTTATGGTAACAGTAACTCCAAAAATTTATACCTACTTCTCTTTGAAGATTTATAAAGAACACTTATAAACTATGCGAAACATTATAGTAAGAAGTATTTCAGGACTTGTGTATGCGATAATTTTTATTGCTGCAATCCTTTTTTCAGCAGAATCTTATATCGCATTAATCGCTATTTTTTCGACCATCTGCGTTTTTGAATTCTCAAGAATACTGCAGTTAAAAAACATACTTCCTTATCTGATTTTAGCCTTATTCATATATGCGTCTGTCGTTAAAATACCTTCGGATTTCAATGGCTTTTTAATAGGATTTTCTTTTGCCAGTTTGCTAGGACTACTCTATTATTTAATCAGTACAAAAGTTATCAAAACAAATAATAGCCTCCAAAAAATATTTTTACATCTAATTTATTTAATACTGCCTTTTTATTTTTTAATAAAATTACCTTTTATCGAAAATACCTATCATCCAACTATTATTATTTATATTATTTTGATGATTTGGACTAATGATAGCTTTGCTTTTATCGTTGGTAAAAATTTCGGAAAACATAAATTATTTGAATCAGTATCGCCTAAAAAAACAATTGAAGGTTTTATTGGCGGATTATTATTTGCCGTTTTAGCAGGTTTTTTAATTGGAAAATTTGGAGAATATCCCAATTCTTTTTCAATTTTAAATTGGATACTAATCGCAATTATTGTGGCTGTTTTTGGTTCGCTCGGCGATTTAGTCGAATCAAAATTTAAACGACAAGCAAACGTAAAAGATAGCGGGAAAATAATGCCTGGACACGGTGGATTATTAGATCGACTTGATAGTTTGTTTTTTCTTGCGCCCTTCGTATATTTATACCTACATTATATTATATAATTATATACCTTATTTTTATGGTAAATGATTTAGACCGTCAATTTGAAAAAGCTTATAAAAAAGCCTCTGATTTTAAAGGTAAATTGCCTCCTGATACCATGCTTCGATTGTATAGTTACTACAAACAAGCAATAAAAGGGGATAAATTCACCTATGATTCTAATGACAATTTAAGAAATGCTTTTAAATTCAATGCTTGGATTCAACTAAAAGGAATGAACGAAAAACAAGCAAAACAAGAATATATTAATTTAGTTAATTCAATTATAAAATAATTATCATGAAAAAAATCATTTATTCTTTATTCGTATTTGTTGCAATTACTAATTTTGCTTCTTGTAAACCTGATGCTACATCAAAAAAAGAAAACTCAGTTAACGAAAACAACACTGAAAAAAAAGCTAAAAAAACTGCCTTTTCTTTACAAGATGCCGATTCCAAAATAAACTGGACAGCCTACAAAACAACCGAAAAAAAACCCGTTACTGGTGTGTTTCAAAAAGTAGATATCACCAAAAATGGTACTGGTAATACCGTGAAAGAAGCCATCAATAATGCCGAATTTTCAATTCCTGTAAGCAGTATTTTTACCAAAGAAACTAGCAGAGATTTTAAAATTAAAAAATTCTTTTTCGCAGTTATGGATAATACCAAATTACTTTCTGGAAAATTAATTCTTGAAAATGATTCGATTGGATATGCAGATATCACAATGAATACTGTAACTAAAAAACTTCCTTTTACGTATACTATCAACCAAAAAACCTTTAACTTAAAGGGAACTTTAAAAATCTCGGATTGGAATGCTCAAAAAGCATTAGCTTCTTTAAATGAAGCTTGTAAAGATTTACATAAAGGAGATGATGGCGTTTCTAAAACTTGGGACGATGTAGCAATAAACATCACTTCTACCTTTAAATAATCTTGACTAAATTTCAATAAAAAAAGAATTTAAAATAGCACACTAAAAAGCCTTGGATTTATTATCTAAGGCTTTTTTTTCATCAGAAAATATAAAATCATAAAAAATAAGTACAAAAACACCTAAACATAATAGTATTACTATTATATTTGCGAATATAATTTTCACTTATGAAGAATTTTCTATCAAATATTAAAATTGAAATCCCTGTAGGAATCTATATTAAAGATCCTGAAACATCCGATTTAGGAAAAAGAATTATAGAAAATAGTATCAAATTAATCGAAGAAATCGGTTTTGAAAGCTTCAATTTTAAAAAATTAGGCACTTTAATCGGCTCGAACGAAAGTTCTATTTATAGATATTTCGAAAGCAAACACAAATTACTCGTCTATTTAACTTCGTGGTATTGGGGATGGATACAATATCAATTAGTTATAGAAACGTATAGCATTCATAATCCTGAAGAAAAATTAATAAAAGCCATTCAAATACTCACCAAAACAACCGAACAAGACAATAATTTTACCCATATTAATGAAGTTTTATTAAACTCAATTGTGATTAATGAAAACTCCAAATCATATTCGACAAAAGAAGTTGATGCCGAAAATAAAGAAGGTTTTTTTAAATTATATAAAGAAGTTGTAAAACGCTTAGCTGCTATAATAATCAATTATAATAGCACTTATAAACACCCACTAACCCTAGCAAGTACAGTGATTGAAGGCGCATTGCATCAACAATTTATAAAACAACATTTTAAATCGCTGACCAATTGTAATGACACTATTTCTCCCACTTCTTTTTTTATTGATGTAACGCTTAATATCCTTTCAAATAATGGAAAATAAAACCTTAACTCCTTGGCAACGGTTTTTAGGGCTCTTAACTTTAGAGAAAAAAGATATTTTACAAATATCTTACTACGCTGTTTTTGAAGGAATTGTAGCTTTATCGCTTCCTTTAGGGATACAAGCAATTATCAATTTACTACAAGCGGCTGAAATTTCGGCTTCTTGGGTAGTGCTTGTAATACTCGTTACGGGTGGTGTCGCTTTTAGTGGTGTTTTAAAATTCATGCAAATTAGAATTATTGAAACCATACAACAACGAATTTTTACAAGAGCTTCCTTAGAACTTAGTTATCGATTTCCTAAAATAAAAATGAGCGAATTACGAAATTATTATCCGCCTGAATTAGCCAATCGTTTTTTTGATACGCTAACGATTCAAAAAGGGATTTCAAAAATTTTAATTGATGTTCCATCGGCTTTTTTACAGATAATTTTTGCACTAGTACTACTCTCTTTTTATCATACCTTTTTTATTTTATTCGGATTTTTATTACTCTTATTGATTTATCTTGTATTTAAATATACTGCTAAAATTGGCTTAGAAACAAGCTTAAATGAATCTAAAAATAAGTATAAAGTAGCGCATTGGTTGCAAGAAATCGCAAGAACAATTATCAGTTTTAAAGTAGCAGGAAAAACAACACTTGCCCTAGATAAAAGCGATGATTTGGTTAGTGATTATTTAAAATCAAGAGACAGTCATTTTAAAATATTAATCATTCAATATATTCAAATGATTAGTTTTAAAGTGATTGTTACCGCTGGTTTATTATTGATGGGCGGTTTTTTAGTCTTAAATCAAAAAATGAATATTGGACAATTTGTTGCCTCTGAAATAATTATTTTATTGATAATAAGTTCTGTGGAAAAATTAATTTTAGGCTTAGAATCCTTTTATGATGTGCTTACTTCTATCGAAAAATTAGGGCAAGTTATCGATAAACCCATCGAGAATCAACAAGGAAGTACTGTCAGCGACACCAAACCTTTCAAAATTGAAATTCAAAATATTTCATACACCATTTTTGAGAAAGAAAAACCCATCTTAAAAGATATTTCATTCCATATCGAACCCAATGATAGAATCTTAATTCAAGGAGAAAGTGGCGCTGGAAAATCGAGCTTAATACAGCTTATCGCAGGAATTACAACCCCTACCGCTGGAAATATTTTCGTGAATGATTTATCCATAAAAAGCCTACAAATTAATAATTATAGAGCCTATTTAGGAATGTCATTATCCGAAGAAAATCCGTTTGAAGGAAGCATCCGAGAAAATGTAACTTTTGGAGATACCGCAATTTCAGATGATGAAATTTATACTGTTTTCGAAATTGTTGGATTAACCGATTTTTTAAAATATCAAGAAAATGGCTTAGAAACCCAACTAAAACCTGAAGGAAAACATATTGGCTATACCATTTCTAAAAAAATTATTCTAGCAAGAGCGATTATCAAAAAACCAAAACTTTTAATTTTAGAAGATCCTTTAGATCAATTAGAAAAAAAAGAAGCCAATAAAATTATCGATTTTATTACAAATCCTTCCCAAAAATGGAGCTTAATTATTGTAAGCAGTAACGACAAATGGGAAGAAAAATGTACTAAAAAAATTACACTGCATAAAGGTAAAATCATTAATAAATAAAGCAACAGAGATAATGTTACATATATCAAATAATACTGTTTCTAATCAAATTGATTTGAGTAATTTTAAATCAGGAAAAAAAATATTTAAAAAAGAACATCACAAATTATTTAGAAAGTTTTTACTATTCTTTTTTATAGTACTATTTATCACGCTATTTTTACCTTGGACTCAAAATGTTTCTAGTACAGGTAATGTTACGACGTTAAAACCGAATCAGCGTCCGCAAACCTTGCAATCTCAAATTCCTGGAAGAATTGAACAGTGGTTTGTGCAAGAAGGTGATTTTGTAAAAAAAGGCGATACTATTTTAAGAATATCCGAAGTAAAAAGTGATTATTTCGATGCAAAACTTGCTGAAAGAACAGGAAATCAATTAAATTCTAAAAGTCTTTCTGGAAAATCATATCAAAATAAAATAAGTGCTTTAAAAAGGCAAATTTCAGCGATAAGAAACGAACAAAAATTAAAATCGGAACAAGCAAAAAACAAATTACAACAAGCTTACTTAAAAGTTAAAACCGATAGTATTGACTTAGAAACCGTTATTTTAAAGCAAAAAATAGCAAAAATTCAATATGAAAGAACTTTTACCCTACAACAAGAAGGTTTAAAAGCCACTAAAGATGTGGAAGAAAAAAGTGCAAAACTTCAAGAATTTTCAGCTAAAGTTATTTCTCAAAAAAATAAACTGTTAACTTCTAAAAATAATAGTATCAATGCACAATTAGCTATTTCGGGAATAATCGCGACTTATACCGATAAATTATCCAAAGCACAAAGTAGTTTATATAGTGCTGAATCTGGCGCGTATGAAACTGAAGTACAAGTATCAAAACTACAAACAAATTTAGCTAATTATAACAAACGAAGTTCTTTATTATACATTACCGCTCCGCTTGATGGGTATATAAATAAAGCAATAAAATCGGGAATTGGAGAAACTTTTAAAGAAGGTGAACAGTTAATAAACATTATGCCTGCTGTATACGATTTGGCAGTAGAAATGTATATAAAACCCATCGATTTACCGTTGATACATACTCACGAAAAAGTACGTGTTCAGTTTGATGGTTGGCCAGCAATTGTTTTTAGTGGCTGGCCTAATATGTCATCAGGAACTTATGAAGCTAAAATTATTACAGTCGAAAATTTTATTAGCAGTAATGGAAAATATAGAGCCTTGATTGTTCCTGATAACGATGAACAACCATGGCCAAAAGCCATTAGAGTTGGTTCGGGAGCAAAAACAATTGCACTGTTAGAAAATGTGCCTATTTGGTATGAATTATGGCGACAAATTAATAGTTTTCCACCTAATTTCTATCAGCCAAACACAAAAGAAACCGATTCTAAGAAAAAGAAATAATGAAAAATATATCCTTTTTATATCTATTTATAAGTTTCGTTTCCTTTTCTCAAAACATGCCTAACAACACTATTTCTTTAGAGGAAAGTCTAGGATATGTTAAAAAATATCATCCTATTATAAAGCAGGCAAAACTTATTGTTAATACAAATCAAGCAAAATTATTAAAAGCCAGAGGTGGTTTTGATCCTAAAATTGAAGTTGATTACAGCAATAAAAACTTTAAAAATACCGAGTATTATAAAACATTAGTTTCATCTTTTAAAATTCCTACTTGGTATGGAATTGAGCTAAAAGCTAGTTATGAAAATAATTCAGGAAAGTATTTAAATCCTCAATATAAAACACCTAAAAATGGCTTATATAATGTAGGTGTTTCTGTTTCGTTGGCTAAAAATTTATTTATCAATAAAAGAATGGCTACCTTAAAAAAAGCCAAAATTTACACCAAACAAAGTAAATTAGAACAACAATTATTAGTTAATACTATTTTGTTTGATGCTATTTCGGCATACTTAAATTGGACACAATATTATCAACAATATAGCGTGTTTCAAAATTATTATGCCAATGCAACGATAAGACACCATAATGTTATTAAAAATTTTAAAGCAGGTGATAAAGCCGCTGTAGATACTTTAGAAACAAGTATCAACTTAGAAAATAGAAAATTAGATTTAGAAAAAGCACGTATTAAACACTTAAAATCAAAAGTAGCTTTTTCGAATTATTTGTGGATTAATAATAATATTCCAATGGAATTAAAAAACAACATGATTCCTGATATCGCAACATTTTCTAAGATTGATAAATTATTAAAAATAGTCGAAAATGATTTCAATAAAATAGATGAAAATGATTTAGAACAACATCCGAAGTTAAAATTATTAGCCTTAAAAAAGAATAATTTACAGATAAATAAACGATTAAAAACAAATAATTTATTGCCAAAAATAGATTTTCAGTATAATTTATTATCATCAGAAGTACATAATTTTGATGATTTTAGTACTTTTAACGTTTCAAGTTACAAAAACTCGTTGCAAGTTAGTGTGCCGTTATTTTTAAGAAAAGCTAGAGGAGATTTAAAAATTGCAAAAATAAAATTACAAGATTTAGATTTTGAAATTTCAGCAACAAAAATAATTTTGCAAAATAAGATTAAAGCGACCAAACAAGAAATTGTATCGTATCAAAAACAACACAATATCTTAAAAAACCTGGTAAATAATTATAAAACAATCGTTAAAAGCGAAGAGCGAAAATTTTCGTTAGGTGAAAGCTCCTTATTTTTAATTAATTACAGAGAAGTTAAATTAATTGAAACGAATTTAAAAGCAATCAAAAATGAATATGAATACGCTAAAACAAAAAGTAAGCTACTTAAATTATTAGGGAAATTAACGAATATCTAAAAGATAATTTATATAAAAATCGCTTTATTACAAGTTCATATTTCTTGTTATAAAGCGATTTTTTTTTCAAGATATTATAAAATAGTTTGAAAAATTAGCCTAAAATCTTTGTAATTAAATCTTGTTTTGCTTTTTCATCATCACCAAATAACCAACGTAACGTGTTGTCTTCCCAAATTTCGTTATATTGTTTTTGATTGATAATATCTCTATCCATCGCTAAATCTAATAATTTCCCTGGATACGAAGATTGCGCATCATTTTCCATTTCTCCTAACGGATACGGGTCATCCAAGCCCATAATAATTTGATTAGAACCTTGTCTGTCAATCATTAATTTTAACGAATCGGTATCATGCACGAGCGTATCAAAGAAAATATTTGGATGCCCAACCGCTTTTCTAGGATGCGTTTTTCCTTCAAATAAATCAGGACGACCATCAAAACCTTGAATTCTACGCCCTAAATTCATTTGTGCCAATTGTCCGCCGTGTGCAAAACAGGTTCTGATATTTTTAAAACGCTCCTGCATTCCGTTTAAGGTATAAAAATGATACGCATCACCACATTGTGCCAACATCCAAATTAAATGAAAACGCCAATTGGTATTTTCTAATTTTATCATTTTATCGCCATCATACGGATGAATTTCAATGGCTAATTTATACTTATCGGCAAGTTCAAAAATACGGTCATTTTCTTTATCAAAAACACAACGCCACTGCCCTATCGAATCCATAAAATGCGTTGGTAAGCATAAAACTTTTAAACCTAATTCTTCCACACAACGTTCCATTTCATACAAAGCACCGTAAATAAAACCTGGATGCACCACAAAACCACAGGTGAATTTATCAGGATGATCGTGTTGTACTTTTGCGTTAAAATCATTCTGAAAACGCAAAGCTTTTTTCATTTCTTCCAAACGCAATCCGTTACCATATAATTGCGATAAATTTAAAACCACCGCATGGTCAAGCTTATTTTTTTCCATCCAACGTAATTTCTCATCTAAGAAAAAACTAGAATCTGTTACAGGTCGTTTCCAACCTTTTTGTAACATATGTTTACGCTCATCATCGACCCAAAAAATTTCTTTTTCCTTCATAAAATCAGGAATTTGTTCTGGATAAGGCAATAAATGAGAATGTCCGTTTATGCGTAGTTTACGTTTTTCCATCTTTTATTTAATATTTTTTTAAAAAAATTCTTAAATATTCTTAATTTTATTCGGAGGATTCATAATTGTTCCACAATTAGTACAGGTACATTTTTGAATATCAGAATAATAATTATCAAAAATAACAGGCATATCAGTTTCAATATTTTTCAAGGCAAATTCCTCTCGGTATAACTGATTTCCACAATTTTCGCAATACCATTCTAAGGCATCTAACATTCCTTTTGAACGAGGATATTCAATCACTAAACCAACAGTATTTTCGGTACGTTGAGGCGAATGCGGCACTTTAGCAGGCAACAGATAAATATCGCCTTCCTTAATTTCGACATCAATCATTTTTCCATTTTGGTCGATAATTTTCAAAATCATATCGCCTTCTATCTGATGAAAAAATTCAGGAGTTTCATTATAATGATAATCCTTTCTATTATTCGGACCTCCAACAACCATTACAATATATTCGCCATTATCCCACACTTGTTTATTTCCAACAGGCGGTTTTAATAAATGACGGTTTTCATCAATCCACTTTTTAAAATTTAAAGGCTGTACTAAATTCATATGTATATATTTTGGGCGTTCCCTAAAGGTCGGGCTTTCCGCTATATCTTTTTATAAAAGAAAAATTTTATAAAAAGGATGCCGCTGCAATCCCTAACGCAAATTTCGTTTTTATGTATAATTTTGAATAAACCAACAATCAGAAAAACAACTAATTATTCATTTTCAATCATTGCTTTAATTTTGATAGCTTTTTCAAAATGATTTAATTGATGCGTTTGAATCCACCAAGTTGCCACCTGCATTAACAACTTCGGATTCTCATTTTTATTTTTAAAAAACGCGTAAAAAGATAATCCTACATTTGCACCTTTTTTAGCAATTTTATCATCACAAACTTCAATAATTTTTTGTTTTATTTCGTATGTCATTTTTAGTCTGTTATTTATTTAGAAACTGTTAAATTTTATGGTAAAAATCACTCTACTACAGCTATCGCGAGTATCTTGCTCGTGACCAGACTTATACTTTACAGGTTTTAAAAAACTATCACAAACCAGCAACCTCATCTTCTTTTAAAATTTCGTTCGTTTCTTCTTGTACTTTTTTAAGAAGATTACGTAAATTATCTGTTTGTTTAAAATCAGCATCTGCTACCAAATTTAACAAGGCTTTATCTTGGGCGCGTCCTTTTTTCATGGCTACTGCATACGGAATATCGTCTTTAAAAGTAACCATCGAATATTTCGAAAAATATTCCTCAGGAAATTCCTTTTCCAACGCCATTTCCAATATTCTTTTCTCTTTAAATAACGGATTCGCTACATGATTTTTCATTTCCTGAAAATTATCAAGCGCCAAATCGGCAATAGCATCGGTATCTTGTTTTCTTGCTTTTTCGTAAGTTTTAAACACCGTTTCCCAATCGCCTAAATCTTCTTCTAAAACAGCATCAAAAATGGTAATATCTTCAAAAGAAGCATTCATTCCTTGCCCGTAAAAGGGTACAATTGCGTGTGCTGCATCTCCTAATAAAATCGTTTTATTTTGATAATGCCAAGGAGAACATTTTACCGTTCCCAATGCTCCTGTCGGATTATTTAAAAATTCTTCTTTAATATTCGGAATTAATTTTAACGCATCAGGAAATTGTGTTTCAAAAAAGGCAGTTATTTTTTCTTCGGATATTAAATTATTGAAATTATATTTTCCTTCATTATAACTTAAAAACAGCGTAACTGTAAAACTGCCATCCATATTTGGCAATGCAATTAACATATATGCCCCACGAGGCCAAATATGCAAATGCGCATTACTTATTTGATGATTTCCTTGTTTATCCGCAGGAATTTCTAACTCTTTATATCCGTGTGATAAATAATTTTGTGAATAACTAAACAGAAATTTATGCGCTAAATAATAGCTTTTACGTAAAACAGAACCCGCGCCATCAGTACCAAAAATCACCTCAGCATTTACCGAAAATTCTTCTTTTGTATGATAATCTTTAAAGTTTGCTATTGTATTTTCTATATCTACAGATGTACATTTTTTATTAAAATGAATGCTTACATTTTCGTGTTTTTCGGCTTCTGTTAATAAAATAGCGTTTAAATCGCCACGAGAAATGGAGTTGATACACTCATTATCTCTACCCGAATAATTTGATGAAAATGTATTTCCTTCAATATCATGAATCAATCTTCCGTACATAGGAATACAAATTTCACGAGCTTTTTCGGCAACACCTGCTAAACGCAAGGCTTTAAATCCACGGTCTGATAATGCTAAGTTTATAGAACGACCCGCTGAAATATCAACAGTTCTTAAATCTGGTCTACTTTCATAAACAGCAACCTTAAACCCTCTTTGTGCCAATCGTAAAGCTAATAAGCTTCCGCATAAACCTGCACCTATTATTAATATATTGTCTTTTTTATTCATTTTTATGCTTCTTTTTATTTTCCGCTTCGTCATTCTGAATTTATTTCAGAATCGCATCCATATCCAGTGTTATTTCTTCAATATTTTTTAATTATTTTGATAACAATCCTTTTAAAATACCTACCATTTTATAAACATCTTCAAAAGAATTATACATTGGCGTTGGTGCGCAACGGATAACATCAGGTTCACGCCAATCGGTAATAATATTATTTTCGGTTAGTTTTTTATGCAGACTTTTATCAGCATTTTTAACTTGAATAGATAATTGACAGCCTCTTTCTTTTGGATTTGAAGGCGTAATAATTTTAATATCCTCAGAATTTAACTCTTCAATTAAATTATTGATTAAAAACTCAAAATATCCAGTTAATTTTTCTGATTTTTCTCGTAAAGCCTCCATTCCTACCTCAGCAAACATATCTAAAGAAGCTTTAATGGCTGCCATTGATAATATTGGAGGATTCGATAATTGCCAACCCTCAGCACCAGCCATTACATCAAAAGGTTGACGCATATTAAAGCGGGTTTCTTTATTATGATTCCACCAACCTGCAAAACGAGGTAACTCTTTATTAGTGGCGTGTTTTTCGTGGACAAATAATCCGCCTAAACTTCCCGGTCCTGAATTTAAGTATTTATAAGTACACCAAGCGGCAAAATCTACGCCTGAATCGTGTAATTCAGGGGAAATATTTCCTGCGCCGTGTGCTAAATCAATTCCGACAAAACACTCTTTTGAATGTCCTATTTCAGCAATTCGCTTTAAATCTAAATATTGTCCTGTGTAATAATTTACACCGCCAATTAATAATAATGCGATTTCATCGCCTTGTTCAGCAATAATTGTTTCTAAATCTTCAATATTTAATAATTCTTCGCCTTTTCTTGGCTTCCATTCAATTAAACCATCTTCGGCATCAAAACCATGAAAATTTAATTGCGATTGTACGGCGTATCTATCCGAAGGAAAAGCGTCAGATTCTATTACAATTTTATATTTCTTTTTCGTAGGCTGATAAAAAGACACCATCAGCAAATGCAAATTAGTTGTTAAAGTATTCATAACAACAACTTCTATAGGTTTTGCACCGACTATTTTCGCCATATTTTCGGTTAAAAACTCATGATACGGCAACCAAGGAGTTTCTCCTTCAAAATGACCTTCTACGCCATATTTTGCCCAATCGTCTAATTCATTTTGAATATATTTTTGAGTTTGTTTTGGCTGTAATCCGAGGGAATTTCCTGTAAAATATAACCAATCGTTCCCGTTTTTATCTTTCGGAATATGAAATTGATTGCGTAAATGTGCTAATGTATCTTCTTTATCTTGTTGTTTTGCGTAGTCTAATGTGTTTTGATACTTCATCTAAATAGAAAAAAATGATTGTTTTCCAAAGATAAAACAATCATTTTTCATTTATTAAGTAGCATATATTTATTTTAAGTTAAAATTCCTTAAAAAGGTCTTTTTTCAGCAAAGAAAAACCAGTTAAAAAATGCACCAACTTTTTTCTCTAATGGTTTGCCATTTTTTTCTTTTGATAAATCCATACTTCCTGAAACTAAACTTTCTATATAATGATCGTAATCTAGTTCTTTCGTATCTAAAAAACCATTTAAAAATTTCCGAGAAGCTTCCATTCCCTTTACATCTTCAATGTCTTTTAGTTTTTTGTATAAAGGAATTACTTCTTCAATCGCTTTTTTGGGCGCTAACCTTCGAACTCCTTTATAACTTAACACCTCATCTTTGGCATCTTTTTTAACGGTAAAATCGGTTACGACCCAATAATATTTTCCTGATTTCGCCATATTTTTAACTACGGCAATCATATTTTTACCTTCTTGTAAACGCTCCCACATCATCTTAAAAATAACTCTAGGCATATCAGGATGTCGAACAATATTATGTCCTGAACCGACTAATTCACATTCTTCATATCCTGATGAAGTTACAAAATCTTCATTACAATATTCAATGACTCCTTTTTTATCGGTAATACTAATAAGAATGGTATCATCTTGTAATTTCACTTCTCTATCAACAGGAGTTGGTGAGCGTAATTTTGGTTTTCTTGATATTTCGCTCATTTTTCCTAATTTTTTTGGTGACAAATATAAAACTGGACAAACACAAAATTTATGATATATATCATAAATTAAAAACCTTAAGATACTGTTTTTCAATATAAAAAAATAATATATTATTCAATAATATAAATTTAAGACTAAGCAATAGTTTAACAAAATTGTGAATTCAAGTAACTTATAATAA
This sequence comes from Tenacibaculum piscium, assembly GCF_021390715.1. Classification (GTDB taxonomy): domain Bacteria; phylum Bacteroidota; class Bacteroidia; order Flavobacteriales; family Flavobacteriaceae; genus Polaribacter; species Polaribacter piscius. The sequence continues at coordinate 26,984 of NZ_JAJGWT010000003.1, forward strand.
ATTCGAGTTCTTTTGACTAAAATTTAAAATAGGCATTTAATATAAAATTCGAAATTTGATAGTTCCTTTTATTTTTCGCAATTTTTCGATAACTTCTTCATCATATATTTTATTTACATCGGTAATTACATAGCCTACTTTTTCATCTGTTGATAAATATTGTCCTGTAATATTCAAATCATATTTTGCCAAAACTTTGTTGATTTTCGCCATTACGCCCGACACATTTTTATGAATATGCAAAAAACGGTGCGCATTATTTTGACGTGGCAATCGTATATTAGGGAAATTTACGGCATCTACGGTATTTCCAGAATTTATATATGCCATTATTTTACTTGGTACAAAATCGGCAATATCTTTTTGAGCTTCCTCGGTGCTTCCACCAATATGAGGCGTTAAAATTACATTATTTAAGCCTTTTAATTCGGTATAAAAATCACCATTTTTTCGAGGTTCTTCAGGATAAACATCAATCGCTGTTCCTGCAATTTTCCCTGATTTCAAACCAGCGACTAACGCCTGAATATCCACGACAAAACCTCTTGATAAATTCACTAAATGAACGCCATCTTTCATTTGAGCAATTTCTGCTTCACCGATATAATTTTTATTGGCTATGTTATCATCAACATGCAAGGTTATCACATCTGAAATATTTAATAATTCTTTTAACGTACTTATTCTTTTTGCATTTCCTAAGGCTAAGGTATCTTCAACATCATAATAATACACGTCCATTCCGAGTGCTTCCGCTAAAACAGACAATTGTTTTCCGATATTTCCATAGCCTACAATTCCTAATTTCTTACCACGAACTTCTTTAGAACCTTGGGCAGTTTTATTCCATTGTCCGTTGTGAAGTTCTGTACTTCGTTGAAAAACGCTACGCATTAACATAATAATTTCACCAATTGCCAATTCAACAACCGAACGAGTATTGCTGTAAGGCGCGTTAAAAACGACTACGCCATTTTCTTTACAAGCTTCTAAATCAATTTGTTTTGTTCCGATACAAAATGCCGAAACGACCATTAATTTTTCTGCCGATTCGATTACTTTTTTAGTAACCTGCGTTTTCGAGCGGATTCCTAAAACGTGCACATCTTTTAACTTTTCAATTAATTCTTCTTCGGATAAACTTTTTGAAAGCGTTTCCACGGAAAAACCATCGGCTGTTAATTTTGTAAAAGCGTCCGAATGTACGTTTTCTAATAATAAAATTTTAATTCTGTTCTTTGGATATGATATATTTCTTGGCAAATCGTTTAGGTATAAAAATTCATCTAAATTAGGCGTAATATGATCGGCATTTTCAATTGTTTTTACTCTTGATACATTTTCAGTATAGGCAAAAAAAGTATCGGCAACGCCTGCTTTTTTGGTTACCGCATCGCTATAACCGTCACCGATTACTTGTATTTCTCCTGATAAATTTAAGTTTTGCAAACACTCAATTTTCCCATTGTGTTTCGATAACGGATTTTGAGTATCAAAACCTATAATTACATCATTTTGATCAAACTCAAAAGTATTGGCAAAAACTCTTTCGGGAGGAATATTATATGGAGCAACAATCGGAATTATAAATTCTTTAAAACCTGCGGATATTACATAAATATCATCAGAAAAATCTTTAAAAAAAGCTTTATTATCAGCAATTGAACGAGAAACTTTTTGTTCTAATTCTTTTATCAATAAAGGCAAATCTGATTTTGTAGCTTTTAATAAATCAATGCGTTTTTGTAAGGATTCGGTAAAGGATATTTCGCCGTCAATTCCTTGAGTTGTTATTGCTATAATTTCAGCAATAATGGCTTCTTTCTTCGGATTTCCTAGTAAGCTGATTTCTGCTAAAACATCTAATGCTTCTACTTTTGTGAGCGTACTATCAAAATCGAAAACAAAACTTCTTTTTGGTGTCATAGCATTTTATTTAAGGGTTGATACCCAAAAATACAAAGGATATTAAACAAGCAAGCACTATTTAAAAAAGATTTTTATTTTTTATTAAAATTGAAAGATTATGAAACTAAAAAAACAGTAAAATTAGCCACCAAATTATAGGAATTGACTCCACAAAAAATGAGGCATAATATTTCGATTGTTTTTCCGAAGAACGCATCAATAAAATTAAAACAACAGTAAAAACCAGTAAAAAAATCATTTTAAAATCAGGATTTGGTGTTATGATAAATTCAAGAAATAAACAAAGTATCAATAAAAAATAACCTAATTTTTTGGTTTTTTTAACGCCTATTTTCTTCGGAATTGTTTGCAAAGAAATTGCATCATATTGAACATCTCGAATATCAAAAGGTAAAATTAAAACTAGAACAAACAAAAAACGTTGTATTGCTATTAAATAAAGTGTTCTTGAAAATTCACCCTGAATATCAAAAATGGGTAAAAAAACAGTAGCTCCCACCCAAACTAAAGCAACAATTCCTATTTTTAAATAGCCGACACTTCGCAAATTTTTCTGAAATCCGCTTAAAAAAGGAACGGCATATAAAAACGTTAATATTCCCAAAGGAATCAATAACAACAACGTATTTACCCTTAATTTACTTGCATAAAAACACATCAGCAAAAAAGAACACAACGAAAAAAGTTGAATTATTTTTAAAGATATTGGTAAACCTCGATGCTGTAATTTGGCAACACCCGAATATTTCACAAAATTATACCCTGTAATTGTTGCGAAAAAAAGAAAAAAATACAAAGAGTCATTAAATAATTTATGAAAAGATAAATCAGTATAAAATACTGTTATTCGAGCAAAAGAATATACCGCTAAACTCACGTGAATACTCGAATTTATGTAAAAATCAAGCAATTTTTTTATAAAATTCATAACACAAAAATAGTTTTTATGTTCAAATAGGATACATTTAGTTAATAAAATATCAATTTTATACCAAAAATATACCGAAAAAATTAGTCTTTTTTGTTATTTTTGAGCTACTAAAAATAAACAACACAGGATGAACACAAATTCATTTCAATTAAGACATATTGGTCCTAATTCAAAAGGTCAAGAGAAAATGTTAGAAACTATCAACGCTGATAGTATAGATCAATTAATTTTTGAAACTATTCCTGATGATATTCGCCTTAAAGACGAGTTAGATTTAGATCCTGCAATGAGCGAATATGAATATTTAAATCATATTAACGAATTAGGTGCTAAAAATAGCGTTTTTAAAAGTTACATCGGTTTAGGATATAACGAAGCAATTGTGCCGAGCGTTATTCAACGTAATATTTTAGAAAACCCAAGCTGGTACACTGCCTACACGCCTTATCAAGCAGAAATTGCACAAGGACGTTTAGAGGCTTTGTTAAATTTTCAAACGATGGTTTGCGATTTAACAGGTATGGAACTTGCAAACGCTTCTTTATTAGACGAATCAACTGCTGCTGCTGAAGCAATGGCGTTATTATTTGACGTACGTGAACGTACTCAGAAAAAAGCGAACGTATGTAAATTTTTCGTTTCTGAAGATATTTTACCGCAAACATTGGCTGTTTTACAAACACGTTCAACGCCTATCGGAATTGAATTAGTTGTTGGAAACCATGAAGAATTTGATTTTTCAGAAGAATTTTTCGGAGCTATTGTTCAATATCCAGGAAAATACGGACAAGTTTGTGATTATACTGATTTCGTTGCCAACTGTACTGATAAAAATATTAAAGTAGCCGTAGCTGCCGATATTTTATCATTAGTAAAATTAAAAGCCCCTGCTGAATTTGGAGCTTCTGTAGTCGTAGGAACTACACAACGTTTTGGAATCCCGTTAGGTTATGGAGGTCCTCACGCTGGTTATTTCGCTACCAAAGAAGCCTACAAACGTAGTCTTCCTGGTCGTGTAATTGGTATCACTAAAGATGCTGATGGTGGTCGTGCCTTACGTATGGCTTTACAAACTCGTGAACAACATATTAAACGTGAAAAAGCGACTTCTAATATTTGTACTGCACAAGTTTTATTAGCGGTAATGGCAGGAATGTATGCTGTATATCATGGAAAAGATGGATTGCAATATATTGCTGACACTACACATGCTTCGGCAAATACTGTAGCAACTGCTTTAGAAAAACTAGGTTTCAAACAAAAAAATAAGGCATATTTCGATACTATTTTAATAGAAGCAGAAACGGCTGTTTTACGTCCTGTCGCTGAAGCAAATAATATCAACTTTAATTATATTGATGCTAATAACGTTTCTATTTCGATAAACGAAACCGTTAGTTTAAAAGAAATCAATGCAATTATTGCTTGTTTTGCAACAGCTTTTAACATCAAAAATAGCCCAGTTACAGCGCTTACTCCTGTTGATGTTATCACCGAAAATACTCAAAGAAATACTTCTTTCTTAGAAAATGACGTGTTTAATACGTATCAATCAGAAACTGAAATGATGCGTTATATTAAAAAATTAGAACGTAAAGATTTAGCCTTAAATCATTCGATGATTTCTTTAGGGTCTTGTACCATGAAGTTAAATGCAGCTTCGGAAATGCTTCCTTTAAGTAATCCACAATGGGGAAATATTCATCCATTTGTGCCGTTAAACCAAGCAGAAGGATATCAAACAGTATTAAAAAACCTAGAAGAACAATTAAACGTTATTACTGGTTTTGCAGGAACTTCTTTACAACCAAATTCTGGAGCACAAGGAGAATTTACTGGATTAATGGTAATTCGTGAATATCATAAAGCAAATGATGATGCTCATAGAAATATTTGTTTAATTCCAGCATCGGCACACGGAACAAACCCAGCATCAGCAATAATGGCTGGTATGAAAGTGGTGGTTACCAAAACCGATGAAAAAGGAAATATCGATGTTGAAGATTTACGTGCAAAAGCCGAAAAACATAAAGATAATTTAGCTGCTTTAATGGTAACCTATCCATCAACACATGGAGTGTACGAAAGAGCGATTAAAGAAATTACCCAAGTTATTCATGATAATGGTGGGCAAGTTTATATGGACGGTGCCAATATGAATGCACAAGTTGGATTAACAAATCCAGCAACTATTGGAGCTGATGTTTGTCACTTAAATCTACATAAAACATTCGCTATTCCTCACGGAGGTGGTGGACCTGGTGTTGGACCAATTTGTGTAGCACCACAATTAGTACCATTTTTACCAAGTAATCCATTAATCCAAACTGGAGGAGAAAATGCCATTACCGCAGTTTCTGCAGCTCCTTGGGGTTCTGCTTTAGTCTGTTTAATTTCTTATGGATACATAACGATGTTAGGTGCTAAAGGAGTAACAGATTCTACAAAAAATGCTATTTTAAATGCCAATTATATTAAAGAGCGTTTACATGGTCATTACGAAACGTTATATTCAGGAGAAATGAATAGAGCTGCACACGAAATGATTATCGATTGTAGAGATTTTAAACAAAACGGAATCGAAGTGGTTGATATCGCAAAACGTTTGATGGATTACGGTTTTCACGCACCAACAGTTTCTTTCCCTGTAGGTGGAACTATGATGATTGAACCTACGGAATCTGAAAATGTTGCTGAATTAGACCGTTTCTGTGATGCTATGATTGCTATCAGAAAAGAAATTGAAAGTGCTACCAAAGAAGAGCCTAACAATACACTGAAAAATGCACCACATACACAAGAAATGCTAACTTCAGACCAATGGACATTACCATATTCTAGAAAACAAGCAGCATTTCCATTAGCATATATTGCTGATAATAAGTTTTGGCCATCTGTTCGTAGAGTTGATGACGCTTATGGAGATAGAAATTTAATCTGTTCTTGTAATCCTATTGAAGATTATATGGACGAAGAAGCTTAAAATTTCATCAAAAAAATATCAATAAAAATAAAAAACCTCACTAAATCAGTGAGGTTTTTTTAGCTTTATTATTTAGCAATATACTATTATTAAAAAGTAATTAAATCAAAAATAATTAATATTCAAATAACCTATTAAAAACACATACCTCAACTCTCTACTATAGTTTTGCTTACTCAAAATAAACCAAACTAAAAATGAAAACTAATATTAGTAAAACAGCATTGTGTGTTTTTGCTGCCATAGCAATTTCATCTTGTAATAATGATGACGCTAAAGAATATCAAATCCCTGAACTAACAAACTTAGGTGCTAAATTACCCTATAATGTTTTAAAAACAGTTGATAATGTAGAAATTAGAAATGGAGGTTTTGGTTCTGCAGCAACTGCTCATCCAAGCAATCAAGGAGAATTTTATGCTTTAACTGATAGAGGTGCAAATTTAAAAACTAAAGGCGGAAAAATATTCCCAACTCCTGATTATACACCACGAATAGGTCATTTTAAACTCAATGATAATGGTAAAGTTGAAATGATTAAAGAAATTCTATTTAAAGACCCAACAGGAACAGTTATCAGTGGACGACCAAATCCTGAAGGCTATGGAACTACAGGAGAAATTCCTTATGATTTAAAAAAGAATATTTTAAAAACCGATAGATACGGGCTAGATAGTGAAGGTTTAGTTGCTCTAAAAGATGGAACATTTTGGGTATCTGATGAATACGGACCGCATATCGTTCATTTCGATGCTACTGGTAAAGAACTAGAACGAATCAGTCCTGTAAATGTAAAAACTGGAAAACGAAAGTTACCCGCAGTTTTTGAAAGACGCTGGGCAAACCGAGGTATGGAAGGTTTAGCAATTACTCCTGATCAAAAAACATTAGTTGGTATAATGCAATCTACCTTATACAATCCATCAAAAGCAAAAGTTGCCGATTTTACAATCACCAGAATTGTAACTTTTAATTTAGAAACAGCCAAAACAAAACAATATTTATTAAAACAAGAAAAAGCAAAAAATTCAAATTCTGAAATAGTCGCATTAAATAATACCGAGTTTTTAATCGTTGAGCGTGATGGTTTATTTACAGGAAATAACGCTACTGCTCAAAAACATATTTATAGAATAGATATTAGCAATGCAACAGACGTTTCTGGAGATGATTTTAATGCTTTAGACGGTATGCTTGTAAATGGTAAAACAATAGAGGAAAATACTTGGGAAGAATTATCAAAAGCAAATATAAAACCTGTTACTAAAAGTTTAGCAGTAGATTTAGTGCAAAAATTAGGTGATTATCCTCATGAAAAATTAGAAGGAATTTGGTTAATTAACCCTACTACTATTGGTGTTTTAAATGATGATGATTTTGCAGTTACTGGAACAGATAAATTAAATCAAAAATATTTACCATCTAATAAAACAAAAAAAGATATTGATGGTAACACATTATACATTGTTAATTTCTAACAACATAGAATAAATTTCAATTAAAAAATGCTTCAAATTAAATTAATTTGAAGCATTTTTTATTATTTCTTAGTTTTCTTACTTTTTACATTCGATAATTTGAAACTTTTTATTTTGATTAAGAATCGTAACTTCTTTAAAAAGTTTCTGTAAATGTGTCGTGTAATTTAAATGTGTATTAGCAACTAACACGAAACGTCCACTTGTTTTTAAACAGTTTGCAACACCTTTAAAAAGTGATATCGCAACTTCAATATTATTTTCATATTCAAAATGAAAAGGCGGATTCGAAACAACTAAATCAAAACTTTCTTTTGCTAAATCATCTAAATTATCAGCACATAAAAAATGTGTATTTTCTGCCCTTACATTTAACTTAGAAGATTCAATTGCAACATTAAAATCATCGACTAAAGTAAGTGTTGCGTTCGGATTTTGCTCCAAAACTTCACAAGCAATAATGCCATTTCCTGATGCAACATCTAACACCTTTACCTCTGTTGATTTCACTTGTAAAGTATCTAGTAAAAATTGCGTACCAATATCAATTTTAGTCGCCGAAAATACCCCGTAATATTGTTGTATTTCTTTACTTTTCCAAGTGATTTGATGTATCATTTTTGTTAAAGAACTATCTTTTTTAGGATTCTTTAAAATTAACAATCGTGCTTTTTTCCATGCTTTTGTTTGCGAAACATCTTCAAAATATGTTGTTGCTATTTTCAAATAAGAAGCTGTAAAATTTTTGGTCATAAACCCACAAACAACGGTTGTTTCTGTATCTGAAGCCTTATAAATCTGCTGTAGAAACAAAGTAAACAATCCTAAAGATTTTGGAATTTTTAACAATACCAACGATGCTTTTTCTAAAGTATCGAAAGGTGTTTTATAAACAACATCTGTAGCTAATGAATTTAATGCTAAGTTATTATAAATTGCTTTTTGCTGACTTGCATACGTCCAAATAGTGGTAATTTTTTTATCATTTAAAAAACAATTAAAAAACCCAAATCTATCGTTATAAGTATGAATATCAGTTGTTTTAAAATCAGAAATATGCTTTAAAATTAACAATTCTGCATTACTCCAAGCGCGTAAAGAATGATCTTCTGTTTTCGGATAACGCACTAACTCATACGCTTTAGCATCAATTTCTACTGTTGTTTCCAATAAATTTAATATTATTTTTTGTTTGATTTTTTAAATTAACTACAGAAATTTAACAAGATATAAACACTATACGGTTGTTAAAACTTCCTTATTTTCTTTAGCTTTAGCAATTGTATCTTCCTGAAAAATAGTGTTTTCATTATAATCTTCTAACTGATAAATATCAGCAAAAGATTTTATCGTTTCTTTATCTCTTCTAAAAATATGTGTTGCATTAACATCGGAAATTGATTCTTTTCCCATAGCACCAACCATTTCTTTAACTGCTTCAATAGTGTTTTCATGGTAGTTTTTAACACGAACATTTTTATCGCCAACAACTAAGGCTTTTACTAAATCTTTATTCTGTGTTGCCACACCAACAGGACAAGTATCTAAATTACATTCACGTGCCTGAATACAGCCTAAACTCAGCATAAAACTACGTGCCATTCCAATAACATCGGCACCTAAAGCTTTGTATTTCAAGATATCAAAAGCATCGATTGCTTTACCACTTGCTATTATTTTTACTTGCTCTTTTAGTTGATATTTTTTTAATGTTTTATTGATAAAAACCAATCCATCTAACAAAGGCGTTCCTATATAATTTGAAAATTCCAAAGGTGCAGAACCTGTACCTCCTTCACCTCCATCAACAGAAATAAAATCAGGATAATTATTAGCATCAGCAAATGCTTTTATCATATTTTCTATCTCCTGATTATCACCAACACAAAGTTTAATTCCTACAGGTTTTCCTTCGGATAAATCTCTTAATTTTTGAATAAAAACAATCATTTCATCAAAATTAGAAAAAGCAGAATGACCTGGAGGCGAATCTACACGTGTAAACGGCTCAACAGAACGAATTGCTGCAATTTCTTTGGTATTTTTTTTCGCAGGTAAAATTCCTCCATGCCCTGGTTTTGCACCTTGTGAAAATTTAATTTCAATCATTTTTACTTCTGGTAGAATAGCGTTTCTATTAAAAACAGCATCATCAAAAACACGTTTTCCGTCTACGCTTTTTCCTGCTCCAAAATAACCTGTTCCTACTTGAAAAATTAAATCACCACCTTGTAAATGATACGGTGAAATTCCTCCTTCTCCAGTATTATGGGCAAAATTTGCCATTTTAGCTCCTTGATTTAACGCCATAACGGCATTTTTACTCAATGAACCAAAAGACATCGCAGAAATATTAACGATAGAAGCACTGTATTTTTGAAAACATTTATCAGAACCAATAAGTACTCTATCTCCCTGAACATCGTGGTGATTTTTTGGAAACATCGAGTGTTTTACAAATTCATATCCTTTTTTATACACATTATGTTGTGTACCAAAAGGAATCGTTTCAATTTGTTTTTTTGAACGCTGATAAACAATACTTCTTTTTTCTCTGTTTATAGGTGTTCCGTTTAAATTGTCTTCAATAAAATACTGTTGTATTTTTTCACGCTCCTCTTCAAAAACCCAACGCAAACGCGAAATAATAGGAAATGCACGCATTAAAGAATGCTTTTTTTGAATAAAAGCATCATATATTGCCAATAGAGTTACCGCCGAAGCAATGCTTAATAAAATGTAATTGCCAACATCAGGCATAAAATAAACTAAAACTCCACAAAGAATGTTTATAAAAATTACAATGGCTAAAATAGTATTTCTCATTTTCTTTTAAATTAATATGCAAAAATACGTGTTTTTTTGCACAAAAAAAGCCCTAACAAATAAATGTTAGGGCTTTAAAATATGCTATAAACTTGAAATTATTTTTTAAACTTCGAGTATTTGTTTTTAAACTTATCAATACGACCTGCAGTATCAATTAATTTAGACTTACCTGTGTAAAAAGGGTGAGAAGTTCTTGAAATTTCTAATTTGATTAATGGATACTCTGTTCCTTCTACGTCTAAAGTTTCTTTAGTATTAGCAGTTGAACGTGTTAAAAATACATCTCCGTTAGACATATCTTTAAAAGCTACCATTCTATAATTTTCTGGATGTATTCCTTTACGCATCTTAAATGACTTTTAAATATTGTTTTATTTTTTTCTCAAACATTATTAACAAGTGTAAAAATGGTAAAGTTTTACACTAAAAATATTTTAACTGTTTGAAGTGGCAAATTTAACGATATTTTTTTATTTTCAAACAAATAAATTGTTTTAATTTGTAGTATCATTCAATAAAGTACGAATAAACAACAAAAACAACCTATAAAAGATGCGTATTTACACCTATTTTGCCTTGGCTTTATCAGTAATTGCGGTTACTTCTTGTAACTCATCAGAATATAAATTTAAGTTAGATACTTCTAAAAAAACTACTTTAGGACAAAAAGCAAGTATCAAATTTGAGCAAGTCGCAGGTCAAAAAATAGATTCTGTACAATTATTCATCAATAAAAAACGGGTAAATAAAACCCAAACAAACATCGAAATTAATACCGCTGATTTTGGCGTAGGAAAACACTCCGTTACTGCACTAGCTTTTTATCCTCATAAATCAACAAAAATTACCAATAGTATTGAAGTTTTAGCCAAAAATGCGCCTAATGTATATTCCTATAAAATTGTAAATACGTATCCACACGATAAAAATGCATACACGCAAGGTTTGGAATTTAAAAATGGTTTTTTATACGAAACTACAGGGCGAAGAGGTGAATCTTCTTTGCGAAAAGTTGCTTTAAAAACAGGAGAAGTTCTTCAAAAAATCGATTTAGATAAAAAATATTTTGGTGAAGGAATGACTATTTTTAATCAAAAAATTTATTGGCTGACTTGGCAAGCTCGCAAAGGTTTTATCTATGATTTGGAAACTTTTAAGCAACTTGGCGAATTTAAATATGAAAATAGCAATCAAGGTTGGGGATTAACCCACAATAATACAGAATTAATAAAATCGGACGGAACTAATAAAATTTGGTTTTTAAATACTGATAATCAGCAAGAAAAAAGAAGCATTCAAGTATATACCAACAAATATTCAGTAGATAATTTGAATGAAATTGAACTAATAAATGGGAAAATTTACGCCAATAAATGGCAACAAAACTCTATTTTAATTATCAATCCTGAAACAGGTGTTGTCGAAGGCGTAGCGAATTTAAACGGCTTAAGAGATATTGTTGCAAAAAATCAAACACTAGATCCAAACGATGATGTTTTAAACGGAATTGCTTTTGATACAGAAAATAATCGCTTGTTTGTTACTGGAAAACATTGGGACAAATTATTTGAAATCGAGCTGATTAAACAATAATATTTTGGAAATATTATTGTTTAATTATTTATATTGCTGTTTTTATTCTGAATATTTTTATTGTAAATATGTATGAAAAATACGTTTCTTTTTTTAGTGTTAATTTCAATAATTACGATTAGTTTATCTTGTCGAAAAGATTTTAATACGGTGGCTAATTTTGGAAAATTGGAATTTTCTAGCGATACTATTTTTTTAGACACGATTTTTTCAAAAATTGGCTCGGCAACCTACAATTTAAAAGTGTATAATCGGAGTAATAAAGCCATTACAATTCCTGAAATAAAGTTAGAAAATGGAAATACGTCTAAATATCGACTAAATGTTGATGGAGAATCAGGTAAAAACTTTAGTAATATTGATATTTTAGCCAAAGATAGTCTGTTTATTTTTGTAGAAACGACAGTAGATGTTAGCACAGTTATCAATCCATTATACACCGATAAAATTTTATTTGATAACGGAAATCAGCAACAAAATGTAAATTTAGTAACCTTAATACAAGATGCTCATTTATTGTTTCCGCCTAAAAAAAATACCGCTATAATTCCTGCGGTACGAAACATTACTTTTGATAATGAAAACATCAAAATACAGGCACGTTTTTTAACGGATTCGGAGTTAAATTTCACCGCTGAAAAACCCTATGTTATTTATGGATATATGGCTGTTCCAGCGGGAAAAACATTACATATTGACGCAGGTTCAAACATTTATTTTCATAAAAATTCTGGGTTACTTATTGGTGATAACGCAAGTTTAAAAATCAACGGAACACTCGATAAAAAAGTCACTTTTCAAGGCGATAGATTAGCACATATGTATAATGAAATCCCTGGACAATGGGGCTGTATTTGGCTTGGTGCTGGAAGTTTGAAAAATGAGATTCATCACGCAATTATAAAAAATGGAAGCATTGGTCTTTTAGTCGATGCCGTTGCGAATGAAAATCCTGCATTACAGCTTGAAAATACCGAAATTTATAATCATTCTAATTATGGAATTTTAGCCAGAAACACGCATCTTAAAGCAGCAAATTTAGTTATTGGTAATGCTGGAAAATCTTCATTAGCTTGTATTGCTGGCGGAAATTATAGCTTTACACATAGTACATTTGCCAATTATTGGAATAATAGTTTACGTCAAAACCCGACGGTTTTAATTAGCAATTATCAAGAAGTCATTCAAAAAAACCAGCAAGAAAATCAGGAAAAAAAAACAGATTTATATAATTTATATTCGGCTAATTTTGTCAATTGTATTATCGAAGGAAATGGCAGTCGTGAATTTATTACCGATAAAAAAGGAGACTATATTTTTAAATATGCCGTTGAAAATTCAATGCTTCGATTCTATAATTTTGATACTTCTGTAAATTCATCAAGCAATTATAAAAATATTATTTTAAACGGCACGCCTGATTTTAAAGCAATGTATTCAAATAATTTCAGTATCGGAGAATATTCTGATGCCATTCATAAAGCTAAAAAAACAGCGATTTCTAAGGATATTTTAGGCGTTTCAAGAAATACAACTCCTGATATTGGTGCGTATCAACATATCATATTTGATGAAAAATAAACTTATGTATTAAAAAGTTAAAAAGCCTGTTTCATGTAAATTTATACAAACTTCATGAAAACAGGCTTTTTTAAAATACTATTTTTAGATACTTATTTTTAACTTTATAAAAAATTTAAATTTTATAAAGAAGCGGAATATTCTAATAAATCAACAATTTTAGTGGCGTATCCGAATTCATTATCATACCAAGAAATGATTTTAAAAAATTGTTCATTCAGTTCCATACTTGCCGATGCGTCAATTACTGATATTCTCGGTTCTGACACAAAATCTTGAGAAACTACAGCATCTTCGGTATATCCGATAATTCCTTTAAATTCATTTTCTGATGCTTTTTTGAAAGTTTCCATAATTTCTTTTAGCGACGTTTTTTGAGCAGTTTTAAACGTCAAATCGATTAGAGAAACATCTGCTACAGGAACTCGAATTGCCATTGCGGTTAATTTTCCTTTCATCTCTGGAATTACTTTTACCAACGCACTTCCTGCGCCTGTGGATGTTGGAATAATATTATTTATTGCCGAACGTCCTCTTCGCCATTTTTTATTAAAACCATCAACGGCATTTTGTGTAGCAGTTGCGGCGTGAACCGTGGTCATAATTCCTTCGGTTAAACCATAGGTATCATTAATGATTTTAACTACGGGCGCTAAACAGTTTGTAGTACAAGAAGCGTTTGAAAATACAAGCTCATCGGCTTTTAAATTCTGATGATTTACGCCCATTACGTACATATTTGCATCTTTAGAAGGTGCTGAAATAATTACTTTTTTTGCACCTCCTTTTATATGTAAACTTGCTTTATCTTTATCGGTAAATAAACCTGTTGCTTCCAAAATATAGTCTGCTCCTACTTCATCCCATTTTAAATTCTCAGGATTTTTATCCCCAGTAATTCTGATAACTTGTTCATTTACGACTAGATTTCCATCTTTTACGCTTACTTCGCCCTCAAAACGACCGTGTACAGAATCATATTTTAACAAATAAGCCAAATACTCGACATCTAACAAATCATTAATGGCAACAACTTGCACATTTTTTCTTTTCATCGCAGTTCGGAATGCTAACCTCCCTATTCTACCAAATCCGTTAATTCCTACTTTTATCATTATTTAACTATTTAATATCTATTTTTTTTATCTTTTGTCTTAAATTTTTTGCTTAAATTTTCAATTTAGATTTCTTATTATGTCGTCATAATATCAGAAACTCTTAAAAGTTCCATATTGATGGTATTATGTCCTTTTATTGCTTTTTCTAAATTGGTGGTCGCTACTTTATTATTTTGCAATCCGACCATAAAATTCGTTTTTCCATCGAGTAATAATTCTACGGCTTTTACGCCTAACCTGCTGGCTAAAACTCGATCAAAACAACTTGGCGAACCGCCTCTTTGCATGTGTCCTAAAACCGATACACGCACTTCATATTCGGGCATATTTTGCTCGACATAATTGGCTAATTCAAACACATTTTTACCTGTTTTATCTCCTTCGGATACCACAACAATACTAGAAGATTTTCCTGTTCTTCGGCTTTTCTTTAAGGATTCGAGCATTCGTTCTAATCCTAAATTTTCTTCAGGAATTAAAATTTCTTCTGCTCCTGCTCCAACACCTGCATTTAAGGCGATAAACCCTGCATCTCTTCCCATAACTTCGACAAAAAACAAGCGATTATGTGAAGAAGCGGTATCTCTAATTTTATCAATTGCTTCCACGGCGGTATTTAAGGCGGTATCATAACCGATGGTATGACTTGTTCCAAAAATATCATTATCAATTGTTCCAGGGATTCCGATAATTGGAAAATTAAATTCTTTACCAAAAAGAACCGCTCCTGTAAAAGAGCCATCACCACCGATAACAATTAGGGCATCGACCTTGTTTTCTAATAATTTCTGATGCGCTTTTTTGCGTCCTTCTTTGGTTCTAAAATCATTGGAACGAGCTGTTTTTAGAATTGTTCCTCCTTTATTGATAATATTATTGACACTTCTAGCGGTAAAAGGCACTAAATCTCCTTCTATCAAACCTTGATATCCTCTATAAATTCCCATACATTCTGCACGATAATATGCACAGGTTCTTACAACTGACCTAATTGCAGCATTCATTCCTGGAGCATCTCCTCCAGAGGTCATCACGGCTATTTTTTTTATTTTTCCCATAAAGCTAGTTTCAAATTTACTCATTTTTGCGGATTTTTGATGATTTTTAGTAATTTTATTGAAATTTAACGTATCATATTATTTAACTACATTTAGCCCTTTCAAAAATGATTTTAAAAACATACAATGACATTAACCACGCTTGATTACACAATTATTATCGGATTTTTCATTATTTCATTACTGATAGGTATTTGGGCATCAAAATCCGCAGGAAAAAGCAGTGCTGATTTCTTTTTATCAGGAAGAAATATGCCTTGGTGGTTGTTGGGAGTTTCGATGGTTGCTACGACTTTCGCCGCCGATACACCTGGGTTAGTTACCGAATTAGTTCGTAAAAATGGTGTTTCAGGAAATTGGGTTTGGTGGGCAATGTTGCTCACAGGAATGTTGACCGTATTTTTTTATGCGAAATTATGGCGAAAATCAGGAATTACTACCGATTTAGAATTTTATGAATTGCGCTATTCGGGTAAAATGGCAGGGTTTTTAAGAGGATTTCGAGCCATTTATTTAGGCGTAATTTTTAATATAATCACCATGGCAGGAGTTTGTTTGGCGGGTGCAAAAATCGCCAATATTTTATTGGGAATTTCACAAGCAGAAATGTTACTTTATTCGTCTATTATTGTGGTTGTTTATTCCTCTTTAGGCGGATTAAAAGGCGTTTTACTTACCGATTTTGTACAATTTATACTTGCGATGATTGGTTCAGTTTGGGCAACAGTTTATATTGTAAATATGCCTGAAATAAACGGTTTATCGAATTTATTAAGCCACCCGAATGTCAGTGGAAAATTAAATATGTTGCCTGATTTTTCAAATACAGAATCATTAATTACCTTGTTTATCATTCCGTTTGCGGTGCAATGGTGGAGTACTTGGTATCCAGGCGCAGAGCCTGGTGGCGGTGGATATATCGCTCAAAGAATGCTCGCCGCTAAAGATGAAAAAAATGCAACGTGGGCAACTTTATTTTTCAATTTCGCACACTATGCCTTGCGTCCTTGGCCGTGGATTATTGTCGGATTAGCTTCATTAATAATTTTCCCAAGTTTAGAAAGTATGAATCAGGCATTTCCTAATTTATCCGAAGAAATGCAAGGACACGATGTAGGTTATGCCGCTATGATGACCTATTTACCCGCAGGTTTATTAGGAATTGTTTTAACGTCTTTAATTGCCGCTTTTATGAGTACGATTTCTACCCAATTAAATTGGGGAAGTTCCTATGTTGTCAATGATTTTTACAGCCGTTTTATCAATAAAAACGCATCCGAAAAACAAAAAGTAGTCGTTGGTCGAATTTCCACCGTCGTTTTAATGATCTGTGCCGCTTTATTTTCATTTTATTTGCAATCGGCAAAAGATGTGTTCGATTTATTATTGCAAATCGGCGCGGGAACTGGTTTGTTATTTATTTTAAGATGGTTTTGGAGCAGAATTAATCCGTATAGCGAAATTGCAGCAATGGTAATTTCATTCGTAATTGCAGGTTTCTTTTTTATCAATAGAAAATTAGAAAATCCATTTTTTGAAATCGCAGGATATTGGGAATTAATTATTGGCGTTGTAATCACCACTTTTGGATGGATTTTAACCACACTTTTAACAAAACCAACCGATGCAAAAACCATCAAAAAATTTGAAGATTTAATCTTTGAAGGCGAAGATAAATTCAAAAACATTGGCGTAAAAATTGTCGGTTTTATTACAGGAACAATCGGTGTTTATAGTTTCTTATTTGCCACAGGAAATTGGATTTATGGCAAAACAATTCTAGCATCTGTATTAACAATAATAACCTTACTTTGTGTTTTTATATTACTGAAAATTTGGAAACGTATTTCGTCATAAAAACATCAAAAAAACTTAACTAAAAATAAATGAAACCAGATTTAAAGAAAATTTTCTCAGACTATTTTACCGAAATAGCAACCCTACTTCCTAACGTTATAACCGCAATTATCATTTTAATAATTGCTGTTTTTATCGCTAGAATAACCACTAAAATCATCGAAAAAACAACCGAAGAAAAATGGAAAGACAAACTATTAGCTAACTTTTTTTCTCAAGGAATAAAATGGGCTATTTATTTATTTGGAATCCTATCCGCCTTTAGCGTAATGGGATTTGCCAATATTGCAAGCACCATTTTCGCAGGAGCTGGTGTAGGGGCTATTATTTTTGGTTTTGCCTTTAAAGATATTGGCGAAAATTTTATTTCAGGAATCATTTTAGCCGTAAAACCGCCTTTTGATATTGGAGATATTATTGAAGTTCAAGGAAATAAAGGAACTGTTAAACAACTCAATTTGCGAATGACACACTTACGTAATTCTGATGGAAAAGATATTTATGTTCCTAATTCTTATCTGCTAAAAAATGCGCTAGTTAATTATACAAAAGATGGACTTTTAAGAGTTAATTTCAGCATCGGTATTGCTCCTGAATGCGATATCGAAACCACTAGAAAACTTATTTTAAACTATTTAACAAATCAAAAAGATGTTTTAAAAACACCCGAATTTAAAGTTACCGTGCAAGAATTAGCCGAATATACAACCAATATTCAAGTGCATTTTTGGATTGATTTATTAAAAAATAAAGAACTTGCAGAACATTATCTTGGAAATACCATCCGAGGAAAAATATTAACAGAAATAAAAGAAATTTTAGACCAAAATAATATCGAAATGCCTTCGCAAGTAATTGAACATAAAATGTATCAAAAAAATACCATTCAAGTTACAAAGACAAACATCTAAAAAATAAGCAATTTACCTATTAAAAGCTGTGCCTTCTGAACAAAGCACAGCTTTACAAATTATTGATTATAATATTGAAAATCCCTATTAAAATAACACTTCCAAAGGCATAACCAACGTATTTTCCTGCGGATGTTGCTCCTTTGAAATACGTAATTCCTAATTTCACCAACATATTACTCAATGTTGCCACAATTATTACTGAAGATGCCAATGATAATTTATCATTATTTAATGAAAATTTTGCCATACTAATTGTAATTGCATCGGTATCAGCTAATCCTGCAATAAATGCCGAATAATACAATCCTGCTTCCCCGAAGAATTGATTACTGTAAAAAACAGCAAAAAGAATCAGCAAATAAATAACACCAAACCCAAGGGCATTTAAAAAATTTAAAGGATTCCCCAATTTAATATTCGTATTCGGATGATGATTATCTTTTCGAATTAAAATAAAAGTTGCCACCACACACACCAACGTTAAAAGCGTAAAAGGAATGACAATATGTTTAAAAATCTGATGATTAAAAAGATACGAAACAAAGGCTAACCTTGGAAACATAATCGCTGAAGCAATGATAATACCAGCACTATATTTTTTTGATAATTCAGGTGTTTCTTTACTTCTTGATGCATAATTCCAAGCAACAGCAGTACTCGAGATAAGTCCGCCGAGAATTGCCGTTATAATAATTCCTTTTTTAGATCCTACAAATTTTACCAGAAAATAACCAATAAAATTTATAAACGATACAATAACAACAATCGCTCCTATTTCAAAAAGATTGATTAAATTATTTGGTCCAAAATTTTTATTCGGTAAAAAAGGAAGTATCAATAATGCCATTATTGAAAACTTAATAAAAGCAAAAAGTTCTTCGGAAGTAATATTGCTAATAACAGCTCTAAACTTAGTTTTTAAAGACAATAATGTAACGATAATCACCGCAGTAGAAACGGCTTCTCGATACAAGGTTACCGAAACCATTACACCTAAAATACAGGTTGCCATTAATGCTAAATTAGTGGTAAGTCCTTGCCCATATTCTTCTTTTTCTGGTGAAAAATGATACAAAGCTAAGAATAAAATAAAACATCCCAAGCTAATAATCACCAACCACGGCGAAAATTCAGAGGCTAAACTTCCTAACGAAAAACCAATAATACTAACAATCGGAAAGGTTCGAATTCCTGCAAAACCTTTTTCTTGAATTCTATCAAATTCTCTTTCCAATCCGATGATAAGTCCTAAACCTGTGGCAATTAAAATACCAAGCATATAAGGACCTAAAAACTCTATAAAACCGTACGATGTTTCCATATTTGAAGTAAAAATCAGCATAAAAAAATGCCTAAATTAAAGTTTCCAAATATAGAAATCATTTTATAAAAAACAGTGAAAAGAAGTATCCTAAAATAGCCAAAAGCCTTGAAATTTATTTCAAGGCTTTTTTATAACATGCTATAATTTCTTGTACTTTTTCACTTTGGTAAACCGTTGGATATAAAAAACTTATAAGCTGACGCGCTTCATAATCAATAGCTAACGCATTTTTTAAATGTGTTAAACCATAGGCTTGCTTATCTAAAATCATAAATAAACCACACAAACGATACTCGATTTCAGCAAAATTAGTATATGTTTTTTTGGCTTTAATAAGTATTTTTAATGCCTGATCAAACTCACCTAAAAATAATAAAACATCTGCTAAATCGGTATAAAGCACCATTTCATCATCCCCCAATTCGATACAAGTATAAAATGCCGTTACTGCTTCTTCATAAAAATTTAATTTCAAATTTATGCTTGCACATTTCTTCCAATAAGAAACATTTTCTGCGTCAATTTCGATGGCTTTTTTTACGTAATACAATGCTTTTTGAAAATCTTCTGCATCAAAATAAACGTTTGTTAACAATATCCACGCTTTATCAAATGAAGCATCTTCTTTTACCGCTTTCTTATAAAAATTAATCGCCGTCATAGGATTGTTTAATTGTTGATAACAACCTCCTATTTTCATGTATATAAACGCCGTAGGATCATCTAATTCTAAGGCTATCTTATAATTTTTAACGGCTTCTTCGTACCTGTTTAAATCTTCTAAAGTTTGTGCTTTTTCTAAATATCCACCAATAAATTCTTGATCGATTAATACCGAATAATCAAAAGATCTTAAGGCTTCTTTATGCATTCCAATTTCAGAATATTGTCTTCCTAATTGATGCCAAGCCACTTCACAATACGGGTTTTTATTGATATAGTTATTCAGAAATTGTATGGCTTCAATGTGGCTTTCCTCCATGTCGAAACAATACACGATATTATATAATGATGAAAAATCTTCGTAATCAACTTCTAAACATTTTTCAAAATTTAAACGGGCATTTTCATAATCATCTAAATATAAAAATTCCATTCCTAACATCGACCAAATATCAGCAGGATCTTCCACGAATTTTAACGAATCATGCAATACCACAATAGCTTGTTCATGCTTTTCTTCTTTGGATAAAATCAATGCTTTTTGAATAAAAACCTCATCATTATAAGGAACTAATGCTTCAATATCTTTTAGCATTTTAGATGCCTGTACTAACTCATCTTCAAGCACTAAAATTTCAACTTTCATTAATTTTAATTGAATAGAAGATGGATGCTGTTCCAAACCTAATACAACCGCTTTTTTAGCCAAAGAATACTTCGAGATGGTTAAATAATGTTCAATAATAGTTTCAAACTCAACGGCATCAAAAAAATAGACATCGTTGGTTTTTAACATAGATTCAAATTTTGATATCGACATAAAATCTTTATTTGATTATAGTTAAATATACTATATTAGAATCAATAATCAACAATTATTTAGTTTATTTTTTAAATTTTTATAAACAAGAATCGATAACAAATCAATAAGAAATCAAGTAATTTCTTTAAAAGAAAACAAAATATTCGTTATATTTGGAAGGATGTTTTTAAACAACATTAATTATAACTAAAAAAAAAATCATGAGTAAATTTGACGAAAAAGTAGAATTGTACAAGAAATTTATGGATGATAGAAATCTTCCCGTAAATCTTGAGTTATTAACCGCTGTAACCAAAGGCTTAGGACCTTCGATTTACAAAAAAGATGCAGAAACAGTATCTGGTAGCGATCCTAAAGAATTATTAACAGTTAAAAATAATTTTTTAATCAAGAAATTAGGTTTAGCTGATTCACCAGCATTAGACAAAGCAATTGATGAAGTGATGGAAGAAATAGGACGTTCAGAACGAAGTAAATATCGTGCCGTAGTTTACTATTTATTAGCAAAGAAATTCAACAAAGAAGACGTGTACGGATTATAAACCTCACTACAAATCTTACATTTTTTATAAAAAGTGATTAACTTTTATAAAAAATCATAAATAAAAGTCTTGTATTAATTTTAATACAAGACTTTTTCTATTTTAGCCACCAACAAATAAATTAAATTTATGTCGCAGTTTATTAGTGTTTTTGATATGCTTAAAATTGGCGTAGGTCCTTCTAGCTCACACACTTTAGGTCCTTGGAGAGGCGCGCAACAATGGATTGAAAAATTAAAAGAAACTGATATTTTTGATGTTATTGATGGCATCAAAATAGATTTATACGGTTCTTTATCGCTTACAGGAATAGGACACGCTACCGATTTGGCCGTTTTATTAGGGTTAAGCGGTACCGATCCAGAATACATTCCTGTAGAGGATATTGAAACTATCATCAATAAAATAAAAGAAACCAATAAATTACACTTTAATGCAGAAAAAAATATTAATTTTTCTGTTGAAAATGTTGTTTTTAATAAAGATTTTTTACCCTTTCATTCCAACGGATTTATTTTTAGAGGTTTTTGTAAAGGAAAAGAAATTTCTACAGAAACCTATTATTCTATCGGAGGTGGTTTTGTGATTCAGGAAGAATTAGAAATTCCTTTAGAAACAGAAATAAACAAGAAAAATTTTCCGTATCCAATAAATAGAGCTACCGAATTGGAGTATTATTGCGAAAAAGAAGACAAAACTATTTCTGAGATTGTATATCAAAATGAACTGGTTTTAAAAACTGCTTCAGAGATTGATTTCGAGTTAAAACGTGTGTGGGATACCATGCTTGAATGTATGTATATCGGTTGTCATACGGGCGGTATTTTACCTGGCGGATTAAACGTAAAACGTAGAGCTTTTGGTACGCATCAAAAATTAATAAAAGACGCTACTTACACCAACGAACAAGAATGGATTACTGCTATTAGAAGCACGGAAGTCAAATTTCGTGAAATCTTGAAATGGGTAAGCTGTTTGGCATTATCGGTAAACGAAGTAAATGCGGCATTAGGAAGAGTTGTAACCGCTCCAACTAATGGAAGTGCGGGAGTAATTCCTGCGGTTTTAATGTATTATTTAGTGATTGAAAATCATGATGCCGATTTTGAACACATAAAAAAATTCTTATTAGTTGCGGGAGAAATCGGAAGTATTTTCAAGAAAAATGCGACTATTTCAGCAGCAATGGGCGGTTGTCAGGCAGAAATAGGCGTTTCATCAGCAATGGCGGCGGCGGCACTTACCGAACTTTTAGGCGGAACTCCTGCACAATGTTTAGTGGCAGCGGAAATCGCCATGGAACATCACTTAGGATTAACCTGCGATCCTATTGGCGGTTTGGTGCAAATCCCGTGTATTGAACGTAATGCAATGGGCGCAATTAAGGCAATTAATGCCGCTGAATTAGCTTTAGAAACGAATCCAAAAGAATCGTTAGTTCCGTTGGATAAAGTAATCGATACCATGTGGCAAACCGCAAAAGATATGCATCGAAACTATAAAGAAACATCCGAAGGAGGTTTAGCAATTACTGTCGGTTTAGCGGATTGTTAAAATAATAATTGAAATAAATTAAATCATTATCATCTAATTACTTAATAATGATTTAATTTATTTAATCGTTATTTTTTTTCCTAAAAATTTCGGTTGCACATTACATAAAATATCAACAAAAACTTTTACTCGGGCTAAATATTCTCTTAATCGAACTTTTAGCCCATATTTTCCAGAAACATCTTTAGCATTAAATCCGATTGCTTTTACTCCAAAATGATTAGCTAAATAAAGAGCTCTTTCATTATGAAATTTTTGAGAAATAATAGTAATATCGGTTTGCCCAAAGACCTCTTTTACTCTTACTACAGAATCTAAAGTTCGAAAACCTGCGTAATCTAAAAAGATTTTATCCTCAGGAATCCCCGCTTTTATCAAATCATTTTTAAAAGTAGTTGGTTCGTCATATGTTTTGGAACTGTTATCGCCACTTATCACGATAAACGTTATTTTTTGTGCTTTATATAATGATACTACTGCCCTAATCCGAAAGGTATAATATAGATTTACACGTCCATTTGTTAAATATTTTCCCGTCCCTAAAACAAGCCCAACCTTACGCTTTGGAATTTCTTTTGTACTTGTATAAGTATTATTTTTCGCATTATTTTCTACTAAAAAATTACAGACAAAAATGAGACCGAGTATAAAAACCGTTAATAAAGCGATTATTTTGAGTATTTTAACGAGATTATACATTATTAAAATAAATTAATTTTTAAGGTTTTTTAAATTTCTGATATAAGAAACAAGATATTTATCTTGTAAAATACAACTCCGTTTCTGTGGACATTTCTTCTGAAAAAGCATAGTTATCAACATTAAAAGCTTTTAATTCATTGATTGTTTTCACATCATTTTCGATGATATAACGCACCATTAAACCGCGTGCTTTTTTAGCAAAAGTCATGATAGTTTTATATTCACCATTTTTAAAATCTTTAAAAACAGGCGTTATCATCGGAACTTTTAATAGTTTTTTTGGTAAGGCTTTAAAATATTCTAAACTCGCTAAATTGACTAATAACTCTCCCTCTTCTAATTCATCATTTAACGAATTGACTAAGCTATCATTCCAAAATTTATATAAGTTTTCGGTTTCGCCGACTTTCAATTTCGTTCCCATTTCCAAACGATATGGCTGTATTAAATCCAACGGTTTTAACAAACCGTACAATCCTGATAAAATTCGAAGATTGTTTTGTAAGGTTGGTATTTTTTCTTCGGATAAAGAATTTACATCAATCCCTTTAAAAACGGCTCCTGTAAAAGAATAAATTGCCTGTTTTGCATTTTCTAAATTGAAAGGCGGTTGCCAATCTTGGTTTCTTTGATAATTTAAGATTGCTAAAGCATCCGAAATTTTCATTAAATCGCTTAATTTCTGTGAAGAAAGTGTTTTTAATTGCTGATTTAATTTTGTTGATTGTTCTAAAAAACGTGGTTGCGAATATAATTTTGTAGAAGCTTTTGTTTCAAAATCTAAGGACTTTGCTGGCGATATAATTATTTTCATTCAAAAAAGTTTTTTAAGTAGTTTCTGATCTAATTTTGATGTAAAAATAAGACGCTATTTTAAAAGATAAAATTAATTATGATACTTTAAATCAATATGAATATTAGAAAAATAAATATTAGATCCTGTTTAAATTTCATCTGAAAAAAATATATAACAGAAAAATAAAGAATCGAATCCGTCAAACTGAATTTATTTCAGTTTCACATCCTGATTTGCCGTAATTCTCCTGTTGATGCGATGCTGAAATAAATTCAGCATGACGAGAATTTAGTTTTAATTTAATTTTTAAAAAGACTCTAAATAAATATTAAATTTTTAAACCATCATAGGCTAAAAAAACATTTTCTGGTAATTCTTTTTCAACCTCTTCATGCAAACCTAACAATTCGCTAATATGTGTTAAATACGCTTTTTTAGGTTTTATTTCGTCAATAAAAGCCAGCGATTCTTCCAAATTAAAATGTGTTGCATGCACTTCTTTTCGCAAGGATGTAACAATTAACACCTCTAAATTTGTTAACTTTTTTTTCTCTTCTTCTGAAATCGTTTTAATATCCGTAAGATACGCTATATTATTAAATCGATAACCCAAAATAGGCAATCGCCCGTGCATTAATTCTATTGGCGTTACTTTTACGGCATCTAAATAAAAACTATTATGATGCGAAATAACAGTACTGAAAACCGCTGGCGCACTTGGATATCTATTTTCGGTAGTAAAAATATAGTCGTATCTTTTCTTCAAAACGCCTAAAACTCGCTTACTCGTATAGATAGGAACTTCGCCCATTTGGAAACAATACGGACGTATTTCATCTAATCCTGCAATATGATCGGCGTGTTCGTGTGTGAATAAAATACCGTTTATTGAAGTTACTTTTTCACGCATCATTTGTTGGCGAAAATCAGGACCGCAATCTATTACATAATTAATGTTATCCCAAGAAATAACGATGGAAGAACGTAAACGTTTATCTCGAAAATCGTTAGACAATGCCACAGGATGTGTGCTGTTAATCATCGGAACACCCGTAGAAGTTCCTGTACCTAAAAAGGTTACTTTTAATTGTATATTTTTCTTCATTGTTAACACAAAAATAAGACAAAAATTACCTGATAACTGCTATTTTAAGTACATTTGTTGCAATCACATAAAATTAGAAAAATGGCCATCACACTAAAAGGAGATAAGAAAATAAGTACCGTACCGACAACCAATAGTAAAGCGTTAAAAATCAACTTAAATGCCCATATTTATGGAACGTTCGCAGAAATTGGTGCGGGACAAGAAACTGTTCGTAATTTTTTTAGAGCTGGTGGAGCTTCAGGGACTATCGCTAAAGCAATGAGTGCCTATGATAAAGATTTTTCAGATGCTATTTATGGTATTGAAAATGACAATCGTTATGTAACCGAAAAACGATTGAAAAAAATGCTAAAACATGAAATGGATTTAATTGAAGACCGTCTTGACCGTCAAAAACATCCTGATAAATTGTTTTTTAGCTATGCAAATACCGTTGCAACAATCAATTTTTCTAAAAAATTTAAAGGACACGGATGGGTTGGTATTCGTTTTCAATTAGATCCTCTGGAAGATTATAATGAAATAATTTTACACCTACGTTTTAAAGAAACAGATGCACGTCAGCAACAAGAAACCTTAGGCGTTTTAGGCGTTAATTTAATTTATGGTGCGTATTATTTAAATGATAATCCAAAGGAATTATTAAAATCTTTTTACGATAATATTGATAGCGATCGCTTAGAAATTGATATGATTAATTTCTCGGGACCTCGTTTTACCTATGTTGATAATCGTTTAATGAGTTTACAATTAGTTAAAAACGGAATGACAAATGCCGTAATGTTCGGTCCTGATGGAAATAACTTATTGCCCGCTCAAGTTTTATATAAAAAGAATATTTTAGCCTTACGTGGAAGTTATCGTCCTGTAACCAAAGTAAATATGGATATGTTTGAACGTGCTAAAAAATTATTTTTAGCCGAAAAGAAAGTAAATCCTGATAAAACACAAATTATCTTCGAAATTACCCTTAGTAATCTTCGCTCAGAAGGTGAAATTAATGAACGAGACTTTTTAGATAGAGCCGAATTACTCTGCGCCTTAGGACAAAATGTAATGATTACCAATTATCAAGAATACTTTAGATTGGTTGATTATTTTGGTGAATTTACCAAAGAACGAATGGGATTAGCAATGGGCGTTCAAAATCTTGTTCAAATTTTTGATGAAAAATATTATCGAAACCTTAGTGGTGGAATTTTAGAGGCTTCTGGTAAACTTTTTTATAGAGATTTAAAAGTATATATGTATCCGTATAAAGATGAAGAAACAGGCGATTTTATCAATAGTGAAAACCTAAAAGTTCATCCGAGAATGAAAGAATTATATAAGTTTTTCAAAAATAACGGAAGGCTTGTCGATATTAAAAATATTGATCAAAATAGTTTACATATCTTTTCTCGAAGAGTCTTAAAAATGATTAAAAATAACGAAGAAGGTTGGGAAAAAATGCTTCCTGAAGGAGTTTCGAAAACCATTAAAGAGAAACGTTTATTTGGATGCTCTAGAAAACGAATTTAATAAATTAAAATGGTATCGAGAATTTGAATTATTTTTTGTTGATAAATTTTGATTGATTTTAATTGATTTTGAAGCTTAAAAAGTTCTCGATACTATTTTTTTGAAGGAAAAAAGCACTCAAACTGACAGTTTAATTAATAAATTATACTCGCTATTTTAAACCTTTTACTTTTTTTAAAGTCTAAGCACTACATTTAAACATGATAAATTTAGTGGTCAATTAATGCCAATTAACGAGCAAAAACTTATAGCCGAGTTACAAAACCCCAAAACTAAAGAACTGGCTTTTAAACAATTAATATCACTCTATAAAGAGCGATTGTATTGGCATATTCGAAAAATTGTAATTTCGCACACCGATACCGATGATGTTTTACAAAATACTTTTATCAAGATTTTTAAAAATATTGACGGCTTTAAAAAACAAAGTAAACTCTATTCTTGGATGTACAGAATAGCTACCAATGAAGCTATTACTTTTATCAATAAAAGAGCTTCACAAAAAAATGTAGCTATTGCCGAATATCAACAACAATTAGTTTCTTCTTTAGATAGCGATACTTGATTTACAGGCAATGAAATTGAGCAAATCCTACAAAAAGCAATTGCAACTCTGCCCGAAAAACAACAATTAGTTTTTAATATGAAATATTTTGACACCTTAAAATATCATGAAATTTCAGAAATTTTAGGAACTTCTGTAGGTGCTTTAAAAGCGTCCTATCATATTGCGGTAAAAAAAATTGAGCAATTTATTAAAAACAACCATTAAACCTTTTACAGATATTAAAGTCTTAGCATTGAGATGGATAAAGAATTAAAACATACCTTGGATTTTAAAAATCAAAAGATAAGTAATAAAGCAGGTTTTTCTATTCCTGAAAATTATTTTCAGACAATTGATGCGACTATTTTAAATAAAATAAATCAGAAAAAAGTTACAGAAATTAAAAAAGTTAAAAATAATAAAGATGAAATAGAAGAAAATAATAAGGTAGAAAAAAATAAAGATAATAAGATTATTTATTTATCTCAAAATTTATATAAAAAAACACCCTCATTTATTACACTAATTGCAGCAGCATCAGTAGTAGTATTTATTGGATTTTACTATCTAAATACTACAAAAGCCCATTATTCTTTAGACGATATCACTCCCGCAGATATTAGTTTTTGGTATGAAAACGGATACGGTACGACCAATAATAATGAATTAGCTATAATGTTAGAAAGCTCAACAATTGATGAACGTGATATTTTATCTTCTATAAATGATGAAAATTTAGAAGATTACTTAAATATGAGTAATGACGCTACTTTTTTAAATGAAAATTAATAAAAAATGAAAAAAAACATTCTTTTAGTTTTTCTGATATTCTTCGGATTTTTTTCAGGAAAAGCACAATCAAAAAAGGGGAATTATGAAAAAATTCGTACGTATAAAATCGCCTATTTAACCGAAAAATTAAATTTAACAGACGCCGAAACCAAAAAATTTTGGCCAATTTATCATCAATATGACCAAAAAATGAGATTGCTTCGTAAAGAAAAACGTTTTATTTTCAAGAAAAAACTATTAAATACAGGGCAAATTGATGAAATTTCAGAAAAAGAATCCAAAGAAATTTTAGAAAAAATACAACGTATCAATAAACAAGAATACGAGATGAGGACATTGTTTTATCATCAAATTTCAAAAGTAATATCATTTAAAAAGATTTTGCGTTTACAAGTTTCTGAACATAATTTCAATCGAAAATTAATGAGAAAACTTAAAAATAAAAATCATAAAAAAAGAAGCTAAAACAGCTTCTTTTTTTTTATAATCTTATATACTTATAGGTTACGTATTCTGTAAGTAATCTATAATTGTTTTATAGTTGTTTTTTAACTAACGCTAAACTAACATATAAATTCGGTTTATTTGCGGTATATTCTTTTAACCAAATTGTTAATTCATTAATTTCGTAAGGTAACAAACTATTTAATGCCTTTTCTAATTCTCTACAAAATAAGCCTGTATTAAAACTTACTTTCTCTAATACAGTCTTTCTATACTCATACATTGCTCTTGCCATGTTATTAACGGGGGTTTAATTATAGTATTAATTCCAGGTAATTTACAACATTTTTTCAGGTATAAAATGTTAAATTTTTACAAAAAAAACCGATACTTATTACAAGTATCGGTTTTTAATTATTTAACATACAGTTAACTATAAGCTATTTACTTTTTCTATTAAAGCGTTTGCTTTTTGTTCTAATTCTGTACTTATTGCTTTAAAGTGTGCTTTTTTATTTTCAACTTTTTTAGCATTTATTTTTGAAATTAATTCGTCATACGTTTCAAAAACTTCTTCTACAATTGCTTCTGACTTTTCTGCATCTACCTCAGGATTTAATTGAGTAGATAATCTACAGATATCAATAATATCTCCTAAAGTATAGTCAATATCTTTTTTTAAATTTTTAATGCTTGCCATAATAATTATTATTTTTTTTGCAAAATTACTTGATTTAATCTTATTATTATTGTTATTGTCGTTATTTATTAAATTTTATGGATAACTCTTTTATAACAGTGGCAAAATATCGGTAATTTTGGAAACTGTTTTATAGCTATCATTTTTTTGTTGATTACTAACTTGTTCGTGAATCCAGGTAGTATGAAACGGCACGTGAATTGCGGAAGCGCCAATCTCCAGCAATGGTAAAACATCTGATTTCAAGGAATTTCCAATCATCAATAATTCTGATGGATGAATTTCTAAACGTTTTATCAATTTTAGATAATCGGCTATTTTTTTATCGCTCATCACTTCGGTATGATGAAAATATTGTAAGATTCCTGATTTTTCTAATTTTCGTTCTTGGTCTAATAAATCGCCTTTTGTGGCTACGATTATTTTATATTTTCCTTGTAATTCTTGAAGTATTTCTACGACTCCGTCTAACAAATCGATTGGTTCTTCGAGCATTTCTTTACCAATTTCTAAAATTCTTTCAATTATTTTTTGATTGATTTTATAGTTTGATAATTCCACGGCAGTTTCGATCATCGAGAGTACGAATCCTTTAATTCCGTATCCATAAATTGCAAGATTATCGATATGTTTTTTATAGAGTTCTTGATGAATTTTATTTTCAGTTTCGTATCCCGATAGGAGTTTTGCAAATTCTTTTTCGGCGTTTCTAAAAAAGGTTTCATTTACCCAAAGTGTATCATCGGCATCAAAAGCGATTACTTTAATTTTAGTCATTTTCGAGGATTTTTTTAGCTTTTTCTAAATCTTCGGGCGTATCAATCCCGATACTTTCCACAGAAGTTTCAATCATTTTTATTTTTTTCCCAACTTCTAAATAACGGATACATTCTATTTTTTCGGCAGCTTCAATTGGTGTCATTGGTGTTTTATAGAAATCGAGTAAGGCTTGTTTTCTAAAGGCGTATACGCCTTTGTGCTTGTAATATGTAACCTTTAATTCTTGATCTCTATGAAACGGAATAACGCTTCTCGAAAAATAAATAGCAAAATTATGGATATCGGTAATTACTTTTACATTATTCAGATTTTCAATATCTTCTAAGGTTGTCATTGCTACTTTTAGCGATGCTAAATCTATTTCTTTTTTGGTATCTTCTTCAAAGGCTTTTATCAATTTTGATAACGAAACCGTATCAATAAAAGGTTCATCTCCTTGCACGTTTACGACAATATCAACGTCTAAATTCTCGACAGCTTCGGCAATTCTATCCGAACCACATTCGTGTTCTTTGATGCTCATTATTGCCTTCCCTCCTGTTTCTTCTATGGTTTTGAAGATTAGTTCCGAATCCGTTACAACATAAACTTCATCAAATAAATGGGCATTCACGGCAGCTTGATATGTTCTTACAATTACAGGTTTTCCGCCTAAATTTTTCATTAATTTTCCAGGAAAACGAGACGCACTATAACGTGCAGGAATCATTGCAATTATTTTCATATAGTATACTTAATTTATATCATTTATTGTATCCAAAGATACATATTTAAACACGTTTTTTAATTTTACCGAATTAGGGTTTGTAAAACTTTAACAATATTATGTCCTTAGTTTTTCTTGATTATTCTTGATTTCTAAAAAAAATGACTAAATTTGGCTACATTATGAACATACTTTTATATATATATCGCATTATTTCAAACACTATCGTCACGATTGAGTGCACTATGCGTATGCGTAAAAAATATATCTATATAAAAAGTACCACTAACAATAGCTTTAAAGAACGGTTTTAAAACCGATATTTAATACAAACTACAAAAGGTGCTTTTTTATAAAAAGCACCTTTTTTTTATTTACTTTTTAAAATTAAACAACTTATGAACACTGTAAAAATCTCAAAAAAAATGAATATGCGCTTAAAAAAAACAATGTATTTCGTCCAAAATCCGTTTTATAAAAAATCTAAATTTCCACCGATAAATCCATAATATCATGAATACGTATATCATTTCTAAAAATAATTCTTCACAATTTACGGTTAGTAAAAAACAGGTTCATAAAAATAAAATCCTAAAAACGGGTATTTTATATGATAAAATCGAAACTAGCGTAAGTTCCTCTCTTATACTTCACAAAAATTTATCCAATTTAAGTTTTAAAAGCATTGAATTTGATATTATCAAAAATGCCTATTTAAATGATAATCTTATCATTAAAAATAATATTAAAAAATTGAGTGACACCGAAATTATTTTACAGATAACGGTTTCAAAAAAAGAAAAAAAACAAGAAATTATCTGTAAAGCAATCTTTGGATATCATTTACAAAAAGCGTCTTAATTTTGATGTTTAAAGTTTAAAAAACAAAAAGCTCAAAATGGGAAACTCACTTATTTTGAGCTTCTTTTACACTTATTTTTAAAGTATTTTTTATTTGATAAAAACTTCTAAAAGTTTGGCATTTTCGGTGATAACGGTTACATTTTTAATACAGGCTGGCACTAAAATAGTTTCTCCTAAGCGTAATTTTTCATGTTGATTTCGATATACAAAAACCACTGTTCCTTCAACGCACATATAAATTACGAAACTATCTTTATCATGATTATTGATGATAAAATCTTGTGTTAAATGCAAATAATTTGTGGTAAAATATTTACAATCGACAATCGTTGATGGATTATTTTTACGTTTTAAATATTCGGCTTTATAGTTTGATTTTGCAGAATAATCAATCGCATCTAATGCCAAATTCAGGTGTAAATCTCTTAATTTTCCGTTGGAATCTTTTCTTCCCCAATCAGAAATTCGATAGGTAACATCGGAAGTTTCTTGTATTTCGGCTAATAAAACACCTTTTCCAATAGCGTGTACACGTCCTGATGGCACTAAAAAAGTATCGCCTTTTTTTACATAATCTACATTAAGCAATGCTAATTCATCGTTAGATTTAACAGTTTTTAAAAACGATTTTTTATCAGTTTCTTCTGAAAAACCAATAATTATTTTTGCTTTTTTATCGGCATCAACAATATACCACATTTCGGTTTTCCCTAGAGAATTGTGTCTTCTTTGTGCCAGAATATCGTTGGGATGTACTTGTAAACTCAAGGTTTTTTTGGCATCAATAAATTTAATTAACAATGGAAATTTATCTTGAAAAATTAAATACACTTTTTCGCCAACAATTTGTTCTTTAAATTCTTGAATAAGTCCTTTTAAAGCGCGTCCTTTTAAATCGCCATTATTAACGATTGAAATATCTTCTTGTACGTCTGAAATTTCCCAACTCTCACCAACATCTTTTTTGGTTGCTTTTTTATGGAGTACTGTTTTTAGTTTTTGTCCGCCCCAAATTTTAGATTTTAAAATAGGTTCAAACCGTAATAATTGATGTATCATAAATTAAGCACCACTATAAGTTACATAATTTCTGCGTGTTTCGTAGAGCGTAATTGATAACGCTAATTTTTCTGGAATACAAACTCGTAATTTATTAAAAATAACGACAGATATATTTTCAGCTGTTGGGTTTAAATTTTGAAAATCTGGAACATCAATATTTAAATTTTTATGATCGAAAGAATTTTCTATTTCTGATTTAATTACGTTTTTTAATTTTCCTAAATCGTACACAAAACCAGTTTCAGGATCTATTTCTCCTGTTAAAGAAACAATTAAATCATAATTATGCCCGTGATAATTTGGATTGCTACATTTTCCGAAGATTTCAAAATTTTTCTCTGCAGACCATTTTTCATTAAATAATCGATGCGCCGCATTAAAATGGGCTTTTCTATGTACAGTTACTTTAGGCATTTTTATATTTTTTTTAGATATTTATAAGAGAATTATTTAAAACCTCGTAAGATTCATCAAATATAATTTTAAACCAAGCGGTGTATATTTCAGGATTTTCTTGCATATCTTTTTTAACGGCTTCTAAAGTCATCCATTTATGGCTTTCAACCTCTTCTTTATTGATTGTTGGTTGGTCATTAAAAGTCCCGACCATTACGTGATCTAATTCATGTTCTGTTAATCCGTTATCAAAAGGTGCTTTGTAGATAAAAGAAAATATATCTTTTAATTCACAAACAAAGCCCATTTCTTCTTGAAGCCTACGTTTTCCAGCACCTATATTTGTTTCTCCAACACGTTGATGCGAGCAACAGGTATTGGTCCATAATAACGGTGAATGATATTTCGTTTTGGCACGTTGTTGCAACATTAATTCTTTTTTATCATTAAAAACAAAAACGGAAAATGCTCTATGTAACAGGGCTTTTTCATGTGCTTCTATTTTTTCCATAAATCCGATAGGATTATCTTGTATATCGACTAAAATTACCTGTTCTTTCATGTATAAAATTTATGCAAAGCAAACATACAAAATTGGAATCAATTCGACAATGAAACTGTAAAAGCTTGCAAACAGTAAAGCAGTAAAGCTTTGAAAAATTACGCATTAAACCGTATCTTTGCACCCTTAAATTTGATACATGAGCTTTTTAAAAGAAATACAAAAACGACGTACATTCGGAATTATATCGCATCCAGATGCTGGTAAAACTACTTTAACCGAAAAGTTATTATTATTTGGAGGAGCAATTCAGGAAGCTGG
This sequence comes from Tenacibaculum piscium, assembly GCF_021390715.1. Taxonomy (GTDB): domain Bacteria; phylum Bacteroidota; class Bacteroidia; order Flavobacteriales; family Flavobacteriaceae; genus Polaribacter; species Polaribacter piscius. The sequence goes on from NZ_JAJGWT010000003.1 coordinate 61,402, forward strand.
TGCGGTAAAAAACAACAAAATAAAAAAGGGAGCTACTTCCGATTTTATGGAAATTGAACGTCAAAGAGGTATTTCGGTAGCGACCTCTGTATTGGCTTTTATTTATAAAGACAAAAAAATAAATATTTTAGATACCCCTGGGCATAAAGATTTTGCAGAAGATACTTTTCGAACATTAACCGCCGTGGATAGTGTAATTGTGGTTATTGATGTTGCAAAAGGTGTCGAGCCTCAAACTGAAAAATTAGTAGAAGTTTGTCGAATGCGTAAAATTCCGATGTTAGTTTTTATCAATAAATTGGATAGAGAAGGAAAAGATGCCTTCGATTTATTAGATGAAGTGGAGCAAAAATTAGGATTGCGAGTAACTCCGATGAGTTTCCCAATTGGAATGGGCTACGATTTTAAAGGAATTTATAATATCTGGGAAAAGAAATTAAATATTTTTTCTGGTGATAATAAAACAAAAATTTCAGAAGGTGTTCAATTTGATGATTTATCAAACCCAAAATTAGATGAAATTATTGGGGAAGCAGCTGCCGAAACATTGCGTGAAGAAGCAGAATTAGTTTCAGAAGTATATCCTGAATTTAATCAACAAGAATATTTAGCGGGTGATTTACAACCCGTTTTCTTTGGTTCGGCTTTAAATAATTTTGGTGTAAAAGAATTATTAGATGCTTTTATCCAGATTGCGCCTGAACCACAACCTAAAAAAGCAGAAGAACGTTTAGTTGATTCTAAAGAAGAAAAATTAACAGGTTTTGTATTTAAGATTCACGCAAATATGGATCCTAAACACAGAGATAGACTTGCTTTTATCAAAATTGTATCAGGAACTTTTAAAAGAAATTCGCCTTATTTACATGTTCGTAATGGTAAGAAAATGAAATTTTCAAGCCCAAATGCCTTTTTCGCTGAAAAGAAACAAATTGTTGATGAATCTTTTCCTGGTGATATTGTTGGTGTTCATGATACAGGAAACTTCAAAATTGGTGATACCTTAACCGAAGGCGAACAGTTAAATTTCAAAGGAATTCCAAGTTTTTCTCCAGAACATTTCCGTTATGTAAATAATGCCGATCCGATGAAATCGAAACAATTATACAAAGGTGTAGACCAATTAATGGACGAAGGTGTAGCGCAATTATTTACCATGGAAATGAATGGTCGTAAAATTGTAGGAACTGTTGGAGCATTACAATATGAAGTAATTCAATATCGATTAGAACACGAATATGGTGCGAAATGTACCTATGAAAATATTTCAGTACACAAAGCATGTTGGGTGGAACCTGAAGATGAAAAAAGTGAAGAATTTAAAGAATTTAAACGTGTTAAACAACGTTATTTAGCCAAAGATAAACAAGGGAAATTAGTGTTTTTAGCCGATTCATCATTTACGATGCAAATGACACAAAGTAAATATCCAACCGTAAAACTACATTTTACAAGTGAATTTGAATAGTTAATAATTGATATTTAATATTTTTTAGAAAAATGGAAACAAAAAAACAATGTATCATTATAAGAAATAAAGCAATCTTTTTAGATGGATTACTTCACTACATTCGTAATGATGTATTTCTGATTTTTCTTTTTTCTTTTTTCTCTTTTATAACTTTCAGTCAAGAAAATTCATCTAATTTAAAAGGAACAGCATTACACAATAAAGTTCGTTTGAATTTTATTCCTGTAAAAATGCCTACGGATAAATTTCCAAATTTAAAACCAACTATGGGATTGGCTGGTTTACACTATCAAATACCGATTAATAATTGGTTGTATGGTGGCGCTGGATTTCATTTTGCCGTAACTGGCGACCAAGGAGGTTTATTTACGTTAGGTGCGGAATTAGGCGTAAATAAACAACTTTATAAAAATTTATATGTCGATGCAAACCTTCATTTTGGTGGCGGTGGCGGATACCGAAATTTAGTAAATGATGGTGGCTTTATCAATCCAAATATTGGTTTACAATATAAAAAAGATAACTATTCTTTTGGTGTTCAATACAGTCATTTGAATTTTTTATCAGGAGAAATAAAAAGTAATTCGATATCTCTATTTGTTGAAATTCCAAGCGTTTTACGTTTTACTGATTATAATAAAGCACATCAAAATTTTACAGCAAAAAATATTTCTTCGGATAATTTCTGGAGTAAACCTGTTGTAAAAAATGTACAACAAGTTCGTTTTGATTTTTTCAAACCTTTTGGAAATTCAAAAAAAGACAACGGAGAAACTTTAAACGAAACATTATATGTATTAGGTTTTGAATATCAAAAATATGTAAGTGAAAATACTTTTTTATTCGCGCATACCGATGCCATATATAAAGGATTACGTGCCGGTTTTATGGACTTATTTTTTGGTGCAGGATATCATCCGTATCAATCAAAATACATTAATCTTTTTACAAAATTAGGCGTTGGTGCAGCTGGCGGACGTGTTGCTCCTGAAGGTGGTTTGATGGTCTATCCATCCGCAGGAATTGATTTGAAATTAGCTAATAATCTCGCATTGAGCGGACACGCTGGTTATTATCGTGCCATTGCTGGCGATTTAGAAGCATATACTGTTGGTTTTGGATTGAAATATTACGGATTAAACGGAGGAACAAAATCTCAAAATAAGCATCAGAAAAAATATACCAATTTTTATACGCAAGGTTTACGCATTGAAATTCAGAATCAAACGTATTTCGATGTTGCCAAAACCGATGATATTTATAATGCCAAAGAAATTGATTTACAGCTTATCGGTTTAAAAGTAAATTATGACCTTAATAAATGGCTATACATTGCAGGAGAAGCTAGTTTTGCCTACGATGGTCGTTCGGGCGGATATGCTCACGGGCTGGTTGGTGCAGGAATATATTCACCCCGATTTTTAAACAATAAAGCACGTGGCTTTGCCGAAATAATGGCAGGCGCTGGCGGTGGTGCTGGTGTCGATACCGATGAAGGAATTATTCTGCGTCCAATACTTGGATTTAGCTATGATATTCATAAAAATATTTCAATTATTGCTTCAACAGGAAAATATAATTCGCCTTTCGGAAAGGTAAATGCCACAAATATTAACATAGGTTTAAGCTTAAACCTTTCAACTTTATCAGTAAAAAACTAATTTTGCTTTTTCTTTAGATTTTATTTAAATATTTTTTTAGATAATTTTTTGAGAAAAAGTTTTTTGAATATTAATTAAGATAATCTAACAAAATGAATAACGGAATTTACGCAAAATTTAAAACATCAAAAGGAGATATTCTAGTAAACTTAGAATACCAAAAAACCCCAGGAACTGTAGGTAACTTCGTTGCTTTAGCCGAAGGAAATTTAGAAAATACTGCAAAACCACAAGGAACACCATATTATGATGGCTTAAAGTTTCACCGTGTAATTGCTGATTTTATGATTCAAGGTGGTTGTCCTCAAGGAACAGGAACTGGAAATCCTGGATATAAATTTGAAGATGAATTTCATCCAGATTTAAAACATGATGCACCAGGGAAATTATCGATGGCAAACGCAGGACCTGGAACAAATGGCTCTCAATTTTTTATTACGCATACAGCAACGCCACATTTAGATGGTAATCATACTGTTTTTGGAAACGTTGTTGAAGGACAAGATATCGTAGATGCTATCGCTCAAAATGATACCATGGATGTTGAAATTATTCGTGTAGGAGAAGATGCTGAAAAATTTAATGCCGTAGAAGCTTTTAGAACTTTTGAAGGTTCTCGTGAAAAACGTGAAGCAGAAGAAAAAGCAAAACAAGCTGAATTATTAGATTCTGTAGCTAAAGGTTATGACGAAACTCCATCAGGATTACGTTATACTATCTTACAAAATGGAAACGGAAAACAAGCTACCAAAGGTGCAAATGTTTCAGTACATTATAAAGGACAATTATTAGATGGAACTGTTTTTGATTCATCTTACAAACGCAAGCAACCAATTGATTTTGCTGTTGGTGTTGGGCAAGTAATTGCTGGTTGGGACGAAGGAATTTTATTATTAAAAGTTGGTGACAAAGCTCGATTTGTAATTCCATCGAACTTAGCATACGGAAAAGCTGGTGCTGGAGGTGTAATTCCTGCAAATGCAACCTTAATTTTTGATGTAGAATTAATGGATGTAAAATAATTTTTACCACATAATATTCCTGATTTTTTCTCAAAATTTTAATACTAATTTTTAAGAAAAATAAAAAAATAAAAACGTACTATTTTAATAGTACGTTTTTTTATTTACATTAAATTAACTATAAATTAACCCAAAAACTACATTTACTTAAAACTAAAACAAGTTTACTTCCTCATCTTTACAGTGTTAAAAAAAACTAGCCAAAACTCCTAAAAATGAAAAATGCTCCCCTATTTATCTTATTCTTTATTTTGAATTTTCTAAATACTTACAGTCAAAAAAAAGTATGTGAAGCTCCAAAAGAAGAAATTGTTGATTTAAATGAAATCTCTATAAAAAAATGTGATGTCGACAAAAAAAATACTCGTATAATATCAAAAACAAATATTACTAGAAAAAGAGTTAATAACAGAGCTAGAAAAAAAGCAGACCACTTAAATACTAACGGAAACATCGTTAAAAAAAATAGCTCCAATTCTAAAGAAGTTCTATTTACTTTAGTTGAAGAAATTCCAATGTTTGAATCATGTAAAAAAATAGACAAAGAAACTGATATAAAATGCTTTAAACAAAAGATTAACGATCATATATCTAAAAATTTATATGCCGAAGATTATATTCCTGAAAATAGTAGTATTAAAGTATATATTCAATTTAGTATCGATGTTTACGGAAAAATAACTGACTCTCAAATAAGAAGTCGTCAAAATAACCAACGATTACACAAAGAATTAGATAGAATCATTAAAAAATTACCTCGCTTTAACCCAGGAAAAGAAAAAGGATTACCAGTGATTGTAAGCTATGCATTTCCACTAAATTTAACATCTAATTAGCATAAAAAAATAGCTTTTTAAATAAAATAAAAAATATAAAATAGTTTTAAGAAACATAATTTTAACAGTCTACTTCTCTTATTAACCGCTAAAATCATCATAATTAACACTTTAATTAAACAAAAAACAGAAATATTTTTGTATTTCTGTTTTTTTATGTATACATTTACAATATTACCAAATTGTAAATAACTAAAAAGAGCGTGACTATGATGAAATCTATCTTACTAATAACAGCAATGTTTATGGCTGTTATAACTTTTGCTCAGCAAGAAAAATGTACGTCTCCTGATGAATCGATTGCAGATCCTAACAGTATTACTAAATGTGCTGTAAAAGACACAAAAGATGGAGTAAAAAAACAACTTTCTATAAAAGTATCTACTAGAAGACGTATCGTACGCAAAAAAAATGAAGCAGTTGCTGCTATCGGAGGAGCTACGACTTCCCAAAAAGTTGCGAACATCAAAAAAAATAACCTCTTAGTTGGTAAATTAGAATTAGACGACCATGCTGAAACTATTGAACGAATCCCTTTTAACCTTGTAGAAGAAATTCCTTTATTTTCAAAATGTAATAATGTGCCTTTAATTAAACAAGCAAAATGTTTTGAAACACAAATGTCTAAACATATTATAAAAAACTTTGTGTATCCAGAAGATGCGATTAAAGCAGGTATTCAAGGACGAGTTTTGGTACAGTTTACCATTGATGAACAAGGGAGCGTAAATAGTCTTCAAATTAGAGGACCTAAAAACGGTGCTTCTCTTGAAAAAGAAGCAAATAGAATTATTAGCAAATTACCTAAATTTATCCCAGGAAAACACAACGGAAAAAGCGTAAAAGTTAAATATGGAATTCCAATTACTTTTAAACATCCAAATCCTAAATTAGTTCTAAATTCAAGTGTAAACAACAAAAAACAAACCGTAAAAAAAATCATTACAGAAGATAGTAAAATAATTACAGACTTTATTAAATTTAGTGATGTTGAAAGTATTCCAAATTTTAAAGCCTGCTCAAAAGTAGCCGATACAGAAAAAAATAACTGTTTTAATGAAAGAATGATTAGTCATATTCAAAGAAACTTTAACTATCCAGAACAAGCAGCTATTCAAAATATTGAAGGTAGAGTTTGGGTACGTTTTATTATCGATACACAAGGGAAAATTCAGAATATAAAAATGAAAGGTCCTAAAAATGGCGAATTATTAGAAGAAGAAGCTAGAAGAATGGTTTCTAAGCTTTCAACCTTTATTCCTGGAACACAAAATGGTAAACCAGCAAATGTTGAATATTTTATTCCTATTAATTTCACCTTAGAAGCTCATTAAAATAATTTATCAACATAAAAAATAAATTTAAAAACCTGAACAATAATGTTCAGGTTTTTTACGTCTTAATTCACAGCTTACTTAAAAAAATAACCTATAACTAGCAATTAATTAACACTTGATATCTGTTTTATAAACTATGTTTGTACTGAAAAGATAAAATTATAAACATAATGCTATGAAACACACTTACTTTTTAAAAGTACTTTTAGGAGTTCTTTTTTTAACGTTAATTAATATAAATGCAAGAGCTCAATCTGCTGGTAGTCTTGTTTTTGTTGGCTTCAATGCCGATGGAGATAAAGATTTATCCATCGCTACACTTGCTGATATCCCTGCAAATTCCACCATTTATATTACAGATAAAGAACTCGATAATACAGGAAAATTCACCAATGGAGAAGGATATTTAACTTGGCTTACAGGTACTAAAAATATTGATGCTGGTACAATTATTAACTTTACAGATATTGATAATGTAACGAATCTAAATTTTGGAGTTTCTATCGGAAGTATTACCAGAAATGGACGCTTTAATTTAACGACAACTACAAAAGACGGTCTTTTTATTTATCTAGGAACGGACGCTAATACGCCTACTACTTTTATCACTGCGATTCAAATTGGAAATGACCCAACACAACTTGGAACATACGACGCAGACGGAATTACCCTAACAGGAACTGGTTTACAAAAAGGAAAATCTATTATTATTTTTGATGCTTCTGCCACTCCTGATGGCGCAATATATAAAGGTGATAAAGTAGGACAAGCCACTCTTTCTAATTATTATTCCTTAATCGCTGATGTTAAAAATTGGAAAAATGTTGTAAATGGAAATGGTGAAGATTTACTACCTTTTTCTACCAAAAAATTCTCGATAATTAATGCTACTTGGAATGGAAATATAGATACAAATTGGACTACAAAATCAAACTGGACTCCTGAAAATATCCCCACAGAAACAAGTGATGTTTTAATCCCAAATGGCTTAACAAATTATCCAACAATAAATGCACCAATCACGATAAAAGGAATTAAATTAGAATCTGGTGCTTCTTTAATTGCAAATGCAAAAGTTACAGGAACGATTATCTATCAGCAAGATTTAAATACAAATTGGCACTTAATTTCAAGCCCGCTCAATGGAGAAACTATAGAGAATTTAATTAACAATCACAATTTTGCAAAAGGTTCTGCAGCTGGTAGAATTGGAATTGCTCCGTATCAAAATGAAAAAAATAAATGGCTATACCAAAATAAAGCATCCGAAGGAAATATTGAAAAAGGAACTGGTTTAACTGTAAAATTAATCACTGCTGGAAAACTGAAATTTTCAGGAAACATCAATGATAAAACCATACATACAAATATATCAAAAAATAAAAATGGTTATAATTTAATCGGAAATCCTTATACTTCACACTTAAATACGGCTACTTTTTTAACAGAAAACAGCAATATTCTTGCTTCTCAAACCATTTGGATATGGAATGGAAACAATTATGAAACAAAAGTTACTACCGATAATTATATCATAGCTCCAACACAAGCTTATTTTATTGATGCCAAAACTACGGGTACTGTTTCTTTTGATATCAAAAATCAAGAACATCAAAAAACAAACACTTCCCATAAAAAAAACAGACCCGAAATACAATTAACAGCAACCAATAATAACAAAAAAAGTAATACTAAATTATATTACATAAACGGTACAACTACAGGTTTTGATAACGGTTATGATGGTGCAGAATTTGGCGGAGTTTCTTATGATTTTTCAATTTGTAGCCAATTAGTTTCTGAAAATAAGGGACAAAATTATGCTATTCAATCTTTGCCTATAAATAATATGGAAAATACCGTAATTCCAATAGGCTTAAAAGCGAATTCAGGAAATGAAATAACATTTTCAGCAAATTCTATCAATTTACCAAGCAATGTAACTATTTATCTTGAAGATAAAATCAATAATAATATCATTAATTTATCCGAAGAAAATTATACAATACAGTTGAAAAATAATAGTACTGGAATCGGGCAGTTTTACCTACACACTAAAACTGAAAAATTAAAAGAAAATACACCACAAAAAATAATAACAAAAGCATCTATAAAGATTTATGCATCTAAAGATAATAGCATTAAAATTTCAGGTTTACAAACTGAAAATGCTTCAATAAACATGTATTCAATAGTAGGAAAAAAAGTGTTTTCTACAAATTTAACCTCAACCGTTACTGCTTTGAAACAAATTCAGGAAGTTAATTTACCGAAATTAACGAAAGGTATTTATATTGTTGAAGTAATTTTAAATTCTGATAAAAAAATCAGCCAAAAAATTATTTTAGATTAAGAAAAAATAGACAAATCAAAAAAGCGTTTAACTTAAAAATTTTTAAGTCAAACGCTTTTTTTTAGTTAAAAATATATATATTTTAATTAAAATCGGTATTCATTTTTAGATAATCTAAAAATTCACGTTTGGTATTTTTTTCTTTGAATTTACCCCCAAATTCGGCGGTAACTGTTGAACTTTCAATATCTTTAATTCCTCTTGAATTTACACACAAATGTTTTGCATCAATAACACAAGCTACATCTTGCGTTCCTAATGCTTCTTGCATTGCTTGTACGATTTGCATGGTTAAACGCTCTTGTACCTGTGGTCTTTTAGAAAAATATTCGACAAGACGATTCATTTTAGATAAACCGATAACTCTTCCTCCAGAAATATACGCTACGTGCGCACGTCCTATAATTGGCAATAAATGATGCTCGCAAGTTGAATATACGACGATATTCTTCTCCACCAACATTTCGCCATAATTATAATTATTTTCAAAAGTCGATGCTTTTGGCATGTTAGCAGGATTCAATCCCATAAAAATTTCGTTTACAAATGATTTTGCAACACGTTTTGGTGTTCCTTGCATACTATCATCTGTTAAATCCATTCCTAAAGTTTCCAGAATATCTTTTACACTTTCTTGAATTTTAGCTATTTTTTCTTGGTCAGAAAGATCAAAAGCATCATCTCTTAAAGGGTTTTTTGCCGAGGTTCCTACATGATTATCTCCTATATCATCAATTCGTTCGTCATTCATTTTGTTGTTGTTCACTTCAAACATTTCTTTCTTTTATTAAGACGTAAATTTACAACATTGTAATTAATTTACGATATTATTTTTTTCAATTCGGCTAAAGAACAAGTAGTTTGCTCTCCGTTTATCATATTTTTTAAGACAAATACATCGTTCTCAACATCAGTAACAACAAATTCTATGCCTCTACTACTTACGTATTTCCATTGTTTCTTTTGTTGTTTATTACTCGTTGCGGTATCAGGATATAATTCTGATTTTATATTGTTTTCTCTTAAATTTTTAATTGCTTTTATTTTTGATAAATTCTCTGATGCCTCAAAATTTAAAAATAATACACGAGGTTTTGGCAATTCAACAGTTTCAAACAGGTTTAACTCTTCCATAACTAAGTAAATTCTGTCTAATCCGAAAGAAATTCCAACGCCTGAAACATCTTTTAATCCGAAGATTCCTGTTAAATCGTCATAACGACCTCCACCACCGATAGAACCCATTTTTACTTCTTTTGGTGCAGAAACTTCATAAATTGCTCCTGTGTAATAATTTAAACCACGTGCCAAGGTTACATCTAATGCTAATGTTGCTGATGCTAAGCCTAATTCTTGAATCATATTTACAACGGTTCGCAATTCTTCAACGCCTTTTAAACCTTCTTCGGAAGCTTGTAACATTGCTTCTAAATCGTTTAATTTATCTTGATTTGTTCCTGAAAAACTAAATAACGGTGCAACTTTTTCGATGGCATTTTCAGAAATTCCTTTTTCGAGCATTTCTTTGACAACGCCTTCTTTTCCGATTTTATCTAATTTATCAAGGGCTACCGTAAAATCGATTAATTTATCTTTTGCACCAATAACTTCTGCAATTCCTGATAATATTTTTCGATTATTAATTTTGATAGTCGTACCGTGTAAACCTAACTTACTAAAAACGGTATCATATAATTGCACAAATTCAATTTCTTGCAATAATGATGTACTTCCAACGACATCGGCATCACATTGATAAAATTCTCTAAAGCGTCCTTTTTGCGGACGATCAGCTCTCCAAACAGGTTGAATTTGGTATCTTTTAAATGGAAAGGTAATATCATTTTGATGTTGTACAACGTAACGTGCAAATGGCACTGTTAAGTCGTAACGCAATGCTTTTTCGGAAATTTGAGCCGTTACTTTTTGGCTATTTTTTTCTGATAATAATTTTTCATCTGCTTTATTTAGATAATCTCCAGAATTTAAAATTTTAAAGATTAATCGGTCTCCTTCTTCCCCATATTTTCCCATTAAGGTTGATGAGTTTTCGAAACTTGGTGTTTCAATAGGTTGAAATCCAAAGTTTTCAAAGGAATGTTTGATAACATTAAATATATAATTTCTTTTCGCAACTTCTGTTGATGAAAAATCTCTTGTTCCTTTTGGAATTGATGGTTTCATAATTGATGGTAATTTTTTACTTTAATACAAAGTTATGTGCAAATATCTAAATTTATCGTTAATTTATAAAGTTTTATGCGTACGTTTTAATCGATAAATCGATGCGTTTAATTCGAAACCTAACAATAAAATAATGGCGTTTATCCAAATAAAGAGCATCAGGATTAAAAGTGCGCCAATCGAGCCATATAATTGATTATAATTTGAAAATTCCACGACATAAATCCCGAAAATATAAAAGGTAAATAAGGATAAAACAGTGGTTAAAATAGCTCCTGGAGAAAAGAATTTCACTTCCTTTCCTTGCGTTGTTCCAAAGCGAAATAACAACGAAACAATCGTGAAAATCATAATTAAAAATAACAAGCCTCTCCCCCAATAAAATAAGTTTAAATCATCAGTATGCAACCAGCCTGTATTGTCAATTCGAACCAATGCAATTTGATATAAAATAATTAAAACAACCGTTATTATTAAGAAAAATGACATCAACAAAGAAACGCCCAATGAAATAAAATAGGCTTTAAAAATACTTCTCATTTCTTTGATATGATACGAATATTCAAAACCTCCAAAAATAGCATTTACGCCGTTAGTCATTAAAAAAATAGACGCTAAAAATCCAAAAGATAACAAGCCTCCATACTGATTATTAATAATATCTTTTAAGACAAAATCTACGGCATCAAAAGTTTTGGGCGGTAACATTTCTTGAATTAATCCAAACAAATTTTCTTGAAATCCATCAATCGGAATGTATGGAATCAGTGTTAAAATAAACAGCATAAATGGAAAAATCGCCATAAAAAAACTGAATGCAATCCCTCCTGCTCTGGTTGTTAAAGCACCTTTTACAATTCCGATAACATATAATTCCAGAATATCATATAATGACATTCCGTGCAATGCTGGAATTTTAATTTTCTTCAAAAAAATCACAAATAAATTTAATACTGGTATTTTCTCCAATTTATTTTCTATCTGTTTGGTCATAATGTTTTTTTGATTGCTTTTATTTTGGTTGCCTTTTTATTTAAAAAACAGTAATTAAATATTGATTAAAATATACGATTAATCAACAGCTTTTAAGCTTAAATCCAAATTATACACCGAATGCGTTAAAGCTCCTGATGAAATAAAATCAACGCCACAATCGGCATATTTCCGAATGGTTTCTTCGGTAATTCCTCCTGATGATTCGGTTAAACAAGTATCGCCAATTAGAGCAACTGCCTTGCGTGTATCTTCATAATTAAAATTATCAATTAAAATTCTGTAAACACCTTTATTGGCTAAAATTTCTTTGATTTCTTCTAAACTTCGTGCTTCTACGATAATTTTAATATCCAGATTTTTTTCGGCTAAATATTTTTTAGTTTTCGTAATTGCTTGGGTAATTCCGCCCGCAAAATCAATATGATTATCTTTAATCATGACCATATCGTACAAGGCAAATCGATGATTTTCACCACCGCCAATTTTCACTGCCCATTTTTCTAAAGCACGAATTCCTGGCGTTGTTTTACGAGTATCTAATATTTTTGTTTTTGTTCCTTTTAATAAATCGGCAAAAAAAGCCGTTTTTGTAGCAATCGCACTCATTCGTTGCATCGCATTTAAAACCAAACGTTCCGCCATTAATATCGATTGTGATTTTCCTGAAACATAAAAAACAATGTCGCCATATTTTACCGATTCCCCATCATTTATAAACGTTTCTACTTTCAAATCAGCATCAACATAGTTGAAAACCTTTTTAGCAAATTCAACGCCAGCGATAATTCCTTGATCTTTTACCAATAATTTTGCTTTTCCAACAGCATCTGCAGGAATACAAGATAATGACGTGTGGTCGCCATCACCAACATCTTCTCGAATCGCATTGGCAATAATTAAATCTAATTCTGTATTAAATTGTTCTTTTGATATCATATTTTTTATGCTTTTCTGTTCTCTTTAATTATCTTGTAAAAATACAAATTTCGTAGTTGATAATTCATAATTTTGCTGTATGAAAATAAAACTACTTGCCATCGGAAAAACAGATGATAAAAATTTAATGCAATTAATTGAAACCTATCAAAACAGGTTAAAACATTATATTAAGTTTGAATTGGAGATTATTGCAGATATCAAAAATGTAAAAAACCTAAGCGAATCGGAACAAAAAGAAAAAGAAGGCGCGTTGATTTTAGCCAAATTACAACCAACTGACCAACTAATTTTATTAGATGACAAAGGAAAACAACATACTTCTGTGGAGTTTTCACAGTATTTACAGAAGAAAATGAATTCAGGAATTAAACAATTAGTATTGGTTATTGGCGGTCCTTATGGTTTTTCTGATGCCGTTTATCAAAAAGCAACGGGAAAAATATCACTCTCAAAAATGACCTTTTCACATCAAATGATTCGTTTATTTATTGTCGAACAACTTTATCGAGGGTTTACCATTTTACGAAATGAACCGTATCATCATGAATAATGTTTCAACAGTTTTCAAAATTTTTTAGTCTTTTTTTAACACTAAAAAACTGTTTTTAACCTTCTAAAACGATAAATTTGTCATCCCAAAAAAATTAACAAAAACAAATATAAATACATTATTATGAACACATTAAAAATTATAGCAACCACTATTTTTTTAACTTTTATTCTTGGGATACAACAAACAACTGCTCAAAATGAAATTAAAACATTAAAAAATAAAATTAGTGCCGACGAAGAAGTATTAATGAGCGGTATTAAAGCCTTAAAACGTGTAAATGCCAATCTAGAAAACTTTAAAAAAAGTAGAAAAGCAACTAAAGAAAATATTGCTAGAAAAGAATATATTGTTAATAATATACAAGAAAAATTAACAAAACTGAATGCTAAAATTGACCGTCAAAAAGAAGAACTACTTGCTCTTGAAATAAAATCATCAAAAACAATAGAACAACCCAAAAAAGAACAAGAAATTACTGTAAAAAATAAAAAAATAAAACCTACTGAAAAACCAAAAAAAATAAACGTAACCAAACCGATTCAAAACACAAATAACACAATTAATGAATTAGCATTACGTAAACAAAAACTAGAAGAGGCTCGTATAAAACTAGAAGAAGAACGCAAAGCAAAAGAAATTGCCTACTTAAAAGAACAAGAAACATTACATTTAGAAGCTGAAAAACTAAAACAATTAGGGAACCAAATTAAGGCAGAAGAAAAATCTATCATTAAAGAAAAAGGAACGTTAATTAGCGATTATGAAGATGCTATTAGTATCAATCAAGAAATTTTAATTAGTGGAAAAGAAGGCTTAGCCAGAATGAAAACTAAATTAAAAAATGCTAAATTAGACCCAACAACCTCTAAAGAAAGTATTACTCGTAAAGAAGCTATTATCATTAAAATTGAAGAACGCTTAAACAATATACAAGCTGAAATAACAGCCAAAGAACTAGAATTAGCCAAATTAAAAAAATAATACTTTTATTTTAGATAATTTATCAAACAAGTTTCAAAAAAAGACGAAATATAACTGTTATATTTCGTCTTTTTTTGTTTCAGTGAATTTTGATGAATTAAAAAACAATACATTTGTTTATCTAAAATTTTAAACTACTTTTTAATTATTATTTTAATTTTATGAAACTTGTTTTTGCCACAAATAATCTAAATAAATTAGCCGAAGTACAAAAAATGCTTCCGAATTCTATTGAGTTACTTTCTTTAAAAGATATTCATTGTTTTGATGATATTGAAGAAACCGCCACAACTTTAGATGGAAATGCCAAAATTAAAGCAAACCATATTACTCAAAAGTTTGGCTTCAATTGTTTTGCTGATGATACAGGTTTAGAAGTCGAAAGTTTAGACGGACAACCAGGCGTTTATTCGGCACGTTATGCGGGTGAACCTTCTAATTCTGAAAATAATATGCAAAAATTATTGACAGAATTAAACAAGAATCAAGATGATAATAAAAATAGGAAAGCACAATTTCGAACGTCTATTTGTTTGAATTTAAACGGACAACAATTTTTATTTAACGGAATTTGTAAAGGCGAAATTTTAACCGAAAAACAAGGCGAAAAAGGCTTCGGATATGACCCAATTTTTCAGCCAGAAGGATTTCAAAAATCATTTGCACAAATGACATCCGAAGAAAAAAATACGATTAGCCATCGTGGATTAGCCATCAAAAAATTAATCGAATTTTTAAAAGCAAACGCTTAAATTAAATGCTTTATTAAATATTTCATCAAACTTATATTCGATTGAATACGTCCAAAAAAAACAGCAACTATTTTATCGGATTGGCGATTTTACTAGTCGTCATATTTTTTATAAATATCAGTTTAGGCTCAGTTTCCATTCCTTTTGAAGAAATTTTCAACACATTAACTGGCGGAATTTCTTCCAAAGAAAGTTGGCAAACCATCATTTTAAATTTTAGATTACCAAAAGCAATTACCGCAATTATGGTCGGTTCAGGCTTGTCTATTTGTGGATTATTGATGCAAACTTTATTCAGAAACCCGTTGGCAGGACCTTTTGTATTAGGAATTTCATCAGGCGCAAGTTTGGGCGTTGCCTTACTTATTTTAGGTTCAGGATTATTTGGCGGAATTTTCACATCAATAATTCTTTCTAACTGGACAATGGCTATTTCGGCAAGTTTAGGTGCTTTTTTAGTGTTATCCGCAGTTATTATAATGGCAAATAAAGTCCGAAATACGATGTCTATTTTAATTATCGGTTTGATGTTCGGCTCTTTAACTTCGGCTATAATTAGCGTATTATCTTATTTTAGTGAAGCGGCACAAATTCAACAATATTTATTTTGGAGCTTCGGTAGTTTAGGGAATTTATCATGGCAAGAATTAGGCATTTTTGGCATAATTTATATGCTCGGAATTTTAGGAACATCGAGCATTATAAAACCTTTAAATAGTTTTTTATTAGGAGAGAATTATGCCAAAAGTTTGGGTATCAATACAAAAAAAAGTAGAACTATTATTCTACTAATTTCCAGCTTATTAACAGGTGTAATTACCGCTTTTTCTGGACCAATTGCTTTTGTTGGAATCGCTATTCCGCATATTGCTAAAATGATTTTCACCACCTCAAACCATAAAATTTTAATCCCTGCATCGGCACTTATCGGTGCAATTGTATTGTTGATTTGTGATGCAATTGCACAATTACCAAACAGCGAATTTACCTTGCCAATTAACGCTATTACATCGCTATTCGGAGCGCCTGTTGTGATTTGGTTATTAGTTCGAAATAAAAAAATATACGTGTAATTTTGATAAATTCTATAAAAAATATAGTTCTTGAAACTGAAAATTTAACAGTTGGTTATCAAACAAAAAAACAACAAACTATTATTGTTCCTGATATTAATTTATCAATTGAAAAAGGAAAATTTGTCGCACTTTTAGGAAAAAATGGCATCGGAAAATCAACCTTATTACGAACAATTTCTAATGTTCAAAAACCGCTAAAAGGAAATATTAAAATTAATCAGAAGGATATTTTAACATATTCGCATCAAGAATTAGCAACTTCATTAAGCCTCGTTTTAACCGAAAAATTACCAGAAAGTCAATTGACAGTTTTTGAACTAATCGCCTTAGGAAGACAACCTTACACAAACTGGATTGATACATTATCAGCAAAAGATATTCAAAAAATTAATTGGGCAATTCATCAAACAGATATCGAGCATTTAAAAGAAAAACGTTTTTATGAATTAAGCGATGGACAATTGCAACGAGTCCTTATTGCACGAGCCTTAGCACAAGATACCGACCTGATTATTTTAGACGAACCAACCGCACATTTAGATATTCATCATACTTTTAAAGTGTTTTCTTTACTAAAAAAACTCGTCGAAAAAACGGGTAAAACTATTATTATTTCTACCCATGAAGTAAATATTGCCATTCAACTTGCTGATGAATTTATCTTACTTACTGATTCCCAAATTTATTGCGGTAATTCAGAAGAATTAATCAAAAAAAACGCTTTTGAAACCTTATTCCCTAAAGAACTCATAATTTTTAACAAAACATTACAACAGTTCATCATAAAGAATAATTAAATTTGTTCCTTTCTTAAATAACTGTTTTTTTTTTAAGATATTTTAATATCATTGCAAAGACAAAATTTAATAAAAAAATTCCAAAAACTTAATTAATTATTGATGAAAAAATTACTTTATCTAGCAAGTACCATCGCTTTTATTGCCTGTGGAACTACTAAAGAAACGACAAGTATTGACACTGATAAAAATATAGATTATGCTGATAAATTTGCAAAAACAATTACAGCTAAAGATTTAGGTAAGCATCTATTTATCTATGCTTCAGATGAATTTGAAGGAAGAAACACTGGAGAACCTGGGCAGAAAAAAGCCGTTGCATATTTAAAAGATTTTTACATAGCGCAAGGAATTAAATCACCCTTAGGAGGTAGCGATTATTTTCAAGAAGTACCAAGTGCTTTTTTAAGTAATAACCGTCGTGATTTGCAATTGAAAGATTCTGAAAATGTACTTGCTTTTATTAAAGGTTCTGAAAAACCTGATGAAATTGTGGTTATTTCGGCACATTTAGACCACGAAGGAATTAAAGATGGCGAAATTTATAACGGTGCCGATGATGATGGTTCAGGTACAGTAGCTATTTTAGAAATCGCTGAAGCCTTTAAAAAAGCAACCGATGCTGGTAAAAGACCTAAACGCTCTATCCTATTTTTACACGTTACTGGCGAAGAAAAAGGCTTGTTAGGTTCAAAATATTATACCGAAAATCCTATTTTTCCACTCAAAAATACCGTAACCAATTTAAATATCGATATGATTGGACGTGTAGATGAATTTCATACAGAAAACCCTAATTATGTATACCTAATTGGTGCCGATAAATTAAGTACCGAATTACATAATATTTCTGAAGAAATGAATAAAAAATATACCAATATTACCCTAGATTATAAATATAATGATGAAAATGACCCAAATCGTTTTTACTATCGTTCAGATCATTATAACTTTGCAAAGCATAATATTCCTGTGATTTTTTACTTCAATGGAACACACGAAGATTATCATAAACCAACCGATACTCCCGATAAAATTAACTACGAATTATTGGAAAATAGAACTCGATTAGTTTTTCATACCGCTTGGGAAGTTGCCAATCGTGAAAAAAGATTAATCGTAGATAAAGTTCCTGCTAAAAAATAATAACACCTATTTTTTCACCTAAAAAAACGCATCAATTTGATGCGTTTTTACTTTTTTAATAAAGCAGTAATCTTAATTACGAAGCTTTTTATAGCTACTAAAAATAAGTATTACTTAAAATCATATATAAAATATTAAATATGAACAAAATAAAAGGAATCATATTTGTTTCTATAGGAGCGGCTAGTTACGGTATTTTAGCAACCATTATCAAATTAGCAAATAATAATAATTTTGGAACAGCAGGGCTTACTTTTTTACAATATCTCTTTGGAGTACTTGTTTTAAGTATCGCTACTTTTCTTATTAATACGAAATCAAAAAAAACTATTTCAACAACAAATACAACAAACCAAACAGCTATATCAACATCAAAATACCCGAGGTTAAAATTGATGCTTTTTGGTACTTCGCTGGGGCTTACTAGTAGTTTTTATTATTTATCAATACAATATGTTCCTGTTTCTGTGGGGATTATTCTGTTAATGCAAACCGTTTGGATGGGCATCCTTTTAGAGTTTTTTATTGATAGAAAACTTGTTTCAAAAGCAAAAATAATAGGATCGATAATGGTATTGTTAGGTACTTTATTCGCTTCAAAAGTTTTTGAAAGTGATTTTAATTTTAATATTATTGGTTTTGTTTATGGCTTTTTAGCGGCTATATTTTACACCGCTTCTATGTATGCTTCTAATAAAATTTCGTTAGAATTACCAAGTTTAACTAGAAGTAAATATTTAGTATATGGAGGTTTTTTAGCAATCCTTATTTTTTGGAATTTTCAAATTATTGAAGAAATAAATTCTGTAGAAATACTAAAATGGGGAATGGTTTTAGGATTGTTTGGTACCGTATTACCTCCTATCTTATTTAGCAAAGGTGTGCCCGCAATTGGTAACGGATTAACAAGTATTATTGCCGCTTTAGAAATACCTATTTCGGTTTTAAGTGCCTTTTTAATACTAAATGAACAGATTGGTTTTTTACAAGGTGTTGGAATTTTCATCATACTAATAACCATATTATTAATTAATGTTAAAAAGAAAGAAAAAATAGAAAAATCTAAAACTTTGTAAGTAAGGCTAGCCCCGATTGAAGCATTTGTTTGAGCTCCTTTTTTGATTTTTTTCAAAAAAGAGCGAGTGCGGAAAGCGGGAAATAGCTCCAAAAAACAATACCTTTACTTATACAAAAAGTTTATAAAAATGGAAGATTTAACAAATAAAAAAGCCATCATTACTGGTGGAAGTAGAGGATTAGGAAAAGCCACCGCAATCGCTTTTGCTCAAAAAGGAATACACGTTGCTATTACAGGTAGAAACGAAAAACGCTTGCAAGAAACCGTTGCCGAATTAAAAACATACAATGTCGAGGCAACCTATGCCATTTTTGATGTCGGAAATTATGAACAAGTTCAACAAGGAATCAAAGAAATTATTGCCACTTTTGGAACTGTTGATATTTTAGTAAACAACGCTGGAGTTGCCGCTTTTGGAACTTTTAATGAAATGAAAGTTTCAGATTGGTCGCAAATTATACAAACCAATTTAATGGGAATGTATTACGTTACCAAAGAGGTTTTACCCTATTTAATCAAAAAAAACCAGGGTGATATTATTAATATTTCATCGACTGCTGGATTAAGTGGAAATGCGACAACCTCAGCCTATTCAGCCTCTAAATTTGCGGTTATTGGAATGTCGGAATCGTTAATGAAAGAAGTTCGTAAAAATAATATTCGTGTTTGCACGCTTACCCCGAGTACAATTGCTTCGGATATGTCTTTAGAATTAGGAATTACAGACGGAAATGTTGAAAAAGTGTTACAACCTGATGATTTTGCCGAATTAATTGTCGCTGGTTTAATGTTACCTAGAAGAGCGATGCTCAAAGGCGCTTCTTTATGGTCAACAAATCCATAATTTAGATAATTTTTAATAGGCGTTTTCTTATTAATTTATCAGATAAATAATAAGAAAACGCTTTTTTTTGATGAAATATTTATTTTTTAAACAAAGAACTTATTTTTTTTAAAATCCCCAAACCTTCTTTACTTTCTACTTTAGAAGTTAATTCTGAAACATCATTTCCTTGAATATTATTAGTGTTTTTAACATATTTTTCTTGATGACTTTCTTTATAAGAATGTGCTTTCAAAATATCACCTACTTGGCTTTTATATTTAACACCTTTTTCTTTATCTACTTGATAAATATAATTTGCATATCCATCAATTTCTGCTAAAACATTCAGTCCGCCGTTCCATGTTTTCCCTGCGATACCTTCTTTTTCAATTTGATATAATAAAGCTCTAAAACGTTTTAATGATTTTTTATTGATATTCAATTTTTCATTCACCACAATACCAGTTACTTCCTGTCGTTGATTTCGCTTCATTATTTTAAGCTTATCAGGATGTAAATTAAAGTTTTCTTCGGATATAATTTTTTTAGAATATTTTAATATCGCTGTAATGTGTTTAAATTGTGCTTGATTTCCTGAAAAAGTAGTATCATCTACATATCGAGAATAGGCAAAACCATATTTTTTAGCCAAACCATCTAATCTATAATCCATTTTACGACATAAAACATTTGTTATTACAGGGCTACAAGGCGAACCTTGTGGTAAAAAACGTTCTCCTCTTTGTGAAAAATAATTTTCTCCTAATAAAGAAATATCTAAAATTTTAGATTCTGAACATAACAATGAAAAAATAACCGCTAATTGTTCTGAATATCCTAATGATTTAAAAACTCCCTTTATTCTTTTATAAGTAACCGAAGGAAAAAAGTTTTTCAAATCTTGATTAATAACAACCGCTTTATCTACGTGAGGCATTGCGTTACTAACAATTGAACGTTCTTTTACACAACCATGCGCCTTATCGTGAACAATTACTTTATTTAAAATATTTTCTAGAATAAAATGTTGCGCTCTTTTCAAACGAGGCATTGGCGCAGAAATTAAACGATATCCGCCTGATTTTTTAGCAACTTTAAAACGTTTGTAGTGTTCAATTTGTGAGTTTTTTCTTGAAAAAGCTAAAAACCGAAGTTCATTTACAGTAATTTTCATCGCCTCAGCCAAATCTTTTACCGAATGATAAATTGGTAAACCAGCTTCTTTCAGTCTTACTTCATCTATTTGAGTATCGTTTAACTGATGAGAATAACCAGCACCTAAATAAGTAATATCTTCTTTTTTAGTTTGCTGCCATTTTTCCGCTTTTTCCTTACGGATTTGTTCTCTTTTAAGCTTAGTTTCTTTTTGTTTTTCTTTTGATAACTTCTTTCGCTCTTTGTGTTTATTTGCGATAAAAGCATCGGTATCTTTTATTAATTTTTCCTTTTTTACAAGTTTTGATAAATCCCCCGATAGGGCATTTTCTTCTTTTAAAAAGGCGTTTACTTTTTCGAAATTTACTTTGTCATCGCCCCAAAAACCTAATCGTTTCATTTCTGAAAGAATAAATTCATGTTTTGATGATTCTTTAATTTTGTCGTAAATCTCTTGTTTTCTCGTAGCTGAATTATCCATAAAACAAAAAAGAGGTAGCAATAAGATGTATATTTTTTCCCTTCGTACAATTCTAAAGACTGAATTGAACAACTCCAGTGAAATAGGTACTATAGTGCTATTTCACTTCGAAGAAGTTTAACCGGAAATGGCATTATAGTACCTATTTCACAAGTTAAGTTCGAGTCAGTGACGCGTTGGGTGTCTGTAAGCTAGATTGGCGATACACCAATCAAATTGCAAGGTTGTTATCTTATTACTACCAAGGTTTAAATATATTAATTTTTTTTATCAAAAGCGATTCTTGTGGCTAAAATATGTTCACAAGGTCCTTTTGTCATTTTATTTTGATGATAATAACTGCAAACACACTTAGCATCAACAATTTGAAGGTCGTTGTTAATAAGTACACTTGTCTTATAATTATTACTTACTGTCGCATTTATCGTTATATTATTGCCATCAATAGTTGTTTTTAAGTTTTCAACAGCTCCTGATTCCATCAATTCATAGGCTGTTTTATCAATTTCATTAGAAAAACGTAAGCTATCTAAATCGATTCCATCTTTCTTTAGTTCCCGAATTCGATATACATTATTCTTTAAATCGTACACTACTTTTCCTGCTTGTGTAAAAGTTTGTAACGATTGCGTTACAATTGTTTTATCTAATCCTAAATTATTTGCTAAATTACTTGGAGTATTTAACCAATCTTTTCGCAATTCCAAATAAATAGTTTGCATGGTTGTAGCAGGAACTTGTCCTCTTGGCGAAAGCAAATCTAAATTTGTTGTTTGCGTCCAATCATTGGCTGTCCAACCAGATAATCCTAATGTAAAATACATATCATTTGCCAAATGTGCGATATAAAAAGAAGGCATACCGCTACCCAATAAATGAACTGTAAATTTAGTAGTAACTGGCAGTAATCGTTCTAAAAGTGTTATTCTTCTTCTTCCCCAAACTCTTATTTCCTTCTCTTCATCGCCTTCATATATCGATTGTAAACAAGCTACTTCAATATTCCAAGGTTCAAAAACAGCAATAATAGGTTTACCAGGTTTTAAAATATATTTTATCGCCCTTGGTCCTTTCTTCTCTTTGTGTCTTTTTAATACGGATATAAAATTAGCAATATCCACAGGATGCAAATCAAAAGATACTTTATCGCTTGTCATGGCACTACTTACTTGTAAAAAACCACGAACCCAACTATCAGGCAAATCAATTTTTACTTCTCTGTAGGTGTCTTCTCCTGTTGTTTTTACATCAAAACCCTTCGGATCAACTTTAAATTCGGTTTCTTTATAAGTTCTTATTTTTTGAAACTCATTATATAACGCCTTAGAATAATCAATATTAGTTGTTCCACATTTAAACTCATTTATATTTTTAAAGACATCATAACCACAAGATAATTTCCCGTAAACAGATTCATCTTGACTAAAACATTCAAAAAATACTTGATCTGGATGTACTGTAATTACAGGATCTAAAACAAACCAAGCAGCATAATCTCGTTTATATAGATAATTAAAATATTTTCGTTGCGCATCATAAAAAGGCTTTGTAATTTCTTCTCTTTTTGAACGTAATTTTTTTAATTTTTCTTGAACATCTCTAACTTCTTCTTTTAGCCCAGATAATTCTGCTGTTGCATCTGCAATCCATACTTCTTCCTGACCTTTTAACCAAGCTAAATATTCTGTATTATCTTTAGGTTGAAAATTAAAATCGGCAATTACTACATGATGTAAGGCTGAAATAGCTTCTCTAAAAGGAATTTTCTTATCTAAGCTTCCTACAAAATACGTAGGTTCTCTTAATACATCTGGTGCAAAACTTACGCCTGTAGATTCAATTCCGTTATTAACAGTACTATTGCCACTATATTTAAAATTAAACTTCATTCTTTTTCTTACGCTTATTTAATTAATAATGGCACTTCTACATCTGTGTGTACTTCAGAAATAGTGATTAAAATATCTATAATTTTATCTTTATCAATGGCAGTTTTTGTATCTAAAATAGCTGTTAAAACGCGTACGGTCATTACAGCTATTTCTTTATATTTTTTCGATTGATTTTCTAAAAAAGAATACACTCTTGTTTTTGTAGCTCTGTTAGTATTTATATAAAACAAGGTTGTTTTAAAATAATCTTCTAATTGTAAGATAACTTTTATATTATCCGAAGCGTATCCTTCTAAATAATTAGTCACAAAAAACTGCATACTTTTCGTTGGATGTTCTTGTAAACTAACAAGTAACGGCAATCCTTTTTCTTCTGAAAAATGGGTTGTAATTAGGCTTCTACCTAAATGCTGTACTTGGTCTTTTATATGATCACATACATATAATAGTAATGGTACTGTCCAATTTTCAGGTTTAATATGAGTTCTAAAATAAGCATCAGCCCAATCGATAACATCTTGCCAATTCGTATTAAAAATAGGCAATGCTTCTTCCAATTCGTAATTTACTCTGGCTACATTATTTTTGAAATAATCATGTAATTGTGTTCTTACAGAAAACACATCACTATGTGCTAAACGTACTAATTCAGACATTTTTAAGTTATTCATATCGACTCTTCTTTCAAAAAGTGGCGTTCCTAACTTCTGTGCAAATTCATGTTTTGATAAAATTAATGCTATTATTTCTTCTTCGGATACAGGCTCTTTTTGAGTTCCATAAAATTGTACTAAAATATTAAAACAATTTTGATGTAAACCCTCATACGTTTCATCTTCTGTTAAAGAAGCTAGTAATTTTTTACGTAAATATTCTTTAAATTCTTCATCTAAATGAATTAATTTACGAATTGTTGGTTGTATTGCTTTTCTAACCGCTTCATGTTCTGAAAAACAAAAACGAATAATATCTTGTTTATTTTCTAATAAAAATTCATCAGGAAAATACGCTAAAAGTTCAATACCTGCAGTTCTTAAAACCGCTTCATCTGAAGTAATATATTCTTTATAAGTATCTTTAAAAAGTTCATAAACAGATGTGGTATTGTGTTTTGCTAAATTGATTGCAAATAACTGATTTGTTACAGAACTTGAAGCCGATAAACTGACAATATATTGAGCAGATGTAGCACTTAATAATTCCCCAAAAAATGTATTTCCGATTAAATTATTAACCGAAATTAAAAAATCAGAAGTATAATTAGATGATTTATCAAACAATGTTATTAAATCATCTATAGATATTGGTGTATTATACGCTACTCTATTTTGATACAAATTACTTAAATAATCAATAACTAAAACCTCATCAGTAAGTAATAATTTTGTTACTAAAGAAGTACTTGATAAATACGAAGCTTCATATTTACCCAACCATTTTATTCCTAATTCAACAGCTTTTTTATTTTTTGAAGCTAATAAAATCAATAAAATATCTTCAGACGCTTGTGTTGTTGCATATTTTTGTTCTAAAACCTCAGCTATTAAATCTAATACCTTCGGATGATAATGTCGTATTAATTTGGCTAGTATTTCTTCGGATAAATTTTCTAAAAAATGTGGATTCTCTTTTATAATTTTCAATGAAAAATCAACTGCAATACTACTTTTTGCATTGGCAAGAATATATAATACTTCGGATGGTTTTTCATTCCAAAGAATCGGAAGAATATCTTCTCTTATAGTATTATCGGTAAGTTCATCTATATAAAACCATTTATTACCGATACATTTAAACCTTGTTGAATTTCCATACAAGATATACATCAAAGCTAAAAATTGATGGTATTTCGGATACTGTCTTTTTTCTAATTCATAACCAGTTTCCTGATTATAAACCCACTCACTAACCGTATTTTCAGGAGCTACATCTATCTGATCATTTAAAGAACATAATATCTCTTTAGCACATGCAATATACCCTTGTTGATTCTCTGTACTTAAGGTATATATTTTCTGATAGGTATTTTTATTAAAATAGTTTTTAGTTTTTCCTGAAAAAGCAATTCTTGGATTTGGTTTTTTCTTTTCTACGGATGCTTCTACCCAATTATATTCATCATCTATATTTGGATAATCAGAACTGTAAGTGGCGTTACTAATAGCAATTCGTTTAGATACTAAGGCAAAAAATTGAATATCATTTATAGCATAAGCCGCTCTATAAATATAACGTACAGATTTAAAAGTGTTTACTTTTAAAGGGATTTTCGCTATTATATCAAATAAAGTAGCTCTCTCCACATCATTATTATAGGAATGAACATACGCATAAAATAACAACATCGGATTTTTACTTCCTTCTCCTAAAAACTGTGTTGCTAAAGAATCTATTTCAGTTTTTGTAATATGCTTTGCAACTTCGTTTTGTACTATTTTTATATCCGAAGTATTTCCATACTTTAAAATATAAGCTACGGATATTCTAGCTCCAATAGTATTAAAAGTATCTTTTTTGAAGATTTTAATTGCATCTTCAACATAATCTGATTCATTAAAATCAATTAAAACAGATAACGCATTATACTGTTCAAACTCATCCGATGAATGGATAAATTGAGCTATTAATGGTATTGCTTCTCTTATTTTTAAAACACCAACCCTATTTATAATTCTAGATACTTTCCAATTTCGGGTATAAGTTCCTTTTAAAGCTTGATTTAAATACTTTAAAATAGTATCTTTTCGTGTAGTACTTTCTTCTTTCTTCGGATTTTCAACTTGTGTAGTCGTTGTTACTTTAGCTTCTTCTGAATATCCTTTCTTTTCTTTACTTCCGACTAATTTATTGAAGATTTTCTCGGCCTCTTCATAAGATACAGGAAAAACAGTTTTTGTTCCTTCTCTTAAACTCGCGCCTCTTCTACCATATCTAAAGTTTACTATAAATAAATCTTGACTTTCACATAGGTCAACTTCATAAACTTTGTCTGATTTTTCATCTGAAAAATATAATTTCTTTTGTTTGATTAATTTCAAGGCTTAATTTTTTTTTAAGACTTTAAATATATAAATATTTTAGAAAATAATCATCTATTTATTGTTTTTAACACGTATTTATCTTTTTATAAGAGCCGCTAGTTTAAAAATTAAATTATCGTCATGCTGAATTTATTTCAGCATCACATAAAACTAAGAACTCTGGCAAATCAAGATACGAAACTGAAATAAATTCAGGTTGACGGATTCTATTTCTTATTTTTCTGCTATAAAACTGTCTAAATGAAATTTAAACAGGTTCTAAAAATAAAACGTGTTAATTTTTTAATTCAAACCATTTTTAAGGTTTATTAAAATTGCTTCTTTTAAGGAATCTTCTAAAAAAGAAATCGCTCTTTTACTTCGCATACCCGATTTACAATACACAATTACAGGTTTACTAGTATCAATTTCATTTAATCGGTCTGGTAATTCTACTAAACGAATATGCTGACCACCAATATGATGTTGTTCTCTTTCCCAATCTTCACGAACATCTAATAGATTATATTTTAATAAATCACCTTGTAATTCTTCTATTGTTATTTCGTTTTCAGCTTCAATAATTCCACAGAAAAAATCATAATTTTCCTCTAATTTTGTAACTGATGCTTCTGGATTTTTCTCAAAATCTAAAACCATTTGACGCATTGTTAATGTATCATACATTAATAGTTTATTTGCTAAAACATCACCTATTTCACAAATTATTTTAATCGTTTCATTAGCTTGTAAACTACCTATAATCCCTGGTAAAACACCTAAAACCCCAATTTGTGAACAATTTGGTGATTCATCTGGTTTTGGTGGCGTAGGATATAAACATCTGTACGTTCCGCTTCCTTTATAATTAAAAACACTTACTTGTCCTTCAAACTTAAAAATCGCTCCATATACCAATGTTTTTTTTGTAATTACCGAAGCATCATTTGTTAAATAACGAGTTGAAAAATTATCACTTCCATCAACAATAACATCATATTCTTCAAATAATGAAATAGCATTTAATCGTGTTAATTTTTCTTTATACACGTTAAATTTTACAAACGGATTTAACTTTGATAATCGTTTTGCTGCAGTTTCGGCTTTTGAAACCCCAATATCATCAATTGTATATAAAATTTGACGTTGTAAATTACTTTGATCTACCACATCATCATCAATAATACCAATTGTACCAACTCCTGCTGCTGTTAAATATTGTAATACAGGACAGCCTAATCCGCCAGCACCTATTACCAAAACTTTAGCATTTTTTAATTTTAACTGTCCTGCTGAACCTATTTTCTCTAAAATAAGATGACGGTTATATTGTTTTTTTTCTTCTTCTGTTAAGTTCATTTTTTTTATTTTGATTCAAACTGTTCCCAGTCTTTCCAAACCACTTCTAAACCTTGTTCTTTTAACATTTTTACTACTTCTTCGGTACTTCTTTCATCAGAAATCTCAAATTGCTCTAACGATTGCGGTTCAACTGTATAACCACCTGGGTTTGTTTTTGATTCTGCACTGATAGAAGTCGTCCCTAAATTTACGATATTATTTCTAAAAACCTCACTTTCTCTTGTTGACATTGATAGCTCAATATCTTCGTCTAGCAAACGAAAAGCACAAATTAATTGCACTAAATCACTATCTGTCATTTCAACTTTTGGTTCTAATCCTCCCGAATGCGGTCGTAACCTTGGAAACGAAATAGAATACTTTGTTTTCCAATATGTTTTTTGTAGATATTTTAAATGTAATGCTGTAAAAAAACTATCGGCACGCCAATCTTCTAATCCGAATAAAGCACCTAATCCTATTTTATGAATTCCTGCTTTTCCTAATCTATCAGGCGTATCTAAACGATAATCAAAATTAGATTTTTTTCCCTTCGGATGATGTTTCTTATACTCCTCTCTGTGATATGTTTCTTGATAAACCAACACAGCATACAATCCTGCTTCAATTAACGATTCATATTCATCTTGATCCAAAGGTTGAATCTCGATAGTAATATTTGAAAATTGAGAACGAATTAACTGAATCGCATTTTTAATATAATCAACTCCAACTGTTTTATTTGCTTCACCTGTAACTAATAAAATATGATCGTATCCTTTATCTTTTAAAAAAGCAACCTCTTTTAAAATTTCAGCGTCTAATAAAGTACGTCTAGGTATTTTATTGGTCATACTAAATCCGCAATACGTACAAATATTCTGACACTCATTACTCAAATACATTGGCGCATACATTTGTATGGTATTACCAAAGCGTTTTTTAGTAAGCAAGCTACTTTTTTGAGCCATTTGCTCAATATACGGACGTGCAGCAGGAGATATTAACGCTTTAAAATCTTCTAAATCTAATTTTTCTTTTGATAAAGCATATTCTACGGCAACGGCTGTTTTATCGAAAATACTTTTTAAATTATCATCCCAATTATACGTATCAAAAAGTTCTTTAAAATTACTCATATTTTAATTTAAAAAACTAGTTAACGGACTACTTGCAACTGCTTGTTTTTGAACAGGTGCTAGTTTTGCTTCATATGCCATTCTTCCAGCTTCAACAGCCATTTTGAATGCTTTTGCCATTGCCACAGGATTTTGAGATACAGCAATTGCCGTATTTACTAAAACTGCATCAGCTCCTAATTCCATTGCATATGCTGCATGCGATGGTGCTCCAATACCAGCATCAACAATTACAGGAACGTTTGATTGTTCTATAATAATTTCTAAAAAATCTTGTGTTTTTAAGCCTTTATTACTTCCTATTGGTGCGCCTAATGGCATTACACATTGTGTTCCAACATCTTCTAAACGCTTACATAAAACAGGATCGGCATGAATATAAGGCATCACTACAAAACCTTTTTTAACCAATTCTTCGGATGCTTTTAATGTTTCAATAGCATCGGGTAATAAATACCTAGGATCGGGATGAATTTCTAATTTAACCCAATTTGTTTCTAATGCTTCTCTTGATAATTCTGCTGCAAAAACTGCTTCTTTTGCCGTTCGAACACCCGATGTATTTGGTAATAAACTTATATGAGGATGTATTAAATGTGTTAAAATATCATCCTCTTTATCTTGAACGTCTACTCTTTTTAAAGCAACGGTTATCAATTCACTTTCAGAAACTAATAATGCTTCTTTCATTAATTTTGATGAACTAAATTTCCCTGTTCCTGTAAATAATCGAGATGTAAATTCTTTATCTGCTATTTTTAATATATCGTTCATTTTTTGTTTTTAAAAAACTACTTGTCATCCATCTTGTACACTTGTTCTTGTGTGCTTGGTGAACTTAAAATTTTATGAAAAACAGGAATACTTGTAAAATCTTTGGTAATAGCTCCTGATGCAGCAACTCCATAAATACCTGTTTGTACAATTTCTGCAACATCATCTAAAGTAATGCCTCCAATAGCAATTATTGGTGTTTCTGTTTGTAGCTCTTCTAGTAGTTTTTTATATCCTGATGTTCCTAAAACAGGGCTTAAATTCTTTTTAGTTTCCGTAAAACGAAAAGGACCTAAACCGATATAATCTACTTTTTTATCTAGTAAAAATTTACATTCTTCTAATGTGTTTGCAGTTCCTCCAATGGCATAAAATTTACCCAAATAAGCACGTACTTTTAACGGACAATCATCTTTTTTACCTAAATGAACACCATCTGCATTTACTTCTTTGGCAACTTTGTAGTAATCGTTTATAATTAATCTTGTTTGATAATGAGCCGTTAATTCTCTGGCTTTCTTTGCGGTTTCTAAAATTGTTTTAGGATCAAAACCTTTTAATCGTAACTGTACCCATTCTGCTCCTGAAGCACAAGCTGTTTGAATATGATCTAAATGATCTTGTGCTGTTTTCCCTTGTGTTATGTACTGTAATTTACTTATCATCTTTTAATAATTAGGTTTATAATTATGCGTTCCTAGTAACGATTTGTTTGAATTCAAAAATTGTTCGGTATACCATTTCGTGTTTTTACAAGCATCTTCTAAAGAAACATTTAACGCTAAATTAGCCGCTAAAGCGGATGACAAAACACAACCGCTTCCGTGTTTTTCAGAAACAGCAGTTGTTATAGGCGGAATATTTAGTTTTACTATTTTGCTATAATAAACTTCATCCCAACCTTTTTTATCTGCTCTATGTCCTCCTTTTAAATAGATATTTGTTTTTTCTAAAATAAAATCAATAGTTTCCTCAATATTTTTAACAGGAAACAAGGCTTTTATCTCATCATAATTTGGTGTTACAAAATAACAATTTTGCAATACTTTTTCAAATACCTTTAAATTTTGTGTACTATGAAAATCGAATCCTGCACTTGCTCTCAAAACAGGATCTAAAATAATTTTTATGTTCGGATTTTCACTTTTTAAAGCTAAAACAACAGTTAATAAAACTTCCCAAGATTGGATAATTCCTATTTTTACAACAGTAATTTCAAAACGTTCAAATAATGTTTCAATTTGATTCAGTATTATTTGTTCTTCAATCCAAATACAATTTTTAAAAGCGATATCATTTTGAACGGTCACAGCGGTACATACCGACAATCCATGTAAACCATGTGCTTCAAAGGTTTTAATATCTGAAGTAATGCCCGCACCACTTGACGGGTCAAGTCCTGCAATGGTGAGTATGTAATTTTGTGTTTTCAAATTTCAACGCTTTATTGTAATGAATCAAACTCTTTTTGGATGTTTTTAAAACTTTCTACAGGATTTTCAGAATTCCAAACACCACCTAAAACACCAATTCCTTGAAAACCTAATTCAATGGTTGGCGCTATGGTTTTAGTTGTAATTCCGCCCATACCTACAATTGTTTTATCAATATTATTGACATCAAAATTTCTTCCTTCGTATCCTTTTTTTGAGATAGATGAAAAAACAGGACTTAATAAATGGTAATCAAATTCGATATCACAAGCTGATAATTCTTCAGGCTCATGAAAAGAACTACTCATTGTTTTACCTAACATTTGTAACCCTATAAAATAACGACTGCCATTTTCTAACGCATCACGCCTTTTTTGTTCTTGAAAATGAATTCCTTTTAAAGGATATTCATTAACTAATTTATGAAAATAATGTATTACTATTCGATTATGGTATTTTTCTGATACCTCATTTAAATAGGAAACATGCGCTTCGTAATTTTTAAATGGTTTTCTTAAATGATAATACTCCAAACCAGCTTCAAATAATTGATGTAATATTTGTACTTCATTTTTTACATCTTTTTCTGGGGATATAAGGACTATCATATTCGTTTGATTTTATGGATACTTATTTCGGTAAAAATAAAGTAATTTATTCTTGGAACGGCAAATTACTTACACGCTACTTTTTAATAATAACGGGGGACGTTACGGGGGACTTTTTTTTGGGTTAGGGATTGCAGTGGCATCCTTTTTTATTTTTTTTCAAAATAAAAAAGATATAACGGAAAGCCCGACTACGCCTTTTTTCAAGGCGTAGGAACCTCCATCTTCTGCTTCTTCTTTTTCTTTTTTTCTTCCTCTTCTTCTTACTTTTATTTTATAAATATACTTCTGATCCTTTTTCTATAAATTCTTTTGATTTCTCTTCCATTCCTTTGGCGATTACTTCATTGTCTACGATGTCGTTAACGGCAGCAAAATCACGAACTTCTTGTGAAATTTTCATTGAACAGAATTTTGGACCACACATAGAACAAAAGTGTGCTACTTTAGCACCTGCTGCTGGCAAAGTTTCATCATGATATTCACGAGCACGCTCAGGATCTAATCCTAAATTAAATTGATCTTCCCAACGGAATTCAAAACGAGCCATACTTAAAGCATTATCTCTGTGCTGAGAACCTGGATGTCCTTTAGCTAAATCGGCAGCATGAGCCGCTAATTTATAAGTAATTACTCCTACTCTTACATCTTCTTTATTTGGTAATCCTAAATGTTCTTTTGGAGTTACATAACATAACATTGCACATCCGTACCAACCAATCATAGCTGCTCCAATTCCTGAAGTAATATGATCGTAACCTGGTGCAATATCTGTAGTTAAAGGTCCTAAAGTATAAAAAGGAGCTTCGTCGCAAAGTTCAATTTGCTTCTCCATATTTTCTTTAATCATGTGCATTGGCACGTGTCCTGGTCCTTCGATAAAACACTGTACTTCGTGTTTACGAGCTATTTGTGTTAACTCTCCTAAAGTTTCTAACTCAGCAAATTGTGCTTCGTCATTAGCATCAGCTACCGAACCTGGACGTAATCCATCACCTAAAGAAAAGGCAACATCGTACTGTTTTAATATTTCACAAATATCTTCGAAATGTGTATATAAAAAGCTTTCTTTATGATGTGCTAAACACCATTTTGCCATAATTGAACCTCCACGAGAAACGATTCCTGTAACACGTTTTGCAGTCATTGGTACGTAACGTAATAAAACTCCTGCGTGAATAGTAAAATAATCTACTCCTTGTTCAGCTTGTTCTATTAAAGTATCACGGAAAATTTCCCATGTTAAATCTTCAGCAACACCGTTTACCTTTTCTAATGCTTGATAAATTGGCACTGTTCCTACTGGTACTGGTGAGTTACGGATAATCCACTCACGAGTTTCGTGAATATTTTCTCCTGTAGATAAATCCATAATATTATCTGCTCCCCAACGACAAGCCCAAACTGCTTTTTCTACTTCTTCTTCAATAGAAGATGTTACGGCAGAATTACCAATATTTGCATTTATTTTCACTAAGAAGTTTCTACCTAAAATCATAGGTTCTGCTTCTGGATGATTTATGTTTGATGGAATAATTGCACGACCTCTTGCAACTTCTGATCTTACAAATTCTGGTGTAATTTTATCTGGAATATTAGCACCAAAATGCTCTCCTTTATGTTGTTTTCTAATTTCGGTCATTTCATCTATTCGTTGATTTTCACGAATAGCGATATATTCCATTTCTGGCGTAATGATTCCTTTTTTAGCGTAATGTAATTGTGTTACATTTTGTCCTTTTTTAGCACGTAAAGGATTTTTTAATAACTTAAAACGCATATGATCTAAACTTGAATCATTTAAACGTTCGTTACAGTATTTTGAAGAAAACTCCGTTAATTGTTCTACATCACCACGTTCTTTAATCCAAGGTTCACGGATTCTTTCAATTCCTGCGTGTACGTCAATTTCTTTACTAGGGTCTGTATATGGTCCTGAAGTATCATAAACAGTTACTGGTTCGTTTGGCGTTTTCTTTTTGGTCATAGAATCGACCGTATCACTTAACGAAATTTCACGCATTGCTACTTTAATTTGCGGGTGAATTGTTCCGTTTACATAAATTTTCTGTGAATTAGGAAATGGACTTCTAGTAATTCCATCTTGTTTTGGAGCAGTGTCTTTGTTCTTCATTTGATAATTTAGTTTTTCTTTTAATTTTTTAAATAAAAATTAACCTGAGTTTTTATCCTCCTTGGGTCGATTTTATAATTAAAATATCATCATTATGTTGAAGTAACTTTAAAGACCAATCAGTTTTTTTAACCACACTACTATTTATAGCAATAGCAATTCCATTCGTTGGAATATTTAAGTATTCAACGAACTCTTGTAGCGTTAGGTTTTCTAAAATTTGATGGTCTTTTTGGTTTACTTTTATAGTAATCATATTTATAAAATATTACTGTAAACCAAAATGGTAGTATTTCGATGTATTATCGAACATAACTTTTTCCTACGTTGGTCTTAACCAAATCAGGTTCTAAGGATGTTTCTCAAACTAATTTAATAGCTACTCCTAAAGTTTACAAGGCAAATGTATTGTTATTATTTTTGATAAAAAAACTATTCTAGATTATAATTTCATCAAATTTGGGCAGACACATAGGTCTGCCCCTACATCGATAAATTTCGTAGGGGAGAACCTATGTGTTCGCCCATCAAATTATTTAATATAATTTTAAAAAACAAAAAGCATCAAACAATAAAGTTTGATGCTTTTTTTAAATAATTTCAAAAAATTAAATAACTAATTTTTCTATAAATTTTCTATAATTTCTCGATGGTTTTTGCTACTTGTTGAAGTACATCAAAAGCAGTTTCAGCCATTTTATTTCCTTTTAAATCTAATAAAGGATTTACCTCAACAAATTCAACACAAGCTACTTTTTTACTGGCTAATAATCCGTTGATAATTTGAACAATTTCTTTGTCATCAAACCCTTTTGCAACAGGAGTTCCTGTTCCGTAAGAAATCATATCGCAATCCATTGCATCAACATCAAAAGAAATATAAAGGATATCACAATCTGATAATTTCTCTAAAGCTTCGTTTACACAAACTTCTAAACCTCTATAACGAACCTCGGCAACCATATAATTTTTGATGCCATATTTTTCCATTTGTTTTTCTTCAGGTTCTTCGGTATCTCGAACGCCAAAAAACACGATATCTTCAGGCAAAGCTTTCTGTCCTGGTGTTCCGATATTTTTCATTCTATCCCATAAATCGGCAGTTTCTCTATCTACTTCATTTATTTGACAGTCTAAATTATCATCAGAAATTACAGCACCTAAAGGCATTCCGTGAATATTTCCTGATGGAGAAGTGTATGGTGTATGTAAATCACCGTGTGCATCAATCCAAATAACACCCACTCTTTTTGTTGGATTTGCCGCTTTAACACCACTAATAGTTCCTAATGCTGATGAGTGATCTCCTGATAAAACGATTGGAAAATGACCTTCTTGTAAATTTACTTTTACATGATTACTAACTCTTTTACATTGATTGAAAACACTGTTTATTTGTTTTCCGAAGGAATTATTTTTTTTATTATAAACAGATTCATTTTCGGTAATTACATCTTCAAAATCGTATTTATTAAAGAAATCATTATCTTGATTAATTGCTGCAATTTCGATGGCATCAATTCCCATATCGGCACCACGTGTTCCTGCTCCAATATCTGATCTATTTTTTATAATTTTTATGGTATTCATTTTCTTTGTGTTCTTGTATTTAATGTTCTTGTACTTTTTATTTTTGATAGTTTAAAGAGTACTATTTCACCTAAAAAAGTGTCATTAATACATCATTTTTAATGATGTTTTTTAATGACACTTTTAATATTATTTTTTCAGATTATCTTTCGCTTACTTCTTTGAAAGGTCTAAGATTTTCTCCAATATATACTTGACGCGGACGTCCGATTGGTTCTTTTCCTAAACGCATTTCTTTCCATTGAGCAATCCAACCTGGTAAACGACCTAAGGCAAACATTACGGTAAACATTTCAACAGGCACGCCCATTGCGCGATAAATTATTCCTGAATAAAAATCTACGTTTGGATATAATTTTCTATCAACAAAATACGGGTCGCTTAATGCTTCTTTAGCCAATCCTTTTGCGATATCTAAGATAGGATCTTCAATTCCTAAATCATTTAAAACTTCTTCTGCGGCAACTTTAATAATTTTTGCTCTTGGATCGAAGTTTTTATAAACACGGTGTCCGAATCCCATTAAACGGAACGGATCGTTTTTATCTTTGGCTTTTGCCATATATTTTTTAGTATCTCCACCATCGGCTTTAATAGCTTCTAGCATTTCTAATACTGCTTGATTTGCTCCACCGTGTAAAGGGCCCCAAAGTGCAGAAATTCCTGCTGAAAGTGATGCAAATAAACCTGCATGCGAAGAACCTACAATTCTTACCGTAGAGGTCGAACAGTTTTGTTCATGGTCAGCATGTAAGATTAATAATTTATTTAATGCACTAACAACCACATCATTACGTACATAATCTTTATTAGGTTGTTTAAACATCATTTTATAGGTATTCTCTACATATCCTAAACTACAATCTCCATAATCTAACGGAAGTCCTTGTTTTTTACGCATTGTCCAGGCAACTAATACTGGAAACTTCCCTAAAATTTTAACAATTGCATTGTACATTTCTTCTTCAGAATCTACATTTACCGAAGAAGGATTAAAGGCAGTTAATGCAGATGTTAATGATGAAATAACACCCATTGGATGCGCTGTTTTAGGAAACGCATCAACAATTTTTCTGATATCTTCATCCACAATTGATTGCGAACAAATATCTTGTTTAAATTTTTCTAATTCGACAGCTGTTGGTAATTCTCCAAAAATTAATAAGAAAGCGACTTCTAGGAAATCTGCTTTTTCGGCTAATTCTTCTATTGAATACCCTCTGTATCTTAAAACACCTTCTTCACCATTTAAAAATGTAATAGCACTTTTACAAGAGCCTGTATTTTTATACCCTGGATCGATTGTAATAATACCTTCAGAAGCTGCTCTTAATGTTTTAATATCAATGGCAGTTTCATTTTCTGTTCCTTTAACTAACGGAAATTCATACGTATTATCACCAATTTGTAGTTTTGCTATATCTGCCATTTTTATCTTTTTTTTTTAAAGTTGAAGTGAGTTGCGAATATACCATTTTTAAAGTATTTTTAAAATAGGTATTTATAGATTTTTCGTATTTCTATATTATTTTTTTTTATGATTATTTTCGATTATTTACAATTATAATAACCTTTAGTATCATTATATTTTGATGATTATTTGTATAATTTCAGATAAATTTATAATTTTAAATCAAAAAAAACTCATACCGAAGTATGAGTTTTTATTATTATTTTTTATAAAAAAAGTATTGTAAGTATACATACTTAAAACACTTAAAAAACAATTATTTAATTTTAAATGCTTTATTTTGAGGAAAATAAGCAGTATCTGCTAATTCTTCTTCGATACGTAATAATTGGTTATATTTTGCCATTCTATCAGAACGAGAAGCGGAACCTGTTTTAATCTGTCCACAATTTAAAGCAACTGCTAAATCAGCAATGGTATTATCTTCAGTTTCACCAGAACGATGACTCATTACAGAAGTATATCCTGCATTGTGTGCCATATTTACGGCAGAAATTGTTTCTGTTAAGGTTCCGATTTGATTTACTTTAATTAAAATTGAATTTGCGATTCCGTTTTCAATTCCTTTTGATAAACGCTCGACATTGGTAACAAATAAATCATCACCAACTAATTGCACTTTATCACCTGAAATTTCTGTTAAATATTTCCAACCTTCCCAGTCATTTTCATCCATTCCATCTTCGATAGAAATAATTGGATATTTTTGAGCTAATTCGGCTAAATAATCGGCTTGTTCTTTACTTGTTCTGATTTTTCCTTTTGTTCCTTCGAACTTGGTATAATCATATTTTCCATCTACAAAAAATTCAGCAGCAGCACAATCTAAGGCGATCATTACTTCTTCTCCGAATTTATATCCTGCATTTTTAGTAGCTAAAGCAATAGTTTCAATAGCATCTTCGGTACCGTCTAAAGTTGGTGCAAAACCACCTTCATCACCAACAGCTGTTGATAAATTTCTATCGTGTAATACTTTTTTAAGATGATGAAAAATTTCAGAACCAATTTGCATTGCTTGCGTAAAGTTTTCAGCTTTTACGGGCATAATCATAAATTCTTGAAATGCAATTGGTGCATCAGAATGCGAACCTCCGTTGATAATATTCATCATCGGAACTGGTAATGTATTTGCTGAAACACCGCCTATATATCTGTATAAAGGCAATCCTAATTCATTGGCAGCAGCTTTTGCGGCAGCTAAAGAAACTCCTAAAATAGCATTTGCACCTAATTTAGATTTGTTAGATGTTCCATCTAAATCAATCATCATTTGGTCAATCATATTTTGTTCAAAAACAGAAACACCTAATAATTCTTGAGCAATTAATGTGTTTACATTTTTTACTGCATTTAACACACCTTTACCCATATAATCTTTTCCGCCATCACGTAATTCAACAGCTTCGTGTTCTCCAGTAGAAGCTCCAGAAGGAACTGCGGCTCTTCCGATAACACCGTTTTCAGTGGTAACATCTACTTCTACCGTTGGATTTCCTCTTGAATCAAAAATTTGACGTGCGTGAATGTTGATTATAATACTCATAGTTATTTATTTTTAATATAGCTTCCTGTGAATAATTTCACAGGAATGCTATTTTTACAATTTCTAATTTATAAATTGAAACTCATTTTTAATTAATTAATTATTACAACTAATTGCTAAAATGATTATGCTTCGGTTTTTGCTTTTTTGATGTTTTCAATAAACTCATCAAATAAATATTCTGCATCGTGTGGTCCAGGACTTGCCTCTGGATGATATTGTACTGAAAACACATTTTTAGATTTCATTCTAATACCAGCAACCGTGTGATCATTTAAATGTACGTGTGTAATTTCGACATCATCGTGCGCTTCAGTTTCTTTTCTGTTGATAGCAAAACCATGATTTTGAGAGGTGATTTCTCCTTTTCCTGTCAATAAATTTTTCACAGGATGATTAATTCCTCTGTGTCCGTTGTGCATTTTATAAGTAGCAATTCCGTTTGCTAGGGCGATAACTTGGTGTCCTAAACAGATACCAAATAATGGTAAATTTCTTTTGATAATTTCTTTAGCGGTATTTTGAGCATCTACTAAAGGTTCAGGATCTCCAGGACCGTTTGAGATAAAATAGCCATCAGGATTAAAACTACTCATTTCTTCAAAAGTAGCATTATAAGGATATACTTTTATGTAAGCACCTCTTTTGACTAAGTTTCTTAAAATATTCTTTTTGATTCCAATATCTAAAGCTGCTATTTTAAGTGGTGCATTTTCATCTCCAACAAAGTAAGCTTCTTTGGTTGATACTTTTGATGCTAACTCTAAACCTTCCATGTTTGGGGTATCGGCTAGCTGTTTTTTTAAGGATTCAATATTGTTTACATCGGTAGAAATAATGGCATTCATTGCGCCATTATCTCTAATATAGGCAACTAAAGCTCTGGTGTCTACATCAGAAATAGCAACGATGTTATGTTTTTTAAACCAGTCAAATAAATTTCCATCAGAATCCTGACGTGAATGCGTAAAACTAAAGTTACGACAAATTAATCCTGCAATTTTAATTCCTTCAGATTCTACTTCGTCATTATTGACTCCGTAATTTCCGATATGGGCATTTGTAGCTACCATAAGCTGACCGAAATAAGAGGGATCTGTAAATATTTCTTGATAACCAGTCATACCAGTATTAAAACAAATTTCTCCAGTTGAAGTACCTTCTATTCCAATAGATTTTCCATAGAAAATAGTTCCGTCTGCTAACAAAACTAGTGCTTTTTTACGTTGTTGATATTTCATTTAGTATGTGTTGTGTAATATTTTGTTTGCAAAAATAAATAAAAAAAAAGGGATAAACATTAAATGTTTATCCCTTTGATATAAATTATAAAAATTTTCATTTTTATTCTTCTTCTTGTGAAGTTTGAGTTTCAACAGCTGCATCAGCAGTTTTAGCTCCACCACGACGGCTACGACGGGTGTTCTTTTTCGCTTTATTTCCTTTAGGGTTGTATAATTCGTTATAATCAACTAATTCTACCATTGCCATAGGAGCATTATCTCCCTGACGGTTTCCTAACTTGATGATACGTACATATCCTCCTGGTCTATCTGCTACTTTTACAGAAACTTCTTTAAATAATTCGGTTACAGCTTCTTTGCTACGTAAATAGCTAAATACTGTACGACGATTATGAGTAGTATCTGTTTTAGATTTTGTAATGATAGGCTCAATAAACGTACGAAAAGCTTTTGCTTTAGCTACTGTTGTGTTAATACGTTTGTGTTCGATTAAAGAACATCCCATATTAGCTAACATTGCTTTTCTGTGCGCTGTTTGTCTTCCTAAATGATTAAATTTCTTTCCGTGTCTCATGACTTTGGTTTTTATCTTTCATCTTGCTACAACCCTTTTTGGGGAGCAAAATATGAAAGGTTAATCTCTATCTAATTTGTATTTGCTTAAATCCATTCCGAAATTAAGGTTTTTATTCGCCACTAACTCATCTAATTCAGTTAATGATTTTTTACCAAAGTTTCTAAATTTCATTAAATCGCTTTTGTTGAATGATACTAAGTCTCCTAAAGTATCTACTTCAGCCGCTTTTAA
This sequence comes from Tenacibaculum piscium, assembly GCF_021390715.1. Classification (GTDB taxonomy): domain Bacteria; phylum Bacteroidota; class Bacteroidia; order Flavobacteriales; family Flavobacteriaceae; genus Polaribacter; species Polaribacter piscius. The sequence continues at coordinate 102,046 of NZ_JAJGWT010000003.1, forward strand.
ACAGTTTAAAGCACGAACAGATAAATCCATATCTACTAATTTCGTCTTTAATAACTGACGCATATGTAATGATTCCTCATCATATGTTTCAGTTTGAGCAATTTCATCAGCCTCTAAAGTGATACGCTCATCAGAGAATAACATAAAGTGGTGAATTAAAATTTTAGCTCCTTCTGTTAAGGCATCTTTAGGATTGATAGAACCATCGGTATCGATATCGAAAACTAATTTTTCATAATCGGTCTTTTGTTCTACACGAAAATTCTCAACAGCATATTTCACATTCTTTATAGGAGTGTAAATAGAGTCTGTAAAAATTGTTCCTAAGGGTGCACCTGCTCTTTTATTTTCTTCTGCTGGCACAAAACCTCTACCTTTTTCGATAGTGATTTCAGCGTTAAAGCTTACTGATTTATCAAGGTTAAATAATACTAAATCTGGATTTAATACTTGAAAACCTGACGTAAATTTCTGTAAATCTCCTGCAGTAAATTGCTCTTGACCCGAAACTGCAACTGATACAGTTTCTCTATCAGTTTCTTCAATTTGTTTCTTAAAACGAACTTGTTTTAAGTTTAAGATGATTTCTGTAACATCTTCTACAACTCCTTGAATTGTTGAAAATTCATGATCAACCCCATCAACACGTAATGATGTAATAGCAAATCCTTCTAAAGAAGATAAAAGGACTCTTCTTAAAGCATTACCAACGGTTAATCCAAAACCTGGTTCAAGAGGTCTGAATTCAAATCTACCTTTAAACTCAGTAGATTCAATCATTATTACTTTATCGGGCTTTTGAAAATTTAAAATTGCCATGTATCTTCGTTTTAATTGTTATTTAGTTGCGCGGTTTATTAGTTTGAAGAAATACAGATAAACCCTTTGGCTAAATAACAATATAAATAATTTATTATTTAGAATATAATTCTACGATTAATTGTTCCTTGATATTTTCAGGAATTTGTAATCTCTCAGGAGCTTTGATAAAGCTTCCAGATTTCAAATCAGAATTCCAGCTTAACCATTCGTAAACATTACTATTCGATGCTAATGCATTTTCGATAGCTAATAATGATTTAGACTTCTCTCTTACAGCTACAACATCTCCTGGCTGTAAGTTGTATGATGGAATATTTACGATTGATCCATTTACAGTAATATGACGGTGAGAAACTAATTGACGAGCTCCACTACGAGAGTTCGCAATTCCTAAACGAAACACTACGTTATCTAAACGAGACTCACATAATTGTAATAAAACCTCACCTGTAACTCCTCCAGCAGCTTGTGCGCTCTTGAATAAATTACGGAATTGACGTTCTAAAATACCATACATGTATTTCGCTTTTTGCTTCTCCATTAATTGAGTTGCATATTCTGATTTCTTACCTCTTCTTCTAGCGTTTCCGTGTTGTCCTGGAGGGTAGTTTCTTTTTTCGAAGCTTTTATCTTCTCCAAAAATTGCTTCGCCAAATTTACGAGCAATTTTAGTTTTTGGTCCTGTATATCTTGCCATTTCTTGTTATTTTAGCAGGGATTATGAATTAAGGCGTACTCCTTCGATAATCGGATTCCTACTTTAGTTAAAATATTTTATTTTGCGTACTTCTATGTTACGCTAAAAAAATATAAGTTGATAAAATCAACTTATACTCTTCTTCTTTTTGGAGGACGACATCCGTTATGAGGAATAGGGGTAACATCAATAATTTCAGTTACTTCGATTCCAGCATTATGGATAGATCTGATTGCAGATTCTCTACCGTTACCAGGTCCTTTAACATACACTTTTACTTTACGTAAACCTGCTTCTTTTGCTACGTTAGCACAATCTTCTGCGGCTAATTGAGCTGCGTATGGAGTGTTCTTTTTAGAACCTCTAAAACCCATTTTACCTGCAGATGACCAAGAAATAACGTCACCTTTTTTATTTGTTAAAGAAATAATAATATTGTTGAAAGATGCAGTTACGTGAGCTTCACCAACTGATTCTATTACAACTTTACGTTTTTTTGCTACTTTAGACTTTGCCATGATTTTATAGTTTTAGTAATTTAGTTTTCTAACTTTATAGTTTTACAACTATTATTAGATCTTTATTACTTATCTAACTTATTTTTTCTTGTTAGCTACAGTTTTTCTCTTACCTTTTCTAGTACGAGAGTTATTCTTTGTTCTTTGACCTCTTAAAGGTAAGCCAAGTCTATGACGAATACCTCTTTGACATCCGATATCCATTAAACGTTTGATGCTTAATTGAACCTCTGAACGTAACTCACCTTCAATAGTAAAATTCCCTACTTGCTCACGAATTGCTGCAATTTGATCATCGCTCCAATCTTGAACTTTGATACTCTCATCTATTTTTGCTGCTGCTAAAAGTTCTTTAGCTCTGCTGTTCCCTATACCAAAGATGTAAGTTAAAGCGATAACACCTCTTTTATTCTTTGGAATATCAATACCTGCTATTCTTGCCATTACCCTTGTCTTTGTTTAAATCTAGGATTCTTTTTATTTATTACGTATAATCTGCCTTTTCGTCGTACAATCTTGCACTCGGCACTTCTTTTCTTTAATGATGCTCTTACTTTCATCAGTCTGTGTTTTTAATATCTGTAAGTAATTCTTGCCTTTGATAAATCATACGGACTCATTTCTAACTTCACCTTATCTCCAGGTAAAAGCTTAATATAATGCATACGCATTTTCCCTGAAATGTGAGCCGTAACAATATGTCCGTTTTCTAATTCTACACGAAACATTGCATTTGATAATGCTTCTGTAATCGTTCCGTCTTGTTGAATTGCTGGTTGTTTAGCCATATTATTTTAATGATTTTCTGTTACTGTTACCTGTTTTCATTAAACCATCATAACGACTGTTTAATAAATACGAGTTAATTTGCTGTATGGTATCTATTGCCACTCCAACCATAATGATTAGAGAAGTTCCTCCGAAGAACATTGCCCAGTTTTGAGTTACCCCAAACTTTACAATAATTGCAGGTAAGATAGATAAAGCTGCTAAAAATAAAGATCCTGGAAATGTTATCTTAGATAACACGGCATCTAAATAATTTGCTGTTTCTTCGCCTGGTTTATACCCAGGAACGAAACCATTACTTCTTTTTAAGTCTTCAGCCATTTTATTTGTAGGGATTGTAATCGCCGTATAAAAATAACTAAAAACAACAATCAAGATAGCAAATATAACGTTATACCACAATCCGAAGTTATCGGTTAAACTATTTAATGCTGGAAATTTTTGACCTAAAGCTACTGGTAAAAACATAATAGCTTGTGCAAAAATAATTGGCATTACACCAGATGCATTCAATTTTAAAGGAATGTATTGGCGTGCACCATCAACATCTTTAATATCGGTAACTGCTGTACGACGTGCGTATTGAACGGCAACTTTACGTACTGCGGTAACTAATAATACGGTTAACAAAATCACTACAAACCAAACTATTAATTCGATTAGAATCATCATAATACCTCCTGCTCCTGCTGTTTGTTTAGAAACTAATTCCTGAATAAAAGCTGCTGGAAAATTTGCAATAATACCTACTGTAATTAATAATGAAATACCATTACCAACTCCTTTGTCTGTAATACGCTCTCCTAACCACATAGCAAAAACTGTTCCTGCAGTTAAAAGAATAATTGATGATACCCAAAATGTAACTCCTGTTACTAAGAAAGCTTCAGGTCCTAAACCCATTTGGTTTTGAATAATACCAATATAGGTTGGTGCTTGAAACAATGTAATAGCAATTGTTAACCATCTTGTTATTTGTGTAATTTTCTTACGTCCACTTTCTCCGTCTTTTTGTAATTTTTGCAAATATGGTACCGCGATACCCATTAACTGAACTACAATAGAAGCAGAAATATAAGGCATTATACCAAGAGCCATTACTGACGCTCTAGCAAATGCCCCACCTGTAAATGCGTTTAATAAACCCAAAAGTCCACTAGAAGTACTGTCTTGTAATGCTGATAACTGTGTAGGATCAATTCCAGGTAATGGAACTGCCGACATAAAGCGGTAAACAGCAATTAAACCTAAAGTTAAAAGTAATTTCTCCTTCAACTCTTCTATCTTCCAAATGTCTTTTAATGTATTTATAAAATTCATCATTTACAGTTGTTTTATAATGTAACTACCTCACCTCCTGCAGCTTCAATAGCGGCTTTTGCTGTTGCAGTAAATTTGTGTACGGTTATGTTTAATTTAGCTTTTAACTCACCATTTCCTAGTATTTTTACTAAGTCATTTTTACGAGCTAAACGATTTTCTACTAAAATCGCTAAAGTTACTGTATCTGAAATCTTTCCGTTTTCAACTAATTCTTGTAATTTCTCTAAATTAACACCAACATATTCTTTACGGTTAATGTTTGTGAAACCAAATTTAGGTACACGTCTTTGAAGTGGCATCTGACCTCCTTCAAATCCTATTTTACGAGAATAACCAGAACGAGATTTCTGACCATTATGACCTCTTGTTGCAGTACCTCCTTTACCAGAACCTTCTCCACGTGCTATACGTTTACGGCTCTTTGTAGATCCTACTGCAGGTTTTAAGTTATGTAAACTCATCTTATTATTGTCTTATTTAATTTCCTCTACAGAAACTAAGTGTGAAACTGTTTTTACCATTCCCAAAATTGGAGCTGTTGCATTGTGCTCTACAGTTTGGTTCAATTTGCGTAAACCTAATGCCTCTAACGTTGCTTTTTGACTTTTAAGGCGACCAATTTTACTCTTTACTTGTGTAACTTTAATTTTACTCATCGTCTTAAATTTTAACCGTTAAAAACTTTCTCTAAAGAAATACCTCTTTGCTTAGCAATAGTTGCCGCATTACGTAATTGTAATAAAGCATCAAAAGTTGCTTTCACTACGTTATGAGGATTTGAAGATCCTTGAGATTTTGATAATACGTCTTTAACACCAACTGATTCCAATACCGAACGTACTGCACCACCGGCGATAACTCCTGTACCATGTGAAGCAGGCTTGATGAATACTTTCGCACCACCAAATTTACCTTTTTGTTCATGAGGTAAAGTACCGTCTAGAAGAGGAATACGTACTAAACTTTTCTTTGCATCTTCAATCGCTTTAGCAATTGCAGAAGCAACATCTTTAGACTTTCCTAATCCATGACCTACAACACCATTACCATCACCTACAATTACGATTGCAGAGAAACCAAATGCTCTACCCCCTTTTGTAACCTTAGTAACACGTTGTACACCTACTAATTTATCTACAAGCTCTAATCCGCTTGGTTTTACTCTTTCTACGTTTTTATATCCTAACATAATATAATTTCTTAAAATTTTAAACCAGCTTCTCTAGCAGCTTCAGCTAATACTTTAACTCTACCGTGGTATAAAAATCCATTTCTATCAAAAGAAACAGTTTCAACACCTTTTCCAGCAGCTCTTTCAGCAATTGCTTTTCCTACTGCAGTAGCAGCTTCTGATTTAGAACCAGATGTAATTTCTTTATCTCTTGATGATGCAGATGCAATTGTAGCACCAGTAACGTCATCAATTAATTGAGCATAAATTTCTTTGTTACTTCTGAAAACTGATAACCTAGGTTTAGCAGCTGTTCCAGTAATAACTTTTCTAATTCTATACTTAATTCGTTGTCTTCTTTCAAGCTTTGATAATGCCATAATAATTTCTCTTATTTATTATGCAGATTTACCTGCTTTTCTTCTTAATACTTCACCTACAAACTTAATTCCTTTTCCTTTATATGGCTCTGGAGCACGGAAAGAACGAATTTTCGCTGCAACTTGACCAACTAACTGCTTGTCAAATGAAGATAACTTAATGATTGGGTTTTTCCCTTTATCTGATACCGTTTCAACCTTTACTTCAGGAGCTAAGTTTAAAACAATATTATGAGAGAAACCTAAAGCTAAATCTAACTTTTGCCCTTGGTTAGATGCTCTGTAACCTACACCTACTAACTCTAATTCCTTAGTATAACCATTAGAAACACCTTCAATCATGTTACTGATTAAAGAACGGTATAAACCGTGCGCTGCTCTATGATCTTTACTATCTGATGCTCTTTTAACTGTTAAAACACCATCTTCAATTTCTGCAGTAATTTCAGACTTTAACTCTTGAGTTAATGTTCCTAATTTACCTTTTACTGTAACCACATTTCCGTCTACTTTAACTTCAACACCTTGTGGTAATGCGATTGGATTTTTCCCTATTCTACTCATCGTACAAAGTGATTAATAAACGTAACATAATACTTCACCACCAACATTTTCAAGTTTTGCTTTTTTGTTTGTCATTACACCTCTCGATGTAGAAACAATAGCAATACCTAAACCGTTTAATACTCTTGGCATTTCTTTAGCGCCAACGTATTTACGTAAACCTGGTGTTGAAATTCTTTGAATCTTTCTGATTACTGATTCTTTCGTGTCTCTGTCGTATTTTAAAGCGATTTTGATTGTTCCCTGAACTTTATCTTCATTGAACTGGTAGCTTAAAACATAACCTTGATCGAACAAAATTTTCGTCATTTCCTTCTTCAATTTTGAAGCAGGAATCTCAACTACTCGATGATTTGCTGCAATAGCATTTCTCACTCGAGTAAGAAAATCCGCAATTGGATCTGTATACATAATTAATTAAATTATGGTTTTGGTTTTCAATAATTCTTTTTCTTTGCAGATAAAAGAGACTACCGAACCTGAAACCCGTTAATATTTATTTTTAGTTTTTAAGATAAAATCTCATAAGCATTATACTATATTTAGATAGTATTTACTTACAAGGCACAATTTATCTTACAAAACAGAGTGCAAATATAATAAAAAAAATCAGAAATAAACATTTTTATGAATTATCATTTTGGTTTTTAATCTATTGGCGTATTTAAACCTTTAAAATTATTCATTTTAATAGAAATCAATAATTAAATTTTACGTGTTTTATATAAAGCCTGTTTAAATTTTATTCAATAAAAAAATTCTACAGGAATTCATAAACAACTTATTAATTCAAGAAATTTTTTAACTTCAAAATGAATGAAATTTGCAAAAAATAAAAACCGTCGTATATAGAGGAGACAAAACTAAAATATATTTTTATATAACAAATAATGTCACTATTAAAAGTGACATATATAAAAAAAGCATATCACAAAATTGTGATATGCTTTTTAATTTTTATAAAAAGTGCTGTTTACCAGCTTGCTTTTTTAACACCTGGAATTAATCCATTGTTAGCCATTTCACGGAAAGTAACACGTGAAACACCGAACTGACGCATATATCCTTTCGGACGACCTGTTAATTTACAACGATTGTGCATTCTAACTGGTGATGCATTCTTAGGTAACTTTTGTAAGCCTTCATAGTCTCCAGCTGCTTTCAAAGCCTTTCTCTTATCTGCATACTTTGCTACCGTTTTAGCTCTTTTACGCTCACGCGCTTTCATTGATTCTTTAGCCATCTTCTAGTTCTTTTTAAATGGTAAACCTAATTCAGTTAATAAAGATTTAGCTTCTTTATCAGTGTTTGCAGATGTTACAAAAGTAATATCCATTCCACTAATCTTTTTTACTTGATCAATATTAATTTCAGGGTAGATGATTTGTTCAGTAATACCTAAATTGTAATTACCTCTACCATCAAAACCGTTCGCTTTAATTCCGTTAAAGTCTCTTACACGTGGTAAAGAAGCGGTAACTAATCTGTCTAAAAATTCGTACATTTTAACTCCTCTTAACGTAACTTTCGCACCAATTGGCATCCCTTTACGTAATTTGAAGTTTGCAACATCTTTCTTAGAGATCGTTGAAACTGCTTTTTGACCTGTAATTGTACTTAACTCGTCAATAGCGTATTCTATTAATTTCTTATCTGCTATAGCTGCACCAACACCTTTATTTACAACAATCTTTTGTAATTTAGGCACTTGCATTACATTACTATAACCGAATTCCTCAGTAAGAGCTTTTATAACTCTGCTCTTGTACTCCTCTTTTAATCTTGGTACGTAACTCATTGTTATATTGCTTTATCCGATTTTTTTGAAAATCTAATTTTCTTACCTTCTTCTACTTTATAACCAACTTTTACAGCTTCACCGTTTTCGATTAACGCTAAGTTAGATATGTGTAAAGAAGCTTCCTTTTTTACAATTCCTCCTTGAGGACTAGCTGCAGATGGTTTAGTGTGTTTAGACACCATGTTCACACCTTCTACTAATACTCTGTCCTTATCTCTAAGGATTTGTAAAACTTTACCTTCCGATCCTTTGTGATCTCCTGCTAATACTCTAACAGTATCTCCTGATTTTATTTTGAACTTCTTCATCTTAATGTCGATTTAAAGCACTTCAGGTGCTAATGATACTATCTTCATAAATTGCTTATCACGTAATTCACGGGCAACAGGACCAAATACACGTGTCCCTCTCATCTCCTCAGTAGGATTTAAAAGTACACAAGCATTATCATCAAATCTGATATATGATCCGTCCTTACGTCTAATTTCTTTTTTAGTACGAACAACAACAGCACGAGATACTTGACCTTTCTTTACACTTCCATTTGGAGTTGTAGATTTGATTGTAACAACAATCTTATCACCAACACTAGCGTAACGCTTTCTTGTTCCTCCTAATACTCTAATCACTAAAACTTCTTTTGCTCCAGTGTTATCTGCGACTCTTAATCTTGATTCTGTCTGTAACATATTATTTAGCTCTATCTAGGATTTCTACTAATCTCCAACGTTTAGATTTACTCATAGGACGTGTTTCCATGATCCTAACAGTATCTCCTTCGTTGCAATCGTTATTCTCGTCATGTGCAACGTACTTTTTCGTCTTTAATACGAACTTACCGTACATTGGGTGCTTGGTTCTTTTTACCTCATTAACAACAATAGATTTCTCCATTTTGCTACTAGATACTACACCTATTCTCTCTTTTCTAAGATTTCTTTTCTCCATCTTTAAAACTGACTAGAATTATTGTAATTCTCTTTTAGTTAACTCTGTAGCAATTCTTGCTACAGTTTTTCTTAAGCTTTTAATCTGCATTGGGTTCTCCAATGGAGTTATGGCGTGAGCCATCTTAAGATCCGTATAATTTTTCTTTAACGTCACTAACCTTCCTTGTAAGTCGGTAGTGGTTAATTCTTTAATTGCTGATTGTTTCATTGTATATAGAATTAAGCGTTAAAATCAAAATCTCTTGCAATAACAAACCTCGTTTTAACTGGAAGTTTTTGTGCAGCTAAACGTAAAGCTTCTTTTGCTACATTCATTGGTACACCACCAATTTCAAACAAAATTCTACCTGGTTTAATTACTGAAACAAAATGATCTGGAGCACCTTTACCCTTACCCATACGTACTTCTAAAGGTTTCTTTGTAATAGGCTTGTCTGGAAATATTTTAATCCAAAGCTGTCCTTCTCTCTTCATGTGACGAGTTGCCGCAATACGAGCTGCCTCTATTTGGCGCGAGGTAAGTAAATTCTGATCTAATGATTTGATACCAAACGTTCCGTTAGAAAGTTGAGCACCTCTACCAGAGTTACCTTTCATATTTCCTTTCGCCTTCTGTACCTTACGGTATTTTACTCTTTTTGGCTGTAACATTTTTAATTTCTAATTTTAAAAATTATTTTCTTCTGCGAGGTTGTTGACGTTTAGCATTACCGCCACCTTTATTAGCACCACCTTTTTGTTTAGATAGTCCTGCTAATGGAGATAATTCACGTTTTCCATATACCTCACCTTTCATGATCCATACCTTAATACCTAATCTTCCGTATTGTGTATGTGCCTCAACAAGTGCATAATCGATATCTGCTCTAAAAGTAGAAAGAGGAATTCTTCCTTCTTTATAGTGCTCAGAACGTGCCATTTCTGCTCCATTCAAACGACCAGAAATTTGGATTTTAATCCCTTCTGAATTCATTCTCATTGCTGCTGTAATAGCCATTTTGGTAGCACGCTTGTAAGAAATTCTATTTTCAATTTGACGCGCAACACTAGCTGCTACTAAATTAGCATCTAATTCTGGACGCTTAATTTCGAAAATATTAATTTGAACTTCTTTTCCTGTAATTTTCTTAAGCTCTTCTTTTAACTTGTCTACCTCTTGCCCACCTTTTCCAATAATAATACCAGGTCTAGCAGTAGTGATAGTAACGGTTACAAGTTTAAGTGTGCGCTCAATAATAATTCTTGATACACTTGCTTTAAATAAACGAGCACTAACATACTCTCTTATTTTATAGTCTTCAGCTAATTTATCTCCGTAGTCGTTTCCACCGTACCAGTTAGATTCCCATCCTCTGATAATTCCTAAACGATTTCCAATTGGATTTGTTTTTTGTCCCATATCTACTTTGATTAATTGCTTTTAATTTTAGTACCTAACTCTAAAGTAACGTGATTAGAACGCTTACGAATTCTATGAGCACGACCTTGTGGAGCTGGTCTTAATCTCTTTAACATACCTGCGCTATCTACACAAATAGATTTCACGAATAATCCAGCATCTTCGATACTAGCGTCTTCATTTTTAGCTTGCCAGTTTGCAATTGCAGACAATAACAATTTCTCTAAATTTGTAGCTGCTTCTTTCGAGCTAAATTTCAAGATTTGTAAAGCTTTTTCAACTTCAACACCTCTTACTAAATCTGCTACCAAGCGCATTTTTCTTGGTGATGTAGGACAATTAGTTATTTTAGCGAAAGCTTTAGACTTTCTTGCTTCTTTTAACTGTGTTGCCATGTTATGTTTACGACTTCCCATAATTTCCTACTATTTTTTTCCTTTATTTTTTGCACCAGCGTGCCCTCTAAAAGAACGTGTTGGTGAAAATTCGCCTAATTTATGACCTACCATGTTTTCAGTAACGTAAACTGGTACAAACTGACGTCCATTATGAACGGCAATTGTTTGCCCAACGAAATCTGGAGTAATCATACTTGCTCTTGACCAAGTTTTGATAACTGAAGTACTCTCAGTTTCAACGTTAGCTAACACTTTTTTCTCTAATTTATAGTGAACGAAAGGTCCTTTTTTTAATGATCTTGCCATGGTTTATTTCTTTCTACGTTCTATAATATACTTATTACTAGCTTTAGTTTTAGATCTAGTCTTAAACCCTTTAGCTGGAATACCGTTTCTTGATCTTGGATGTCCTCCTGAAGAACGTCCTTCACCACCACCCATTGGGTGATCCACTGGATTCATACGTACAGCGTTCGTTCTTGGACGCTTACCTAACCATCTAGATCTACCAGCTTTACCAGAAACTAGTAATTGGTGATCTGAGTTCGATACAACTCCAATAGTTGCCATACAAGTTAACAAGATTAATCTTGTTTCACCAGAAGGTAACTTTACTGTTGCATACTTTCCATCTCTTGCCATTAATTGAGCAAATGAACCAGCTGAACGAGCCATAACAGCTCCTTGACCTGGGTGTAACTCAATACAAGAAATTGTAGTTCCTAAAGGAATTTCGCTTAAGAATAAACCATTCCCAACTTCTGGAGCTAAGTTTTTTCCTGAAACGATTACCTGACCTACTTTTAAACCGTTTTGTGCAATTACATAACGCTTTTCACCATCAGCATAACTAAGTAAAGCAATAAATGCCGTACGATTTGGATCGTACTCTATAGTTTTTACTGTTGCAGGAATACCATGCTTATCTTTTTTGAAATCGATAATACGATATTTTTGTTTATGACCACCACCGATGTTACGTGTTGTCATTCTACCCTGGTTGTTTCGACCTCCAGATCGTTTTTTCGGAGCTAATAAAGATTTCTCCGGCTTATCAGTTGTTATGGTGTCGAACCCATTTACAACTCTAAAACGCTGACCTGGTGTTATTGGTTTTAATTTTCTAACTGACATGTTGTCTTTTCTTAAAGATTGTTATAAAAATCAATAGCATGTCCTTCAGCTAACTGAATGATTGCTTTTTTGTATCCACTTGTTATCCCTGTAACTAAACCTTTTTTGGTATGTTTAGTATTTCTTTTAATAGGATAATTCATAGTTTTCACAGACTTAATTGCTACACCGTAAGTTGCTTCAACAGCACTTCTGATTTCCAATTTATTAGCCTTACTATTTACCACAAATGCATAACGATTATTAACTTCGCTATCCTGTGTTGCTTTTTCCGTAATAATAGGTTTTATTAAAATACTCATATCTTTCCTATTTACTTAAATTAGATTGAATTCCTTCTAAAGAGCTTTCAGAAATAATTACTTTGTTAGCGTTTAAAACACTGTAAGTATTTACTCCTGTAGCATTTACAACTTTAGTTCCTTTTAAGTTACGAGATGATAAATAAACATTAGCATTTTCTTCTCCTAAAACGAATAAAGACTTAGTAGTCTCTAAATCTAAAGCTTTTAAAACATTGATAAATTCTTTAGTTTTTGGAGATTCAAAATCGAAATCTTCAATAACTACTAAATTACTATCTTTTGCTTGAATACTTAAAGCAGACTTACGTGCTAAACGCTTTAAGTTTTTATTTAACTTGAAAGAATAGCTTCTTGGTCTTGGTCCAAACATACGTCCACCTCCTCTGAAAACTCCAGATTTAATAGAACCCGCACGTGCAGTACCTGTTCCTTTTTGCTTTTTAATCTTTCTTGTACTACCTGCAATCTCAGCTCTTTCTTTAGCTTTATGAGTACCTTGTCTTTGATTAGCCAAGTACTGCTTTACATCTAAATAAATTGCGTGATCATTTGGCTCAATTGCGAATACCTCGTTAGAAAGTTCAACTTTTCTACCGGTATCTTTTCCTGTAATATCTAAAACTGCTACTTTCATTATTTTTCGATAGTTACAAAAGTATTCTTGTGACCAGGAATTGCTCCCTTAACTACGATAAGATTCTTATCAGCAACCACTTTTAATACTTTTAAATTTTGAACTTTTACTTTGTCTCCACCCATACGACCTGCCATTCGCATTCCTTTGAATACTCTTGCAGGATATGATGCAGCACCAATAGAACCAGGAGCTCTTAAACGGTTATGCTGACCGTGAGTTGCTTGACCAACACCGGCAAAACCATGACGCTTAACAACACCTTGAAAACCTTTACCTTTAGAAACTCCAGAAACATCTACGAATTCACCTTCAGTAAAGTAATCAACACTAATTGAATCACCTAATTTATACTCTCCATCAAAACCTTGAAATTCAATGACTTTTTTCTTAGCAGATGTACCAGCTTTTGTAAAGTGTCCATCTAAAGCTTTATTAGAGCTTTTTGCTTTTTTGTCATCGAAACCTAGTTGTAACGCACTATAGCCGTCAACCTCTTCAGTTCTGACTTGGGTAACCACGCATGGCCCTGCTTCGATTACTGTACAAGGAATATTCTTCCCGTTTTCGTCGAATAAGCTGGTCATACCTACTTTTCTACCTATTAACCCAGACATATTTGTTAATTTTAAGACGATAGATTTAATTTATGTATCCAGCGCGTCTATTAATAATAATTATTTGAAACGAATGTTTCATTTTCCCCTTTTAAGTTTTGAGCAAAAAAAAGAGCTGAAAAAACACCTTCGCTCTGAATTTGTTTTTTACCATCTTTCCCTTGCGAAACCCTCAGGACATGTTAAACTCTGATTAAAAACCAGAATTTGTACACCACAGAACCTAAATTCCGGTGTGCAAAAGTATAAAAAACTTTCGGTTTAAAAAAATTAAACCGAAAGTTAGTTGTATTATACTTTTATTTCAACTTCAACTCCACTAGGTAACTCAAGTTTCATTAAAGCATCAATAGTTTTAGAAGAAGAACTATAGATGTCTAATAATCTTTTGTAAGCAGATAATTGAAATTGCTCTCTAGATTTTTTGTTTACGTGTGGTGAACGTAATACAGTAAAAATCTTTTTATTTGTTGGTAAAGGAATAGGACCGTTTACTACAGCTCCAGTTGCCTTTACAGTCTTTACGATTTTCTCAGCAGATTTATCTACTAAGTTATAATCGTAAGATTTTAATTTAATTCTAATTTTTTGGCTCATCTTAATATCTTATTAACCTTTAGCTTTTGCAATTACATCCTCAGAAACATTTGATGGAGTTTCTGCGTAATGAGAGAATTCCATAGTAGAAGTTGCTCTACCTGAAGACATCGTTCTTAAAGCAGTAACATAACCGAACATTTCAGATAATGGCACTAATGCTTTTACAACTTTAGCTCCAGCACGATCACTCATGTCGTTAACCTGCCCTCTTCTTCTGTTTAAATCCCCTACAATATCTCCCATGTTCTCCTCTGGAGTTAACACTTCGACCTTCATTAACGGCTCCATAATTCTGGCTTTGGCAGCTTTAGCAGCAGCCTTATACCCCATTTTTGCAGCTAACTCAAAAGATAATGCATCAGAATCCACAGGGTGGAAAGATCCATCTCTTAAAGTTATTTTCATTGAATCCATTTCGTATCCTGCTAAAGGACCGTTCTTCATAGCTTCTTTGAATCCTTTCTCTACAGAAGGAACAAATTCTTTAGGAACGTTTCCACCTTTAATTACAGATTCAAACTGTAACCCTTGAACACCCTCATCAGCTGGTTCCATAGTAAATACAATATCAGCAAACTTACCACGACCACCTGATTGTTTCTTATAAACTTCTCTGTGTTCTGCGGAAGCTGTAATAGCCTCTTTGTATTCTACTTGTGGCTGACCTTCGTTAACTTCTACCTTGAATTCACGTTTTAAACGATCAACAATAATATCTAAGTGTAACTCACCCATTCCAGAAATAATAGTCTGTCCTGAAGCCTCATCAGTTCTAACTGTAAATGTAGGATCCTCTTCAGCCAACTTAGCTAAAGCCATACCTAACTTATCAACATCTGCTTTAGTTTTAGGCTCAACCGCGATACCAATTACGGGATCAGGGAAGTCCATTGATTCTAAAACGATAGGATGCTTTTCATCAGATAAAGTATCTCCTGTTTTAATAGATTTAAAACCTACAGCAGCACCAATATCTCCAGCCTCAATATAATCAATAGCATTTTGCTTGTTAGCATGCATTTGATAAATACGAGAAATACGTTCTTTTTTACCTGAACGATTATTTAAAACATAAGAACCAGCGTCTAAACGCCCAGAATAAGCTCTAAAAAAGGCTAAACGTCCTACGAAAGGATCCGTAGCAATTTTAAATGCTAAAGCAGCAAAAGGCTCCTTAACATCTGGCTTTCTTCTTTCTTCTTCACCTGTACTAGGATTTGTTCCGATAACAGCTTCCTTATCCATTGGAGAAGGTAAATAACGACATACAGCATCTAACAAGAACTGAACACCTTTATTTTTAAATGCTGATCCACAAATCATAGGAATGATAGACATATCCATTACAGCAGCACGAAGTGCAGCATGCACCTCATCTTCCGTAATTGAATCTTCATCTTCCATGTATTTTTCTAAAAGATTTTCATCATAAGCAGCAACCTCTTCAATAAGTTTCCCTCTTAATTCAGCAGCTTCTTCTTTTAAATCCTCTGGAATTTCAATTTCATCAAACGTAGCTCCTTGTGTTGCATCATGCCATATAATAGCACGATTCTTCACTAAATCTACAATACCTTTAAACTCATCCTCATCACCAATGTTCATCACAATTGGCACTGCATTTGACTTTAACATATCCTTTACTTGCTGACAAACAGCCATAAAGTTAGATCCCTGACGGTCCATTTTATTCACAAATCCAATACGAGGTACTTTATAGTTATCAGCAAGTCTCCAGTTAGTTTCTGATTGAGGCTCAACACCATCAACAGCACTAAATAAGAAAACCAATCCATCAAGAACTCTTAACGAACGATTTACCTCTACTGTAAAATCAACGTGACCAGGAGTATCAATAATATTAAAGTGATACCCTTTAGTTTCATCGGTAGCTTCACCGTTATTCAATGGAAACTTCCACTCACAAGTGGTAGCAGCAGAAGTAATTGTAATACCTCTTTCTTGCTCTTGCTCCATCCAATCCATAGTTGCGGCACCATCATGTACTTCACCTATTTTATGACTCACACCCGTATAATACAATACACGTTCTGTAGTAGTAGTTTTACCTGCATCAATATGTGCAGCAATACCAATATTTCTAGTAAATTTTAAATTTCTAGCCATTTCTTAGAATCTAAAGTGTGAGAATGCTTTGTTAGCTTCAGCCATTTTATGCGTATCTGTACGCTTTTTAACAGCGGCTCCTTCTTCTTTAGCCGCAGCTAAAATTTCAGCAGCTAAACGCTGTGCCATTGTTTTCTCATTACGCTTACGCGTATAAGTAATCATCCATTTAATTGCCATAGATACTTTACGATCTGGGCGAATTTGCATTGGTATTTGAAAAGTTGCTCCACCAACACGACGAGAACGAACCTCTACATGTGGCATAACATTAGACAAACCGTCTTTCCAAATTTCTAAAGCTGACTTTTCCTCGTCAGTCTTTTTTTCATTTACGATGTCTATTGCATCATAAAATACTTTAAAAGCCACAGACTTTTTACCATCCCACATTAAGTTATTCACAAAACGTGTCACCAATTGGTCATTAAACCTTGGGTCCGGTAAAAGGACTCTTTTTTTCGCTTTTCTTTTTCTCATGTCTTTACATTAAAAAAGTTAGTTGATTAATTTTACTTCTTTGGGCGTTTTGCTCCGTACTTAGACCTACGTTGGGTTCTACCCTCAACTCCTGCAGTATCTAACGCACCACGTACTACGTGATACTTAACACCTGGCAAATCTTTTACCCTTCCACCTCTAACTAATACTATCGAGTGCTCTTGCAAGTTGTGTCCTTCACCTGGGATATACGCGTTAATTTCGTTACCATTTGTTAATCTTACCCTTGCTACCTTACGCATTGCTGAGTTAGGTTTCTTAGGTGTAGTGGTATATACACGCGTACAAACTCCACGTCTCTGAGGACAAGCTTGTAATGCAGCCGATTTACTCTTCTTAGTTATTTTGGTTCTTCCTTTACGAACTAATTGTTGAATAGTTGGCATACTATTATTGCTTGTTTTTAATTTGTACTTAAATTACTCTGTTTTAAAAGAGTGTGCAAACTTACGTTTTTTTTTCTAAACATTCAAATATCAGTAAGTTGTTTTACAAAATATTTATTTTAATCTCCTGAAAATAAAATATTAACACACCAAATCAATAATAACATTATATAGAAACTAGATATTCATATTTTTTTTAAAAAATATGAATATAACAATAACAAGCCAAAAGAGCCATTACTGTTAAAAATGTGATACTAAAAAGTATCAATAAACATCAAAATTAATATTTATTTAAGAAAACTTTAAGGAAAAGTTTGGCTACTTAACATAAAATCAGGATATTTAGAAGATAATTCAAACTTACACAAAATGAAAACAACGTTTAATGGAATTTTAACGCTACTACTAGCGTTGATTGTGCAAATATCGTTTGCTCAAGAAAAAACGGTTTCTGGTACAGTATCTGACGAATCAGGTCCTTTACCTGGAGTTACCGTATTGAAAAAAGGAACGAATCAAGGTACCGAAACTAATTTTGATGGTAAATACACTATCAAAACTAAAACTGGTGATGTTTTGGTTTTTAGCTTTATCGGTATGAAGAGTATCCAAAAAATAATTGGATCTTCAAATACCATCAATATTATTATGAAAAATGATAATATTCTTGATGAAGTTGTCGTTACTGCTTTGGGAATTTCTAGAGATAAAAAATCGCTAGGATACGCAACTCAAGAAGTAAAAGGAGACGAATTAACAACCAATAAAAGTGGGAATTTTGTAAATGCTTTATCTGGGAAAGCCTCTGGTATTCAAATTAGAAAGAACAATAACATGGGAGGATCTACCAATGTAGTAATCCGTGGAAATGCATCGCTTACAGGAAATAACCAAGCTTTATTTGTTATTGATGGTGTGCCAATTGGTAATTCAAGCTCAAACGCTTCTAGCCAAGCTGAAGGAGTTGGTGGATATTATGATTATGGAAATCCTGCTTCAGATATTAACCCTGAAGATATTGCTTCTATTAACATTCTTAAAGGAGCTGCCGCTTCTGCATTATACGGTTCTAGAGCTGCCAATGGTGTTATTATGATTACCACTAAAAAAGGAAAAGATTCAAAAGGAATTGGAGTAACTATTAATTCTGGTGCATCTTTTGGTAAAATTGACAAAAGTACTTTTACAAAGTTTCAAACAAAATATGGTGCTGGTTACGGTCCTTTTTATGATGGTCCTGGTAGTCAATGGCTTTTAGAAGATATTAATGGTGATGGAACAAAAGATTTAGTAGTACCTTATATGGAAGACGCTTCTTATGGAGCTGCTTTTGATCCTAAATTATTAGTATATCAATGGGATTCTTTTGATCCTACTTCTCCTAATTATAAGAAAAAAACGCCTTGGATTAGTCCTAAAAATGGACCTATCGAGTTTTTTGAAACACCTATCACAATTACAAATTCAATCTCTTTAGATCAATCTTCTGAAAAAGGTAATTTTAGAATTAACTATACACAGTTTGATCAAACAGGATTAATGCCTAACAGTTCTCAGAAAAAACATAATTTTTCGATGAGCGGTAACCTTAAAATGACAGAGAAATTTACAGCAACAGCCTATGCAAATTACATCAAATCAAAAGCAAAAGGACGTAACTCTACTGGATATAATGACAATATCTTAACAATGTTCAAGCAATGGGGACAAACAAATGTAGATTTACAACAACAAAAAGATAGCTATTTTTCAACTAAAAGAAACATAACTTGGAATCCTGCAACATCTGACGCTGGTTCTGCTCCTATCTTTTGGGATAATCCATACTGGAAACGATACGAAAATTATCAAAATGATTCAAGAGATCGTTTTGTAGGAAATATCTCTTTAAATTATGAAATAAACGACTGGTTAAATGTTACTGGTAGAATATCAACAGATACTTACAACGAAATTCAAGAAGAAAGAAGAGCAAACGGAAGTGTTCCTGCTGCTTTTGGTGTTAGTAGAGGTAATGTTGATGCTGGTTACGGTAGAAAAAATATTTCTAATACAGAAACAAATTATGATTTCATGTTTAACTTAGACAGAAATTTAACCGAAGACCTTAATTTAAAAGCCATTGTAGGAACAAACATCCGAAGAAATACATTTAAATCTATATATGCTTCTACAGCTGGTGGATTAAGTGTTCCTAAACTTTATTCTTTACAAAACAGTATTGGTCCATTACCTTTACCTATTGAAAGAGATGAAAAAGTTGGGGTAGATGGAGTTTACGGAAGTGCCTCTTTAGGATTCAAAAATACGTTCTTTTTTGATGCAACTATAAGAAGAGACCACTCCTCTACCTTACCTAATGATAATAGTACTTTCTACTATCCTTCATTTGCTGGTAGTTTTGTGTTTTCTAAACTATTAAATCAAGATTGGTTATCATTTGGTAAATTAAGAGCAAACTACGCAGAGGTAGGAAACAGTGCTCCTTTTGATTATTTAAATGATACCTATAGAGTAAATATTGCTCCTGGAACACCAAGTACATCAGTAGGAAATACCAAAAAAAATATAGATTTAAAACCTGAAAGAACTGAAAGTATTGAAGTTGGTCTTGAAATGAAAGTATTACAAAATCGTTTAGGTTTTGACCTTGCTTATTATAAAAATAATTCAATAGATCAAATTGTAGGAGTGCCTGTATCAACAGCTACTGGATACTCTAGTAAAATATTAAATGCTGGAGAAATTGAAAATAAAGGATTAGAAGTATCAATAAATGGTACGCCTATAAAAACTGATAATTTTTCTTGGAATGCCAATGTAAACTGGTCTAAAAATGAAAGTAAAGTTATTTCATTAACAGAAGGTATTTCGAACTTACAATTAGGAGATTTTCAAGGAGGTGTAACCATTAATGCTACGGTTGGTCAACCATATGGTGTTATTCAAGGAACTGATTTCACCTATTTGAACGGTAAAAAAGTCGTTGATGCCGAAAGTGGTGAATATGTTAAAACAAGTAGTTCTGATAAAATAATTGGGGATACTAGCCCAGATTGGTTAATGGGAATTTCGAACAGTTTTAAATATAAAAATGTATCGTTAAGTTTCTTAGTTGATTTTCAAAAAGGAGGAAGTATTTTTTCTTTAGATCAATCGTATGGATTAGCAACAGGAGTAAATGCTGAAACTGCTTTTATAAATGATTTAGGCAACCCTGTAAGAAATTCTATTGCAGATGGTGGAGGTATGATTAATCCAGGTGTTAATTCTGATGGTGCAACCAATACTACGCGTATTAGAACTGATAGATACGGTGCTTTTGGATACCGAAGAGGATTACCAAATGCCGCTTTTGTATATGATGCTAGTTTCGTAAAATTAAGAGAAGTAGCAATAACTTATAACTTTACGGATAAAATGATGAACAATACCTTTTTAACAGGAGGTTCTATTAGTTTTTCTGGTTCAAATCTATGGATAATCCATAAGAATTTACCACATGCAGATCCAGAATCTGGTTTATCATCTGGTAACTTACAAGGATATTCTACTGGTTCACTTCCAACAACAAGAAATTTTGGGTTTAACCTTAAATTAAAATTCTAAAGACAACAAAATGAAAAAAATATTAATTTTAGTATCCGCAATATTTATTGCTTCTTGTTCTGATAATTTAGAAAGCTTAAATAAGAACATTAAAGATCCCGCAAACGTACCAGGAGAAAGTTTATTTTCTGGAGCACAGAAAGCTTTAGTCGATCAAATTGTTGATTTAAATGTCAATAATAATAACACAAAGCTTTGGTCACAATATTTACAGGAAACCACTTATACAGACGAGAGTAATTACGATCAATTAACACGTAGTATTCCTAAAAATCATTGGGACATTTTATATAAAGATGTCTTAAAAGATTTAGATCAGGCAAAAAAGACAATTAAAGCAACTACATATTCAACGAATGAATTAAATGCTTTAAAGTCGAATAAATTAGCAATTATTGAAATATTAAACGTGTATGCATACGCTTCATTAGTGGAAACGTTTGGCGATGTTCCTTACACGGAAGCTTTAGATATCGATAATCTTTTACCTAAATATGATGACGGATTAACAGTTTACAAAGATTTGATTGTACGTTTAACAACAGCAATTAACACGTTAAATCCTAATTTATCGAGTTATGGAGCTGCCGATAATATTTATAATGGAGATGTAACAAAGTGGAAAAAACTGGGAGCTTCTTTAAAATTAAGAATGGGGATTTTACTTTCTGATGTCGATAATACATTGGCTAAATCGACTATTGAATCTGCGGTTGCTACGGGTGTTTTTACAAGCAATGCTGATAATGCAACTTTTACGTATTATTCTGCTGATCCAAATACCAATCCAATTCATGATAATTTAGTATTAAGTGGAAGAAATGATTTTGTTGCAGGAAAGACAATCATCGAAATTATGCAACCAAGAACCTATGAATATTTAACAGATTCGAATGAAGATGATGTTATCGATTCAAAAGATAATGCAACGGTTGTTCCAGGTTCTGTAACTTTTACAGATCCAAGAATGGCTTCCTATTTTTCTTCAAATGTAGATGCTGATCCTACGGTACCTCAAGTTGTTTATTTAGGTGGTGAAATTGGAAGTTCTTCTAATTTCAAGAAACACACACAAGTTGCTGACGTTATAAAAGCAGCAACGACCAAAGGTGTTATTTTTGATTATTCGGAAGTACAATTTTTACTAGCGGAAGCTGCGGCTCGTTCTTTTTCAGTTGGAGGAACTGCTAAGAGTCATTATGATATGGCAATTACCGCTTCTTTTGAAGATTGGGGACTTTCTACCGCAGATGCTACTACATTTTTAGCTGCACCAAGCGTAGATTATAACACACTTTTAGCAAGTAAAACTTGGAAAGAAATAATTGGTACACAAAAATGGATTGCTTTATACAACAGAGGATTAGAGGCTTGGACATCAATCAGACTTTTAGATTTTCCTAAATTAGCGACTCCTACGGATGCTTATTCTGGTTTTCCAAACCGATACACATATCCTGTGGTAGAACAAACGTTAAACGGAAGTAATTACAAAAATGCTTCTTCAGCAATTGGAGGCGATACTACGGAACAAAAATTATTTTGGGATAAGTATTAACACTTTTTTTTAGATTTATTTTATTTTATTAACGCTCTAATTTATTAGAGCGTTTTTTTGTTAAAAAAATTCAACTACCTTTGCCGTATGGAAGAAAACACTACTATTTTTGGTATTAGAGCAATAATTGAAGCGATTGAAAGTGAAGCATCAATTAACAAAGTATATTTACAGAAAGGACTTCGTGGAGAATTATTTTTTGAATTAGATAAATTATTAAGAAAAAATAAAATTTCCATCAGTGTTGTTCCTACAGAAAAACTAGATAGATTATCTAAACATAGTAATCATCAAGGAGCGGTTGCAAGAATTTCTCCTGTTGATTTTCATGATTTAGAAACCTTAATTGAAACGACTTTAGCATCTGATAAAATTCCATTGTTCTTATTATTAGATCAAGTATCTGATGTTCGAAATTTTGGAGCAATTATTAGAACTGCTGAGTGTACGGGTGTAAACGGAATTATCATTCAAAAAAGTGGAAGTGCTCCTGTAAATGCAGAAACGATTAAAACATCAGCAGGTGCTGCTTTTAAAATTCCTATTTGTAAGGTTGATCATATTAAAGACGCAATGTTTCAATTACAGGCTGAAAACATAAAATTAGTTGCCGCTACTGAAAAGACAGAAGATTCTGTTTTTGATGTTGATTTTAATCAGCCAGTTGCTATCATAATGGGTTCTGAACATAAAGGAGTTAGTAATTCTGTATTAAAAATGGCAGATTATAAAGCAAAATTACCATTACTTGGTGAAATTGAATCTTTAAATGTTTCTGTTGCTTGTGGCGTTTTTCTTTATGAAACTATTCGTCAAAGACAATAAAAAGAAATAATACATTTATTAGAGAATTATAAAAATTAAAATCCTGCTTTTTGCGGGATTTTTTTATTTATGATTTATGATTGTTTTCTGTATAAATATACTTGTAATTTAATTCTGATGATTTTTCTATTTCTTTTTTTTCTTCGGATATATTAATTTCTATTTTTTTATCTTCTTTCTCTTCTTTCTCTTTTTCAGTATCTTCTTCTGATACAATTTCTTCTTGAATTACTGGTGGAACGTAATTTCCATTTTCATCAAACAATTCATCAAAAGCTGTTTTAGAGAACACAAATTTTTCTTTAATTACGCCTTTTTTTCGATAAAAAATCGCCAATAAAATCCCTGTAATAAACCCTGATAAATGTCCTTCCCATGAAATACCATCTTTAATTGGCAACACATACCAAATCATACTTCCGTATAAAAATATCATAATTAACGAAACTGCGACAAGTCGATACTGTTTTTTTATAATTCCGCTAAAAAACACAAAACTAAACAATAAATAAACAACGCCACTCGCCCCAATATGATAGGATTCACGAGCAATACTCCACGTTAAAAAACCGGTAAATAATCCACCGAAAATCAATATTTTTAAAGCAACTTCTCTATAAAAATAAAATAAACTCGCCGAAAGCACAAATAATGGCACGGAATTATTAAACAAATGCCCTGTATCGCCATGGATAAAAGGTGACATCAAAATTCCTTTTAAGCCACTTAATTCTCTTGGTAAAATACCAAATTTATTGAAATTGAAGCCAAAAGTAATTTCTATCCAATAGATAATCCAAATAGAAAATACAAAAATAAATGGCAACAAAAAAATGCGGTTCGAATATTTTAATTGAGTAGCTGTTTTCATAATTACTAAAATATCAAAAATAAATCCAACTAAAAATTTCGGAACATCTGTCAGAAATCTTTGCTATTTTTACCAAATGAATCAACCTTTGGCAGAAAGAATACGTCCACAACATTTATCAGATTATATAAGTCAACAACATTTGGTTGGTGAAAACGGTATTTTAACCAATCATATTAAACAAGGAATAATTCCTTCCTTAATTCTTTGGGGACCTCCGGGAATTGGAAAAACAACACTTGCCAATATTATTGCCAACGAATCTGGGAGACCTTTTTATACTTTGAGCGCCATTAGCGCAGGTATAAAAGATGTGCGTGAAATTATTGAAAAAGCGAAGAAAAGCGGCGGATTGTTTAGTCAAAAAAATCCTATTTTATTTATTGATGAAATTCATCGCTTTAGCAAATCGCAACAAGATTCTTTACTTGGAGCAGTCGAAAAAGGCTGGATTACCTTAATTGGCGCCACCACCGAAAACCCAAGTTTTGAAGTAATTCCTGCCCTACTTTCTCGCTGTCAGGTGTATATTTTAAATTCTTTTGATAAAAATGATTTAATCGCATTGTTACATCGAGCCATCGAAAAAGATGCTTTTATTGCTGATAAAAAAATAATTTTAAAAGAAACAGATGCTTTATTGCAAGTATCTGGTGGCGATGCTCGAAAACTTTTAAATATTTTTGAATTATTAGTTGCTCCTGAAACAGAAATCGAGATTACAAATGAACTTGTTTTATCAAAAATTCAAAAAAACACGGTTCGCTACGACAAAACTGGTGAACAACATTACGATATTGTTTCGGCTTTTATAAAATCAATCCGAGGAAGCGACCCAAATGGCGCAGTTTATTGGCTCGCTAGAATGATTGAAGGTGGTGAAGATGTCAAATTTATTGCTCGAAGAATGCTTATTTCAGCTTCTGAAGATATTGGAAATGCCAATCCTACCGCTTTTATTATGGCAAATAATACGTTTCAAGCGGTTTCGGTAATTGGCTATCCAGAATCACGAATTATTTTAAGTCAATGTGCTATTTATTTAGCAAATTCGGCTAAAAGTAACGCTTCTTATATGGCAATTGGCGAGGCTCAAAACCTAGTAAAAACAACAGGCGATTTACCAATTCCGTTGCATTTAAGAAATGCTCCAACCAAATTAATGAAAGATTTGAATTACGGAAAAGACTATCAATATTCACATAATTATTCAGGAAATTTTGTAAATCAAGAGTTTTTGCCCGAAGAAATAAAAAACACCAAATTCTACGAACCAGGAAATAATCCTCGAGAAAATCAATTTAGAGAAATCCTTAAAAAACGCTGGAAAGATAAATATCAGTATTAAAATTTAACCTGATATTTTTCACGAATTTTACGACCATTTTGATAATATTCAGCCGTCCAAGTAGTGTTTGTTTTATATAAAATTCCTTTTTTATTTTTTAAGATAAAAATAGTTGTAAGTTCTGTTTTTAAGAGTTCCAAAATCACTTCAGACGAAGTATTTAAAAGTTTAAAACCATCAGCAACTGGTGTCGCCGTCAGACGAATAACATTAGTTTGAACTTGCTGAGGACTTTTCTCGATTTGTGTATTTAAAACAATTTCATCTGTGAAATCATACTTATATTTGAGTGCTTCAATACTTTTAAAAGCATTTCGAATTGCCTGATGATATGCTTTTTTATAATTTTTCTCCCTACTTTTTCCTTCTTTTGATAAAAAAACAAGCGTATTAGAACAGTCTTTCAATGCTACTTTATTTTTTGTCGTTAACAATCCTGAATCATCTACAATAGTTGCTGTTAATGCTAAACATCTATTTTTTGCGACATCATCTGGTAATTTTTCATCAGCTAAAAATGCCGTAAAACCATATTTGTTAAACAAAAATTTTGTTAATGAACTTGTTTGATACTCATCTGTTGTTCTTAAAAAATCAAACTTCTTTTCAACGATAATATATTTATATGAATTTACTTCTTTTTGCGAAAATACTGATGAAGTTATCAGACATAGCATGAAAAATATTTTTCTCATTTCTTTTTATTAATTAGTAATTATTTTGTTTTTAAAGGCTTTTTTCTGATGAAATATTACAAATATGTTTTTAGTTCTATTAAATTTGAGATACGTAAAACACCTGTTTTATTTTGATATTCCTGATGTTCATTAGCAAAATGAATTGCTAACATCCCCGAATTTAAAGCTCCTAAAATATCTGCTTCATAACTATCGCCAATCATTAAAGCGTTTTGCGGTATCGTATTTGCTTTATTCAACGCAAATTCAAAAACTTTAGGATTTGGCTTTTTTAATCCGATACTTTGCGAGGTTATAATTTCTTGAAAATAACTAGCAATTCCCGATTTTTGTAATTTTAAATTTTGAACTTCATCAAAACCATTGGTAATTATATGTAAATGATATTTTTGTTTCAAATAGTCTAAAACTTCAATAGTTCCTTCAAATAAATGATTATATGTTGGTAAATAAGCAATGTATTTATCAGAAATAGTTGCAATTAAATCCTGAGAAATATTATAATTTAACGCATCAAAAGCATCTTTTAACCTGTTGAATTTTAAAGATTCTCTTGATATTTTATCTTCTCGATACAACTTCCAATATTTTAAATTTATCGGCATATAAGCTTCTAAAAAAAAGCCCACTTCTAACGAGATATTTTGTTCACTAAAAATCTGCTGAAAAGCTAAAGCAGCGTTTTTATCAAAATCCCAAAGTGTGTGATCTAAATCAAAAAAAATATGTTGTATATTCATCTTTATATTTTTAGCTGTTTCCGCTATTTTTCATACTTAAATTATCCATTTTTAACTATTTTCAATGTCGCATTGTATACTCGCTTCCATCCTCTCCAACGCTGATAATTACTTAAACTTTCATTGTGAAAAACAGTAATAAAAACACCGTTTACAGCTTTTATAGCATTATTTAAATCTCTAATTTTACCTAAAGATTGTTTGGGTGTGAGCTTCATATAATCATTCAAAGTTGTATCGACCAAAGCAACAGGAAATATTTTTAAGGGAGTTTGAATCTCGAACGCTAAATCATAAAAATAAAAAGGCGTACAGGTACTTGCACGAAAACCGACATGCGTTTCATACCCCATTGAATAATCTTCTTCAATTTCTAAATCGATTAAATTTTGATACGTTTCTGGCAACGAAATCCGTAAATAATGCTGACGAGAACGCTTTATCGACATATTAATAATATGCTCTAAACGTTCTTTCTCTTTTTTTAATAACGCTGAATTATTCATCGTAAAATACGACGAATGCAAGCCTACCCGAGCATAATCAACCATATCTTTTATCAGCAATTTAAATTTGCGCTTTGAAGTAGAAACATTCGTATCAAAAGTGGTATAATCGCCTACTAAAAAGAAAAAAATAGTTCTTATCTCATAGTTTTTTTTTAACGCTATAATCGAATTAAAAGTATTAAAAGGATCGGGTTTCAAATTTAATAAAACCGCTAGACGATTCCAAATCATAAAAATTTTTAAATACCAAGCATCCTTTAAAAAACCACCAATAGTGCGGACAAAACTTTTATGCTTATAAGCAAATGCATTATCGACATCAATAATTGAAATATATTCATATTTTCGAGTCGTATGCACATACGCTGGAAATCTATTTTTTAAGATTTCTAAAAATTTATATGCCCAAATATCAACCAATGGTTTTTCTAAAAAATTATACTGAAAAGCAATGCTTTCTTTAGCTGAAAACCTGCCATGAACATCTTTTACATACGGTAAATACTCTTCATATCTCGAAATTAAATAAAAAGTAGCCGCAAAAATATCAAAAGGAATTTCCGAAGAACTATCCGTAGCGAAAAAACAAGGAATACCGTCCCATTTTTGAACATCTACATCAAAATCTTTAATGCCTTGTTGTAATAATAAATCATTACTTTTAATGAAAAACTCACTTCCTAAAGCCACTTTCGTATAGGTAAATTTAGCGCCATTATACGCCACAAATTCTTCTACTTTTCCCGTAAATTGAATCGGAATCTGTAAAATACGCGTGAAAATATGTTTGAAAACATACCGAATACGAGGCGTAATTTTAGGAGTATAAATTAAAATCATGAATTTATTAAAAGCCTTTTTAAAGAAATTAGTACCTACTTGCAAAGCTACTTTTTTTAATCACTAATTTCCAGATAAATATAATTCATTTTTTGCACAAGCCAAAATACAAATGTATCTTTGCAAACAATATTTCTTACTTATGAAAATTATTATAGCTGGGGCTGGAGACGTTGGTTTTCATTTAGCTAAACTCCTTTCTTACGAATCGCAAGATACCTACGTAATTGATTTTGATGGCGAAAAATTAGATCATATCAACAACCATTTAGATGTTATTACCAAAAAAGGAGATGCTGCTTCTATTAGTTTATTAAAAGAAGTTGGCATTGAATCTGCCGATTTATTATTAGCCGTTACCGAAAGCCAAAATACCAATTTTACAGTTGCCGTTATCGGGAAAGCTTTAGGAGCTAAAAAAACAATCGCCAGAATTAACAATCCTGAATTTTTAAAAAACGAAAGTATTAATTTTAAAGATTTTGGCGTAGATTTTATGATTTCTCCAGAAGCATTAGCTGCCGAGGAAATAAAACTCCTTTTAAACAGATCATGCTTTAACGATACCGTAGCTTTTGAAAATGGTGTTTTTAATATTATGGGAACAAATCTTAGTTATAAATCGCCAATATTAGGACTAACCGTTAAAGAAGCTAAAGATAAATTTAGTAATGTTGATTTTATCAGCATCGCTATAAAACGAGAAGGTATTGCTCAAACAATTATTCCTCGTGGTGATACCATCTATAAAATAAACGACCAAGTTTATTTTTCGGTACCAAGTTATAGTATTTCAGATTTATATCCTATTATCGGTAAAGAACAAGTAAATATTAAAAATGTAATGATTCTTGGCGGTAGTAGCATTGGGCGAAAAACCTCAAGAAGCCTTTGCAAAGATAACTTTAATGTAAAAATCATTGAACGTAAAAAAGAAAAAGCACTAAATCTTGCTGATGATTTAATTGACACCTTAGTCGTGCATGGCGACGGTAGAAATATACAACTTTTAGAAGATGAAAATATTCGAGGAATGGATGCTTTTATTGCCGTAACAGGCGATTCGGAAACTAATATAATGTCTTGTTTGGTCGCTAAATCTAAAGGTGTTAAAAAAACAATTGCCTTAGTTGAAAATATGGATTACATCAGTATTTCACAAACTATTGGTATTGATACACTTATCAATAAAAAATTAATTGCCGCGAGTAATATTTTTCGTCATATCCGTAAAGGAGAAATTTTAGCCTTGGCAAACCTACATAATATTGATGCTGAAGTTTTTGAGTTTGAAGTACGCGATAGCGCAAAAGCAGCGCAAAAACCAATTAAAGAATTACGTTTCCCTAGAGAAGCTGTTTTTGGAGGCGTTATTAGAGATGGAAAACCACACATGTCTTTTGGTGATTTCCAACTGAAAGCTGGCGATAAAGCTATTGTTTTTTGTTTGCCTGAAGCTGTATCAATCGTAGAAGATTTGTTTAACTAATGGAGAAATTTAATCTAAAATTAATTTATCGATTTTTAGGAATTACCGCTGTTCTTAACGGATTATTTATGTGGTTTTCATTACCTTTTAGTTTTTATTATGATGAATCATCTAAATGGGGAATCGCCACGGCAGGTATTATTACCGTTGGATTAGGCTTAATACTTTATTTTTTTAATAAACCTGATAGTAAAAAAATCAAAAAGAAAGAAGGGTATTTAATCGTAAGTTTAGGCTGGCTTATTTTAACACTTACAGGTATGTTGCCTTATTTATTATCGGGCAGTATTCCGAGCGTTACCAATGCTTTTTTTGAAACAATATCAGGATATTCTACCACAGGTTCTTCTATTTTAACTGATATCGAATCCATGCCAAAAGGAATTCTTTTTTGGCGAAGTGCAACCCACTGGATTGGTGGAATGGGAATCATCGTGCTTACCATTGCAATTTTACCCTTATTAGGAATTGGAGGAATGCAATTATTTATGGCAGAAGCACCAGGTCCATCCGCAGATAAATTACACCCTCGTATTACCGATACCGCAAAGCGTTTATGGTTAATTTATGTACTGCTTACTCTTGCTGAATTTTTACTTTTAAAAGTTGCTGGCATGGGGTGGTTTGATGCGATAAATCATGCAATGGCAACCATTAGTACAGGTGGTTTTTCTACTAAAAATGCGAGTGTTGCTCATTGGAATAACGCTCCTTTTATACAATATATCATTATATTTTTCATGTTTTTAGCAGGTATCAATTTCGTACTTACTTATTTTGCCTTAAAAGGAAAGGTTCGAAAAGTTATTCAAAGTGAAGAATTTAAATATTATTTATTCGGAGTATTAGGTATTTCAGGAATTATAGCCATCATGATTATTTTTAATCAGGATCCATCGTTACATACTTCGATAGCACATCCGATGGTGTACGGAAAAGTTGAAAGCGCGATACGACATTCCTTATTCTCAGTAATATCAGTAGTAACCACCACAGGTTTTGTTACCGCAGATTTTACCATGTGGAGTTATTTTGTTACAGCAATTTTCTTTTCCCTATTTTTCTTGGGAGGTTCGGCAGGTTCTACCTCTGGAGGTGTTAAAATTGTACGACATATTATCTTACTAAAAAGTAGTTTTTTAGAATTTAAAAGAACCTTACATCCGAATGCAATAATTCCCGTTCGTTATGACGGAAAAGCGGTAAAACAAACCATTGTATTTAACATTTTATCATTCTTTGTATTGTATATGTTAATTTTTATTGTAGGAACAATTATACTTACTTTCTTTGGTTTAGATTTTTATTCTGCCCTAGGAGCTTGTGCCTCTTCGTTAGGAAATATTGGCCCTGGAATCGGTACGGTAAGTCCTGTTGATAATTTCAATCATTTATCAATCGGTGCAAAATGGTTTTGTTCCTTTTTAATGCTCATAGGTCGTTTGGAACTTTTTACAGTACTTATTTTATTTACTCCTTTCTTTTGGCGTAAAAATTAATATTTCATAATATCTTTATATTTTATAAAAAACAAATCATAAAATAAGAAAACCCCAATTTTATCGGGGTTTTTCTTGTTTATAACAATAAATTATCTTTATTTGTTAGCTTCAAGATAATCGCTAAAAAAATTAAAAATGAATGCAGATTCTTTTACTATTTTAAAATATAAACATATAAATAATACTTTTTCTTTATTTATTCTTTGTTTTTTTATTTTTATATCTTCAAATATTGCACTTGCAAAACCAATAAATAGCAGTCCTAACGTACGCTTAAAGATCAGTACAGCTACCGCAGAAAGAAATACCAGAATATATTATACCCAAGGAAAAACAACAAATTTCGATAATGGATATGATGGTTCTTTATTTGGAGGAGTTGCACTTAGTTTTGCATTATATACACAATTAGTTTCAGATAAAAATGGGAAAAAATTAGGCATTCAAACAGTACCACAAGCGTATGAAAAAATGGTAATTCCTATTGGATTAATTATCAGTGCAAATCAAGAAATAACTTTTTCAGCAACAATTGAAAACTTCCCAGAAAACCTTGAAGTATATTTAGAAGATAGGGTTAATAATTTATTTATCAATCTATCAAAAGGTACACATAATCATACAATTACTAAAAATACCAATGGTGTTGGACAGTTTTTTTTACATACTTCTTTTACTGGTATTCCTATGCCTCCAAGCACAGCAACATGGACGGGAAATACCAATAATGATTGGCATATTTTCTCTAATTGGTTTTCAAATACCGTACCTTCCGCTACTAGCGATATTATTATTCCTGCTGATTTAAATAAGTATCCAACAGCAAATTCGGCGGTAACTTTTAAATCGTTAACCTTACATTCAGGAGCTTCTTTTATCCCTAAAGATAAAGTTACAGGTAACATCACCTATAAAAGAATGATTCCTGATACTAAATGGCATTTAATTTCATCGCCTGTTTTAGGAGAGAATACTCAAAATATTATTCAAAATGAACCTTTAGCAACAGGATTACAGACGAATATCGGACTTGCAAATTTTAGTAATGATGGAAATACTCCTTGGATTTACGCCACGAAAACAAGTAATAATGATATTTTATCAGGAAAAGGAATGTCTGTAAAATTAACAACACCTAAAGATTTCTCCTTTACAGGAAGGGCAAATACATCAAGTGTTTCTTACCCTATTTCAACAGGTTCTCGAAATAATTTTAATTTAGTCGGAAATCCATTTACAGCATATATAAATTCTCAAAACTTTGCACTTAGCAACACAAACGTACTTGAATCTCAAACAATTTGGATTTGGAATGGCTCATATTATGAAACGTATAATGCCAATAATCCTATTGAAATCGCACCAGGACAAGCATTTTTTGTGGAAGCAATAAGCAATGAAAATATTATTTTTGATGCTTCAAATCAAAAACATCAAACAACAGATACTTTTAAAAGACCACAAAAAAACCCGTCTTTTGAATTATTTGTAACAGATGAAAAAAACACAAAATCTACAAAAGTTTTCTATGTCGAAAACAAAACAACTGGCTTTGATAATGGCTATGATTCTAAAATATTTGGAGGCACAACATCTTCAAATTTTGAAGTATTTACCGAATTAATCACCAAAAATAAACAACATAAAAATCAACCAAAATTAGCCATACAAACATTGCCGACTTCTAAAATTGAAGAACTAATAATCCCTATTGGTTTAAACGCAAAAAAATCTCAAAAAATAACTTTTTCGATTCATAAAACAAACTTTCCTGAAAATATTCAAATTTATTTAGAAGATAGAATCAACAATACTTTCACGAATATTTCAACTAAAAAACATCCATTAATTTTAGAAAATAACACAAAATCTAGCGGAAGATTCTATATTCATACCACTACTGATAATTTAGAAAAAAATAATATTCAGAAAAAAATACAGAAAATTTCTATTTATAAATCAGCCAATAATACCCTTATAATTACAGGACTAGAAAATCAAGAAACACAAAAAGTATCTTTAAAGATATTTTCTATTTTAGGGAAAAAAATGCTCAACAAACAATTTAAAGCCATGCAAACAAACATTATTGAAATACCAAAAATGGCAAAAGGGATTTATATTGTCGAATTACATACTGATTTAGGAAAAATCAACAAAAAAATTATATTTGATTAAATTATGATTTTAGAAAAAAAACTTGAAGATAAAAGCATTTTATGGCTTCAAAATAAAAATCAATATATTGTTGTTGAACCCGTTGTTGCACAAATAATAACACTTTTAAATAATAATTTTTCAAACAAAGAAATTGCTCATATTTTAGCAGATAAAATAAGTGTTCCTGAACAAGAACTAATTGATTTTATTCAAAAAA
This sequence comes from Tenacibaculum piscium, assembly GCF_021390715.1. Lineage (GTDB taxonomy): Bacteria > Bacteroidota > Bacteroidia > Flavobacteriales > Flavobacteriaceae > Polaribacter > Polaribacter piscius. The sequence continues at coordinate 135,531 of NZ_JAJGWT010000003.1, forward strand.
TAGCCAACAATATACTTTCTGAAAACAAAGACGATAACAATCTTAAAAATGAGATTATTCTTGATGTTCCTCAAAAATTTGAGTATCATTATTATTACAAAATGAATACTGTTATTCTTAAAGTGAGTTTTTTATCGGATTATGAAAAATATTTAGTGCATCCAAAATTTGCACATTTAGAAGTCGAAAACACTAAAGATACATTTAAAGAAACGCATCATTATAAAGTTTATAGTACCAAAAAATACATTTCTTTTTCTATTGATAATGAGGTTATAAATACTTGGGCGTTAGATGAAGTTCATTATTTTCAAGGAAAATTTTCTATGAAAATTGTAGAACATATCCACCAAAAAGAAGAAGCAGAATGGCTGGGCGTTTTTCACGCATCCGCAATAAGTAACGGCAAAGAATCTATGCTTTTTTTAGGCGATTCTGGTAACGGAAAAAGCACTTCGTTAGCCTTATTACAAGCTAATGACTTTACCTGTTTAGCCGACGATTTTGTACCGATTGATGCCGAAAAAAAACATATTTATAGTTTTCCTTCGGCAATTTCTATCAAAAAAAATAGCTTGCCTGCCCTACTTCCTATTTATCCTGAATTGGAAACTTCGGCAGAATATAATTTTGAAAGATTACATAAAATTGTACGTTACTTAATTCCTAACAACACCGATTATCAACAACATTTGCCTTGCAAAGCATTGGTTTTTATCAAATATGAAAAAGATAGTGATTTACATATTTCAGAAATATCAAACTTAAATGCTTTTGAGCAATTAGTTCCTGATTCTTGGCTATCGCCAATTGCTGAAAATGCGGAGAAATTTTTAAATTGGTTTGAAAAACTGCCTTGTTATCAACTTACCTATTCTGATAACAAAAAAATGATTGCTACGGTGCATAAAATTTTTAATGATGAATTATAAAGAAACGTTATTTTTTATCGGAAAATGTTTAACGATTACCCATGAAAAAGATAATCGTATTTTAGTTGAAAAAGAATTAAAATCCGATACTATAAATTGGGATAATATTGTTAAAATAACTACTGGTCATTATGTATTTCCTGCATTATATTGCAACTTAAAACGTGCTGATTTCCTTCATTATTTACCCGAAGATTTAGTAGAATATATGAAATATATTACTGACTTAAATCGGGATAGAAATCAGCAAATAATTAAAGAAGCTAAAGAAATAAACACACTATTATTAGCAAATAATATTACGCCTATTTTCTTAAAAGGAACAGGGAATTTATTAGAAGGTTTGTACCAAGATATTGCCGAACGAATGGTTGGTGATGCTGATATATTGGTCAATAATAACAATTTTAGAAAAGCAATACGTGTTCTAAAAGAAAATGGATACAGTGAAAAATCTGAAAATTTTGTAGATAATACACTTGTAAATAGACATTATCCGAAATTAACAAAAAAAGGTAAAATAACTGCTATTGAAGTTCATTATAAAATGGTTCGTAACGAAAAAGGATTTTCCTATAATGATGTAAAAAACAGTTTAAAAACTTTAAAGGATACAACTACAATACTATCATATAATAATCAACTATTATTAACCTGCTTTAATAAACAAATTAATGATAGAGGACAATGGACAAAAAGTATTGCTTTTAGAAACTTTTATGACGTGTATTTATTATCAAAATTTACCGATACAGAAACAGTAATCAGCAATTTTAAACATTCTGAAGCGGATTATTTGAACAATTTTATAGCTAGTTGTAGTTATTTTTTTAATGCACCTATTTCCTTAAAATATACCAAAACAAAACAGGCTAAAAGTTTCGTAAAAAAACAAGTTTCATTAATGAAAAGACCAAAAATTTTTACTTTAAATAAAAATTTCTGGTCTTTTTATTTTACATCTAAAGAAACTTTATCAGTAATGATAAAAGCATTTTATCTAAAAGAATATAGAACCTATATTTTTGATAGAATAAAAGAACTTAAAACATCTAAACAAAATTAAATCAAATTCTTAACAGCATCAAAATTTAATCCTCCGTAATTACCAGAACTCATTAATAATAAAGCTGTATTTTCTAAGTTTTGATTAAATAAAAACTCTTTAAAATCTGCTGGATTTGTATAGATAATTAAATCATCACGTTCAAAAGAAGTTGCTATTTGTTGTTCTGTAACTTCTTTTAATTGTTTTATTTTTACCGCATCTGGTGAATAAAATACAACTGCTTTATCAGCTTTAGCTAATGCGCCTTTATACTCTTTTAAAAATTCTGCATTTAAGCTAGAATACGTGTGCAATTCTAAACAGGCTAAAACACTGCGTTCTTTATATTGATTTTTTACCGCCCTGGTAGTTGCTTTTACTTTACTTGGGCTGTGAGCAAAATCTTTAAAAATTACCGAACTTTTATTTTCTGCAATTTTTTCTAAACGTTTACTTGCGCCTTTAAAACTAGCAATTGCTTCATAAAATTCATCTTCATCAATTCCCATGTGCTGACAAATCCACTTTGCACCTGCTATATTTTGTAAATTATGTTCTCCAAAAATTTCTAAAGGTAAATCGCCGTCTGGAGAATCTAAATAGGTAATTCCATTATCAATAAAATATTCAGGTGTTTTATATGGATAAATTTTAATAGCATTGGTCGAGTTTTCAACAATATCTTTTAAAACAGCATCTTCCTCATTATATACCATTATTCCGCCATTTATTAGCGAATCTGTAAAAATTTTAAACTGCTCATTATAGTTTTCAATAGTTGGAAAAACATTTATATGATCCCAAGCAATTCCGCTTAACAACGCAATATTTGGTTTGTATAAATGAAATTTTGGACGCATATCAATCGGCGAACTTAAATATTCATCACCTTCTAAAACAATAAATTCATTTTCTTTGGTTAAATGCACCATAGTTTCAAAACCATCTAACTGCGCCCCGACCATATAATCAACTTCTTTTTCATGATAATTCATCACATGTAAAATCATTGAAGTAATAGTTGTTTTTCCGTGAGAACCTCCAATAACGACACGCGTTTTATCTTTTGATTGCTCATATAAAAATTCAGGATATGAATATATTTTAACACCTAATTCTTGTGCTTTTAACAATTCTGGATTGTCTTTTTTAGCGTGCATTCCTAAAATTATAGCCTCTAAATCAGTACTTATCTTTTCTGGAAACCAACCAAATTCGTTGGGCAATAATCCGTGTTTTTCTAAACGAGCTTTAGATGGATTATGAATCGTATCGTCACTTCCTGTTATGATGTCTCCTTTTTGATGTAGGGCAATTGCTAAATTATGCATTGCACTTCCGCCGATAGCTATAAAATGTACTCTCATTTAAATATTCTAAATTTTATGTAAAGATAATAAACTATAAAAATGGTTTACTAGTTTGTTTATAAAAAATAATTAGAATATTTTCTTCGGATACATAAAAAACAGTAAAAAAGGCTTCCAAAATTGGAAGCCTTTTTTCTCTAAAAACTAAAAATAGTATTATTATACTGTAGCAACTACACCATTATAACATGCTTGATAAAGTGCTTTAATTTCTTCGAATTTTGGTTTTCTTGGGTTAAAAAGCGTACAAGGATCTTTCATTGCATTTTCAGTTAATGTATCCAATTTAGCTTCCCAATCTTCTTTTGAAATTCCGTATTCTTTTAAAGAAGCAACAACTCCAGCAGTTTCACGTAAAGTTGAAATATCTTGTGCAAAATCTTCTGCAGTAGATTTCCCTAACATTTTAGCTAAAATTTCGTATTTATCGGTTACTTTTGAGTTGAAACGAACAACATTAGGCATTAAAATAGCATTCGCACATCCATGAGGAATACCAAAAGTACCACCTAATTGATGTGACATTGAATGTACAATTCCTAACCAAACATTGGTAAACGCCATACCTCCCATACAAGAAGCATCATGCATTATTTGACGTGCTTCTAAGTTTTGTGGCTCCTCAAGAACGGTCGGTAATGTTTTAAATACTAAATCAATAGCCTCTTTTGCTAAAGCGTCATTATACCTGTCGGAAATATTTGAAGCAAAAGCCTCTACCCCATGACTTAATACGTCTAAACCTGTGTTTGCAGTAACATGTTTTGGCATACTTACACAAAGCTCACCATCAATAATTGCAACATCTGGTGTTAATTCGTGCGATACAATTGGGTATTTTGTTCCTTTTTCTCTATCAGTAATTACTGAAAGTCCTGTAACCTCAGTTCCTGTACCACTTGTTGAAGGTATTGCTACAAAAATTGCTTTATTACGCAAAGGTTTTACAGCAAAAGGAGCCGCTAATTCTTCTAGTTTTGAATCTGGATATTCATAATAAATCCACATTGCTTTGGCTGCATCAATAGCCGAACATCCTCCTAAACCGATAATAATATCTGGTTGTTCTTGTGTGAAAAAAGCCGCACCTTTAAGTACTGTATCAATTGATGGATCTGGCTCTACTCCTTCAAATATTGAAGATTCTATTGAAGCTTCTGAAAGAAATTTTTGAGTTCTTTCTAAAGAACCATTTTTCTTTACAGAACTACCACCGATAACGATAACTGCTTTGTTTCCTTTTAAGTTTTTTATGTTTTCAAGACTTCCTAATCCGTGATGTATTTCTTTTGGTACAATAAATTTTGCCATCGTAATGTTGTTTTATAATTATGATGCAAAACTACTGCGACGCTTTCAAAAAAGAATTACGAATACGGTTCAATTACTTATGAAAAAAGTCCAAGTTTGTTTTGTCGAGTTTTTATCTAATAAATATCTCTAGGGTTTACACCAAATTTATTCTTAAAGGCAATACTAAAATTAGATAAATTGTTATACCCATACTCTAAATAAATATCAGAAGCTTTTAAACTACCGTTTTCTAAGGCTTCTTTTGCTTTTTGCAAGCGCTTGTCTTGTAACCATTTTCCCGGTGTTACGTTGTATTCTGAGGTGAAATGACGTTTAAAGGTAGATAAACTCATGTTGCATAAAAAGGCGATTTCTTCTAATTTTAAGTTAGAATACACATTACTTTCTACCGTTTTTTTAAAAGATGAACTTTCTTTAGCTATTAAGGAATGTAAGTAAATTTCAAATTTTTCGCCATATTTACCTAATAAATAGAGCATTATCTCTTCAAATTTAACCGAAAGAATTTTATCTTTAAAAGCGGTATTTGTTAATGTAATACTTGTTAGCGAATTTAAATACCAAGTAATATACGCATCATTTTCAATAACAAAATAAGAAATCTCTTCAGGTTTAATTTTAGTTAATGTTGCATGTTTTTCTAAAAAACACTTTAATTTATCTTCAGAAAAAAAAAGAAGTTTACAGTAATAAATATCTTCATTATCTAATAATTCTGTCCACAAACAATTACCATTTTTTATAAGTAACGACTGCTCTTTATTTACAGAAACAGCGGTATCGGCAAAATGAACCTGTTTTTTACCTACTTGCAAAAAACTAAACATATTCATGCTTAAATTCACCTTACTTTTTATAACATCATTTGTCATTTTAAAATCATAAACAAATAATTCAGGTTTTGTAATTGTAGCACCTAAATATGCTTCGGGAATGTTTTCTATAGCCATATTTCTAAAAATAAAGGACAAATATATTATTATATTTAAAAAATATCATTAATAAATTATGTAGTATTTTAAACAATAAGATGTTAGCATTTAACATCAAAAAAAACAATAATTGGCCCGCTTTTTGACCTACAACTCCCTTTAAAAATCAGAATTTTAATTTACATGCTTACTAACGCCTGACCGACCAAAAAAACATCCGTTATGAAAAAAGTCACAACACTGTTATTTATGATTACATTTTTCGCTACTACACTAAACGCTCAAGAAAATTACGAAAATCTTTGGGAACAGGTACAGAAATTTGAAAAAGAAAATTTACCAAAATCAGCTTTAAAAGTCGTAGAAACTATTTACGCTAAAGCGGATGTTGCTAAAAATTCGCCACAAATTATTAAAGCACTTTTTTATAAAAGTAAATTTTCGTTGACTTTAGAAAAAGATGCCCAATTAAAAATTATCAATCAGTTTAAAATACATATTGATAAAAGCTCTTTTCCTACCAAAAATGTATTAGAAAACGTATTAGCAAATTTATATTGGCAATATTTCAATCAAAATAAATGGAAGTTTTATAACAGAACAAAAACAAGTGAAAAAGTTGATACCATCGATTTTAGAACTTGGGATTTAGATACACTTTTTGCCGAAATTCATACACATTATCAAAAATCATTAGAAAATAAAAAAAACTTACAACAAACAGATATTCGTGAGTTTAAAGATATTTTATACATTGTTCAAGGTTCAAAAGAATATCGCCCTAGCCTATTTGATTTTTTAGCACATAACGCTCTTCATTTTTATAAAACATCAGAAACAAATATTACAAAACCAAATTATCAGTTTAAAATTGATAATTCGGAATTAATAGGAACTGCAAAAAAATTCACTAAAATAAAATTAGTTACAAAAGATGTAACATCGCTTCAATTTAATGCGTTAAAAATTTATCAAGAATTAACTAATTTTCATCTAAAAAACAAAAATTTAAAAGCCTTAGCCTCGGTAGATTTAGAGCGTTTAAATTTTGTAAATAATCATGCTATTTTTAATGATAAACAAGATTTATTTTTACAAACATTAAAATCATCCGAAGAAAAACAGCAAAAAAATGCTATTTCAGGATTGTATAGTCATCAAATTGCAGAAGTTTACAGACAACAAGCAAACAGTTATCGTCCTAATAAAAATGAAGATTTCCGTTTTAAAAATAAAGAAGCTTTAACTATTTGTGATGCTGTAATTGCGAAATTCCCGAAGAGTGTTGCTTCAGAAAAATGTAAGGCTTTGAAAGGACAAATAACAAACAAATCACTGTCACTTTTATCAGAAAAATTTAGTCCTATAAATACAGCTTCTCGATTATTAATTACCTATAATAATATTGATAAACTTTATTTTACCGCTTATAAAATTGACAAAAATAAAATAACGGAATTAAACAATCTTTACAAGGAAGAAGAGCGAATCAATTTTATTAAAAAACTAACCAAAGTAACTTCTTGGAATGATAAATTAAGAAATGAATTTGATTATAAATCGCACACTACAGAAATCATTATTCCGAAACTTACGCAAGATAATTATTTAATTGTAGCTCATGAAAATAGCGTTTTAAATACCGATACTTTATACGCTACCGCAAATATTCAAGTAAGTAATTTAGTATTAATTGAAAATACGGATAACAATATAACTACGTATCAAGTTGTAAATAGAAATACAGGAAAACCAATTGAAAATGCCCAATTATTATTACAAAATAATGAACGTAGAGGCGAAAAAAAACTACATCAAAAATTAATTACAGATAAAAATGGTTTTGCAACTTATATAAGTAATGATAGATATTATAATGTATCAATAACAGTTACATCGAAAAATGATGCTGCTATTTTTGGCGATTATTATTTATATAAACATGAAAAAAATACGGCAAAAAAGAACAAAGAGAGTATTACAATAAAACCATTTATTTTTACTGATAGAAGTATTTATCGACCAGGGCAAACGGTTTATTTTAAAACGATTTTAATTCAAAAGAAAGGAGAAAAAAACACCTCTTTTTCAGATTCATATATTGAAGTAATATTAAATGATGTAAACGGACAAAAAGTAAAAACCTTAGATTTAAAACTAAATGAATTTGGTTCGGCATCTGGTGAAATTATATTACCAAATACAGGTTTAACAGGTGAATATAATTTTTCTATTCGTAAAAGTTCAAAAGAAAAAAACAGTCTTATAAACGGTATTCCTTTTTACTTTGAACGAGAAAATAATATCAACAATATTTTAGTTGAAGAATACAAACGTCCAAAATTTGAAACTGATTTTAAACCCGTTACTCAAACTTTTAAAGTAAATGATATTATTACCGTAAACGGATTTGCAAAAGCTTTTTCTGGCGCAAATGTTACCAATGCCAAAGTGGTATATCGTGTACATAGAAAAGTGCAGTATCCGAGTTGGTGGTATTGGCGTGGTGCTAATTCATCTGTAGAAGCTCAAGAAATTACACACGGAGAAAGCATTACAGATGCATCAGGTAATTTTTCAATTCAATTTAAAGCAATTCCTGATAAAAGTGTTTCTAAAGAAAGTTTACCTGTTTTTAACTACGAAATTACCGCAGATATTACCGATGTAAACGGCGAAACACGAAGTACAACCACTATTGTAAATGTTGGATATCATGCTTTATTGGCTTCGTTACAAATTAATTCGACCATAAATAAGGAAGGTAATAAAGACGATAAACAGCAGGAAATAAACATTACAACCAACAATTTAAACGGACAATTTATACCTAACAAAGGAACTGTAAAAATTTACAAGCTTCAAGCACCTAAAAATCCGTTGCGTAAAAGACCTTGGAATACACCTGATTATCAAGATATTTCTGAAAATGAATTCAATAAATTATTTCCGCATGATGCTTATGCTAAAGAAGAAATAAATCAAACTACTTGGAAAAAAGGAAACCTTGTTTTTGAAGAATCTTTTGATACGCAAAAATCAACAGCACTTATTTTAAATAGTCTTAAAAATTGGACTTCAGGAGCATATATCGCTGTTTTAAATACTACAGATAAATTTAATCAAAAAGTAACCGATAAAGCACATTTTAATATTACGAGTACATCCGAAGAAAAAGTAGCTGATAATCAATTATTTTTTATCAAAACAGATAAAAAAATGTATAATATTGATGAAACTGTTTGTGTACAAATTGGCTCAGCATCAAAAGATATGACCGTAATTATTGAAGTTGAAAAAGATTATAAAACGATTGACACTAAATTTATTCACCTAAATAATGAGATAAAAAACATTGAAATACCTGTTCATAAAGAGGATGTTAAAGGTTTTGCTATCAAATATTATTTTGTAAATTATAATTCTTTTGATACTGGATTGTTAAATATTTCAGTAGAAAATGAACAAGAAAATATCCGTATTGAAACAAATACTTTTAGAGATAAATTACAACCTGGAACTACCGAAAAATGGAGTTTCACTATTAAAAATGATAAGAAAAATAAAGTAACGGCGGAAGTTTTAGCAAGTATGTACGATGCTTCTTTAGATGAATTTAAATCTCATAATTGGCAATTTAACCCAATTACAAAAGCTACTTATTATTCTCGTGGAAATTCAGCAAGTGCTTATCATAGTTTTGGAAATGAACATTTTCGAGTTTTTAATAGACAGTATTCAAATAGTTATTCGAATCAACAATATGATCAATTAAAATGGTTTGGATTCCGATTTGGTGAAAATTATCGTCGTAGAACAATGATGAGCAAAAGTAGTAGCCGAGGAATGAACATGAATATTTCTAAAATTGAAGTTGTTGAAGAAGAATATGAAGAGGTTGAAGAAACTGTTATTGAATCAACAGAAACAGATGAAAGTGAACTAACAGAAGTTGAAGATAGTTCTTTTTCTAAAAACAACTCTGATGTAAATGACAAACCAAAAAACACCTCTTTAAAAGGCATTAAAATCCGTAAAAACTTACAAGAAACAGCGTTCTTTTATCCGCATTTAACTACGGATAAAAAAGGAAATATCACCTTTAGCTTTACAACTCCTGAGGCGTTAACTAAATGGAAATTGCAATTATTAGCACATACAAAAGAAGCTTTATCGGCGACTAAAACACTTACAACCGTAACTCAAAAAGAGTTGATGATTACACCAAATGCACCACGATTTTTAAGAGAAGGTGATAACATAACTTTGAGTGCTAAAATTTCGAATTTATCCGAAGAAAAACTAGCAGGAATTTCTCAATTAATTTTAACTGATGCCATTACAGGAAAAGAAATTCAGTTATTAGATAACTCAACTAAAAATCAAAATTTTAGTGTAAATTCAAAAGGAAACACCAGTGTTTCTTGGAACTTAACTATTCCTGATAATATTCAAGCTGTTCAATATAAAATTGTAGCAAAAGCTGGCAATTTTTCTGATGGTGAACAAAATGTGCTTCCTGTTTTATCGAACAGAATGTTGGTTACCGAAACCTTACCGATGTGGGTACGTTCGAATCAAACAAAAACTTTTACGCTTGATAAATTGAAAAACAATACTTCTACGAGTTTAAAACATCATAAATTAACGTTAGAAATAACCTCAAATCCTGCGTGGTATGCAGTGCAAGCTTTGCCGTATTTAATGGAATATCCGTATGAATGTAGCGAGCAAACTTTTGCACGTTATTATGCAAATACCTTGGCAAGTTTTATAGCAAATTCAAATCCGAAGATTCAAGAAGTTTTTAAGCAATGGAAATCAAGCGATGCGTTGTTATCAAATCTTGAAAAAAATCAAGAGTTAAAATCGTTGATAATTCAAGAAACGCCTTGGCTTCGTGATGCGCAATCAGAAACCGAACAAAAGAAACGTATTGCTTTATTATTCGATTTGAATAAAATGAAAAATGAGCAAGAAAATGCTATCAATAAGCTTCAAAATATGCAAATGAGTAACGGAGGTTTTCCTTGGTTTAAAGGTGGAAATTATCCAAATACTTATATTACTCAACATATTGCAAGCGGATTTGGACACTTAAAAAAATTAGGTGTATCTAATTTTGATACTAAAACAACACAAGTTTTAGAAAAAGCAGTTCGTTTTTTAGATGCTGAAATAGCAATTCAATACGATAATTTACTAAAAGAAGCGGCAAGAATAAAAGCCAAAAAAGGACAAAGTGCATCTGAAGAATATCTAAAGAAAAATCATTTAAGTTATGCGACTATTCAATATTTATATATGCGTAGTTTTTATCCTGAAATAAATGTTACTTCTAAAACCAAAACAGCAATTTCGTATTATAAAAAGCAATCTGCTACTTTTTGGAAAACATACAATTTATACGCACAAGGGCAAATATCTTTAATTCAATTTAGAAATGATAACAAAACTCTTGCTTCTAAAATTTTAAAATCATTAAAAGAAAATAGTATTACTTCGGATGAATTAGGAATGTATTGGAAAAGTAATGTTGCAGGATATTACAGTTATCAAGCACCAATTGAAACGCAATCTTTATTAATTGAAGCTTTTTCTGAAATTGAAAATGACACAAAAACTATTGATAACTTAAAAATATGGTTGCTTAAAAACAAGCAAACAAATCGTTGGAAAACAACAAAAGCAACTACCGAAGCCGTTTACGCCTTACTTTTACAAGGAAGCGACTGGCTTTCAATTACCGATATGGTGGATGTAAAAATTGGAAATAATAAAATTGAAGTATCGAAACTAGAAAATGTAAAAGTAGAAGCTGGTACAGGTTATTTTAAAACATCGTGGAATGGTAACGAAATTACACCAAATATGAGCGAAGTTACTATTTCTAAAAAAGGAAAAGGTATTGCTTGGGGTGGTTTGTATTGGCAATATTTTGAAGATTTAGACAAAATTACATCGGCAGAAACTCCGTTGAAATTACGTAAAAACCTATTTAAAAAAATAACTTCGGATACTGGTAAAGAACTTATCAAAATTACAGACAAAACAACCTTAAAAGTTGGCGATTTAATTACCGTAAGAATCGAATTGCGATGCGATAGAGCGATGGAATTTGTACATATGAAAGATATGAGAGCTTCAGGAGTTGAACCTATAAATGTACTTTCGCAATATAAATTACAAGACAATTTATATTATTATGAAGCTACAAAAGACGCTGCAACAAATTTCTTTTTCGACCGTTTACCAAAAGGTGTTTTTGTGTTCGAATATGATGTTCGTGTAAATAATGCTGGTAATTTTAGCAACGGAATTACAACTATACAAAATATGTATGCACCAGAATTTAGTAGTCATTCAAAAGGAGAAAGATTGGTTATAAAATAGTTTTTCAAACAAAATAAGCGCTTAAATTCGCTTTTAAAACATCCTATATTAACGTATCTTGTACCCTTATAAAAGGCAATAATTATGCAACAGAATCAACACACAAACATAGCAAACTATATCAACGAAGTTTTAAAAAACATGCCCGAAGATTGGCTGAAATTAACAACACATCGATTAGATATTTATAATGAAAAATTAGCGAAAACACAATTTTTAGAACAGTTTCAAAACTTATACATCAATAATAATTCAGACAATAAAGCACTATATCAACTGCCGACAGCTTACGATTATATTCGTTTAGGACATCCGCTTTCTTGTATTTTAGAATGGAGTATCGCTACAGAAAAACAATTAAAATCAGAAAATATAATTAGTTTTTCGTCTAAAACAATGCCTGTTTTAGCTATCCTAAGAAAAAATTTACTCGAAAATAAAAATACCAAAATTTTTTATATCGAAAAGTTACCAAGTAATTTTGATGCTGAAATATTAAAAAATACCTACGGATATCAATTTGAATTACAAAAAATAAGTCAAAAAGAACTTGCTGATTTCTCTAATATTTATAAACCTGAAACCTTTGAAGGTAGCACTATTTTAATCGCTGAAAAAGAAAATATTTGTGATTTTCAACTACTGCCAACTATTGATTTTTGTGTCAATACAAACAACAAATTAGGAAGTATTATCATTATAAATAATAAAATTGAAAATGATAAAATTGATACCAAAATAAAAGAAAATAATCAAGAAGAAATCAATAAGTATATTGCTGCTATTCAACACGTAAGACGAAGAGAGTCAATCGCAATGACTCCTGAAAACTCGCTTATCGCATTGCAAAAATTTACAGCAAAAGAAAATAATCAAGAAATAAAAAAAGACGTAAAAAAAGACATAAAAGAAGCAAAAAAAATAGTTTTAGAAACCATTTCAAAAATTACAACATCAAGCACAAAACCCTTAGTTGCCTCTAGCGGATTATCAATGCAATACGCCATTATGATGGGACTTATTGATGATGCACAACAAAATCATCCATCAAAAAAGATTAAATTTATTGTGCCTCCAAATTGTTATGGCGGTACCAACGACCAAGCCAGACGTGTCGCAGATTCTATTGAAAATGTCGCTGTTGTCGATTTATTAGTCGATGGTGATAATGAAATGGTACAAAGTTTAGACCGTATTTTAGCCGAAATCGCTGAACAAGATGCAATTCCGTATATCATTGCCGAAATTCCTACAAACCCAAGAGTTGAAGTACCAAATCTTCAAGATTTAAACAAGGTTTTAAGTACAAAACGTAGCACAAAAACAGGCGAAATGGCAATTGCTCCTGTTTTTATTTTAGATCAAACTTTTTGCCCAAACGTACACTTTTTAGGCGAAAATGATATTCTTTCAAACGTTAACGTAATTTCGTATGTAAGTGGTTCTAAATTTCCTAGTGGAGGAAAATGTACCGCTGGATATTGTGTCGGAAATGCAAAAACGCACGCGTTAATCGAAAAAATTGACACACATTTAACCATTTCTGATAACCAAGCAACGGATTATCAATATGAAATATTAGCAAAACAATTGCCTTCGATGAATCAACGAATCGAAGATGCTTATAAAAATACCCGTGAATTTGTTACCTTTATCAGTGAAAAATTACCAACAGCTAACATAAATTTTGTTTCTGAAGAATTAGCTTCTCAAAGTTTTATGCCCTCTGTTTTTTCTTTAGATTTACCAACAAAAGGAAATACGCATCAAGAAAAAGAAAGCTATAAAAGAGCCTTAAATTTAAAATTAATCAATTTAATGATTACTAAAATTCCGCAAGAAAGTAAATTTTGCGTAAGTTATGGGCAATTAAATGGCTGTTATTGGACAATTCCCGCAACATCAACCCAAGGAACAACCAAAGAAGGCGACAAGGATTATATTGTACGAGTTTCACTTTCTCCTACTATGGATGTAGAATTGCACAAAAAAGTGTTTTCAGAATTTGTTGAAATGCTATAAAAATTAATTCTCTATTTTTTGATTATTAAATAGAAAACCTTGCATCAAATTTTATATCAAAAATAAGTTGAAAAATATAAAATAATGATGCAAGGTTTTTTTATGCTCTTAAAAAATTGTTATTTGTAAATAAATATTACAATTTCATATCGGTACTTTCGAAAATTTTATCAGCTGAACCTGCTATAAAACCAGAATATAATTTGCCATTTTCCATCGCATGACGGAACGCAAATTCATAATAACAAGACGTAATTTCTTTAGTAACTTCGGTTTTATTTTGTTTAAAAACTACAGGAATTCTATCCGCCAAAATACTTGATTGCTCTAAAAATACCGCTGGAGTTCCTTTAATTTCGCCACCAGAAGTGTTCATTTTAAAGCCATTATCTTTTAAAAACTCGTTCACTTCTTGTAACGATTTAAAAGTAGCTAATTTATTTACATCTACCGTAAAATGATTTGAGCAAAATCCGTTTACATATAACCATGCCGCATATTCTGTTTCTGCTTGTAATTTTTCGTAAACCTCCAAAGAAGGCTGCTCCCACAAACGACCTTTAAAAACTAATTCGGCAGGGTTTAAATCTTCTTCAGATAATCCATCGATTAAACGTTTAACCGTTGCTTGTAATTCCGAAGAAAACTCTTTTGTTTTTAATTGACTAATAAATACACGTGGCGCATTTTTATCTGTTGCATGCTCGTAATGTTTTGCATATAATTTTTTAGCTTCAAAAATATAATCACCACATTCTTGGTAACCAGCTTCTAAAAATGGCGTTGCTAATACTTCAATATTAACACGTTCATCATCAAAAGTTCGAATAGCGATATGATCATTATATACCGTATTTCCTTTTTCTGTTAATAAATTTTTAATTTTTTGTGCAGAAGGAGTACGTTCTGTATACTCTTTCCATAATTTGTCGAATATTTGTGCTGTTGTCATAATTATGTAATTTTTACTTCAAAAATAAATCATATTACTTAAAAAGAAGAATTAAAATAGTTAATTTTACCACTTATTATATACTTTTATATTGAATTACACGATTATTAAAATAAAAATAATCAAAATAACATTACCTTAACTAAAATCATCTAAAAAATAGAAAATGAATAATCAATTTGATTATATTGATACACAAATACTTTTAAAACTACGTTCCGATGCTCGAAAAGCATATTCGCAAATAGCCGAAGAATTAAAAGTTTCTAATTCATTAATTCATCAACGGATAAAAAAACTAACTTCGGAAGGCGTTATAAAAAATGCTGAATTTGTTTTAGATGAAAAAATGTTAGGTTACAAAACAAAATCATACACAGGTATCCGTTTACGAGAAGCTCGTTTTGCAAAAGACGTTATGAAAGAATTAGAAAAAATTCCCGAAATTACCGAATGTAACTTTGTTTCAGGAAATTACGCTATTTTTATTTTAATTTATGCAAGAGATAATGAACATTTACAAAAGGTTTTATACGATAATGTACATTTAATAAATGGTGTAGCAGGTACTGATACTTTTATTTGTTTTGATACTTGTTTTAAAAGAAATATTCCAATTGAATAAAATTGAATACTTGAAAAGATGACAGCGACAATAAAAAAAACACTATTATTAAATTTAGATAAAAGCTTACAAGGTCAATTATTTTTTGATGATTTACACAAAACCTTATACGCTACGGATGCTTCTGTATATCGAAAAATTCCGTTGGCAGTTGCCTATCCGAAAGATGCAGAAGATATAAAATTATTGATTTCTTTTGCTACGGAACATAAAATTACTTTAATTCCTAGAACTGCGGGAACTTCCTTAGCAGGGCAATGTGTTGGTGATGGAATTGTGGTCGATGTTTCGAAACATTTTACCAATATTTTAGCTTTTGATGAAAAAAATAAAACAATTACCGTACAACCTGGAATTATTCGTGATGATTTAAATCGGTTTTTAAAACCCTACGGATTATTTTTTGGCCCGAATACTTCCACTTCTAATCGCTGTATGATTGGTGGAATGGTTGGAAATAATTCATCAGGAAGTACTTCAATTCGCTACGGAGTTACTCGTGATAAAGTAATTGCTATCCAAGGGATTTTATCTGATGGAAGCGATGTTATTTTTTCAGAAATTACTTCGCAAGAGTTTCATCAGAAAAAAATAGCGAATACTTTAGAAGGAGCTATTTATAAAACTATTTACAATGAACTTTCTCAAGAAGCAATTCAAAAAGAAATTATAAATGAATTTCCAAAGCCAGAAATCCACAGAAGAAATACAGGATATGCTGTTGATGAATTTTTAAAATCGGATTTATTTGGAGGAAATGAAACCACTATAAATCCTGCTAAATTTTTATCAGGAAGTGAAGGAACGTTGGTTTTTTCCACAGAAATCACCATACAATTAAACGACTTACCTCCTACTTTTAGTATTATGGTTTGTCCGCATTTTACAAGTATCAACCAAAGTTTAAAAGCTACGGTTACCGCCATGAAACACAAATTGTATGCCTGTGAATTAATGGACAAAGTTATTTTAGATTGTACTAAAAACAACCGAGAACAAGCTAAAAATAGGTTCTTTTTACAAGGAGATCCTGAAGCAGTTTTAATGTTAGAAGTTTCTTCGGATACTTTAGAAGATGCCGAAATTCAAGCTGATAAATTAATTTCAGACTTAAAATACAATAATTTTGGACATCATTATCCGAAAGTTTATGGCGATGATATAGCAAAAGTACATCACTTACGAAAAGCAGGTTTAGGTTTATTAGGAAATATTGTTGGCGATATGAAAGCTGTTGCTTGTATTGAAGATACAGCCGTTGCTTTAGAGGATTTGCCAGAATATATTGAAGAGTTTACTCAAATTATGGATAAATATCAGCAAGATGCCGTTTATTATGCGCATGCTGGTGCTGGAGAATTACATTTACGCCCTATTTTAAATCTGAAGAAAAAAGAAGATGTTGTTTTATTCCGAAAAATAACCACAGAAACTGCCGAACTAGTAAAAAAATATAAAGGCTCTTTTAGTGGAGAACATGGTGATGGAATTGTTCGTGCCGAATTTATTCCTTTAATGATTGGCGATAAAAATTATCAATTATTAAGAAGGATAAAAAAAGCGTTTGACCCAAATAATGTTTTTAATCAAGGAAAAATTACAGACGCTTTTCCGATGGATAAAAATTTACGATATGAAATTGACAGAAAAGAACCTGTTATAAAAACATTGCAAGATTTTTCTGAAAGCGAAGGAATTTTAAAATTAGCTGAAAAATGTAATGGCTCGGGAGATTGTAGAAAATCGCCAGAAGCAGGCGGAACTTTATGCCCAAGTTACAGAGCAACCAGAAATGAAAAAGAAACAACGCGTGCAAGAGCAAATATGTTGCGAGAAGTTTTAACAAATAATACGGCTGAAAATAAATTTGATTCTAAAGAATTAAAGCAAGTTTTAGATTTATGTTTAAGTTGTAAAGCTTGCGCTACAGAATGCCCAAGTAATGTAGATATTGCTTCGATGAAAGCCGAATTTTTATATCAATATCAAGAAACAAACGGTTATTCTTTTAGGAGTACTTTGTTTGCCAACAATGCAAAATATAATAAACTAGGAAGTAAAATCCCTGCTCTAACCAATTTTTTAACCAACACTTTATTAGCTAAAAAAATAATGGGTGTTGCTACTCAGCGAACCGTTCCGAAGTTAGCAAAACAAACCGTAAATGCTTGGCTTAAAAATAGAAATACAGCCTCAATAAATAAAAATAAATCAGGCGAAAAACCTCAAAAAACAATCTATTTATTTAACGATGAATTCACTAATTTTTATGATGCTGAAATTGGTAAAGACACTGTTATTTTATTAGAAAAATTAGGCTACGAAGTTAAAAATATTCTACATGAAGAAAGTGGAAGAAGTCATATTTCTAAAGGGTTTTTAAACCAAGCAAAAACGCTGGCTAATAAAAATGTAGCTATTTTTAAAGATTTAATATCTGAAGAAACTCCATTAATAGGAATAGAACCTTCGGCAATTTTAACGTTTAGAGATGAGTATATTCGTTTAGCTGATGATAAATTATCTGCTAAAAAAATAGCTAAAAATGTGTTTACTTTTGAAGAATTTTTAGCATCTGAACATAAAAAAGAAAATATAGATACAGCATTATTTACAACAAATACTAAAACACTAAAAATTCATGGACATTGTCATCAAAAAGCATTGTCATCAACTCATGCTAGTTTTTCAATTTTAAATATTCCTGAAAACTATAAAGTTACTATTATGAACACTGGTTGTTGTGGAATGGCTGGTTCTTTTGGGTATGAAAAAGAACATTACAAAGTAAGTATGCAAGTTGGGGAAGATACGTTATTTCCGAAGATTAGAAATTGTTCAAAAGATACCGAAATTGTAGCTGCGGGTACAAGTTGCCGTCATCAAATTTTTGACGGTACAAAACGAATAGCAAAACACCCTGTTACTATTTTAAAAGAAGCTTTGATTTAATTTTAAATTAAAAATAACAAAATAGGAAAATCTAAAAATAACAAAAGCTTTCGATTTATAATCGAAAGCTTTTGTCTAGAATACGTTATCTGTATTTTAAGGTGTTATGGCTGAATTACTTCTTCTTCAGCTAATAAACCAAAAAACTTATCTAAGTTAGGTAAAATAACAATTTTTGTTCTTCTATTTCTAGCTCTGTTTGCACTTGTTTTATTATCTACTAGCGGTAAAGATGAACCTCTACCTGCTGCTATTAATCTGCTTGGATTAATACCATATTTATTTTCTAAAATACGTACTATAGAAGTAGCTCTTTTTACACTTAAATCCCAGTTATCTTTAATTACTTCGTTATGGATTCCTCTTGAATCGGTGTGTCCTTCAATCATAACATCCATACTTGGCTCCGATTTAATAATATCTGCTAATTTTTTAAGCGTACTATAAGCCTTACTATTTACATTATAACTTGCTGTTTTAAACAACATTTTATCTGAAATAGAAATCATCACAACTGTTTTGTCAATATTTACATTAACATCATCAGAATTTTCTAATTGTGCAACATTTATCGATTTATTTAACTGATACGCAACTGCTAAATTCATCGAATCTTTTAATGTTTTTGCATTTGCTAGTTTGGTTGCGTCAACATTCGCTAAAGTTTTACGCATTTTTACTTTCATCGCATTAGACATTACAGTTCCTTCCACCATATCTAATTTTACATCATTTTTTTGTTTTAGATCAGAATTAATTCCTTTTAATGAATTGATTTTAGTGTTATAACGATCTACTCTTTGCTCAATTTTAGCAAATTTAACTTCTAACTGTTGTTTTTCAAAAGCTGTTTTCTGGAGTGCTCCCTGAGTTGCTTTATAGTTTTTTTCTAATTGAACATACTTTTTTTTAGAGACACAAGATGTTCCCATTATAACGACTGCTACTAAAATGAAAATTTTTTTCATTACTTTTATATTTATTGGTTAGATACTAATAAACTTAACTTTTGATGGTTTAGTATAACAAATATTACTTTATTTTAAAAACACCTCAGCCATCATACAACGGGCGCTTCCTCCGCCGCAGGTTTCAATAGTTTCTAGTGATGAATGAATAATTTTGGTATGTTTATTTATCTCTTGTAATTGATTATTTGTCAAAGAATTATAAGCAGATGAACTCATAATTAAAAAGCGTTCTTCATTTTTCCCTTTTACTTGTAGCATATTTCCTGCAAATTGCACTACTTGTTCTTCCGTTATTCCAATTACCTGTTTTCCGCTCGATTTTAAGTGTTTTACAACCGATTTTTTTTCTTTTTTATCATCAATAGACGCTAAACAAAGAATGGCAAAAGTTTCAGCAACGCACATCATTACGTTGGTATGATAAATCGCTGCAACTTCTCCGTTTACAGTTTGATTTGCTGTAAAAATTACGGGCGTATATTCAAAATCTTCACAAAATTCAATAAATAATTCTTCGTCAGCTCTTGGCGATAAAGCACAATATGCTTTTCTATTAGCACGATCTAAAACCATACTTCCCGTACCTTCTAAAAAAATTCCTTCTTTTTCGGCATCAGAATAATCAACAATACTATTTATTTTAAACCCTTTTTCTTCTAAAAGATCCAATATATCTTCTCGTTTTTCTAAACGTCTATTTTCGGCAAACATCGGATACATTGCGACATCGCCATTTTCATGAAAAGAGATCCAATTGTTAGGAAATAATGCGTCAGGAGTATCTGTTGTTTTAGTATCTTCAACAACAATAACCTCAACACCAACAGCTTTTAATTTGAGTACAAAAGCATCAAATTCTTGTTGTGCTTTTGCGTTAATTGTGGCAGGTAACATATTTTTTAATTCTTGCTGATAAAAATTATTTACAGCGGTTTGCTCGTTCATTCTAAAACTCGCAGGGCGAATCATTAAAATAGTATTGGTCGTTTGTTGCATGCGCTTAAAAGTATTAAATTTAAAATGTACTTGTATAAAATTTATTTATTTCTGATGATATCGGCTAAATAATTAGCATCTTTTGATACGCCTCCTAAAGTTGCAGAACCACGCGTAAACATCCACGGTAATCCTATAAAATATAAGCCATCAATAGTACTTACGCCTCTATAATTTTTAGGATAACCATCTTTATCTAATTCTAGGCTTTCAATCCATGAAAAATTAGGGCGATATCCTGTTGCCCAAACAATATTTTTGATACTAGAAATCGTTTCTTTTTCAAAAGTAATATCAGTATTTGATGCTGTTTTTGTTCGTCCTACGGCAATTACATTTTTTCTTGAAAGTATTTCTTTCACATTCGTTCCAATAACAGGTTGTATTGATGAATTTATTTTTTTACCAATCCAGCTATATTTGCTGTAACTTAAAAACCCGATAAGTGTAAACCACCACCAAAGTGTTTTTCCTAGAAATTGTTGTGGCAATGATTTTACGTTGGTATTTCCTGAAAAATAAACGGTTCTTGTTCCACCTTTAGAAATTTCATCTAAAATTTGATAGCCAGAATCTCCTGCTCCAACAACTAACGCATCTCCTTTTTGCAACTGATTTTTACTTTTATAAAAGTTACTATGCATTTGCAAAACGCTTTCAGAAATTTTGGTATGACAAGGCGGTGTATATGGAATATGGAAAGGTCCTGTGGCAACGATTACATTTTCGGTTTGAATTTCGCCATCTTTATAGATTACGCAAAAACCTGTTTCATTTTTTTTCACCGATGTTACTAAGGTATCTAATTGTATCGGGATTTTAAATTCAGTAACATACTTTTTGAAATAATTACTAACCTCAATTTTCGTTGGATAATGTCCTTTTGGAGCGTCAAATTTTAAACCTGGTAAATGATTATATTCTGTTGGTGTAAATAATTTTAAGGAATCCCATCTGTTTAACCAAGAAGCGCCAATTTCTTTTTCTCCATCTAAAACGATAAATTTTTTATCTAGTTTTTTTAAATGATACGCCATTGATAATCCAGCTTGAGCACCTCCAATTATTACATAATCCAACATTGATTTTCTTATTTATAGTTTATCTTCCAAAGATAGGAAAAATAAGAGGCATCAATTTCCGACATTTAAAACAGATTATCAATATTTCGGCTATTATTTTATAGTATTATTATTTTTTACTGATATTTTAAAGTAAACTCATAAATATAGGCGTAATTTTAACTAAAAACAAGAAAAATAACAAGGGGGTTTTAATCCCTTGCTTTTACGTTTAATTTTAGCTAAAAATTTCGTTTAATAATTTTGCTAAACGCAATCCGCCTTTTTGTAATTGTTCTCTAACGACAGGAAAATAATCATACGAATAACGATAGCTTAATTTATCGCCTTTTTCTGCTGATGCATATATTTTTTTGGTCAATGTATGCGTATCTTTCATCCAATCGATTACATTTCCTTTTTGAAGATTTTTAATTTGATTTTTTGATAAATCTTTGGCGTTATTGGCTAATTCCATGTAGCTCATATCCCATTTATTGATTAAATCTTCATCCCAAACTCGGTGTAAATTAGATCCTTTTCCATGCCATTGTACTTGTATTGCATTTCCTCCTTTATCTTCTTTTTGTCCAATGTGCATTGGTTGATGTAAATCGCCAACTAAATGGACTAACATTTTCAAATAAAAACGTTTATCTTCGATTGAACTTTCTTTTGATTGTAAGATTTCAATACATTCTTTAATTCCAGTAATTAAATCGCCTTTCGGATTTTTTTTCACTTCATTATAGTTTCCATCTAAGGGCATATTTACGTAATGCCATGCGTAAAATTTCCCATATTTTTTTCTATCTGATTTTATTTCATCGCCAAAAGTAGCTACGAATGCTAGACTTTCGCCTTGCAATAGTTTATCAATTTGTCGTTTTGCTTTTTTGGTTAAATTATTTTGAGCAATTTCTCCTGTAGCTCTGTGTCCTGTTGGTCCCCAGAAATCTTCTCCAAAATGTTCATTGTTTGCAATTGCCGATACACTTATTAAAAAAGCAGAAAACAATACTAATATTTTCATAAATAAATTACGTTTAAATTTTCGCAAAAATATACATTTATTTCTTCGGATATTTTGATTTATTGTTATTTGAACTTTATTATTTCTTTAGAGTCTATTTTATCATTTCTTTTTTGATAAAAAAAAGGATGCTATTTTTTCATCAAACTTAGTCTTAAAAATCAGGAAATAAAATCAGAAATAAGACTCAAAAATAAAAGCTAGTAATAAAACTTCGGTTTTTTTATGCTATAATTTTGATACTTTAGCAGAAAATTAGATATTAATGACAGCACCAACAATTACAAACGATGCCATTGTTTTCGGAATTTTAATGATTTCTTTAGGCTTTGTATTTTATACGGAATCAAAAACTACGGGTTTTTGGCATAAATTTTATAAAATAGTTCCAGGATTATTCATGGCATATTTTATACCTGCACTTTTCACCACTTTTGGCGTTATTTCTCCCGAATGGGAAACAATAAATTCGGTAGGAGAATTAGTGAAAGGAAAATCGCAATTATATTATGTAGCGAGTCGATTTTTATTACCCGCCGCATTGGTTTTAATGACCATAAGTATCGATTTGAAAGCCATATTTAACTTAGGCTCAAAAGCCTTAATTATGTTTTTTACAGGAACTGTCGGAATTATTATCGGAGGACCAATTGCTATTTTATTAATTTCGATATTTTCACCAGACACCGTTGGCGGTGCTGGTTTTGATGCCGTTTGGCGAGGACTCTCAACCCTTGCGGGAAGTTGGATTGGCGGAGGTGCAAATCAAACAGCAATGTTAGAGATTTATCAATATAATCCTCAAAAATACGGCGGAATGGTATTTGTTGATATTGTGGTTGCCAATATTTGGATGGCTATTTTATTAATCGGAATTGGTAAAAAAGATAAAATAAATAAGTGGTTAAAAGCCGATACTACTGCTATCGAAGAGTTAAAAGAAACGATGTCGAGTTTTGCAAAAGGCGTAGAAAGAAATCCTAGTTTAACTGATTTTATGTTGATGTTAGCTATCGGGTTTGGTACGGTTGGTTTTGGACATTTTGCATCAGGATATTTAAGTGCTTTTTTTAGCGATGTAGTTTCAAGTATTGAATCACAAAGTTGGCGTAATATTTTTTCATTTTTAGGCTCAAGTTTCTTTTGGTTGATTAGTATTTCTACAATTATCGCCATTGGATTATCGTTTACAAAAGCCAAGAATTATGAAGGTGCGGGTGCGAGTAAACTCGGAAGTATTTTCATTTATATTTTAGTGGCGACTATCGGAATGAAAATGGATTTAACCATGATTTTTGATAATATTGGTTTAATTGCCATCGGTATTGTTTGGATGAGCATTCACGCAGGATTGTTAATATTTGTAGCAAAATTAATAAAAGCACCGTATTTCTTTTTAGCCGTTGGAAGCCAAGCAAATGTTGGTGGTGCCGCCTCTGCCCCGATTATTGCACAAGCTTTTCACCCGTCATTAGCGTCTGTGGGCGTTTTATTGGCAGTCTTCGGATATGCCATCGGAACAGTCGGAGCGATAATCTGTACAATTTTAATGGAATTATCGGCTACTTTATAAGAGAATTTCAGCATATTTGCAACTCAAAAATTATACTCATTATGAAAAAAATTATCGCACTTTTAGCGTTTTCTATACTGGCTTTTGCTTGTTCTTCTAAAAAAGAAGGAAACATGATTGTAAAAGGTCAAATTAAAGGATTGAAAAAAGGAACGTTATATCTTCAGAAAATGAAAGATACCAACTTAATTTCTGTCGATTCAATGGCTT
Organism: Tenacibaculum piscium; assembly: GCF_021390715.1. Lineage (GTDB taxonomy): Bacteria > Bacteroidota > Bacteroidia > Flavobacteriales > Flavobacteriaceae > Polaribacter > Polaribacter piscius. The sequence goes on from NZ_JAJGWT010000003.1 coordinate 159,915, forward strand.
TATTAGGAAATGATACCTTTATTTTATCTGATAATGTGAGCTCTCCTGTTATGTATTATTTAACTTTTGATGGAAATACCAAAGACAAACATCTTATGTTTTTTGGTGAACAAGGAGAAATCACGATTAACGATAACTTAGAGGAATTTGGTTTTAATCCAGAGATAAAAGGCTCTAAAAATCAAGATATACTTCAAGAATTTCGACAAATCGATAACAAATTTAAAGACCAACGTTTAGATTTTATCAAAAGAGATTTTGAAGCACGTCAGGCAAAAAACGATACACTTGTAAAAAAATTAGAAACCGATTATAAAAAAATGATGCGTCGTCGTTTTTTATTTTCAACAAACTTTGCCATCGCTCATGCCGATAACGAAGTCGCTCCTTATATCGCTTTATCAGAATTATTTGATGCTAATTTAGTCTTATTAGATACCATTAATAATAGCCTTTCAGACAATGTTAAAAGTTCTGATTATGGAAAACGTTTACAGAAATTTATCACCGAAATTAAAGCTAAAAAGTAATTTCAAATTAAAATTTTAAATACTAAAAACTCGATACCAATTATGATATCGAGTTTTTTTAGTACTTCAATTTATAAAATTAGTAGAATTATAAATTATTCGATTTTAAAAGAAATAATCGGTAATTTACTATGATTTGCAATATCTTCAGAAATACTTCCTTCAAAGAAATGAGAAATTCCTTTGCGTCCATGCGTTGCCACGGCGATAATATCGGCATTACTTTTATCAGCATAATACAACACGCCACTCTCTACGGTGTATTCCGAAATAATTTTTACATTTTTCAGATTTGAAGCATCTTCTCCTGCTTTTTCAAAGAAATCTAGCATACTTTGTTCAATCTGTTGACTACTTTTAAAACTAATTGTTGGCGTACTTACATATAATAATTCTAATTCACAATCTAGTTTTTCAAAGAAGTTTTTAGCTTTCAAATACGAGGCTACATCATCAGTTGAAAATTCACAAGCAAATACCGCTTTTTGTAATTGTGAAGTAATTGGCGCGTCTTTTACCACTAAAACAGGCGTCGTTGCATATCGGATTACCTTTTCGGTATTCGAACCGATAAACATCTCTTCAATACCGCTTGTCCCTTTAGAACCGATAACAATTAAATCGACCTCTTCACGCTTTGCCAAGGCATCTAATTCTGTGAAAATTTTAAAATGTTTAATAATTGGTGTTACTTTAATGCCTGATAAATAGTCTTTTTCTAAAAATTCGTTAAACTTTTTTTTCGCCAATTCTAATAGAAAAACCGATTCTAATTGCGTAAAATTTGCCGATTGATTCATCATCGCATGTGAGAGTTCTAACATATGAACTACGATAATTTCTGAATTATTTTTTTTAGCTAAAGAAGCGGCTGTTTTTAGCGCATTTTCTGAATATACTGAAAAATCAACAGGAACAATTATTTTTTTCATCATGATATTTATTTAGGTTTTAGTACTCACTAAAGTTACTAAATATTATTGACAAAAAACCTGATTTACAGCATCTAATTACCTTAATAACACCCTTGCACTGGAGTCGCTAAATTGCTAACTGGCACTGGTGAAACATACGGAATCCCTAAACCTAAACCACGTAAAATAAATAGAATCCCTATAAAAACAACTACGTAAGGAATCGCTTGCTGAATTCTTTTTCGGATTAAGCCGTTGGCAAAATTTCCAACATATACGATAATCGTCATTAAAGGAACTGTTCCTAATCCGAAGATAAACATATACAAACTTCCTGAAAAAGGATTTGAAGTTGCTATTGCACCTAAAACAGCCATGTAAACTAATCCACAAGGTAAAAATCCGTTTAAAAAACCGATCGTGAAAAAAGTATCATTGCCTTTCTTTTTTAATTCTTTTCCTAATGATGACTTCACTTTCATTACCAATTTAGTAATCGGTTTTGAAAAATTATACTTTTGAAATGTCTTTGGCAATAAAACCATCGAAATCATTAAAACACCCGTTATTATTGATAATTGTTGCTGAAATCCAAAGAAATAAAATCCTTTTCCTAACAAGCCAAACAACAATCCAATTAAACTATAGGTGAATAATCGCCCAAAATGATAACTTAAAATCTGAAAGAATTGTTTAATTTTATTGCTTCTATCAACAGGCAACATAAAGGCAATAGGACCGCACATTCCAATGCAGTGAAAACTACCTAATAAACCAAATATGAGCGCAGAAAGAAACATTAATAAATCAACTCTTTCTCAAATAAATATGGCGTATTTTTGTAATTCCAGGAAACAATAATGTTCCATCGACCACCTAACAAACGTTTCTCAGGCACGAGCAAATATGTATCAGAAATTGAAATAGGGGTTTCAAAATCTAATTGTTTATTAGATGGTCTATATAGGAACACTTTTCCTGTAATCTCTTTAGGATTAAATGCTGTTGGAAAATAGACTTTTAATCCTTCTGGCACTTTTTTTACTTGAATATTTTCTGTTAATGCTTTCGCATTTTTGGTAGCATCAATATTATCTTGAAACACCAATTCTTTTTGATAGTATTCTTCGGATACCAAATCATGAGTATAATTCTGACCCGTACTCATCGATATAACGAAATATAGTATAAAACTCATAAACGCTATAATTGCAATGACAATTCCTGTACCCCAGTTTAGTTTCATGTTACTTATTTTTAGGTAATATTATATATAACGTGAAGTAATCTATTTTAACCAACAGATTACTTCACGTTATTTTATATGCTATTTAACTTAATATTTTTTGTTTTTTTCTTGTTTTTTAGCGGTAACTTCTTGGTCCTAAGAAATTAGTTTGTGTAGTTTCAATTAATTTATCGCCACTATAAACGCCAATTCTAAGGTTTACTTTTTCATCTTCCATTTCAGATTGATGCATTTCAATAAATAGCGTTCCTTGTGCTAATCCTTGTTTTGGAACTTGGAAATTTTGATGTGTTACTGTTTCAATTTTTCCTTTATGAGAAAGTATTTTATAACTTATATCATCAATTTGTTTGGTCGTTTTATTAATTACTTTATAAGTATAAATGTTGCTAATAATATTACCTTTTTTATGCTGATACAACTGCCCTGGTAATCGTAGAATAGTTGCTTCTACATCATTTCTTAAAAATAACATTCCTATTAAAACAGCAATTAAAATACCTAAAACAGCCGTATAACCTTTCATTCTGGCAGTAAACTCAAAAGGTGTTTTCTTTTCAATATTTTCTTCACTAGCAAAACGAATTAATCCTTTTGGTAGCCCTACTTTTTCCATCATGTGATCGCACTCATCAATACAAGCGGTGCAATTCACACACTCTAATTGTGTTCCGTTTCTAATATCAATCCCCGTAGGGCAAACGTTTACACATTGAAAACAATCAATACAATCTCCTTTTCCTGTGGTGGCTCTATCTTCTTTTTTACTGAATTTTCCACGTCCTTTCTCACCCTCTCCACGTACGTGATCATAGGCAACATTAATTGTTTTGTTATCTAATAAAACTCCTTGTAACCTTCCATAAGGACATGCAATAATACATACTTGTTCTCTAAACCATGCAAAGATAAAGTAGAAAACTCCTGTAAAAATCAACAATGAAATTAAGGTACTTACATTGTCTAGCGGATTACCTGTTACATAGTCAATAACGGTATCACCTCCGATTAAATATGCCAAAAATACATTGGCGATTAAAAAAGAAATGATAAAAAAGATAAACCATTTTAACAGTCGTTTCTTAATTTTCTCAGCATTCCAAGGTTGTTTTTCAAGTCGAATTTGTTTTCCTCTATCACCATCGATCCAATATTCTATCTTTCTAAAAACCATTTCTAAGAAGATGGTTTGCGGACAAATCCATCCGCAGAAAATCCGCCCAAAAACAACGGTAAATAAAATAATAAATACCACACCGACAATCATCGAAATCACTAATAAATGAAAATCTTGTGGCCAAAAAGGAAATCCGAAAATATTAAATTTTCGTTTGATGACATTGAATAATAAAAACTGATTGCCATTAATTTTGATAAATGGTGCTGCTAATAAAATTGTCAATAAAAAATAACTTACGTACGACCTATATTTATAAAATCGTCCGCTTGGCTTTTTAGGATACACCCAAGCACGCTTACCTTCCTTATTGATGGTACCTATACTATCTCTAAATTGTTCGTCCTTGGGTGTTTCCATGATCAACTATTAAAAAAAATCAATTATACTTATTATTTGTTATTATTTAGATTATTCTACAACAGTTTCTACTGTTGCTTCCACTACTGGTTTAGAATCATCTTTATATAATTCTCCTTGAGGTGCTTTTGGATTTGCTGGCGTAGTACCGTGTAAAGACACAATATAACTTGCTACTTTTTGCATATCGATAGGTTTTAAGGTTTTATTCCAAGCAACCATTCCTTTTCCATCTCTACCTCCATTAGAAATAGTTGAGAAAATATTTTTAATTCCACCACCTAAAATCCAGTAATTATCAGTTAAGTTAGGACCGATACCTCCACCACCATCAGCAATATGACAGGCAGCACAGTTTAAATTAAAAACTGCTTTTCCTCTTTTTAAATCACTTTCTGATGTTAAAACAGTAACAGTTTCAGCATCAATAACAGCTTCTTTTGAGGTTGATTTATAAGCTGCTAATTCTCTTTTTGCAATAGCTACAGATTCTTCATATTCCATTACTTGCGTGTATCCATCTAAAACTTCAAATCGAACTAAATAAACTACTGCAAAAATTATAGTTGCATAAAATAACCCAACCCACCACGGCGGTAATGTATTGTCTAATTCTTTAATTCCATCATAATTATGGTCAAGAATAATTTCTTGTTCTTTTTCAAGTCCTTTGGCTTTTGTCCATTTTGATATTATTTGCTTTGCCCAAGCTAAATTATCGATATCTTCTGGATTAATTCCTGCTTTAATCATGGCTATTTCTTCCACTTTTTGAACACCAGTAATTGTAAGTACTTCTTTGGCTAAAAGCACTAATCCGAAGGCAATTAATCCTAACCAAACTAATGGATTTTCTAAAATATCATACGGATTTTTGTATGAAGTAATTGCTTTGGCTAATGCAAAAGGTGTTAAAAAAGTAAACAAAAATGATATTGCCGATTGAACTCTTGTATAGTTCTTTGGCATTGCATCATTTGCTTTATTTACAACGGTGTTCGATAATACTTCTTTTAGAAATACCACTAATCCAAAACCTATTGTAATATACCAAACTATCGGATTTTCTAAAAAGTTAAACGGTTCTTTATATGCCTTAAATGCCGCTGCTAAAATAAATGGCATTGAAAAAACAAAAAGAAAAGATACTATTGATTGTATATATTTTTTCATAATAATTTGTTTTAATCATTTAAAGGTAAGTCGCTTACCTTACTTATATATTCTTTTTTAGCTGTAAATACCCACCAAAATAATACCACGAAAAAGGTAAAGAATATTGTTAATGAAATCAAAGGGTATATTTCGATACCTGCAATGCTCTCCATATGATTTTTCACGAATTTTAACATCTGTGTTTTTATTTAGAACTTAATTGTTTTTGAACATCTTTTACTTTAATATCGGTACCTAAGCGTTGTAAATAAGCAATTAAAGCGACAATTTCTCTATCTTTCATTTCGATAAATTCTTGTCCGTTTTCTTCAGCATATTTTTTATCCGAAGCATAGTTTTTAGCAAAATCAGGATCTTGGTGTAAGTTCTCTTGAATTTTAGCTCCTTGTGCATCCATACTTGCTTGTGCGTTTGCAATTTCCTCTTCAGAATAAGGAACCCCTAAAGTTACCATTACCCTCATTTTTGCTTGCGTATCACTTTTATCTAATCGATCTCTAACAATCCATTTATATGATGGCATGATAGAACCTGGTGACGTACTTTGCGGATCGTACATGTGATTTAAATGCCAGCTATCAGAATATTTACTTCCGATTCTATGTAAATCTGGTCCTGTACGTTTAGAACCCCATAAGAACGGGTGATCATATACAAATTCTCCAGCTTTAGAGTATTCTCCATATCGCTCTACTTCCGACCTGAATGGACGTACCATTTGAGAGTGACATCCTACACATCCTTCACGAATATAAAGGTCTCGACCTTCTAATTCTAATGGTGAATATGGTTTAACACTTGCTATTGTTGGTATATTCGATTTCACTAATAAAGTTGGTACAATTTGAACAATACCTCCAATTAAAATGGCAATCGTTGCAAAAATTGTTAATTTAATTGGTTTTCTTTCTAACCAAGTATGCCATGCTTCTCCTTTTGTTCTATGTTTAGATACTTTGGTTAACGGAACTGCTTCTGCTAAATCATCCGTAACATCACTTCCTGAGCGTATCGTTTGCACCATGTTGTAAATCATCACAAATGCTCCAATAATAAACATACTTCCTCCAATAGCACGCATCCAATACATTGGAATTATTTCTGCTACTGTTTCTAAAAAGTTACCATACGCTAATGTTCCATCAGGATTAAATTGTTTCCACATTGATGCCTGTACAAAACCTGCAACATACATCGGTAATGTATACATAATAATTCCTAAAGTTCCTATCCAGAAATGGAAGTTTGCTAAAGCGGTAGAATATAATTTTGTTTTGAATAATCTTGGTACCATCCAGTAAATCATCCCGAAGGTAAAGAAACCATTCCAAGCTAATGCTCCTACGTGAACGTGTGCAATAATCCAGTCACTAAAGTGTGCAATAGCATTTACATTTTTTAAAGATAACATTGGTCCTTCAAAAGTTGCCATACCGTAACCCGTAATTGCAACTACGAAGAATTTTAAAACAGGATCAGTACGTACTTTATCCCAAGCACCACGAAGTGTTAATAATCCGTTTATCATTCCACCCCAAGATGGCGCTAATAACATAATTGAAAAGGCAACTCCTAAATTTTGAGCCCATGTTGGTAAAGCCGTATATAATAAATGGTGAGGTCCTGCCCAGATATAAATAAATATTAATGACCAAAAGTGAACAATTGATAATCGATAAGAATATACAGGTCTGTTTGCTGCTTTAGGAACAAAATAATACATCAATCCTAAAAATGGCGTTGTTAAGAAAAATGCTACCGCATTATGTCCGTACCACCATTGCACCAAGGCATCTTGTACCCCTGCGTATACTGAATATGATTTGAAAAAACTTACAGGTAATGCTAAACTATTAAAGATATGTAAAACAGCTACCGTTACAAAAGTTCCTAAATAAAACCAAATAGCAACATATAAATGACGCTGTCTTCTTTGAAGAATCGTCCAAATCATGTTAACTCCAAAGGCTACCCAAACAATTGCAATAGCAATATCGATAGGCCATTCTAATTCGGCATATTCTTTAGAACTACTATATCCTAAAGGTAATGTTATCGCGGCGGCGACAATAATTGCCTGCCATCCCCAAAAATTAAGATTACTTAAAAAATTACTCGCCATACGTGCCTTGAGCAATCGCTGTAACGAATAATAGACTCCTGCATAAATAGCGTTTCCTACAAATGCAAAAATTACCGCATTGGTATGTAATGGTCTTAAACGTCCAAAACTTAACCACGAAATTCCGTCTGTTACATTTGGGAATAAAAACATAAATGCTAATAATAAACCTACCGAGAAACCTACAATTCCCCAAAATAGTGTAGCATAAATGAATTTTTTTACGATTTTATTATCGTAATAAAATTGTTGCATTTCCATAATCTAATTTAATTTAATATCTATTGTTAGTTATTGATTTTCTGTTTCTTCTTTCACTAATTCGTCATCAAAAAGGATACGAACAGAGGGTGTATACGAATCATCGTATTGGCCGCTTTTTACCGAAACAATAAATGCAATAAAAAAAATTAGTGCCACTAAAATACTTAGTGTTAGTAATAAGTAAATAACGCTCATATCTTGCCTGATAATTGTTACACAAAGATAATTGTGAAGATTTTCTTAAAACATGATATTTATCATATAATATACCAAGCAAAGAGTATTAATTTACAATCGAAATTTTGCTAGCCTACTACTAAAGAAATAAAACACTAATTTACAAGTATATAACCATATTTTTAAATAAAAAAAGGTGTTTTTTATATCAATTTATTGCATAAATAATGCAATAAAATTATTTTATAAATGAAAAAAAAAGCTAGAAAAAATAAAAAAGAATTGAACCTATTAACCACCTCTTTTCTTCAAAAATATTTCTTGAATTTCATTATTACAAAAGAAATATAATCTGATGAAAAAAGTAGTTACTATTTTAAAAGAATTCTTCATTTTGATACTATTTAAACAAAAAAGAAGAAAGAAAAAAGAAGAAAAAACAACTAAAGTCGTTGAAAATAAACTAAAAATAGAACAAGAAAAAACAATATTAATTAAAAATATGGTTGCTAAAAAAATAAAAGAATTAGATTTTAAAGAGAAATTAAAGAGCTAAATTTTATTTAATAGCCTCTTTCTTTTCTGCTAATAAAGATTCATATTCTCTAATTTTATCATATAATTTCTGAAGTTCTCTTTGTTGCTCAAAATTAGAAAATAAACCTGCGATAGCATCTATTTTAGGTTCTCTTCTGAAGGCCTCGATATGCACTAAAATATAATCTAATATTACCTCATTTTTTGTATTCTGTAAGCTAATAGGCTTTGTATTTAAAAGCATTTCTCCTTTACCTGTAATAAGCCAATTAAAATTTAAATCAGGGAAATTATCGGAAATTAATACGAGCCATTTTGAATTAATTTCAGTTCCTTTCTTTAAAGCATTTCGTAATGTGCCATCGCTAGCACCTATTATTTTTTCTAACTTACTAACCGCTACATCTTTATATGTTATAAATGCTTTTATTCTAGTTGCTACCATAATTATTCGTAAAAAAATACGTTAATTGTTTTATTGAACGGAAAAAAATACGATATTTGCCGTATCAGAACTACAAATGTACAACTAATAATTTTTAATTAACAGACAAATATTGTTCATATACTAAAGTAACCTTTGTTTATTTGTATAAAATTATGAATTAAATAAAAATTATAGGTATTTGTTAATGAAAGTAATAAAAAAATAATTATTGTTGAAAGAATTAGTTTATCTATTATGGTTATTGTGAAGGGTGCTATAAAAAGAAACTATGAATTTCTACTTTTTCAAACCAAGGCTTATTATTAAGCCTTGGTTTTAGTTTTTATAGAATTAATTATATTGATATAATACTTTAAATTGTCATCGAAAACAATTTTGTTTCGGGCTTGTTATTATGCAAACGCTTATCAAACGCCATACAGATATTTCGAACATAGGGTCTTGCTTTTTCAGGAACTGTTAAAGTGTTTCCATCGATAAAAACCAAACTATCAGCGACCATTTCTTGTAATTTTTCTAAAAGGATTTCGATACCTTTAACCTTTAAATTTTCAGCATCCCACGAAGTGGTAAAATGACACATAATATTTAAAATATGCTTTCGGATAACTAAATCTTCTTCGGATAAAATATGTCCTCTAAAAACAGGAATTTCTCCTTCATTCACTATTTTTTGATATTCTTTTACCGTTTTTACATTTTGTGCAAATCCATACCAAGAATCAGAAATTGATGACATTCCTAAACCAACCATTAATTGTGTTTTATTGGCGGTATACCCCATAAAATTACGATGCAATGTTTTTTCCTGAGTTGCTTTATATAAACTATCCGATTTTAAAGCAAAATGATCCATTCCTATTTCAACATAACCCATTTCAGCAAATAACTCCTTCCCTATTTCGTATAATTCACGTTTTTCTTCATTTTTAGGTAAATCTTCCTCCTTAAAACCTCGTTGCCCAACACCTTTTACCCAAGGAACATGTGCATAACTATAAAACGAAATTCTATCAGGTTGTAATTCTTTGGTTTTATTAATGGTATGAATTACGTTTTCTTTAGTTTGAAATGGCAATCCAAAAATTAAATCGTGACTGATTGATGTATATCCAATTTCACGTGCCCAACGCGTTGCTTTTTCGACATTTTCAAAAGGCTGTACTCTATGAATTGCTTCTTGTACTTTTAAATTATAATCTTGCACACCGTAACTTACTCGTGTAAAACCAACATCAAACAAGGTTTGTAATTGTGCTTTTGTGGTATTATTTGGATGTCCTTCAAAACTAAATTCGTGCTTCGGATGTTTTTTAGCTTTGATAAATAAACCATCAATTAACTTTTTTAAATTTTCTTTTGAAAAAAAAGTAGGTGTTCCGCCACCTAAATGAATTTCCTTGATAATTGGCGTTTCATCGACTAAATTCGTATATAAATTCCATTCTTTTAAAACGGTATCCATATAATCTTCTTCTACTTCATGTCTTTTTGTAATATGTTTATGACAGGCACAGAATGTACAAATACTTTCACAAAAAGGTAAATGAATATACACACTAATTCCTTCGGATGAATTACTTTCTATAAACGATTTCTTAAAAGTTTCAATCCATTTATCTTTAGAAAAAGTTTCATTTTCCCAATAAGGAACTGTCGGATAACTCGTATATCTTGGACCTGGAATGTTGTATTTTTGTATCAGTAAATTCATGTGTTTTTTTGAAATATATAATCAGTCTAATTTTTTATTATGATAAAAAATTATACGTTTTCAACTCTTTTTACCGTATCCGATTTAGATAACGATAATCGTACAATACTTTCATCCAAAGCTGTTAAATTATGAACTACCTGAGGTTTTAACGAAATTAAATCGCCTGTATTTAATTGTTTTATTTCGTTATCAACACCAAAATTAATAGCTCCTTTTATCACCTGAACAATTATTGCAAAAGGTGCTTGATGGTCTTCCATAACTTGTCCTTTTTTAAAGACAACACGTATTTCTTTTGAAAAATCAGTATCTAATAATAATGATACGGCTGGTTTATGTTCATTAAATTTAATATCTTCTAAAAATGAGGCTACTTTCATAATTATTTTATTTAAAATTATCTTTAAAGTTATTTTATTTTTTTCCCTACTAAATTTGTTGCAATCGTTGTAAATAAAACAATACTAATAGAACTTAACGGCATTAAAATTGCGGCAATTACAGGCATTAACTGTCCTGATACTGCAAAATACAAACCAACTAAATTATAACATAATGATAGTATAAAACTATACTTAATTATTTTAATTGCTTTTTTTGATGCTTTAATATAACTACCAATTTCATTAAATTTTGAAGCATCTAAAATAGCATCACAAGCAGGAGAAAACACATTAATATTTTCTGATAATGAAATTCCAACATTACTTTGTGCCAACGCTCCTGCATCATTTAAACCATCGCCAATCATAATTACAGTTTGTCCTTTACTTTGTAAATTCTCAATGTAATTTAATTTATCTTCTGGCTTTTGATTGAATAAAAAAGAGGTGTTTTTTGGTAAAAAATCTTCTAAAAATTTCTTTTCGCCTTCGTTATCACCAGAAACAACCGCCAAATTATAATTTTCTTCCAATTCAGAAAACAAACTTTTTACGCCATTTCGATACGCATTTTTAAACACATATTTTCCTTTATAAACTCCATCAAAACTAATATGAACGGAAGTATCTAAATTGATTTTTTCATCCGTATTATTTACAAAAGATGACGAACCTATTTTTACATCTACCCCGTTACATCTAGCTTCAATTCCTTTACCTGTGTACTCTTTAAAGCTTGTAATATCAAGCATTTCAGCAGTTAAAGAACTATACAACATTCTACTTAACGGATGATTTGACGCTCGTAAAGCACTTTTTAATATTACTTTTTCTTCAGATGATAATTCACTTCCTTTATAATCAATTTGATTTTCTTTACTTGTTGTAAGTGTTCCTGTTTTATCAAAAATAACAGTATCAATTGCGGCTAATTGTTCTACAACCGTGGCATTTTTCAAGTAGAATTTCTTCTTCCCAAAAATCCGAAGCATATTCCCTAAAGTAAACGGAGCTGCTAAAGCAATCGCACACGGACACGCAATAATTAACACAGCGGTAAATACGTTTAAGGCTTTGCTTGAATCATAATACAGCCAAAATGCGGTAGAAAAAAAAGCGATTATTAAAACGGTAACTGTAAAATTTTGACTTATGCTATCTGTTAATGTTTTAAATGATGAGTTTTTATCTTTCTTAAACACATCATTACTCCACAATTGTGTTAAATAACTTTGCGAAACCGAACTTAAAACTTCCATTTCTACAACTCCCGATAATTGCTTTCCTCCTGCAAATAATTTATCGCCCGATTTTTTAGCTACAGGAACTGCTTCACCTGTAACAAAACTGTAATCTATTTTGGCATTTCCGTTGATTAAAATTCCATCAACAGGAATTAATTCTTGATTTCTGATTAATAATCTATCGCCTTTTTCAATATCATAAATTTGTACATTTTCTTCTTTTCCTTCGGATGAAATTCGGGTTACCGCAATGGGAAAATAGGATTTATAATCGCGTTCAAATGACAAGAAATTATAGGTTTTCTGTTGAAAAAATTTCCCTAATAATAAAAAGAAAACTAAGCCTGTTAAGCTATCAAAAAAACCAGTTCCGATATCAAAAATAATTTCAGCAGAACTTCGGATAAACAACACAGCAACTCCTAAAGCAATAGGAACATCAATATTTAAAATTTTAGCACGCAACCCTTTATACGCGGATATAAAATAATCCTGTGCAGCATAAAAAACTACAGGTAATGAGAAGAAAAACATCAACCAACGGAATATTCCTTTGTATTGTTCTAGCCAAAAACCAGTTACTTCAAAATATTCAGGAAACGATAAAAACATCACATTTCCGAAAGAAAAACCTGCAATTCCTAATTTATAAATTAAACTTCTATCTACTTTCTTCTTTCCAACTTCGTAATCTTCTAAACTGATGTAAGGTTCATATCCGATGGCACTCAATAATAAAACAATTTCTTTTAACGAAATAATTTCAGAATTATAAGTAATCCGTACTGTTTTTTCAGGGAAATTAACTTGTGCCGAACTAATATTTCGTTGTAATTTGTGTAAATTTTCCAGCACCCAAATACACGAACTACAATGTATGTGTGGTATGTACAGATTCACAACGTGTATATTGCCGTCGTTAAATTCTAGTAGTTTATCTACAATAGGTTGATTGTCTAAAAAGTCGTATTTTCCTTGAATTTCTGTTGGAATTGCTCCAGGATTGTTTTGAAAATCGTAGTAACACGTTAAGTCGTTTTCTGAAAAAATCTCATAAACAGTTTTACAACCATTACAACAAAAAGATTTATCTTCTATTTTAATGGTTTCGGTATCGCATTGGTTACCACAATGAAAACATTTTTCGTTTTCCATATTTACTCTTTTGCCTAGTGCAAAGGTCTTATAAGAATCGCAATTAAAATATGATATATATCAGCTTTTGATTATATTTGAACTAGCCTAACCAAAGACTATTATGAGCAAATGTGAACAATGCATTATTCGTCAATTTAACTCTTTAAAATCACTCACAAAAAATGAATTGATAAGAATTGCTAGTTGTAAAACTTCCAAAGTAATAAAAAAAGGAAGTGTGTTATTTGAAGAAGGAGAACATATAAACGGCGTTTTTTGTATTAAAAGTGGTATTAGTAAGGTTTCTAAAATGAGTGATAACGGAAGAGATCAAATAGTAAATATTGTTCAAAAAGGAGATTTACTTGGTGAACGTAGTTTGATAACTGATGAAGCATCTAACTTAAAAGCCATCGCTATTAACGATATGGAGGTTTGCTTTATCCCTAAGGAAGAGATACTTAACAATTTAGAAACGAATCCTAAATTTACGATGGATGTTCTTAAAAACATGGCATCTTCACTTAAACTTGCCGATAATTTTATTGTTGATATGGCTCAAAAAACCGTAAAACAACGTTTAGCAACGACCTTGTTAAATCTTGAAAATAAGTTTGAAAAAAACAAAAATGGAGCGTTAGATATTCTTTTATCTCGTGAAGATATTGCCAATATTATTGGTACAGCAACAGAATCTGCTATTCGATTATTATCTGAATTTAAAAAGAAAAAATTAATCGATTTAAAAGGAAAAGAAGTTTTTATTTTAAATATTAGCGAATTAGAAAAAATATCAAAAGGATTATAAAAACTATTTTTATTGATTATTTTTAGCAATCATAATTATCTTTCATAAAAAAAACTCAAAAGTATTAACTTTTGAGTTTTTCATTTTTTGATTATCTTTTTAACCAAAAAATATTTTTTTCACCTTGTGTATATAAAATATCGTACAGCGTATTTTCTTCTAACATTACTTTTAAACGTTCTCTAATTTCGATAAATTTTGTATGTAAAGGACACGGTGAAGTATGGTCACATTGCTTTAATCCTAAAGCACATCCTGTATAAATACTATCTCCATCTAACACCGATACGATGTTACTTAACTTTATTTTCTTCAGATTTACTTCTTCTATAAAAAAACCTCCGTGTGGTCCTTTTAAGGAATTTGCAATATTATTTTTTGTTAAAATTTGTAATATTTTACCTGTAAATGGTTCTGGAGAATTGATTGCATTTGCAATTTCTTTAAGCCCTACTTTTTTCTTTAAACTAGACTGTTCTGCTATATAAATAGCGGCTCTTAAACCATATTCACAAGATTTTGAAAACATATATAATTTTTACAATTTTTTTTTTAAAAAAAATATTCTGATATATTTGAAAGTAAAGATAATTATTTATTTAATAAAAGATAATATTATCTTTTATTAAAATTTAAAAAACAAAGATATTTCTAAAGTATAGAAATATTTTTGTTTTTTTTTTAAGCTTCACCTGTTGTTCCTCCAAAGTTCATTGGAATTGGTACTTGTTCATAATCTTTAATTTCACCATTTGCTTGTTCAAATTTTTGAACATTTTCAGCTAATGCTTTTGCAAGTCTTTTAGCATGTTGTGGTGTTAAAATAATTCTTGATTTTACCTTTGCCTTTGGTACACCAGGCATAATATTGATAAAATCAACAATAAATTCTGATACTGAATGATTAATAATTGCTAAGTTACTGTAGGTACCTTCAGCAATATCTTGATCTAATTCAATATTTAATTGTGGTTCTTTCTTGTCTTCCATAATATTAATATAAAAAAAGGCCTCTAAAATTTAGAGGCCTTTGGTATTAAAAATTATAAATTTTTCTCCATTTCTTCCATTGGACCTACAATTTGTCGGTCATACGATCTCATTCCTGTACCTGCTGGTATACGTTTACCTACAATTACATTTTCTTTTAATCCTTCTAAGGTATCAATTTTACCGTTTACTGCGGCTTCGTTTAATACTTTAGTTGTTTCCTGGAATGATGCTGCTGATATAAATGATTTCGTTTGTAACGAAGCTCTAGTAATTCCTTGTAAAACTTGTTCAGCTGTTGCTGGTTTCGCTTCACGAGCGGCTACTAAATTTTTATCAGCTCTACGTAAAATAGAATTTTCATCTCTTAATTGACGCGCAGAAACGATTTGTCCTGCGGTTAAATTTTCAGAATCTCCTGCATCTTCAACAACTTTCATTCCGTAGATAGCGTCGTTATCTTTGATAAAGTCATTCTTATGAATTAGTTGATTCTCTAGTAATAAAGTATCTCCAGAATCAATAATTCTAACTTTACGCATCATTTGACGTACTACTACTTCGAAATGCTTGTCATTAATTTTTACACCCTGTAAACGATATACTTCTTGAATTTCGTTTACTAAGTATTCTTGTACCGCTGAAGGTCCTTGAATATTTAAAATATCGATAGGCGTTGTAGCTCCATCAGATAAAGGCATACCTGCTTTAATAAAATCGTTTTCTTGAACTAAAATTTGGTTCGATAATTTTACTAAATACTTCGTAATATCACCAGTTTTAGATTCAATAATAATTTCACGATTACCTCGCTTAATTTTACCGAAAGATACAACTCCATCAATTTGAGCAATTACTGCTGGATTCGATGGGTTACGTGCTTCAAATAATTCTGTTACACGTGGTAAACCTCCTGTAATATCGCCTGCTTTACCAGACTTACGTGGAATTTTCACTAACGTATGACCTGTTGGAACTTTATCACCATCGCTAACCATTAAGTGAGCACCTACTGGTAAACTATACGAACGTAACGCATTACCATCGGCATCTTCAATAATTAATGAAGCAATGATTTTTTTGTTTTTAGAATCAATCATAACTTTCTCTTGGAAACCAGTTTGTTCATCAACTTCAACAGAGTAATTAATACCTTGCTCTAAGTTATCAAACTTCACTTTACCTCCAAATTCTGATACAATAACTCCGTTAAACGGATCCCATTGACATACAGCATCTCCTTTTTTGATGGTTTTAATATCTTTATTAAAGATAATAGAACCGTAAGGAATAATATTTGCACTTAATACGATATCGGTTTTCTTGTCAATAATTTTGATTTCTGCCGTACGAGAAATAACGATTTCAATTTCTTTACCTTCGCTATCTTTTCCTTTTACAGTACGTAAATCTTCAATTTTAACGTTACCGTCATATTTTGCAATTAACTTATTTTCTTCGGATATATTTCCTGCTACCCCTCCAACGTGGAAGGTACGTAATGTTAACTGTGTACCAGGTTCTCCAATAGATTGCGCTGCAATTACTCCAACTGCTTCTCCTCTTTGAACTTTATTTCCTGTTGATAACGATTGTCCATAACATTTCTCACAAATTCCTCTTTCAGATTCACAAGTTAAAGCGGAACGTACTTCTACTTTATCGATTCCTGATTCTTGAATTATATTGGCTATTTTTGAGGTAATTAATTCCCCAGAAGCAACTAATAAATCATCAGAATTAGGTGCATATACATCTTGTAAAGAAGTACGCCCTGTAATTCTATCAGATAAAGATTCCACGATTTCATCATTTTTCTTTAATGGCGCTACTTCTAACCCTCTTAAAGTTCCACAATCAACTTCGTTTACAATAACATCCTGAGATACATCTACTAAACGACGTGTTAAGTAACCAGCATCGGCTGTTTTAAGAGCCGTATCCGCTAAACCTTTACGAGCACCGTGTGTTGAGATAAAGTATTCTAAAATCGATAACCCTTCCTTAAAGTTAGAAAGAATTGGATTTTCAATAATTTCTCCACCACCAGCGGTCGATTTTTTAGGTTTTGCCATTAATCCACGCATACCTGTAAGCTGACGAATTTGTTCTTTCGAACCACGCGCTCCAGAGTCAAGCATCATAAATACCGAGTTAAATCCTTGCTGATCTTCACGCAAACGTTTCATCGATAACTCTGTTAATCTATTATTGGTAGATCCCCAAATATCAATTACCTGATTGTAACGTTCTTTGTTAGTTAACATTCCCATGTTATAGTTAGATACAATAATATCTACCTCTTTATTTGCTTCGGCAATCATTCCTGTTTTTTCTTCAGGAATAATAATATCTCCTAATGAGAATGATAAACCACCTTCAAAGGCGTATTTATATCCCATATTTTTAATTTCATCTAAGAAATCACCAACAGCAGGAATATTGGTTACTTTTAAAATATCACCAATAATTCCTCTTAATGATTTTTTAGTTAAAACATCATTAATATACCCAGCTTCTTTAGGCACTACCTGATTAAATAAAACTCTACCAACGGTTGTTGCTATAATTCTAGTTACATCTTGTCCGTCTACAACATCGTGTGTACGAACTTTGATACCTGCATTTAAGTCTACTTTTTCTTCATTTAAGGCGATAATTACCTCTTCTGGAGAATAAAAAATTAATCCTTCTCCTTGAATAGGTACTTCAGGAGTTGATTTTCTTTCTTTGGTCATATAATACAGACCCAATACCATATCCTGAGATGGTACCGTTACTGGTGCTCCATTTGCAGGGTTTAAAATATTGTGAGATCCTAACATTAAAATCTGCGCTTCTAAAATAGCTTCAGGTCCTAATGGTAAGTGAACTGCCATTTGATCCCCATCAAAATCCGCATTAAATGCCGAACATGCTAATGGATGTAAACGAATCGCTTTTCCTTCAATTAATTTTGGTTGGAAAGACTGAATACCTAAACGGTGTAATGTAGGTGCACGGTTTAATAAAACTGGATGTCCTTTAATTACATTCTCTAAGATATCCCAAACAACTGGTTCTTTTCTATCTATAATTTTCTTTGCAGATTTTACAGTTTTTACAATTCCTCTTTCAATTAACTTACGAATAACGAAAGGTTTGTATAATTCTGCTGCCATATCTTTTGGCAATCCACATTCAAATAATCTTAATTCTGGTCCAACAACAATTACCGAACGTGCAGAATAATCAACACGCTTACCTAGTAAGTTTTGACGGAAACGACCTTGTTTCCCTTTCAAACTATCAGATAACGATTTTAACGGTCTGTTAGATTCTGTTTTTACTGCTGATGATTTACGTGTGTTATCAAATAAAGAATCTACTGATTCTTGTAACATACGTTTTTCATTACGTAAAATAACCTCAGGTGCTTTAATTTCCATTAATCGTTTTAAACGATTGTTACGGATAATTACACGACGGTATAAATCGTTTAAATCTGAAGTAGCAAAACGACCTCCATCTAATGGCACTAAAGGACGTAATTCTGGCGGTATAACTGGTACAGCCTTCATAATCATCCACTCAGGATTGTTTTCTCTATTTTTTTGCGAATCTCTAAAAGCTTCCACAACATTTAAACGCTTTAATGCTTCGTTTTTACGCTGTTTAGAAGTTTCCGTATTTGCTTTATGACGTAATTCAAATGATAAAGCGTCTAAATCAATTCTTTCTAATAAATCGATTAAACATTCAGCTCCCATTTTAGCGATAAACTTAGTAGGATCTGTATCATCTAAATACATGTTTTCTTGTGGAAGTGTATCTAAAATATCTAAATACTCTTCTTCTGTTAAGAAGTCCATTTTATGTAATGGCTCTCCTTCAGCAGTTTTAGCATCACCTGCTTGAATTACTACATAACGTTCGTAGTAAATAATCATGTCTAACTTCTTAGATGGTAACCCTAAAAGGTACCCCATTTTGTTAGGCAATGATCTAAAATACCAAATATGTGCTACTGGTACTACTAAATTAATGTGACCTACTCTATCTCTACGTACCTTTTTCTCGGTAACTTCAACTCCACATCGATCACAAATGATTCCTTTATAACGGATTCTTTTGTATTTACCACAGGCACACTCATAATCCTTTATAGGACCGAATATACGCTCACAAAACAACCCATCTCTTTCTGGTTTATGTGTACGGTAATTTATAGTTTCTGGTTTTAAAACCTCACCTCTAGATGCCTCTAAAATAGACTCTGGAGATGCTAAACCAATTGAAATTTTGTTAAACTTTTTAACAGTGTATTTTTCGTTCTTTCTTGCCATAATAAGTAATGGATTCGAATTAAAAATTTGCCTCTAATGAGACGGATATTTAAAATGATTTATCATTAGGCAATCCATCAAAGTTGACGATTACCTAATGATATTTCACTGTTTGTTATTCCTCTAATTTAACATCTAATCCTAAACCTTTCAGTTCGTGCATTAATACATTAAATGATTCTGGTAAACCTGGTTCTGGCATCGTTTCACCTTTTACGATTGCTTCGTAAGTTTTGGCTCTACCTAATACATCATCAGATTTAACGGTTAAGATTTCTCTTAATATACTTGATGCACCATATGCTTCTAATGCCCAAACTTCCATCTCTCCAAAACGCTGCCCTCCAAATTGCGCTTTACCTCCAAGAGGTTGCTGCGTAATTAATGAGTACGGTCCAATAGAACGTGCATGCATTTTATCTTCAATCATGTGCCCTAGTTTAATCATATAAATGATTCCTACGGTTGCTGGTTGATCGAAACGTTTTCCAGTACCTCCATCATATAAGTAGGTATGTCCATAACGTGGAATTCCTGCTTGATCAGTTAAGGCATTTATCTGGTCGATGTTTGCTCCATCAAAAATTGGTGTTGCATATTTTTGATCTAATTTTTGACCTGCCCATCCAAGAACAGTTTCATAAATCTGACCAATGTTCATACGCGATGGTACCCCTAATGGATTTAATACGATATCAACAGGTGTTCCGTCCTCTAAGAAAGGCATGTCTTCTGCTCTAACAATACGAGCAACAATACCTTTATTTCCGTGACGTCCTGCCATTTTATCCCCTACTTTTAATTTACGTTTTTTAGCTACATAAATTTTAGCAAGTTTTAAAATTCCTGCTGGTAACTCATCACCTACAGAAATCGTAAATTTCTCACGACGCAACGCTCCTTGTAAATCGTTTACTTTAATTTTATAGTTGTGAACTAATTCCACCACTAATCTATTTAAAGTTTTATCAGTAGTCCAAGTTCCGTGTAAGTGTGTAAAATCACCTACAGAGTTTAACATTTTTTGAGTGAATTTTTTACCTTTTGGTAATACTTCCTCTCCTAAATCATTAAATACTCCTTGAGAAGTTTTTCCAGTAATTAAATTGAATAATTTTTCAATTAAAATATCTTTTAAACCTTCAAACTTATGAACATACGATGCTTCTAAAGTTGCAATTGCTTCTTTATCACGAGCACGTTTTGTTTTATCTTTTACAGCACGTTGGAATAATTTTTTATTAATTACTACTCCTCTTAATGATGGCGAAGCTTTTAATGATGCATCTTTTACATCACCTGCTTTATCACCAAAGATAGCTCTTAATAATTTTTCTTCAGGTGTTGGGTCAGATTCTCCTTTTGGTGTAATTTTACCAATTAAGATATCACCAGGATTTACCTCTGCTCCAACACGAATCATTCCGTTTTCATCTAAGTCTTTCGTAGCCTCTTCTGAAACGTTTGGAATATCGTTTGTTAATTCTTCAGCTCCTAATTTTGTATCACGAACATCTAATGAATATTCGTCAATATGTATAGAAGTAAAGATATCTTCACGAACCACTTTTTCTGAAATTACAATCGCATCCTCAAAGTTATACCCTTTCCAAGGCATAAAGGCTACTTTCATATTTCTTCCTAAAGCTAATTCTCCTTTTTGTGTTGCATATCCTTCACAAAGTACTTGACCTTCTTGAACTCTATCTCCAACTTTAACAATTGGTTTTAGGTTGATATTTGTACCTTGGTTTGTTTTCCTAAACTTAATTAAGTTATATGAAATATCATCAGATTCAAAGCTTACTAAGCGTTCTTCATCAGATCTATCATACTTAATTTTAATTTTATTAGCATCAACATACTCAACAACTCCAGGACCTTCGGCATTGATTAAAATACGAGAATCTTTTGCAACTCTACGTTCTAATCCTGTACCTACAATTGGTGATTCTGGGCGTAATAATGGAACTGCTTGACGCATCATGTTCGATCCCATTAATGCACGGTTGGCGTCATCATGCTCTAAGAAGGGAATTAATGATGCTGAAATAGATGCAATCTGATTAGGAGCAACATCCATATAATCAATTTCAGTAGGTGTTACTACAGGAAAATCACCCCCTTCTCTTGAAATTAATTTATCTCCAACAAAATCTCCAGCTGCATTCACCTCTAAATTAGATTGTGCAAACTTCATTCCTTCTTCCTCTTCAGCACTTAAATATATATGCTCTTGATTAACATCTACATTTCCTTCGATAACCTTCTTATAAGGAGTTTCGATAAAACCTAAATTATTAACCTTTGCAAATACTGCTAAAGATGAAATTAATCCAATATTCGGTCCCTCAGGAGTTTCAATTGGACATAAACGTCCGTAGTGTGTATAGTGAACATCACGAACCTCGAATCCTGCTCTTTCTCTAGATAATCCTCCAGGTCCTAGTGCTGATAAACGACGTTTGTGTGTAATCTCAGCTAATGGATTGGTTTGATCCATAAATTGAGATAACTGGTTCGTTCCAAAAAACGAATTAATAACAGAAGACAACGTCTTTGCATTAATTAAATCAATAGGAGTAAATACCTCGTTATCACGTACATTCATTCTTTCACGAATCGTACGCGCCATACGCGCTAAACCTACACCAAACTGACCTGCTAATTGTTCACCAACAGTTCTTACACGACGGTTAGATAAATGGTCAATATCATCTACTTCTGCTTTTGAGTTAATTAACTCAATTAAGTATTTGATAATGGTAATAATGTCATTCTTAGTTAATACCTTCTGATCAATCGGCTCATTTAACTGTAACTTGGTGTTCATTCTAAAACGCCCAACTTCACCTAAACTATAACGTTGCTCAGAGAAGAATAATTTTTCAATAATTCCTCTTGCTGTCTCCTCATCTGGCGGCTCAGCATTACGTAATTGTCTGTAGACATGTTCTACTGCTTCTTTTTCAGAATTCGTAGGATCTTTTTGTAATGTATTGTGAATGATGGCATAATCAGCCATGTCATTATCTACCTTATGTAATAAGATAGTTTTAGCACCTGCTTCAATTATTTCATCAATATGTTCTTTCTCTATGATGGTATCACGATCGAAAACAATTTCGTTACGTTCAATAGATACTACTTCTCCAGTATCTTCATCTACGAAATCTTCATGCCAAGTTTTTAAAACTCTAGCTGCTAGTTTACGTCCTAATACTTTTTTTAATCCAGCTTTAGAAACTTTAATTTCTTCTGCTAAATCAAAGATTTCTAATATATCTTTATCTCTTTCAAAACCGATGGCTCTGAATAATGTGGTTACTGGTAATTTTTTCTTTCTATCAATATAAGCATACATTACTTGATTGATATCAGTTGCAAATTCTATCCAAGATCCTTTAAAAGGAATTACTCTTGCTGAATACAACTTAGTTCCATTTGCGTGGAATGATTGTCCAAAAAACACACCAGGCGAACGGTGTAATTGCGATACAACAACTCTTTCTGCTCCATTAATAATGAAAGTTCCAGAATTAGTCATGTAAGGAATTGTTCCTAAATATACGTCTTGAACAATTGTTTCAAAATCTTCATGTTCAGGATCTGTACAGTAAAGCTTTAATCTTGCTTTTAAAGGTACACTGTGTGTTAATCCTCTTTCAATACATTCTTGAATACTATATCTTGGTGGATCTACAAAGTAGTCTAAAAATTCTAATACAAATTGATTACGGGTATCTGTAATCGGAAAGTTATCCATAAAGGTTTTATACAAACCTTCTTCACCTCGCTCATCAGCTTTGGTTTGCAATTGGAAAAAATCTTGGAAAGATTTCACCTGAATATCCAAAAAATCTGGATAATCGGTACCTAATTGCGATGATGCGAAGTTAATTCTTTCAGTAGTTTTTATCGTTGCCAAAAGAGATGCTATTTTTAAATTAAAAATATTATTTTTTGAAACTATCTTGTTTCAATAATGCAATTTTAATTGCTTTGCTGATTTTAAAATCAGCTCTTTATAGTCGTGTTATTGCAATTATATAATTGTAATAAAATAAAGAACGAATATATACACAAAATGGTTTAGGACTAGAAACGAGTGTTTCTAGTGCCTAAACCTTAATTGTTTTATCCCGTATTATAAAATCGGGAGTATAGCTTACTTAAGCTCTACTTCAGCTCCTGCTTCTTCTAAAGATTTTTGAAGACCTTCTGCTTCATCTTTAGTTACTCCTTCTTTGATTGGTGCTGGTGCACTATCAACGATTGCTTTAGCATCTTTTAAACCTAAACCAGTTAATTCTTTAACTAATTTCACAACTGCTAATTTAGAAGCTCCTGCTGCTTTTAAGATAACGTCAAATTCAGTTTTCTCTTCTGCTGCATCACCTCCTGCTGCTGGACCTGCTACTGCTACTGCTGCTGCTGCTGGCTCAATACCGTACTCATCTTTTAAAATATCAGCTAATTCATTAACTTCTTTTACTGTTAAGTTAACTAATTGCTCTGCGAAATCTTTTAAATCTGCCATTTTAATTGTTTTTAAATTTTATTATTTAGTTTATTAGTGCGCGTAATTATTTCTCTGATAATGTCTTTAAGATACCAGATAATTTGTTACCTCCTGATTGTAATGCTGAAACAACATTCTTAGCAGGCGATTGTAATAATGAGATAATATCTCCAATAAGTTCTTCTTTAGACTTAATGTTAACAAGAGCATCTAATTGGTCATCTCCAACATAAACTGACTCTTCAACAAAAGCTCCTTTTAATAAAGGCTTGTCTGATTTCTTTCTGAACTCTTTGATAACTTTTGCAGGGGCGTTAGACACCTCTGAAATCATCATTGAAGTATTTCCTTTTAAAACATCTGGTAAGTCTCCGAAATCTTTATCAGAAGCTTCCATTGCTTTTGAAAGCAATGTGTTTTTAACAACAGCCAATTCTACATTTGCTTTAAAACAAGCTCTACGTAGGTTAGATGTAGTAGCAGCATCTAAACCAGAAATATCTGCTAAATAGATGGTACTTGTGTCTGCTAATCTCGCTGTTAAATCTTCTATTACTTGTAATTTGTCTTCTCTTGTCATAATTAAAAGTTTAAGTGCCTATAATGATATAGATTTTTCATCTACAGCAACACTAGGACTCATAGTTGATGACATAAAAATACTCTTTATATAATCTCCTTTAGCCGCTGTTGGCTTTAATTTAATTAACGTTTGTATTAACTCGTTTGCATTTTCTTGAATCTTCTGAGCATCAAATGATACTTTTCCGATAGCTGCATGTACAATACCAGTTTTATCAACTTTAAAGTCAATTTTACCAGCTTTAACTTCTTGTACTGCTTTTGCAACATTCATAGTTACTGTACCTGTTTTTGGGTTAGGCATCAAACCTCTTGGTCCTAAAACACGACCTAAAGGACCTAACTTACCCATAACACTAGGCATAGTTATAATCACATCAACATCAGTCCAACCACCTTTAATTTTCTGAAGGTATTCATCTAATCCAACATAATCAGCACCTGCTGCAACAGCTTCGGCTTCTTTATCTGGAGTAACTAACGCTAATACTTTTACGTCTTTTCCTGTTCCGTGAGGTAATGTTACAACACCACGTACCATTTGATTTGCTTTACGAGGATCTACTCCTAAGCGAACTGCTAAATCAACTGATGCGTCAAATTTTACAGTTGTAATTTCTTTAACCAAGGCTGATGCATCTTTTAAGCTGTAAACTTTAGAGCTATCTACCTTAGAACGAGCTTCTTTTTGCTTTCTAGTAATTGCCATTTCTAATGTATTTTAAAGTTTAAGCAGGTGCATTACCTGTTACGGTTAATCCCATAGAACGAGCAGTTCCAGCTATCATTTTCATTGCAGATTCAACTTCAAAGGCATTCATATCTACCATTTTGTCTTCTGCAATTCCTCGAATTTGATCCCAAGAAACACTTGCTACTTTTTTTCTATTTGGTTCTCCCGAACCTTTCTTAATTTTGGCCGCTTCTAACAATTGTACTGCAGCTGGTGGTGTTTTTACAACAAACTCGAAAGATTTGTCTTTATAAACAGTAATCACAACAGGTAAAACTTTACCTTGTTTGTCCTGTGTACGCGCATTAAATTGCTTACAGAACTCCATGATATTAACACCGGCAGCACCTAAAGCGGGTCCAACTGGTGGCGACGGATTCGCAGCACCTCCCCTAACTTGTAGTTTAACTAATTTACTTATTTCTTTTGCCATTGTTTAAGATTTAAACGACATGTTTAAAATGGAAGCTTTAAACACATCAAAATATAGGTGTAACGATTATATTTTTTCTACTTGCATATAGTTTAGTTCTAATGGAGTTTTTCTTCCGAAAATTTTAACCATTACTTCTAACTTGCGTTTTTCCTCATTAACTTTTTCAACAGTACCGTCGAATCCATTAAAAGGACCGTCAATTACTTTTACTGTTTCACCAGCATTAAAAGGAATTGCGATATTTTCATCTTTAACAGAAAGTTCATCAACTTTACCTAACATTCTATTTACTTCTGATTTACGCATTGGTACAGGTTCACCACCTTTTGTTTCACCTAAAAAACCAATAACACCTGTTACTGATTTTATTACGTGAGGTACTTCACCAGCTAAATTAGCTTCTACCATTACATAACCAGGAAAGTAAACTCTCTCTCGATTAACTTTTTTTCCGTTTCTTACTTGAATAACTTTTTCTGTAGGAACGATTACTTTACTTACGAAGTCAGATAATCCAAAACGAGCGATTTCCGTCTCAATATAAGCTTTAACCTTATTCTCTTGACCACCAACAGCTCTTACCACATACCACTTCATTACTGAGTCAGTCATCATTAAAACATTTTAAAGAAATTATCTAATCCTGTTTGAAAAACCTTATCTACTCCCGCTACTACTAAAGCAAAAACAATTGTAAATGCCGCAACAATTACAGTAGACTTTTGAGCTTCTTCACGAGATGCCCAAGTCATGTTTGTATTTAATTCCTCAAAAGAACCTTTGATGTACTCTATAAAGTTATTCATTTTATTATCCTTTTAGCGAGTTACAATTTATCATCGTAACTCGCTTTGGTTATGCACGGACGGAGAGATTCGAACTCCCGACAGCTGGTTTTGGAGACCAGTGCTCTACCGCTGAACTACGTCCGTATTTTTATTTTAAAAAGAAGTCTCTCATTTAAGAGACTTCTTTTTTTTATAGTATAAACTAATAAATTAGTCTAAAATTTCAGTAACCTGACCTGCACCTACTGTTCTACCACCTTCACGGATAGCAAACTGTAAACCTAAGTTTAATGCAATTGGTTGGATTAATTCAACTGTAATAGTTAAGTTATCACCAGGCATAACCATTTCTACACCTTCAGGTAAGAAAATGTTTCCTGTTACATCAGTAGTACGTACGTAAAACTGAGGGCGATAGTTATTATGGAATGGAGTGTGACGTCCACCTTCTTCTTTTTTCAATACATACACTTCAGCCTTAAACTTAGCGTGTGGAGTTACAGAACCTGGCTTACAGATTACCATTCCTCTTTTAATATCTTCTTTAGCAATACCTCTTAATAAGATACCTGCATTATCTCCAGCCTCACCTCTATCTAAGATTTGACGGAACATTTCAATACCAGTAACTGTAGAAGTTAACTTCTCAGTCCCCATACCAATAATATCTACAGATTCACCAGAATTGATGATCCCTGTTTCAATACGACCAGTTGCAACAGTACCACGACCAGTAATAGAGAATACATCTTCAATAGGCATTAAGAAAGGCTTTTCAGTTTCTCTTAAAGGCTCTTCAATCCAAGCATCAACAGCAGCCATTAATTCTAAAACAGTATTAACCCATTTCTCTTCACCATTTAAAGCTCCTAAAGCTGAACCTGAAACTACAGGACCATTATCTCCATCGTACTCATAGAAAGATAATAATTCTCTTACTTCCATTTCTACTAACTCAAGTAACTCCTCATCATCAACCATGTCAACTTTATTCAAGAAAACAACCATACGAGGAATACCTACTTGACGACCTAATAAAATGTGCTCACGTGTTTGTGGCATAGGACCATCAGTTGCAGCTACTACTAAAATAGCTCCATCCATTTGAGCAGCACCAGTTACCATGTTCTTTACGTAATCCGCGTGACCTGGACAGTCTACGTGAGCGTAATGACGGTTTTCTGTTGCATATTCAACGTGAGAAGAGTTAATTGTAATACCTCTTTCTTTTTCTTCTGGTGCGTTATCGATTTGATCAAAATCTCTAGCTTCAGAGAATCCTGCATCAGCTAATACTTTTGTGATAGCAGCAGTTAATGTAGTTTTACCGTGATCTACGTGACCAATAGTACCAACGTTTAAGTGGGGCTTCGAACGATCGTAAGTTTCTTTTGCCATGATTATTAATTTTAATTCTTAGTTAAATATATTTAGTGTTACTTTAATTTTAAAAAAACCCTAAAAAAGAGCCAATGATCGGATTTGAACCGATGACCTCATCCCTACCAAGGATGCGCTCTACCAACTGAGCTACACCGGCGTGGATAATTTTAGAGCGAAAGACCAGGTTCGAACTGGCGACATTCAGCTTGGAAGGCTGACGCTCTACCAACTGAGCTACTTTCGCATATTTTTAAAACCTTTCATCAACAATCAAAAGTTGAAGCTTAATGCATTGATTAATCAGTTTTAAAAAAGTGGGGAGAGCAGGATTCGAACCTGCGAAGTCGTAAGACAACGGAGTTACAGTCCGTCCCAGTTGGCCGCTTTGGTATCTCCCCTTGGTATTTGATAAATTAATGAACTTTTATTTTATTGAGCCGATGGAGGGACTCGAACCCACGACCTGCTGATTACAAATCAGCTGCTCTAGCCAGCTGAGCTACATCGGCTTTTTAATTGCCAATAAAACAATCCGCTATTTCTAACGGATTGCAAATGTATAAAGTAATTTTTGTATTTTAAAACTTTTTTGAATAAATTTTTAATTTTTTATTCAATTTTTATTCAACTAACGAACTTCTTTGCTTCTCTTTTGCTTTTTTCAAACTTCTTTTTAAAGAGTCTATCGCAATGTTTACGCCTTCTTCGAAGGTTTTATTTTGTTTTTTAACTACAATTTCGCTTCCAGGTATATTTATTTTTATTTCAGTAATTTTATTTTCTTTCTCGCTTGTATTTTGCACTTTTAAAAACACTTCTGCATCAACTATTTTATCATGAAACTTCTCTAAACCTGCTATTTTCTTTTCTACGTAATCGATCAAACTTTTATCTGCTGTAAAGTTTACTGACTGTGTGAATACTTTCATAATTTTCGAATGTTTATTTTAGGGCTCTAGGATGCGCCTTGTTATACACTTTTTTTATCTGCTCCAAGCTATTATGCGTATATACTTGGGTGGAGGCTAAACTTGAATGTCCTAGTAATTCTTTAACCGAATTTAACGACGCACCGTTATTTAATAAATCCGTAGCAAAAGCGTGCCTTAATATATGCGGGCTTTTTTTTGCTTTTGTTGAGACCCTACTAAAGTACATATTTATTATTCGATACACAAGAGTTTCGTAAACTTTACGTCCTTTTTTTGTTATCAAAAGAGCATCAACACCTTCTAATTGATATTCTTTTTTTACATCTAAATAAAGATATAATGTCTTAATTACTGATGGTAAAAGCATTACATAGCGTTCTTTATTTCTTTTCCCGAGTACTTTTATGGCTTTTTTACTAAAATCAATATCTTTTTCGTTGATATTAATTAATTCTATTCTTCTCATTCCTGTTGAATAGAGTAATTCCACGATTAATTTATTTCTAACTGCTTCAAAATCATCAGCATTATTTAAAAGAGCAATAACAGCTTCTATTTCATTAGTATCAAAAGGAGTTTGTATTTTTTTTTGAACTTTTAAAGCTTTGTGTTTTGCTAAAGGATTTGTTTCAATTTCTGCTATCTTTTGTAAGAAAGTATAAAAAGTTTTCAGGGAACTTATTTTTCTATTGATACTTCTATTTGAAATTTCTTGATTAACAAGTTGCACGATCCAGGTTCTTATTTGATTGTAATGAACTTCATTTAATTCCTCTTGATTAAATTCGGTAACACAAAAATCTCTAAACGCAATAATATCTACATGATACGCTTTGATGGTATTTTTCGAGTATTTTTTTTCGTATTCTAAGTAGTTAAAGAAAGCAGTTATCAGCATTAATTATGTTGTTTTTTTAAAAATAAAGATACAAAAAAAACCTGTATTGAAATGAATCAACACAGGTTTAGTATTTTTGAATAGTAAGTTATTTCTAGCTTACTTCTTCTTTCGTTCTTAATCCTTGAACGTAAGACGCTTTCTTCATTTGAGCACGTTTAACAACAGACGGTTTATTGAACTGTTTTTTATCACGTAGTTGTCTTAAGATTTTTACATCTCTAAACTTTCGCTTGTAACGTTTTAACGCTCTATCGATATTCTCTCCCTCTTTAATTGGAATAATTAACATATATTAGCACCTCCCTTCATTGTAGTCTCTAAATTTTTATTTTTAGGACTGCAAATGTACTGAGTCTTATTTTAATTAACAATTAATTTAAAGTTATTTTTGATTTAATTTAAAATACTATTATTAACTTACGGGTTTATATTCTTTTTTATCGATAATCATTTTAGCGATAATTTCTTTTAAAATCTCTGAAGTTCCGCCACCAATAGGTCCTAAACGACTATCACGCAACAAACGTGCTAATGGATATTCCTCCATATATCCGTAACCACCTAATAATTGTAAGGCATCATAAATAACTTCATCTGCTATTTTTGTTGATAGCATTTTACTCATACTTGCTTCTTTCACAACATACGCACCATCATCGAGTCTTTTAGTGATTGAATAATTATATTCTCTACACATATCAACTTTTGATGCCATTTCAGCTACTTTATGACGCAATGCTTGAAACTGGTCTAATGTTTTACCAAACGCTTCTCTTTCGCTCATATATTTCAATACATAATCGACTGCATATTCGGCTCTTGCATGCGCATTAATTGCCATAATTAAACGTTCTAAAGCAAAATGTTGCATGATATACGGGAATCCTTTTCCTTCTTCTCCCATTAAATTTTCAGCAGGAATTACGACATTATCGAATGCAATTTCTGCGGTATCAGAAGCTCTCCAACCTAATTTATCTAATTTTGTAGATGAAATTCCTGGTGTATTTCTATCAACTATAAAAATACTCATTCCTTTGTGTTTTTCTTCAAGATTTGTTTTGGCGGCAACTACCAAATAATCAGAATAGACACCGTTTGTAATAAATGTTTTAGAACCATTAATTACATAAGTATCGTCTTTTTTTACAGCATTGGTTCGCATTCCTGCTACGTCACTTCCTCCAAAAGGTTCAGAAATACAAAGGCAACCTATTTTTTCTCCGTTGATACTTGGCGTTAAATATGCTTTTTTGATACGGGCATCTCCTTCTTTATTTAAGTGCGTCATTGCTAAATACGCGTGTGCCCACATTGCGGCAGCGAATCCACCTGAATTTATTTTTTGTAATTCTTCTAAAAATATTACGGTATAAAAAAGGTCTAATCCTAAACCGCCATCTTCTTCTGGTTGATTTATTCCAAAATAGCCCATTTCGCCAAATTTCGTCCAAATAAATCGTTCAATTGTGCCTTCTTTTTCCCATTTATTTATGTGCGGAACTACTTCTTTTTGTAAAAATTCTTTAAAGCTTTCACGAAAAGAAATATGTTCTTCTGTAAAGTACATACTATTCATAATTATATATTCTTTTATACTATTTACTTCTTTGTTTTCTTTGCTTTCTTATTCTGCCTTCAAATATAAAGCTATTCTATCATATTTATCGGCAGGAAAACCAGCTATGTTTTTTATTTCTGATATATTTTGAAGTTCAGCAACTTCTTCTCTGTATTCAAGAATTTTTTTACAAAGTTCGTAGTTGATATGCGGAATTTTCAATATTTCTTTAAATGAAGCGGTATTTATATTGATTTTTATTATTTTTTTTTGAATGTTTGATGTTTCTTTTCCTGATATATTTTCTGATGAAGAATTATTTTCAGAAAAATTAGAAGAAGAAGAAAGAGAATTTATATTTTTTTTCGCTTGTGATTTATGTCGTTTTACGACCCAATCAGGGAATTTAAAATAGGGGGAAATTTTATGTAATAAGCTATCGGAAATATTGGTTATTTGTTGAAATTCTTTAGATGAGTTTACAAATTTTCGTTGTTTTCTATACTGATGTAATTTATCAATTTCTTCGGGTGTCATTCCGAGTTGATATCCTTTATAATCGGTAATAAAGTTTGGATTAAACGGATATATTTTTGGTTTTTTAGTTGCTAAAGCGATTCTTTTTAAGCTATCGATTTGTTGTTGAAAACTACGTATTTCTGTTGATTTTGTAGCTGTTATATCCGAAGAGAAAGCCGAGGAAAAATCAACAAAAAAATAGATACTTTGTAGAAGTATCAGAAGAATTATCAAAAAGAAAACCCCATTTCTTTGGCGTTTATCATACCAGAAATGAGATTTAAATAGTTTCATTTTTATTATTTTTAATATAAAAATTCTTTATAAATTATTTGTAAGTTATTTGCAAACTTTCTATAAATTTTTAGCTTTAATAGCACTTAAATATTTTGTTAATTCTTCTTTTACCTTCGGATATAAGAAAAATAAACCAATAACATTTGGCACTGCCATTGCAAAAATCATGGCATCAGAAAAATCGGTAACTGCTCCTAAACTTGCTGCTGAACCAATAATTACGAATAAGCAAAATAATATTTTATAGGCATAATCGGCTGCTTTTGAGCGTCCAAATAAAAACATCCAACCTTGTAAACCGTAGTAAGACCAAGATAACATCGTTGAAAAAGCGAATAACACGACTGCCATTGTTAAGATATAAGGAAACCAAGGCAATACCGAAGCAAATGCTTTTGAGGTTGCCAAAACACCATCTGGAGATTTTGTTCCATAGGTCATAATATCGCCATTACTATTGGTTATAATAATAACCAAAGCGGTCATAGTACAAACCACTACGGTATCGATAAAAGGCTCTAATAACGCTACCAAACCTTCCGATGCTGGATATTTTGTTCGTACTGCTGAATGTGCAATTGCTGCCGAACCAACTCCTGCTTCATTTGAAAATGCGGCTCTTTGAAATCCTATAATTAAGACTCCTAAAATACCTCCTGAAATACCTTTTGTATTAAAAGCTCCGTCCCAAATTTGAACAAATGCTCCACCGATTTGAGAAAAATTAGCTACTAAAATAACAACAGCAGCTAAAACGTAAATTCCTACCATAAAAGGCACTATTTTCTCTGTAATATTTCCAATTCTTTTTATTCCTCCGATAATTACGATACCAACTAATATTGACATTACAATACCAAAAGTTAAGGCTGTTGATAAATCATTCGAACCGATCATGCTACCAAATTGTTGTGCTGCCTGATTTGCCTGAAACATATTTCCACCTCCTAAAGAACCACCAACAACCATAATTGCAAAAAGAGCTGCTAATACTTTACCTAATGTTGTTTTACCAACATCGGCTAGACCTTTTCTTAAATAGTACATTGGTCCACCGTAAATAGTTCCATCTTCACCTACATCTCTATATTTTACTCCTAACGTACATTCTACAAATTTTGAAGACATTCCAATTAATCCTGCAACAATCATCCATAAGGTCGCTCCAGGACCTCCTAGAGATAACGCAACGGCAACTCCTGCAATATTTCCTAAACCAACCGTTCCTGAAAGTGCGGCTGTTAATGCCTGAAAATGAGAAACTTCTCCATCAGCACCTTCTACTCTAATGGTTTCAATAGCGTCACCACCTGGCGTTGGATCACCTTCCATAACATCCATGGTTACGTGATCAATTTCATCATATTTTCCACGAACAATATTAATAGAAGTTGGAAACAATCGAA
Organism: Tenacibaculum piscium; assembly: GCF_021390715.1. Taxonomy (GTDB): domain Bacteria; phylum Bacteroidota; class Bacteroidia; order Flavobacteriales; family Flavobacteriaceae; genus Polaribacter; species Polaribacter piscius. The sequence continues at coordinate 193,533 of NZ_JAJGWT010000003.1, forward strand.
TATTTACGAATTTAAATAAAACTGTAAATATTAATCCAGAAGCCAAAAGCATAATAATAACTAACGGAACTTCTACATCTCCACCTATTTTAATCGGATAAAAAACGAAACTACCCCAAGCATCTGCAACTGGCTTAAACCCTTCATTTATCTTTTCAGCTAAACCTTTTTCTTGTGCAAATGAGAACATTGGTGCTATCAACATTAATAGCGTTAGAAGTTTTTTATCCATAATTAATTCGTTATTTTAATATTTGTATTGGCTAATATCTTAAAAAAATGAATTTTTGGCAAGTTTTAAGGGATAAATGTGTTTTTTATATTAGTTTTTCCTTAAATATTTGTAAATTTTCTTCAAATGATTTTGGAATAAATTTTAAAACTGATTTCGTATTCGTTAGATCAAACCCTGTTTTCGGCGGTCGCATTGCTTTCTGTCCCAATTCTTTAGTTGAAATTGGTGCAATTAACTGTTTATCTAAATTAAAAACTGTAGCGATTTGTTGAGCGATTTCATAAATACTCAACAAAGTATTTGATGAAATATTAAAAATTCCTGTAATGTCATTATCCATCGCTAATTTGCAGGCTAGTGCTAAGTCTTCAACATAGGTTGGCATGCGATATTGGTCATTTACAATAGTAATTTTCTTATTTTCTTCTAATGATTTTTTAACCCAAAGAACGATATTACTTCGTGACATATCGAACACTTTTCCATAGACCAAAATCGTTCTAAGAATGGTATACTTTATGGTTGATTTTGTTAAGATTTCTTCTGCTTTTAGTTTTGATTTTCCATAATAATTTAACGGATTTGGCACATCAGTTTCTTTGTAAAAACCTTTTTTTCCATCAAAAATAAAATCCGTAGATAGATGAATTAAATGTGTTTTATTTTCTTCTGAAAATGCTATTAAATTTTTAACAGCATCAATATTTAAGGCATCGCAGGCGGTTTTATTATTTTCACAAGCATCGACATTTGTCATTGCGGCGGTGTTAATAATAACGTCTGGTTGGTGTTTTTTTAATTCTTGAAGAAGATTTTTTTTATCAGTAATGTCAATAGAAATATATGTAAAATCGGTACGTCCGCTTCTATTTTCACCTCGAGAGAACCCGATTACATTGTATTTATTATTTATTTTATTCTGATGCTTATTCTGATGATTTTCTGTTACTAATAAATTGACTAAAGTTTGTCCTAGCAACCCGTTACTTCCTGTAATAAGTACATTTTTCATTTATATTTCAACAATTATTTTGATTTTTTATGTTATTTTTTTTTATCAATTCTTTGTCAATTATTTGTCAATTATTTGTCAATTCAAGTGATTTTAATCACTAAAAATAAATTAAAATTATATCGAGAATTTGATGTATTTTCTTAAAATAACTCTCGTAATTTAAGCACTTGTTCAGGACGTCCTAAAACGATTAAATTTCCACCTGCTTTTAATTCCAAAGTTGCATCAGGATTTATTATATATTCCTTATTTTCAGTACGATACCCAACTACACTACAGCCTGTTTTTTTTCGTAAATCCAAGTCTAAAATAGTTCTATTTAAATACTCTTTCGGCAAACTATCAATAGCGATTTCTTTCAAATTTGTAGTCGTATCGGCTTCAATGGTTAATCTATCGACAAATTCAATAACATCGGGCGTAACCACTAAAGAAGCCATGTGCGCACCACCTAATTTATCGGGCATTATTACGTTGTCCGCCCCTGCGATTTTAAGTTTACTATACGACGTTTCTTTGGAAGCTCTACTAATTATTTTGCAATTTTTATTTAATTGACGCGCTGTTAATACGACAAATAAATTATCGGCATCTGAAGATAAAACGGTTATTAAATTGGAAGCTTGTAAGATTCCTGCTTTGAGTAAAGTTTCATCGATTGTGGCATCTCCTTCGATGTTTAACAAACCATTTTTATCTAATTTTTTAACAACTTCTTCTATTTTTTCGATAACGACCACTTCTTGATTGTAGCTTTTTAATTTAGAAATTGCTTGTTTTCCGTTTCTTCCGTATCCACAAACGATGGTATGTCCTTTTAGCTTTTTAATTTTTTTTTGCACTTTTTTTATTTTTAGTTGATCAAAGAAATGACCGCTCAATAAATGTTCTGAAAATAATGACACCGCATATCCAAAGGTAAATAAACTGGATAATATTAAGCCAATTGTAAATATTTTCTCTGCAGTTCCAAATGGATGAACCTCCCCAAAACCAATAGTAGTAATGGTAATAATGGTCATATATAAGGCATCAATAAGAGTGTAATTAAACAGGAATATATATCCTAGAACGCCTATGGATAAAATTAATATTGAAAATAAAATTGCTTTATATAATCTTGATTGAAGTAACATTTTTTATAGATTGATGTTTTTTTATTGAAGAATTTTTGAAGAATTTCTAAATTTCACAAATCAAAAACAGAGGTTCTTTTAGTATAAATCATGTCTTTTAATCGTAATAAAAAAGCGAGTGTTAAATATATTCCAAACGATAAACCAACCGTTACAAAGGAAATATAAATAAAAAACAAACGCACATTAGTTGCCCGCATTCCTAATTTATCGGCTAATCGGGAAGATACTGCAAAACCATGACGTTCAAAAAAATGACGCACCGTATGAATAAATTTCATGTTAATTATTTTTATTTTTTCTATTTTGATGTAATTCTATTGTTATTTAATGGCAAGATACCAATTTACACGCATTTATGTAATACATCATCTTTAAAATAAAGATGGTTTCTGTAACTTTGCTTTTGGTAAAAAAACTCAATTTGAAAGCAAAAAATTACATAGAAGTTTACGGTGCAAGAGTTCATAATTTAAAAAACATTGATGTTAAAATTCCTCGTGAAAAATTAGTCGTAATTACAGGATTAAGCGGTAGTGGGAAATCTTCGTTAGCTTTTGACACTATTTACGCCGAAGGGCAACGCCGATATATTGAAACTTTTTCGGCGTATGCTCGACAGTTTTTAGGCGGATTAGAACGCCCTGATGTCGATAAAATTGATGGTTTATCGCCCGTTATTGCTATCGAACAGAAGACGACAAATAAAAGTCCACGTTCAACAGTAGGAACGATTACCGAAATTTATGATTTTTTGCGATTATTATTCGCTAGAGCTTCAGATGCGTATTCATATAATACGAACCAAAAAATGGTTAGCTATACTGATCAGCAAATAAAAGAATTGATTTTAAAAGATTTCAAGGAAAAACGTATCGCCGTTCTTGCGCCTTTAGTAAACGCTAGAAAAGGGCATTATCGGGAGCTTTTCGAACAAATTTCGAAGCAAGGTTTTGTAAGAGTTCGAGTTGATGGCGACATCAAAGAAATTGAAAAAGGTATGAAACTTGATCGCTATAAAACCCACGATATTGAAGTGGTTATCGATCGTTTAATTGTCAATGAAAAATCAGAAAAACGCTTAGAAGAAACTATTAAAACAGCCTTATATACAGGAAATAATATTTTAATGGTTATTGATGTTGATGCAAATTCTAATGGAATTTCTGATGAAAAACCTCGTTATTTCAGTCGTGAATTAATGTGTCCGACCACAGGAATTTCATATCCAAACCCTGAACCAAATACATTTTCTTTTAATTCACCACGAGGAGCTTGTGCTTGTTGTAACGGACTTGGAATTACTGATGAAATCAATATAAAAAAATTAATTCCTGATGATAGTATTTCTATCAAAAATGGTGGAATTATCCCGTTAGGAACTCAAAAAAATAGTTGGATTTTTAAACAACTTCAAACAATTGCCGACAGACATCATTTTAAATTAACCGATCCAATAGCTAAAATTCCAGCAACGGCAATGGAAATTATCTTGCACGGAGGCAATGAATCTTTTGAAATAAATTCGAAAGAACTTGGCGTAACTAGAAATTATGAAATTGATTTTGAAGGAATTATTGCTTTTATCGAAAATCAATATAAAAATGCCGAAAGTACGACCATAAAACGCTGGGCAAAAGATTTTATGGATGAAGTTACTTGCTCGGTTTGTCATGGAAAAAGACTCAAAAAAGAAGCCTTACATTTTAAAATCATCGATAAAAATATCAGTGATTTAACACAAATGGACATCACTGAATTAGCCAATTGGTTTGAAAATATTGAAAATGATTTATCAGAAAAACAACTATTAATTGCTTCTGAAATACTCAAAGAAATTCGTACAAGAATACAGTTTCTATTAGATGTTGGCTTGGATTATTTAACTTTAGATAGAACCTCAAAATCATTATCAGGCGGAGAAGCACAACGAATTCGATTGGCAACTCAAATTGGTTCGCAACTCGTGGGTGTTTTGTATATTTTAGATGAACCTAGCATCGGTTTACATCAACGAGACAACGAAAAATTAATAAAATCATTGATAAAACTTCGAGATATTGGAAATTCTGTTTTAGTCGTTGAACACGATAAAGATATGATTGAACAAGCCGATTTTGTGCTAGATATCGGTGCAGGAGCAGGAATCCACGGAGGTGAAATTGTAAGCCAAGGAACTTTTGAAGAATTAAAAAAACAACCCACCTTAACGGCTGATTATCTAACTGGAAAAAAAGAAATTTCCGTACCAAAAGAACGCAGAAAAGGAAATGGAAATTTCATCAAACTTTCGGGAGCATCAGGAAATAACCTAAAAAATGTTACCGTAAAATTTCCATTAGGACAAATGATTTGTGTTACAGGCGTTTCTGGAAGTGGAAAATCAACCTTAATTAATGAAACTTTATATCCGATTTTAAATGCACATATTTATCGAGGCGTTAAAAAACCAATGCCTTATCAAAAAATTGAAGGATTAGATTATATTGATAAAGTAATTGCTATTGACCAATCGCCAATTGGTAGAACACCACGTTCTAATCCAGCAACTTACACAGGAACTTTTGGCGAAATCAGAAGTTTATTTGCCAAAACTCCAGAAGCATTAATCAGAGGTTACAAAGCTGGACGTTTTAGTTTTAACGTAAAAGGAGGCCGTTGTGAAACCTGTAAAGGAGGCGGTGTTCGAGTTATTGAAATGAATTTCCTACCCGATGTTCAAGTCGAATGTGAAACCTGTCAAGGAAAACGCTTCAACAGAGAAACTCTAGAGATTCGCTATAAAGGAAAATCAATTTCAGATATTTTAAATATGACTATCGACCAAGCAACCGATTTTTTTGAAGCAATTCCTAAAATACATCGAAAATTACAAACCATTAAAGATGTCGGATTAGGATATATCACTCTAGGACAGCAATCTACCACGCTTTCTGGAGGAGAAGCACAACGCATTAAATTAGCTTCCGAATTATCAAAAAGAGCTACAGGAAATACTTTTTATATTTTAGATGAACCCACTACTGGCTTACATTTTGAAGATATTCGAGTGTTAATGACCGTACTAAATAAACTTGCCGATAAAGGAAATACCGTGTTAATTATCGAACATAATATGGATGTTATCAAACTTGCTGATACGATTATTGATATCGGTATGGAAGGTGGAAAAAATGGTGGCGAAGTCCTAGTAACAGGAACTCCTGAAAAAGTTGCCAAACATAAAATAAGTTATACAGCGAAGTTTTTGAAGAAAGAACTATCTTAGTAAGCTTGCTAAAAAAGTAATTTTAACCACAAAAATTCTACGTAAGCAAGTATCAAATTAATTCTCTAAAAGAAGAAATAATCTATAAAAAAATAAGAATATGAACCCGAATGATGATAGAAAAATAAAAGAAAAATTACAACCAAAAACTTGGAATGAAATAAAAACAAACGACTCTTGGGCAATTTTTAAAATCATGGCTGAATTTGTAGATGGTTATGAAAAATTAAGTAAAATAGGTCCTTCCGTATCTATTTTTGGTTCAGCACGAACAAAACCCGACAACAAATATTACCAATTAGCCGAAGAAATTGGTTATCAATTGACATTAAACGGCTTTGGAGTAATTACTGGCGGAGGTCCTGGAATTATGGAAGCAGGAAATAAAGGAGCACATCGAGGAAAAGGAGTTTCCGTAGGATTAAACATCGAATTGCCTTTCGAACAACACGATAATCCTTGGATTGACCAAGGGAAAAGCTTGGATTTTGATTACTTTTTTGTCCGTAAAGTAATGTTCGTCAAATACTCACAAGGTTTTGTTGTAATGCCTGGAGGTTTTGGAACTATGGACGAATTATTTGAAGCAATTACCTTAATTCAAACTCATAAAATTGGACGTTTTCCAATTATTTTAGTTGGTACAAAGTTTTGGGGAGGATTGCTAGATTGGATTAAAAACACCCTCTTAGAAGAAGGAAATATCAACGAAAAAGACTTGAATTTATTTAGAATCGTAGATACTGCTGAACAAGCCGTAGATCATTTAAATAAATTCTATGCCAAACATCAACTAAAACCAAATTTCTAAAAAAAAAATAAATTTAGAACAAACTTAAAAATATAAAAACATAAAATGACAAGGAGATAAAAAACCTTGTCATTTTATGTTTACTGTAATTACTACTCTTATTTTTTTATTTTTCATCTGATAATTTTTTTATAACCTATCAGAAAAAAAACGATGCTATAAAATAAAATTTATTAAGCAATATTTATTGCGAATACTGCAATAAAAAATACTTTTAATGATATTTATTTAATATTACTCAATAAAAGTAGTAATTTTTAAATATCAACTAAAAAAACTATCTTTGTAAGCATACCAAAATTAAATAATTATGACCCCAAATACCAAAGTAGCTGATACGCAACAACTTTCTTTTGAAGATTTTAAAAAAGAAGTTTTACGGGATTATAAAATAGCACGCATCAGTAGAGAATGTAGCTTGTTAGGACGTAGAGAAGTACTCACAGGAAAAGCAAAATTTGGGATTTTTGGAGATGGTAAAGAAGTACCACAATTGGCAATGGCAAAGGCGTTTAAAAATGGTGATTTTAGATCGGGATATTACCGAGATCAAACCTTTATGATGGCAATTGATGCATTAACACCACTACAATTTTTTGCAGGATTATACGGACATACCGATATTCAACTCGAACCTATGTCGGCAGGTAGGCAAATGGGCGGACACTTTACAACACATTCCTTAGATGAAAACGGAAACTGGAAAAATTTAACTGCTCAAAAAAATTCGTCTGCTGATATTTCACCAACAGCAGGACAAATGCCCCGATTATTAGGACTCGCACAAGCATCTAAAATTTATCGAAATGTAAAAGGATTGGAAAATTTTACTGATTTTTCAAACCAAGGAAACGAAGTTGCTTGGGGAACTATCGGAAATGCAAGTACTTCCGAAGGATTATTTTTTGAAACAATCAATGCTGGAGGCGTTCTACAAGTGCCAATGGTGATGAGTGTTTGGGATGATGAATACGGAATTTCGGTACACGCAAAACATCAAACAACTAAAGAAAGTATTTCTGAAATTTTAAAAGGATTTCAAAAAGAAAAAAATACCAACGGATATGAAATTTTTGTAGTAAACGGATGGGATTATACCCAATTAATAGAAGTTTATAAAAAGGCATCAAAAATTGCGAGAGAACAACATATTCCTGTATTAATACACGTAAAAGAATTAACACAACCACAAGGACATTCCACCTCTGGCTCACATGAACGCTACAAATCAACAGAAAGATTACAGTGGGAACAAGAGTTTGACTGTATTTCACAAATGAGAAAATGGATTTTAAATTTTGAATCCAAAGATGAAAATGACCAAAATAACACTGTTTTAAAACTTGTAGCATCCGAAGAAGAATTAATAACGATTGAAAAAGAAGCTAAAAAAGAAGTTAGCCTCGCCAAAAGAAATGCTTGGAGCGCATACACAAATGAAATAAAATCGGAAGTTGCTACGGCAATTCATTTATTAGAAAAAGTAGCCGAAAAAAGTAATAATAGCTCGTTTATCACCAAATATAAAAACGATTTAGCAAAAATTATTGAACCGCTTAGAAAAGACGTGCTAATAGCGACTCGTAAAAGTTTGCGATATCTGAAAGATGAAAATTTTGAAGAAAAAAAAGCACTTCAAGATTTTATTATCACTTCAATTAAAGCAGGTGCTGATAAATTTTCTTCGCACTTACTAAGCGAAACAACAAGTGCTATCGAAAATAACAAAGCCATTGCACCAACCTATGCTCCTGAAAAAAATTTAGTAGATGCACGTATTATTATGCGTGATAATTTTGATGCAATTCTTAAGAAATATCCTGAAACTTTAATTTTTGGTGAAGATGCTGGTTTTATTGGTGATGTAAATCAAGGTTTAGAAGGTTTACAAGAAAAATATGGCGAATTAAGAGTTTCAGATACAGGGATTCGAGAAGCGACCATCATCGGACAAGGTATTGGAATGGCAATGCGTGGTTTACGTCCAATTGCAGAAATTCAATATTTAGACTATTTATTATATGCTTTACAAATTATGAGTGACGATTTAGCAACACTTCGTTATCGTACTTTTGGAAAGCAAAAAGCACCGTTAATTATCCGAACTAGAGGACATCGTTTAGAAGGAATTTGGCATTCTGGTTCACCAATGGGCGGAATTATTAATAATATTCGTGGAATTCACGTGTTAGTTCCTAGAAATATGACCCAAGCTTCAGGATTTTACAATACCTTGTTAGAAGGAGATGATCCTGCTTTAGTTATCGAATGTTTAAACGGATACCGATTAAAAGAAGAACTACCCGTCAATTTAGGAGAATTTAAAACACCAATAGGTGTGGTGGAAACCATCAAAAAAGGAACCGATATTACGGTTATTTCTTACGGTTCTACCTTGCGAATTGTCGAGGAAGCATCCAAAGAATTAGCGCAAGTTGGTATTGATATCGAAATTATTGATGCACAAAGTTTACTTCCTTTTGATATCAATCACGACACCGTAAAATCAATCATAAAAACAAATCGTTTATTAGTAGTTGATGAAGACCTTCCTGGTGGAGCATCAGCGTATTTATTACAAGAAATTATTGAAAATCAAGACGGATATAAATATTTAGATAGTAAACCACAAACTTTAACTGCAAAAGCTCACAGACCTGCTTACGGTACCGATGGCGATTATTTTTCAAAACCATCAGCTGAAGATATTTTTGAAAAAATATATGCTATTATGAATGAAGCTAATCCTACAAAATTTAAAGATTTATACTAAATTTTCAATTTTTGTAAACGCTTTTTTAGCTTTTATTGGATAAAACCTAAACCTCATTAATTTAAAATTAATGAGGTTTTTTATAATGTATAAATTATTTAAACCACTTTAAACTGCGTTACAAAATCATCAGAAATATCTTTATAACTATTGGTACAATAAATATGATTGATATTTTCTTTTAACTCATCAAAACCATAATTAAACTGTCCGTGTGTTACGTATAAAAATACTTTGGTTGCTCCTTGATTTTTCAATTCTTTGGCCAAAAAATTAAAAGTTCTTCCGCCATCGGCTAAATCATCCACAATTAAACATTCTTTATTTTTAACATCTCCTTGAATTGTTATTTTTGGTACTCCTGCTATTCGTACTTTATTTGACGGAATTAAATCTGCTTTTAATTTTTTTGCTATTTCGTGAGTAGTTTTATAGGCTCCTGCATCTGGACTTATCAATATTGGATTTCCAATAGCATCATATACTTTCTTTACAAACTCATAGCTTTTTATTTCTATTGAATTATCAATTAATGCTAAACTTATTGAACTGTGCGGATGCAAAATCTCCACTTTATCAAAACCCATTGAATTTATAAAATTAGCAATTACTTTTAAATCAAAAGATTCTTTTTCATTAAATCGTCTATCAGATCGTTGCCCTATCAAACAATAAATAGTTAAAATAGCAGTAGCAGTTTTATGTAAGATATTCTCAGCATCCCAAGCTTCTTTTATCGATGCAATACGAAATAAATCCTCATAACTATTTCCCCTTATTTTAACATGTAAATTTCCTTTTTCAATAATTTTAGAAGTTACTTGTCCGTCATTAAATTTCTTTATTTCGTATTTCATAACTTATTTTTTAAACTAAAACAGTACTATTTATATTTTGATTGATGCGTTCTCTAACCTCATTTAAGGTTACAGTATTGTAAAATTGACCATCTTTATAAATTTCTTTTAACTCACCTTCATTTTCTTGAGCTACTGAAACTTGATCAATTAAACGATATTCTCCATTCTCTATAACAACTTTAACCAAACCTTTTGCTGATTTTTTAATTCCATCATCCGTAATTGGGTCTTTAAATATTTCTCTTCTTTCGCCATTAACAACAACCGAAGTTGCTTTCATAGCAAAACCAAAAGTATCTCTCGTATTATATTGATACGTAAATGAACCGATTCCTAAAACAACATTTGTACTTGCAAAACCTTTATCGTGTAATTGTTTACAAATCTGTTCGGCTCTTTCAGTGGTGATGCTATCGCCATAAATAGCACCAATATGACTATCTAACACTTTAAAACCTTGTGCATTTACAGTTCCTCCAAAAATATCCCATAATAATTCTACTACGCCTTTTTCTTGTGGTGTACTTCCGTTTAATGTGGTATTTTCACCACAAATAATAGCAACAGGATCTCCACTATCTGGTCGAATTACTAATTTTCCTTTTCTACTTAAAACTTCCGATTTTAAAATTGGTAAATACGTTGTTAATACTTTCCATAAATCCCAAGTATCACTTACTACGGATAAAATTCCTGTAGGATATATTTTCATTAATTCTCTAAAAGTTCCTATTTCATCATCCTTTGTTCCTGCACACATTACAGAATGTTCCGTTGCATTTACCGAGCCGATAACAAAACCAGTTGCTTTATAATATTTTCTCAAACTACTAATTACAGGCAAAGTATCCGAACCTAAAAAAACACTTGCATGCCCCATTCCCGATAATACTGCACTTTGTAAACCTCCCATTCCTCTCATTGAAAAATCGTGTCCTTGAAAATCGATAAATCCAGTATTTGCTTCATCAGTTAAAGTTGCCCATTTTTTAAAAATCCTTTTATATCGTAACGCAATTGAGGCAGAAGTCATCGGTTGCCATAACATCGTTGAAAGAATGGTTTCTAAAAAATTAGTTACCCAATAAAATTCTTTTACCGTATTTACAACCGTTAACATTGGTACTCTTACGGGTATTTCTACACCTTCTTTTATTGATTTTACTTTGATAGGTAAATATTGTAAATCATGCAATTTTTCATAATGAGAAACATCATAATCTGTTCCTAAATATAAAGAAAGCTCTTCTTTTATTTCTTGACAAATTGCATCTTTTGGTTTGCTAAAAAAGTTTGCTTCAAAATAATCATGTAACCAAGTAATTACATATTGTTGTCCAAACGAAACTATTTTTTCACATCCTTTTGGCGCATATTTATTACTTCTTGGTGTCCAATTAGAATATACTTCTTCTGTTCCTTTCGGGTATTGTTGGTGATGTCCTGTTTTATAACCGTCTGTTAATAATAATCCGTTCATAGTCTTGGTTATTTATTGTTAATTTGCGTAATTATGACACAAATATATTTCATATTATTGAATCCTGCAATTAATTTGCGTAAAAAGAACACTAAATGTATTTTTAAGTGTTTAAATATCGAAAATAATTCCTTCTTTTTTTAGTTGAAAAAATCGTTTTTCATTAAATTGAAACAGTTTAGCAGGTCGTCCTGAGCCTTTTGATGTCTTTTCATCTAATTCATCTAAAATATTTAAATGTATTATTTTTTTTCGAAAATTACGTCTATCAACAGCTCTTCCTAAAAGTGTTGAATAAAGTTTTTCTAAATCTGAAAAAGGAAATTTACTTTCTAATAATTCAAAACCAATCGGTTCATAGGTTATTTTTGCACGCAAACGATTTATTGCTTTATCTAAAATTTCTTTATGATCAAAAGATAATTCTGGTAATTTATCAATAGAAAACCATTGCGCTTCCTCTGCATCAGTACTGGCTTTCAGTTTAAAATAATTTGGTTTTACAAGTCCGAAATAAGCAACCGTTACAACTCTTTTTCTAGGATCTCTTTCTGGTTGACCAAAAGTATATAATTGCTCTAAATAATTTATTTTAACACCTGTTTCTTCTGATAGTTCTCTTTCAACAGCGGTTTCTAATGATTCATCTTTTAATACAAAACCACCTGGAATTGCCCATTTCCCTTTAAAAGGTTCGTATTTTCTTTTTATCAATAATATGGAAATATTTCCTGCTTCATAACCAAAAACTACGGCATCTACCGAAAGCATTATTTCTTGTTGTGTCATTATGTGTTATTTGTACGCAAAAATACATTATTTACCCAATACATAGGCTAGCCACTCCTATTCAAATACAAAGAACAATAAAGATTAAATCAACTCAAGCAGTTATTTTTATAAAAGCAGTTGTATTTTTGCTTGATAAAAAAATCAAAAAAGATGAATACTATAGAAAATTTAAAATGGCGTTATGCTGTTAAAAAATTCGATGAAAATAAATCACTTTCAGAAACACAAATAACTACTTTAAAAGAAGCCTTTAATTTAACTGCTACTTCTTACGGATTACAGCCTGTTAAAATGGTTGTTATTCAAAATAAAGAAATTCAGCAACAATTAGTTGCACATTCTTGGAATCAGCAACAAATACTTCAAGCTTCTCACGTGTTGGTTTTGTGTATTCCTAAAGAATATTCTTTAACAGATATTGATGCGTATTTTTCGTATGTAAAAAAAGTTAGAAACACGCCCGATGCCATTTTAAGCCCTTTTAAGAAAATACTTCGAGAAACTATCGGTACGAAAACACAAGAAGAATTACGTAATTGGAATAAAAATCAAGCCTATATTGCCTTAGGAAATTTAATGACCGTTGCGGCAAACCAGCAAATAGATTCTTGCCCAATGGAAGGTTTTATCCCTGAAAAATATGATGAAGTTTTAGGTTTAGACAAACATAATTTAACATCAGTATTAGTATTGCCTGTTGGTTTTAGAGCCGAAGATGATTATATGAAAGACCTAAAAAAGGTTCGTAAAAACATAGAAGACATCATTATTGAAATGTAATTTTATAGGTACAAGTTATGAATTACGATAAACTAAATTAGTACTTTCGTAATTCATAACTCGTAATTAAATTATATGCAACCACTACATATTATACTCCTTATTCTTGCCTACTTTGGAGTATTAATTTTGATATCTTACCTTACAAGTAAATCGGCAAATAACAACACTTTTTTTAAAGCAGATAATTCTTCGCCATGGTATTTAGTCGCCTTCGGAATGATTGGCGCTTCACTTTCTGGCGTTACTTTTATTTCCGTTCCTGGCTGGGTTGAAGGTCAGCAAATGAGTTATATGCAAATGGTTTTTGGCTATGTAGTTGGTTACGCCGTTATCGGTTTAGTTTTACTTCCGCTTTATTATCGCTTAAATTTAACATCAATATATACTTATTTAGAAACTCGTTTTGGGCGCTATTCTTATAAAACTGGTGCTTCTTTTTTCTTATTATCAAGAACTATTGGTGCGGCTTTCAGGTTGTTTTTGGTTGCCAATGTTTTACAATTAATTTTGTTTGATGCTTACGGAATTCCGTTTTGGGTAACCGTAACGATTACCATTTTATTAATTTGGTTATACACTTTTAAAGGTGGTATAAAAACCATCGTTTGGACAGATACTTTACAAACTTTATTCATGTTAATTGCCGTTGGTGTTTGTATTATTATGATAAAAGACAGCCTAGAAATTGATAGTTTATTTACCTATATATCTGAAAGTAAATCGGCTAAAATGTTCTTTTTTGAGGATATAAAAGCAGGAAATTATTTTTGGAATCGGTTTTTATCTGGCGCATTTATTGCCATTGTTATGACAGGATTAGATCAAGATATGATGCAAAAAAACTTAACCTGTCGTAATTTAAAAGATGCTCAAAAAAATATGTTTTGGTTTACGATTGTTTTAGTAATCGTTAATTTTTTCTTTTTAGCTTTGGGTGTTTTACTTACAGATTATGCCAATATTAACGGATTAGATGCACATAAAGACCAATTATTTCCGATGATTGCCATGAGTGGCGATTTAGGTTTGGTAACTTCTTTATTCTTTTTATTAGGATTAATTGCCGCTGCGTATTCAAGTGCCGACAGTGCGTTAACCTCCTTAACCACCTCTTTTAGTATTGATATTTTAGAAATTGATAAAAAAGAAGATAATCAGGAAAAAGAAAAAATCCGTAAGAGAATACACATTTTATTTTCATTTATATTAATCGCAACTATTTTAGTTTTTAAATATTTTATTGCAGATGCCAGTGTAATTGCTAAAATATTTCAATTTGCGGGTTATACTTATGGTCCGTTATTAGGTTTATATGCCTTCGGATTATTTACAAAACTGAATATAAAAGATAAATTAGTTCCTATCATTTGTATTGTATCTCCTGTTCTTACTTTTTTGATAAGTTATTTTAGTAAGACATTATTCAATTTCGACTTCGGATTTTTCGTATTAGTTTTAAACGGATTGCTTACTTTCTTCGGATTATTAATGATAAAAACATCAAAATAAATTAAAATATTTCTTAAAAAAAACAGATAAAAATCTAAAATGCCGAAAAAAGGAAAAGCCAAAAACACCGTTAATAAAGCGAAACATACTCGCTTGATGAAGCAAAAAGAGAACAAAGTAAAACTTGCGAAACAACAAAATAAAGAACGTTTAAAAGCATTGGTTAAAAAAATGAACGAACAGAACCAACAAAAAGAGCAAAACAAATCAGAATAAATAGCGCTTTTATTTCATTAAGAAAACAATAACAAATTATCCTATTTCTATACTGTATCTTAGCAAGGTGAAAAAAAAATTAAACATAAAAACAATACAAAATATAATTCCTCTTTTAGGACTTGTACTATTATTGTTAATTTCACCTTGCAAGATTCGTAATTTTGTAGAAGCAAAACTTGGTTTTCCGACAACACAGGTTATCAACAAAAGCAAAACAACGATTACTATTTCTTGCAATAATGCTGTACTTCCCCAAAGTAAATTAATCAAATTTAACACTTGTTTTAAATATCTACCACTTGTTTTCGTAGGTTTTAAAAAAGTACCTAAAATTACTGATGCTTCTAACCTATCTACTCAATTTCGAGAAGCTAGAAATTATTCAGCGACTACGATTCCACTTTATATTTTATATCAAAAATTTACCAATTACCTATAATTAATAAGTCTTTTTTGAAATAAGATATCAGTAAAAACTGATATTATCATAATTTATAAACTTGAAATTAGCTACAAATCATGTAGTGATATTTCAAGCATTACCTCGTTTACTTTTTTTAGTAGCAATCAAAATTTAAAATTTTCAAAACATGAAAAATTCAATTCTATATATAACAACAATTTTCCTTTTTTTAATTACGATAACACAAATACAAGCACAAAAAACTAGCACAAAAAACAACTATGTTGTACTTACTAAAAACAGTAAGCAACTCGAACCAATACTACTAACTGCTAATGAATTAGCCAAAGAAGATGGTTTTAAATATGGCGATTTTCATGTCATTATTTGCGGAAAAACGGTAAGTGATATTCCTAATAATTATGCTTTTAATAAGTTACTAATAACCGCTAAAAAACAACATGTAAAAGTCTTTGTTTGTGGTATTTCTTTAGATAAATTAAAAATAAAGAAAAGTGAATTACCTGAAAATATAACAATCACTAAAAATGGTATTTTATATGGATTTCAGTTGATAAAAAAAGGATTTATTTCATTAACAATATAAAAAGGATATAATGAAAAATATCAATATAAAAAATGATGCAGGACTTTTAGTACTCGCAATAAGATTGGTAATTGGTTGGACATATTTTTCAGCTTTTTGGAGAAGAACCATTTTAGCAAACAAACTAGATCCTGAAGTTGCGGGGTATATTGGTGAAAAATTTAATCACTTTTTACCTAATGCACTAGGCATAAAACCTATTATTCAGTATCTCGTTGAAAATCCAGATATGCTATGGTTAAACATGGTTATTTTTACTATTATTGAAGGAATTGTTGGCCTGTTTATTATCTTCGGATTATTTACCCGAATAATGAGTATTGGCGTATTTTTCTTAGCAATGGGAATTCTTCTTGGTTCAGGATGGATTGGCACTACTTGTCTGGATGAATGGCAAATTGGAGTACTCGGTATTGCAACTGGTTTTGTCTTATTTTTAACAGGAAGTGGTACGTATTCATTAGATAATTATCTGATTAAAAATAATTTTTCTATAACCAAAAAGAACTGGTTTGCTTGGTTAGCATCAGGAATTTTACCAATTAAAGACACTATATTTCCAAAAGTTGTACTCATTGGTTCACTGTTTATTTTAGGAATGACATTGATGACAAATCAAGTATTTCACGGCGGATTATGGGGTACACTTCACAACAAATCGGTAAAACCAACACTTGAAATTACACAAGGTAAAATAAAAAATAATATTCTTTCTTTTGATGTTTTTAGAACTGAAGGCGTTGATGTTTACGGCTCTTGGACCATCGCTATTGAATTATTTGATGCACAAAAAAATACTATTTTTAAGTATAATCAAAAAGATTTAGCTTCCTTTAAAAAAGAAAATATTTCCAATTATTATATTGCCAAAATAAAACCAGCAAAGCATAGTTTGATTATTCCTTTAGGAGCAAAAGCAACACTACGCTTTAAAAAAGATATATTAAACACACTATCAAAAGGAATATACACTGTAAAAATTACAGATATTAGTGGTGCATACTGGGAACATAAAATTTCTAAAAACTAAAATAGTTAATACTTTCCTTTATTCTTTAATCAAGTTAGCTCAAAATACTATTAAAATAGTATTTTGAGTTTTTCTATAATTTAATTTGCTGATAAAAGCATTAAAAACGATTTCTAGTTATGAATTTCGAAATTAAACGACTTAAAAACATTACAGATACTTATTTTTCAGAAGCTTGGAAACTTTATCAAGAAGCTTTTCCTGAAGAAGAACGACGCTTATTAGACACACAAATTATCATCTTAAAAAATTCAAAATATCATTTTGAAGTGATACTTCATGAAAATAAATTTATTGGTTTTTTACTCTGGTGGAATTTTGAATCATTACATTTTATAGACCATTTTGCCACGGATTCAATCCATAGAAATAAAGGATATGGTAAAAAAATACTTGAAAATTTTATAAAAAATAGTCGTAAAACTGTTTTATTAGAAGTAGAATTACCAAATAGTGAAATCAATAAACGTAGAATACAATTTTATGAACGAATTGGTTTTCAACTAAATTCACATTATTATGAAACCCCCGCTTTATCAGTAGGAAAAGAAGCTTTTCAATTACTTTTAATGTCATATCCTAGCCTTATTTGCTCAAAAGATTTTGAGAAATTTACCACAATATATCAACCTATTATTTTTAAAAATAGGTAAAAAAAACGGTTTTAAATTTTAATCGATTAGATAACTTGTTTAACAACTTGTTTTTATATAATTTTGTAGCTTGATTTTAATCTTATTTTTTAAGATAAAATAATAAGATTAAAAATTCAGCCTAAAATAAATAGGCAAAAAACAATTAAAGATTGTTAAATATCAAAATGAAATTTTTGAAAAGCATATTACGTCTTCCTTTTTTCAGTACTTATTATTACCATATAATGAGTACTCGGATAGGCTATGCATATATTTTAAATTAAAAATACTATATACTACCAAAACCTAAAGCCCGAGCATTTTGCTCGGGCTTTTTTTTATGCAAAAAAAATGGATACAATCAACAAATTAAAAGAAAATGTAGCAATTATTCTTCCTGAAAAAGGTCTCGAAGAAAAACTACAAGAAGTTAGCAAAGAAAATCGAAAATTAATTATTAAACTTGGGTTTGATCCTACTGCGCCAGATCTTCACTTAGGACATGCTGTGGTCTTAAAAAAATTAAGAGAATTTCAAGATTTAGGACATCATATAATAATATTAGTTGGAAGTTTTACCGCAAAAATTGGTGATCCTACTGGAAAAAATAAAAGTAGAAAACCGTTATCAACCAAAGAAGTACAGTATAATGCCGAAACTTATTTACAACAATTAGCTAAAATTATTGAGCTATCAAAAGCTGAAATTGTTTATAATTCTGAATGGCTAGAAACACTTTCTTTTTCTGATGTTATTCAACTTTTATCGAAAGTTACGGTTGCTCAATTAATGCATCGAAATGATTTTAACAAACGGTTTACAGAAAACACCCCAATTGCTATGCATGAATTGGTATATCCTATTTTACAAGGATATGATTCTGTAAAAATAAAAGCAGATATTGAAATGGGCGGAACCGATCAACTTTTTAACTGTACCATGGGAAGACAAATTCAGCAAAGCTTTAATATGAGTCCGCAAATAATAATGTGTATGCCGTTATTAAGAGGTTTAGATGGTAAAGAAAAAATGAGTAAATCACTCAACAATACCATTGGATTAACTGATGAACCAACTGATATTTTTGGTAAAACAATGTCTATTTCTGATGATTTAATTCCCGAATTTTTAAAGCTTACAACTGATTTTTCAGTATTAGAAAAACAAGCAATTTTAAAACGGTTAAGTACGGGAGAAAATCCTATGGAAATTAAAAAAATAATCGCTAAAAATATTATTAAACAATATTATAATGAACAAGCAGCAAAAGATGCTGAACTTTTTTTTATCAATCAATTTCAAAGTAAAAAAGCCGAAAATAAAGCATATCATCCTGTAAATTTAAAATCGATTCAAGCAAAAGAAAATATCATTACGTTAACTAATTTATGTAGTTTCTTAAAGAATGATTTAACAAAATCTGCCATTAAAAGACTTATTATAAGTGGAGCGATTCAAGTCAATAGTCAAAAAATAACCGATCCGCAAACCAATATTTCACTAACCAAAGAAATGAAAATTAAGATAGGAAAAAGAAGTTTTTATGAATTGAAATAACAAAAAATCCCAAGCCATAAAGCTTGGGATTTTATCAAATAATTTAAAAATTATTATTCGTTATTTTTTTATGATTATATGATTATTTATCAATCGATCCTAAAACACGTTTCATAAAAGTATTCAATGCTTCTTTTTTAGGAGTACCATCTTTTATCATTTTATCAACTTCAATAGCTCCGTACATATTGGAAATTAACTCACCAATAACGTCTAATTCTTCATCTTTTAAAGAGGGAACTTCTGTTAAAGCCTCTAAAGTTTCAATAGTTTCTAAGATATAATCTTGGTCATTTTCTTCAATAAAAGAAGTTAAATGTTTTATTACAGGTAATTTCATACGGCTATTTTTAAGGTACTTTAATTATACAACTTCGTTGATTAATTCTTTTAAAGAATCAAATTTATTGGTTTGTACTTGATTTACAAATTTACCATCAACAAAAGTTGCAAAGGTTGGTAAATTACTAACGTCTGCTAATTTTCTACTTTCAGGAAATTTCTCGGCATCAACAATTAGAAATGTAATTTCTTCATTTTCAGAAGCTAATTTTTTAAATTTCGGCTTCATAATACGACAATTTCCACACCAAGTTGCCGAGAATTGCACTGCTACTTTTTTGTTACTTGCTACTAAATCCGCTAAGTTATCTTGACTTAATTCTTGTATCATAATTTGTTGTTGTTAGAAAGGAGTTCGTGTATTTTAATCCCCCAATTTAGTACACGAACTTATTTCCTTTCAATAAAATAATAATTATTTTTTTAGTGAGAAGCTAAATATTCAGCTGTTCCTTTTGCATTTGGTTTCATGGCATCTTTACCTTCTTCCCAGTTTGCAGGACATACTTCTCCATTTCTTTGAACGTGTGCATACGCATCGATTAAACGTAAAAATTCGTTTACGTTACGACCTACTGGCATATGATTAATTCCTTCATGAAAGACAGTTCCTTCTTCGTCGATTAAATACGTAGCTCTATATGTTACGTTATCACCAACTACTTGTACGGTTTGTGTTGCTTCATCAAAAACCTCATCAGTAATATCTAAAATACCTAAAATTGATGATAAGTTACGGTTGCTATCCGCTAATAAAGGATATGTTACGCCTTCGATTCCTCCATTATCTTTTGATTGATTTAACCAAGCAAAGTGAACTTCAGGAGTATCACAAGAAGCACCGATAACCATCGTGTTTCTTTTTTCAAATTTACCTAAAGCTTCTTGAAAAGCGTGTAATTCGGTTGGGCAAACAAATGTAAAATCTTTTGGATACCAGAATAACAATACTTTTTTATTGTTTTTCACAGCTTCTTCGAATACATTTATTTTGAACGTATCTCCCATTTCGTTCATTGCATCTACACTTAAATTTGGAAATTTTTTACCTACTGCTGTTGCCATTTTTTTATATTTTATTGGTTATAATTTATTTTTACTACTACAAATATACCAAGCAAAACGGCTAAAAAATAAAAATATTGATGGTAATTTTTTATATTAGTATCAAGTTTACTTATACTTAAACTAATAAACTATCAGTTTTTACTATTAACCTGATTTACCTCATTTAACTCAAAAAAAGAGTTTATAGATACTCCTGTAAATATAACGAAACAAGTATCTTTATCAAAATAAATACGCTTCAATAAAAAATATTTTTAATAAAATAACATTAAATTTACCATAAACTATTGATATTCTTTTTACAATACTATTTTATAAGTCTAAACTATCTTTAGAGCTAACATTTATTTCTATTGAGTTAATAAATACCTTGATATATGAATATCTTTGTAGTGTAAATAATTAATAACCTTTAAAACAATATAATTATGAGTAATGAAAACAATAACAATATTCTTGGGGTATTAACAGGTATAGCTATTGGTGCTGGACTTGGGATTTTATTTGCTCCAGATAAAGGAAGTAAAACGAGAACAAAAATTGCAGAAGGTGCAATTGCGGCAAAAGATACTGTTGAAACCGAAGCTGCACATTTAAAAGATACTGTTGTCGAAAAAGCGGAAACACTTAAAGATTCTGTTGCAGACACATTACATTCTAAAGCGAGTACTTTAGAAGAAAAACTAGATGTTATCGTTTCCGATGCTAGTTATAAAGCAGATGATTTGATTTCAAATCTAGAGGAAAAGTTAAAAATATTAAAAGATAGAAATAAAAAACTACAAACAAAATAATGTCTGTTTTAAAATCACTGCATGCGACTTCTGAAAAAGCGATAGAAAAAGGAGAAGAGTTTTTAAAAAATTCTGAAGAATATTACAAGCTTAAAATTTTTCAGGTGTTAACTTCTTCTCTTAGCATGATTTTCAATTTTGCGATAATAGGAATATTCATTCTTATTGCTTTTATATTTTTAGCGGTAGCATTATCAATGGCTATAAATAGTTATTTTGATCATAAAATTTCAGGACATATCGTGGTTGCTTTATTATTTTTATGCTTCGCTCTTGTTTCCTACTTTTCCAGAAATCGTATGGAAAATTTAGTTATTAAAAGTTTATCTAAGAAATATTTTGACGATGAAGAAAGTTTATAATAATAACAGAGAAGTAGCACGTGATTTAAAGAAATTAAAGCTAAAACGAGATATTTCTTTCGAAGAAATAAAACTTGTAAAGAAACAATTTAAAGATGATGTTTCTTTAAGTAAATGGGTACAGAGTTTCGTTCAAATACTAAGTAAATTAAGTGCTTATAATATTGCGAAAAAAATCATAAAGTAAGAGGCTGTTTAAAATCTCACCTAAAACTGTTTTACAGCATAAAATAACTAGTTACGGATTCAGTTGCTTTCCCAAATAAAGCACCCTTCATCCAAAAAGCAGCGTTTATAATCTTATAAACGTTGCTTTTAAATTTTACTATTTTATTTACTGGCAAATAATTTTACATCATTTTCTGATATTTCTTTTTCACCTAAGATGATTAAGCGTTCTACGACGTTTCGTAATTCTCGAATATTTCCAGTCCAGTCATATTCTTGGAGTAATTTAATGGCTTGTTTTGAAAATTCTTTTTTAGGTGTTCCTTGTTCTTCTGATATTTTTTCAGTGAAGAAATCGATTAATAATGGAATATCAATTCTTCTATCATTTAATGCAGGGACTTTTATTAAAATAACGGCTAAACGATGGTATAAATCTTCTCGAAAACGTCCTTCGGCGATTTCATTTTTCAAATTTTTATTGGTTGCGGCAACAATTCGCACATTTACTTTGATATCTTTATCAGAACCGACACGTTGTATTTTATTTTCTTGCAAAGCTCGCAGTACTTTTGCTTGTGCCGATAAGCTCATATCGCCAATTTCGTCTAAAAAAATAGTTCCTCCATTTGCGGCTTCAAATTTCCCTGCACGATCTTTATTTGCACCTGTAAAAGATCCTTTTACGTGTCCAAAAAGTTCACTTTCTATGAGTTCTGATGGAATTGCGGCACAATTTACTTCAATCATGGGTGCTTTTACCCTATCTGATTTTTCATGTAGCCAATGTGCGACTAATTCTTTTCCTGTTCCATTTGGTCCAGTAATTAAAACGCGTGCATCGGTAGTGGCTACTTTTTCGATAATTTCTTTGATGTGCGTAATTTCAGGACTCTCGCCAATCATTTCATAATTTTTGCTGACTTTCTTTTTGAGTCGTTTATTTTCAACAACCAATTCTTTTTTATCCAACGCATTGCGAACGGTGTTTAATAAACGATTTAAATCTGGTGGTTTCGAGATATAATCAAATGCTCCTAAACGCATAGTATTTACGGCGGTATCTAAATCTCCATGTCCAGAAATCATGACCATTGCGGTTTCAGGTTTTATTTTTTTAGCTTTTTCTAACACCTCAACGCCGTCCATTTTTGGCATTTTAATATCACATAAAACCAAGTCATAATCATTGTTTTTAATCATTTCGAGTCCGATTAAGCCATCTTGGGCTTCTTCTACCTGATACGTTTCATTTTCTTCTGAAATAATTTTTTTTAAAACCCTACGGATTGCCGATTCGTCTTCTATGATTAATATTTTACTCATCTATTTTATGGATGTTATGTTTGCTGATATTATTTTTACTACTATTTATTAAAGTATCAAAATACAATAATTACGCCATAAAGCTATTGGTAATTTCTGTTAATTTCACAGATAATTTTACCCATAATTTCACCGATAACTTAGAGCCTGTTTAAAAATTAAATAAACTGTCAGTTCGAGTGATTTTTTTCCTTCAAAAAAAATTGTATCGAGAACTTTTTTAGTATAATATTCATTAATATAAAAGAATTGAAATTCTCGATACAATTTTAATTCCTTTTAGTCATTAAAATCACTCGAATTGACAAGAATCATCAAAAAAAAGGGAAGAACTACGGCAAATCAGGATGCGAAACTGAACTAAATTCAGTTTGACGGATTCGATTTTCTGTTTTCCTGCTATAAAACTTTTTTTGATGAAATTTAAACAGGCTCTTATTGTTTAATAATATGAATATCTCGTTGTGGAAATGGAATTGAAATTTGATGTTCTCTAAATAATTCATCGATTTTAAAACGCAAATCACTTTTAGGTATTTGTGCTTGAAAACTATCATCTAAAGTAAATATCAATTTAAAATCTAAGGAACTATCGCCAAAATTTTCAAAAATCACTAAAGGTGCTGGATACTGATATACCTTCGGATGTTCGTTTGCGGCTTTCAATAATAATTCTTTAACCAACTGAACATCACTTCCATAAGCGACTCCTATACTTACAATTTCACGAGTTGTAGCTCCATTTTGCGTCCAATTATACAAACTATTGGTTAAGTATTTATGATTCGGGATAATTAAGACTCTATTATCAATAGTTACGGCGCGAGTTGTTCTTAATTTTATTTCCTCTACCCGACCTACTTTTCCATCTAGTTCAATAATATCGCCCACATGCACACTTTGATCTAAAATAATAAAAATTCCTGATATAATATCCTGAAAAAAAGTTTGCAACGCCAAACCAACTCCAATTAATAAAGCTGCAGAAGCGGCAAATATGGCAGTTACATTAACGCCCAATGAATTTAATGTGGTTAAAAAAATGATAATATATAATAACCAACTTGCAAAAGAGAAGACGGTATTAAACTTATTTTCATCTTCATTTTGGAGTCTTTTTTTTACAAATTTCTCAAAATATTTTAATAAAAAAGAGGCTAGAATAAGTACGATTAAAAGCATTAAAAGAGCTTTAATGCTGATGCCAATTTCTTTATTAAATTGAAACGTATAGTTCAATATTTTATTAAGTTCTTTCATGAAAATAAAATTAAAATAAATTGTTGATTTTAAACATAAAAAAAGCAGTTATTTTAAGATAACTGCTTTTTTGTATTTAAGTAGCATATTTTAATTACTATATCGAATCCATTTCCATAAATCTTTATAGGTTGGTTTTTTCCCGTACATTAAAATCCCGACTCTATAAATTTTTGCAGCAAACCACACAACGCCAATAAAAGTAGCGATTAACAATAGCATCGATAGCGCGATTTCCCACCAAGCAACGCCGAAAGGCACACGCATCAGCATCACTATTGGCGATGTAAACGGAATGTATGAGAAAATAACAGATACAGGACCGTGCGGATCGTTAATTACGGTAAATGCGCCTACATAAACCGCCAACATTAGTGGCATCATGATTGGCATTACAAATTGTTGGGTATCCGTTTCGTTATCAACAGCAGCACCGACAGCGGCAAATAATGAACTATATAACATATATCCCGCTAAAAAATAAAAGATAAATAAGAAAAATAAGGTAAACCAAGGTAATTTTCTAATCTCTAAGAATAACTCGGCTTTATCTCCCATGAATGCTTGCATTTTTGCGACTTGATTGGCATCAATATTTTTTGAAAAAACCTGTGAAGCATCAATTCCGATAAACAAAGAAACGCCTATCGCTCCTATCAAAAGTAAAATTCCCCAGATAAAAAATTGTAATAATCCAGCCGAAGCATTTCCGATAATTTTACCAAGCATCAATTGAAACGGTTTTACTGATGATACAATTACTTCGATAATTCTACTGGTTTTTTCTTCAATCACGCTACGCATTACCGATGTTCCGTAAATGATAACAAACATCATTAATAAGTATCCCGCTAGCGTTCCTACGCCGATTTTCATACTATTAATCATTTTTGATGATTTTTCACCAGAGAAATTATACATTTTGATATCCGAAGAAATTTTAGAGGCTTTTATTTTTTCCAGATTGATGCCTAATTGCTTCATTTTCAAATTTCGTAAATGGGTATTTACGTTGTATTCAATATTTTCGATAGTCGTTAAACCAGGACTTTCTTTAGAATAAAACTCGACTGATTTGGCTAATAATTCTAGGCTATCTTGTTTTGGAATCACTAAAACGCCAAAATGCTCGCCTGCTTCTACTTTCTTTTTAGTTTGCTCGACACCAAAGGCGGTAAAATCTTGATATTTTATGGTTTCGGTATCTTTAAAATCTTCTTTAGAAAAAACACCTGAATTATCGATATATACGATTTCTTTAATTTTCTGGTCATTTTGTTTCATCAAAAAAATAACCAATATAATCATGGCAATCATTATTACAGGACTTAAAAAAGTCATCATAATAAACGATTTATTTTTAACTTTCGCTTTAAATTCACGCGCGATAATTAATTGTAATTTACTCATTTTTCTAGCTGTTTTTTTGTACTGCTTGAATAAAAATATCGTTGGCAGTTGGTATTAATTCTACAAAATGTTGCACTTGTCCTTGGGTGGTTAAAAATGCTAACAAATCGTTTGCAGAATTATTTTTTGTTAGTTGTACTTTTAATTTTAAGCCGTCATTTAACAGTTTAAAATCGGCAGGAAAAACCTTAAAATTTTGTTTTAGTTTTGCTTCGACTTCCGATGGATTTTGAGTTTCTAATCCAATTTGAAAAGTATTGGTTCTAAATTGACGTTTGATATCGTGTAATTTTCCATCTAATATTTTATTTGATTGATGAATTAAGGCAATTTCATCGCACATTTCTTCGACAGATTCCATTCTGTGGGTTGAAAAAATAATCGTTGCCCCTTCGTCTCTCAATTGTAAAATTTCTTTGGCGATTAATTGGGCATTTATCGGATCGAAACCAGAGAAAGGTTCATCAAAAATTAACAATTTAGGCTGATGCAATACTGTAACAATAAATTGTACTTTTTGCGCCATTCCTTTTGATAATTCTTCTAATTTTTTATTCCACCAACTGCTAATTTCAAATTTATCGAACCAATATTTAAGGCGTTTTTTAGCTTCGGATTTACTCATTCCTTTGAGTTGTGCCAAGTACAAAGCTTGTTCGCCTACTTTCATTGATTTATATAAACCACGTTCTTCGGGTAAATATCCGATATTTTCTATATGATGCGGGGCTAATTTTTCGCCATCTAAAATTACTTCACCGCTATCGGGCATCGTTATTTGATTGATGATTCTAATTAAGGATGTTTTTCCTGCTCCATTAGGACCGAGTAAACCGAACACACTTCCTTTCTCGATACTAAGTGATACATTATTTAACGCAGTATAATCGCCATAACGTTTGACTACATTTTTAATTTCTAATAAATTACTCATTCTTTTTATAGTTGATTTTTTTGATGATTTTTTTAATAGTTTTTGATGATTTTACAATATATAAAAGTTGTATTTTAAAAGCTAGTAACACAAACTTACATCTTTTTATACGGATTAGTCATAACTTTATAGTAAACGTTACAGTAAAGTTTCGACTAAAGTTTACAGTTTAAATAAATGTTAAATTTACTATGCGTGCATAACTTTTAGTGTAAAATACTATGCACGCATAATAAATTTCTGTATCTTTGGACGAACATGGATAAAAATAAATCAATCGATCATCAACTAAGAGCCACTTGGCAAGCGGTTGCAAAAATGTACAATGAACAAGCTGCAAAGCATGACAGTACTATGGCAACAGCTTTTGTTTTGTTAAATATCGATTTTGAAACAGGAACTCCTTCTACCGCATTAGGTCCTTTAATGGGTATGGAACCCACTAGCCTTTCTCGTTTACTAAAAACAATGGAAGATAAAGGTATTATCTGCAGAGAAAAAAACCCAAATGACGGAAGAAGTGTTATTATTAAATTGACAGCTTACGGTAAAGAAATGCGCGAAATATCAAAAGGACACGTATATCAATTTAATAATCAAGTTAAAAAACATCTTACGGAAGAAGAATTAAACCTTTTTTTTAAAGTAACAACAACCATAAATAAACTTATTACAGAAAAGAAAGTGTATATTGATAGCATCAAAAAAACTGTATAAAAACCTAAAAACAAATGACAAGAAGAATTAAAAAAGTAGCAATTATCGGTTCGGGGATTATGGGAAGCGGTATTGCATGTCATTTTGCCAACATTGGCGTTGAAGTCTTATTATTAGACATCGTTCCTAGAGAACTTAACGACAAAGAAAAAGCAAAAGGACTTACGTTAGAAGACAAAGCTGTTCGTAATCGTTTGGTTAATGACGCTTTAACGGCTTCTTTAAAATCGAAACCATCGCCAATTTATGCTCAAAAATTTGCTAGTAGAATTACCACTGGTAATTTAGAAGACGATATTGCAAAAGTTGCTGATGTTGATTGGATTATGGAAGTTGTTGTAGAACGATTAGATATTAAAAAAATCGTTTTTGAAAAATTAGAAAAATACCGTACTCCTGGTACCATTATTTCATCTAATACTTCAGGAATTCCTATCAAATTTATGAACGAAGGAAGAAGTGAAGATTTTCAAAAGCATTTTGCGGTAACTCACTTTTTTAATCCTCCACGTTATTTAAAATTATTTGAAGTTGTTCCTGGTCCTGATTGTAAACAAGAAGTTACTGATTTCTTAATGGATTATGGTTCTAAATTTTTAGGAAAAACGTCTGTTTTAGCGAAAGATACGCCTGCTTTTATTGGAAATAGAATTGGAATCTTCGGAATTCAATCTTTATTTCATCAAGTAAAAGAATTAGGTTTAACCGTTGAAGAAGTTGATAAATTAACAGGTCCTGTAATTGGTCGTCCAAAATCGGCAACTTTTAGAACTGTTGATGTTGTTGGTTTAGATACTTTAGTGCATGTTGCAAACGGTATTTACGAAAACTGCCCGAACGACGAAGCACACGATTTATTCAAATTGCCAAGTTTCATCAATACCATGATGGAAAATAAATGGTTAGGAAGTAAAACAAAACAAGGTTTTTATAAAAAAGTAGTAAACGCCGAAGGGAAAAAAGAAATTTTAACCTTAGATTTAGATACGATGGAATATCGTGCTTCAAAACGTGCGAAATTTGCTACTTTAGAATTAACAAAAACAATAGACAAACCAATTGACAGATTTAAAGTGTTAGTTGGCGGAAAAGATAAAGCGGGAGAATTTTACCGTAAAAACTTCGCAGCAATGTTTGCGTATGTTCAAAATAGAATTCCAGAAATTTCTGATGAATTATATAAAATTGACGATGCCATGAAAGCTGGTTTCGGTTGGGAAAATGGTCCTTTCGAAATTTGGGATGCCGTTGGTATCGAAAAAGGTATCGAATTAATGAAAGCCGAAGGAAACCAACCTGCTGCTTGGATTAGCGAAATGGTTGCAAATGGGCAAAAATCTTTTTACACGATTAAAGAAGGCGCAACGTATTTTTATGATGTTCCTAGTAAAACTCAAACTAAAAAACCAGGACAAGATGCATTTATCATTTTAGATAATATCAGAAAAACTACCGAAGTATTTAAAAACTCAGGTGTTGTTATTGAAGATTTAGGTGACGGTATTTTAAACTGTGAATTTCAATCTAAAATGAACACTATTGGTGGTGATGTTTTAACAGGATTAAACAAAGCGATTGATTTAGCAGAAAAAGATTTTCAAGGATTAGTTGTTGGAAATCAAGGAGCAAATTTCTCCGTTGGAGCAAATATCGGAATGATATTTATGATGGCTGTTGAGCAAGAATATGACGAATTAAACATGGCTATCAAGTATTTTCAGGATACGATGATGCGTATGCGTTATTCTTCAATTCCTACAATTGCAGCACCTCACGGAATGTCTTTAGGTGGTGGATGTGAATTATCATTACATGCTGATAAAGTTGTTGCTGCTGCTGAAACCTATATGGGGCTAGTAGAATTTGGTGTTGGAGTTATCCCTGGTGGTGGTGGTTCAAAAGAAATGGCATTGCGTGCTTCCGATACTTTCCATGCAGGAGATGTACAATTAAACGTATTACAAGAGTATTTCTTAACTATTGGTATGGCTAAAGTAAGTACTTCGGCACACGAAGCTTTCGATTTAGGCTTATTACAAAAAGGAAAAGATGTTGTTGTTGTAAATAGAGAGCGTCAAATTGCACAAGCTAAAAAACACGCCGTATTAATGGCGGAAGCTGGTTATACACAACCGGCACTTCGTAAAGATGTATTAGTTTTAGGAAAACAAGCCTTAGGTGCATTTATGGTAGCTACGGATTCTATGCATGCTAGTAGATTTATATCTGAACACGATCAAAAAATTGCCAACAAATTAGCATATGTAATGGCTGGTGGAGATTTATCAGAACCTACAAGAGTTTCTGAACAGTATTTATTAAACCTAGAGCGTGAAGCATTTTTAAGTTTAACAACCGAGCGTAAATCGTTAGAACGTATTCAGCAAATGTTGAAAACAGGAAAACCATTACGTAACTAGACTTCACCCTAAAACATCAGAAGAAAAATGAAAACAGCATATATAGTACAAGGATATAGAACCGCTATTGGAAAATCAAAAAAAGGGGTATTTCGCTTTAAAAGAGCCGATGAATTAGCGGCAGAAACCATCCAATATTTGATGGAAAATTTACCCGATTTCGACAAAACTCGTATTGACGATGTTATTGTTGGTAACGCAATGCCTGAAGGTTCGCAAGGATTAAATATGGCACGTTTAATCTCTTTAATGGGATTAAAAATTGATGACGTTCCTGGAGTAACCGTAAATCGTTTTTGTTCATCAGGATTAGAAACTATTGGTATGGCAGTAGCTAAAATACAGTCAGGAATGGCAGAATGTATTATCGCTGGTGGTGCTGAAAGCATGAGTTCTGTACCAATGACAGGTTTTAAACCAGAATTAAACTACGATTTAGTTGCCGATGGGCATGCAGATTATTATTGGGGAATGGGAAATACTGCGGAAGCGGTTGCTGAAAAGTATAATATTTCTCGTGAAGACCAAGATGAATTTGCCTTAAACTCACATTTAAAAGCATTAAGAGCGCAAGCTGAAAATCGTTTTCAAGATCAAATAGTGCCGATTGAAGTTGAAGAAACTTATGTTGATTCGAACGGAAAAAAAGCCACTAGAAAATATACGGTAACAAAAGATGAAGGACCTCGTAAAGGTTCAAATATTGCTGGTTTAGAGCGTTTACGCCCTGTATTTGCTACCAACGGAAGTGTTACTGCAGGTAACTCATCGCAAACAAGTGATGGAGCAGCATTTGTAATGGTAATGAGTGAAGATATGGTGAAAGAATTAAACATCAAACCAATTGCTCGTATGGTAAGTTATGCCG
The DNA here is from genome assembly GCF_021390715.1 of Tenacibaculum piscium. Classification (GTDB taxonomy): domain Bacteria; phylum Bacteroidota; class Bacteroidia; order Flavobacteriales; family Flavobacteriaceae; genus Polaribacter; species Polaribacter piscius. Next base: position 224,315 of record NZ_JAJGWT010000003.1, read on the forward strand.
CCGCTGGTGTACCGCCTAGAATTATGGGAATTGGTCCTGTTGCAGCTATTCCAAAAGCATTAAAACAAGCAGGATTAAAACAAGAAGACATCAGTTTAATTGAATTGAACGAAGCTTTTGCTTCTCAATCATTAGCCGTAATTCGTGAATTAGGATTGGATGCAGACATCATCAATGTAAATGGTGGTGCAATTGCTTTAGGACATCCTTTAGGTTGTACAGGTGCTAAATTATCTGTTCAATTATTTGATGAAATGCGCAAGCGTAACATGCAAGGAAAATACGGAATGGTAACCATGTGCGTAGGTACAGGGCAAGGTGCTGCTGGTATTTTCGAATTCTTAAACTAAACTAACAATTAAAACAAAACAAAATGGCAGATTTATTAAGAGGAGGTCAATTCCTTGTTAGAGAAACAAAGTGTGAAGACGTTTTTACTCCTGAAGATTTTACCGAAGAGCAAAAAATGATGAAAGAAGCGGTTATGGAATTTAATGACCGTGAAATTATGCCTCATAAAGCTCGTTTTGAAGCAAAAGACTATGCATTAACACAAGAAGTAATGGGAAAAGCTGGAGAATTAGGTTTCTTAGGCGTTTCTGTTCCTGAAGCTTATGGCGGATTAGGAATGGGATTCGTTTCAACCATGCTAACGTGTGATTATATTTCAAGCGGAACAGGTTCTTTTAGTACTGCTTTCGGAGCGCACACAGGTATTGGAACAATGCCAATTACTTTATATGGAACAGAAGCTCAAAAACAAAAATATGTTCCAAAATTAGCAACAGGTGAATGGTTTGGTTCGTACTGTTTAACAGAACCAGGTGCTGGTTCTGATGCTAATTCAGGAAAAACAACTGCGACATTATCGGAAGATGGAACGCATTATAAATTAAACGGGCAAAAAATGTGGATTTCAAACGCAGGTTTTTGTAATTTAATGATTGTATTTGCTCGTATTGAAGATGATAAAAACATTACTGGTTTTATTGTTGAATATGACAAAGACAATAACAATGGTATTATTTTAGGTGAAGAAGAACACAAATTAGGAATCCGTGCTTCTTCAACTCGTCAGGTATTTTACAATGACACGATTGTGCCGATTGAAAATATGCTATCAGCAAGAGGAAATGGTTTTAAAATCGCCATGAATGCCTTAAATATTGGTCGTATTAAATTAGCCGCTGCTTGTTTAGATTCTCAAAGAAGAATTACAAGTATCGCAATTAATTACGCCAACGAACGTAAGCAATTTAAAACTTCAATTTCAGAATTTGGAGCTATCAAAATGAAATTAGCAGAAATGGCTACCAATGCGTATGTGGGAGAATCTGCATCGTATAGAGCCGCTAAAAATATTGAAGATAGAATTGCGTTACGTGAAGCGGAAGGAAATACGCATCAAGAAGCGGAATTAAAAGGTGTGGAAGAATATGCTATTGAATGTTCTATTTTAAAAGTGGCTGTTTCTGAAGATGTACAAGCGTGTGCTGACGAAGGAATTCAAATTTTTGGTGGAATGGGATTCTCTGAAGAAACTCCTATGGAATCGGCTTGGAGAGATGCGCGTATTGCTCGTATTTACGAAGGGACAAACGAAATTAACAGATTACTTTCTGTTGGAATGTTGGTTAAAAAAGCCATGAAAGGTCATGTAGATTTATTAAATCCTGCAATGGCTGTTGGCGAAGAATTATTAGGTATTCCTTCTTTTGATACGCCTGATTATTCTGAATTATTTGCGGAAGAAAAAGAAATGGTTGCTAAATTAAAGAAAGTTTTCTTGATGGTTGCCGGATCTGCAATTCAAAAATTTGGTCCAGAATTAGAGCAGCACCAACAATTATTAACGGCTGCTTCTAATATTTTAATTGAAACTTATATGGCAGAATCTGCTATTTTGAGAACTGAAAAGAATGCTAAACGTTTTGGTAAAGATTCTCAAAAAGAACAGATTGCAATGACGCAATTATATTTATATAATGCGGTAGATATTATTATCAAAAATGCTAAAGAAGGAATTGTTTCTTTTGCTGAAGGTGATGAACAACGCATGATGTTAATGGGCTTAAAACGTTTTACAAAATACGCAAATCAGCCAAACGTAATCGGATTACGTAATATGATTGCAGAAAAATTAAAAGCAGAAAATAAATACTGTTTCTAGGAAAATATTAAAAAAATCTTCTTTAACTTTTCATAATGGGTTTTAGAATTTAGTTGTTTGTTTAGAAGGTTGTCAAATTAATTTTTGACAACCTTTTTTTATTCATCATTAATTTAATAAATTAACAAACAATAATTTTTTACAAAAACAATCCATGCAAATTACAACAAACTTTGATGCTGGTAATATTACCGTAGTATCGCAACAAGAAAACACGACACAATTAAAAATACGTAAAGACACCAACTCTCATTTTTTTCAATGGTTTAATTTCAAAATTACCGATGTTATTGTAGGAGAAACCTATAATTTCTGTATTGAAAATGCCAGCGAAAGTGCTTTTGCCGATGGTTGGGAAGATTATAAAACAACGGCTTCTTACGATGCTAAAAATTGGTTTCGTTTACAAAACACCGAATATAAAAACGGCAAACTTTACTTTAGCATTACGCCAACTCAAACCGAGGTTGATTTTGCCTATTTTACGCCTTTTACTTACCAGCAACATCTTAATTTAGTAGCAATCGCAACTAAAAGCCCTTTATGTACAACCACTATTTTAGGCGAAACCATCAATAAAAAACCTATTGAATTATTACAATTCGGAACTTCTAGTGCCGATAAAAAGAATATCTGGATTATTGCACGTCAGCATCCTGGGGAAAGTATGGCGGAGTGGTTTATCAAAGGAATTGTGGATCGTTTTGTTGCTGAAAATATTTCTGAGGATACAACGATTGAAAAATTAGTAGAAACTTGCTGTTTTTATATCATTCCGAACATGAATATTGATGGAAGTATTGCAGGAAACTTGCGTGTAAACACCTTAGGAATTAATTATAATAGGGTTTGGGAAAACCCGAATAAAGCTACTGAGCCAGAGGTTTATTATTGCAAACAAAAAATGCAAGAAACAGGTTTAGATTTTTTATTAGATGTTCATGGCGATGAAGCAATTCCTTATAATTTTGTAACCAGTTTACAAGGAATACCAAGCATTACTGATAAAATTTTATCCGAAGAAATTCGTTTTAAAAAGGAATGGATGTCGGTAAATCCTGAATTTCAAGATGTGTATAAATACGAAAACAGCGCACCAAATAAAGCAAATTTAGCAGTTTGTTCGAATCAAATTGGTGAACTTTTTAAAACACTTTCTTTTACCTTAGAAATGCCTTTTAAAGACAACAACGATCTTCCTGATGCCGAAAAAGAATGGTCGGGTGAACGTTCGGAAGTTTTAGGTGCTTCTTTTTTAACAGCTTTAGAAGGATTTTTATCAGAAACAAAATAACAGAGTATCAAAATATAAATTAAAAATATAATGAAATCGATTTTTAAAATAAATTTTGAAATTAATGATATTGCTAAATTAAAAGATGAATTTTTTTTTGATAAAAAATCAAATACGGCAGCAATCAGTGAAGATGATATCGCAACTATTTTATCTGAATTAACGGCATTAATTATTGATTTAAAAAAGAAACATAAAATATATCAATTTAATTATACCATTGGTTTAATCGATGAAAATAATAAAATTGATGCGCCAAAACTATTATTTACTGATGAAAGAACACTTTTTAATGAAGTGTCAAAATACAGCGCTTTAACATCGGCAACAATTAAATATCTTGAAGCAACTGACCATGGAGAATATGATTCGAGAATTTGGGAAGATTGCGAAAACCCGTTAGGAACACAAGCTATTTTATCATTAGTTACTAAAGATAAAAAATGGATGCCTGAATATATCGATTTTTTAAGAACCTGTGATTTAGACCACGAAGTAAATCAGGGTGGTGATATAGAAGAACTAATTGAACAATACGGATGGTGCAAAGAAACAGCTACCCTTGCGATTGCTCGATTAATAACCTGTTGCGGGCAACATGGAAGTGACCAATTTGAAGATTTATTAGAGGCTGGTCTTTCTGATTATATTCAAGAAAATAAACAATTATTTCTTAAAAAATTGATGGAAGAATTTAAATATGCTTTAGATAGTGATAGTTGTTATTCACCAAGTTTAAATGCTTCAAAAGAAGATTATTTAAATGAATATTTTGAATATGTTGAGGTTCTTACTAGCGTGCTTGATAAAAATGATTTTGATAAAATCAGCAAAGATTTATTAGCTATTTGGACTGATTTTAATGAATTTTGATAAGTTTTTGATAAAAAAAGAGCGTTTACAAAATATGTAAACGCTCTTTTAAATTTTTATTTTTTTTTTAAAAAAAATATTGCTATTTATTTTAAAGCACCTAAATAACGCTCTGCGTCTAAGGCTGCCATACATCCTGAACCCGCTGCTGTTACTGCTTGTCGGTATTCTTTATCTTGAATATCGCCCGCTGCAAAAACTCCTGGTAAATTTGTTTTAGTCGATTTTCCTTTGGTAATTAAATACCCAACTTCATCCATATCTAAAACACCTTTAAATAAATCTGAATTTGGTTTATGTCCAATAGCGATAAAAACACCTGTTACCGAAATTTCTTTTTTCTCGTTCGTTTGATTATTAACAGCACGAACGCCTTCAACAACCTTATCTCCTAAAATTTCGTCTATTTCGGTATTGTATAATACTTCGATATTAGTTGTTTTATTCACACGATGTTGCATTGCTTTTGATGCTTTCATGTAATCTTTTCGAACTAATAAGGTAACTTTATTACAGATATTCGCTAAATAAGTTGCTTCTTCGGCAGCGGTATCTCCTGCTCCAACGACCACGACATCTTGTCCTTTGTAGAAAAAACCATCACAAGTAGCACATGCCGAAACTCCACCACCAATTAGGCGTTGTTCACTTTCTAAACCTAAATATTTAGCCGTTGCTCCTGTTGAGATTATAATTGTTTCTGCTTCTATTTCAATAGATTCATCAACAATTACTTTGTGGATTCCTCCTATTTCGGTACTTAAATCAACTTTTGTAACCATTCCAAAACGAACGTCAGTTCCAAAACGTTCTGCTTGTTTTTGCAAATCATTCATCATTGCAGTTCCATCTGTTCCATTTGGATATCCAGGAAAATTATCAACTTCTGTGGTGGTGGTTAACTGCCCTCCCATTTGCATTCCTGTGTACATTACAGGTTTCATATCTGCTCTTGCAGCGTATATTGCAGCAGTATATCCTGCTGGTCCTGAACCAATAATCAAACATTTTATTTTTTCTGCCATCATCTATTTTTTTTGTATTACAAATGTAATTTTTTTTGACATTTAATGTCTTTTTTTAACATCTATTTTGATAATACATTCATAATTGAAAATGATAATAGTCTCAAAATAAAATATTTTTTTATTTTTTATTAATTTTTTTGATATTTTCTTTGATATGTAGTTATTTATTGTATATTTGCAATCCGATAACCGTACGGGGTGTAGCGTAGCCCGGTCATCGCGCCTCGTTTGGGACGAGGAGGTCGCAGGTTCGAATCCTGCCACCCCGACTTAAAACCTTAATAATCTTACTAGATTGTTAAGGTTTTTTTTGTGCGCTTTATTTTGATTAAAAGTTAACGGATTCGATTTCTTATTTTTCTCTGATATTTTTTTTCAGATGAAATTTATACAGGCTCTTAGCAATCATTTTTATTGTATAATAAATCATCAAACAAAATAGCTTCTAATTTTTCTGATGAAGTTTCATCTAATATTGTTTTTTCTAATATGACTTTAAATTGTTTTTTAGTGTTTGGACTTATCCAAGTTCCATAAAATGAATTATTTTGTTTTTGTAAAAATAATGCTCCCGAAAAATTATCTTCAACCATTGCGTATTTCTTGTTTTGTTTATCGGTGGTAATATTTAAAAGAATCCATTTTTTTTGATTATCATATTTATACATCGCATTTAAAATTGTTGAATTTCCGCCACACGGATGTTCTTGTTCGTTTATATACAGCGTTATTTTAATACTTCCATTTAAAGTTCCTTTGTATAATTCTTTTTGATTTTTCTCTTGATATCTTTCTTGATATATTTCTTGAAATTTGTCTTCATTTTTGTCTTTACAGGGTAAAAATAATACTGCTAGGAATAGAATGATAGTTTTCATTTTATTAGTTTTTTATATTTTATTTTAAATAACATCAATAATTTTTTCTAAAATATGATGTATTACGCCAACTATAATCACGATTATACTGAAAAACAGAAAACGAATACGAGTTAATTTCGCTTTATTTTTTGCTTTATTTTTAAATTTTTTCTTCAGATAAAAAACATCAAGAATAACATATAGCAAAGCAATAATACTTCCAATACTTAAACCTACATGAAATAATACAACATCATAAATCCAATCAAAAACGTTAAGAATTCCTATTGATGATGATTTTGGTTTTGCTCCTAAAACAATTCGCATATATCCAATTCCTGATAAAAGTGATAAAATAACCCAAAAAAAATAATCCCGAATTTGATATACTAATTTCATAAAAACTACACATTTCTTAAAACGAAAAAGTACTATTTTATTTTTTCTTATTGACTTAAATTAAGCTTTAAGTTTACGTAAATTTGTTTTTTATGGATTTTTAGCTATAAACAGCACTTTATTTACTATCAATTATGGAAAAAACAACACTTAGAAAAATATATAAACAAAAAAGAGCTGAATTAACTTCACTAGAAATAGCAGTATTTCAAGAAAGTATTTATCAGCAAATTTTCAACTCAGAAATAATTGATTTCAATGCGATAAACAATGTTCATTTATTTTTATCGATGCGAAAATTTAAGGAAATAGATACGCAACCTATTATTGATTTTTTCAGAAGTAAAGGAAAAAAAATAATTGTTAGTCAATGTAATTTTGCTGATGATTCGCTCACACATTTTTATTTAGAAGAAAAGACTGAATTAATTTTAAATAAATTCGGCGTTCCCGAGCCTGTAAATGCTACAGAAGTTGCTGTTACAGAAATTGATTTGGTTTTTGTGCCGATGTTAATTTCTGATAAAGAAAATTATAGAGTTGGTTACGGAAAAGGATTTTACGATCGTTTTTTAGCCAATTGTAGAGAAGATACTAAAACAATCGGGCTTAATTTCTTTCCGCCAATCGCCAAAATTTCCGATTGTAATCAATATGATATTCCGCTTGACAATATTATATTTCCGATATAAAACATAAAAAATCCCGTAAAATTTTACGGGATTTTTTATGTTTTATCTATTTTTTAAAATGTTTTTCAGAAAAAATCAGGAATAAATTATCCGTTCATCGAAATTAAAAATTCTTCATTATTTTTAGAAAGTCGAATTCTATCATTAATAAACGTCATTGCTTCTACAGGGTTCATATCTGCTAAATATTTTCGTAATACCCACATACGTTTTACGGTTTTTGGGTCTAACAATAAATCATCACGACGCGTACTCGATTTAATTAAATCAATCGCTGGATAAATTCTACGGTTTGAAATATTACGATCTAATTGTAGTTCCATATTTCCAGTTCCTTTAAATTCTTCAAAGATAACCTCATCCATTTTCGAACCAGTTTCGGTAAGTGCCGTTGCGATAATAGTTAACGAACCACCATTTTCAATATTACGCGCCGCTCCAAAGAAACGTTTTGGCTTATGCAAGGCATTGGCATCAATACCTCCTGATAAAATTTTACCTGAAGCAGGTGCAACGGTATTGTAAGCTCTTGCTAAACGTGTAATTGAATCTAATAAAATAACCACATCATGTCCACATTCTACCAAACGTTTTGCTTTTTCTAAAACGATATTGGCAACACGAACGTGTTTATCGGCAGGTTCATCAAAGGTTGAAGCAACTACTTCTCCACGAACATTACGTTTCATATCGGTAACTTCTTCGGGTCTTTCATCAATTAACAAAACAATTTGATACACTTCAGGATGATTTGCTGCAATAGCATTTGCGACATCCTTTAATAACATTGTTTTACCTGTTTTTGGTTGCGATACAATCATACCACGTTGTCCTTTTCCGATAGGAGAAAATATATCAATAATTCTAGTAGATAAAGAGCTTCCTTTTTCGGCTAGATTGAATTTTTCATCTGAAAATAAGGGCGTTAAATGTTCAAACGAAACTCTATCACGAACAATATTTGGATTTAAACCGTTAATTTTTGATACTCTAATTAGTGGGAAGTATTTTTCGCCTTCTTTCGGCGGACGGACATTTCCAAGAACGGTATCTCCTGTTTTTAGTCCGAATAATTTTATTTGAGATTGGGAAACGTAAATATCATCGGGTGATGATAGGTAATTATAATCTGATGAGCGTAAAAATCCATAACCGTCAGGCATCATTTCTAGCACGCCTTCACTTTCGATAATTCCATCAAATTCAAAATCGGGATCTCGATATTTGTTACCGCTTTTATGAGTTGTTTTTTGTTGATTTTTATGTTGCGGTTTTTTCCCTGCTTCGACTACTGCTCTTGGTCTTGGCGTTGGTTTTGGTATTGGTTTTTTGGAATCTGTTTGTGTTCTCGGATTTGGAGCTTGTTTTTTTGTAGCTTCCACGACTGCTCTTGGTCTTGGTCTTGAAATTATTTTTTTAACGGCTGCTTTTGAATCTTTTTCTTCAGCAACATTTTTTTCAATTTCAGTTGATTTGTTAAGCTCTTTTGTTGGGCTATTTTTAGTTTTTAAAACAGGAGTTACTTTATTGGCTACTGTTTTTTGAACATTTTCGATGTTTTCAACTTTTTCTGCGTTTTCAACATTTTGAACGTTCTCAAGATTATTTTCAACAGCTACATTTTTATTTTCTTGTTGCTTTTCTTGTTCTTGTTGTGTTTGTTCCAAAATTTTTTCTTTGGATGATTTTTCTATTCTTTTCCGCTTCGGTTTTTCCGCTATTGCTTCAGGTTGATTGACACTAACTTGGGGTTGTGCTTCTAAAATTTTAGAAACTAAATCTAATTTTTTTAATTGACTTACTCTAGTTAACCCTATCGTTTTTGCAATTGCTTGTAAATCTATTAATTTTTTAGTTTTTAATTCGGAAATATCGAGCATTCGTGAAATTATTAAGTTGTATAATCCTTAGTTTAAGAAAAAGGATTTAATTGTATTTAAATTTTTATGATTTCAAATTATATAGGAACTATATAATTATGTTATTGTGCAGGTACTTATCTGACAAATATATACAAATATTTTAACTTGTAATATTTCTTTTTAAAAAAATAAATATTATATTTGCTATCCAATCTTAAATATGATACAGAGAAAACAATCTTTATACTTATTCATTGCAGGAATTTTGTCAGGAATTTTACCTTTTGTGTTTAGTCTTTGGACGACACAGTCAGCTATTTCTGTGTATATAATTGATTTATTCTCTAGTGTTTCGCTGTTAGAAAAAGCGACGCCTATCTTATTTTTGATGTCTGCTTTACTATCAATTGTAACCTTATTTTTATTTAAGAAAAGGGAATTACAATTTGTTTTAGGGCGTTTAAATATTTTGATTAATCTTTTTTTAGTAGGTATTTTGATTTATCTATCACAAACATTATCTGGAGAGGCTTCGGTTTCCGAGAAAGGTATTGGGATGTTCCTTCCTATTCTTGTTATTTTGTTAGTAGTTTTAGCAAATAAAGCCATCAAGAAGGATGAAGATCTTGTAAAATCTGTAGATAGAATTCGATAATCCTAATATATATTTTAGTGCGACAAAAACCGAGGTGAAGACCTCGGTTTTTACATTTTCACTCTTTATTATTATTATTTATTATTCTTTAGAGCCTGTTTAAATTTCATCTGAAAAAAAAATATAACAGAAAAATAAGGAATCGAATCCGTCAAAGGGATTTTATTTCAGTTCACATCCTGATTTGCCGTAGTTCTCCTGTTGATGCGATGCTGAAATAAATTCAGCATGACGAAAATTTAGTTTTAATTTATTTTTTTCCTAATTCGATAACTTCCATATTGATAATTTCGCCTTTATCCAATTCAAAACGAAGCATTGTTCTTATTTTATGAAACCCGTATTTTCCTGATGCTCCTGGATTTAAGTGTAGTAAATTAAATTTTTGGTCGTACTGAACTTTTAAAATATGAGAATGTCCACTAATAAATATTTTAGGTGATTTCTGCTGTAATTCTTCCCGAACTCTGGGTTTGTAGGCGTTTGGATAGCCGCCAATATGTGTTATCCAAACCGAAACATCTTCCACTATAAATCGATTATCTAACGGAAATTCTGCTCTTGCATTATTATCATCAATATTTCCATAAACGGCTCTTAGTGGCTTGAGTTTTTTTATGGTATCGGTTACTTTTAAATCGCCAATATCGCCTGCATGCCAAACCTCATCGGCTTGTTTTACAAACTTCAAGATTTGATTATCAATAAAACTATGCGTATCGGAAAGTAATAGTATTTTTTTCATCAATACAAAATTACTCAAATCAACAAGAAATCAGGTGAATATTTCATAATTTAGCCATTTAAATTTCGTGTTTTTTGAGATATTTTATTGAATTAGCGTATAAAGGAAAAAAGTATCATGGTTGGCAAATACAACCTGATGCCGTATCAGTACAAGAAAAAATAAACAAGGCAATTAGCACTGTTTTAAGAGAAAATATTATGATTACAGGCGCAGGAAGAACCGATACTGGCGTACACGCTTCGCAAATGTTTGCTCATTTTGATACCGATGCTATCTTAACTAATCAATTTGCGTTTCGATTAAATGCACTTTTACCTGATGATATTGTAATTTTTAACTGTAAATTGGTGCATGATACTGCACACGCTCGTTTCGATGCCACGAGTCGAAGTTATGAATATAAAATTTGGCTCGGTAGAAATCCTTTTTCGTTAGATACTTCTTGGCAATTATACAATCAGCAATTAAATATTGATTTGATGAACCAAGCAGGAGCGATTTTATACAAGCATCAAGATTTTGAATGTTTTTCAAAAGTAAAAACAGACGTACATACTTTTAATTGTGATATTACCAATGCTGTTTGGAAATTAAACGGCAATGAATTAACGTTTCATATTAGTGCCAATCGATTTTTAAGAAATATGGTTCGAGCGATTGTCGGTACTTTAATTGACGTTGGAACAGGCAAAATAAGTCTGGAAGATTTTAAGAAAATTATCGAACGTAAAAACAGAAGTAACGCAGGAACATCAGCACCTGCAAAGGGATTATTTTTAACAAAAGTTGCCTACGATTATATCTAATTAACAGATACTATTTGGCAAAAAAATAAATAACAAATAAATAACGTGAGCAAAACAACAGGAAAAGCATTTGATATTAAAATTTTTGTAAGACTGATGAGTTTTGCAAAAAAATACCGTGTACGATTTATTCTAGCTTCCATCTCTACGATACTTTTGGCACTATTTGCGGTACTAAGTCCCGTTATTTTAATGCGTGCTATTGATGATTTTGTCGCTCATAAAGACCCTACACGATTATTATATTACACCATCGCAATGCTTGTTACCTTATTAATACAGGTATTTTTTCAATTTAGTTTTATTTACAATGCGAATTGGGTTGGTCAGCATATTATTAAAGACATCAGAACGAAAACATTTCGAAAAATAATGTCTTTTAATATGCGTTATTTTGATAATTCATCGGTTGGAAAACTGGTAACTCGTGTGGTTTCTGATGTTGAAACAATTGCGAATTTCTTTACGCAAGGTGTTTTTATGATTATTAGCGATTTATTAAAAATGATCGTCGTTATCATCGTGATGTTATACACCAACTGGAAACTTGCGCTTATCGCCTTGGCAACCTTACCGATTTTAATTTATGCCACCAAATTATTTCAGATAGCCATAAAAGCTACTTTTCAAGATGTTCGTAATCAGGTAGCCAACCTCAACGGATTTGTGCAAGAAAGAGTTACGGGAATGAAAATTGTACAGCTTTTTAATCGTGAAAAAATTGAGTATAAAAATTTTATTGAAATTAACGAAAAACATAAAAAAGCACATATTAAAACGGTTTGGTACTACTCTATTTTTTTTCCAATTGCTGAAATATTATCATCGATTGCGATTGGTTTAATCGTTTGGTACGGCGGATTACAAGTAATTGAAGATAACGCAGTGTCAGTTGGAGCTATTATTGGTTTTATCAAAATGGCACAAATGTTATTCAGACCGCTTCGTCAAATTGCGGATAAATTTAATCAACTTCAAATGGGAATTGTGGCTGGAGAACGTGTATTTTCTATTATTGATACCCAAAGTAGTATTGCTAAAAATGGTGAAATCACCACTGCGAGTTTACAAGGAAACATCCGTTTTAAGGACGTACATTTTAGTTATATTAAAGGAGAAGAAATTTTAAAAGGTATTTCTTTTGATGTTAAAAAAGGAGAAACCGTTGCAATTGTTGGAGCTACGGGTGCAGGAAAATCAACAATTATTAATTTGATAAATCGTTTTTATGAAATAGATAGCGGTGCTATTTATTTAGATGATATACTAGTTGAAGAATACGAAATTAATGCATTGCGAGAAAAAATAGCCGTTGTTTTACAAGATGTATTTTTATTTTCTGATACTATTTTCAATAATATTTCCTTAAAAAATGAAACTATTTCTTTGGAGGAAGTAAAACAGGCTGCCAAGCAAATTGGAATTCATAAATTTATTATGAGTTTGCCCAATAATTATGACTATAATGTAAAAGAACGTGGCGGTATGTTATCTTCAGGACAGCGTCAATTGATTGCTTTTTTGCGTGCGTATGTAAGCAAACCAAGTATTTTAATTTTAGATGAAGCGACATCTTCGGTGGATTCTAATTCGGAAAAAATGATTCAATTTGCTACGGATAAAATCACCAAAAACCGTACTTCGATTATCATTGCTCACCGATTAGCGACTATTAAAAAAGCTGATACAATTATTGTTATGGATAACGGTCGGATTGTTGAAGTAGGAAATCAAGCATCACTTTTACGTAAAAAAGATGGTTATTATAAGAATTTATATAAAAAGCAATTTAAAACTAAAATTATCTAAAATTATTTTGTAAATAGTTTGTTTACAATGCGCAATACAATACATTTGTGCATATCAATCTATAAACTAAAAAATCATAAAACGATGAAAAAAGTAATTTTAACTATGTGTGTTGCTGGAGCATTATTAGCAACTTCTTGTGATAAGGCTAAAGAAAAAGCAAAAGACGCTACTGATGCTACTGTTGAAGCTGCAAAAGATGCTGCTGATGCTACTTCTGATGCTGCTACAAAAGCTGTAGATGCTACTGCTGATGCTGCAAACAAAGCTGTTGACGCTACTTCTGATGCTGCTGCTAAAGTTGCTGAAGGTGCCGAAGACGCTGTTGATGCTGTAAAATCTGCAATTGAAGGAGTTTCTATTCCTGAATTTAAAGATCCTAAAGTTGGTGAGTATTTAAGCTCATATGCTAACTATGCTAATGATTATATCGCTGCTAAAGGAGATGTAGTAAAAAATGCAAGCTTAGCTAAAAAAGGTGCTGAATTAGCTGCTGAAGGAAAGAAAATAGTTTCTTCTTTAGATGCTGAAGGAAAAAAGAAATTTAACTCAGTAATGAGCGCTATCCAATCTAAAATGGCTCCTGCTAAATAATTTTAGATTTTTATACAAATTAAAAGCTCGCAATTTGCGAGCTTTTTTTATGTTCTTAAATCATTTTGTAATCTTGTTAATAATTCTTCTTGGGTTTTATACAACACAAATTCACCATTATTTATATACGATATTTCACCTGTTTCTTCGGATACTAACAAACAAATAGCATCTGTTTTTTCGGTAACGCCAATAGCGGCTCTGTGCCGTAATCCGAAACGAGCAGGTATTTTTGTACTGTTAGAAACAGGTAAAATAACACGAGTCGCTACAATAAAATTATCTCGAATTACCGTTGCTCCATCATGCAATGGACTATTTTTATAAAAGATACTTTCTAAAATTGCTTCATTTACTTGTGCATTCATTGTATCACCTGTATTGATTAAAAAATCAAGATTATTTGTTTTTTCAATAACAATTAAAGCGCCTGTTTTTGTTTTTGACATGCTAATACATGCCTGTAAAATTGTTTGAATATCAATATCTACTTCGGGAGTAAGTTCGCTTTGCATAAATTTTAACTGATGTAAAAAACTTTTTTTTGCTGAAAAATTAGTCGTTCCTATCATCAATAAAAACTTTCTGATTTCTTGCTGAAAAACAATAATTAACGCAATAACACCACCCGATAATAAATATCCTAAAATCCCGCTCAACATTTCCATATGAAGTGCTTGTGTTATCTTCCAAATTAAGAAAATAAACGTAATTCCGATAACAATATTAATCGCCACCGTACCTTTTAATAGCTTATAAATGTAGTATAACAAGACGGCAACTAAAATAATATCAAGCACATCGAGAAACGAAAAATCAATAAAACGTAAATTCATTACTTGTAATTATTTTGATGAAAATTTAAGCTCATTCGTTTTTAAAATCATGAAATTTCTTGAAGTTTTTCGACAATTTTCACTGCTTCAACAGCTTGTTTTACATCGTGAACTCTTAAAATTTTTGTACCATGTAATAAAGCGATAGTATTTGCCACGGTTGTAGCGTTTAAAGCTTCTTTTGGTGAAATTTCTAAAACTTTATATAACATTGATTTTCGTGAAATGCCTGTTAAAATTGGTACTTCTAAACTTTTAAATAAGGATAACTTTTTTAACAATTCGTAATTATGTTCGTTTGTTTTTCCAAATCCAAAACCGACATCAATAATAACATCGTTTACTTTTAAAGCTCGAAGTGTCGCTAATTTTTCGGCAAAAAATGAAATTATTTCTTTTACAATATCCTGATAAACAGGATTTAATTGCATATCCTGTGGTGTTCCTTGCATGTGCATCATAATATATGGCACTTGTAATTCTGCTATAATTTCAAACATTTTGGCATCTAAAATACCCGCAGAAATATCATTAATTATGGAAGCTCCTGCTTGAATCGCTTCTTTTGCGACCTTACTTCTAAAAGTATCAACGGAGATTATAATTTGAGGAAAATGCTTTTTTAATAATTTTATGACAGGAATAATTCGGGCTAATTCTTCCGATTCCGAGACTTTTTTTGCATTGGGTTTTGACGAATATGCACCGACATCAATAAAAGTTGCACCTTCATCTAACATTTTTTTTGTTTGATTCAAAATTTCTTTTTCATCGTTATAGTTTCCACCATCAAAAAAAGAATCGGGCGTAATATTTAAAATTCCCATCACCTTAGGCGTTGTTAAATCGATTAGATTTCCGTTGCAATTAATTGTCATGCTTATTGATTTTTATATCTTTTTAACTATTTTCAACTATTTTCAGAAGTTCAAAAAGGTTTTAAGCAGTTTTAAGAACTCTTTAAAACGATTTTAAGAGTAAAAATACGCGAAATCGCTGTAATATTTACTACTTTTGAAGGATTACTTATTAAAAAATAAAATGCAAAAAACGTCCAAACAATACGATGCCGTAACAGAAGAATGTAAGAATTTGTTTATCAAAAAGATGAGCGATTATGGCTGTGCTTGGCGAATTTTAAGACTTCCGTCATTAACTGACCAGATTTTTATCAAAGCACAACGTATTCGCCAATTACAGGAAAATACTGAGCGAAAAGTAGATGAAGGCGAAAAATCAGAATTTATTGGGATTATCAATTATGCAATTATGGCACTGATTCAACTCGAATTAGGCGTTGTTGAAAAACCCGATTTAACCACAAAAAAAGCCGTTGATTTATATGATAAACATATCAAAATAAGTAAAGAATTGATGGAAAATAAAAACCATGATTATGGCGAAGCATGGCGAGAAATGAGAATTTCATCTTTAACCGATTTAATTCTTCAAAAATTACTTCGCGTAAAACAAATTGAAGATAATCAAGGAAAAACCTTAGTTTCTGAAGGAATTGATGCCAATTATCAAGATATGATTAATTATGCTATTTTTGCATTAATTCTTCATTCAGAATTAGCTACAAATTAGCTATGAATTAACATTTTAACTTAAAACATACATACTATTATGATTTTAAAAATAATCACCCATATTTCAAGAATATTAGTCGGATTTTTATTTATTTATTCAGGATTTGTAAAATTAGTCGATCCTATTGGTTCTCAATATAAATTTGAAGAATATTTCAGTGAAGATGTTTTAAATTTAGAATTTCTAATTCCATTTGCCTTACCATTTTCCATTCTTTTAATTGTTATTGAATTGATTTTAGGCGTAATGCTTTTAGTGGGTTACAAACCTAAATTAACGGTTTGGAGTTTATTTGGAATTAATTTGGTTTTCTTATTTCTAACTTGGTATTCCTACACATACAACAAAGTTACCGATTGCGGTTGTTTTGGTGATGCTTTAAAATTAACACCAAAAGAAACCTTCTATAAAAATATTGTATTTATGGTTTTTATCGGTATTTTAATCCTCGGATTACGATATATTAAACCATTATTTTCCAATAAAATAGGATTAATAACGACTTATACAGCGTTGTTAGTATCCTTTGGAATTGTGTATCAGGTTTTAGAACATTTGCCAATTATTGATTTTAGAGCCTACGCCGTAGGAACTGATATTGCACAAGGCATGAAATATCAAGAAGGTGGTGATAATATTCCGCCAATCCATGATTTTATGATTGAAACGGATGAAGGAGATTTATTAGAAACGATGTTATCTAAAGAGAAAGCGATGTTAATTATCATGTCTAATTTTGATAAATCTGAAAAAGAAGGGATTGTAGCGGTATCGGAAATTGCAAGTACTGCCAAGGCAAAAGGCTATGAAATTTATGTATTAACGGCTTCTTATATTGAAGATTTAGCCCTTACTCAAAAGGAATTTAACATGCCATATATCTTTGGTTTCTGTGATGAAACGGCGTTAAAAACAGTGATTCGAGCAAACCCAGGAATTGTTACGGTTGAAAAAGGAATTATTGTAGGCAAATGGAATTGGACAGATGCCGAAGATGTTACTTTAAAATAACAACTTTATATTTTTTTAGATAACAAAACCTCATCCTTTCGGTGAGGTTTTGTTATTTTAGCAAAGAGCTGATTTATCAAAAATATTTAACAACAAAATGAAACAATTATTACTCGTTTTTATTGGCGGTGGCTTTGGAAGTGTTTTACGATTTTTAATCGGAAAACTTTTAAATAATCAACAAACAGGGATTCCGTATGGTACTTTTACCGCAAATATTTTAGGAAGTTTACTGATTGGTTTTATTTTAGGATTTGCTGCTAAAAATGATACAGTAACCCAAAATCATACGTTGTTATTAGCCACTGGTTTTTGCGGTGGATTTACTACTTTTTCAAGTTTTGCGTATGAAAATCATGTATTTCTAAAAGCAGGCGATTTTACAACATTTGCCTTTTATACCATTGCGAGTTTTATCGTAGGATTTTTAGCTGTTTTTGCAGGAATATTCTTGGTTAAATTCAGTTGAATTTATTTAAAAATTAAAAAAATAACAGATTATGAACGAATTAATAGACTATTCATCTACTGAAAAGTACGCAATTATTACGCTTAAAAACGGAAAAGTAAACGCCATTTCTCACGAAGTAATTGATTCTTTAAATAAATTTTTAGACCAAGCAGAATCTCAAAAAAAAGTAGTTATTTTAACAGGACAATCGGGTATTTTTTCTGCTGGATATGATTTAAAAAGTATGACAACTTCACCAGAATCTGCCTTAGAATTGGTAACAAAAGGCTCAACTTTATCGCACAGAATGTTATCATTTCCATTTCCGATACTTGTAGCTTGTACAGGTCATGCCATTGCAAAAGGCGCATTTTTGTTACTTTCTTCGGATTACAGAATTGGTGCAAAAGGTGCTTTTAAAATAGGATTCAATGAAGTATTAATCGGAATGACCATGCACAATGCAGGAATTGCAATTGCCAAAGGTCGTTTAACGCCTACGTATTTGAATCGAAGTGTCAATAATTCGGAAATGTACTCGCCAGAAGATGCGGTAACTGCTGGTTTTTTAGATACAATTGTTCATGAAAATCAGGTATTACCAACGGCGATTAAAATTGCAGAAATGTTTGCAACATTAAACCCAAAAGCACATCATCAAACCAAATTAAAAGTTCGAAAAACAGTTTTAAAATCTTTGGAAAAAGCCATCAAAAAAGATAGTAAAGAAGGCTTAAATCCGCCATCAAAATAAAAAAAATTATTTCGTATGGGTGAACAATCTATGTGTTCGCCCATTATAATCTCTTTTTTGCTGATTACATTCTATATTTTTCTACTATTTTTTTTCGAGTTTGAAAATCTTCACCATAAAAAAGAATATATTTCGTTTTAATATTTTTTCCAAAAGCCGTATCTTCAAATTGAAGAAACAACTTATCAACATACATTTTTCGATTATTTACCATCGTATAAACATGCCCATTTTGAGCCTTATCAATAGTTAAATAAAAAAATAGCGCATCAGTAGCAACAAGCCTAAATTTATATAAATTAACGGCTAATCTTTCTATAATAACACCGTATGCTAATTTTTTCTGCAAGGTTGTTAACTCTTTTTTACTTCCATCTTTCGCATACAAAATACGATATTCTTTTATTGGAAACTCTTTATTTACAAAGGCTTCACTTCTATTGATATCATATAAATAGGTATTATAATTATTGCTATGTTGAATGTAAAAAAGAAGGTTTTTTGTTTTTTCTGGCACAGGATAATTTTCTTGAGCAAGAATTGTATCACTATAAAACACTAGAAAAACAGCCAAAAAATAATTTAGGAATAACAAAAAAGAAGGGTTTATTTTTTTCATTATATTTTCATTATATTTTGATTATTTCTTGACTGTTTATTGACTGTTTTAGATTATTTATGAAGATAAAAAATTACTCAAAAGCTTTGATAATTGTTTCCATTTTAACTTTTAATGTTTGGTCGTGAGGCGTTATTGGTGGAATTTCATCATGTATATTTAAAAGCTGATACACTGCCATTTGTGCTGCTCGAATCGAATATTCGACTGTAAAAACGACATCATCAGGAATTTCAACAAATTGACTTACAAAAGCTAAATTTTTAGAATTTTTAGGCACAGGCAAAGGTCTATCTCCTTTTTTTCGAGGCATAAACATACTGGTAATATACGGCATACGGCACGGAATACAAATCGCATTGGCAAAAACGGTATCGTAATCAAATTTTAAATGTCCGCAAAGTTCTTGAAGAATTTCTTCCCCTGAACATTCTGTCATTGGTTTTGCCACAAAATTTCCGACACGGTCGGGATGCAATCCATACGCCCAAAAAACCTGTACTTCCGTAGGTTGATTTCTATAATGTGGTTGACTATTTAAAGCAAAACTTAAAAACCAATTCGAATCTTTAAGCGTAACTTGGCTTCCTGTTCCTGCTTTATTTCCTGAAAAAGCTTCCATTTTATCAAAAAAAGCGGTGTCTTTTAAGGTAACCGTAAAGGATTCCCACGAAGTTTCTGGAATACTTGAATTAAAGTTTGCTGGATTTCCAAATTCTGGATGTTTTTGAGCTAATTTTTCCCAAAGCTCCCAACCTTTACTTATTTTTTTGGTCAATGATTTTGGAGATTTTTTCATAGAACCAAGGCTATACGCATCGGTCATCGAACCATTTTGAAAAAATACAACATCATTTTCTTCGACACTAATTTGATGTTTTTTTTCGGCTTCTAGATACTCAAAACCAGTAGCAACAATTTCTTTATTTTTATTAATTTCGGTTTGTAAATCGGTTACGGTACAGCCTTTTTTAAAATTCACGCCTTGTAATTCGAGCCAAATTTCCAAAGGACGAATCATCGAATCGTATTGATTATAAACCGTACGTCTTACGCCCGACATGGTTTCTACTTCGGAAAACTCTTGCATAAATCGATGCAAATAGCGTTTAAATTCTACGGCACTATGCCAAGGAGAAAAAGCAAAAGTAGTACGCCACATAAACCAGAAATTAGTTTCAAAAAAAGAAGGCGAAAGCCAATCTGAAATGCACGTATTTTCTAATTTTTCTTCGGATGCTTCACTTAATTTGAGTAATTCTATTCTATCGGATATTGAAAAACCTAATTTTGAAGCATCAATAATTGCTCTATTTTTATCAATAAGCCGTGCTTTTGCGTCGGATTTTATACGCTCATTAAACGCACGTGTTTCTTCATATACCGATTTATTAGGATCCGTTAATGAAGGAATTGTTTTAAACAACGCCCATGTACATTCATAAATATTCATTGTTAACATACGAGCTCCACGCATAATGTAACCATTTTCAGGATTTCCAAAAGCGTCCATACTCCCGCCTAAATTCGGTAAACTTTCAAAAATTGTAATATTATTTGCTAACAATTTTCCATCTCTGATTAAAAAAACAGCTCCTGCTAATGAACCGATTCCACCACCAATGAAATATGCTTTTTGATTTTCTGGATTTGTATTCATTGAAAATTGTGTTTTAATTTTATTTTGATATTAACTTAAAAAATCATCTTCTTTATACGCTGGATTCGGATATGTATAAAAACCTTCACCAGTTGAAACGCCTAATTTATTGGTATCGATAAAATTTTCTTTTAAAAATTCGGTTGTTTTAATTTTCAAAGGGTTTTTTGATTTTTCAGAAGCCATTTTATTGATATTATACACGGTATTAATTCCGACAATATCTAAAATTGCAAAAGGTCCGATGGGTGCTCCTGTAGCTTTCATCCAAGTTTTATCGATAGTTTGAGGCTCGGCAACTTCCTTTACTAAAAGATCGGTAGCCGCACCTAAAAAAGGCACTAATAACGAGTTCAAAATATAACCTGGTTGCTCTTTCTGCAAAGGTAATGCTAACATTCCGATTGCTTTTGCAAAAGCTACCACATCGTTAAATATTTCAGGATTTGTTGCTGAATGTCCCATAATTTCTGCCGTATTATTTCTCCAAATATCATTAGCAAAATGAAGCGCTAAAAATTGAGAAGGACGCCCTGTAACCTCAGCAAACTGACTCGGCAAAAGTGTAGAGGAATTAGTTGCAAATACCGTTTTTTCAACGGCAACTTTTGCTAGTTTTGTATAAAAATCTATTTTAATAGCTGGATTTTCTGGAACAGCTTCAATTAATAAATCGGCATCTTTTACGGCATCTACTAAATTTGAACTGTATTTTAAATTATCAAAAGCAACAGCCAAATCAGCATCCGAAGCGTTTAAATCTCTTTGAAAAGCTTCACACATTTTTGGAAATTTAGCTTTTGCCTTTGCTAACATTTCATCGTTAATATCGTAAACGGTTACGTTAAATTTATGAAAAGCTGCTTGAAATGCTATTTGATAGCCTAAAACGCCACTTCCTGCTACAGTAATATTTTTGTAATTCATCTTGTGTATTTTTTAAAAATTCTACGCTATATTTTTTTAAAAAAGGGATTTTATAAATAACAAATCCCCTTTTTTAAGTATCAATTATATTAAAGATTTTTTGCCCAATCTTGTAATTTTTCAAATTGTTCTGCAATAAAAGATTCATGATGTTCTTCTGGTGCTTCTTCAACATCAATTGGTAAAATATGTTCAAAATAAGTGTTTTTTAACACGCGTTTTAAAATACTTTCTCCAGGAAAAGGTTTGTTATCATTTAAAGCTTTCGTCGCTTTTAATATTTGACGAATATCATATTGAGTTGAAGCAATATCTGGTACTTGTTTGTTTGAATTTATCAATTTATAAACCGCTGTTTTTGCCGTTCTTACTGATGATTCTACCGTGAAAACAACATCGTTGTTCGTTTCTACAAATTGTCCGACAAGTCCTAAATTCTTACATCCGTTAGGCACAATTTGAGGTCTATCGCCAGTAGCTCTAGGCAAAAACATTGATGTAATATACGGCATAAAAGCAGTGCGAACAATCGTGTTTTCTATCACATTTTCAAGTTGATTTTCTAAACCTAAATGAAAACATAATTCTGATAAAATTTCATTTCCTGTACATTGAGGCATCCTTTTTTGTACATGATTTCCTTCTTTATCAATATATAAAGCATACACCCAAACCACTAAAATATCGTCGGGTTGCGTTGGATAATGCGGTTGGCGATTAATGGTAAAACTCATCAACCAATTAGAATCGGTAATGGTTACAATTCCTCCTGTGGCTGCCTTTCCTGAATACGGATCGTTTACACAATATTCTTTAAATTTTTCGGTCAAATCGGAAGGGCGACACGTTAAGGTTGCCGATTGCCAAGCCGATTTTTCTATATTTCCACAAAACTTTTCAGGTTTTCCAAAATCAGACGATTTCGCAGCTAAATTTTTCCATAATTTCCAACCGTCACTTTTTCCGCTTTGGCTGTTATCAATAGTTTCAATCGCTGGTTTTGTGTTCGTTCCATACGACGTATCTTCGGTCATAGAACCTGTGGTAACAATTACGTAATCGTTTTTTGTTACAGGAATAACCACATCTTTACCGTTTTGTTCGGTGATAATTCCTTGTACAACTTTGCCTTCGGTATTAATTCTGATGTCTAAATCTTTTACAAGCGTATCAAACTGAATGGTTACACCTTTCGATTTTAAATGCTCGGTTAAAGGTTTTACAAACGTATCATATTGATTGTATTTCGGGAAAACTAAGCATGATAAATCTTTCATTCCGTCAAGAGTATGTAAAAAACGGTGCATGTATAATTTACATTCTAATAAACTATGCCAGTTTTCAAAAGCAAACATGGTACGCCATAAAAACCAAAAATTACTTTGTAAAAATGATTCACTAAAATAATCTTCAATCGATAAATCGTTTAATTCTTCTTTCTTTTTCAACAATAATTTTACAATAGCAAGTTGGTCTTTTTTATCCAAACCGAATTTGCTAAAATCTTGAATTTCTCCTTTATTATGAATTAATCGCGCTTTTGAATAATTCGGGTCGTTGTCATTTAACAAACGATATTCGTCTAAAACACTATAAGGAGCGGGCATTTCAAGGGCTGGAATGTCTTGAAAAATATCCCATAAATTTTCATAGGTCATTTCCATTTCTCGTCCACCTCGGATAATATAACCCTCTTCAGCATTTCCTGCACCGTCAAGCGAACCGCCTTCTACTGATAATTTATCTAAAAAAACAATGTTTTCTCCTGAAAAATGTCCGTCTCTAATAAAATAATAAGCCGCCGATAATCCTGCAATTCCACTTCCTACAATATAAACTTTGCTATCTTTAAATGATTTTGAAGGAATCCCTTTATTTCGCTGATAATTTCCTGTTAAATCAGCAAAAGGCATCGGAATATCTTTTGAATTATGAACTACATCTTTACTCGCATCTGGAGTGTGATTTACCTTTCCTAGAAAAGGAGAAACATTTAATACTTTGTCAAATTTTGAAGTGTCTTTTTTCATTTCAGATAGTATTTAATTGAGTGTTTAATTCTTTGTTATCCAAAGTTACCACTATCCTTAAATTAACTTGTATCCCAAAATTCAGCAATAGTATCCTTAAATTATAGTTTCTTACTTTTTAGTATTTCTGTATGAAGATGGCGAACTTGTTGTTTGTCGTTTAAAAAATCGCCCAAAAGCCGAAATAGAATTAAATTGAAGTTGATACGCAATTTCAGAAATTGATAAAGCAGGATTTCCTAATAAAACTAACGCTTCTTTTAACAAAGCTTCTTCAATAATTTGATGTGGTGTTTTTCCAACATTTTTCTTAGTAATTTCGATTAAATATTTATTAGAAATACACAATTCACTAGCATAAAAACCAACTGATTTCTCTTCTAAAATACATTCTTGTACCAATTTATTAAAACGCAGATAAATAGTTGTTTTTACATCTTTACAAGCTATTATATTTGGTGTTTTCTGTTGAATAATTTCGGCAATTTCTAAAAGCAGATTAAAAATTAAAACACGAATCATTTGTTTGGTAAATATACTTTTACACTGTTCTTTTTCTTTTATCGTATTGATAATTTTCAATAAATTTTGCGTATTTTCTTCCGATGTATGCAACACCGAATACGAACTTTGTTGAAACAACGCCATTTTTTCAATAATAAACGGATCGGAAATATTGGTCAGTAAAAAATTCTTTTCAAAAAATACGGTTTGAATTTTAAAATTAGGACTTGCATTTAAAAAATGGACAATCGTAGAAGGCGCAGAACAAAAAACACTCCCCTTTCTTATTTTATAATTAATGGCATTAATTTCTAAATCAATTTCGCCATCTGTGCAAATGCAAAAGGCGTAATAATCCATGCGAAATGGATTTTCTGGAAATTTAAAAATTGATTTTCCCGAAGATATATAATAAGAGTTATGACAATCAATATTAAAAAAAGAAAGGGTGTCTTGTAAATTTTCGTAATTTTTCTGATTTTTCATTAATTCGTTTTATTGATTTTTTTCAATTTAAAAAATAGCCTCTAAAAACAATTTTAAAAATAAACTATTTGAGAGCGATATTCTTACTTAAATTTATAAAAAATAAAGCTGATTTCAAAAACATTAATAAAGAAAATGAATAATCATTCTTTTTTGTATCTTGCGGAATAAAAAAGTATAAAACTCAAATTATGATGACAAAAAAACAACGATTTTGGAATGTATTAAAAATACTTCTAGCAGTATTTATGATATTTGGCGGTGTACAACATTTTATAAAACCAACTTTTTACCTGCCTTTTGTGCCTTCATTTTTACCGTTTCCGATAACGATTATTTATCTATCAGGAATTTTAGAAATTGGTTTAGGAATATTATTATTTTTGAATAAGAAATATGCAAAAATGGGCGCTTTAGGAATATTTTATTTGATGCTTTTATTTTTACCTATTCATATTTGGGATGTATTTTCAGCAACTCCTGCGATTGGTTCACATACGGCAGCGTTAATTAGAGTTCCTTTTCAATTTTTATTTATCGCTTGGTCTTGGAAAATATATAAAGAAATTTCTAACACTATTGTTATCAACAATAATTAAAAAATTACAAGAAGTAAAAAATCATAAAAACGCTAAATTCCAGTGATTTTTTTCTTTCAAAGAAATTGTATCGAGAGCTTTTTTAACTTTAAAATTCATCAACATAAAAAAGTTCAATTTCTCGATACAATTCTCGATGTATTTTTACTTTTTATATGCCTTTACGCCTGCATTTATTTCGATATCTAAATAATTATCTCTTGGTGTGATTGGGCAAGAATACCGATTACTATACGCACAATACGGATTGTAAGCTTCATTAAAATCAATCAAAATAGTGCCGTTTTGAGTTTCATCGGTCGTTAAAACATCGATAAAACGACCGCCTTCATAACTTGTTTTTCCATTTGTTTTATCAAAAAAAGGCAAAAATAAATGATTTTGATATTTTTCACTCGGTTTTATATCCTTATAAATAGCGAGTTCAAAATTTTTATCAGCAATTTTAAACGAAACAATTCCATATTTTTTGTAAACCACAACCGTTCCTTTTGTCGTTGGAAAATGAAAATTCGGAGCATCGGGCGTTTTAACGATTTTTGCCGTAACTTTATACATATCATCAATTTTGAAAAAATCCAATCCTTTAAATTTTCGCAAACCTCTTTTGGTTAAAGGTGATTTTGACGCGTCTTTAAACTCAGAATTTAGTTCTTTTTGAAAATCAGAATTTCCTAAAACTTTTCTTTTCTGCTGACTATTACAAGATTGTAACACGATTACAAAAATAATTACTAAAATTTTTCTTATACCACTATTCATACCTAATAACTGATTGTTTATTTTATTAAAATATCTTAAATTATCAGTAAATATAACCAAGAATAACTAGCTTTCAAAGCTACTTTACCTCTTAATTACCTACTTAATTAACCGTATTATTAATATGAAATTACCCTAATGTGTTAAAGTTCTGCTAATAAATCTTATATTTAAATATAAAATACTTATATTTAGCTTAACAAAATCGATAGTTGCGTAATAAAAAGAGCCGTTCTTACTATAATGAACTATATAAAGAAAATTTATATATAAATAAAACAATTGTATTGTTTTGTTACAAGTTAATAAAAGATTAATATATATTTGCCCCCCATTTTATTTTAGTTTTTAATCTTTTTTTGACCAAAATTAATTACGAAACTAGAATTTTAAAGGATAATTTAATTAAATAAGTAAGTATTTTATGAATTCAGAATTAATTAGTAAAGCAGACGAATTTGAACACCGAAAATTCAAATTTATTACTACTAGTGATAGAATATTAGCTTCAAGAGAAGTAAAATCTCTAATACTAGAGATAAACGAAGTATATAAAGAAACCAAAGATGTTGCGTTAATGGATGCAATGAAACGATTAACTGTTGTAAAACAACGAATTGAAAAACGATTAAAAGGGAAACCTTTAACTGCATAAATTTAAAGACAATAAATGTAACGTAATCTACGTTTATTGTTATATTGAATAGTTTACTCATCATTTATTATTCTTGATACTATTTATTCTTGAAAAAAAGTTCTAGCCTAATGCTAGAACTTTTTTAGCTTTTAGTTATTTTTAGTTTTCGTATTCCTTTTTTTAGAAGTTTTTTTATTTTTTTTCAAAAAAAATAAAACACGTATTCACATATAAAACAATGAGTTAACAAATCAGAAGAAAAAATAACATAAAAATCATCTAAAAAAATAAAAAAAAGTTTGTCAGTTTCTAAAAAGATACTATATTTGCATCGCTTTTAAGGGCAAACAAGCCGATGTAGCTCAGCTGGCTAGAGCAGCTGATTTGTAATCAGCAGGTCGTGGGTTCGAGTCCCTCCATCGGCTCAAAATAAAATAAAAAGTGCTAACTTAACGGTTAGCACTTTTTTTATGCCCTTATTTTCCTAATTTTTTTCCCTAAATTTGCTTTCATTATTTAGCTTAATAAAACACGCCTCCATGAAAAATATATTTGTAATCGGTATCGCTGGCGGAACCGGTAGTGGTAAAACTACTGTTGTAAACAAAATAATTAATGAACTTCCACAAGATGAAGTATGTATTATTTCTCAAGATTCTTACTATAGTGAAACCGAAAACTTAAGCTATGAAGAACGAACCAATATTAATTTCGACCATCCTAGAGCCATCGATTTTGAACTGCTCGTTACACATCTAAATAAGCTGAAAAATAATCAAATTATTGAACAACCTATTTATTCATTCGTTACGCACAATAGAACTAAAGATACCGTAAAAACACATCCAAGAAAAGTTGTTATTGTAGAAGGAATCTTAATTTTTAATAGCGAAAAACTAAGAAATCTTTGTGATATAAAAGTTTTTGTACATGCTGATGCCGATGAACGACTCATAAGACGAGTTCGTAGAGATATTAAAGAAAGAGGTCGTGATGTTGACGAAGTTTTAAGCAGATATCAAAATACGCTTAAACCAATGCATCAACAATTTATTGAACCTACAAAAAATTATGCCGATATTATTATCCCCAACGATAAACATAATAATGTGGCTATTGATATTGTTAGAACCGTAATCAGCGAACGTTTATAATGATGAATCTAAAATCAATAAAAAATAAAATACCCTTTAAAATAGCAACAAATACCTATGTTATTATTTTAACCATATTTATTACATGGATGCTTTTTTTTGATGAAAATTCCTACCTAACTCACCGAGAATTTAATAAAGAAATTGAAAAATTAGAAGTTTGGATTGACTATCATCAAAAGAAAATTAGTGCCGATAAAAAAACAATACAAAATCTTCAAAATTCTATCGAATTGCAACGCTACGCACGTGAAAAATATTTGATGAAAAAAGAAAATGAAGATATTTATATTATAGAATTTGATACAATTCCAAAATAATGAGCGATTATTTATTTAACGAATTCAACAAAAGTAGCCCCGCACAATGGAAACAACAAATTCAGGTGGCACTCAAAGGAGCTGATTACAATACCCTGCTTTGGAAAACCGACCAAGGAATTACGGTTAAACCTTTTTATACTAAAGAAGATCAGACAAATACAGCAATAAACATGCCCCAAAAAGGCTTTACTGTTTGTCAATCAATTTACATTACAGCCATCGAAGAAGCTCGTATTTTTGCTATCGATTCGTTAAAGAAAGGGGCAAAAGCCATTGAATTTAAAGCCAAAAAACCCTTCGACTATAAAACTCTTTTAAAAGATATTGACTTAAAAAATACCACACTTTATTTTAATTTTAAATTCTTAGATGCCAATTTTGTTCTCGAATTAGCAACATTTATCAACAGTGAAAAATGTTATTTTAATATCGATATTATTGGTAATTTAGTTGCCACTGGAAATTGGTTCAATAACACAAATAACGATTTTAAAGAATTTGAAAAAATCATATCAAAAATAAAGAATAGCGTTTGTATTCATACTTCAATATATCAAAATTCAGGAGCAAATTACACCCAACAACTCGCCTATGCACTTGCACACGCCAATGAATATTTGAATTATTTTGGAAGTGAAATCGCTCATAAAATACATTTTAATTTTTCGGTAGGAAGTGATTATTTTTTTGAAATCGCAAAACTTAGCGCCTTTCGAATTTTATGGAACGCCCTTTTAAAAGAATATAATGTTGAAAATCAACAAGCACATCTATTTGTACAACCAAGTTTACGCAATAAAACATTGTACGATTATCATATCAATATGGTCCGTACAACTTCGGAATGTATGAGTGCGATTTTAGGCGGTGCCGATACAATTAGCAATGTTTCTTATGATGATTTTTTTAATCATTCTAACGAATTTACACAACGAATTGCTAGGAATCAATTGCTTATTTTACAGCAAGAAAGTGGTTTTGCAGAAGCTCAAAATTTTGCAGATGGCACGTATTATATCGAATCGATTACCCAACAATTAGTACAAAATGCCCTGACCGTTTTTAAAACAATCGAAAAAGGAGGCGGTTTTTTAAAACAATTAAAACAAGGGATTATTCAACGAAAAATTAGAGAATCAGCAACAAAAGAACAAGAAAATTTTGATGCTGGAAAACTTGTTTTGATAGGTTCTAATACAATACAAAATCCGAAAAATAGAATGAAAAATAAAATACCGCTTTTCCCTTTTGTACAAATCAGACACGAAAAAACACGTATTCAACCTATTATTCAAAAAAGAATCACTGAAAAATTAGAACAAAAACGCTTAGAAAACGAATAAAAAATCAGCAAAAAAATATAAAGAAAAGTAAAAAATAGTAAATAACGAGCTATAAATAGTAAGTAGAAAATAAAAATGAGTAGAAAAGACGTATCAAATATACAAGTACAACAACCTAAAAAATCCGACGTTACACACAAACAACATGAGGATTTTATTGCAGGAATACCTCCTTATTTACGAGGTACTTCTCCAACAATGTATCTTGAAAAACCTTGGATAATTCATCAAGAAAGCTTGAAAAAATCAGCGAATTCAAACCAAAAAGAAGCCCTAAAAACTCCTGAAATTGAAATCGCTTACGCTTTATCCGAAGGGTTAGAACAGCTACAAAAAAACGTGAAAAAAGGCATCAATATTGATGCTATTGCTCCAAAAATAACCTTCTCTTTTGAAGTTGGCATGAATCATTTTGAAGAAATTGCAAAAATAAGAACCGCTAGAATGTTATGGGCGAAAATTGTACAACAATTCAACCCGAAAGATGCAAAATCATCGATTTTAAACCTACATTGTGAAACAAAAAATACTTCAAATTTTTCTTTGATTGATGACCAGCCTTTTAATAACATCACTCGAACCACTATTCAAGCAATGGCTACTGCTTTTGGAGGTACGCAAAGTTTACACACACATTCATTCGATCAAACAACGGCTTTACCAAATGATTTTTCAGCACGAATTGCTCGAAACACACAACTTTTTTTACAAGAAGAAACCCATATCACCAAAACAATTGACCCTTGGGCTGGAAGTTATCATTTAGAAAAATTAACAGAAGATATCGCCCATAAAGCATGGAAATTAATTACCGAAATTCAAGAACTCGGAGGCATTAATAAAGTCAAAAAATAAGCCCAAAAATAAGCCGAAACTATGAAAATACAATTTATCGATAGAAAATCTGGAAACTTAATCACCGAAACACCACCTGGTGAAGGTTTTTTGAAATTATTATATCATAATCCGTTTGGTAAAATGGCACTTTTACCGATCGTGAAACGTAAATTTTTATCCGCTTATTATGGCAAATTAATGGACAAACCAAATTCTGTTACTAAAATTGATGATTTTGTAAAAGAATTAGACATCAATATGAATGAAGCCGAAAAATCAATAGAAAAATATACCTCTTTTAATGATTTTTTCTACAGAAAATTAAAACGTGGCGCACGCCCTATTGAAAACGGATTCGTTTCCCCTGGTGATGGAAAAATGTTAGCTTTTGAAAATATTGCCGATATCAATAATTTCTTTGTAAAAGGACGAAAATTTACCCTAAAAGAATTTTTAGCCGATGATATATTAGCCGAAAAACATGAAAATTCTTCCTTAATTATTTTACGATTAGCTCCGAATGATTATCATCGCTATCATTTTCCGTTTAAAGGAATACCGTCGAAAATGACCAAAATTAAAGGTAGTTATTTCTCCGTTTCTCCCTACGCATTGGCATCGAATTTTACCAAAGTTTTTTGTGAAAATAAACGAGAATATTGCATTTTATCATCCCAAGAAAAAGGAGATATTATTGTAGCTCCTGTTGGCGCTACCATGGTCGGAACGATTATTAGCACCTATCAAAAAGAACAACCCGTAAAAAAAGGCGACGAAATGGGCTATTTTGCCTTCGGTGGCTCAACAATTGTTTTAATTATTGATAAAAATAAACTCAAAATAGATGCCGATATCCTTAAAAATACCAAAAATCATATAGAAACTTT
Source organism: Tenacibaculum piscium (assembly GCF_021390715.1). GTDB lineage: Bacteria > Bacteroidota > Bacteroidia > Flavobacteriales > Flavobacteriaceae > Polaribacter > Polaribacter piscius. The sequence continues at coordinate 255,518 of NZ_JAJGWT010000003.1, forward strand.
TGTGAAAATGGGCGAAAAAATAGGCGTTTAAAACTTGCTACTTTAACATTTCATTACATTTAAAAATGATGAAAACAGTAACCTTTTAAAACTTTAATCCGTAAATTCGCAGAGTTTTATACTTAGCCAATCATTAGCCAATTTACAGATGAAAAAAGTCTTAGATATTCTTTACTCTACCCGCTTAACAGCCGTATTATTCTTCGTTTTCGCAATAGCAATGGGAGTTGCAACATTCATAGAAAATGATTTTGGAACACAAACTTCAAAAGCCTTAGTATACAATGCTTGGTGGTTTGAATTAATTCAAGTATTTTTTGTGATTAATTTCTTTGGAAATATCTTCAGATATCGCTTGTACAAAAAAGAAAAATGGTCGGTATTACTATTTCACATTTCTTTTTTACTGATTTTAATCGGTGCAGGAATTACACGCTATATCAGTTATGAAGGTTTAATGATTATCGATGAAGGGGAAACAACCAATACTTTTTTATCCGATATTAATTATTTAAACGTAATTATTGATAATAACGAATTTCAAAAAGAAACAAATAATACATTATTATTATCAGCTTTAGGAAATAATACTGCCAATTTTACCGAGTATTTTCAACCAAAAAAAGATGGCGAAAATCATGAAATAAACTTTAAATTAGTTGAGTATATTCCGTGGGCAGAAGAAAAATTAATCGAAAATGAAAATGGTGTTGAACATCTTAAATTAATAGAAAGTTCAAGCGGAAGCAGACACGAACATTATCTTAAAAGCGGTACGATTCAAAATATTCATAATATTTTAGTCGGATTTAATGCCCCAAATAATGATAAAAATAATGGCGCGAATATTAATATCTTCAGCCAAAATGATACCCTGAAAATACAAACTAAAACAGCAGGGAATTATCAAATAATGGCAACTCAAGAAAAAGGATTGGTCAAAAAAGACACCATTCAAAACTTTAATCTTCGTTCATTATATCAAGTTGCAGGACTTCCATTTGTAGTTCCAGTGCCTCCCGTTAAAGGAGAAATGAAAATCCTTAGAGGTGAAAAAAATGACCAAAAATTTGATATGGTCGTTTTTGATGTTACTTTTAATGATAAAACAGAACGTGTAAAATTAACTGGAGGTAATTTCAATGTTGCTGGAAAAGAACAATTTAGTATCGATAATTTGAATTTTAGAGCTTGGTACGGAGCAAAACAACGCACAACGCCTTTTAGTGTGAAATTAAATGACTTTCAATTACAAAAATATCCAGGTTCAGAAAATGCAGCTTCTTTCGCAAGTGAAGTAACCGTTATCGACAAAGAAGAAACATTTGATTATCGAATTTTTATGAATAATATTTTAGATTATAAAGGCTATAAATTATTTCAATCTAGTTATAAAATTGAAGGAGATAAAGAACAAACACACCTTTCTGTAAATCATGATTATATCGGAACGTTAGTTACCTATATCGGTTATTTCTTATTGTTTTTTGGATTAATCGCATCCTTATTTGTTAAAAATACCCGTTTTGATCACCTGAAAAAATCATTAGTGAAAATTAGAACCAAAAAAGCAACGCTTACTATCTTATTGTTAGCAACTACTTTTTTAAGCTTCTCTCAACATCAAAAACAACAACATCAACAACCTCAAAAATTATCAGAAAAAGAAATTGAAAGCGTTTTAAAAAAATCAGTCGTAAACCAACAACATGCCGATTTATTTAGCGAATTAGTAATACAAGATACAGGCGGACGTATGAAACCCGCACATACTTTTGCCTCAGAATTAGTTCGAAAAGTAGCGCATACCGATAGTTTTAAAGACTTAACACCAAGTCAAATTTTAGTGTCAATCACGGAATCTCCAATGTTTTGGTTGAATGTTCCATTTGTATATCTGGAGAAAGGAAATACCAAAATTCGTGAAATTTTAGGCGTTGAAAAAGAAGCAGAATATGCCCGTTTTATCGATTTTTATGATAAAAATGGAAGCTCTAAAATTAGTAATCTCGTTATTGAAGCTCAAAAAAAACAAATTCAAAATAAATTTGAAAAAGATATTATAAAAATAGAACACCGTGTTTGGCTACTCTCACAAGCATTAGGTGGCGGAATTTTACGAATTTTCCCAATACCTAATGATGAACAACATAAATGGGTATCGCAACCTGAAACTTCACAAGCAAACTTTAAAGGAACCGATTCTGTTTTTGTAAGACAATCATTACCTGTATATTTTCAACTATTACAAGAAGCTAAAAAAACAGGAAATTATACCGAAAGCAATAAAATTTTAGACGGAATTAAAAAATTTCAACGAAAATTTGGTGCAGAAGTTATTCCTTCTGAAAATAAAATAAAACTAGAAATCGCTTACAACAAAACCAATATTTTTGTTAAACTATCTAAATACTACGGTTTTATAAGTCTTTTAATGATTGTTTTTGTGTTTTTTCAAATATTTAATAACAAACCTTGGATCAATTATGTAGTAAAAACATTAATCGGTGTGGTTATCCTATTGTTTATTGCTCATATTTTAGGACTAGTCGCACGATGGCAAATAAGTGGAAATGCTCCTTGGAGTAACGCTTACGAATCTATTATATTCGTTGGTTTAGCCACGATGTTATTTGGCTTACTATTAGGAAAAAAATCATCCTTAACCATTGCTGCAACCACATTTTTAACCGCTATTATTTTATTTTTTGCACATCAAAATTGGTTAGATCCGCAAATTGCAAACTTAGTTCCTGTATTAAACTCTTGGTGGCTATATGTACACGTATCAATTATTGTTGCGAGTTACGGTCCTTTTGCTTTGGGAATGATATTAGGAATTTTCTCATTATTTTTAATCATTTTCACCAACGAAAAGAATAAAAAGAAAATGGATATTCACCTAAAAGAACTCACCGTAATTAACGAAATGGCAATAACTGTTGGGTTAATTATGTTGGTAATCGGAAACTTTTTAGGTGGAATGTGGGCCAATGAAAGTTGGGGACGTTATTGGGGTTGGGATCCGAAAGAAACCTGGGCATTAATATCAATTATGATTTATTCTTTTGTATTACACATGCGTTTAATTCCTGGATTAAGAGGAAGATATACTTTCAACTTGTGGTCAATAATCGCTTTTGCATCTATTATGATGACCTATTTTGGCGTGAATTTTTACTTATCAGGACTACATTCTTACGCAAGTGGTGATAAAGTAATTACACCTACTTCTATCTATTATTCAGTCGCTTTTGTTATAATAATAGGAACGCTAGCTTGGTTTAAATATAAAAAATTTTATCAGAAATAAAGCAACAATTATTTTAATAGAAAAATGTATTTTCGCAAATAAAAATAAATTTAAGAATCAATAAAAACTAAAAATGTTTAATAAAAATATAAAATTAATTATCGCAGGTGTAATAAGTTTATGGGCGATTTATGAATTTGCTCAAGTTCATATAATGAATGGAATTTCGATTCTTTTATTAGCAGGAATTTTCGTGTTTTTCTATTTCAAAAATGAATTTATTTTACTTGCATTTATGCAATTACGTAAGCAAAATTTTGAAGGAACTAAAAAATGGTTAGCTTATATTAAAAATCCATCAACAGCATTAATTCAAAAACAAGAAGGATATTTTAATTATCTGCAAGGAATTATGTTAAGTCAAACAAACATAACACAGGCTGAAAAATTCTTAAAAAAAGCTGTTAAATTAGGCTTAGCAATGGATCATGATTTAGCGATGGCAAAATTACAATTAGCAGGAATTGCCATGACTAAACGTAGAAAAAGAGAGGCAACAATTCTAATGAATGAAGCTAAAAAACTAGACAAACATGGCATGTTAAAAGAACAAATACAAATGATGAAGAAACAAATGGCTAAAATTTAAGTTTTATTTTGTATTTTTAACATTTAATAAACATATAATGCCAAAAAAAATTGCTTTAAAGTTTTTTGAACGATACGCCTCTAGGTGGATTGTTTTAAGTATTGACATCATTTTAGTCTGTATTTCCTTCATACTAGCGTACTCCGTACGTTTTAATGCTAGTTTGAATTTTGATCTTAATCATTTATATTATCAAATTCCTTTTATCGCATGTATAGCACTTATAAGTTTTCTTATCGTGGGCTCCTACCGAGGTATTGTCAGGCATACAGGAACAAGAGATGCTTTTAATGTTTTTTTAGGCGTTAGTTTACTTTTTTTAACCGCAATTTCTATTGTTTTAATTAATAATTTATTTGCTATCGTTCCTAGTTTTACGATTCCTATATCAATTTTGATTATTCATTATTTGATTTCAATTTTAGCATTAATCATTAGTAGATATATTTTTAAAGCTTTTTTTGAAATGATATCTACTGAACTAAGTAATACTTCAAATGTCCTTATTTACGGCGCAGGAGATTCAGGGTTAGCCACTTATGATGCTCTAAATAGAGAAACAAAATACAGTTATAAAATTATTGGCTTTATTGATGATAATGAAAAAAAGGCAGGAAAAAAGATTAATCAGGTTAATATTTACAATCGTAAAGTTATCAACAAAGAATTTATAGAAAATAAACAGATTGATGAAGTTATTATTTCTATTCAAAATATAAAATCTGAAAAACTACTTTATCTTACAGATACTTTATTTGATTTAGGCGTAAAAGTTAAAATTGTCCCACCTATTTCAAAATGGATTGATGGCGATTTAGAAGCAAATCAAATTAAAACGGTAAAAATAGAAGATTTACTAAACAGAAAACCTATTTCTATTGAAAATCCGATTGTTAAAAAAGACGTAAATAATAAGGTCATTTTAGTAACAGGAGCGGCTGGTTCAATAGGATCCGAAATTTCAAGACAATTAAGTGCTTACCAGCATAAACATTTAGTACTAATTGATCAAGCCGAATCTGCTCTATACGATCTTCAACAAGAACTTATTCAAAAAGGCAGACAAAACATCACTTCTATCGTTGCAGACGTTAGAGATGAAACAAGAATGTCTAAAATTTTTGAACAATATAAACCACAGAAAGTGTTTCATGCAGCAGCTTATAAACACGTTCCTTTAATGGAAATGACTCCTTATGAAGCTGTTAAAATAAACATTGCAGGAACTAAAAATATTGCCGATTTATCCATAAAACACCAAGTAGAACGTTTTGTTATGGTTTCTACGGATAAGGCAGTAAATCCTACAAATGTAATGGGAGCAACCAAAAGAGTTGCCGAAATGTACATCAGTTGTTTAAGTAATGATACAAGTCATCATACTAAATTTACCATTACACGATTTGGAAATGTTTTAGGTTCTAACGGCTCTGTAATTCCTCTTTTTAAACGTCAAATTGAAAATGGCGGTCCTTTAACAGTTACTCACAAAGATATTACACGTTATTTTATGACCATACCAGAGGCTTGTTGCTTGGTTTTAGAAGCAGGAACTATGGGGAATGGTGGTGAAATTTATATTTTCGACATGGGGAAATCTGTAAAAATATATGAAATAGCCAAAAGAATGATTCATTTATCGGGATTAAAATTTCCAGAAGATATTGATATCAAAATAACAGGATTACGCCCTGGCGAAAAACTGTACGAAGAGCTTTTAGCTGATGGTGAAAATACAGCGCCTACCTATCATGAAAAAATAATGATTGCTAAAAACCAAAAAATAAATACTATTTTTATTAGTGATCGGATTTCTAATTTATGTATAACGAATAAGAATCATGATAATCAGAAAACAGTACAATTGATAAAAGAAATTGTTCCTGAATATAAATCTAAAAATTCTATTTATGAAGAGTTAGATACTAAAGTTATTTAATTTCAAAAATTATTATTTTTACTGATTATAATAAAAAAAAACATTCCGATATTTTAGTTAAAAAGCTAAATTATCGGAATGTTTTTTTCTGTTTTTAAGGATTAAAATTAACAATATTTAACAATTCTTTCCAATGCCATTCCTCTTGATCCTTTTATCAAAATAGTACTTTCTTTTATAGGATTTTTTTGTAAATATTCTTTTAATACTTCAAAACTTATAATTTTTTGATACTTTTTTTCATTTTTTATTTGACACCTTATTTCGGTCTGATTAAAGTTTTCACCTACAAAGAACGCCTTATCAAAATTAAAACTAAGCGTTAAATCAACAATAGCTTGATGAGCTGTTTTACTATAATTTCCTAACTCAAACATATCGCCTAAAATAACTATTTTTTGTTTTTCTTTCAAGTTATTAAAGCTTTCTAGCGCAACTTTCATGCTCGTTGGGTTAGCATTATATGCATCTAAAATAATACTGTTATTTTGAGTTTCAATAACTTGTGAACGATTATTTGACGAAGTATATTTTTCAATAGCTTCTTTAATTTTTTCTTTAGATATCTTAAAATAATCCCCTATCGTAATAGCGGCTGATATGTTTGAAAAATTATACGCTCCTATCAAATTACTTTGTATTTCTAATGATGCAAAAGATAATTTCACAAAAGGATTTGCCGTTATAAAACCAATAGATTTTTCAAACAAAACAGTATTTGCATTTTTAGTTTTTTCTATCTGAATAGCATCTTTTGGATTTACAAAAACATTTTTATTGTTTTTGATAAGAAAATCATATAGTTCTGATTTTGCTTTTACAACACCTTCTAAAGATCCAAAACCTTCTAAATGTGCGCTTCCAAAATTAGTGATATATCCAAAATCTGGCGTTGTTATTTCAGTTAAAAAAGCGATTTCTTTAGGATGATTTGCTCCCATTTCAACAATTCCTATTTCGGTTTGGTTTGTCATGGAAAGTAAGGTTAAAGGAACTCCAATATGATTATTTAAATTCCCTCGAGTGGCAATCGTGTTATATTTTGATGATAATACAGTATTAATTAACTCTTTGGTTGTTGTTTTTCCATTGCTACCTGTTATCGCTATAATAGGTATTCCTAACTTTTTTCGATGATAGCTTGCCAAATCTTGTAGTGTTTTTAATACATCTTCCACTAAAATAGTTTTATCAGAGGTTTTAAATGCTATCTCATCAATAATAGCAAATTTAGCTCCTTTTTTTAATGCCTGTTCAGCAAACTTATTTCCATTGAAATTAGCTCCTTTTAAGGCAAAAAACAAGGTATTTTCTCTAATATTTCGAGTATCTGTATCAACGAAACCATGTTGAATATATAAGGTATATAAATCGGCTATCTTCATAATGTAAAAATAAAAAACCTCATTGAAAGTTCAATGAGGTTTTTTGTATAAAAATTTAATTTTCTATATTTATTTATCTTGATTTAGTTGAAAATTTTGGCGTTGGTCTCTTACGCTTGTTCAACATCATTGGTCCCATTTTATCAGTAGCACATCTAAATCCGATAAAATTAGTAGCCATATATTCGGGGAAATATCTTCTTTGTGCAGGATCTAACCAGTATTCTCTATCTGCCCAAGCACCTCCTTTATAAACTCTAGATTTATCACTAACTAAAGTTGATCTAGTTTTTGAATCGTATTTATAGTTATTAATTACATTTCCTAAAGAATCTCTATCTGCTTCTGGTTTTTCAGGTGAATTATACATTCTAGACATTTCACCTAATTGTTCCTTATCTAGTTCATAATCTTTTGAAGATGCTTGATCTCCATCTCCTAAACTTGAATTATTTGCTAAATTATAGTTTCTTCTCATGTAGGTATCTTCCTTTGTAATAGGAATAAACTTAACACTACCTGGTAATTCTTTCGGTACGATTCTTCCATTTTCAAGGGTATCGTATTCTATTTCGCCTATTTCATCACCAACAATAACAACTTTACCATTTTGGTCGATTAATTTTTTTGTAAAAATATTTCCTCTAAAATAGTTGAAATCATTTGCTTCAGAATCAATAATAGGACGGTATACATCTTGTACCCATTCAGCTACGTTACCTGACATATCAAATAACCCAAAAGCATTTGGAGGATAACTTGCTACAGCATTTGGAATATCTGATCCATCACTACTCCAACCTGCAATACCACTATAATCTCCTTTTCCTTGTTTAAAGTTTCCTAACTGATCTCCTCTTCTTCTTTTATCTCTATCACGGGTATATTTACCGTTCCAGGCATATTTTTTTCTTCCACGGATATTGTTATACTCACGATTTTCAAAAATTGCTTTTGCAGCATATTCCCACTCTACTTCTGTTGGAAGTCTAAATTTTTGTGCTAAAATACCATCTGAAGAAGTAACTTGTCTTCCTGAAAATTTATCTTTATCAGGTTTAGGAGCTCCTTTTTTTCTTGGTACAGGAAGTCCTTTTTTATAAATTGTAGAATCTCCATCAAACAACGCATACGGATTGGTTAAATACGTATCAGTATCAAAGTTATTTTTACCTCTAAAACTTAATGAATCTTCTTTAAAAATATTTTTGATAACACCTTTATCCATTAATATTTTTAAGTTTACCGCATTGGTACGCCATTTACAGTATTTATTAGCCTGTAACCAACTCACACCAACAACAGGATATTCTGCATACGAAGGGTGTCTTAAATAACTTTCAGATAATAAATTCGTGTTTCCTAATCCTTTTCTCCAAACTAACGTATCTGGTAAAACGGATTGATAAATATTTTTAAATTGAGGTTCTTCTGGAGGGAAAACATCTTTCGTATATTGCATGAATAAACCATATTCTGCATTTGTAACTTCTGTTTCATCCATATAAAAAGAACGAACGTGCATTTTTTTAGGCGTTGTATTCCAGTCGAACATAACATCATCTTGCACTAATCCCATTGTGAAACTTCCTCCTTCAATGTGAGTCATTCCTGGGGGTACATCTTTACCTTCTTTATCTTCTCCTTTTATATAACTCCCGTAATCAGGGTCATTAAAGTTCCAACCTGTTAGTGAAGATTTACTTGAACCACCACCGTTGCTTTTACAAGAAGTAATAAACAAAGTAGCGATAACCAATAAACTAAATAATTTTAACGTACTTTTCATGTATTTTTAACTATTTTAAGGCTGGTGCAATTTACAATATTTCTAATTCCTTACAACTAATTTATTTATAAATTGATGTATAATGGGTTTACACTAGCGTAATTATAAAACGACTTTGTTTTATATTTAGTACTACGAAATTAAGAAAAAGATTAAATATTTCACATTAATATGTATTATTTTATAATTAAGGCTTCGTAAATAAACGTAATCTAGCTAAAAATACATAATTTTTATGTAAAAATAGTTAAAAAACAATAACATTATATAATAATTCATTTTTATAGCCGTTTGATTGTGGAGAATAAATCAAAAATTTTTAACTTTTTTTTAAGAATACCATATATTTGCTAAACTAAACAACCAAACTTCACATGAAAAAATTATCATTTTTTTTGTTTTTCACTTTTTTTGCCCTTCAAGTAAAAGCACAAAATTCACAGATTACAACGGCGACTCCCTTTTTATTAATTTCATCTGATGCTCGTGCTGGTGGTATGGGAGATGTAGGAGTTGCAACCTCTGCGGATGCTTTTTCTATTTTTCATAACCCTGCGAAAACAGCTTTTAATAAAAATAAAATAAGCATCGGTTTAAATTATACGCCTTGGTTACGAGAATTAACGAACGATGTTTTTGTTGGAAATTTTTCGTACGTAAATCGATTTAAAGAAACTGCTGCTTGGGGAGTTGATGTTAAGTATTTTTCTCTTGGTGAAATACCACTAAACGAAATAAATAACGGAAAAATAGTAGATTTAGGTTATAAAAACCCAAGTGAATTTGCTATTTCAGGGATTTATTCGATGAAATTAAGTGAAAAATTTTCGATGGGTATTGGCTTAAAATATATTAATTCAAATTTAGATTCTAGTAATAGTGATATTGATGCTGTAAATTCATTTGGCGTAGATGTATCAGGATATTATCAATCAACAGAAAGAAATTACGGAAATTTTAATGGTCGTTACCGTTTAGGTTTTAACATCGCAAACATCGGTCCTAAAGTTGAATACACACCTGGACAAGAACATTTTATACCTACGAATGCTAAATTAGGAGGTGGTTTCGATTTTATTTTGAATAGCAATAATATTGTAGGATTAAACTTAGAATTTACCAAATTATTAGTTCCTTCAAGTAGTGGCGTATCTACTAGAGGTTGGTTTGAAGGAATGTTCACTTCTTTAGGTGATAGAGATTTTAGCGAAGAACTACAAGAAACAACATGGGCATTAGGAGCAGAATATTTATACAAAAATTCATTTGCACTTAGAGGAGGTTATTTTCACGAAAATAAAGAAAAAGGACAACGTCAATTTTTAAGTTTAGGAACAGGTTTTACCGCCAAAGCTTTTACGTTAGATTTATCGTATTTAATTAATACATCAGAAATTAATAATCCTTTAGAAAGTACTTTACGTTTTTCATTGTCGTTTGATTTAGGTGAAATTTATGATGATTATTAAACGTACTTTTTAATCAAATTAACTAATTTTAGTTCAAATATTATTTTATATTACATAAAAAAAGCAGTCTATATTATATAGGTTGCTTTTTTAGTCTGATAATTAAAAATATTGTTTCAATTATTTATGTTTATGTATTTATGGAAAAAATAGAAATCAAAACTTCAGTTACCGTTTATAATAGCCTACCTGAATTATCCGAAGAAGATAAAAACTTAATGAATACTGCAATTTTGGCAAGAGCAAATGCCTATGCTCCGTATTCTAAATTTAAAGTTGGAGCTTCTTTTTTACTAGAAAACGGACAAATAGTATCAGGAAATAATCAAGAAAATGCGGCGTATCCTTCTGGAATGTGTGCCGAAAGAGTCGCTGTTTGGAAAGTTGGTTCGGAATTTCCTGGGATAAAAATTAAAAAACTTGCCATTACTGCCGCTTCTGAAAATGCAATTGTAAATAAACCAATCGGGCCTTGTGGCGCTTGCAGACAAACGCTATCAGAATATGAAATTAATCAAAAAGAACCGATAGAAGTGTTATTTATGGGCGAAATTGGTAAAATTGTAAAAACAACATCGCTACTTTCGTTGCTTCCATTTTCTTTTGATAGCGAATATTTGTAATTTTACCGACCTACAATATTTGAATATCAAGAAAAAATTTAAGAATAACAACACGCTTAAAAAAGAACCTTTTTTTTTGAAAATTAACAATTAAAAGCCTCTTTTTTAAGAAATCTATAATTATAAAAAATAGGAAACTAATTAAAGTGTTTTTCTAATTTAAAATGCTTTACTTGTATCTCTTTATAAAAAGAGTACGAAAAAAACAACCAAAATAATCAAAATGACATCAGCAGTAATTACAGGAACAGGATCATTTATTCCTTCGATAAAAAAGGAAAACAGTCAGTTTTCAGAAAATTTATTTTTGAATGCTGATGGTTCTTCTTTTGATAATACCAATGACATTATTATTGAAAAATTCAAATCAATAACAGGAATTGAACAACGCCGTTATGCTAAAAATGAGTATTCTTCCTCTGATTTAGGCTATTTTGCCGCTAAAAAAGCCATTGAAGATGCCAATATAAATCCAGAAGAATTAGATTATATTATCGTTGCTCATAATTTTGGCGATATAAAAAAAGATACCATTCAAAGTGATATGCTACCGAGTTTGGCAAGTCGTGTAAAACACTTGCTAAAAATAGAAAACCCAAATTGTGTTGCGTACGATATTTTATTCGGATGTCCTGGATGGGTACAAGGTGTTATCCAAGCACAAGCCTTTATTAAAGCGGGAATTGCCAAAAAATGTTTGGTTATCGGAAGTGAAACATTATCAAGAGTTATTGACGCGCACGACAGAGATTCCATGATTTATAGCGATGGTGCAGGTGCCTGTATTTTAGAGGAAAAAGAAAATACTACTAGCGGAATTTTAAGCCACGCTACCCAAAGTTTTACCAAAGAAGAAGCCTATTTTTTATTCTTTGGAAAATCTTTTAATAAAAATTTAAACACTTCTGAAAAAGATATCCACTACATAAAAATGCACGGACGTAAAATTTATGAATTCGCTCTTACCAATGTGCCAATAGCCATGAAAACAGCTTTAGATAAAAGTGGTATTGAAATTGACGAGGTTAAAAAAATATTTATCCATCAAGCAAATGAAAAAATGGATGAAGCAATTATCAAGCGTTTTTATCGATTGTATAAAAAACCAGTGCCCGAAAAAATAATGCCAATGAGTATCCGTACCTTAGGAAATAGCTCTGTAGCAACCGTACCAACACTCTTAGATTTAGTTTTAAAAGGAAATATCGAACATCAAGAAGTAAAAAAAGGTGATGTTATTATGTTAGCATCGGTAGGTTCGGGAATGAATATAAACGCTATTGTGTATCGTTATTAAATGAGAAAACTTAAAATTTAAAAAACTTGAAAAAAATCTAAAATCAAATACTTAAAATCTAAAATCTAAGTACTATTTTTGCGTATGCAACAACACAACGTACTTATTTTAGATTTCGGATCGCAATACACACAACTTATTGCACGCCGTGTTAGAGAATTAAACATATACTGTGAAATTCATCCGTATAACAAAATTCCTACAAACTTAAACGATTTTAAAGCCGTAATACTTTCTGGTAGCCCGAATTCTGTTCGTGCAGAAGGAGTCTTACATCCTGATTTATCAGAAATTAGAGGCAAAAAACCTGTATTAGCTGTTTGTTATGGAGCGCAATATTTAGCCCACTTTTCTGGTGGATTAGTAGCACCTTCAAACACCAGAGAATATGGTAGAGCTAATTTATCTTTTGTAAAAAATGGTGAAACGTTCTTTAAAGGAATTTCAACAGGAAGCCAAGTTTGGATGAGCCATTCAGACACTATTAAAAATTTGCCAACTAACGGAGTTTTATTAGCCAGCACTACTGATGTAGAAAATGCAGCCTATAAAATTGAAGGAGAATCAACGTATGCGATTCAATTTCACCCAGAAGTATATCATTCTACAGATGGAAAACAATTGTTACAAAACTTTTTAGTTGACATCGCTGATGTAGCCCAAACTTGGACTCCTGATTCATTTGTTGATGAAACAGTAGCCGATATTAAAGCAAAAGTAGGTAACGACAAAGTAGTTTTAGGATTGTCTGGAGGAGTAGATTCTACCGTAGCCGCTGTATTATTACACAAAGCAATTGGCGATAATTTACACTGTATTTTTGTAAATAATGGACTATTACGTAAAAATGAATATACCGATGTATTAAAACAATACGAAGGTATGGGCTTAAACGTAAAAGGCGTAGATGCTTCGGAACGTTTTTTAAGCGAACTGGCTGGATTAAGTGATCCTGAAGAAAAACGTAAGGCTATCGGTAAAGCTTTTATTGATGTTTTTGATGCTGAAGCAAATCAGATTGAAAACGCAAAATGGTTAGCACAAGGAACTATTTATCCTGATGTTATTGAATCTGTTTCTGTAAATGGAGGACCATCGGCAACTATTAAAAGTCATCATAATGTAGGTGGTTTGCCTGATTTTATGAAACTAAAAATCGTAGAGCCATTACGAATGATTTTTAAAGATGAAGTTCGCCGTGTAGGTGCTTCTATGGGAATTGATAAAGATTTATTAGGACGTCATCCTTTTCCAGGTCCTGGATTAGCAATTCGTATCTTAGGTGATATCACTAAAGAAAAAGTACGTATCTTACAAGAAGTTGATGCTGTTTTTATCAACGGATTAAAAGAAGATGGATTATATGACAAAGTATGGCAAGCTGGCGCAATTTTATTACCTGTAAACTCTGTTGGAGTTATGGGAGATGAAAGAACATATGAAAAAGTGGTTGCCTTACGTGCCGTAGAAAGTACCGATGGTATGACCGCAGATTGGGTAAATTTACCATACGAGTTTTTACAAAAAACATCAAACAAGATAATAAATAATGTAAAAGGTGTTAACAGAGTTGTGTACGATATCAGCTCGAAACCACCTGCAACAATTGAATGGGAATAAAATTCTTATAACAAAAAACTAGATGAAGAAATTACAATTTTTACTTTTAATTTGTATTTTAACCTTTACCATTTCCTGTGGTCAGCAGAAAAGATACGTGTCTTATAAAGTTCAAAAGGGAGAAACAATGCGAGACATTGCCAAACGATTGAACATGAAAACCAGAGATTTATTACGTTTAAATCCTGATGTTGATAGAAAACCAACTGCCAATACAGTAATCGTAATTCCGAATACGGAAACTAAAAAAGTAATTTCTTCTTCTACTAAAAATAGTAAGAATACCGATGCGCAAAAAGTTAGTACAGATACGAATGAAAAACAGGTAAATCCGTTAAAAGAAAAAGTAACAGAAACACCCGATACAAGTAAATTAGTTTATCAACAAACAGTATATGAATACCAAACACATACCGTAAAGGCTAGTGAAACTGTTTATAGAATCACCAAAAAATATAATATATCTAAGGATGATTTAATTAAATGGAATCCTGATTTTCCTGAAATCAGCAACAATACAATAAGTATTGGTCAGATTTTAAAGGTAAAACCAATTGCAAAAACAATCGCTGTTGATAAAGAAACAATTCTTAAAAACTTTTTAACACATACCGTTAAAACTAAAGAAACGGTATACAGTTTAACACGTTTTTATAATATTTCTAAGGATGCTTTAATTCAATTAAATCCTGAATATCCAGCCTTAAAAAACAATGAATTATCAACTGGTCAATTATTAAAAATAAAACCAATTGAAGCGGTAAACTCAAGCGATAATTACGCTTTTTATAAAGATAATATTAAAGAAGATATCGCCATTAATCTAGCTATTTTACTTCCTTTTAGAGCAAAAGAGTATAGTAATATGACGGCTGTTGATATCTTTAGTCAAGAAAAAAATAGTTCGGCAAAATTAGCCAATATGGTTACTGATTTTTATTTAGGAGCTGAAATGGCTGTCGATTCTATAAAAAAACAACATATTACTGTAAATCTAAACCTTTTTGATACTGGAAATAGAGGCAAGAATATTGCATCAATTTTAGCTAAAAATAGCTTAGAAAATACCGATGTTGTTATCGGTCCTTTTTATTCTGATAAAGCAGAAATTGTTGCTAGTAAAGTAAAGTCTCCAGTAATTTTCCCTCATTTTTCTAGTAATCAGGATAAATTTTCAGGTTCAAAACTTGTTAAAACAGCTCCCGATAAAAATAGTTATACGGATTATTTAATCTCTTATTTGAAAGAAACGTATAATGGAGAACAAATTTTTGTGGTAGGTGATGGAAAAACAGCCTCAAATAGCAAAATCAATAAAATAGTTTCACAATTAAAAACACATGATTCTATTACAAATATTCATGTTTTAAAACCGACAAAAGGTTATATAAAGAGAGCATTATTTACACGTAAAATGACCTCAAAAAAACGTAATTGGGTACTTATCACTTCTGATGATAATGTTGCTATTGCCGATGTTTTAAATAGCATGATTGGAGTTCCTGATAATATAAAGTTACAAGTTTTTGCCATAGAAAAACATAATGCTTACGAAAAATTAGAAAACAATAAATTAGCGAGTGTTAATTTCACCTATGTATCTGATTCTTATGCTGATGATTCTTCAAAAGATGTAACTATTTTCAATAAGAAGTATTACAAAAAAAACAATACAATTCCTTCGGATTACGCCATTAAAGGTTTTGATATTACTTATGATGTTTTAATGAGATTAGCTTCAGGAAAAGCCTTAACAAATACTTTTAAAGAAGGTGTTTCACTTCGTTTGGAAAACAAATTTGATTATCATAAAAAAATGTTTGGAAGCACTAGTAATAAAGGATTGTTTATGGTAAAATATAACAAAGATTTAAGTTTAACCAGACTTAAATAAAGAGTTCAAAAAAAGCGTATATCTAAAAAGCGTATATTTTTAGATATACGCTTTTTTATATTATTGTTTTTCTTGCCATTTCCATGCGGATAACAACCCTTCTTCTAATGTTTTTTCACTCTTCCAATCTAAAATTTCATTTGCATTTTTTGTATTAGCATAAGCTGCAGTAATATCTCCCAAACGTCTTTCAACAATTTTGTAATTTAATGGTTTTCCTGATACTTTTTCAAAAGTTTTAATAATTTTCATCACCGAACTTCCTTTACCTGTACCGATATTAAAAGTTTCAAAATTCTGATTATTTTTTTTATCTAATAATCTTTCTACTGCTTTTACATGCGCTTTAGCTAAATCAACAACATGAATATAATCACGAACGGCAGTTCCATCAACCGTATCATAATCATCTCCAAACACTAATAATTGCTCTCTAATTCCTATGGCTGTTTGTGTTATATAAGGTATTAAATTCTGAGGAACTCCTATAGGTAACTCCCCTATTTTTATACTTTGATGAGCTCCAATTGGATTAAAATAACGAAGAGCAATTGCATTTATATCATACGCTTTACAACTTTCTTCTATTATTTCTTCCCCTACTTGTTTTGTATTTCCGTAAGTAGATGCTGCTTTTTTTATAGGTGCTTTTTCTGTTATAGGTAATTTATCTGCTTGACCATATACGGTACACGATGAACTAAATATAAAATTATCTATATTTCTATCACGCATTTCTTGTAATAAATATATTAAACTATTTATATTATTTTCATAATAATCTAATGGTTTTTCAATACTTTCACCTACAGCTTTGAATGCTGCAAAATGTATAATTCCATTAATTGTATTTTCATCAAACAAGAACTTAACATCATTTTTAACACGTAAATCTAACTGATAATACTTAGGTTTTATATTTGTTATTTCCTTTATATTATCTAAAACTTCTATTTTACTGTTAGATAAATTGTCTATAATTATCACTTCATAACCCGAATTTTGAAGCTCTACCACAACGTGAGATCCAATGAATCCTAATCCACCTGTAACTAATATTTTTTTCATTTTTATTTTATTTTATTGAGATGATAAGATATAACTTTCATTTATATCTATACATTATTTGTAGCTTTAATCATCCAATTTTTATTTTCTAAATACCAAAGAATTGTTTTTTGAATGCCTTGCTCAAATTGTAAAGATGGCTTCCAACCCAACTCATTTTTAAGTTTTGAAGCATCAATTGCATAGCGATAATCATGCCCTGCCCTATCGGTTATATGCGTTATTAAATTATTTGAAGTTGCTGGTTTTCTCCCTAATAAAGCATCTACTTCTTTGATTAAAAGCTTTATTAAATCAATGTTTTTCCACTGATTATCGCCACCAATATTATACGTTTCGCCTGTTTTTCCTTGATGAAAAATTACATCAATTGCACTTGCGTGGTCTTCTACATAAAGCCAATCTCTAATATTTTCGCCTTTTCCATAGACTGGCAATGGTTTATTATTACAGATATTATCAATAAATAATGGAATTAATTTTTCTGGAAATTGATTCGCCCCATAATTATTCGAGCAATTTGAAATTACAATCGGTAAATTATAAGTATCATGAAAAGCTCTCACAAAATGATCAGATGAAGCTTTTGATGCCGAATATGGCGAGTGCGGATCATAAGCAGTTTCTTCAGTAAAAAGACCTGTTTCAGCTAAACTTCCGTACACTTCATCGGTAGAAATATGATAGAATAATTTATCATCAAAATTATCTTTCCAGCTATTTTTGGCATTTTCTAACAGATTTAATGTTCCAAAAACATTGGTTTTCACAAATGAAAAAGGGTCAGAAATAGAGCGATCAACATGCGATTCTGCCGCCAAATGAATAACCGAATCTATTTTATAATTTTCAAAAATATTTTTGACTAAAGTTTCGTCACAAATATCTCCTTTGATAAAAGTGTAGTTTGATTTCTTTTCAATATCTGTTAAATTATCCAGATTTCCTGCATAAGTTAAAGCATCTAAATTAATAATTTGATATGTTGAATATTTATTAACAAACAATCGAACAACGTGTGAACCTATAAATCCTGCCCCACCTGTGATTAAAATATTTTTCATTAAAAGAATTATTTATAAAATATATTTCAAATTTACGATTCTTAAAGTATTAAATTAAAAAGGAGAATCAAAGTTTTCAAACGTTCCTAAAATTTCATCTTTTGCCGATAAAATTATTTTTTCTTGCTGAATATTCCAATCGATATTAAGGCTTTTATCATTCCATAAAATACCATCTTCATACGAAGGAGCGTATTTATTATCTACTTTATACGAAAAAATAGCTTCTTCGGATAAAACTACAAAACCATGGGCAAAACCTCTTGGCACAAATAATTGTTTTTTATTTTCTTCGGATAACAAAACCGTAATATGCTTGCCAAAAGTTGGCGATTTTTTACGTAAATCGACTACAACATCTAATACTTTTCCTTTATTACATCGCACTAATTTTGCTTGTGAAAAGGGTGGTTTTTGAAAATGTAAACCTCTTAAAACTCCAAAAGTAGATTTTGATTCATTATCTTGAATAAAATTAATTTCTTCTATATTTTCGCTAATATTTGCATTAAATTTTTCTTGATTAAACGATTCGTAAAAATATCCTCTTTCATCTTTAAAAATGGTTGGTTCGATAATAACCACATCAGAAAGTGCTGTTTTGATAAATTTCATTTAAACTTTATTAGCCTTTATTAGTTCTCTTTTACTAAATTTAATAAATACTGTCCGTAGCCGTTCTTTTTTAAGGGTTCGGCAAGTTCACGCACTTTTTCTTTTGAAATATATCCCATATATAAAGCTATTTCTTCTAAACAAGCTACTTTTAAACCTTGTCGTTTTTCGATGGTTTCAATAAATTGACTTGCCTCTAATAATGAATCGTGAGTACCAGTATCTAGCCAAGCAAAACCACGTCCCATAAGTTGAACTTTTAGTTGTTTATCTTCTAAATATTGTTGATTTACAGACGTAATTTCTAACTCTCCTCTTTCTGAAGGAACTACTTTTTTTGCTATTTCAATAACATTATTCGGATAAAAATACAGCCCAACAACTGCATAATTTGACTTTGGATTTTCTGGTTTTTCAATAATTGATATTGCGTTACCATTATCATCAAAATCAACAACTCCGTAACGTTTTGCATCTTTTACATAATAACCGAAAATAGTTGCTTTTTTATCACTTTGAACATTATTAATTGCCGAAGCTAACATTTCTGGCAATCCGTGACCATAAAAAATATTATCTCCTAAAATCAAGCAAACATCATCATTTCCTATAAACTTTTCTCCAATGATAAACGCCTGTGCTAATCCATCTGGAGATGGTTGTTCTGCATATTTTAAAGTTATTCCTAAATCAGTTCCATCGCCTAATAATTTTTCAAAATTAGGTAAATCATTGGGTGTTGAAATAATAAGAATTTCTTTGATTCCCGCAAGCATTAATACCGATAACGGATAATAAATCATCGGTTTATCGTACACAGGAAGTAATTGTTTTGATACGCCTTTTGTTATCGGATATAAGCGTGTTCCTGATCCGCCTGCTAAAATTATGCCTTTCATAAAAATATTTTAAGAGACTACTCTATCTCCCTGTCCTTTTCCACCAAGAGTTGCAAAAATATAATTAAAATAGTCTTTTGTTTTGAAAGATTTAATCATTTCAGCATCTTTTAAAGCCAATTTTTTAGGAGTTGACATATCTATTTTATTAATTTGAGCCAATCCTGTTATTCCTGGAACAACGTTATAAACACCTAATTTATCTCTTTGTTCAATCAGTTCTGTTTGATTAAATAAATTAGGACGAGGACCTACTAAACTCATATCACCTTTTAATACATTAATTAATTGTAACAATTCATCTAGTTTTGTTTTTCTTAAAAATGAACCAAATTTTGTTATTGATGATTTACTAGCTAAATGAGAAGCTACCGATTTCGTATCTTTACTCATGGTTCTAAATTTTAACAAGTTAAATGGCTTTTTGTTTTTCCCTACTCTTTCTTGAACAAAAATAGGAGAACCTGTATCAAATAATCCTATAATATATAATACTAAACCTATAGGTAATAAAAAAATTATTCCGAAGAATGAAAATAAAAAATCAAATAAACGTGTCATTATTTTTTAAAAGTTTTAGTTGTTTTAATTAAACCTTCTTCAATAGTTAAAGGTAGTTGATTAATCTGTAATGCTTGTTTTATTTTTTGATTAGAAACAACATAGTCTTGTGTTAATTTCTGTAATCTTTCTGTATTTAATGGTAATTTTAGTTTGTCTCCCATTTTTGCTGCTGTTGATATTAATGAGGCTGGTATTTTTAATAACCTAGCTTTTTTATCAGAAACAGTTGCTAAAATTTCTATTAACCTGTTAGTAGATATATCATTATCATCTGTAAAATTATAAATACCAGAAGCTACTGTCTTATTCTCTAACATTTCACCCATTAAAAAATTAAGATTATTAATTGATAAAAATGATTTTTTATTATTAAATGAAGCCAAAGGCCAAGGAACCCCCTTATCTACAACTTTAAATAATAAATTAAGATTTCCTTTATTACCCGCTCCATGAATCATTGTAGGACGAATTATAAAAAGTCTCTTTCCTTTAGGTAATTCTTTTGATAACAAATATTCCTCTGCCTTTAACTTAGATTTACCATAAGGTGTTTTAGGTTCAGGTATATGATTTTCATATAATACACCATCAACGGCATCAGCAACAGCCTTAACACTACTGAAAAAGAAAAAATCTTTTACCTCTGAATTTAAAAACGAATTAAATAAATTTATAGTCAAATCTGTATTAACTTTAAAATATTCTTTTTCATCTAAA
This sequence comes from Tenacibaculum piscium, assembly GCF_021390715.1. GTDB lineage: Bacteria > Bacteroidota > Bacteroidia > Flavobacteriales > Flavobacteriaceae > Polaribacter > Polaribacter piscius. Next base: position 276,363 of record NZ_JAJGWT010000003.1, read on the forward strand.
GTATTCGAAGTATCATCTGCTTTTCCTGCTAAGTGAATTATTGCATCTGCTTTAGCATCAAAAGTATAGTTTTCATTTCTTAATGAAACTTTTTCTATACTACTACCCTTATTTTCTAAATATTCTGTAATATTACTTCCAACAAAACCTGAAGCTCCTGTTACTACTATTTTCATGTATTAATTTTTAAAATTACTTTTTCTTTAATAATGTTTTTAACACATAAGACACTGTACAATAAGCCGATTTTAAAAATCCTAACTTTTCATTCTTAGAATAAATAAACCAATGATATTTTATTAATTTCACTTTATTACTTGATACAGAATTTTTTCGTATTCTATAGTCTGCTAATACTTCAGGAAAACAATATACATAATCTGTTTTTTTTAGCAATTTTAACCACAATGCATAATCTTGTCTTTTAGCTATATTATCCATATAGATTTTACCAAAATAATTAGCATCATAAATTGCTGTTAAACAGCCTACTTTATTTAATGTTAATGATGAATTATATGATGATTTTTCAGGAACATTATCTATTGTTACTAAATACTTACCATCTTCATCTATTTGATTATAATAAGTACACGTAAATGGATAGTTATTGGTTTGCATAAAATGCAATTGTTTTTCAAGTTTTTTCGGTGTCCATAAATCATCGCTATCTAAAAAAGCGATATACCTTCCTTTTGCATTTTTTATTGCTTCATTTCTTGTTAAAGCAGGACCTGAATTTGTTTTGTTTTGGATTAATCTTATTTTATCTTTAGGACTTTTTTCGATATAACTTTCAATAATTTCAACAGAATTATCCGTAGACATATCATCAACAATAATCATTTCCCAATTCTCATAGGTTTGATTCAGTACTGATTCAATTGTTTGTTTGATAAAATCACTCGAATTATACGATGGCGTTATTATAGATACTTTGTTCTTCATTGAATATTTTATATCTTAAAAAAATGTATTAAATTTAAAGTTATTTTATATCAAAAAAACCTTTAAAAAAACAAACGAAAAAATAGATTGAATGTTTAACTGATTTTATTTTACTACGATGTCTAATTAAAAAATAAAAGAAAAATATAAATCCTACGAATCCAAAAAGTCTTCTAGAATATCCACCTAAAAAAGTCATTAATTTTTGATCAAACTCATTAATTTTTCCAGAACTCTCATAAGGGTGATTCACTAAATAAAAAGGAAAATAAACTATTTTCAATTTTTTAAATATAGCGTCTCGTATAAAAATACTTTCTTCTCCTCCTGTTGAGTATTTAGGCGAGCCTAATCCGAAATTCTGATCAAAAGTTAAATTATTATCTATGATACTTTTTCTTCTAAATGCTATTTCAACACTACTAATGTTTTTGAAATTTAAAAAGGTTATTTTTTGCGATTCTTTTTTATACTCTTTATATTCTTGTTCACCAGGATTTGTTTTAATTTTCCCTGATAAAATATCTAATGTAGCATCTTTTATAAACTTATCTTTTAACTCATCAATATAAGAGTCTTTATACCGTACATCATCATCTGCAATTACACAAATATCTGATTTTGCATTTTTAAGACAATTATTACGATTTAATGACAATCCTCCTTTTTCACAAAAAACTAATGTAACATCTTCTCTTTCTTTTAAAATAGATGGTACTTCAAATAAAGTATCATCTATTTTTTGAACTGAAATAACATAAAAAATATCATCTCTTTGATTTAATAAAATCAATGGAACATTTTTTACATTTGAACTGATTGTAGATATTAATATATCAACTGTCATATTATATTAATTTTATGCGTGTTAATTACTAAAAAAAATTATTTATAAATTTTAAAGCTACAATATAATAGAAAATATACTACTAATCAGAATAAATAACTATTCTATTAATAGTGTATTTTACTTTAAAAAATCATCTTAAAAAAAACAATTCATAATTATTTAAATAATCTCCTCTATAAGAAGATTGTGCAAAATACAATGTACTGAAATAATAAAAAGTACAAACTGTAAATAAAAATACTAATAGAATCATCTTTATATTTACACCTCTTAATTCATTATATAACTGATAAAACCATACAAAGTAAAAAGGTATAAAAAAATAACTAATTCTAACAACTTTTTCTCCAAATTGAAAAAAAGTTCCATAAATAAACAAACCAACAAAAGCCATATTTTGAGCATAAGTTAATATGTTGTTTTTGTTGTTTTTCACAAAAGCACGTTGTATTAAAGAAACAAAAAAGAAAACTAAAATAAGACTATAAAATATTTTTTTACCCGAAACTTGATCTTCGGCTAATGTTCTTTCAAAATAATAAGCAAATAAACCTAACTTACTAACTAAAAACATGAATATTTTAGTAGAAAAAAAAGATAAAATCATCAAAACAGTAAAAACATAAATACTATATTTTTTTTTAAATAATTTATTAAAAAATAAAAACAGTATAAATATTACACCTGATAAATGAAACATTCCTGCTAAAGTAACAAAAAATAAAAATAGCTTCTTTTTATTCTCATATAAATAACTAAACCCTAAAAAAATCAGTCCAATAGCTACATATTGTCTTACAAAACCAAAAGAAGTTAAATAAGAAGTTGTAAAAGTTGTAAATAAAAAAACAAACAACATACTATAGGACTTAAACCTAAAAGCGCCTATAAATATACTACAGACATACACAATTGATGTTAAAAGGAAAAAAATAAATGGTGCTTCATAGCTCCTTGCAACTAATAGAAATACCCTACTCAAAGGCTCTATATAATCTAAAGAATAGAAACCATTTATCATGTTTTCATAGCTAAAATAATCTATTCCTGCATCATAACGAAAACCTGAAAATAAAATTAAAATAACAACAAATACATATATAGCATTCTTACTTTTAAAAATGTCTGTAAAAATAACAGTTAACAAAAGCATAAAATACAATGCTAGGTAATATAAATTAAATATCATGCTTTTCTATTCATTTAATATATTGTATGTTTAAAGTTAAATTATTCAACTAATTTAGTTAGTTTTTTAGTTAATAAATAAATAACTGTTTTAAAAAAATTTACTACACCTATTTTAACAAAATCAAGAGATATTATTAAATGTAAAAGTGTACTGATGTAATTTTTAGTTACAGACCTATAAAGATAATATTTAAAAGTAATAAGTGCTTTTCTTTGGGCTAAATTCCAGCCTGATAATTGCATTACTTCTTTTTCATATCTTTTAATTTCATTCAAATCTAAAACAGTAGCAATACGATATGTAATATTATTGTTTTCACAAAAAGCATTCAACATTTTACGTCTTGTTTGCCCTGCGTAAAATTGTTGTTCAGATAATTTACCTTTACTTATTTGCTGACTACTAACTCTATATTTGAATAAAACTTCTTGTATATTATGAAATTTCCCATAGTTATGAAATCTACTCCATAATTCGTAATCTTGTGCATATTTAAAAGATTCATTATAAGTGATTTTATCATTATTTTCATCTAAAATAAAATTTCTAAACATCACTACAGGATGTGCAAAAGGCGATTTTAAGAAAAGAAACATATTATTTTCTTTTGGATAAAAAACCTCTTTTTGAACATCCCCAAAATATTCAATATTCGTACCACAAACTACATACTCTTTATTTTCATCTAAAAAATGAACCTGTTTTTCAAATCTTGTTGGATACGAAAAATCATCGGCATCCATTCTGGCAATATATGTTCCTTTTGCCAACAACAACCCTTTGTTTAACGATTTTGTTAAACCAATATTTTCATTATTTTCAACAATTTGTATTCTTTTATCTTTTTGTTGATACGCTTTTAATAATTCAATATTTTCTTTTCTTGAAGGTTTATCGTTTACAATAATAAACTCAAAATCAGTAAATGTTTGATTTAAAATAGAATTTATAGCCTCTTTCATCCACTCAATAGGCTCTGAATAAATTGACATTATAACCGAAACTTTTACCATTATTTTTTTATTTTTTACATTCATCAAAAACAGATAAATTATTATCTTATTTTTTTAAAAAAATTATTCTGTAGTGTTTTTTTCATCAAAATAAAACTTGCTAAAATTGAAGAAACCACTAAAACGAGTGCTACATAAAACACTTCTAAATCGTAAATTTTCACTATTAAATATCCTAATAAAATTACACAAAAATTAATACTTAAAATGTTAAACACTTCACTTTGTCTTTCTTCAATAATAAGTATTCTTGTTGTAACTAAATTTAAAACAGCAGGTATTATCATTAAACAAATAAAGTTATAAAGATTAATTTCTTCCCCTTCAAAAACTCGTTTTAAAAGATACATTTGTATATAAGATGCTCCAAAATACATCAAAAAATAAGCACCTAAACTAGCTAAAGAAAAAGCTAAAATAAATTTTTTAATTAATTTTGAAAAACTAGCATGTTTGTCTTTTTGTTCGGATAAATAAGGGTAAACAGCATTCATTGCTGGTGCAATACCGCTATAAAAAATAGTATATGTTTTTTGAGATAATGCAAAAATACCTGTTATCGTATTTCCGTAACTAGAAGAAATAAAATACGTAGTAATAGGATTTAGTAAATTATTTAAAAAACTATACGAATATATTTCAAAAGAGCTTTTAAGCCTTTTTTTATTGTACGAAAATGTTAGTAATTGATACTTAAAATCAAATTTTCTCGCAAAGAAAAAAATAAGAATACTATTAAGAATATATGCACCAACTGTTAAAGTAACATATAGTAATAAATCATTTTCATTTTTTACTAAAAGTACAATTAAAATACCAAAAATAAGTTTAGTTGAAATTTGCACAAAAGAAACAACTCTTAACTTTTGAATTGCCAAGAAAAAGAATGATAATGAAAAAACCTCAAATAAAATACCAAGAGAAAAAACTAAGGATATTATAAAATAACTGTCATATTTAATATTGATAATCAATAAAAAAATCAGGATAGATATAAAAGAAAAAATTATTTTAAACGAAAAAACTTCGGATAAAACAGTATGTAGTTTAACTTTATTTTCTTTGAAGAGTGCAATATCTTTAATTGCTTCTATATTGAAACCGAAATTTCCAAAAGAAATAAAAAAACTAAAAAAAGATAATAAAACCGAAAACTCACCAAAAAGATCTAATCCTATTCTTAAAATTACAATTGGTAATACAACTAACGGAATTAAAAAATCTAATACTTTTACGATAGTCAAAAGACCAATATTCTCTAATAATTTACGCATGTATTTTTTTTACTGGTATTCCAACATAAATACCTGGTTCTAAAATACTTTTAGATACGACTGCTCCTGCACCAATAATTACATTATCACAGATGGAAACATTCGGTAATATTGTTGCATTTGCCCCTATTTGAACATTATTTCCTATTGTTATCTCAGAACCAATATGCACTAATTTAGTACTATTATTACTGTCTTTTGTGAAATTTAATTTAAGCGATATTATTTTTGCTCCAGCAGAAATTGCTACATTATTTCCTACACGAATTCCATTTGTTGCATTCAAATAACAATAATCATTTAATGAAAATCTTTCTCCAAAATGTAATTTATTCGGATGTATTATTGAAAAAGGACCATGAACACTACCTTTTTTGTATGTTTTAGGATATAAAAACTGAAACCTTAACCTATGAAATTTTAAAATAACTCTCTCTAAAATAGCCATATTTATTTTAATTTTTTAATCCAATCTTTACCAAAAACAACTCCTACTCCTGTTACAATTCCTAAGAAAAGCCAAATTATAAAAATCATTCCTCTTCGAGGTTTTGATTTTATAGCAGGTACACTTACAGGATTTATAACTGTAAATACGGGTGTATTTTCTTTTAGTTTAATTTTTTTTGTTTCTAATTCTTTTGCTAATTGCGTATAAACATTATAGGCTAAATTATAGTCTGATTGCAAACTTTCTAAACGAGATTTTGAACGAGAAGTAATTAATCCTTGATTTCTGTCTCTAAAACTAGCTAAGGTTGCTTGTTTATTTTTGAAATCTTTTTTCACTTCGTTATAACGTTCTTGAATAAAAGTAAACTCTTCTTTGGTTTTTTGAGTTTTAAAATTAGTGATTTCTTTTTCTAATAACTCTTTTGCTTTTTTGGTCATTTGTGCCGCTGGTAAGGCTTCTGGCATCGAAAAATCTATTTTCACAAAACCTTCCTTAGGATTAATCTCTAATGCTAATTGGTTTTCTATAAATTTAAATAATTTTATTTCTTGTAAGGATACTCTATATATACTATCTTTTCCAACTTGCAACACACTTACTTCATTACTTTTAAATAAGCCTATTAACTTACCAGGAAGTCCGATAGTATATTCTTTAATAAAAGAGAGTACGTTTATTTTTTGATGATTTAAATAATATTCTTGATAGGTAACTTCTTTTTCAAGATGAGAAAATTTTAAAGGCACGTTTAGTAGTTCTTTTTTAAAAAGAATACTTTCTACTATTTTAGGATACAATTGAGGGTGAATATCCTTAGAAGCGCTACTACTTCCTAAATTAATTCCTGCCAAAGCGGCTAATCCACCTAAATCACCACCTTTATTGTTTGATAATTGAGGTACTAAAGTAGTTGATGCCGTATATTCTTTGGCTGAAAAAACAGCAATAAATGCGCCTAAGAAAGCAAAGATAATCATAAAACGGATTACGGTTTTTTTACCTTTCCAAACAGTTTTAAATAAATCTAATAAATCTATCTCATCAGAAGTATTGTATGTACTTTTATGTTCCATTTTTTTTACTCTTATTTTTACTATTTATCTGTTAGTGTCTTGACTAAAACTCCTAAGGTCGCTAATCCTGTTGTTATGGCAATAATTTCTTGTGTTGATACCTTTCTAACATTTTGCGGTTTATTAGGTACTAGTATGACAGAGCCTGGCTTTACTTTTGGATATGATTTAAAGAATAAAAAACTTTTTGTTGTTTTAATATCACCATTTGCATGGATTATATAGGCTCTATTTTTTTTAGCATTTGCTGAAAAACCACCAGAGCTTTCAATATATTGTTTAAAGCTCCTTGCTTTTTCATATCGAACCAATGACGGCGATAATACTTCACCTTCTACTTTTACGGTTTGTCTTTCAGATGGAATAAAGAGTTCATCACCTTCTTCTAATATTAAATTATATTTTGATGATTCGCCACCTTTAGCTAATATTTTTTCTAGGTCAATTCCTATTTTAAAGGATTTTTTTCCATTAATTTCTTGTGTAGCAACCCCTAGTGTATCTTTTTTAGCAAATTCTGCAAGCATTTCTGATTGCTTTTCATCTTCTTTTTTATTATTTTTTCTCGTTAAAAAAGCTCCTTGAACGTATGCAAATTTTGTTAATCCACCTGCTTTTTTAATTAAGTCTGATATTTTTTCATTTTTTAAACCGATAGAATATTCTCCTTCAAAATTAGCTTCTCCTTTAATAAAAACATTTTTTTGTTTGGTATATCCTTTTAAGTATCGAACTGAAATAATATCAAAAGGTTGTAAAATAAAATGATTACTTGCTGTTCCTTCTAAGGTACTATTTGCACTAAGATTAAAGTTTTTACTAATAGTTTCGAAACTTCCATCTTTCAACCTTCTTGAAACATCAATTGTATTGGCATCAGCACCATCTTTTAGCCCACCGGCAAGTACAATTAAGTCTTCAATTTGCATTCCTTGCATAAAATCAAATTTTCTACCTTTATTTACTGCGCCATTAATGGTGATAAATTCTTTTTCTTGTAGTTCTTTTTTACTAAAGATATAAACTTCATCATTTTGCTTTAAAAACAGTTTGTCATTGTTTTCTTTTAATGAAAAAGAAATAGTCTCTTTGTTTGTTTCATCATAAATTCTTGTAATGATTCCTCTATCTAAGAAAGCTTCTTTGGTAATTCCTTCTGCTTTATTTAATAAATCGGTTATCGATAAATTTTCGGTGTATTCATAATTTCCAGGTTGAAAAACAGCTCCTTTTATGGTTATTTTATTTGAAAATTCATCTGTAATTTGATTAATTTTTATAAAATCGCCATCTTTTAATTTTTCTACGGATAATTTTGCTTGAGGTATTTCTAAAATTTCTTTTTGAATCCCATTAACTCTTTCAACAACAATATTTTGTTTGTATGCGTTTGAAACAAAACCACTACAATATTTTAATAAATCTGAAACGGTTTCAGAATTTTTCATTTCATACAACCCAGGTCTTTTAACAGCTCCTTCGATTGTTACTAATTTCTCGTAGGGTTTTACAATGATAACATCCTGATCTTGTACGGTTATATTTCCTTTTTCTAATCCGTTTACTAAAAACTCATAAAAGTCAAAATCAGCTATTTTTTGTCCTGCTCTAAAGAGTCGAATATTTCTAAGGGTTCCATTTTTTGTTGGTCCACCTGCAGCATATAAAGAGTTTAAAACTGTTGAAAAAGCGCTTAAAGAATATGAACCAGGTACTTTTACCTCTCCAACAATACTTACTTGAACATTTCGTACTTCTTTTATAGAAACGGCGATATTCACTTTATTATAACTATCGGAAGAAGCTGTTATTCCAGCATAAATTTTCTTTAAATAGTTTTTAATTTTTGATTTTGCCGCTTTAATAGGCAATCCTACAACATGAACATAACCAACACCTTGAATATTAATAGCTCCTTGTCTATTTACTTTTTTATCGTAATTAGCTTCAGCTGCTCCCCATAAATCAACAGAAATAACGTCTCCTGCTCCGATAACATAATTTTCAGGAGTTGTTACATTTAAATTTGGAGTAAATGAAATATTTGGATTATTAAAAAAATCATATCCAAATAATTTTTCTTTTTGTTGTGTTTCACTTTCTTTACCTGTTAATCCAAAATATACCTCATCTTGAGTTTTTAATATTTTAACACCATCAACTTTAGTTACACTTGAATTATCTAGATTAAGGATTCTAGTTTTTAATTTTTGAGCTTGAACTTCGGACATTCCTTTGGTTTTTGCCATTACTAGGGCTTGTTCTAAGGTATATCCTTGTTTTTTAATTTTATCTCGATAACTAGCAACTTGTTTATCAGAAAGATTATCAACCTCAACAGTATTTAATTGCGATTGTGTAGCCTGAGCGTATGTTACGGTACTAAAAAGTGAGATAAAAAGTATAAAAACAACTTTCATCATTTTTTTTTTCAATGTTCTTTTATTTTTCAATTTCAAAAATTTTAAACCAATTTATAAATTCTTTAATTCCTTTATCTAATGAGGTTGTAGGCTTATAATTATAATCTTTAATTAATTCATCTACATTTGCCCATGTTTTTTGTACATCACCAGGTTGCATTGGTAACATTTCTTTTTGGGCAATTTTACCTATATTTTTTTCTATTTCTGATATAAAGTCTAACAATTTCACCGAATTATTATTTCCGATATTGTATATTTTATATAAATTTCTCTCTTTAACTTCTTCGATTGGTTTTGAAATTATTTTTTCAATTCCTGTAACGATATCATCAATATAGGTAAAATCACGTTCCATATCGCCATGATTAAACACTTTTATAGCACGATTATTCATCATCGCATCCGCAAATAAAATAGGTGCCATATCGGGTCTTCCCCAAGGTCCATATACGGTAAAAAAGCGTAAACCTGTTGTTGGTATTTTATATAGATGACTGTATGTATGTGCCATTAATTCGTTGCTTTTTTTAGTAGCGGCGTACAAACTTACAGGATGATCTACATTATCCGAAGTTTCAAAAGGCACTTTTTTATTCGCTCCATATACGCTTGAACTACTGGCGTACACCAAATGTTTAATCTCATTATCGCGACAACATTCCAAAATATTTAAAAAACCAACGATATTACTTTGTATATAAGCATCAGGATTTTCAATACTATAACGAACTCCTGCTTGTGCTGCTAAATTACAAACTACGTCAAACTGTTCTGATTCAAACAGCATTGATAATACTTTTTTATCTTCTAAATTAAGTCGGATAAATTTAAAATTAGTGTTAGCACTACTGTATGTCTCTTGATAAAAAACTGAAGCATCTTCTCTTTTAATACCTAGTTCTTTTAATCGGGCATATTTAAGATTTACATCATAATAATCATTGATATTATCGATACCAACAACATTAAAACCTTTTTCTAAAAGCCTTTTACTTAAATGATACCCTATAAAACCTGCTGCGCCTGTAACTAAAACTTTCATTAATTTTTTCCGATTTGATAATATTCAAAACCTTGCTCTTCTAATCTAAATGCGTTGTATTGATTTCTTCCATCAAAAATAATTGGTGTATTTAATTGTTGTTTTATTTCTGTAAAATCTGGTGAACGGAATTCTTTCCATTCTGTCAGCATAATTAAAGCGGTTGCTTCTTTTAAAACATCGTATTTTGATTCAAAATATGAAACACCTTGAACATCTTTTAAATAAAAATGCTGTGCTTCTTCCATCGCTTTCGGATCGTATGCTTTAATTTTAGCGCCTCTTTTCACAAGTTCTTTTACCACATAAATAGCGGGTGATTCTCGCATATCATCGGTTCCAGGTTTAAAAGCTAATCCCCAAAGGGCAAATGTTAATCCTGATAAATCTTCACCAAATCGTTTAATTATTTTCTCAGCGATTACAAATTTCTGACGATTATTTACTTCTTCTACGGATGTAATTAATTGTGCGTCATAGCCATTTTCTTCGGCTATTTTCTTTAATGCTTTTACATCTTTTGGAAAACAAGATCCTCCATAACCAGCTCCTGGATAAATAAAACTGTATCCAATTCTACTATCAGAACCAATTCCGACACGTACATTATTTACATCTGCGCCTACTCTTTCACAAATATTAGCGATTTCATTCATAAATGAAATTTTGGTCGCTAACATCGCATTTGCAGCATATTTGGTCATTTCTGCCGAACGAATATCCATGGTTATAAAACGCTCATGCGACATGGTAAACGGTGTATATAGTTGTCTCATTTTATCAAAAGCATATGCTGTTTCTGCACCAATAACAACTCTATCGGGTTTCATAAAATCACTGATAGCATCTCCTTCTTTTAAAAATTCAGGATTTGAAACAACATCAAAAGTAATATCTAAACCTCTTGCGTCTAACTCTTTTTGAATTGTTGCTCTCACTTTATCGGCAGTTCCTATTGGCACCGTTGATTTATCAACAACGACAAGTCTTTTAGTCATTTTAGCGCCTATTTCTTTGGCTACGGATAAAACATATTGTAAATCGGCAGAACCATCATCACCCATAGGCGTTCCTACGGCGATAAAAACAATCTCAACATCGTTGATAACTTCTTCTAATTTTGTTGTAAAAAGAAGATTATTTTTTTCAACATTTTTAAGAACCATTTTTTCTAATCCTGGTTCATAAATAGGAATAATTCCTTGGTGAAGTTTATCTATTTTATTTTGATCGATATCAACACAAGTAACTTTATTTCCCATTTCTGAAAAACATGCTCCTGATACTAAACCTACATAACCTGAACCTATAACTGCTATATTCATCTAACTATTATCTTTTAACTTTTCTTAAAATACTTTAACTTATTTATAATAAAAAAACTATTATCTATTTAAGATATACGTTTCAATTATATTTTTATTGCAAATATACTTTTATCTATTTAAAAACAAATGTTTCTCTCCATTATTGACTACTTCCACATTTCGAATATCGTGTACAATTTCTATGGATGCTTTTGCATCTGCGAGTCCGTATCCCTTTCCTTTTAAGATTCCTTTATAGCTTTGAGTATGTAATTCTGTAAAACCGCCACTAAATTCGATTTCTTGTCCATCAACAGTTATCGAGCGATAGGTTCTTTGATTTTTCTGCTTAACTTCTAAGGGCAATGAATTTTCATTTATTGATAAAAACCAGCGTACTCTTGCATTTTCAAACTCTAAATATCCTGCTGATGCGTCTTTTTCTCTTAGATGGACTTTATTTTCTTGTACTTTTCCAAAAACCCAAGAAAGCATATCATAAAAATGCACGCCAATATTGGTGGCAATTCCTCCTGATTTACTTTGATCTCCTTTCCATGAAACGTCGTACCAATTTCCTCTGGAAGTTATATATGTTAAATCAACATCGTATTTTTGCTGTTTACCTAGTTTTTTTTCGGCAACAACTTTTTCTTTTAATGCGATAATACTTGGATGCAATCTCAATTGCAGAATGGTATTAATTTTATTTCCCGATTCTTTTTCGATATCTTGTAAAGCATCTACATTCCAAGGATTTAACACCAATGGTTTTTCACAAATAGCGTCTGCTCCTCTTCGCAATGCCATTCTGATATGCGAATCATGTAAATAATTTGGGGTACAAATACTTACATAATCTAGTTGAATATTTTGTTGTCGTTTAATTTTTTCGATATGACGGTCAAAGCGTTCAAATTCTACAAAAAAATCTGCATTTGGGAAATAGCTATCCATTATACCTACGCTATCGAATTTATCTAACGCAGCGATTAACGTATTATTGGTATCTTTTATTGCTTTTAGATGGCGTGGTGCAATATATCCTGCGGCTCCTATTAGTGCAAAATTTTTCATTATAATGTTTTGTCTGTTAAATTTTGAGGAAGAAAATTTTTCACATCATACACGACACTATTTTCTTTTTTTAATTGTAGTAAATCAATTTCTTTAAATTGATGATGTGACACTGCTAAAACAACAGCATCGTATTTTTTTTCGTAAAGATTATTTGTTAATTCAAAATCATACTCGCTTAAGACTTCTTCATTCTTAGCCCACGGATCATAAATATCAACTTGAACGCCATAACTTTTGAGTGCATGATATACGTCAATTACTTTTGTATTTCTGATATCGGGACAATTTTCTTTAAAGGTGATTCCTAGTATTAGGATTTCAGCTTTTTTAACTTTTACATCTTTCGAAATCATTAATTTAACAACTTCGGATGCAATATGATTTCCCATACTATCATTTAATCTTCTTCCAGATAAAATAATTTCTGGATAATAGCCAAATTGTTGTGCTTTTTGCGCCAGATAAAATGGATCAACACCGATACAATGTCCACCGACTAAACCAGGTTTAAAGGGCAGGAAATTCCATTTTGTGGCGGCGGCTTCTAAAACATCATTTGTGTTGATGTTCATCAGATTAAAAATTTTAGCCAATTCATTTACAAAGGCGATATTAATATCTCTTTGACAATTTTCTATAATTTTTGATGCTTCGGCGACTTTAATTGACGATGCTTTATGCGTTCCTGCTTTAATTACAGATTTATATAAATCATCAATTTGTTGTGCTATTTCTGGGGTAGATCCCGAGGTAACTTTCAGGATATTTTCTACGGTTCTAATTTTATCACCAGGAGAAATTCTTTCAGGAGAATATCCTACATAAAAGTCTTTATTTAATGTAAGTCCTGATTCTTTTTCTAAAACAGGCACACAATCTTCCTCTGTTGCTCCAGGATATACGGTTGATTCATAAATAACGACATCTTGTTTTTTAAGAATTTTCCCGATTGTTTTGCTGGCACTTAATAGGGGAATTAAAATGGGTTGATTATTTTTATCTACGGATGTTGGAACGGTTACAATATAGTAGTTACAATCTTTTATTTCTTGAATATTATCGGTCACAAAGAGTCCTTTTTCTTCGGATTTTTGATGTATTAAGACGGTTTTTAATAAATCGGGTGCTACTTCAAGTGTTGTATCGATTCCGTTTTTAAGTTCTGCAATTCTTTTTGATTTTATATCAAAACCAACCACGGAATATTTAGTTGCAAATAATCTTGCTAGGGGCAATCCTACATAACCGAGTCCTATAATTGCAATTTTTGGTACGTTCATTTTTATAACTAACAAAGTACTTTTAGCGTACTTTTTATATTTTTATATAATTTACGAAGCTACAAAAAACATTTTTAAAAATATTAGAAAACAAAAAAAGTCTCATCAAAATTTGATGAGACTTTCGGTGGGCGCGAAGGGATTCGAACCCCTGACCCCTTGGGTGTAAACCAAGTGCTCTGAACCAACTGAGCTACGCGCCCTAAAACAATATATTTAACTTTAACTAATAATCTATGTGGGCGCGAAGGGATTCGAACCCCTGACCCCTTGGGTGTAAACCAAGTGCTCTGAACCAACTGAGCTACGCGCCCTAATGCAATTAACCTTTTAAGCTTTTGGTGGGCGCGAAGGGATTCGAACCCCTGACCCCTTGGGTGTAAACCAAGTGCTCTGAACCAACTGAGCTACGCGCCCTATAAGCTAATTGCGGGTGCAAATATATAACACTTATTTAATATAGCAATGCTTTTTTCAGGTTTTTTTGACTTTTTTTTCATAAAACTTCGGCAACAACAAAGGTACTTCCTCCAATATAGATACCATCTTTATCATTTGCATTTAATTTTGCTTGTTCAAAAGCCTGATTTACAGAATTAAAAGATTCTCCTATTAAATTAAATTGCTTCGCTTGTTCTTTTAAAATTTCTTCGGATAATCCTCTTGGAATATTTGGTTTACAGAAATAATAAATTGCTTTTTTAGGAAACATTGGCAAAATAGCCGCCAAATCTTTATCAGCAACAACTCCTAAAACAATATGTAATTTCTCAAATTTCTCGTTTTCTACTTCTTTTTTTAATTGATTTAAAGTGTACGTTAATCCTTCTTTATTATGTGCGGTGTCGCAAATAATTTTTGGATTTTCTTGTAAAATTTGCCAACGTCCTTTTAAATTGGTGTTTTCGACTACTTTTAACAATCCATTTTTGATATTTTCACCAGAAACAACAAATCCCTCTAATTGCTGTATTGCTTTCACCGCTGTTTTTGTATTTTTAGCTTGATAATCGCCTAATAAATCGGTTTTATAGGTAGTTAATTCATCCGAAGCAAATACTATTTTTGCCTTACAAGAAAGGGCTTTTTCTAAAAAAACATGCTCAACATCTTGTTGTCGTTCGCCAATAACAACAGGTATATTTTCTTTTATAATTCCTGCTTTTTCGAAAGCTATTTCGGGTAATGTTTCGCCTAAAAATTGCGTATGATCTAATCCTATATTTGTAATTACAGCAACTTCTGGCGTAATAATATTGGTAGAATCTAATCTCCCTCCTAAACCGACTTCAATAATAGCGATATCGACTTTTTGTTTAGCAAAATAATCAAAAGCCATTCCTACGGTCATTTCAAAAAACGACAATTTTTGAGCTTCTAAAAAGCTTTTATTTTCAGCTACAAATTCGATAACATTTCCCGTTGGAATTTCTTGTCCATTAATTCGAATCCGTTCTGTAAAATTTTTTAAATGTGGCGATGTGTATAAACCAACTTTATAGCCTGCTTCTTGTAAAACACTAGCAATCATATGGCTTGTAGAACCTTTTCCATTGGTTCCGCCTACGTGAATTGTTTTAAATTTTCTTTCAGGATTTTTTAATTCATTACTTAATGCAATGCTGTTTGTTAGGTCTTTTTTAAAGGCTGTTTTTCCTTCTCGTTGATACATTGGCAACTGAGAAAATAGCCAATCTAAGGTTTGTTGATAGGTCATTTATATTTTGTGAAATATTTTAAAACTGCTATTTATTATTGTGACAAAGAGAATTTGTAGATAATTGTTCCTCGTTGTTTTTGGGGTGCATTTTGATCAGCATTCCATTTGGTTTTTAAGGCGGCTTGTTTGGCTGCTTTTTCTAGGCAAGGAGCGGAACTTGTACTTCCTTTTAAACCACCTGTTTGTGCTTTAATAACTTTTCCATTTTGATCTACTTCAATGCTCACTACAATTGTTCCTTCTTCTTGGCAATCTGGTTTTTTGATTGGTTTTGAAAGGGCTTTACGTCCTGCTAAATTATAATTACCGCCAGAACCGCTTCCTGAATTTCCGTAATATTTACTTGAATTTGGATCGCCATTTTTGTTTCCTTTTGTTCCTGATTGTGTATCATCTCCTTCCCCTTTTGCTTTAGCATTTTTAGAAGTTCCGCCAAGCAAACTATTTAAAGCATCGGTGGTTTGTTTTGATGGTTTTGGAGTTATTTTTTTAACGTCTTTCTTGTTTTCTTTCTTATTTTCTTTTTGATTCGTTTTTTTTGCCGTCTTTTTTTGAGGTGTTTTAGTCGTTTTTTCTGCTGATAATTTTTCTTTTTCTACTGATTTATCAACAGTGGGAACATCTTTTTTGGTCTGATTGGTTATAATATCATCCGTAATAATTTCATCAGAAGCCTCCATTATTTCTTGCAAATCTTCTTCTACTTCTTGAAGATCTTCTTCAGAATCTTCTTGAATTTCATCTTCAATTTCTTGTTCGGATTGTGCTGTTGTTTCCGATTTTGTATTTTCAACAGGTTCGCCACTTCCAACCTCAGCATCCCCAAAATTAATTGCCAGTCCATATTCAATTGGAGGATCTAAATACTTCATTCCGAAATTAAAAATCCCAAAAAGTAAAAGCATCAAAATAAGGGCTGTAATAATTGCTGATTTTCGTTTATGTGCTGTTTCCAATATCTTCATTACTTTGCTTTTACCGCCAAAATCATCTTCAATTTATTTCTATTAGCGATGTCAATTACATTCATCACATTTTTATAAGGTACATTTTGATCGCCTCTAATCACTAATGTTTTCTTTTTATCCGTACCCATTTTTTCTAGAATTCTTCTTTCTAAATTATCGGCACTTACTTTTGTTTTATCAATATAAAAAGAAGAATTTTCGGTTATCGTAACGGCTACGGCAGTATTATTTTCGGTTTTCCCTCCTGCTTTTGGCAATAAAACATCAATCGCATTTACGGTAACTAAGGTTGATGTTAGCATGAAAAATATCAACAATAAAAAAACAATATCCGTCATTGACGACATATTAAAACTTGGATCAACTTTATTTCTTCCTTTTAAATTCATTATACAGGTTCATTTAATAGGTCTAAAAAATCTACTGATATTGCTTCCATTTGATACACTACTTTATCGGTACGAACCACCAAATGATTGTAGGTTATATACGATATAATTCCAACAATTAAACCCGCAACCGTTGTTGTCATGGCAGTATATAATCCATCAGACAATAATTTTATATCGATTTGTCCACCAGAATTTGCTATTTCATGAATGGCAATAATCATTCCAATTACCGTTCCTAGAAAACCAATCATAGGAGCAGCTCCTGCGATAGTGGCGATTACAGAAACATTTTTTTCGAGTTGATAGACTTCCAATTTCCCTGCATTTTCAATCGCTTTATTGATATCTTCTAATGGTTTTCCGATTCTCGAAATTCCTTTTCCGATTAATCGTGCTGTGGGTGAATTGGTTGTTTCACATAATTCTTTGGCACTTTCTAAATTCCCGCTTGTAACAAAATCTCTAATTTCGTTCATAAAATTTTTGTCCACTTTTGATGCTTCTTTAATGGCAAAAAAACGTTCAAAATAAATATATAATGCCACGGCTAAAAGCACAAATAAGATGGCAATAATAATTTGACCACCTACTCCACCGTCTTTAATCAATTGAATTATTGATAATGTTTTTTCAGTTGATATTTCATCAACTAAACCTGTATCATCTTGAATGTATCCTAACATGCACGTAATTTTATTTTATAAATACTAAAAAAATCCTGAATATAAATTCAGGATTTAAAAATACACTATTTTTTTTTATTAATTTAAGATAATAATAGCTTTACCATAATATAGCCTAATCCTCCTAAAACAATGGTATAAGGAAATGCCATTTTCACCATTTTACCGTACGATAAATTAATTAACGGAGCTAAAGATGATGTTAATAAGAACAAAAATGCTGCTTGTCCGTTAGGTGTTGCAACACTTGGTAAATTAGTACCTGTATTAATTGCGATAGCTAATTTTTCAAAATGTTCTCTTGTTATATCTTCATTTTTAAAAGCCTGTTCTACCTCACCAATATATACGGTTGCTACGAATACATTATCACTAATTGCTGATAAAAACCCGTTTGCTACATAAAATAATCCTGGTTGAGATGCTGGATCTTGACTTAATGCCCAGTGAATTATTGGACTAAATAAATGTTGATCGTGAATCATTGCTACTACGACAAAAAAGACTACTAATAATCCTGTAAAAGGCAATGCTTCTTCAAAAGCAGGTCCTAATTGATGTTCATCAATAATACCTGTAAATGCTGTTTGCACAATAATTAATGCTAACCCGATAAAACCAACAGGTGCAATATGTAACGCCAAACCTGCGATTAATAATAATGCAGATACTCCCTGAACAATTAAAGCATATTTTTCTTTATCTGTTCTTTTAGCATCTTCTTCTTCGGTATATTTACTGATGATATTTGCCGCTACCGTTGGCAATTTATCTCCAAAACCAAACCAACCTGTTAATTCTAAAATAACCGTTGTTAGCATTCCTGCTGCTAAAACAGGTAACGTAATAGGTGCCATTTTTAAGAAAAACTGAACAAAATCCCAACCTAATCGTTCACCGATTAATAAATTTTGAGGCTCACCAACTAACGTACAAACTCCTCCAAGAGCTGTACCCACAACACCGTGCATAATTAAACTACGTAAAAAACCACGAAATTGATCTAATGTTTCACCACTTAATTCAACTCTATCTAAAACTCCATCATGATCATAATCTGCAGAACTTGAATGAATTTTATGATACACGCCATAAAAACCAACGGCAACACTAATTAATACCGCTGTTACTGTTAATGCATCTAAAAATGCTGATAAAACTGCTGATAAAAAAACAAATAATAATGATAACAATACTTTTGATTTTATTTTGGTAAAAACCTTACTAAAAATAAACATCAATAAAGGTTTCATAAAATAAATACCCGCCACCATGAATACTAAAAGCAACACTACTTCTAAATTCTGAGCGACTTCATGATAGGCATTTTTAGCTGTTGTCAATCCTAAAGCAACTGCCTGAATAGCTAACAAACCACCCGTTAAAAGTGGATAACACTTTAACGCCATCGCCAATGAAAAAATAAATTCGGCTATAAAAAGCCAGGCGGTTATTGTTTTTCCCAATACAAAGAAGGAAAACACGTTAAAAATTAAAAAACTAATCATGGTTATTTTAAACCACTTAGGGCTGTTCCCTAAAAAATATTTAAACATCATTTTTATTTATTGTGCCTTTAAACCAACTCTTTTAAAGCGATTTCAAAAGCTGTTGAACAAATTTTTGTTTTTGAAGCACTTTTAGAAAAAGTTCTTTGTAGTGCTTTTTTTATGGTGTTTGAAGTATCATTAAAGATAGCTTCATCTTGCATTGGCAATGTTATTTTAGCTTCCATTAAATAAGCAAAAACTCTTGCAATACCACAATTTGAAATAAAGTCTGGTAATAAACTTAGATGATTATCCGTATATTCCATAATAGGTCCGAAGAAAATTTCTTTATCAGCAAAAGGAACATTTGCTCCTGGCGATATTACCTCTAAACCTGTATCAATCATTTTTTGTACTTGCTCTTGAGATATTAATCTTGATGCTGCTGCTGGCACAAATATTTCAGCTGGTAAACTCCAGATTTTTTGATTAATTTCATCAAAAGGAATCATTTTATTAGAAACTAATTTATTTCCATCTTTAGCTAAAAATAATTCCGTCATTTCTTCCAAAGAAAATCCTTCTTCATTTATAACTCCGCCTTCTCTATCGATAATACCAACAACTTTAGCACCTAATTGTGTTAAATAATATGCTGCCGCTGAACCAACATTTCCAAACCCCTGAACGATTGCTCTTTTATCGATAATTGTTCCTCCGTAAATATTATAATAATGCTTAACTGCTTCGGCAACACCGTATCCTGTTAGCATATCTGCAACGGTATATTTCCTTGATAAATCAGGTGAAAATTGTTTATCTTCAATTACCTTAATTACGCCTTGACGTAATTGTCCTATTCTATTAATTTTATCAGCTTCAGTTGGCTTAAAATGTCCGTTAAAAATTCCTTCCTGCGGATGCCAAACACCACAACTCTCTGTAATAGGAATTACATCTTTATCGGCATCAACATTTAAATCACCTCCTGTACCATAATAATGTTTTAATAACGGCGTTACCGCTTTATACCAACGTTCTAAAACGCCTCTTTTTCTTGGATCGTTGGGGTCAAAATTAATTCCTGATTTTGCACCTCCAATAGCAGGTCCTGAAACCGTAAATTTCACTTCCATTGTTTTTGCCAAAGACAACACTTCATTTTTATTTAAACCTTTACGCATTCGAGTTCCACCACCGGCAGCACCTCCTCTTAAAGAATTGATAACTGTCCACCCTTCGGCTGCTGTTTCTTGATCTCTCCAATGAAAAACGATTTCTGGTTCTTTGTTCTCGTATATTTTAAGTAATTCTTTCATCCTATAATATTTTAATAAATGTTCTTAATTACGTTTTTTAAAACGTTTTTACTTTCTTTTTCTGCAAATCAAATACTATCTGTAAAAAAAGCTAAAGTTGATTCATTTATTTATTTTTTAATTATTATCAAAATAGATTAAAACATACTATCACAAACTTACTATAAAAAAGTGATAGCTGAAATTTTTTAAATTAAAAAACGCCAACTATTTGTTAAAAATAACACCCGAAGAATGATCTTTTTTTGCTCCTGTAACACTTTCTAAGCAATTCACTTGATTTTCAGAACGTAAGAGTCCTAAAAAAGCAAAAATCAACGCTTCTTTATAATTAATAAGTCCTTTTGATGGTATTTCAATTTTTTGTTCTGCATAAAATTCAATTCTGTTTATTAAGAAATCGTTAAAAACACCGCCACCTGTTATTAAAACAGCGTCATTTTTATGGATTATTTTACCAATTTGAATCGCTGAATGTTCAATAAAAGTTCGTAAAATAATAGGAATATTTTTTTCTGATGCGTCAATTAATGGAAAAATAATTTCTTGAACCCATTCCAATCCCAATGATTTTGGTGCCGATTTTTTATAAAAATCTAAGGCGTTTAATTTTGCTAATACTTCTTCATTTATTTTTGATGATTTTGCTATTTGTCCTTTATCATCATACGGAAAACCTAATTTTTGTACATAATGATTTAAAACGATGTTTACAGGACAAATATCAAAAGCAATTCGTTGTGCTTTTTTCTGATATGAAACATTCGCAAAACCGCCAAGATTCACACAAAAATCATACTGCGAAAATAATAGTTCATCACCAATCGGAACAAGTGGCGCGCCTTGACCGCCCAACGCAACATCTTGAGTTCTAAAATCGCAAATTACTTTTTGCTTGGTTTTTTCTGATATAATTTTTCCATGACCAATTTGAAGCGTAATTCCTTTATCGGGTTGATGCAAAATTGTATGTCCGTGCGAGGCGATAAAATCAATATAATTAATGTTATTTTTTTTGATAAATACATTAATTTCTTCTGATAACAAAACTGCATATTCAATATCTAAAAGCAATAAATCATCTTTTGAAAAATTAATTGCCCTTTGTAATTTACGTTTCCAAACATCCGTATAAGAAATAGTTGCAGCAGATAAAATATTAAAATTCTTATAATTTTTTTTATCAAACTGAACATATACCAAATCAATTCCATCTAATGATGTGCCAGACATCAATCCTATTATAAAATAAAAATCATCATTCATATCTGTAAAAATAATAAAACACTGCTAAAAATATGCTATTAAAAAAGTATCTTTGGTTGAATTTTTTACGAATTTAACAATTATTAAATTATCAGAAATTATGGATTTTAGTTTAACAGAAGAACATATCATGATTCGTGATGCAGCGCGCGATTTTGCTCAAACCGAATTATTACCAGGCGTAATTGAAAGAGATAACAAGCAAGAATTTCCACAAGAATTAGTCCGAAAAATGGGTAATCTTGGTTTTATGGGAATTATGGTGCATCCAAAATATGGCGGAAGTGGTATGGACACTATTTCGTATGTATTAATTATGGAGGAGTTATCTAAAATTGATGCGTCGGCATCGGTAATGGTTTCTGTAAATAATTCGTTAGTTTGTTACGGTTTAGAAGCTTTTGGAACGGAAGAGCAAAAACAAAAATACTTAACAAAATTAGCTACTGGCGAACAAATCGGAGCGTTTTGTTTGAGTGAACCAGAGGCAGGTTCTGATGCAACATCACAAGCAACCACTGCCGAAGAAAAAGACGATCATTATCTAATCAACGGAACAAAAAACTGGATTACAAACGGTGGGCGTGCCGATGTTTATTTGGTTATCGCACAAACAGATCGCAGTAAAAAACACAAAGGAATCAATGCTTTTATCGTTGAAAAAGGAACAGAAGGTTTTCACATTGGTCCTAAAGAAGATAAATTAGGAATCCGTGGTTCAGACACACATACCTTGCAGTTTAACAACGTAAAAGTTCCCAAAGAAAATAGAATTGGTGAAGATGGTTTTGGCTTTAAATTCGCTATGAAAACCTTAGCTGGAGGAAGAATCGGAATTGCCGCACAGGCTTTAGGAATTGCTTCTGGAGCGTATGAATTGGCGTTGAAATATTCAAAAGAACGTAAAACTTTTGGTACAGAAATTTGCAATCATCAAGCAATTGCCTTTAAACTTGCCGATATGTACACCGAAATTGAAGCCGCAAGAATGTTAGTGATGAAAGCCGCTTGGGACAAAGATCAAGGAAATAATTATGACACTTCTGGCGCAATGGCAAAATTATACGCCTCAAAAGTGGCGATGGAACAATCGGTAGAGGCCGTGCAAATTCATGGAGGAAATGGTTTTGTAAAAGACTATCATGTAGAGCGTTTAATGCGTGATGCGAAAATTACTCAAATTTACGAAGGAACATCAGAAATTCAAAAAATAGTGATTTCAAGAAGTATTCTTAAAAATTAATTTTAAACCTAAAATAATAACATTCTTTACTGTAAATCTTTATCGTAAATTATAGTAAATTTGCCACACAAAATAATTATCTATGCTAGTTGACAAAAAAAACTATGGTTATATCTCTGTACTTATCCCCGTATATAATGAGGAAGACAATGTAATTCCTTTAACAGAAGGTGTAATTAATGGTTTAAAAGGTTTTGATTATGAAATAATTTTTATTGATGATTTTTCTACGGATAACACCAAGAAAAACATCAACAGTATGAAAAACCCAAACGTAGTTCTTATTGAACTTCGTAAAAACTACGGGCAAAGTTTAGCGCTAGCCGCAGGTTTTGACTATGCAAAAGGTGATTATGTAGTTACTCTCGATGGCGATATGCAAAATGACCCTTCGGATATTCCGCAGATGATTGAAAAAGCACACAGTGAAGATTGGGATGTTGTTACGGGAATTAGAGCCAAAAGAAAAGACTCTATTTTTAAAACTTTTCCTTCAAAAATCGCGAACTTTTTAATTAGAAAAGCCACTCGTTTAGATTTAAAAGATCAAGGATGTGCGATTAAAGTTTTCAAGAAAGACATTGCTAAAAGTTTAAATTTATATGGTGAAATGCACCGTTTTATTAATTTATTAGCACATTTAAACGGCGCTAGAATTGCCCAAGTTCCTGTAAAACATCACGCTAGAATGCACGGTGTTTCAAAATACGGATTAGGTAGAACTATCAAAGTAATTAACGATATTGTCTTAATTATCTTCCAAAGAAAATACCTACAACGCCCGATTCATTTATTCGGTAATTTTGGCTTATTTTTTATGTTTATCGGTTTAGGAATTAATTTTTACTTACTAATTTTAAAACTTTTAGGAGAAGATATTTGGGGACGACCTTTATTAATTGTTGGGGTAATTTTTGTGGTTATCAGTATTCAGTTTTTTACCGTTGGTATTATTGCCGATTTATTAATGAGAACTTATTACGAATCGCAAAATAAACGACCTTATACAATCCGAAAAATTCATATCAGTGAATAAAAAACTCTTTAAAACAATTGCAAAAATTGGTGTAAGTTGTTTGCTCTTATACTTTGTGTTTACAAAAATTGATTTTTATCAAATACTAGCTTTATATAAAAATTCAGATACTTTTTATCTTTTATTGTCAATTGTTTTATTTGTTTTTTCACAATTTATATCATCAATTAGATTAAATTATATTTTTCATCAAAATGATTTTTTATTAAACCATTCCAGCAATTTAAAACTTTATTTTGTTGGAATGTTTTATAATTTTTTCATTCCTGGAGGCGTTGGTGGCGATGCTTACAAAGTATTTATCTTACATAAACAGTTTGGATGGAAAGCCAAAGAGCTTACAAAATGTGTTTTTATTGATCGATTAATTGGTTTATTAGCTATTTTATTTTTATTGATATTGATGTCGAGTTATTTATTTTTCTCCAATTCATTCATTTTGATAGTTGGAATTATGGCTTCTTTATTGTCATTTTTCTTGGGAAAAATAATTTTAGCACGAATTTTCAAAAAAACAAACGACTATTATACCTATAGTTTTTTATATTCAATCGTAATTCAATTATTTCAATTAGGAACAATTATTAGTTTTATTCACGCTTTTAAACTGGAAGTTGCCAATATTTTGGGTTATTGTTTTACTTTTTTGATTTCTTCGGTACTTTCGGTGGTTTCGTTTGCGGGTTTTGGTGCGAGAGAATATGTATTTTTAAAAGCTTCCACTTTTTTAGGAACCGATGAAGCAATTGCCATTAGCATCGGACTTTCTTTTAATATTATTACGGCATTAATTTCTTTAGTTGGCGTATTTTTTATTCTTTATAAACTTAGTTTGAAAACAATATCTTCAAAATAAAAAATCACTATATGAACTTTTTTTACGAACAAAAAAATAGTAAATATTTATATATTTTAATAGCGCTCGTTTATTTTGTAGGAATCTTCATTCCTTTAATGGCGAATGATTCTGCACAACATGCAACCATGGGAATGCGCATGTTTTTATCAGATAATTTTGCAGAATTATTAAAAGGAGAAAACCCGTATTTAGACAAACCTCACATGCACTTTTGGTTGGCGGGACTTTCATTTAAAATTTTCGGATTACACGAATGGGCATATCGAATTCCGTCTATATTGGCGACAATAATTGGCGCTTATTCCGTTTTTCAATTGACAAAAAAACTCTATGATAAAAGCGTAGCTCATTACGGTTCGTTGATTTTTTTAACAAGTCAATCTATTATTTTAGCAAATCATGATGTGCGTACAGATGCCGTTTTAACAGGCGCTACCATTTTTGCGATATGGCAATTATTTGAATATGTATCGACTAAAAAAACAGTAAATATTGTTTTAGGAGCAATTGCCATGGGAATTTCCTTTTCAACAAAAGGTTTTTACGGCGTTGCAATTATTCTCTTTTCACTTTTTAGTCATATTATATATACTAAAAATTACAAAGCACTTTTTTCGTATAAAATACTATTGGCTCTTTTAGTTTTCTTTTTGAGTATTACGCCTGTTTTATATGCGTATTATCTTCAATTTGGCTGGGAAGGTGTTGAATTTATTTTATGGAATCAAAATGTAAATAGAGCTACAGCAAAAGGTTTCAACCAAAGTAGCCCCGATTATTTTTTCTTTTTTCATTCCTTACTTTGGGTCTTTTTACCGTGGGCATTTTTAATGTATTACGGCATGTTTTATCAATTAAAAAAATGGATACAAAACAAGTGTAAAAATACTTCTGGAGTTGAATTTTTAACCATCGGAGGTGTTTTAATAACACTTCTTATCATCAGTTTTTCAAAATTCAAATTACCACATTATTTAAATCCGTTATTGCCGTTATTGGCTATTTTTACCGCAGGAATTTTATACAATTTAAAGAAAGATACTCAACAAAAAACATTAAAAGTCTTTATAGGTATTCTTTATTTTATAGCATCGTTAATTGTTATTATCAGTATTTTACTGTTATTTTTTACTTTTAACACACCAAGTATTTTAATCATATTGGTAAGTTTTATTTTATTATTATTTCTTTTATTGACTATCTTCAAAAAGGAAGAATTTTCCAATAAAATAGTCATAAACTCGGTTTTATTGATGGTTTTTGTCAATTTTATACTGAATTCTTATTTTTATCCTGAATTATTACAATATCAGGGCGGTATCAAAATAGCGAAAATTATCAATGAAAATGATAGCATAAATTTAGACGATGTTTTTTTATATGAAGACGATTTTTGTTGGACATTAGATTTTTATACACAAAGAAACACACCTCATATTACCAAGCAAGAATTAAAAGCGTTGGATAAAGAAGTGTGGCTTGTGATTCGAAATATTTCTTTAGAAACTATTCAAAAAGATGGTTTTATTATTGATGAAAAATACCAAGTAGATCACTTTAGAGTTACAAAGCTAAATTTAAAATTTTTAAATCCAAAGACAAGAAACTCAAAACTTAGCAATGTTTATTTACTGAAAATAAAACCTTCTTTAAATTAGAAACTGTTTAAATTTCATCTGAAAAAATATAGTGGCAAAAAATGACGGCAAGGGGTTAAAACCCCTTGTTAAAAGGAGCTGAAAATCACAATAAAAAAGGGAATAACTGTGGCAAATCAGGATGGGAAACTGAAATAAAATCCCTTTGACGCATTTTTATTTTAAAACAAGGGGTTTTAACCCCTTGCCATACTATTTTGATGTTACAAAAAATTTTGGAATAAAATTTAAACAAGCTCTTAGAAACCTTTATTTTAAATTTCTGAAATTAATTTTCAGCATCTAAATTTTTAAAGTCTAGTTTATGCAAATGTAATCCTGAAGCGGGCGCGATATTTTTAATAAATTCGATATCCGTTTCAGGATTTAAACTGTCTTTTATAAAATCTAAATCATATTCTCCTTTTCCTAAACTGTGCAATCCGCCCATAATTAAGCGAATTTGATTTCTTAAAAAACCTTCGCCCCTAACAATTAAAACAAAACTTTCCTTCGGAAAAAAAGAAGCTGTTAATTCGGTGTTTTTTTCAATTCGACAATACTCAATTGTTCTTTCTACTTTAGTTTCTTCGGATGGTTTTGTACAATAACGTTTAAAATTATGAAAACCTTCAAATAATATTGCGCCTTCTTTCATAATATCAATGTTTAAATCATCTCTAAAACGGGTTAAAAAAGGTGCCGCATACGGATGATTTTTTTCTCCATACGAAAAATAATAACGATATTCTTTTATCTTCGGATGCTGAATTATATTGAATTTTTTATCAATATTTTCAATTTTTAACGCCCGCATATCGCCAGGCGCATTGGCATTAAAATCAATCATAAATTGCTCAAAATCTACATTTTCATCAATAAATAATTGAAAAGCAAAATGAGTCGCCGATACTCTAGCGTCGGTTCTTCCAACGCCCAAACTTTTCAAACGGATTCCTTTAAAAATAAATTTTAATGTTTTATCTAAAAATAAATGCCCTGTTTTTAAATTCGGCTGTTTTTGCCAACCGTGAAAACGAAAACCTAAATATTGAATCGTAACTAAATACGTGTTTTTGTAATTCATTATTTTATTATTTCATTTTATTATTATTATTATTATTGTAATAAATCATACGATTGTTTTGCTATTTCTAATTCTTCATTGGTTGGAATTACCAATATTTTTACTTTGGATGTTTCTTTATGAATTTCTGTTAATTTTCTAGCTTTTACATCATTTTTTTGTTCATCTAATTCAATACCAAAATATTCCAAATCGGTACAGGCTAATTTTCTAATAATCACCGAATTTTCACCAATTCCTGCGGTAAAAACAATCGCATCAACGCCATTCATCACCGCAATATAAGAACCTATATATTTTTTAATTCGATACGCATTCATATCCAACGCCAACTGGCAATTTTTATCGCCTTTTTCTGCCGCTTCTTCAATATCACGCAAATCGCTCAAACCTGTTAAACCTAACATTCCGCTTTCCTTTTGCAACATATCGCTTACATGTTTGGCGTCATAACCTAAATTATGTATCAGATAAAAAATTAACGAATGATCAATATCGCCCGAACGAGATCCCATAATTAAACCTGTAACAGGGCTAAACCCTAAACTATGGTCGATACTAATGCCATTTTCAATAGCCGTAATACTACAGCCATTTCCTAAATGAATAGTTATAATTTTAGATTTTTCTTGTTGTAAACAATTCTTTTCATGTAAATATTCGATGGCTTTTTCAGAAACATATTTATGACTTGTTCCGTGAAAACCGTATAATCGAATTTTATTTTCTGTTAAAAATTTATTTGGAATTGCAAATTTATACGCCTTTATCGGGATCGTTTGATGAAATGCCGTATCGAAAGAAGCAACTTGAATTGCCTCTTTAAAAATAGTTTCGGCAACTTTGATTCCTTCTAAATTTGCAGGATTATGAAGCGGTGCTAATGAGAATAAATCTTCAATTTTCTTTTTAACTTCGGATGTTGCTATAGCTGTTTTTTTGAAGGAATCACCACCGTGAACCACTCTGTGTGCTACGACATTTATTTGATTTGTATCTGTAAGTACGCCTATTTTTTCATCTAATAATAAGTTTACTACTTTTTGTAATCCTTCTTTATGATTTTTAATTTCAAGAACTTCTTTACTTTTATTTTCTTCGGATTTATAGTGAACTACACTTTTTTCCAAGCCAATTCTTTCAATTAAACCTACACAAATCACTTTTTGGGTTGGCATTTCAATTAATTGATATTTTATAGAAGAACTACCAGAATTTATAACTAATATTTTCATGTTTTTTTATTCTAAAAATTTTATAAAGCTTATGAATCTTGTGCTTGAATTGCGGTTAAAATGATGGTATTAAAAATATCATCTACCGTACATCCTCTACTTAAATCGTTCACAGGTTTATTTAATCCTTGTAACATTGGACCAATTGCTAAGGCTCCTGTTTCTCTTTGAACAGCTTTATACGTATTATTTCCCGTATTCAAATCAGGAAAAATTAACACATTTGCCTGTCCTGCAACTTTTGAATTTGGCATTTTCTTTTTTCCGATAGATGGATCAACAGCCGCATCATATTGAATAGGACCTTCTACTTTTAAATCGGGTCTTTTTTGTTTGATAATTTCCGTAGCTTTTCGAACCGTATCTACATCTTCTCCTTTTCCTGAAGCTCCTGAAGAATATGATAACATCGCTATTTTAGGATCAATTCCAAAAGCAATGCTCGAATCTGCGGATGAAATCGCAATTTCTGCTAATTGTTCCGCTGTCGGATTTGGGTTAATTGCACAATCACCAAAAATAGAAACTCTATCTTCTAAACACATAAAAAATATTGATGAAACTACCGAATATCCAGGTTTTGTTTTGATGAACTGTAACGCAGGTTTTATGGTGTGTTGTGTTGTATGAGCGGCACCAGAAACCATTCCATCAGCCAAGCCTTTATAAACCATCATCGTTCCAAAATAAGAAACATCTGCCATTAAATCTTCCGCCATCGCAGGGCTTAATCCTTTGTGTTTTCTTAACTCGTATAAAGTATTTGAAAAATCAGCAAAATAATCAGATTCAATAGGATTTATTATTTGAATTTCATCAAAATCAAAAGAAATATTTAAACGTTTTACTGCCGCTTTTATAAGTACTTTTTTTCCTAAAATAGTTAATTTAACAACCCCTATTTTTTGAAGTTGTGAAGCTGCGATTAAAATTCTATCGTCATTTCCTTCAGGTAAAACGATATGTTTTTTTACTTCTTTCGCTCTTTTCAACAAATTATACTGAAACATTATCGGCGTAAGAATGGCTGTTTTTTTATACGTTCTTAACTTTTCGGTTAATGTTTCGACATCAACAAAAGTTTCGAAAATATTGATGGACATTTTTATTTTATCAATATTTTCGGCATAAATATGTGCTCTTACATTTCCTAATTTTGTAGTAACAGCAAAAGTTCCTTCTTTTACCCATAGAATAGGTACGGTTTTTTCGAGTCCTTTAATTAGCTTAATAATTGATGAATTTAACGCAATTCCACCTGTTAAAACAATCCCCGAAATAGCAGGATAATTTGTTGAAATATTTGCCTGTAGAGTTCCTAATAAAATATCTGCTCTATCGGCGGGTGTTACAACGACGCAATCTGCTGTTAAGTGATGTAAATAATTTGCTAATTGTGCTGCTCCTACTTTTATATCTCCAGTAGTATTATTTAGGAATTTTTCTCCAAAAAGAATTTTAGCATTAATCGCTTTTGAAAGTTCTTTAACCGTAGGATTGTTTAATTTTTTATTGATAGGAATTGCATTAATAGCAATATCTTTTGGCAAATTTTTCCCAACTTCTTTAATGATAACCTTACTATTTGAAGCTTCAATTTTATTGGCAACAACAGAAATTACTTTCACTTCTTTATTCACAAAAGAATCGTATGTTAATCGTAATCCTTGAATAAACTCATTTAATGTTTTGTTTAATCCTCCAGAAATTATAATAACAGGAATTCCAAGATTTTTAGCAATTAAGACATTTAAATCCATTTCAATAATTGCTCCATGGTCTGAAAAATCAGTTCCTTCTACAATTACGAAATCATTTTGTTCTTCTAAAACCTTATATTTTTCAATAATTTTACTGATAACTTCATCTTGTTTGTCATCATTTAATTTATTGATTAATTCCGATCGTGTAAAAGCATAACAATCATCATAAGCACACTTAATATTAAAGTAATTAACAATGGTATTTATATGATTGTCTTTTTTACCTGCTATCGGATTATCAATAATCGGTCTAAAATATCCAACCTTAGGTTTTTTTCTGAGCAATAATTGCATCAACCCTAAGCTCAACATTGATTTACCTGAATTAGCTTCACTTGCAGCAATATAAACAGCTTTATTCATTTTTCTTATTTTTTACAAAATTAGGCTAAATAAAATTAATTTTTTATGATAAATGTTGGACGAATTAAGAGCCTGTTTAAATTAAAAATATGTCTATTTTTTTAACTTATATCGTAGTTTTAATAAATAGTGCTATTATTAAAGTAATGATAATAATTACTGAAATTATTAGTATCATTTTAGTTTGTTTATTCTCAGTACTTATTTTTTCTATTTCTACTCGTACTTTTAAGGATTCTTTATTGGTAATATTTTCTACTGCTTCTATTTTTTTAAATATTTTATCTTCAAAAATTGCTTGTTTTTCTGATAATTTTTTGTAATTAGAGTTAATAATGATATTTAAACTATTAATTTTATTGAAAAAATCAACATTTTGAGCTTTTAAATCATTCAATAATGAAGATGATAATTCACGTATAGTATTCGTATTTTCAGTACTTATTTTTTCTATTTCTGCTAGTACTTTTAAAGATTCTTTATTGGTAATATTTTCTACTACTTCTATTTTTTTAAATATTTTATCTTCAAAAATTGCTTGTTTTTCTGATAATTTTTTGTAATTAGAGTTAATAATGATATTTAAACTATTAATTTTATTGAAAAAATCAACATTTTGAGTTTCTAAATCATTCAACAATGACGATGATAATTTACGTATAGTATTCGTATTTTCAGATTTTATTTCCGAAAGAGATTTTGTATATTTTTCTACTTCTATATTTAATTCTTCTACTTTTTTTGAATTTGACGCTGCTAATTTATCAGAAATTGACTTTAGTAATTCTAAAAAAGTATCAGATTGCTTAGCGGTATTTTTATTGATTGAGCTTATTGATTCTGAAAATGAAACGACAGCATTGTCAAGTTCTTTTTTTGTGTTAGAATAATTATTTTCAATACTATTTTTAAATACATCTACTGATTTTACAAAAGACGCTATTTCATTGATAGTTTTTTCAGCATTTTCAGTATTTGTCGTAGTTAATTGATTAATATTCCTAAGCTTTTCCAATTCAGAAACAAGAACTTCAAACTCTTCTTGTATTTTTAATGTACTATCCATTTTATGTGATTTTATCTAAAAGTATTTTTAATTTATATGAAGTTCTATTCACTAATAATTCAGAAGATAAGGTATTTAGTAAAGATTTTATTTCAGAATTGAAGTCTAATACTTCAGAATTAAATAATTCTATTAGTTCTTTTACATCTGTCCAAGAGTCTATTCTTAGCATTTTCCTAAACCCTGAACGGTAAAGATTTATAGCTTGTTGTACCAAAGGTTTTTCTGTTGCACTTTCAATGGTATCTCCTTCTTTTAATTCAAGAGCGAATAAACTAAATGACGTTAATAAATCGATACTTGCATTATCAACCATATTTATTCGCAAGTTATCACAAGCCCCTCTTAAATGTTTTGCATTATCAATTGGTCCGCCCAAACCATCAGGAGGGCTATCAATATAATTAATGTATTTTTTAACAATAGCACAATTTTCTTTTTTTCCTTTTTCAGTATCGGCAGGGAGGTAATCATTTCTTGCATATTTGGATGTAAAATATCTTATCATTCTATCTCTAAATTCGCTTTCTCCTTCTGTCAGAAAAACTTCACATAATTCCTGCATATAATCTATAGAGCGTTTTCTTTTATCGGATATTTCCTCCTCTATAAATTCAACTAAAATATATAAGACACTTTTTAGCGTAGAATTTTCATTTAGGGCATCAACTCTATTTAACCAAGTTTTAGTTTTTTCAATTCCTAAGTATCTCCTTAAATAATTTTTAAAATTTTCTTTATATTCTTTGTCTTTTTTTGCTTTAAATCGAACTTCAATATAGCCACCTACATAGTCAATTACATAATCATCAATTATCCCTACAACACTCATTCTGTATATTGCCCGTTGTGTGTCGGATGAATTACGAATCCGAGTATAATATTCCTTTAAGTATTTTGTAGTGTCAGGATTTGGGTTAAATTCTTTTGATGCATTTCCAGTTTTATTTATTTGAAATTTATAATACTGATACCTTAAATTATCTATAAAATCATCCTCATTAGTACTGAAGTTGTATCCTGCTCTTATTATTCTTTCTTCGAAATTATCATAACCAATGGCTTTTATAACTTCATTCATTTTAGAAATCACACTATTTGTAAAGCCTATTTTTAAACGATATTCATCAGATGATTTACTATTAATTAATGTTTTTATACCATCAGTCGATTTCGTTTTGAACCACTCTAAATAATCACTATTAGGACATTTTTCTTTTAAAATTTTTCTCGAAAAATTTAAAATTTCATTCGCTTTTGTAGTATCAAAATTTTGAGTAGCATTATCATAACTTCTTAAATTTCTATTTAAATCAAGCAAACCAATTTTAATTCTATCCTTTTCATTTTGTTTCCAAGGACCATTTATATAAATGTATCTATCTTTCCAAAGATTTATATAGTGTACTTCAGGAAATTTGTCTTGTATTTCTCTTTTTAAAACATTTAAGAAAAACCCATCTTCATATTCTACTTCTTCTAATAATTCATTTAAAATTTCCCGCTCACGTAAAACTCCTTTAAAGGCATTTTTATAAAAATCATAATTAGTTTCGATATCCTTTTTATGATAAATTATGGAACAAATAGCCAGGTTTCCATCTCTCCCCGCTCTTCCTGCTTCTTGATAGAAACTTTCTACGGAATTAGGTAATGAATAATGAATAGAAAATCGAATATTAGGTTTGTCAATACCCATACCAAAAGCCTTTGTGGCTATCATCAAATTAGATTTATTTTGGATGAATATTTCTTGATTTTTCACAGAAAATTCTGCTTCAGTTTCAATAGTTCTATCTTTTATTGTATCATCACTTCCATTTCCAAAAAAAGTAGTAATACTCAAAAATGGCAATTCATTTAAACCTGATTTATCATAAGTTATTGTTGGTGGGCTAGTATTGTAATTTTTGCTAATTTCTTTCCCATTTTTTAAATGTAAAACACCATTTGGAAGTTTATTAGATTTCGTAGGGCAAAATATGACCCCTGCATTTTTATATTCTTCATTCTTTAACGAATAAAAATCTTTTTGAGGAGTTAGATTTAGGCATCCATGTTTTTTTTCAAGCTCCTCAATTTTTGCAGGAATACCAGTTAGAAAAGATTTTATTTTGGGATATTTTAAAGAACCTAATTTCCTTTCTCTAATATAATACTCAAGTCTATCTTCAATTTCTGCCTCTATGGCTAAAATATTGAAGTTTAATTCTTTTCTATCTATCGCTTCTGGAGGAAGGCTTATTATAGCATCTTCTTTTAGTTTTAATTCTCTTTGAACATCAGCTAATACATCAAAAGAAGCTGTTGCTGTTAAAGCAAAAATTGTTAAACTTTCATTTTTAGTAAAACAATGTCTTCTTAGGTTTTGAGCAAGATTTAGATAAACATGTCTAAAATCGTGCCCCCATTCAGACACACAATGAGCTTCATCAATAACTGCATAACTAAAATATACCGATTGATTTTTACAACTGGATAGTGCCATTCTAAAATTTTCAAT
Organism: Tenacibaculum piscium; assembly: GCF_021390715.1. Lineage (GTDB taxonomy): Bacteria > Bacteroidota > Bacteroidia > Flavobacteriales > Flavobacteriaceae > Polaribacter > Polaribacter piscius. Next base: position 310,932 of record NZ_JAJGWT010000003.1, read on the forward strand.
CTGAAATCTTTCAGGCGACACAAACAAAATTAAAAACCTACTTTCAGTAAGTTTTTGGATGTTATTTTCTCTTTCTTGTTTTGTATTAAAGGAATTGATAAATGCTGTTTTTGTAATTCCATTTTCAATCAATTTATCATATTGATCTTTCATAAGAGAATTAATAGGATCTACAACAATTGTAACTCCTGGGTGTAATACTGCACAAATCTGAAAAGTTAATGATTTACCACCTCCAGTAGGTAACAAACCGATAACGTCTTTTCCCCTTAAAGCTCTATTAATAATAGCTTCTTGTCCTGGTTTGAAATTTGTTTTTCTAAATAGATTATTAAGGATGTACTTTAATCCTTTTTCTTGTTTATTAGTCTTGTATTTAAATGTTTGTTTAAGAACTTTATTGTTATCTTTTAATTGAATTTCTTGTTCAATAACTTTTCCTAATAATTGATATTTTATTTTTCTATCTGTTAAAACATTTATATTTGCAAGATTATTCGATTTTTCAACAAATGATTTTATAGATATATCACAAATATTATCATTATTTAAACTTATTATACGATTATTTTCGCTTTCAATTTCAAGTAATGGAATAGGTATTTCTTCTTTAGTTATTAAAGAGTTTAAACTTTTAAATAGATCATTTAAGTCGGTAATAACAAGATTTTCTTCCTCTTTTGAAACTCCATTTATTGAAAAAGATATTTCATTTGGAGCTGACATTAAAAGTAAAAGAATAGCTCTCTGTATTTGAGAAAATTCAATAAGACTTTTTAGGCAATTGTATATATTTTCAATTTGCACTCCATATTCTCTTACTTTTTCTTTATTTAAATCTGAAAAATTTGATAAAACATAAGATAAATTACTATTATCTTCTGAAATATCCACGTTTAAAGAAGCTAATAAAGCAGCTTTTGAAAAATTTATAGGTTTTGATACTTCTTTAAAATAATTATTGGTAAAATAGTTTGATGTTTTTATAGAAGCTCTTGTTGCATCTCCTCTTGTTACAATATTCCAAGCAACCTTTAATAATGGGTTTACATTATCAAAGTCTATAACTTTAGGCGCGTTATTTAACTCAAAATAGGTGTATTGATTATAGAAATTAAGAACTGTTTTTCTATCAGTGTGTTTTATTAATAAATCATTTAACTCATCAATATAAAAAGCTCCTTTTAATATCATAAAATTATTTGAGTTCTAGGGGGATTAAGCTATTTTTTGAGGAGTAATTTAGTAAATAAAAACGGTATAAAAATAGAGGAAGTATATTATTCTGATATAATTTTAAAAAAATAACACTTAGAGCCTGTTTAAATTTTATTCAATAATAGTTTTATGTCGGATAATTTGGTGATATTTTCGGAAGATTCCATTAATAATTCATAGTTTCGACAGAGCCTTCTATCGTTATCAAACCAAGAAAAAGTTCTTTCTACAATACATCTTTTATGAATGGGTTTAAAGCTACTTTTATTTTTGCTAGACCTCATAACTACCTGAATTACATAGCCAAACCGCTGTTTTATTTGCTCAATCATCTCACCTCTATAACCTCCATCGGCAAGGATTACTTTCACAGAACTTAAATAATATTTTAGGATTCTCATCAATAATAAAGTAGCTTTACTATCATGAACATTGGCAAACGTAACCATTACGGCTAAAAGAAATCCATTTTTATCAACAACAATATGACGTTTTATGCCTTTTACCTTTTTATTCCCATCAAAACCATTTAAAGAACGATTATTTCCCCAACGAATACTTTGACTATCTATTATACCTAAACTAGGTGCTGGATTTTGACCTCTTTTAAAACGAATTTTTTCTATTAATTTACTCAATAATAAATCAAAATATTCTAAACCTGACCACTTAGAATAGTAGTAATAAACCAGTTGCCACTTTGGGAAATCATTTGGAAGCAAGCGCTATTGACAGCCTGTTTTGATTAGATAATGAATTGCATTCCAAATAGAACGTAAACTATGTTTTCATTTTCTTTCTTCTAAATTTAAGGTTATTTTTATATATTGCCACTGGGTTTCTGTTAAATTCGTTGAATACATCTTTTTTGTTTTGAGAACCACAAAAGAAACATTTTAATAGAATTTCAGAAACCTTTTTCTTTTTATTTTAAAAATTTAAACAGGCTCTTAAAATTAAAATAATTGATTTTAGATAGTAGTTATACAGATCAACCACATTTTTTTTTGGGGAGAAGGGAATTTATCTAAAAAAGTAAGGCACAAAAAAAACCTCAATCTATAAAGATTGAGGTTTCAAAGAAAGGCAACGACCTACTCTCCCACCATTGGCAGTACCATCGGCGCAAATGGGCTTAACTTCTCTGTTCGGGATGGTAAGAGGTGAGCCCCATTGCGATAATCACCTTAAATCGTTTCAGTATATTTCAACTGTATAAGTTAACATATTGGTAAAAATTATATCGTAAATAATCAAAAGAGTTGGTGCTTGCGCCCTTTCGAGCGCAAGACTTCTACATAAGCCTATGGGTTATTAGTAATACTCGGCTATGACATTACTGCCTTTACACCTGTATCCTATCAACGTGGTAATCTTCCACGACCCTTTAAAGAAATCTCATCTTGTGGTGGGTTTCGCGCTTATATGCTTTCAGCGCTTATCCCTTCCCAACGTAGCTACTCTGCAATGCTCCTGGCGNRAAYRACWKCGCAAGAGCTATTTACTTTAACTCAGGAAGAACTACTTTTAAGCCTGGTGTTATTGCTAATTTAGATAGAATTGCGTCAATTATGA
>NZ_JAJGWT010000004.1:0-71 GCF_021390715.1 Tenacibaculum piscium
ATCGCGAGCATCTTGCTCGTGAACAAAGTAAAACACAAGAAATAAAAAAACTATTTTAGCACAAGCAAGAT
>NZ_JAJGWT010000004.1:153-285501 GCF_021390715.1 Tenacibaculum piscium
TTTTTAGCATCAAAATTCATCAAGATAAAATAATTCAAATTCTCGATACAATTTTAATTCCTTTTAATCATTAAAATCACTCGAATTGACAAGAATCATCAAAAAAAAAGGAAAGAACTACGGCAAATCAGGATGCGAAACTGAAATAAATYGAGAACTTTTTTAGCATCAAAATTCATCAAGATAAAATAATTCAAATTCTCGATACAATTTTAATTCCTTTTAATCATTAAAATCACTCGAATTGACAAGAATCATCAAAAAAAAAGGAAAGAACTACGGCAAATCAGGATGCGAAACTGAAATAAATTCAGTTTGACGGATTCGATTTTCTGTTTTCATGCTATAAAACTTTTTTTTGATGAAATTTAAACAGGCTCTAAACTTGAACAATTTTAATAAATAGACCTAGCCCCGATTGAAGCAATTGTTTGAGCTCTTTTTTGATTTTTCTTCAAAAAAAGCGAGTGCGGAAAGCGGGAAATAGCTCCAAAAAAAAAATCACCCTTTATAAAAATAAAAGGTGATTTGTAATCTTAAAAATCCTACTATGAAATAATTAAAATATTACGCTTTATCAAACAGTGCTTTATGAATAAAACCTGCAACCATTGCTCCTGCTATTGGCGCTACCCAAAATAACCAAGATTGTGCTAAATATCCTCCACCTGCAAACAACGCCTGACTCATAGAACGTGCCGGATTTACAGAAGTATTCGTAATCGGAATGCTAATTAAATGAATCAATGTTAAACCCAAACCAATCGCTATTGGTGCAAAACCTTTTGGCGCACGTTCATTCGTACTTCCTAAAATTATCAACAAGAAAAACATCGTTAATAAAAATTCCGCTACAAAAGCAGATGTCATATTATAACCTCCTGGCGATAATTCGCCATAACCATTCGCAGCAAAACCACCAATACTTTCAAAATCAGACTTCCCAGAAACAATTAAATATAATGCTCCAGCTCCCAAAATAGCTCCCAATAATTGAGAAATAATATAAGGTAACAACTCCTTTGCTGAAAATTTTCCTCCTGCCCATAATCCTAATGATACCGCAGGATTAAAATGACCACCCGAAATATGACCAACAGCATATGCCATCGTTAAAACAGTTAATCCGAACGCTAAAGCAACTCCCGCAAAACCAATTCCTAACTCAGGAAAACCCGCCGCAAAAATAGCACTCCCACAACCTCCAAAAACTAACCAAAATGTTCCGAATGATTCCGCTAAATATTTTTTCATACCTCTAAAGTTTAAATTAATTGTTATTGTTTTTTAATTATGACACCAAATAAAAATAAAAGTCACGCACATAAACCTACAATAAAATAATTCTCTAAAAAAGAAGTTCGTATCTTTTCGTATCTTTGTAAAACAAAAAATTTTAAATTATGAAATTAGTTTTTATTACTATCGGATTATTAGCACTTGCTTTTGCTGGAATCGCAATAAAAATTTGGGCTAAAAAAGATGGCGAATTTGCAGGAACTTGTGCAAGTCAAAATCCTGTTTTAAATGAATCTGGTGAATCTTGTGGGTTTTGCGGTAAAACACCCGACCAATTCAACTCTTGTAGTGAACCTGAACACGAAAAATAAAAAACTTTTTAATTCAAAAATCAGTACTTCACTACTCTTACACCTATTCTATACCTAAAAAAAATAAATGATTCGTATTAAATACTAAAATAATGTTTTCAGGGTTATTTTAGTGTTTAATACTATCAAAAACCATTTCTAAAAATATCTTGGAAAATCTTGGAAATACAAAACGAAAAAGTACAACTACATATTGAGAAAGCTAAAAAAGGAAATCAAATTTCTTTTAATTTTTTACTCGATACTTTTTGGAATGATGTATATCGGTATCAATTATCAAAAATAAAAAACGATAACGATGCCGAAGATATTACTATCCGAACTTTTTCGAAAGCATTTGATAAAATTCATACGTTTAATACAACATATAAATTTAAAACTTGGCTAATCGCTATTTCTAAAAATGTATATATTGATTTTTTAAGAAAAAAAAATAGCCGTATTTTACTCGATACTTCCAAAGAACAAGAAGAAGCCGCATCTAGAATTATTGACAATGCTCCTTCTCCTGAAGATAAAATTATTACTGAACAAAATTTAGCCAAACTTCTAAGAGATATTAAAAAACTAAAACCGAAATATCAAGAAGTTATTCATTTGCGTTTTTTTCAAGAATTGAGCTACAAAGAAATTTCTGATAAAACTAAAGAACCTATCAATAATGTAAAAATAAAATTATTACGAGCTAAAAAACTATTAGCAGAAATAATAAAAAAACCATAACTTAAAAAAAACACGTAACCTAAACGTTAATTTTAAGATTATCAATACATTGTTTTATCTTTTTTTGATCTCTTTATATGAAAAAATCACTTTCAAATATATTAGGGCCTGGATTGCTATTTGCGGGAGCTGCCATAGGTGTATCTCATTTAGTGCAAGCAACAAGAGCTGGTGCCGATTTTGGTTTCGGGTTACTTTGGGCACTTTTAATTGTCTCTTTATTTAAATATCCTTTTTTTCAATTTGGTCCCAGATACGCTGCCGCCACAGGAGAAACATTGTTAGACGGGTATAAAAAATTAGGCAAAGGAGTACTACTTTGCTATTTTATATTAAATTTCGCAACTATGTTTACCATTCAAGCAGCTGTTACAATTGTTACCGCTAGTTTAGCAGCAACAATTTTTGGTTTTACAAGTGATTTAATTATTTGGTCAGTACTTATTTTAGGAATCAGTATGCTTCTTTTAAGTGTTGGGAAATATAAATTACTCGATAATTTAATGAAATATATTATCTTCATATTAACAATAAGCACTATTATTTCTGTAATTGTCGCCTTATTTAGCACTCAAAAAGGATTCAATTTTCAACAAATACTGCCTAGCGGAACGGCACAAATTACTTTTTTAATTGCCTTTTTAGGATGGATGCCCGCGCCTTTAGATGTATCTATTTGGCATTCATTATGGTCGGTCGAAAAAAGTAAAACTACTTTTCAACAAATAAAACCCAAACATGCTATTTTTGATTTTAATGTCGGTTACATCGCTACCTTTTTTTTAGGTGTTTGTTTTGTTATTTTAGGAGCATTAGTCATGTATCAATCAGGAGAAACATTCTCTAATAAAGGAACTGTTTTTGCAAAACAATTAATTCATTTATATACCAAAAACTTAGGAGATTTTTCTTATTTATTCATAGGAATTGCCGCTTTTACGACCATGTTTAGCACCACCTTAACAACCCTAGATGCCTCTCCTAGAGCCATGACAAAAACTTCAGAATTATTATCCGAAGCATTATTCAACAAAAAAAATAAACTAAATTATTGGTTTTGGATGCTTTTTTTAACCGCTGGAACCTTCGTAATCTTATCTTATTTTTTATCAGATATGGGGTTTTTAGTAAAAATAGCAACGGTTTTATCATTTTTAACAGCACCATTTTATGCTATTTTAAACTATATTTTGATCACAGGAAAACATACTCCTGTAAAAAACCGACCAAAATTACCCTTGCGGATTTTAAGTATTCTAGGAATCATTTTTTTACTCGCATTTAGTATTTGGTTTTTAATGAATTTATAAGACATTTCTTTGTAAATCTTTGTAAATTTGCTATTCAATTTTATCGAATTTTTATCGAAATGGCAAACGAATCAGTAATAGTACCAGAAAGAGTAAAAAAACCAAAATGGTTACGTGTAAAGTTACCTGTTGGGAAAAAATATACCGAATTAAGAACATTAGTAGATAAGTATAAATTAAACACTATTTGTACCAGCGGTAGTTGCCCAAACATGGGAGAATGTTGGGGAGAAGGAACGGCTACTTTTATGATTTTAGGAAATATCTGCACCCGTTCTTGTGGTTTTTGTGGCGTGAAAACAGGAAGACCAGAAACCGTAGAATGGGATGAACCCGAAAAAGTTGCCCGCTCTATTAAATTAATGAACATCAAACATGCCGTTTTAACTTCGGTAGATAGAGATGATTTAAAAGATGGCGGTTCTATTATTTGGGCAGAAACTGTAAATGCAGTCCGAAGAGCAAATCCTAAAACAACAATCGAAACATTACTTCCTGATTTTCAAGGAAATCAAAAACTAATTGATAGAATTATTGACGTTGCTCCTGAAGTAGTTTCTCATAATGTAGAAACCGTTCGTAGATTAACTCGTGAAGTTCGTATTCAAGCAAAATATGACCGAAGTTTAGGTGTTTTAAAATATCTAAAAGATAACGGAATGCGTACAAAATCGGGGATTATGCTCGGTTTAGGAGAAAAAGAAGAAGAAGTAATTCAAACCATGAAAGATTTACGTAATGTTGGTTTAGACATCATTACTATTGGACAATATTTACAACCAAGTAAAAAACACTTGCCTGTAAAAGAATTTATTACGCCTGAACAATTTAAAAAATATGAAACCTTAGGTTTAGAAATGGGATTTATGTACGTAGAAAGTGGCGCTTTAGTACGTTCTTCATACAAAGCACACAAACACGCACAATAAAGCATTGTTTTTTAATGATTTTTTAACACTTTAACAAAAAAGCGTTAAAAAAATGTCAAATAATTAAAAACAAATATAAATTAATAGTTTTATAGCTAAATTTGTAGTGTACTTGTGATAAGGTATTATGAAATCAGCTTTGTAAACTGTTTTCATTATGTAAATTATTTGAATTATTTAATAAAAAAAAGCCCAATCTCATGTTGGGCTTTTCTTTTTGTTTTTCTTTTTGTTTTTCTTTTTATGTATTCTTATTTTTAAATAAAACGTATGTTAAATAGCATTTATAATATCATGTTTTGTAATAATATGATGTTTTCCGTTTCCTAAATCAACCATTACGGCTTGATTTTCTTTGGTTATTAATTTCGAAACAGCATCAATCGAAGCATTTAATTGCACCACAGGATACATTGCTCCCATCACATTTTTTATCGGAGTATCTGCAATATTTTTATCTTCAATATAACGATGCAATAATGCCGATTCATCAACAGAACCAACCAAACCATTCACATCTCTTACAGGAATTTGCGAAATTTTAAATTCACGCATTCGCTCAATAGCATGAGAAACTAATTCCTCAGTTTGAACCGTAATTAAATCTTTGTCAAGATGTGATTTTATTAAATCGGCTGCCGTTGTAATTTCTTCATCTAAAAAACCACGCTCACGCATCCAATCATCATTAAACATTTTTCCTACATATCGACTTCCGTGATCATGAAAAATAACCACCACCACATCATCTTTTTTGAAATTTTCTTTTAATTGCAACATTCCCTTAATTGCCGAACCTGCCGAATTTCCTACAAAAATCCCTTCTTCTAAAGCTATTTTACGAGTATAAACCGCCGCATCTTTATCGGTAACTTTGGTAAATCCATCAATTACTGAAAAATCAACATTTTTAGGAAGAATATCTTCGCCAATTCCTTCGGTGATATACGGATAAATTTCATTTTCATCAAAAATACCTGTTTCATGATATTTCTTAAATACAGAACCGTATGTATCAATTCCCCAAATTTTTATATTCGGATTTTGCTCTTTTAAATATTTTGCCGTTCCTGAAATCGTTCCTCCTGTACCTACTCCAACCACTAAATGCGTGATTTTCCCATCTGTTTGTTCCCAGATTTCTGGTCCTGTTTGCTCATAATGTGTAATCGCATTTGATGGATTATCATACTGATTCACATACCAAGAATTTGGCGTTTCTTCCCCTAATCGCTTAGAAACCGAATAATATGAACGAGGATCTTCTGGCTCTACATTGGTCGGACAGACAATAACCTCTGCTCCAACAGCTCGTAAAATATCCATTTTTTCTTTAGATTGCTTATCCGAAATTACAAAAATACATTGGTATCCTTTTATAATTGCCGCCAATGCTAAACCCATTCCTGTATTTCCTGAAGTTCCCTCGATAATCGTTCCTCCTGGTTTTAAACGACCGTCAGCCTCTGCATCTTCAATCATTTTTAATGCCATTCTATCTTTAATAGAATTTCCTGGATTAAACGTTTCTACCTTTGCCAACACTAAAGCATCAATTTCTTTAGTCACAGAATTTAACTGAACTAATGGCGTATTTCCAATAGTCTCTAAAATATTTTTTGCGTATCTCATTTCTTCGTTTTACAAAAACAAAGGTAATTTTTTTTAAACGTTTTACAAGTATCCTATTTGTTTAGTATTCGTTATTAATTATCTAAAAAAAAAACGAAATTAAATACCTGCCGAAACTTCATAAATAACCTTAGCCCCGATTGAAGCTTTGTTTGAGCTCCTTTTTTTGATTTTTCTTCAAAAAAAGAGCGAGTGCGGAAAGCGGGAAATAGCTCCAAAAAAATCAATCAAACTTAAAGTATACAAAACTTAAACTATGCAAACTTAATGGATTTTGAAGGCTCGATTTTCGTGATAATATACGAAGGAATTATCAACATTAAAAAACACAATAAAAGTGTGCCAAAACTCAACAAAAATACCGCTGTAATACTGATGCTTACAGGAACCGTAGAAACCGCATAAGTCGCTGAATCTAAACTAATAAACTTGAAGTATTTCTGAATTAACAACAGTGAAATCCCTATTAAATTTCCCCAAAATAATCCCTTGATTATTAAATAAGACGCATTGTATAAAAATATCTTTTGAATACTCCAATTCGTGCTTCCCAAAGCTTTTAAAATTCCAACCATTTGAACACGCTCCAAAATTAAAACAAGTAAAGCTGTTATCATGTTAATTCCTGCAATTAAAATCATAATTCCGATAATAAACCATACATTATTATCAAATAATTTAATCCATTCAAAAATTAATGGGTAATTTTCGACAATAGTACTACTATTTAATGTTGCTCCAATAGTACTATAAATCTCATCTCCTTTTGATTGTAATGTGTCAAAATCATCAAGCAAAACCTCAAAACCTCCAACCTGATCAGCCTTCCAACGATTGATTTGACGCACTTCTCGAATATCGCCAATAACCATCGTTTTATCAAAATCAGTAAAACCTGTATTGAAAATACCAACAATAATAGGCGTACGCATTTTGTATTTTAACTTACTTTTTTCGGCACTAAACAACGTTTGAATCGTATCGTTCAACTTAAAACCCAACCGATTTGCAATAGCCTGAGAAATTATTATTTCTTTATTTCGAGCTTGATTAAAATTAGGCAAACGCCCTTGTTGTAAATATTCTTTGAAGAATGAAAAATCATAATCGGAAGAAACTCCTTTAAAAATAATCGCCTCAAAATCAGTAGGCGTTCGAATGATACCCGCAACATTTGCGAAAACTTGCACGTTTTTAATGCCCTCTATATTTTTAAACTTCGGATAAAAATCTTGATTCTTTGAAATCGGAACCGTAGAAATATCCGAATTATTTGTATCATAATTTACAATCTGAACATGCCCTTTAAAAGCTGTCATTTTATCACTGATTTTTTCCTGATATCCAGCAACAATAGAAACTGCCACCAACATAATAGCAATTCCTAACGCAATCGCACTCGTTGCAATTTTAATAATCGGCGATGAAATACTACTTTTATACGCTTTTCCAGCAATAATTCGTTTGGCTATAAATAATTCGAAATTCAAAAGTTACGTTTTTTTAACAAATTCAAAAGTAATTAATTCTTACTGATTCTAAACCTAATTTTAACGCTTCTTATTGTTCTTTTATTCCTTATTTTGTTGCTAAAAGATTTTTAAGTAGTAATTTTATACTTTTAAATCAAAAATTATCTTAAAATTCATCTCAAAATTATATGAAAAAAAGTTACACGTCTTTTGCCCTATTTTTAGTTTGTATTAGTTTTCAATTTTCGTCATGCGCACAACAACAGAAATCAGACAACGATAAAATTCAAAAAAATAAAGCAATTAATATTGAAAAATCAACAAAAATTTTAAAAATAAGTGCCGATAGAACCAATTTATATCTTTCGAAATTAAAGGGGAAAAATGTGGCAATTGTTGCCAATCAAACCTCAACTGTAAGCATAAAAGGAACGTCAAAACATATTGTTGATTACTTATATACCGATGAAAATATTGCTGTAAAAAAAGTATTTGCTCCAGAACACGGTTTCCGAGGAAAAGCCGATGCAGGCGAAACTGTAATCGATGGCGTTGATACCAAAACACAATTACCGATTATTTCATTATATGGGAAAAATAAAAAACCATCGCAAACACAATTAAAAAATATTGATGTCGTAATTTTTGATATTCAAGATGTTGGCGCACGTTTTTACACCTATATTTCATCATTACATTACGTGATGGAAGCCTGTGCAGAAGCAAAAATTCCTGTAATTATTTTAGATAGACCTAATCCAAATGCCCATTATATTGATGGTCCTGTTTTAGAAATGAAACATACAAGTTTTGTAGGAATGCACCCTGTTCCCGTGGTTTACGGAATGACAATCGGCGAATATGGACAGATGATTAATGGTGAAAATTGGCTGAAAAATAGTTTAAATAACAATATAAAATGTGATTTAACCGTAATTCCTCTAGAAAATTATACGCACAATACGCCCTATAATTTACCCATAAAACCTTCCCCAAATTTACCAAATGCAACGGCTATTAATCTATATCCAAGTTTATGTTTTTTTGAAGGAACAAATGTATCGGCAGGTAGAGGAACCGATAAACAATTTCAAATTTATGGCGCACCTTATTTGAAAAAAACTCCTTTTAGCTTTACGCCACAAGCCAATGAAGGTGCAAAACATCCAAAATATAAAGCACAAATATGCCATGGAGAAAACTTGCAAGGAAATAAAAAACTTTCGAGCTTAAACTTATCTTGGCTATTGAAAACGTATAAAGAAGCTCCTAAAAAATATTTTTTCACAACCTTTTTTACCAAACTAGCAGGAACAAAAAAATTACAACATCAAATTGAACAAGGTTTGTCTGAAAAAGAAATTAAAAAATCGTGGCAAAAAGAAATATCAGAATTTAAAAAAATAAGAGCAAAGTATTTACTTTATAAATAAAATTGATAAAATTTAAACAGGCTCTAAAACAAAAAAATCGCCTAAAAATATTTTTAGGCGATTTATATAACGTTTCAGTATATGATTTCTTGTAAAATCAAACTAAATTAAAAATACTTATTAATTTAATTTAAATCCTATCTTGAAAAAATACTGTCCGAAAAAAGAAAATGTTGAATTCGAAGCCTTACGACCCAGAGTTCCTGAATTCTTCTTCTTAGTATTTACTACATAATTATAGCTCAAAGGTTTTACGTCAAAACCTATAAACATATCTTTAGTTAAAAAATAATCCAAACCAGCAACAGCTTGTACTCCAACTCCAAATAGTTCAACATGACTTAATCCTAAATTTGATACCGTTGCGGTAGTATCAAAATTAACAGTAGGATCAAAAGTAGAAGTTCTTGTATAATCTACAGGTAAAGAAAAACCTACATACGGCACCAATTTAGGGCTTTTAAGTTTCAAATACCATTGTAAACCCAAACCAGCATGTAAACTGTATTTATCCTCTCCAATAATTGCTTGATATGCAGGAACAACAACAGTGTTTTCATCATCTAAAACAGCAGGAATATTAACATCAGAAGGCGTAGTTCTAAAAGTAAAACCACCATTTAAAGAAAGTGCCATTTTATCAGAAATAAAATACTTACCTTCAACTCCTGCCATATTCATCATATTATTGTCATTACTATTAATCGTATTGACATAAGGAGCTTGACCGCTTACTTGATTTGCATTGCCAATATAACTCCCTCCTTGTTCTATATAAGAACCTCTTCCCATCAATAAAGAAACAGTATAGCTTCCTTTTTTAGGTCTAAATTCATTATTTTCGACATCGCTAGTTATCTCATTATCAACAACTATATCAGTTTCATTTTGAGCATTCGCTACAAAACCTGATAAAGAGAATAATGTTATCAGTATATATTTTTTATATTTTTTCATAATTAGATTCTTTAAGAAATTTTTTTGAGTTAAAAGTACCCAAGATAAAACTTGGGTACTATTGTGTTTACCTTAAAGAAAATACCTATGCTGATAATGCTGATTCCATTAAAGCCTTATACATTTCTGCCGATTTCTGATTTTTTTCAATTTTAACTTCTAAAACAGCGATTTCTTTTTCTAAATCAGCAATTTCTTCTGCTCTTTCATCAGTAAGATCAGTTTTACCTTTTTTAACCTGTTCAATTTGATATTTAACTTCTGATATTCTATCAGTTACCTCTAAAACTTCGGCTTTTTGATCTTTGATTTGTTCGGTAATTTGCTCCATACGATCTTCATAATCTTGACCTGAGTATTCGTTTGCTTCTAACTCTAATTCTAAACCATTAAAATAAACGATATCTCCTTGAAGATCATCAATTTTTTCTTGATTCACTTTTGCTTCTAATTCTAAAGCAGTTATTTTATCTTTTAAAGCTTGATATTCTGCCAATTGAGTCGTATCAATTAAAGCTTCTAAGCGCGTAATTTCTGTTTCAGAAGTTGCTTTATCTTTCTTAGCTTCTTCTAATTTATTTTCTGCACTTAAAATTTCATTTTCTAATTCCATTGTGCTTTCTAAAGAAGTTACAATATCCCTAGCTGTATTATACTCTTCGGTAGCTTTATCATAAGCTGTTCTAGCTGTTGATAAATCAGTCCCTAATACAATACCATCATTTTCCGCTAATTCTAATTCATACTCAGCTAATGCTGATTTACTAGAATTTAACATTGACTCATAATTACTCAAGTTTCTTTTAGTATTTCCTAAAACTTGTTGAGCATCATTAAATACTTGTGTATTTGTTTTTGTTTGGTCATCTTGCTCAACATCAAAGAATTTACCAACATTAGAACTTCCATATTGATAACTAGTAGTTTCACCTCCATTATTTACAACATCTGAATATGAAGTATAGGCTGTTGTACCAAAAACTACCTGTCCATTATCATTACTGATAACTTCATAGTAAGTATATAATGAACCATTATTCGCAATACCTGCTTTACCATCATTACCATTATAAGTAATTACAACATCAGACGGGCTTGCATCAAACTTTAATTTAGCCGCTTTGTATTCTGCTTCTAAAGAACTTATATTATTCTCTAAAGACTCAATCGTCGTTTCATAAGAAGCGATATCATTCTTTCTATTTTGAATATTCGTAATAAGATTGCTATAGTTTGAAGAAAATCTCATTGCATCTTGATACGCTTCTCTTGTTTCATCATAAAGAGCCTCTGCAGTTGTTCTATTACTTAAAGCAACTTCATAACTTACTACTGTTCCTGCTGTTAACTCGGTTAATTCTTCTTTAGCAACTGCTAAATTTTCTTTAGCAGTTGCTAAATCATTAGTAGTATATTCAATTTGTCTTTTATAAGAATTTAGATTGTTTTTTTCGTTTTGGTACTCATTTAAATTCTGATTATAGTCACCAAATACCGATAATTCTGTAGTTTCAATTTCGGTAATTCTAGCCGTTTTTTCTTTGTTTGTTGCTTTTAAAGCATCTATTGTTTTTTGAATTTCAAGAACTTGAGCACCAACAGTTGTTGGGTCAGATAAAACTGCTTCTAATAATGCTAATTTATCAGTTTCTTTTAATAAATCACTTTCTAATTCCAAGATATATAATTCTTGACTTTTGATTGTGTTATCTTTATTAAAAACATCAACAACATCAGCTTTTAACTTCACTAATTGACGATTTTTCTTTGCTAAATCGGCTTCAGAGCTAATAATTTGTCCTTTTTCTGCGAAGAATTTCCCTAAATAATCTCTAACAGTTTCCGATTTAACGTCTTCTATTTCTGATTTTAAGGTTGCTAAAGCTTTAATATGTGATTGATTTGCTAATTCAAGTGCATTTTGTGCAGCTGCAATTGCTAATTCACCTTGTACTAATTCAGTAGCATTTGAATTTTCTTTACTTTTAACTTCTAATAATTTTAAAGCTAACTTAGCTTTTTCCATATCAAGTTCTGCTATTTTTAAAGTTTTTCTAGCAGAAAGTAGCTCTGCATGTCCTTTATAAATAGCTTCTACTTCAGTAGACATTTCTTCTTCAACACAAGATGTTAAACCTAAAGTACCAGCTAATAATACGGCAAGCGTAAATTTTCCAAAATTTTTCATTCTTTTTCTTTTTAATATTTATTTGTAATTATTTATACACAATTTTGAGTGAAAAACAACAAATTAAGCCCTATAAATGTTGAAGACATTTTTTTTGACAAAAATTAATCTTCAATTATACTTGGGTAGTATTTGTTTTGTTATAAAATAAAAAAATAAATTTTCAGCAATTTTTTATTTTTTCACTATTTTTTTAGAAAGCAATTTCTGCGTCAAATGTATATAAATGTTTTTGTATTTCAACTACTTATGAAAAAATTAATAAAATTTTAACAAAACTTTAACTAACTTGTTTTTTTACAAAAGAGGATAACGATACTTTAACATATTATAAAACATAAAAAAATCGCCTAAAAATATTTTTAGGCGATTTTTTTAAAACTTACTACTCATGTAAATTTTTATAACATTTTTTATGATTTTACTTGATTACATTAATCCATTCTCCTTTTGTTCTAGCGATATAATCGTTATCATACATAGCTTGTACTTGAACTCCAGGTAAATAATAGGTTCCTAAATACGAGGCATTTAACAGTATTTTAAATGTTTTTGTTTGATATCCTTTTAAGCTAAAATACGTATGAATACTCGCATCTCGAATATCTATAAAATCAACTTTAGAAGAAGTCGTATTGTTTCCAAAATCGGTAAAACGGGTATTGATAATTTCCCAACCAGATGGAATATATTGCGTTAAGGCGACATTTTCTAAACTAGTATTGGTCGTGTTTTTCACGGTAACTTCTGCTATAAAATTTGTTCCTTGCGATACGATATCTGGCATTATTTGAACCCCATCTTTTGTTTGATATGTAATTGTTGTTTGTAAATTATGCTGAAATACTTTTTCTTCTCCTACGGGTAAAATTCCTTTATTAAAAACACGGACATATAATACGCCATTGCTTTTATTGGAAATTTCAAGTTTATTTTCAAGTTTATTTTCTGTTTTATTTTGTTCTAAAACATTTTTTAAATCTTCGATAAATAAGGCTTTGGAAGTGTTTATATTTCTTGATTTATTGTTTTGATTGAATATATAACTTGCCTTAATTCCTGTATTTTCACCATTTTGCAAGGCATATTTACTCATTGCGAGTAAACTATATGCGGTGGTTTGTGTACTCATCCAGTGTTGGCTGGATAATTTATCTGCAATTTCTTTGGCTATTTTAATTGCTTTTGTTTGATGATTTAATAGGATATAGGTTTCTAATTCCATGGCTTTATTTCGAGTTTCAGAGCCATAATTCGTGTATTTATTTTTGTTTGAATTATTGGTTTCTTGATTTAAAGCCTGATTTAAAGCTTCATTTAAAATTTGATTTGCTATTGATTTTTTACCGATTAAGGCATACGCGCTTGCCAATCTTATTTTTGCTTGATTAGAAATTCCGTTTGTTTCTCGCAAACGATTCATCGATGCCATATCGGCACTATTTGCCAAGCTCAAGGTATATAATCGGTAGGCTTGTGCTAACGAATTGTTTTGATATCTTGAATTATTTCGCCAATTTCGTGCTTGTTGTTTTTGATAATTCACCCATTTCGATCTAAAACCGATAGGCAACGCATAGCCTTTTTTACTAGCTTCTATCATAAAATGTCCTGCATAAGAAGTTCCCCAATTATCAGCATTACTATTTCCTTGCCAATAGGACAATCCGCCATTTGCTACTTGAAAATCTGATAATCGTTGGATTGTTGCTTTTATATTTCGTTCTATATCTTGTTGTTTTTCTTCGGATAATTCAAAGATTTCGGCTAAATATAACTGTGGAAATGCACTTGATGTTGTTTGTTCTACGCAACCGTGCGGATATTGGATTAAATATTCCATACGTTTTGTAAAATTCATTGGAGGCAATGTTGATAACTCGACACTTGCAGTATTTGTTCCAAGACTTCCGAATGTTGTAAAACTGAGTTGGCTTTTCTCGTTTGATTTTAGGATTAAATCTTTTACTTCTGTGGTTACAGGATTCGGATTTAACACATCAATTTCTACTTCGTAGGATGCTTTTTCACGTCCAGAAACGGCCTTAATTTTAACCTTTCCGATTCCTTTAAAATCGTTTACTTTTAAGGTAAAATAGACCATTTTTTCATCAGGTTGCTCAAAAGATACGGATTGTGTTTTACTTCCTAAAATCGTAAATGATTCGTTTGGTTCTACAGTTACCTTTACATTTTTCACAGATGGCAACATCGCAAACACATTTACGGGTAATGTTACGGTTTCTTGTGGTGTAATTTTACGAGGTAATGAGGCTAAAATCATCACAGGTTTACGCACGAATGCTGTTTTTTCGGCACTTCCGTAGGCATTATTTTGGGCATCGGTAGCCACGACCATTGCACGAACCGCGCCTACATATTTCGGTATTTTAATTTGATGTGTTTTATTTTTTCCTTTTTCTAATTTAAAAGGGCCTAAATAAGTTACCATTGGTTTAAAGCGATTGGCTTTTTTATTTTTACTTCCTGCTTCGGCTTCATCTCCACCGATGCTTAGTATTTGATTTACTTTTCCGCCATACGCTCCGATTACCTCATCAAAAATATCCCATGTTTTTACGCCTAAAGATTGTCGTGCATAAAAAGTATTCCACGGATTTGGGGTTTTAAAACGGGTTAAATCTAACAAACCTTCATCGACCAAAGCGATTGTATAAGTCATCGGCTTGCCATTTTTTTCTTTGATGTTAAGCGTTGCTGTTTCTTCGGGTCTTAATTCGTTTGGCAGTTTAATTTCTGGTGATAATTTTGTTTCAGGATTATAAACCAACATCGGAATAACGCCGTACATTCGGATAGGCAAATCATTTACCGTTTGACTGTGTTTTTGCAATAAGGAGATATTTACAAATACATTTGGCGTATAATTTTCCAATACGGGGAAGTTAAATTCGGTTTGTTTCTCAGAGGTTTCAACCCAGAAATGGTCTAAAACTTGCGTTCCATTCTCGATGGTAATTAAAGCTCTTCCTCCTTCGGATGATGGAAATTTCACATTGGCAATTTCACCGACTTGATAGGCTTCTTTATCGGTGGTAAAAACGAGCATTGTCGCATTGGTTTTATCTTGATTTTTTTTATTTCCATACCAAGATGGCCAATCAAAATAAGCAATATTTGAAGTAACGTGTTTACTTTTTTTATCGGTAACTTTTATTAAATAGCGTCCCCAATCATTTTCACTTACCTTTAAATCAAAAGTACCTTTACCGTTTGCATTTGTTTTTACATGAACTGTTTTATACGGTTCATGATAACGTGTTCCATCATAATTCGACAGTCCATTATCAGAAGTACTCCACCACCAACGCCACGATAATTTGTACACTTTCACTTCTAAATCATTAATTATTCCTTCGCTATTTTCATTTACAGAGGCGATATTAAACGTATATTTTTTATCAGTAAATAAATAATTTTTAGATCCTTCTTCTTCGGCATTTAAGATTCCTGCATAACTTTTATAGGGCGATATTTTTTTCGAAAATACATCAGTACTAAAATCACCACCATTTTCATAAACTTTGGTGATAAAACTTGCTTTTAACATTCCAGGAGCTTTATTTTTCAGGCTTGGTTTTACTGAAAAATTAATTTCTCCATCATTATTTAACGTTCCTTTTATCACTTTAAATTCTTCGGTTCTAAAACGTCTGGTAAGGTCATCAAAATGATAATTTTTAAACTTTGAAAATTCAGTTTTTAGTTGGGTAAATTTTCCATTGATATCTAATTTTAAATTTCTAGCAATTGCTCCGTGTAGCCATTTTACGGCAACATCTCCTTGAATATTTTCGTTTGATTTTATAAAATCACTTGGATTATTTAGGTTATTAGTTGTTTTTAAGTTGATTTTTAAACGATTCGGTTTAATGGTTTCAATTTTGAGTGTTTTATTAAAAACGGCACCACCAACGCTTATTTTTACGTTCCAATTTCCAGTAATTGCTTCAGGATTTGTTTTTGGAGCGTAATTATATACGTTGCTATTATTTTTAAATACTATTTTTCGTTCGATAATTTTTCCTTGCGGATTAATTAATTCAAATTTTATCGGATGTTTTTCAGGAATTGGATTGGCTTTATCATTTAAAACAAAAGTTAAAAATAAGTTATCTCCCGGTCGCCAAACGCCACGTTCGCCATAAATATATCCTGTAATTCCTTCTTGAAGTTTTGTTCCTGAAACATCAAATTTACTCATTGACAGGGCGTTTCCGTCATTTAATTTTACGTATGTTGTACTTTCATCTTTAGAAATGACAGCAAAAAAAGTATTTTGAGGCGTATCAAAATTGACAATTCCATCAGTATTTGTTTTGGCACTAACAATTGATTGTTGCTGTAAATTATACAACGTTACGGTAGCATCGGCGACAGGTTTTGTCGTTACTAAATCGGTTACGGCAATAAAAGTCGTTTGATTATTTCCTTTTTTAGCAATTGCTCCTAAATTGGTCGCTAAAATATTTAAACTGATATTTTTATTGTAATAATAAGAGTTTGTACACGGATTTTCTCGGTCGCTCCATCGGTAATTTCGATAATCATAATTGCCATAATAAGTATCGGTATCATATTGTTTGGTCGCTATTTCTTTTTTTCCGTAAATAATTGTGGTATTTAATTTATTTTCTTCTAGATTTTCTTGAGAATTTTCTTGACAAGTATAATTTGAATATTCTTGAATAAAAGAAAATTCGACACGATACATTGCACCATTTTCTACGGATAAAATTTCTGATAAATCAACAGCAAACGCATTTTCTTTGGTTAAATCAACACCTTGATTGGTTAAATTAACGGTATATTTTGCTTCTGGACGACCGACATATTGCAAATTATGTTGTGTATCTAAATTATTATTTTGTAAGAATTGCAACACATTATTTTTATAAATCTTATAAATTAACACATCGACTGCTTTTAGGTTTACGGCTTTAAAGTTAATTTTTAAATTTTTTGAAGCTGGAATAATTGTTCCACTTTTGATAAAACTAACGGTTGGTTTTAATTCTTCAAAATGTAACATCGTTTGATAGGTTTCTTTCAATCCAAAACCAGCAGTATTTTTGATACCTTTAAATACTTCAATAGTTACTTTACTTTTAAACGTTGATTTCGGATAAATCGTAATCGTATTGTTCAAAATTTGATACGTAAATTGTCTTTTTTGGGTGTTTTTAAATTGAATTAAGCCTTTTAAATCTTGCGATTTTTTAATTGGATCCGAAAAACTAACAACAATATGTTGTTTATCAGCATCGACAATTTCCACATTTAAAACCTTGAAATTTTTCTTTCCCGTAATGGTTATTTCTCGTTGTCCTTTTGAGCGAGAATTAATCGCGTCTCCTTCCCAAGAAACCAATAAATTTTTGTCGTCATCGGCTCTTTTTAAATTTTTAATTTTGAAAGAAGCTTTGGAAACAAATTCTTGAGAAGTATCAAAATTGATTAAAATATTTTGTTTATTATAAGTCGCTTTTAGTAATTTTGATAAATTTTCAGAAGCAATAACATCGCTTAATGTTACCATTCCTTCAACTTCATAGGTGTTTTGAGTAACCACCACAGGTGATGAAAAAGTAATATTAAAAAGCAATTCATTGGTTTTTACTGTTGTTGTAAAATTTTGTAAATCGGCAGGAATTTTATCATATAATTTTGATAAATGAAGTGTTATTTTATATTCCGTATTACTTTTTAATTTTTCTGATGGTACAAATTTAAGCGTATTTTCATCTAAAAAAACGTTTCCTTTTACCTTTGGATGTATCGAAAAAATAGACGTTTCAGAAGGATCAATTGTCGTTATTTTGGGTGTTTTTTTCAAAATAAATTCAAAATCAGTAACTGCAGGAACTATTTTTTGAGGGAAACTAGCAAGATATTCATCATATTTTTGATAGTTTACATGTTGTTGATTTTCATCTTGATTTTGAGAATTTGTGGATTTTTTACATCCATTTACACCAAATAACAAGAGCGTTATGGTTAGAATTTTTATTAAATTAAGCATACAAATGTTTTTTAAAGACTGGTTTTAAGATTCCTATTCAGACTGATTTTAAGGCAGGAATCAAAGTTAATTATTTTATTTTTTTAAACGAATTATTTTTGATGAAAAACAGTAATTTTGCAACTTATCATATATATTACACATAATTTTACATCATGTTAGGATTACAATTCGAAACAGCCACTTCTTGGGCAGATATTGCTAAAGATAATTTACAACAAATATTAACAGATCACGCTTTTTTAGAACAAAAAGCAGCATCTAATGCGGTATCTATCATTATTAATTATTCTGAAGAAACTGAACTTGTACAAAGTATGAGTGAAATTGCGATTGAAGAAATGCAACATTTTAAAATGGTGCATGATTTTATGGTAAAACGAGGCATGGTTTTAGGACGTGAGCAAAAAAATGATTACGCAATTCGATTGCAAAAATTTTTCACCAAAACCAAAGACAGAACCAATGCTTTAGTGCAACGTTTATTAATTGCAGCGTTAATTGAGGCGAGAAGCTGTGAGCGTTTCAAAGTGTTTTCTGAAAATATGGACGATCAGGAATTATCAAAATTTTATAAAGATTTAATGATTTCAGAAGCGAATCATTACACGATTTTTTTAGGTTTTGCACGTCAATATCAAGATAAAGAAATTGTGAATAAAAAATGGAACGACTTACTTGCTTTTGAAGCCGAAATGATGAAAAATAGAGGTTCCGAAGCAAAAATACACGGATAATAGATGTTTAGCAAAGAAGAATCAGCGGCAATGCGCAAGGAGTTTTGGACAAGTTTTGGAAAATCCTTTCCTAGAAAGTGGCTGTTATATAATACTAAAATTAAAGGGTTTGCTTTTAAATTTCAAGGCGATCGCAAAACCGCTTCCGTTTGTTTAGATTTTGAACATCCCGATGAAATTGCCAATGAATTATTGTACGATAAATTGTTGTCTTTAAAAAATATTTTAGAAACAGAATATTTATCCGAAGTTATTTATCACGAAAATTTTGAATTAGATAATCGAAAAATTATTCGTCGTATTTATGTTCCTTTTGATAAAAAATTTAGCATCCACAATAAAAATACGTGGCGAGATTGCTACGAATTTTATGTAAAAACAATGGAACAATTTGAACTGTTCTTTTATGAATATGAAGACATTATTAAAGATGCAATTTAATTTATTCTTATTAAAATCACTATTTTAAGTATGATACAAAATGATACTATTATTGCTATGGCAACTCCATCAGGTGTTGGTGCTATTGCCGTTATCCGACTTTCTGGTGAAAAAGCTATTGAAATAGTGAACACTTTTTTTAAGTCGATAAAGAAAAAAAAATCGCTACTTACTCAAAAAACACACACGCTACATTTAGGACATCTTATAAATAATAATATTGTTTTAGATGAAGTTTTAGTTTCTATCTTTAAAAATCCAACATCATATACTGGCGAAAATGTCGTAGAAATTTCTTGTCATGGTTCGGTATTTATTCAGCAAGAAATTATTCAATTATTTTTAAAAAATGGTTGTAGAATGGCGGATAATGGTGAATTTACCATGCGTTCTTTTTTAAACGGAAAAATGGATTTAAGCCAAGCCGAAGCTGTTGCAGATGTTATTGCCTCAAATTCTGCGGCAAGTCATCAAATGGCGATTCAGCAAATGCGTGGCGGAATTACCAACGAATTAAAAGACCTTCGTATACAATTATTAGATTTTGCGGCATTAATTGAGCTTGAATTAGATTTTTCTGGTGAAGATGTAGAATTTGCCGACCGAACTAAATTTAAAGAATTAGTAGCTAAAATCACGTTTGTTTTAAAACGATTAATTGATTCTTTTGCCTTTGGAAATGCGATGAAAAATGGAATTCCTGTGGCAATTATCGGAGAACCAAACGTTGGGAAATCGACTTTATTAAACACGCTTTTAAACGAAGAAAAAGCTATTGTTTCAGATATTGCAGGAACTACTCGTGATGCCATTGAAGATGATTTAATTATTGATGGTGTTGCCTTTCGTTTTATTGATACCGCAGGAATTCGAGAAACTGAAGATATTATTGAAAATATCGGAATTAAAAAAGCGTACGAAAAAGCTGAAAATGCACAGTTAATTATATTTTTAATTGATGCTAATAAATTCTCGTATGCTAGTGAAGAATTTTTACAAGAAATTGAAACTATAAAAGAACGTTTTCCGAACAAACGTTTGTTAGTTATCGCTAATAAAATAGATACGTTATCGTGTCATGACACGGCTATTTTAAAATCAGAAATTGATCCTTTAATTTTAGTATCAGCAAAACAAAAAACAGGTATTATTGAGCTAAAAGCCGAATTGACATCTTTAGTAAATACAGGTGCTTTAAGTAATAATGAAACAATTGTTACTAATTCTCGTCATTTTGAAGCTTTAAACAATGCCTTAACAGCAATAACATCTGTACAACAAGGAATTGATTTAGAAATTTCTACAGATTTATTTTCTATTGATATTCGCGAATGTTTACGTCATTTAGGAAATATTACAGGTGAATATGATGTCGATAAAGATATTTTAGGACATATTTTCGGTAATTTCTGTATAGGAAAGTAAGTACACAAAACAAAGGAATACCAAAACACACTAAACCGCACAAAACCCTCTATTTTAGGGGGGGTTCTTATTTCTACTTACTATCTACTTATTGCTATTATCTGTTTATTACGTAAATATTTGTACCTTACTTGTACCTTTGTCAAATCCGAGGTACAAAAACAGGGTTTGAGGTACAAATATTAGTCTTTTTCGTCGGTAATGTTCCCCCTATTTTGTTCTTAGCGATACTTAAAACTATTAATAACTATTTAAAGCTATACTTTTATGAGTAGTAATATTAGAGTACAAAAAGTCTGTTTAAACTGTAATATTGAATTTACAGCGAAAACCACCGTAACAAAATACTGTTCCAATAAATGCGGAAAAAGTGCATGGAAAAAAAGAAAACAAGTTGAAAAAGTTCAAAAAGCAAATAAAGCCACTAAAAGAAAAATAACAGCTCCTAAAATTGAAGTCAATATAAAAGATAAGGAGTTTTTAACAGTTAAAGAAGTTGCAATATTATTGAATTGTACCAATAGAACAGTTTATCATTTAATTGATACAAAAAAACTAAAAGCCATTAATCTAGGTAAAAGAATAACAAGGGTAAAACGTATTCATCTTGACAAACTTTTTACCAACTAAAAAAAACAATACTATGATAAAAGTAACATTAAGACAAAAGCCAATCAGCAAAGGACGTAACAGTTTATATTTAGATTTTTACCCACCATTAGCAATAGCAGGAACAGAAAAAACCACTAGAAGGGAATTTCTAGGCTTGTTTCTTCTTATTGATAAAACAGCCTTTAAAAAAGAACTTGAAGCAATTGAAAACAAGGAACTAAAAGAAAAAGGTGAATTATCAAAAGCAACTTTACAGAAAAAAGAAGTGCTAAACAATTTAAAACCATTATCAGCAGGGCAAAAAAACACAAATAAAGAAACACTCGCAACAGCTGAAATTATCAAACAGAAACGAATTAACGAATTAAATAAACCTGAAATTTATACTGCCTTTGAACTGGAACAACGCAAAGCAACTGAAAAAGGTAAACTATCTTTTATTGCCTACTATCAGCAACAAATGGACAAAGCCAAAGGAAACAATTATAATGTTTGGTTATCAGCTTATAATTATCTTAATGAATACACTAAAGGCGAATTATTATTTATTGATTTGAATGAAAAATTTTGTAATGATTTTAGAGGTTATTTACTTACTGCTAAAAGCAAAAGAAGTACTACTTCTACACTATCACAAAACACCGCAAAAACCTATTTTAATAAATTTAAAGCCACGTTAAAACAAGCATATAAGGATAGTATTATTTCAATTGATTTAAACGCTAAAATTGATACTATTAAAGAAGCTGATACTAAAAGAGTATTTCTGACAATTGAAGAACTTAACAAATTAGTAATAGCTGATTGTGTAAACCCTATTTTAAAACAAGCCTCTTTATTTTCAGCATTAACAGGATTAAGGTTTTCAGATATTGAAAAATTAAAATGGTCGGAAATTATAAACAATGAAGAACGAGGTTATTTTTTAGAGTTCAAACAACAGAAAACCAAAAGCAATGAATATTTACCAATATCAGAACAAGCGCATAATTTATTAGGTAAACCAAAAGAGCCTCAGCAAAAAGTGTTTGAGGGTTTGAAATATTCAGCACACCAAAATACGTTTTTATTGAAGTGGGCAATTAATGCTGGGGTACAGAAGCATTTAACGTTCCATAGTTTTAGGCATACATACGCTACTTTACAATTATCAGCTGGAACTGATATTTATACGGTATCAAAAATGCTAGGGCATAAAGATTTAAAAACTACTCAAATTTATGCAAAAGTAGTAGATGAAAGTAAAAGAGAAACCACCAATAAAATAAACCTGAAATTTTAACAGCGTAAAAATAAGTTTTTGTTTAGAGGTGCATTTGCTACATTAGCTACATAGATAAAAATTAAGCAGCTATAAATTAATACATTAACTTTTCTAATAAAATCCATACTACTCAACTTTTTGTTAAGTAGTACGAATAATAAGTTTTTGTTTTTTAGCTACATTATCTACATAAATTTATTTTCAATGTAAATTACATTGCTATATTTTTTTACGCTGAACTATAAAACCGTTCTTTTTTAATCTAGTAAAAAATGATTATATTAATATTTTTAATGACATTAAAACATTATACGCGCGCGCGTTCCTATTATTATAACTAAATAAATGACAAAAGCCCAACTTTTCAGCTATTTTAAACAACGTAGAATATAAACAATTCCAAAAAGTAACTTGGCTGGTTGTTTCTAAAAACAGAAAACGTCCAATCAATGAAATTAAATACATCAAAAATTTAGATGATAGTGAAGTCAATGCTATTTTGAAATACTTTTAAAAAGAAGTTGATATAAACGAAGATGAAATTTTTGTTTAAGATAGTATTTTTCTCTTTTTTCTCTTTTTTCTCTTTTTTCTCTTTTTTCAGGAAATTCAGGAAACACAAACAGCCGTAAATAAATGTGTACAAGAATAATGCTTTCTGCTTTTTTCGCATTTTTCGGAAAATTCGGATTTTTCGGAAAATTCGGTAAATTCGGTAAATTCGGTAAATTAAGAATATGGCTAAATGATAAGTGCAAACATTAGCAATATCTATGTATCTGCTTTTTTTCTGCTCGACTTCTGTTCCTGTTATGCTTTTTTCGTCTTTTTCGTCTTTTTCGCATTTTTCGTCTTTTTCGTCTTTTTCGGAAAATTCAGGAAAATCCCCAAAAAAAATATGTATTAATCCCGTCAAACCTACATTTAGTACACCTAAACCTACATTAATCCCATCAAACCGACATTTAGTACACCTAACCCCACATTTAGTACACCTAAATTTATTTTTATATTGAAAGTAAAATAGTTTGCATATATGCAAACTTCACGTAATAACACCTATTTTTGATTAATTAACGAAATAGTACACCAACAATGAGAAATTAGCAATATCTATGTATCTGAATTTTCTGTTTTTTTATGCTCGGCATCTGTTCCAGTTCTGCTTTTTCTGTTCAGACCTATTCTAATTCTGTTCGAACCTGTTCGGCATCTGTTCTAGTTCTGCTTTTAAAAAGAAGTTGATATAAACGAAGATGAAATTTTTGTTTAAGATAGTATTTTTCTCCTTTTTCTCTTTTTTCAGGAAATTCAGGAAACACAAACAGCGGTAAATAAATGTGTACAAGAATAATGCTTTCTGCTTTTTTCGCATTTTTCGGAAAATTCGGGTTTTTCGGATTTTTCGGATTTTTCGGAAAATTAAAGAATATGGTAAAAATAATAAGTGCAAACATTAGCAATATCTATGTATCTGAATTTTCTGTTTTTTATGCTCGGCATCTGTTCCAGTTCTGCTTTTTCTGTTCAGACCTATTCTAATTCTGTTCGGCATCTGTTCCGTTCTGTTCCAGTTCTGCTTTTTCTGTTCAAACCTATTCTAATTCTGTTCGAACCTGTTCGGCATCTGTTCCCTTCTGTTCTAGTTCTGCTTTTAAAAAGAAGTTGATATAAACGAAGATGAAATTTTTGTTTAAGATAGTATTTTTCTCTTTTTTCTCTTTTTTCAGGAAATTCAGGAAACACAAACAGCCGTAAATAAATGTGTACAAGAATAATGCTTTCTGCTTTTTTCGCATTTTTCGGAAAATTCGGGTTTTTCGGAAAATTAAGAATATGGCTAAATGATAAGTGCAAACATTAGCAATATCTATGTATCTGCTTTTTTTCTGCTCGACTTCTGTTCCTGTTATACTTTTTTCGCATTTTTCGTCTTTTTCGTCTTTTTCGGAAAATTCAGGAAAATCCCCAAAAAAAATATGTATTAATCACGTCAAACCTACATTAATCCCGTCAAACCGACATTTAGTACACCTAACCCCACATTTAGTACACCTAAATTTATTTTTATCTTGAAAGTAAAATAGTTTGCATATATGCAAACTTCACGTAATAACACCTATTTTTGATTAATTAACGAAATAGTACACCAACAATGAGAAAATGCCTAAAACACACATTAAATTAAATAATTTGTAATGTTTTTTGTTATTTATTAATTAATATGTTTACCTTTGCAAAGTCCTTATCAAAATAAGGCACAAAAAAAAGTGCTTACAGCTTCCCAGCTAATAAACACTTTTGTAGTAAAATTGTATTTCTGACGTACATTTATTTACTGCAAAAGTATGAAATTAAAGGGAGTTGTAAGCATAATTTAATAACTTTTTAATATTTCAAGCTTATGCTTTTATCATTTAATGATTTACCAACAGTACTAAATGAAGTACTAGAACTACAAAAAGAGCTAAAAAATTTAATCCTATCTCAGGAAACAAGCTCACAATCCGAAACGGAAATACCTCTAAATATTAAAGAGGTCGCAAAACTTACTCAGTTAAGCGTTCCAACAATCTATCATTACGTATCGGAGCGTAAAATCCCTCACTACAAACAAGGCAATAAATTAAGGTTTTTTAAATCCGAAATTATCGACTGGATTAAAAGCTCCAAAATTAAAACAGTATCAGAAATTGAAGCTGATGCTGATTTTTTACTATCTAAAAAAGCGGTTTAAGATGACTACAACAAACCGTGAAATTTCACAAAGAAAAAAAGTACTTAACTATCTTAAAAATAACATCGCCACAGGTACAATGGTATGCGATGCTATCGGTATAACACAAAAGAGTTTTACTAGAATTAAAAGAGACCTTGAAAAAATAGGCTTATTGGCTGAAGTTAAAAAAAAGCGTTGCGAAAATACGAATCGTTTAGCATGGTATCTAACAACAAATAACGATCTGGTTACAGAAATAAACAATCCTTACTAATTGATGGAAACACCGTAAAAAGAAAGCAAAGGCTTTTCTTAACAGATGTTTACGATACCTACTCTAATTACTTTGTATTTAATTAGAATGTAAAAATATAGGGGCGTTCCTTGATACGCCCCTATTCTTAAAAAATGCTTAATTCTAAGCAATACGGCATTACTTATGCCAAAATTTAACGATAGTAAAGATAGTAAAAAATGCAAGATAATACAACAAACATCAATGTAAATGATGTATTAGCAACCGTAGAAAACAACAATAAAGAACTTAAATTAAAGAAGTCAATAAAAAATAACGTAGAAAATATTTTAGCTGAAATACTAAAAAATACAGTAAGAATTGATTTTAGAAAATACTGTAATTTGGATAATGACAAAGATAAACTTCAAAAAAAACATTATTTAGTTGCATCTATTGAAATATTACTAAAAAATGTAAATGATAACGGTTTTAGTTTATGTAGAAAAAACGAACAAATCTATTTATTTAACACCGAATACTGGGAGCTACTAAATGAAGAAGTTTTTAAGGATTTTCTAGGTAAAGTATCATTAAAACAAGGAGTACAAAAATACGATGCTAAACATCATTTATTTAAAGATGACTTGTATAAACAATTTCTGTCAGATGCTGGACTTGAAGAAATAAAATCAGATAATACAACCACTTTGATAAACTTCAATAATGGAACTTTTGAAATAACACCGCATAAACAATCATTAAGGGAGTTTAAAAAGTCGGACTTCTTAACGTATCAATTACCATTTGATTACGATGTAGAAGCCACCGCACCGCAATTTCAAAAGTTTTTAGACGAGGTTTTGCCTGAAAAAGAATTACAGGAAATACTGGCTGAATATTTAGGTTACGTATTCACTAAAAATAGCGTATTAAAACTAGAAAAAGTACTATTGTTATACGGAACAGGTGCAAACGGTAAAAGTGTACTGTTTGAGGTTTTAATGGCATTGCTAGGAACTGAAAATGTAACTAACTATTCTTTGCAATCCTTAACAGCTGAAAATGGAAATTCGAGAGCAATGTTGGTAAATAAGTTACTTAATTATGCTAGTGAAATAAACGGAAAATTAGAAAGTAATATTTTCAAATTACTTATTTCAGGCGAACCAGTAGAAGCTCGACTTTTGTATAAGAATGTACAAATTATTTCAGATTATGCACGGTTTATGTTTAATTGTAACGAGCTACCAAAAGAAGTAGAAAATACAAATGCTTTTTTTCGTAGGTTTATAATATTGCCTTTTAGAGTAACAATTCCACCGCATAAACAAGACAAAGGACTTTCTAAAAAGATAATTGATACGGAACTTTCAGGCGTTTTTAATTGGGTTTTAGTTGGTTTAATTAGAATACTAAAAACAAAATCATTTACAGAAAGTAAAATAGTAGAAGACGAAATAAAACAGTATCAAAAAGAAAGCGATAGTACATTAATGTTTTTAGAAGATGAAAACTATCAAAAATCGGTAACAATTGAACGCCCACTAAAAGAAGTTTATGCTGAGTATAAAATTTACTGTTTAGAGAGCGGTTATGGTACTTGTTCCAATCGTACATTTTCTACTAGATTAAAAAAGAACGGTTTTGTAATTAAACGTAAAATGCAAGGTAATGTAGTTTACATTGAAAATAAATTAGTGTAGTAAATGTAGCACAAAACAAAAACTTATTATTCGTACTACTTGACAAACATTTGAGTAGTACGGATTTTATCAAAAAAGTTAATTCGTTAATTTACAGGTGTTTGATTTTTTAAAATTCTAATTCCATGTAGATAATGTAGCAAATGTAGCTAAAAACAAAAACTTATTTTCGTGCCACTACAAAAAACAGCCTTTAATTTTATGAATGATTACAGATACATTTTAGAGAAATATAACGGAATAAAAAGCCGTTACCATTGCCCAAATTGTAACAAGCCTAATCAATTTACTAGATACATTGATACACAAACTAACGAACATCTAAACGACAAAGTAGGTGTATGCAGTAGGCTTATAAAATGCGGTTATCATTATAAACCAAAGCAATACTTTCAGGATAATAATATTTCATTTGATAAAACTTCTTCTTCAATTCCATTTGTACGAAAGCCACCACCACCAAAACCGAAAACAACTTATTTTAATCCTGAGGTTATGGCAAAGAGTTTGAGTAGTAAAGCTCCTAACTTTTTTTTAGATTATTTAACTACTCTTTGGAGTGATAAAGAACTGATCTATTTTTTAGCTAAGAAATACAATATCGGAACTTCTACTAAATGGAACGGTGCAACCACTTTTTGGCAACAGGATATTAACGGAAAAATAAGAAGTGGCAAAGTAATGTTATACAATCCTGAAACAGGCAAACGAGTTAAGAAGCCGTATAATCATATCGGTTGGGAACACTCAAAAATTGATAACTTTAATTTAGAACAATGTTATTTTGGTGAACATCTACTAAATGAAGAGAAAACGAAAACAGTAGCAATTGTAGAAAGTGAAAAAACAGCTTTTATTTCAAGCCTTTATATTCCTGAGTATGTATGGCTGGCTTGTGGTTCACTTAATAATTTGAATGAAGCAAATACAAAGGTATTAAAGGGGCGTAATGTAGTATTGTTTCCTGATGCTGGTTGTTTTGATTTATGGAATGATAAAATACCTAAACTTGAAAAAAAAGCAATCTTTGTAACTAATCAATTATTAAAAAATAAAGCCACGGATTACGAAAAAAAGCAAGGTTTTGATATTGCTGATTATTTAGTACGGTTTTAATCATTAGTAAATATTTACCAACCTTATAACAGCCCTTTGCTTAATTGCAGAGGGTTTTTTATTTCAATGTATTAATATAAAATGAGCCGATTAAAAAATATAATCGGCTCATTTTTCAACTATATTTGAGCCGATTAATTAAATTATTCGGCTCATGAAATATAATTGGCAACAAAAAGATTGGAGAAATTTCTCTTATAATATTGATGAATTAGAAGATTATCTTTATAAATTCATCGAAAAAACAGGCAAAATAAAAGGTATAACCAAAGGATTATCAAAAATATCTCATACTCAAACTACAATAAATATTTTAGTTTCAGAAGCTATTAAAACTTCCGAAATAGAAGGAGAATTTTTAAGTAGAACAGATGTAATGTCTTCCGTTAGAAATAATCTTAATATAAATACTTCACATGAAAACGTAAAAGATATTAAAGCTAAAGGTATTGGTGAATTAGTTACAAATGTTCAAAATAACTTTAAAGAAGAACTTACAAAAGAAACCATCTTTAAATGGCATCAGCAATTATTACAACACGAAAACCTAATTGAAGTTGGAAAATGGAGAACACACCAAGAACCTATGCAAGTAATTTCAGGAGCTATGGGCAAAACAAAAATACATTTCGAAGCACCTGCTTCTGCAAATGTAAATGACGAAATGAATCATTTTATAAACTGGTTTAATACGACTTCTCCAAAAGGTGAAAAACCTATAAAAAATGCCGCTATTAGAGCCGCTATTGCTCATTTGTATTTTGAAAGTATTCATCCTTTTGAAGATGGTAATGGACGAATCGGAAGAGCTATTGCCGAAAAATCGCTTTTACAAACCTTAGATAGCCCTTTATTAATTAGTCTTTCTACAAGTATTGAAAAAGAAAAAAAAGAATACTATAAAGCGTTAGAAAAAGGACAACGAAGTAATGAAATAACACCTTGGTTACATTATTTTATCAATTTAATTTTGAATGCTTTAGATACTTCCGAAGCAATTATAGAATTTACGCTAAAAAAGACAACTATTTTTACAACTTATCAATCAAAATTAAATGAAAGACAATTAAAAGTAATACGCAGAATGCTCGATGAAGGTTTTAATGGTTTTCAAGGAGGTATGACTGCAAGAAAATATATTGGAATTACCAAAACATCTAAAGCAACTGCAACAAGAGATTTACAAAATCTTTTAGAATTAGGCGTTTTTAAACTATTAGGAAAAGGACGAAATACTTCTTATGAAATAAATTTTGACGTTTAAAAATCTGTTTGAATTTTATGCAAAAAAATATATAATAGCAAATCAGTATAGCATCACCAAAAGGGGTTGAAACCCCTTGGCATACTATTTTAACAATATATTTTTTCGTAAATTTGCACTTTTTTTACTTGATTAAAATCATCTTCTAAATTAAAACTTAGGGCAACTACATCAAAAAAAACACCATGAACAAAATCATTCCACAAACCAAAAATATAACCACAGAAAACATCAATAAAATTGCCCTACTCTTTCCGCAAGTAATTACCGAAAAAGAAGACAAAAGCGGCAATACTATAAAAGCCATAGATTTTGAGCTATTAAAACAACATTTATCTAAAGAAATTGTAGAAGGTTCTGACGAGCGTTACCGCCTAGATTGGCCAGGAAAACGTGCCAGTATTTTAAAAGCAAACACGCCAATAAATAAAACCCTAAAACCAGACCGTGAAAGTTCTGTAAATTTTAACGAAACCGAAAACGTATATATTGAAGGCGATAATTTTGAGGTTTTAAAAATTTTACAAGAATCTTACTTAGGAAAAATAAAAATGATTTACATAGACCCGCCCTACAATACAGGGAAAGATTTTGTGTATAAAGACAATTTTAAAGTTTCTAAAGATGCTTACGAAACCGAAATTGGTACAGAAGACGAAGAAGGCGGAAAACTCTTTAAAAATACCGACACAAACGGACGTTTTCACTCCGATTGGCTTTCTATGATGTACGAACGCTTATTAGTGGCTAGAGATTTATTAACCGATGATGGCGTTATTTTTATGTCTATTGATGACAATGAAGTGCATAATTTACGTAAAATTTCCGATGAAGTTTTTGGAGAAAATAATTTAATATCACAAATATGTCATAAAGCAAGAGCTTCTGTTTCAAATGATAAAATTATCTCATCAAATCATAATATTATTCTTTTTTATGCTAAAAATCAAGAAATCATTTTTTCTGACAGAAAAAAAATTGGATTAAATCCAAAATTAGAGGGTTTTAATTATTTAGATGAAATAGGTAAATACAAGCTAGTTCCTGTTGATGGCCCTGGTGGAGCTAAAAAAGGTAATCCTCATTATACTTTTGAAGGTGTTACAGGTTATTGGCGTTTTTCTGAAAAAAGAATGAAAGAAATGTTTGATAAAGGTCTAATAACCAAGACCACTAACAATCTTCAGCAAAAATATTATCTAAAAGATGCTCAAAATTCAAGAAGAACTGCCACAACTTGGTGGGATGAAAAATTATATACTTCTACAGCAACAGCAAGATTAAAAAAAACATTAGATACAAACGTTTTTGACACTCCAAAACCAATAGAACTGGTACATAAAATGCTAGAAATGTCAAATACAAAAGACTCTATTATCCTAGATTTCTTCTCAGGTTCAGCAACAACTGCCCACGCAACAATGCAATTAAATGCAGAAGATGGCGGAAACCGTAAATTTATTATGGTTCAAATTCCAGAAGAAACCGATGAAAAATCAGAAGCTTTTAAAGCAGGTTACAAAACCATACCAGAAATAGGAAAAGAACGCATCCGCCGTGCTGGAAAAAAGATTTTAGAAGATAATTCGGAGAAATTAAAAGAGCGAGAAACTCCTTTAGATATTGGTTTTAGAGTTTATAAAACTTCCGAAAGTATTTTAAAAGATGTTGCAAAACATCCGAACGATGTAACGCAAACCAATTTATTTGAAAGTGAAGACAACATCAGAAAAGATGCTAGTTCAGAAGATATTTTAACCGCTGTTTTGTTAGATTTTAGCGAAAAACTAGACCATCCAATAGAAAAGCAAGTAATTGCAAATTCCGAAATTTTTATAGTAGATACCAACGCCTTAGTTGCTTGTTTTGATACCGCAATAGATATGCAAGTGGTAGATGCGATGGCAAAAATGCAACCTATAAGAGCCGTTTTTAGAGACGCTTGTTTTATAGATGATAAAGACCTTATAAACACGGTAGAATCTCGATTTAAACAATTAGCACCAAACACTAAAGTACACGTAATATAAAAGCTATGAAGTTAAAATTTAAAAAACAGCAGTATCAAACCGATGCGGTTAATAATTTGGTGCGTGTATTTAGTGGGCAAACCAAAGGATTTCGTAAAGAAACCATAGGAAGAAGAACCGTAAAAGCCGATTTATTACAAAATGAACATAGCGTAGAAGACAGTATATTTTCAAATAAAAAATTTGAAATTACGGAAGAAGCTATTTTAGAAAACGTAAAAAACTTACAACGTGAGCAACAATTAAAACCTTCAAAAAAATTAGATGGCGGTTATAATTTTACGGTAGAAATGGAAACGGGAACGGGTAAAACCTACGTTTATACCAAAATGATGCTAGAAATGCACCGACTTTATGGCTGGAGCAAATATATAATTATAGTTCCATCGGTAGCTATTCGAGAAGGAGTTCGTAAATCATTAGAAATTACGGCAGAGCATTTTCAAGAAGAATTTGGTAAAAAAATACGATTTTCTATTTATGATAACAAAAACAAATCGAATTTAGTAAACATAAAACAGTTTGGAAATAGTTCGGAAATTGAAGTAATTATTATGAATTTTCAAGCCTTTGGTAGGCGTGGAAAAGAGGCGTTAAAAATATATCAAAAACTAGATTCTTTACAATCGGAAAGACCTATTGATATAATAAAACGCACCCGCCCTATTTTAATTATTGATGAGCCACAGCGTTTTGGTGATGTTGCTGAAAAGAAATTAGAAGAATTTAATTCGTTATTTGTTACTCGTTTTTCGGCAACCCATAAAAAAGTAAAAGTAAAAACTGACAAAAAAAACGCTAAAGGAAAATTTATAAGCATCGAAAAAGAACGGTTTAACAAAGTATATCGTTTAGATGCGGTAGATGCTTTTAATCAGAAATTGGTTAAAAAAATACAAGTAAAAGGAATTGAAGTTAAAGAAAATACAGGTACAAATTCCTTTTTATTTTTAGATAATATTTTAGTTTCTAAAAACAAATATCCAACGGCAAAAATAGAATTTGAGGTAAAACAAAAAACGGGCATTAAAAAAATAAGCAAGAATTTTTCTCAAAATGATGATTTATTTTCAGCATCCAACGAATTAGAACAGTATAAAGGCTATATAATTTCAGAAATAAATGCCAAAACCAATACAGTAAGTTTTACCAACGGCGTAACACTTTTTGTAGGACAAGCCAGCGGAAATATTTCGGAAGAACACGTTAGACGCATACAAATACGAGAAACAGTAATATCGCATATTGAAAAAGAACGAGAATTATTTAAAAAAGGCATTAAAACGCTTTCGTTATTTTTTATTGATGAAGTAGCAAAATACAGAGCTTACAACATAAAAGAAAATGGCGAAAAAGGCGAACAAATAAAAGCCGAATACGAGCAAATTTTTGAAGAAGAATATAAAAAAGCCATTGCACAGAAATCACTTTTTAGCCCAGCATATAATGCTTATTTAGAAAAGCACGAAGCAAAAAAAGTGCATAGCGGTTATTTTTCTATTGATAAAAAAGGAAAGGCAGTTAATTCAAAAGAAACCAAAGGACAAGGCGGAAGTGATGATATTTCGGCTTATGATTTAATCATGAAAAACAAAGAACGTTTGCTAAGTTTTGATGAGCCTGTACGTTTTATTTTTTCACATTCGGCATTGCGAGAAGGTTGGGATAATCCTAATATTTTTCAAATTTGTACACTAAAACATAGTATTTCTACAACTTCTAAACGTCAGGAAATAGGTCGTGGTTTGCGTATTTGTGTAGATAAGTACGGAAATCGTATGGATTCTGAAATATTAGATGCCGATTTTTTTGATGTAAATACTTTAACTGTAATTGCTAATGAATCGTATGATACGTTTGCCAAGCAATTACAAAATGAAATTTTAGCCTCTTTATCTGCCAGACCAACACATTTAGAAGTTTCTGTTTTTAAAGATTTAGAATTAAAAAATAAAGCAGGCGAAACTTTTTCTTTTGATGAAATGACAGCAATGCGTGTAATTATAGATTTTACACAAAAAAATTATATTGATAAAAATTTTAAAGCAACAGAAACCTTAATTGATGCTATTGATACAAATACGTTTACCACAATTCCTGAACTAGAAAACTACAAAGAAGAATTAAAAAATATTATTATTGAAATTCATGAAGTAGCTACGTTTAAAGCCAGTGAAAATGCAAAAGCAGGTAATTTACCAAAAGAATTAAAAGTAAACGAAAATTTTGCTAAAAAAGAGTTTCAAGCTTTATGGAATAAGATAAAAGTAAGAACATTATACGATGTAGATTTTGATACTGATGAACTAATAAAAAAGAGTGTTACTACAATAGATAGTCAATTAAATGTTCGTAAAGTTTCGGTACATATTGCCACAGGAACACAAAAAGAAAACATGAGTTCTGATGCTTTAAAAATGAATAATAGTTTTAATAAAACAAAGCAACAATCTTATAAAACGGCAAGTATTTTAGGAAACACAAGGTATGATTTAATTAAAGAAATAGCCAAAAATGCACATATCACCAGAAAAACGGCTACCAATATTCTTACGAAAATCAATGCTTCAAGTTTTGAACAGTTTAAGCAAAACCCCGAACATTTTATAACGGAAGTTTCACGCTTAATAAACGAAGAGAAAGCAACAACATTAATAAATAATATTACCTATCATAAAACAGATGAAACTTATTCTGATGATATTTTTACAGTAAATAACTTTAACGGTTCGTTGCAAGAAAATGTATTAGAAGTTCAAAAACACATTTACGATTACGTAAAAACCGATTCGAAAATAGAGCGAAAATTTGCAGAAGAACTAGAAAGCGGTCAAGCAATTGTGTATGCTAAATTACCTAGCGGATTTAAAATACCAACTCCCATAGGAACTTACAACCCCGATTGGGCAATTGTGTTTGATAATAAAGAGGTTAAACAAGTGTATTTTATAGCAGAAACAAAAGGTTCTATGAGTACTTTGCAATTAAAAGGAGCGGAAAAACTAAAAATTGAATATGCAAGAAAGCATTTTGAAAAGTTAGGAACAGAAAATATTCAATACGATGTGGTAGCAACTTATGAAGATTTAATGAATAAGATTTTGTAATTAACTCATCATAATTTTCAAAAAAAAATTCCAAAAAACATTTAGTAGTCGATTATATTGGTTTTAAAAAGCAAATGAATTTAGCTTTAAAGAAATACTCTAAAATTGATGGGCAAAATTTTGAAGATATACAAGCATCCGTAGTAATTGTTAAAGACCAATTAGATTTATTAGCAAAACTATTTCACAAATTTGATGCCTCTGATTACTTTTCTGGAAACGGATTAAAGCAATTAGAATGTTTAAACAAAGGAGCTGAATTTGTGCAATTAACAAAAAATATCGAAACCCGTTTTATGAATATTGTAAAGCGTTTAAAAGCTGGTTATGATATTTGTTGCGGTGCAGATGAATTTACAGAAATACAAAAAGATACGATTCATTTTTATTTAGCCATTCGTTCGATTGTTTTCAAATTAACAAGAGGAAACGCCCCCGACACTGCACAAATGAATGCTAAAGTTAGCGAACTTATTAAAGAAGCATTAAAAAGTGATGGCGTAGAAGAAATTTTTAAACTAGGCGATGAAACTCAAAATGAAATTGATATTTTTGATGAAGATTATTTAGCTAAAATCGAAAAAATAAAACTTCCGAATACTAAAATAAAATTATTACAGCAATTACTTTTAAAGGCAATTGATGAGCTAAAGAAAACCAATAAAATACAAGGAATAGATTTTTCTAAAAAATTTAAAACTATTGTTGATAAATATAACGAGCGTAAAGAATCTGATATTTTACAAAGTAATGTTTTAGAAGATTTTACTGATGATATTATCGAACTTTATCATAATCTTAGAAAAGAAAAAAATTCTTTTTCAGAAATAGGAATAGATTTTGAAGAAAAAGCATTTTATGATATTTTAAAAGCAATAGCACACAAATACGATTTTGATTATCCTGAGGAAAAATTAATCCATTTAGCCAAAGAAGTAAAAAAAGTAGTTGATGACAAAGCTAAATACACCGATTGGAATCAACGAGATGATATTAAAGCAGAATTAAAAGTTGATTTAATTATTCTTTTAGCAGAAAACGACTACCCTCCTATTACCAAAGATGAAGTATTTAAAGAAATTTTTGAACAAGCAGAAAATTTTAAGAAATATCAAATGGCATAATTTAACTTCTTACAAAAATTTTGAGGGTTTTTATTTATTAAATTAGGTACTCAAATACGCAATGCTATATATAATCCCGTGCTATTTTTTAGTACGGGATTATTTTGGTTTGTCGTAAAAAAAATACACGAAATATTTAAAACTCCTACCAATTAATTTTAATAAGATTTTATACTCTATGTAGATAATGTAGTAAATGTAGCCTAAAACAAAAACTTATTTTTAGAGTAAAAGTTTAAATATATTTCAATAATGAAATATTAGTTAATATCTTTGGTTCAGAAAAAAACACGAAAAAACACGATTTCCTGTAATTTTGTACCTCTATTGTACCTTTTTTTTTGAAACCCCTACAAATACTAACAAAATACTTTCTGTATAGGAAAGTAAGTACACAAACCAAAATATTAAAACCTTATCTTAGGTATTAAATAATTTTCAATATAAAATGAGCCGATTAAAAAATATAATCGGCTCATTTTTTGGTTGTATTTGAGCCGATTAATCTTTTAAAGATTATTTTTAGTTTGTTTTAAATACTGTTTAAATTTTATGCAAAATAAATTCAGTTTGACGAGATTTAACACATTTTTTTAGGGTAATGTCTTATTTTCTTAAACAAGCGATTTCAATCCCTTGGCATACTATTTTCACTTATAAAATTCATATTTACAAACTTTAACACTACTTTTAGTTTTTCAAAAAAAAATTGCTAACAACAATTATAAAACTATCACAACTTTAAACTTATTACATGAATAAATCATCACATAATAAATTAGTATCTTTTATTTGGTCAATTGCTGATGACTGCTTACGCGATGTTTACGTGCGTGGAAAATACCGTGACGTAATTTTACCAATGATTGTTTTACGACGTTTAGATGCCCTTTTAGAACCAACTAAAGAAGCCGTTTTAGAAGAAGTAATATTTCAAAAAGAAGAAATGAAATTTACCGAATGGGACGAAAACGGAATGAAAGATGCTTCTGGATATGTATTTTATAATACCAGCAAATGGACACTTCAAAAAATAAAAAATACAGCAACCAATAGTACGCAAATTTTAGAAGCTAATTTTGAAGAATATTTAAACGGTTTTAGCCCGAACGTAAAAGAAATTATTCAAAAATTTAAACTTCGTAGCCAAATAAGACACATGGCTACTAAAGATGTTTTATTAGATGTTTTAGAAAAATTCACTTCATCTAACATCAATTTAACGCCTTTTGAAAAAGAAGATTCTGATGGTAAAAAATTACCAGCACTTTCTAATTTAGGAATGGGATATGTTTTTGAAGAACTTATCCGAAAATTTAACGAAGAAAATAACGAAGAAGCTGGTGAACATTTTACGCCTCGTGAAGTTATCGACCTAATGACGCATATTATTTTTGAACCTATCAAAGAAAATATCCCGCCTGTAATGACCATTTATGACCCCGCTTGTGGTTCGGGTGGAATGCTTACAGAATCTCAAAATTTTATTAAAGATGAAAATGGAAGCATAAAAGCTATAAATAGTAGCGTCTATTTATACGGAAAAGAAATAAATGACGAAACCTATGCCATTTGTAAAAGTGACATGATGATTAAAGGTGATAGCCCTGAAAATATTCGTCTTGGCTCTACCCTATCTGCTGATGAATTTGCAGGTACTACCTTTGATTTTATGTTGTCTAATCCGCCGTATGGGAAATCATGGAGTAGCGAACAAAAATATATCAAAGATGGTAAAGATGTTATTGATACTCGTTTTCAAATCAACTTAAAAAACTATTTTGGCTCTTTAGAACAAGTCGATGCCATACCACGTTCTAGTGATGGTCAATTATTGTTTTTAATGGAAATGGTATCAAAAATGAAAACTTTAAA
The DNA here is from genome assembly GCF_021390715.1 of Tenacibaculum piscium. GTDB lineage: Bacteria > Bacteroidota > Bacteroidia > Flavobacteriales > Flavobacteriaceae > Polaribacter > Polaribacter piscius. The sequence goes on from NZ_JAJGWT010000004.1 coordinate 38,106, forward strand.
CCAAAGCCCGTCAGGTTCTCGAATTGCATCGGTACATAATGGTTCTAGTTTATTTACTGGTGATGCTGGTGGCGGTGAAAGTAATATCCGTAGGCATATTATTGAAAATGATTGGTTAGAAGCAATCGTACAATTGCCAAACAACCTATTTTATAATACAGGAATTACTACGTATATCTGGATTTTAAGCAATAATAAATCATCAAAAAGAAAAGGAAAAGTACAATTAATTGACGCTGGACAATTATTCAGAAAATTGCGTAAAAATTTAGGTAACAAAAATTGCGAATTTTCTCCAGAACATATTACCGAAATTGTAAAAACATATACCGATTTAAGTGTTGCCGAACGTGAAGGCGAACAAGGTATTTCTGCTAAAGTTTTTGATAATACCGATTTCGGATATTATAAAGCACAAATTGAACGTCCGAAGCGTTTAAAAGCTCAATTTACAGCAGAAAAAATTGAAACCTTACGTTTTGATAAAGCCATAAAAGAACCGATGCAATACGCCTTTGAAACTTTTGGCGAAAAAGTATATACCGATATTTTAAATCAGAAAGAAAATATTAGTAATTGGTGCGAAAAAAATGAGCTTAATTTATCATCAGCAAATAAAAATAAATTATTTAAACAAGCTACTTGGGAAAAACATTTTAACCTCATAAAAAATGCAAACGCTTTATCAAATGCTATTGGAAATAATGAGTTCAACAATTTTAACGAGTTTAAAAAAATAGTTGATACTGAAATTAAAAATCAAAAATTAAGTATTTCCGCAAGCGATAAAAAAACCATTTTAAATGCCGTTAGCTGGTATAGTGCCGATGCTGAAAAAGTAATCAAAAAAATTGAAAAACTAAATGATGAAAAACTATCTAAACTTTTAAATCATTTAGATTGTAAACAAAAAGATTTAGCAAATTTCGGTTATTTTGCTACCAATAAAAAAGGAGAATACACAACCTACGAAACCGAAAGCGATTTGCGTGACACTGAAAATGTGCCTTTAAAAGATGCTATCCATAGTTATTTTTTAAGAGAAGTAAAACCTCACGTAAACGAAGCGTGGATAAATTTAGACGCAACAAAAATTGGCTACGAAATCAGCTTCAATAAATATTTTTATAAACACACGCCTTTACGCAATATAGAAGACGTTACCAATGATATTATTAATCTTGAGAAACAAAGCGATGGTTTAATTCAAGAAATTTTAAACCTTGTATAATGGAAAAAGAAATTTCATCAATACTTGTAAATTCAGTAAGGTTACTTATACAAAATGCACAAAAAAATGCTGTTAGAGCAATAAATCAAGAACGTGTTTTATTGTATTGGAATATCGGAAAACACATTGTAGAAGAAGAACAAAACGGTAACGAAAGAGCAAATTACGGTAGCTATCTTATTAAAACATTAGCAAAAGAATTAACCACCGATTTTGGCTCAGGATTTTCTATAAGGCAATTGGAATTATGCAGACAATTTTATACTACATTTCCAATTGCGAATGCACTGCGTTCGCAATTGAACTGGACGCAATATCGGTTATTATTACGAATAGAAAATAAAGATAAAAGAAGTTATTATATAGAAGAATCTTGCAAAAATAATTGGAGTGCCAGACAATTAGAACGACAAATAAATAGTCAACTTTATGAACGTTTGCTTTTAAGTAGCGACAAAGAAAAAGTTTTGGCAATTGCAAAAAATGAAGCAACAATACAAAATCCTACAGATATAATTAAAGACCCTATGGTTTTAGAGTTTTTAGGGCTGAAACAAAAAGCTAATTATTACGAAAAAGATTTAGAACAAGCACTAATTACCAATATCCAATCTTTTTTATTAGAGCTTGGCAATGGGTTTTCTTTTGTTGCCAGACAAAAAAGAATTCAATTAGAAGATGATGATTTTTTTATTGACCTCGTTTTCTATAACCGTTTGTTGCGATGTTTTGTTTTGGTTGAATTAAAAACACATAAAGTTACTCACCAAGATATTGGGCAATTACAGATGTACGTTAATTATTATGATAGAATAGAAAAACAACCCGAAGAAAACCCAACCATTGGTATTTTATTATGTGCCGATAAAAATGATAGTATGGTAAAGTTTGCATTACCAGAAAATAACAAAGCCATCTTAGCAAGTAAATATCAAATGTATTTGCCTAGCGAAGCAGAAATATTAGCACAATTAAAAAAGAAAAGCTAAATGGAAATTATAACGAAAAACAACATCAAAAAATATTTAACATATAAAAATTCTGGTGTGGAATGGTTAGGAGAAATTCCTGAGCATTGGGAAGTGAAGCGGTTGAAGTTTATCGGAAATTCAATTATTGGTTTAACATATAGTCCTAATAATTTATGTGAAAAAAACGAAGGTACTTTAGTCTTTAGGTCTTCTAATTTATTTGAAGGAAAAATAAAATATGGTGAAAAAGAAAACGTTTATGTCGATTCAAAAATTTCAGATAAATTAATGGTTAAAGAAAACGATATTTTAATTTGTTCTAGGAATGGAAGTAGAGATTTAATTGGAAAATGTGCTTTGATTTCAAAAAAAGAGATTGGAGCTTCTTTTGGTGCTTTTACTACTGTTTTTAGGTCTGAAATTAATCCTTATATATTCTGTATTCTTAATTCATCAATTTTTAAGATTTTGGCTGGTTCATTTTTGACATCAACTATAAATCAATTAACTATTGGTAATTTGAATTCAATATCTGTTCCACTCCCACCCCTATCCGAGCAAACAAAAATAGCGAAATTTTTAGACGATAAAACCCAAAAAATAGACGAGGCAATCGCCATAAAATCGCAACAAATAAATTTATTAAAAGAACGCAAACAAATTTTAATTCACAAAGCCGTAACTCGTGGTTTAGATACCAACGTAAAACTGAAAAATTCGGGCGTGGAATGGATTGGGGATATTCCTGTGCATTGGGAAGTGAGTAAAAATGGTTATATATCTAGAATTATTAGAGGGGCATCGCCTAGACCTGCTGGACATCCAATGTATTTTGATGGTATAGACATTCCTTGGTTAGCTGTTGGAGATATCACCAAAGATGAAAATATATATTTAAATGAATCTGTAAATTTTTTAACTAAAGCTGGTAAAAAACAAAGTAGATATATTTTAAAAGGAACGTTTGTTTTATCTAATAGCGGAGCAACTTTAGGTGTGCCTAAAATCTTAAATATTTCAGGATGTATCAATGATGGTATTTTAGCTTTTTTAGATTTAAAAGAAGATTTAATTGACAAAATATTTCTGTATTATTATTTTAGTTCACAGACTAAAAGATTAAGAGATGAGATGAATCAAGGAGCAACTCAACCAAATTTAAATACCGATTTAGTAAAACAATTACCTATTGCGCTCCCCCCACTATCCGAACAAAAAGAAATATCATCTTATATAGAAAAATCATCAGAAAAAATAGCGACAGCGATAGGTTTAAAATCGGAAGAAATAGAAAAATTAAAAGAGTATAAAAGTAGTTTGATAAATTCGGTGGTTACAGGGAAAGTTAGGGTTTGTTAATGTGAAAATAACAAATTAGAAAAAGATTAAAAGAGAAAAAGAAAAATTATGGAAAGATTAAACAGAGAAGAAATTCTTAACAAAGCAGAAAGAGAGTCAGAACGTTCAGATTTAAAACAACATGCCGACAAAATGATTAGAGGTTTTGAAAATTTCAATGACTTCTCTTCTAACAGAGCTATTTGGGAATTGGTTCAAAATGCTTGTGATTTAAGTACTGAAAGTAAAATTACAATAGATTATAGGAATAAAGGGTTTTCATTTAGCCATAATGGAAAACCATTTACAACGAACTCTTTAAATTCTTTAATTAAGCAAGTTAGTGGTAAATATGGTGAAGATGAAAATATTCCAGAGGTAGGTAAATATGGAACAGGATTTTTAACTACACATGCTTTTGGTAGAAAATTTCTTCTAAATTCAATAATGGAAGCTGACGGAGCATATTTTCAATTAAATAATTTTGAAATTGATAGAAGACCAAAAGAGTGGAAGAAATTAAGTGATAATATTGGAATTCAAAAAAAGAATGTTTACGAAATTATTAAAAGTGGTACAATAGTAGAAAAACCTATTGAGTTTAAAACTACATTCACTTACTTGCAAGAAACAGGACAAGAAAATAAATATGTTAACGAATCTAGCCAAGATTTAGTCGATTATGTACCCTTAGTTCTTACCATAAATGACAGATTAAAATCTTTATCTATTATAAATGAACAAGGTACACATACAACCTTTGTTTGTAAAGATAAATTTCCTATTGCAAATGATAAAGGAATTAATTTATTTAAAACTATAATTTTAAAAAATGATGAAACTATTGAATTGTATTCTTTAGTGGATTCAGAAAATGAAATTGAAGTTATATTACCAATAAATAAAGATTTAGAGTTATTTGAATTTCCAAAACGAATAGCTCGTTTATTTTTGTATTACCCCTTAGTTGGTTCAGAAGATTTTGGTTCAAATTTCATTATTAATTGTAATGTTTTTTTACCTAATGAACCCCGAAGTGGCATACACCTTAATAGTAATAAAGATCAAGTTAAAGAACAAGAAAAAGCTAATAGGAATATATTAAAAATAGCATCTAAACTAATTTTAGATTTTATAAAAAGTAATGTATTAACCGTTAAAAACCCAATGTATTATGCTGATGTTAACTTCAAGCGAACTTCAGAAAATCATTTATTAAATAATTATTTTAAAGAATTACAAGAGTATTGGAATAACGAATTATTTATATTACCACTAGTCGATACGATTGATGGTTATAAAAGTATTGAAGATATTTATTTCTTTGATGAAGAACTATTTTCTGACCCTTCAGTATTTGATGATATCTATAAATTAGTTTCACAATTTTATAAAGAAATTCCAAGGAAAGAAAAATGTGAAAAATGGACAACTTATTTAACAAAATGGGATAATAATAAAGTTAACTACATAAGTCATAAAGAACTGATTAATTGTATTTCAAAAGAAAATTTATCTAAATTTAACTCTTCTAACCTTTTAAATTATTACGCTAGCTTAGTTAAAGAAGATAAACTTTATTTTTTTTCAGATTATAAATTAATTCCTAATTTAAATGGTGATTTTTGCTATATAAACTCATTATCGCTACCAACTAATATTTCAGATAAATTAATAGAACTTGGTAATATTCTTATACCAGAAACTATTTCTAGTTTAATTTTAAGTAACTTTAAATTCAAATTTCCTTTAGAATCATTTACGAGAAAAGATTTTTCTATAAAAGTTAAAAATAAATTAGATGAAATTAACGCAACAATCAAAATTTGTTTACCGCAAAATTTAGATAAAACAATATATAACCCAATTAAAATTAAAGTAGAAAATAAACTAGATTTTATTTTCTTTAAAGCCTTAATTGATTATTGTAAGCTTAATAATAATATTGAATCTCAAAGTAAGCCATCTAAACTTTTACGTTTATTGAGTAACTATTACAATTTAAATCCAAATTTAATTCACTTAGAAAACATTACTGATACTGAAGAAAATATTGATATTAGATCTGCTCGAAAGGTTTTAGTAAAAATATTTTTTAATCTTTTAGCATATCATAACAATAATTGGGTTGAAGAAAATTTACAATTATTGAAAGATATTGCTCTTTGTTTTGAAGATAGCTTAAAAGAGGTTTATTTAGATTCTAGCATTTACCCTAATCAAGTATATGAATTAAAAAAAACTTCCGAATTAAAAAGAGATAATAAATTATTAGAAGAAATAAAAAATTTATATAACACTGTTAATGGTACTGAAATAAGAAAAATTTTAGCACCAGAAAACTTTAATCAATTTATAAATGAAGAAGATTATAGAACTAATAAATATTTAACAACACAAATTGAAGAAATATTTTTTGAAACAGATATTAAAAATGTCAACGAGCATAAATTTAAAGATGAAATATTATCTATAATTTCTAAACTTAACACGAAACTTTATAAAGAGTTATTCCCTCGATTAGATGATAAAAAAGCGAATCTTATGCTTGATATCGTTACGAATGAAAATACAAAAGAAGATATTTTTTCAATAGTAACACTAAAAGAAGATAAATTAAAAAAACTTGGATTATTAGTTCAAAATGATAATTTTGAAAATATTTTAAACCAAGCAATAATTAATCTTGAAAACGAAAAACAATACAATGCAAATTTTCAATTTAAACATCAAATTGGTACTCATATTGAAAAAGTTTTAAGAGCAAGGTTAGAAAACGTTGTCCCTGATAGTATTAATTATGAAATTAAAGAAGAACAAAATGGTCAAGATATAATTATAAAAATAGATGATATTCCAAAATATTTTATAGAAGTAAAATCTAGATGGGATTCTAGAAGTTCTATTCAAATGTCAAAGAATCAAACTTTACGTTCTTTCGAAGAAAAAGATAATTACGCCCTTTGCTCATTTGACATGACTAAATATGAAGGAGAAGATAGGTATGAAATTACCGATTTTAATAAAATTATTAATTCTGTGAAATTTGTTATTGATATTGGCGAAAGAGTAAAGCACTTAACAGATGTGCTATATCAAACTAATATTGATAGTGAAATTAGATTAAATGGTGAATATAAAACTACCATTCCACAAACAATTGTAAATGAAAAAGGTATGAATGTTCTTGAGTTTGAAAACTATTTAGTAACCTTTTTAGAAAAAGAAATAAGCTATGCACACTAAAACTAACGAACAAGCATTAGAATCTGCTATAGAAAAAATATTAACAGGAACTTGTTTAGAAGATATAAAAGCAGATGGTAAAAATATAAATTCTGTAAATGAAGATACGGAAATTTACCGCACAGGAAAAGGTTATTATATTGGACAAGCCTCTAATTTTAACGCACGTTTTGCTATTGATGAGCAGTTCTTTTGGGAGTTTTTAGAAAACACACAAAAAGAAGAATTAGAGAAAATTCAAAGACAAAACGATTGGAAATTAAAAATACTCAATCGTTTTGATCGATTGGTTAAAAAATACGGTATTCTATACCTTTTAAAGAAAGGCTTACAAGTAGATGATGCTAATTTTACCTTATTTTATCAGTTGCCTTTAGCGAGCAGTAGCCAAACGATAAAAGACAGGTTTGAACAAAATAAATTTAGTATTACCAGACAATTACGCTATTCTATTGACAATCCTAGAGAAGAAATAGATTTGGTGTTGTTCATCAATGGCTTACCTATTGTTACGATGGAGCTTAAAAATGCTTGGACAGGGCAAAATGCAAGAGTTCATGGGCAACATCAATACAAAACGCAACGTGATACTAAACAACCCTTGTTAAATTTCGCACGTTGCATGGTTCATTTTGCAGTAGATACAGATGAAGCCTATATGACCACAAAATTAAATGGTAAAAACACCTTCTTTTTACCATTTAACAAAGGAAATAACCACGGAAAAGGAAACCCTATACTTCCAAAAGGAGCAATTGGACATCGAACAAATTATTTATGGAACGAAATCTTTACCCGTAAAAGTTTAGCTAATATTATTCAACATTTTGTCCGTTTAGATGGCAAAATAAAAGACCCATTACAAGGTAAAACATTGTTTTTTCCAAGGTATCAACAACTAGATGTCGTTCGTAAAATAGTAGCAGATGCCAGTATAAAAGGCGTTGGACAGACTTATTTAATTCAACATTCGGCAGGTTCAGGAAAATCGAATTCGATAACTTGGGCGGCGTATCAATTAATAGAAACCTACCCTGAAAACGAAAATACACCAGGAAATAAAGGCGTAGAACATCCTTTATTTGATTCGGTTATTGTAGTTACCGACCGTAGATTGTTAGACAAACAAATACGAGAAAATATTGCTAGTTTCTCAGAAATAAAAAACATTATTGCCCCCGCCTACTCTTCAAAAGAATTAAGAGAAAGCTTAGAGCAAGGCAAAAAAATAATTATTACGACTATTCAAAAATTCCCATTTATTATTGATGGCATTGCAGATTTAAGTGAAAAACGTTTTGCTGTTATTATTGATGAAGCACACAGTAGCCAAAGTGGTTCGGCACACGATAGTATGAATACTGCTATGGGACAACAAGTAAATGAAGATGATAAATTAGATGCACAAGATAAAATTGTACAAGCGATGCAATCTCGTAAAATGCGTGGAAATGCCTCTTATTTAGCGTTTACAGCAACACCAAAACCGATCACTTTAGAAAAATTTGGAGAAAAACAAGAAGATGGTACTTTTAATGCTTTTCATTTATATTCTATGAAACAAGCTATTGAAGAAGGTTTTATTTTAGATGTTTTATCGAATTATACGACACTGAAAAGTTATTATGAAATAGAAAAATCTATTGAAGATAATCCATTGTTTGACTCTTCAAAAGCACAGAAAAAATTACGTTCTTATGTAGAACAACATCAACAAACTATCAATACGAAAGCCGAAATTATACTCGACCATTTTATTCCGAAAATAGTAAATCAAAAAAAGCTAAAAGGAAAAGCCAAAGCAATGGTTATTACACAAAGCATAGAATCCGCTATTCGCTATTATAAAGCACTTCAAACTATTTTAAAAGATAAAGGAAATCCGTTTAAAATAGCTATTGCATTTTCGGGAACTAAAGAAGTAGATGGTATTGAATATACCGAAGCCGAAATGAATGGTTTTGCAGAAAAAGATACGAAAGATAAATTTGATGAAGATGCTTATCGAATATTGGTGGTCGCTAACAAATACCTAACAGGATTTGATCAACCAAAATTGTGTGCTATGTATGTAGATAAAAAACTACAAGGAGTATTAGCGGTACAAGCATTATCGCGTTTAAATAGGTCTGCAAATAAATTAGGAAAGAAAACAGAAGATTTATTTGTGTTAGATTTTTTCAATTCAACAACAGATATAAAAAACTCTTTTGATCCTTTTTACACAGCAACAACGTTAAGTGAAGCTACAGATGTAAATGTATTACATGAATTAAAAGAAGTACTAGACGATGTAGCCGTTTATGAATGGCATGAAGTAGAAGATTTTAATGAAAAGTTTTTTAATAAAGAAGATGCACAGGTATTAAGCCCAATTATCGAAAGAGCAGCAGAACGTTTTAGTAATGAACTTGATTTAGAAGATGATGAAAAAGCAGATTTTAAAATTAAAGCAAAGCAGTTTGTAAAAATTTACGGACAGATGGCTTCTATTATCGATTTTGAAATTATTGTTTGGGAAAAATTATATTGGTTTTTAAAGTTTTTAATACCTAAATTACCTATAAAACCTGGTGGAATTGATGGTTTAGATGAGTTATTAGAATCTGTAGATTTATCAACTTATGGATTAGAACGTGTACGCTTAAATGAATCTATTGGGTTAGATGATAGCGAGAGTGAAGTTACCCCGCAAAACCCAAACCCAAGAGGAGCACATGGTTCAGAAGAAGAAAAAGATCCTTTAGATTTAATTATAAAAAGTTTTAATGAAAAATGGTTTCAAAACTGGGAAGTAACTCCAGAAGATCAACGTGTAAAATTTGTTAGTTTAACAAAATCTATTCAAGCACATCCTGATTTTCAACCTAAAGTAGTTGAGAATAAAGATCAACAAAATAAAGAATTAGCCTTTAAAAAAATACTAGATGAAGTAATGTCTAAACAGCGAAAAAAAGAACTAGAGCTATATAGATTATACGCTAAAGACGATACTTTTAAAACTGCTTTTTTTGATACAATGAAGCGACTTTCTAGTATTGGTAACTCTATTTAGACTTTAGAGCCTGTTTAAAAATTAAATAACTACGGCAAATCAAGATGCAAATCTGAAATAAATTCAGGTTAACGGATTCGATTCCTTATTTTTGTGATATTTTTTTAGATGAAATTTAAACAGGCTCTAAAAAAATGGCTATTTAATAATATTATTAAATAGCCATTTTATTTATTCCTGATTTATTTTAAGGTTTATTTTAATAGTTTCGATATTGTTTTGTTTGTTCAAAAACGTTTGCAAGAATTGCTTTTTCTTTTTCATCAAATTGGATATTTCTTCTTTTCATGACTACTTCAGCAACTTCAAAAACTTTATTGGTTTTATATTCTGTAAATCCAGCTGCTCCGCCCCAACTAAAAGAAGGTATAAAATTTCGAGGAAATCCGCTACCAAAAATATTGGCAGAAACTCCCACAACAGTTCCTGTATTAAACATCGTATTGATACCACATTTTGAATGATCGCCCATCATTAAACCACAAAATTGTAAGCCTGTTTTTGCGAAACGACCTGTTTCATAGCTCCATAATTTTACCTCAGCATAATTATTTTTAAGGTTTGAATTATTAGAATCTGCTCCAATATTACACCATTCTCCAAGTACAGAATTTCCTAAAAAGCCATCGTGTCCTTTACTGGAATATCCCATTAATACCGAATTATTTACCTCTCCTCCTACTTTGCAATGAGGTCCTAAAGTAGTTGCTCCGTATATTTTTGCTCCTAATTTTAACACCGAACTCTCACACATTGCCAATGCACCTCGCACGACAACGCCTTCCATAATTTCGGCATTTTTTCCGATGTAAATAGGTCCTGAACTAGCGTTTAAAGTTGCAAATGTTAGTTTTGCACCTTCTTCGATAAAAATAGCTTTTTTATTGATATAATTTACCGTTTCAGGGATTGGTTCAGACGTTCTACCTTCGGTAATTAAATCAAAATCGGCACGAATTGCTTTGTCATTTAACGAAAAAATATCCCACGTGTTTTTGACTTGCATTACTTCTTCTTCATATTCGATTTGCTGATATGTTGAAAAATCTACCTCATCTTGCGTATCATTGGTATAAAAAGCAATGACATCTTCTCCTTTAAAAATTGCCTGATTTTTGGTTAATGTTTTTATGGTATCGACCAATAATTCCGTAGGTAAAAAAGAGGCATTTATCAAAATATTTTCTGATAATTCCACCATTGGATATTTTTCTTCTAAATATTCTTCGGTAATTGTGGTAGTAGTTAATCCTAAGTATTTTTCCCATTTTTCACGAATTGTTAAAATTCCGATTCTAATATCGGCAACGGGCTTTGTATAGGTAAATGGTAGTAGCGCAGTTCTAACAGCGCTATCGAATAAAATATAATTCATTTTATTATTATTTATTTTATAAATTATTTATAGTTTCCTTGATGATTATTGCTAATTATAAATTTTTAATGAACACTCACAAACTTACTAATTTGAAATGATTTGAAATCGTTTTAGAAGTTTAAATATTAGCCTTACTTTTGTTTGCACAACCTAAATTGTTATCATGAAAAAAATAGTTGCTTTTATTTTTGTTATTACATTATCTTTATTTGCTTATTATGCTTTTATTTATTATGTACCTTACAGCAAAGGCGTTCGTTCTGGTGAACTTATCAAAATAAGTTATAAAGGCGTTGTTATTAAAAGCTGGGAAGGTGAAATTAGCCAAGGTATTTCTGGAGCTCAAATTTTCTCTTTTTCGGTGCAAGATCATGAGAAAGAAGTTATTGCCGATTTGCAAAAATTTCAAGGAAGGTATGTAAAAATCACTTATAAAGAACTTTACAGTACTTTTGCTTGGCTTGGTGACACGAAATATTTTGTAACAAATGTAGAGCAAGAAAACTCACCACATTTTAGAAGTTTAGAAGAGGCTTCTGATAATTAAAAAATGTTATTAAAAGAGACAATAAATGATGAAAAAATTTAAACACGTAGAGGAAACAGGCATTACTATTTCAGAATTAATGTTGCCTTCACACGCTAATTTTAGCGGTAAAATTCACGGAGGATATATTTTATCATTATTAGACCAAATTGCCTTTGCGTGTGCTTCAAAACACTCTGGCGAATATTGCGTTACAGCATCGGTTGATACGGTTGATTTTTTAAAACCGATTGAAGTTGGCGAATTAGTAACCATGAAAGCTTCGGTAAATTATGCGGGTCGTACTTCGATGGTTGTTGGTATTCGTGTAGAGGCCGAAAATATCAGAACAGGAAAAAAGAAACATTGTAATTCTTCGTATTTTACGATGGTTGCGAAAGATAAAGATGGGAAAAGCGTACAAGTTCCTGGTTTAATTGTAAATGATGATATTGAAATCAGACGTTTTTTAAAGGCAATAAAACGTATCGAAATGAAAAATAAGCGACAAGAAGAGTTTGATAGTGAAGATTTTGTACATCATAATTACATTAAAGATTTAGAGAAATACAATGTAAAAATTGAACTATAATCATTTTTATTTTACTAAAAAATTAAAAACCTTGATCGTCTTAGAACTTTCAAGGTTTTTTTATGGAGCTATTTGTTAACTATAAAGCTAGCGCCAAGCATCTTGCTTGTGCCGTTAAAGAATAATTCAAAAAAAAAGCCTATCATTTCTAATAGACTTTTTAATGTTTAATCTTAAAAAAATTATTTACTTAAGTACATTTTACGTCTTGAATATAAGTCATAAAACTGATCGTCTTTTAAACTATCAATAAATAAAATACTTTCTCCTGTTGATTTCATTTCAGGTCCTAGTTTTTTATTTACGTTCGGAAATTTATTAAACGAAAATACAGGTTGCTTAATAGCATATCCTTCTAACTGCGGATTGAAATCAAAATCTGTCACTTTATTTTCACCTAACATTACTTTTGTTGCGTAATTTACATACGGTTGTTTGTAGGCTTTTGCAATAAAAGGTACGGTACGAGAAGCTCTTGGATTTGCTTCAATAATATAAACGATATCATTTTTAATAGCAAACTGAACATTTATTAAACCAACCGTTTTTAATTCTAAAGCGATGGTTTTGGTATGGTCTTTTATTTGCTGGATTACTAAATCTCCTAAGTTAAAGGCTGGTAAGGTTGCATTTGAATCTCCAGAGTGTACTCCACAAGGTTCAATATGTTCCATAATTCCGATAATTTGTACATTTTCACCATCACAAATTGCATCTGCTTCTGCTTCAATTGCACCATCTAAATAATGGTCTAATAATAATTTATTACCAGGCATTCTTCTTAATAAATCAACAACGTGTTCTATTAATTCTTCTTTGTTGATAACAATTTTCATTCCCTGTCCTCCTAAAACATACGATGGACGTACTAAAATTGGGAAATCTAATTGATCTGCTAAAGCTAAAGCTTCATCTGCTGTTTCTGCAATTCCAAATTCTGGAAAAGGAATATTATTTTTCATTAAAAGATCAGAAAAACTTCCTCTATCTTCAGCTAAATCTAAGGCTTCAAAACTCGTTCCTAAAATTTTGATTCCGTATTTCGTTAATTTCTCCGCTAACTTTAAAGCAGTTTGCCCACCTAACTGAACAATAACTCCTTCTGGTTTTTCATGCTTAATGATGTCATAAATATGTTCCCAAAAAACAGGTTCAAAATATAATTTATCCGCCGTATCAAAATCGGTAGAAACCGTTTCAGGATTACAGTTAATCATGATGGTTTCGTAACCGCATTCTGCAGCTGCTAAAATACCATGAACACAACAGTAATCAAATTCAATTCCTTGCCCGATACGGTTTGGTCCTGAACCTAAAACGATAATTTTTTTCTTTGGAGTCACTTCACTTTCATTAGCGATAATTGTAACACCTTCTTTGGTTACGATATCACTTTCAAAAGTTGAATAATAATATGGCGTTTTTGCTTTAAATTCAGCCGCACAGGTATCAACTAACTTGTAAACTCGGTTGATATTTAATTCCTCTCTTTTACTATATACTTGACTTTCTAAACATTTTAACATATGAGCAATCTGGCGATCTCCATATCCTTTTTGTTTTGCTTCCAATAATAAATCTCTATCAAGCGTATCAACGGTATATTTAGAAATTTCTTTTTCTATTTCGTGTAATTCTTCATATTGCTTTAAGAACCACATATCAATTTGTGTAATTTCGTGGATTTTACTCAACGGAATTCCCATTTTGATAGCATCATAAATAATAAAAACTCTATCCCAAGAAGCGTATGTTAACTTCTCAATAATTTCATCGTAGTTTTTATTTTCTTTTCCATCAGCTCCTAAACCATTACGTTTAATTTCTAATGATTGTGTTGCCTTGTGTAATGCTTCTTGAAACGAACGTCCAATTCCCATTACTTCTCCTACGGATTTCATTTGTAAACCTAAGGTTCTGTCAGAACCTTCAAATTTATCAAAGTTCCATCTAGGTATTTTCACGATTACATAATCTAACGTTGGTTCAAATAAAGCTGATGTCGATTTTGTAATTTGATTATCTAATTCATCTAAATGATAGCCTAAGGCTAATTTAGCAGCAATTTTTGCAATAGGATATCCTGTTGCTTTACTTGCCAATGCTGATGAACGAGAAACTCTTGGATTAATTTCAATAGCAATGATGTCTTCTTTTTCATCTGGAGAAATAGCGAATTGTACGTTACAACCTCCTGCAAAATCACCAATACTACGCATCATATGGATTGCCATATCACGCATTTTTTGGAATGTTCTATCAGAAAGTGTCATTGCTGGAGCTACTGTAATTGAATCTCCTGTGTGAATCCCGATAGGATCCATATTTTCGATTGAACAAATAATAACCACGTTATCATTGGCATCTCTTAACAATTCTAATTCATATTCTTTCCAACCGATAAGTGCTTTATCAATCATGACCTCATGAATAGGAGAAACTTCTAATCCACGAGTTAATAAGGCATCAAAATCTTCTTCTTTATACACAAAAGAAGCTCCTTCTCCACCTAAAGTAAACGAAGCTCTAATGATTAAAGGAAATCCAAATTCTTGTGCAATTTCTTTTCCTTTTAAAAATGATGTTGCCGTAGCTTGAGGCGCCATTGGAATACCAATATCTAACATCAAGTTTCTAAATTTTTCACGATCTTCGGTAATATTAATTGCATCAATATCAACACCGATAATTTCTACACCAAAATCGTTCCAAATACCTTTTTCATCGGCTTCAATACATAAATTTAAGGCTGTTTGTCCACCCATTGTTGGTAAAACGGCATCAATTTGTGGATGTTCTTTTAATATCTGTACTAATGATTTGGTATTTAATGGTAAAAGATACACATGATCAGCCATAGTAGGGTCTGTCATGATCGTTGCAGGATTCGAATTGATTAAAACAGTTTCAATTCCGTCTTCACGTAACGAGCGTAAAGCTTGTGTTCCTGAATAATCAAATTCACAGGCTTGTCCAATAACAATTGGCCCTGATCCGATTATTAAAATAGATTTAAGGTCTTGATTTTTAGGCATTTTAAATAGGTGTTGTGTTAATCTGTAAAAGTAAAAAAACGTTTGTATACAAAAAAAGTGTTACTATAAAAATAGTAACACCTAATATATTAACAAATGCTAATCATTATTTCTTTGGTCTTGGAGCAGAAGATACACTTAAATTCTTTCTTCCTTTAGCTCTTCTTCTAGCTAATACTTTACGTCCGTTAGCAGATGCCATTCTTTCTCTGAAACCGTGTTTGTTTCTTCTTTTTCTTTTCGATGGTTGGTAAGTTCTTTTCGGCATTATTTATGTTTTTAAAAATGGTCTTTTATTATACTTTGCTTTTTTGAAATTCCGTCTGCTAAAAGCGTTTGCAAATATACAATAGTTTTTCGTTTTTACAAAAACTAGTTTTATTTTTTTTTGAATATTTGTTCAATTCACAAAATTATGAAATTTTTATGTATTTTTTTTACTTTTTTTATTTTGTTCG
Source organism: Tenacibaculum piscium (assembly GCF_021390715.1). GTDB lineage: Bacteria > Bacteroidota > Bacteroidia > Flavobacteriales > Flavobacteriaceae > Polaribacter > Polaribacter piscius. The sequence continues at coordinate 53,936 of NZ_JAJGWT010000004.1, forward strand.
AATTGTTAGACTTCTTACTTTTGCCCAAACCTAACAATACCATGAGCAACACTAAATACGTTTTTGTAACAGGAGGCGTAACTTCATCACTAGGAAAAGGAATTATAGCCGCTTCTTTAGCTAAATTATTACAGCAAAGAGGTTTCTCAGTGACTATCCAGAAATTAGACCCGTATATCAATATAGATCCAGGAACATTAAATCCATACGAACATGGAGAATGTTATGTAACTGATGACGGCGCAGAAACAGACCTAGATTTAGGACATTATGAACGTTTTTTAAACATTCCGACCTCACAAGCAAACAATGTTACTACAGGTAAAATCTATCAATCTGTAATAAATAAAGAGCGTAAAGGAGAATTTTTAGGAAAAACGGTGCAAGTAATTCCTCACATTACCGATGAAATTAAACATCGTGTTCAAATTTTAGGAAATACAGGAGATTACGATATCGTAATTACCGAAATTGGAGGAACTGTTGGTGATATTGAATCATTACCTTACGTAGAGGCTGTCCGTCAATTAAAATGGGAGCTTGGCGATGATAACGTTATTGTTATTCACTTAACTTTAGTGCCTTATTTAGCCGCTGCAGGGGAGTTAAAAACCAAACCGACACAACATTCTGTTAAAATGCTAATGCAAAGTGGTGTAAGCCCCGACATTTTAGTATGTAGATCTGAACACGAAATTAACGACACCATCAAACGTAAATTAGCCTTATTCTGTAATGTTAAAAAACAAGACGTAATTCAGTCGTTAGATGCTGAAACTATTTATGATGTACCAAACCTAATGTTTAAAGAAGGATTGGATTATGTTGTTTTAGATAAATTAAATTTATCTACCAGAAAACAACCTAAACTAAGAGCTTGGAATCAGTTTTTAGAACGTCATAAAAATCCTACTTCTACCATCGAAATTGGTTTGGTTGGTAAATATGTAGAATTACATGATTCTTATAAATCAATTACCGAAGCATTTATTCACGCAGGTGCGACCAATAAAACAAAAGTAGTTGTTCGTTGGATTCATTCGGAAGAATTAACACCCGAAAATGCAGCGTCACAATTAGCAGGATTAAATGGTGTTTTAGTAGCTCCAGGTTTTGGAGACAGAGGAATTGAAGGTAAAATTGCCGCCGTACAATACGTACGTGAAAATAATATTCCATTTTTAGGAATTTGTTTAGGAATGCAAATGGCAGTTATTGAATATTCTCGTAATGTTTTAGGAATGAAAGATGCGAGCTCTACCGAAATGGATAGCAAAACAGCCAATCCTGTTATCAATTTGATGGCAACACAAAAAGAAGTGACCGAAAAAGGTGGAACCATGCGTTTAGGTGCTTGGGATTGTCAAATTATCGAAGATTCTAAAGTATTTGAAGCCTATAAAACAACCTTAATTAGCGAACGTCATCGTCATCGATACGAATATAACAACGATTATAAAACGCAATTAGAAGAAGCTGGCATGAAATCAACAGGTATAAATCCTGAAACTGGATTGGTAGAAATTGTTGAAATCCCTACACATCCTTGGTTTGTTGGTGTACAATATCACCCAGAATATAAAAGTACGGTATTAAATCCGCATCCTTTATTTGTGAGTTTTATTAAAGCTGGTTTAAAACATTCAAAAATTAAAAAATAAATATAAAATCCTGTAATTTTTTAGTTACAGGATTTTTTCTATTTTTTAAAAAATAATTTTAATTTTATTGATTTTCATCAGTATGGAATACTGTTTGAACTACTACCCTATTGAAAATTAATCCTCGTAAAATCATATAAAAAATATGGTTTTACTACATTTGTCTGGTTTTTCAATCATTCTTAATCAAAATAAAGAATTAAAAATGATTAGAAAAATAAAAAAATGACAACTTGACATTATAACAAACATCAATGGAACAAAAAAAATTTGATTTAAATTCCTTTATTGGAATGCTTTTATTAGGAGGAATATTACTTTGGTGGATGAACTCTCGTAAACCTGACGTAACTCCTGAAACTACTGCTCAAACAACAGAAATTACGAATGCTTCTAGCGTTCAAAATAATGTAGCAGGAACACCAATTTTAAATGATTCGCTACAACAAATTGCGCTGAAAAATAAATTAGGAGCGTTTGCTTACGGAGCATCAACCGCCAAAAATGGGGAAACGGTTATTGAAAATAATCTAGTAAAATTAACCATCGACAATAAAGGTGGACAAATTACACAAGCGTTAATTAAAAAATTTAAGACACACGATTCACTTCCTTTATATTTGGTAAAGGATAAAAATGCCTCGTTTAATATTAATTTTGGTACAACCGATAATCGTATTTTAAATACACAAGATGTATTTTTTGCGCCTACGTTAACTAAAAATGGCGATTCTCAAATACTTTCAATGAAATTAAAAGTATCGGAAACTCAGTTTTTAGAATATCGCTATGAGATTAAAAAAGATGATTATCGTGTTGATTTTTCTGTGCGTTCACAAGGTTTAAATACTGTAATAAACAGCTCACAAGCTATCAATTTAGATTGGAATTTAAAAGGTTTTAGACATGAAAAAAGTTTAAAAACCGAAAATATGTACTCGTATTATTATTACAAAGCCGATGGCGATGTTGAATATTTACAGATGAACGATGACGAGGTAATAAGTGATGTTAATTGGGTTGCTTACAAACAGCATTTCTTTTCTTCTATTTTATCTTCGGATACACCTTTTAACAATGCAACCTTAAAATCAGTTGATTTTGCTGGTGAAGAAAACGATAGCGTATTTACGAAAACTTATGCTTTAAAAACACCATTAGCATTAACAAATGGAGAGTTAAATTATAATATGCAATGGTTCTACGGACCTACAAATTACAATTTATTAAAAACATATAAAGGAACAAGTTTAGACGAAATTGCTGATTTAGGTTGGGGAATTTTTGGTTTCTTAAATCGTACGGTATTTTATCCTGTATTTAATATTTTGAAAGGTTTTATTGGCAACTTCGGATTAATTATTATTTTGATGACGATTGTTGTACGTATTATTATGTCGCCAGTACTTTACAAGTCGTATTTATCGAGTGCAAAAATGAAAGTAATTCGTCCAGAAATGGAAGAAATCAACAAGAAATATCCAGGGAAAGAAAATGCGATGAAACGCCAACAAGAAACCATGGCTGTACAGCGAAAAGCTGGAGTTAGCATGATGTCGGGATGTATTCCTGCCTTATTGCAAATGCCTGTATTCTTTGCGTTATTTAAGTTTTTCCCAACAAATATCGACTTCAGACAAAAAACATTCTTATGGGCAAATGATTTATCATCATACGATATGATTTATCAATTACCATTTAGCATTCCTTTTTATGGCGATCACATTAGTTTATTTCCAATATTAGCGTCGATTGCGATTTTCTTTTATATGAGAATGAATCAAAATCAGCAAGCAAACATGCAAGCTCCAACGCAAGAAGGAATGCCTGATATGCAAAAAATGATGAAGTATATGATTTACTTCTCTCCTATTATGATGCTATTTTTCTTCAATAATTATGCAAGTGGATTAAGTTTATATTACTTTATTTCGAACTTACTTACTATCGTAATTATGTTAATTATTAAAAATTATGTAATTGATGAAGCTAAAATCCATGCTAAAATTCAAGAGAATAAAAAGAAGCCTGAAAAACCTAAAAGTAAGTTTCGTGAACGTTTAGATAACGCTATGAAACAAGCTCAAGAACAACAAGCTATACAACAAAAAGCAAAGAAAAAATAAGTTATTTTCTTTAGTTTAAATATTAAAAAGACCGCATTTATAGCGGTCTTTTTTGTTTGCCGTCATTTTTTACCACTATATTTTTTTTAGATGAAATTTAAACAGGCTCTGAATTCTTTTATGTTGATGAATTTTAATTCACTTTGCTATTAAATAAGTTTTCGGTACAATTTTTTTGAAGGAAAAAAATCACTCGAACTGACAGGTTATTTAATTTTTAAACAGGTTTTTAAGTATTATGATAATTTACTCAACTTATTTAACATGTTTTTAACGAAACGTTATTAAACCTTTACTGAACTTTGAAGTCTTACCAGAAGTCTTACCAATTATTATTGAATCGCTTTTTTGTACAATACATACTTGATAAAAAAATCAACAAAAGATGAGAAAAATTCTACTTTTAATTACTATTTTATTTTCTATAACCTTGTTTTCACAAAAATCAACAAGAAATCGGGCTGAAATTTCTAAAATAACCGTAACAGGAAAAATTATAGAAGCAAGCACCAAACAACCATTAGAATACGCAACATTAGTAGTAACTCACTTAAAAAATAATCGTATTTCAGGAGGAATTACAGATGCTAACGGAAATTTTTCTATTGAAATCCCAACAGGAACCTATGGTTTAAAAGTAGAATTTATTGGCTTTAAAACAAAGAATCTTAAAAATACGAGTTTCACAAAAAACACCCATTTAGGCACTATTCTATTATCCGAAGATTTAGAAACATTAAATGAAATTGAAATAATTGCCGAAAAATCAACCGTAGAAATTCGATTAGATAAAAAGATTTATAATGTTGGTAAAGATATGACACTAAAAGGCGGTACAGCTTCCGATGTTTTAGACAATGTTCCGTCGGTAAATGTAGATGCAGTAGGCGCTGTAAGCCTACGAGGAAATGAAAATGTCCGTATTTTAATTGATGGAAAACCCTCTGCCCTAGTTGGCTTAACAGGTACAGATGCTTTGCGTAATTTACCAGCCGATGCTATTGAAAAAATAGAAGTAATTACCTCGCCATCGGCACGTTATGATGCAGAAGGAACAGCAGGAATTTTAAATATCATCCTTAGAAAAGGAAAAATAACAGGAATTAACGGTTCGGTAAATGTTACTGCTGGAAATCCTGATTTATTTAAAATTGCACCTAATTTAAATTATCGCACCAAAAAATTTAACTTATTTTCCAATCTTGGTTATTCGTACCGAAAAGGTCCTGGAAATTCACAAACTACTTTTTCATATTTAAAAAATGGCATTTTAGACAGCACACAAACCGAAGATAGAACTTTCGATAGAAAAAATAATAGTTTCAACGCTTCAGTTGGATTGGAATATTACCTCAATCAAAATAGCTCGATTACAGGTAATTTTGTGTACCGAAAAACAAACGGAGATGATGTTGCTACCAACATAACCAATCGTTTTTTACTTGCTGATAAAACACAACCTTTATATGATGAAATCCGAATTGAAAATGAAAATGAAGACGGAACTGACAAACAATATTCAATAAATTACACCAATAACTTAAATGATTCAGGACAGAAATTAACCATCGATTTGCAATATGGCGATAGTCAAGAAACAGAAAAATCACCTGTAAGTGTTGATGGAATTTTAGCTGAATTAAATTCACAAATAACAAATTCTAAAGAAAAATTACTTCAAATAGATTATGTGTTGCCAATTGGCGAAAACAGTCAGTTTGAAATAGGACACAAAGCAAGTTATCAAGATTTAACGTCTGATTTTAGCGTAAATATTTTAAATCCAAAAGATAATTTCGACCCTTCAAATGCAATCACTTTCAAGCAAAATATCTATGCATTTTATACGCAATATGGAAGTAAAATACATAAATTCTCATATCTTTTAGGACTGCGTTCAGAAATTACAGACATTGATTTAGAGGTATTAACGACCCAGCAAAAATCAACAAAAAAATATACAGAATGGTTTCCAACCGTAAATTTAGGCTATGAATTAAGCGACTCCGAAAACCTTAGTTTGGGATACAGCCGTCGTTTAAAAAGACCTCGTCATTGGTTTTTAAATCCTTTTGAAAGTAGAAGTTCAGCGACCAATATATTTAGAGGAAATCCCGATTTAAACCCAACCTTTACCAGCTCTTTTGAAGCAGGATATAACACAAAAATTCGAAAATTTAATTTTGGAACTTCATTATATTATCAATATTCAACAGATATTATTGAAGGTGTTTCAATTATCGAAGAAAGAAATAACACGAATGTTTTTGTGCGTCAGCCCTTGAATTTGAATAATGAAAAACGCTACGGATTCGAGTTTACGAGTACTTATAATCCCATAAAAAAAGTGCGATTATCAGCAAGTTTTAACTATTTTAAATTTAATACCGATGCCTTTCTATACACATATACGGCAAAAAATGGTTCAGAAATAACGACAAAATTACCCGAGGTCAATGAAAATAGTTGGTTTGCACGTTTTAATACACGCATTACGCTTCCTGGAAAAATAGATTGGCAAACACGTTTAATGTATCGAGGAGCAAAAAATAATGCACAAACTGATAGAAAAGGTATGTTTATGGTAAATGTAGCTTTTAGTAAAGATATTTTGAAAGAAAAAGCTTCTATCATCCTTAATGTTAGTGATTTATTCAATTCTCGTAAGCGGGAAAGTACGACTTATTATGGCGGACGTGAAAATCCTTCAACAATTTCAAACGGAACATTTCAATGGCGTGAACGTCAGATTTCATTGAGTTTTACGTATCGTTTTAATCAGAAGAAAAAAATGGAAAAAAATGGATCTCAAAATAATGGCGGTGATTCAGAATTTAGTGGCTAATTTTCTTTTGGGCGTTCGAGCGGGCTTTCATTACTCGCTTTTTAGTTTGATGCAAAAAAGCACCAAACTAAAAGAGCTCAAACATGCCATTCAATCCCTAACGCAATTCTTAGTTTTTTTTGATGATTTTTCTCAATTCGAGAACAGACAGGACAGACCTCACAGGTTTTAGAAACCTGTGAGGTCTAAATATGCAATAAATTGTCAGCTTAAAAAACTTAGTAAAAAAGAAAAATTTTAGCAAAAATCCCTAGCCCCGATTGAAGCTTTGTTTGAGCTCCTTTTTTGATTTTTCTTCAAAAAAGAGCGAGTGCGGAAAGCGGGAAATAGCTTCAAAAAAATAAAAATAATAACCACAACAAAAGCTCGTTCAAAATAATGAACGAGCTTTTGTTATGTATATCTGTTAAAAAACTAGCTAAAACTACTTACCTTCAGCAGCTCTCTTTGCTTCTTTTTTTAATTTCAAGTTCTCTAAAATTGTTCCACCAATCCAATAAGGAACAACAAATGTTAATAAGAAAATTAACAACCAAAAACCAGTTGTAAAAATAAACATGAATAATACTAATCCTGAAAATTGTGAAAAATCTAACATTTGTTTTCTGTAATAATTGTTATAAAGCAAAATTAGAACTATTTTTCTTTTTATCCAATAAAATAATAGAAAATATGATAAAAATCACGACTAAAAACTATAAGAATTTGTAAATTTGAATCAACTTAAAATGATATTCTTTTAAATAATTTTATAAATAATTTTAAAATGACAAAATACAGAATCGAAAAAGATACCATGGGAAATGTAGAAGTTCCTGCGGATAAATATTGGGGAGCGCAAACAGAACGTTCTCGTAATAACTTTAAAATAGGTCCTGCTGGCTCAATGCCTCTAGAAATAGTACATGGTTTTGCATATCTTAAAAAAGCCGCGGCGTATACAAATGCAGCATTAGGTGTTTTATCAGAAGAAAAAAGAGACTTAATCGCACAAGTTTGTGATGAAATTCTAACAGGAAAACACGATACTCAATTTCCATTAGTAATCTGGCAAACAGGTTCGGGAACGCAAAGTAACATGAACTGTAACGAAGTAATCGCCAACAGAGCGCACGAAATTGCCGGTAACGTTATTGGTGAAGGTGAAAAAACCATTCAACCAAATGATGATGTGAACAAATCGCAATCATCAAACGATACTTTTCCTACAGGAATGCACATTGCAGCCTACAAAAAAATTGTAGAAGTTACCATTCCTGGAGTTGAGCAATTACGTGATACGTTAAAAGCAAAATCGGAAGCGTTTAAAGATGTTGTAAAAATTGGACGTACGCATTTAATGGATGCTACTCCCCTAACCTTAGGACAAGAATTTTCTGGTTATGTAGCACAATTAAACTTCGGATTAAAAGCTTTAAAAAATTCTTTAGAGCATTTATCGCAATTAGCTTTAGGTGGAACTGCTGTTGGTACAGGATTAAATACGCCTGCTGGTTACGATGTTTTAGTTGCAAAATATATTGCTGAATTTACAGGTTTACCTTTTATTACTGCCGAAAACAAATTTGAGGCTTTAGCTGCTCACGATGCTTTTGTTGAAACGCACGGATCTTTAAAACAATTAGCAGTTTCTATCAATAAAATAGCCAACGATATTCGTATGATGGCTTCAGGACCTCGTTCTGGTATTGGTGAATTAATTATTCCTGCAAACGAGCCAGGTTCTTCTATTATGCCAGGAAAAGTAAATCCTACGCAAGCAGAAGCAATTACGATGGTTTGTGCGCAAGTGATGGGGAATGATGTTGCGGTTACTGTTGGTGGTACGCAAGGTCATTACGAATTAAACGTTTTTAAACCGATGATGGCGGCAAACGTATTACAATCTGCTCAATTAATTGGAGATGCTTGTGTGTCTTTCGATGTAAATTGTGCGGCTGGTATTGAGCCAAATCATACTAGAATTACAGAATTAGTAAATAATTCTTTAATGTTAGTTACTGCGTTAAATACGAAAATCGGATATTATAAAGCTGCGGAAATTGCAAACACGGCACACGCAAACGGAACTACGTTAAAAGTAGAAGCGGTTCGTTTAGGGTATGTTACCGAAGCTGAATATGACCAATGGGTAAAACCTGAAGAAATGATTGGTGGCTTGAAATAAGCTTTTTTTATTAGATATAAACGTCATGCTGAATTTATTTCAGCATCGCATTAACAGAAGAACTACGGCAAATCAGGATGCGAACCTGAAATAAATTCAGGTTGACGGATGTGATGTTTTTTTTCAGATAAAATTTAAACAGGCTCTTATTAAACTTAAAAAAATCCCTGCAATTTATAATTGTAGGGATTTTTGTTTTTTAAATCTTATTTTTGCCCTCGCTATAAAAATAACTATTACTCATTTTCAACAATTCATTTCAAAAATAAAACATACAAAATGCAAGTAACAAAACTAAATTCTGAAAGTATATTACCGCTTACCTGCTCCCGTTCTGGATCGTGTTGTTTTGGAAAAGATGTAATGCTGAATCCGTGGGAATTATTTAGTTTTAGTCAAGAGAAAAAAATCACAACAAAAGATTTTCGAAATCTTTATACCGAATTTGGCGGTATTCAATTACTTTTTGATGGAAAATCAGACAAAAAAGGACAAAAAGCATGCAGTCAATACTTAGATAATATGGGATGTAGCGTTCATGTTGGTCGTCCGTTAGCCTGTCGTTTGTATCCGTTAGGGCGACAAGTGCAATTTGAAAAAGCCGAATATATTTATGAAGGAAACGCTTTTCCGTGTTTAACAGATTGTTCCGAAGTATTAGATTTACCTAAACTTAGTGTTGGTGAATATTTAAAAGGACAAGAAGCGCATCAGTATGAAAAAGCATTAGATGCCTATTTAATGGTGATGCAAAACATTGCCGATATTGGTTTTGAATTACTTTTAGATTCTGGTTTATCCGATTCTGACGATACCAAAACACTGGCTTCTTGGAGAGAAATAGGACAAGAAACACATGAAATATCCGCAGAAAGAATTGGTAAAGAATGGCTAGATTATTTAATGATTCCAAACATAACAAATCATGAGAATAACCCTGTTATTTTTGCTCAAAAACACAACGATTTTCTGCTTTTAAAAGCTCAAGAAAAATTCGGAAACTTACAAACGCTTCAAGAACTTCACGAAGCTTCGGTTTTAATAATTGCCGTGGCATTGCATTTATCAAGAGGTTTAAGAGCTGATACAAAAGGACTTTCAGAACATTGGATTGCAACTGCAAAAAACCACGGTGCTAAGGAATAGTTAAAGTTTTTACGATATCAAGTTTATTGCCTATTTTTAATTCTTGAAATTATACTCAAAATAACACACAGAAACCAAACTTTTTCTTAATTAGCAGATAATGAACGAACACGAAAAATATATGAGTGAAGCTGTAAAATCAGCTTTAAAAGGAATGCAAAATAATGAAGGAGGTCCTTTTGGTTGTATTGTTGTAAAAAATGGCGAAATTGTAGGAATAGGAAACAATAAAGTAACTTCTACCAACGATCCAACAGCACATGCAGAAGTTACAGCAATTAGAGATGCCTGTAAAAATCTAGGTTCTTTTCAGTTAGACGGCTGTATTATTTACACTTCTTGCGAACCTTGCCCGATGTGTTTAGGCGCAATTTATTGGGCTCGCCCAGACAAAGTATACTACGGATGTAATCAGCAAGATGCGGCAAATATTGGTTTTGATGATGCTTTTATTTATAAAGAAATTGCACTTCCATACAATAAACGTAGTATTTCTTTTGAACAAATAGGACAAAAAATCGCCTTAGAACCCTTTGAAAAATGGACAGAAAAACAAGATAAAATTACCTATTAAAACTAAAAATCCGAAGTAATATTACTTCGGATTTTTTAATATAAATGTTTTTTCTCTTAAAATAATCGCTTGTACAATTAAATATTGAGCAATTATATACAAGGTAATTATAGCGATATCAAAAATGTATTTTGAACTATAAAAATTATTTAAAGCAATACAACTATCCGATGCTATAAATAAAATCGCACCTAATAACAACCATAAATTCGGACGTGTTTTTTCTTGCTGATAATTTAACAACGCACAAGTTCCGAACCCTGAAATTGCCATTCCATAAATCAATACAGGAAGTAACATTTCACCTAAATTATCTTTAATCAAAAAGAAAATACCTAAGAATACTACTACAAAAATAGAAGCATATTTGAATATTTCAACGATTCTTATTTGAGTTAAAAAAACAGCTATCATTTTTATATACATCAAATGTGCGATTAAAAAACATCCTAATCCAAATACAAAATAACTGTTTTTATCTAATAAAAAAACATCACCCCAAAAGGAAAAAAACAATGCCGAAATTAACCAGAAATTAGCTTTTTTGTCTTTTTTTATATTTAGTAAATACACAACAACCAAACTTGTCATCAGTAAAGGTTTACAAATAATTTCTAAACTTTTATGTTGTGTAATTACTGCGTAAATATCTAAAATTGCAATTATTAAAAATACGAGTGATGCTATTTTTATTTTTAGCTGTTTAGTCATTTTCGATATTTATTTAATTCTTTTCTTTTAGAGCCTGTTTAAATTTCATTTAAAAACATTTTATAGTTGAAAAATCGCATCCGTCAAACTGAATTTATTTCAGTTTCGCATCCTGATTTGCCGTAGTTCTTCTCTTTATGCGATTCTGAAATAAATTCAGAATGACGAGAATTTGGTTTTTATTTAATTTTTAAACAGGCTCTTACTATTTCTTGATTATTTCTCTAATTATTTCTCTAATTATTTTTCTTGATTATTTAATCATATCTATAAAATCTTGTTCAGAAATAATTGGTATTTCTAAACTTTCGGCTTTGGTTAATTTACTTGGTCCCATATTATCGCCTGCCACAATAAAACTTGTTTTTTTAGAAATTGATGAACTTACTTTTCCGCCGTTATCTTCAATCGCTTTTTTCAATTCATTTCTACTCATCTGATGAAAAACACCCGAAACAACAAATACTTTTTCGGCAAGTTTATCGGTTTGATTCTCTAAACTTTCCGCAGAAACTTCTAATTGAACTCCATGTAATTTTAATCGGTTAATTAATTGAATATTCCCTAAATTATTTGAAAAATCGATAATACTTTGTGCAATTCTATCGCCAATTTCATCTACGGAAATTAGTGTTTCTAAATCAGCGGTCATTAATTTATCGATTGATTTAAAATGTTTTGCTAATTTTTTAGCGACTGTTTCACCAACAAATCGAATTCCTAAAGCAAACAATACTTTTTCAAACGGAATTTCTTTTGATTTCTCAATTCCTGCAATCATATTTTGTGCTGATTTTTCTGCCATTCTTTCTAGCGGAATAATCTGTTCGGTTTTCAAATCGTATAAATCGGCATAATTTTGAATTAAACCTTCTTTTCGCAATAAATCGACTGTTTCACCGCCTAAACCATCAATATCCATGGCTTTTCTGCTGATAAAATGCTGGATTCTTCCTGTAATTTGTGGCGCACAGCCAAACTCATTTGGGCAATAATGTTTGGCATCTCCTTCGCTTCTTACCAATTCGGTATTACATTCTGGGCAATGCGTTGCATATTGTGTTGGCTTAGAATTTTCAGGTCTTTTAGATAAATCAACGGCTATAATTTTAGGGATAATCTCTCCGCCTTTTTCTACAAAAACAGTGTCATTTATTCTGATATCTAATTTTTCAATTTGATCGGCATTATGCAACGAAGCACGTTTTACAATAGTTCCTGCCAATTGTACGGGTTCTAAATTTGCGACAGGCGTAATAGCTCCTGTTCGTCCAACTTGATACGTAATTTCATGTAAAATTGTGGATACTTGTTCTGCTTTAAATTTATACGCAATTGCCCAACGTGGGGATTTTGACGTATAGCCTAATTCTTCTTGTTGCTGTAAATTATTTACTTTTACAACAACGCCATCGGTTTCGTACGGTAAATGATGACGCTCAATATCCCAATAATTGATAAATTCAAAAATAGCATCAATAGAACTTACTAACGTAATGGTTTCAGGAACTTTAAAACCAACATTTCGAGCATTTTCTAAAATTTCAAAATGGGTTTTATACTTGCGATTCTCCGTAACAACTTGATATAACAAACAATCAAGCGGACGCTTTGAAACCGCAGCACTATCTTGTAATTTTAAACTTCCGCTTGCGGTATTTCTTGGGTTTTTATACGGTTCTTCATCATTTTCAAGGCGTTCTTGATTCATTTTATGAAATCCATCAAGCGGTAAAATAATTTCACCACGCATTTCAAAATCACCTAAAAAAATTTTATTTACTTGCAACGGAATTGATTTTATCGTACGAATATTTGCCGTTACCTCATCACCTTGAAAACCATCGCCACGGGTTACTGCTTTTATAAATTTACCGTTTTCAAAAGTTAAATTGATAGATGCGCCATCATATTTTAACTCACAGGTATATTCAATAGCATCTGTACCAAGCATTTTTTGAAGGCGTTTTTCCCAATCTAATAAATCCTGTTTTGAATAGGAATTATCTAAAGAATACATGCGATTTTTATGGGTAATGGTTTTAAAATTTTTAGTGATTTCACCGCCAACTCTTTGCGTTGGAGAATTGGCATCAAAATACTGCGGATTTTCGGCTTCTAAGTTGGCTAATTCTTTTAGTTTGATATCAAAATCATAATCTGAAATAGTGGCGTTATCTAATACATAATACTTATAATTATGCTGGTTTAGTTCATCGCGAAGCGCTTGTATTGTTTGGTTGATTGTCATTAAAACAGGAATTCTGATAAATTATTTTTACGTGTTTTTGCATTTAAAAACACCCTTTTTTTTTTACTTATTAGTTGCTAAATTAAGAAAAAAACTAAGAGCCTGTTTAAAAATTAAATAAAGACTATATTTTCGTCATGCTGAATTTATTTCAGCATCGCATCAACAGGAAAACTACGGCAAATCAGAATGAAAAACATCAAAAAAATACCTATTAGGCTTGTTTTTATTTCTTTATCCAAAGAAATAACAAACCTCAACAAATACCTAAAACAGAAAAGACCGAAACAATAATGTTTCGGTCTTTTTTATATGTTTTACAAAAAAATCTTCGATTAATAATAGGTAAATCTACGAACTTTAGCGATGTGTTTTGCCAAACGCATTACTTGGTGCGAATATCCGTATTCGTTATCGTACCAAACATAGACAACAATTGTATCACCATCGGCGATAGTTGCTTTACTATCAAAAATTGATGGTGCAGTCGTTCCAATAATATCCGAAGAAACCAATTCATTATTCATTGAATATTGAATTTGTTCTACTAAATCGCCTTCTAAAGCATATTGCTTCATAATTGCATTTACCGCTTCAACAGTTGTTGTACTGTTTAATTGTAAGTTTAAAATAGCTAAAGAACCGTTTGGAACTGGTACACGAATTGCATTCGAAGTTAATTTTCCTTCTAAAGCTGGTAATGCTTTTGCAACGGCTTTTCCTGCGCCTGTTTCGGTAATTACCATGTTTAAAGCGGCTGCTCTACCTCTACGGTATTTACTGTGCATGTTATCCACTAAGTTCTGATCATTCGTATACGCATGAATCGTTTCTAAGTGTCCTTTTTTAATTCCGAAGTTATCTTCTAAGACTTTTAAGACTGGTGTAATTGCATTTGTTGTACAAGATGCTGCTGAAAAAATATCCACAATATCAGGATTATTTTCTTCATGATTTACACCGTGAACAATATTAGGAATTCCTTTTCCAGGGGCAGTTAATAATACTTTACTTGCTCCTTTTGGCACTAAATGACGGCTTAATGCTTCTTTATCTTTAAATGCTCCTGTGTTATCAATAATTAAGGCATCGTTAATTCCATAAGCGGTATAATCGATATCTTCTGGTTTTCCAGCAGAAATCATATATACAGTAGTTCCATTGATAATTAACGCATTGTTGTCAGCATCTACTTGAACAGTTCCTAAGAAATCTCCATGAACAGAATCGATACTTAATAAAGAGGCTCTTTTTTCTAAAACTGCTTCGTTAATTTCTCCACGAGTAACTACGGCTCTTAATCTTAATTGAGAACCTTTCCCCATTTTGCTCATTAACTCACGTGCTAACAAACGCCCGATACGACCAAAACCATATAAAACAACATCTTTTGGTTCAATTTCTTCCGCTTTAGTAGCATCTTTTAATTTATTTTTTACAAAAGATAATTTATCGGTTGTTGCATCATCTTGTAAATGATATTCGTACGCTAATTTACCGATATCTAATTTTGATGCTGGTAACTCAATATTTTGTATTGCTTTTGCTATTTCTAGAGCATCGTTTATTGAAATTGGTTTTGCTACAAATTGTTTTGCATAATCAATTAATTTTAAAACTTCGGATGCTCTTTTATCTACTAATTGGTTTCTAAATAAAACTAATTCGATTGATTTATCGTACCATAAATCGTTTACGATATTAATAAATTCAACGGTAGCTCTTCTTACTTGCGCTTGATTTACTACTTCTTTTTCGTAATTTGTTATTGTTGACATAGTTGTGTGTTAACTAAATTTAAAAAAATTTGACACAAAAATAATATAAAAATACTATAAACATAGGTTTTTCAAACAGCTTTTTAAAAGTTTTATCTGTTGCTATATATGTTAAAATCGGTAGCGTTCGATTTTTCCTGACGGACTTAATAGTTCTAAATACATTTGTTCATTTCCTGTGTAAGTATCTAGAATTGCTACGGCTTCTGAGGCGCTGATAATTTGTTTTCCATTTATTTTGGTTAAAATATAATTTGCTCCGACATTATAATATTGAAAACCTTTATTATTGGTTGCAATAATTTTAGCACCTCCTTTTATGTGGTATTTTTCTTTTTCTTCGGATGTTACATTTTTTAATTTCACACCAAAAGAGCGTGATGTAAAGGTATTTTTTTTGGTTAATTGTACTTTTTTGATAAGTATTTTTCCGTTTCTGTGTACGGTTAAATTAACATATTCGCCAGGACGTTTTGCAGTTAATTGTCCTTTTAAGTCAGAAAAAGTAATAATTTCAACATTGTTTACTTTGGTGATAACATCGCCTTTACGCAAACCTGAGGCTACTGCTTGACTATTTTTTTCAATTTCACCGATAAGTACGCCTTCTATATCTTTGATAGAATTATCAATACTAATTCCAATAATTGCTTCTTGAACTGTTCCAAATTCCAATAAATCATCGACTATTTTTTTGGCGATATTAGAAGGTACAGCAAAAGAATATCCTATAAAAGAGCCTGTTCTTGAAGAAATTGCGGTATTAATCCCGATTAATTCTCCGCTCGTATTTACCAATGCACCGCCACTATTTCCAGGATTTACAGCGGCATCGGTTTGAATAAAAGCATCTATATTTTTATTTCCGTCTAAATCTCGTCCTTTGGCGCTAATAATTCCTGCGGTTACGGTGGATGTTAAATTATATGGATTTCCGACTGCCAAAACCCATTCGCCAACTTTGATATTATCAGAATTACCAAAAGTTAAATTCGGTAAAACTTCGGGTGTTTCTACTTTTAAAAGGGCGATATCATTATTTTTATCGGTTCCAATTACGACAGCTTTTAATTTTTTTCGATTATTGAGTGTAATTTCAATTTCGGAAGCATCTTCAATTACGTGATTATTGGTAATAATATAGCCATCGGGCGAAATAATAACACCACTTCCCGTTCCTACTTGTTCATATTTTCGAATTTCATTTCTTCCAAATAATTGTGCAAATGGATTTTGTTGTGTTTTTACCGCGGTATTTTTCACGTGTACAACAGCGTGAACCGTTTTATCGGCAGCATCGGTAAAATCGGTGGGTGCTGACGAATTAATAGCCGTTTCTGGCATATAATTTACAGGAACACTATCCGAAGTAATTACTTTATTTTGGCGACTATTTTCTATAGAATTTTCGGTATTTATAGCTGATTTTTCAATAATTAGTGTATATCCTGAAAGTGCAATTACGCCTCCTAAGACTGCTATAAATAGCGTTTTAAGTATGTTTTTCATTTTGTTATGTATGTTGTTTTTAATTTGATTATAATAAAACGTACAAAATTTCACATCAACGTTTAGATACTACCAAAGATAGTATTTTTAACATTTTTATTAAAGTTTTAAAAAATTGTTTAACGTGTTTTTAACACTTAAAATTACGTTAAATCACATAAAACTAGATTGCTTAAAATATGTATATTTGCCTACTATGAATTTGACTTTTTATAAATACCAAGGAACTGGAAACGATTTTATTATCCTAGATAATCGAACTAAAGTATTTCCAAAAGACGACACGAAATTAATTAATAAATTGTGTCATCGACATTTTGGCGTGGGTGCTGATGGCTTAATTTTAATAGAAAACCACGCAACAACCGATTTTGAAATGTTTTATTTCAATGCTGATGCAAGCCAAACGATGTGCGGAAATGGCGGACGATGTGCAGTTGCTTTTGCTAAAAAGCTAAATATTATTGATAAAAAAACAACATTTACGGCTTTTGATGGCGAACATTATGCCGAAATAACCAACGATATTGTTTCTTTACAGATGATTGATGTTAGTGAAATTATCATCAAAAAAGACGCAGTTTTTACCAATACAGGCACACAGCATCATGTGGAATTAGTAGAAAATTTAGCTGATTATCCTGTGTATGAAAATGGTAAAAAAATCAGATATAACAACTACGGAATCCAAGGAAGTAACGTTAATTTTGTCGAACAAATAAACAACAATACCTTTAGAGTTCGAACCTATGAGAAAGGCGTAGAAGATGAAACCTTAGCCTGTGGAACAGGTGTTACGGCCGTTGCAATTGCCATGCACGCCACCAAAAAAACTACCGAAAATACCATAAAATTACCTGTTGAAGGCGGTTTGTTAGAAGTTCGTTTTCAAGAAAAAAATGGAAATTACACCAATATTTTCTTAACAGGAAAAGCCGAATTCGTTTTTAAAGGAGAAATTAAATTGTAACTAAATTTCATCTATATTTCATCAAAAAAAATGTAAATTAAATTTAAAATAGCTAAAAATGACAACTTTAAAAGGCGAAAATCTAACTTTAAGAGCCATCGAACCCGAAGATTTAGCCTTTCTTTTTGATATTGAAAACAACGAATCTTTTTGGGAAATTAGCCATACGCAAACACCATTTTCACGATTTGTTTTAAAACAATATCTCGAAAATGCACATTTAGATATTTATCAAGCAAAACAATTACGATTAGTTATTGAACTAATTATTGAAGATAAAAAAGAAGCCAAAAAAACAAAAAAAGCTATCGGAATGATTGACCTTTTTGATTTTAATCCGCAACATAAAAGAGCGGGAATTGGTATTTTAATTCATCCCGATTATCAACAAAAAGGATTCGCTTCTCAAGCTCTAAAATTATTGATAAATTACTGTTTTACACAGTTGCAAGTGCATCAATTATATGCAAATATTATCAGCGATAATCAAAAAAGTATCCAACTTTTTAACAAACACCATTTTAAACAAATTGGTATCAAAAAAGAATGGATTTTTAGTGATGAAAAATATAAAGACGAAATTTTATTTCAATTAATCAATAAATAATTTTAAATAATCGAATCGAATCCGTCAAACTGAATTTATTTCAGTTTCGCATCCTGATTCGCCACTGTTCTCCTATTGATGCGATGCTGAAATAAATTCAGCATGACGAGAATTTAGTTTTTATTTAATTTTTAAACAAGCTCTTAGAAATAATTTTATCAAAAACAAACATGAATAAGAAAATAATATACGGAATTATTGCGACTATCTTTTTAATTGGTGGAATTATTGGCTTTAATTTTTATCAGAAAATTTACGGAAAAGCAATTACTAAAAATGGCGCTGTTTATATAAAATCAAACGATACATTTGAAGATGTTAAAAAACAACTTGCTACTTATATTGACAAACCCGAAAATTTTAACTGGGTAGCCGATAAGAAAAAATTCACCAAACCTAAAGGTGGAAAATATCTGCTAAAAAAAGGCATGAACTTAAATGACGTTGTAAACTTATTGCGCAGCGGAAATCAAACGCCGATAAAATTGTCTTTTAACAATCAAGATTCTTTGGAAAAATTAGCACAACGAATTTCAGAACAAATTGAAGCCGATTCTAGCGATTTATTACAACAAATGATGAATGAAAAATTTTTATCAGAAAATAATTTTAATGAAAAATCAGCTTTAGGAATGTATATTCCTAATAGTTATGAATTTTACTGGAACACATCCGCAGAAAAATTTCGCGATAAAATGCTGACCGAATACAAGCGTTTTTGGAATTCGGAAAGATTAGAAAAAGCTAGAAAATTAAACTTATCAAAAAAAGAGGTAAGCACGTTAGCATCGATTGTTCAAAAAGAAACTGCTCAAAAAAGTGAACGCCCAATTGTGGCAGGTTTGTATTTAAATCGATTGCAAAATAATTGGCCATTACAAGCCGATCCAACCGTTATTTACTGCGTTAAACAGCTAAAAGGCGATGATTTTGACATAAAACGAGTATTAACAAAAGATCTTGAAATTGAATCGCCTTATAATACCTACAAAAATATAGGATTACCTCCTGCATTAATCGCAATGCCTGATGTTTCCGCAATTGATGCAGTTTTAAATCATCAAAAACACAATTACTATTATATGTGTGCAAGTGTCGAAAAAATAGGATTTCATGAATTTGCAAATTCCTTAGCACAACACAACAGAAATGCTGTCAAATATCAAAACTGGATACACAAAAAAGGAATTATACGTTAATGAAATGTTAAATAATTTTCCTTTTAATCTTACAAACACCTTACAATAATTAATTATTGTAAGGTGTTTTATTTTATTCTTTATTAAAATGATAAAATTTCAATCACTTTAACATACAAATATCTAAAATTAGGCATTTTAGTTACATTTTAAGTTAAAAAACACAATTTAATATAACATTTAGTTAATATTGTATCAATGTTAATATTATATTAAAACTAATTTTACATAAAATTAAAAAACCCTTCATTAATACTCGTTAAAAACCGCTATTAATTTTATGATATTCTCTAAAAAAACCTTTCAAAAACAAGCTGTAGCATTACTTACATTATGCTACTCTTATGGATTTAGTCAACAAGCTGAACCAGCGCTTCCTAAATCAAAAGTAAAAGAAACTGTAGCCTGTACTAAAGGATATAGTCATAAAAATCATAACGAACACGCTAGCCAAAACAGAATGGCTAGACCCGATTCTCCTAGTACTTTTGCTGCTTGGGCATCTTATGGTGGAGCTGACTTAGTCCGTGAATTGAAAGAAGCGACCGATTATGACACTAATTTAAGACCTCTTTTTGACTATGGTCAATACGGTGGCTCATTATTTTCTAGTGCCAATGTTAAAGCAGTTGCAGATGCTGTATATAATATTTCAGTCGCTTATGATGGTAGAGAATCTAGTGGAATGCTAGGAATGGTAACCTACTTACATTGCGCAGGATACCATGAATTTTTTCAAGCAGAAATAACCCTAGATGCAAATGCTAAAACTGCCTATAAATATGCAGTTCAATACCTTGCTAAAAACCCTCGATTATGGGATAATACAGAATATAACTTAGGTGTTTTAGACGAGTTTTTAGTAATGTGTGATTACGATGGTATAAGAGATAAAGATTTTGTATTAGATGTAATCAAAACAGCGATTCGTAATTTAACAGAAAATGATACTTGGAGAGAAGTTGTTGATAATCAACAAATGCTAACAAAATATATTTCTGCATACAACAGAATATTCTTCTTAATGTTTAGAGGAATGCAACCCGTAGATATTGAATATGAAGCATCCCTAAATAATGATCCTGAATTTTTACAATTATTATCAGATTTAGCTACGGATACTGAATTACGAGATGAAAATGAAGATTTAGCTTTAATGGTAAATAACGCTATTGGAGAAATGACTAGAACTGCTGATAGTTCAGATGTTTTAAAAGATCAAACAGAACCTTTTATTGCAGAAATTGCACAAAGTTATGAGCGATTAACACCTAACTGGTACAAATCTATTAAATCTATTAATGAATCAGGAAATTGTGCTAAATACAACTTATGTGAAAACATGGATGAGATAACAGCAGAAGTTGAAGCTATGCTTTTTCCTAATACTTGGACATTTGATGATGGACGTTTAAAAGTAAGAACTCCATTAGATTATAAAACAGTGCAAGAATTATACTACGCATCAAAACAAGTACAAACTCAGTTTTTTAGAGCTTTAGAAACTGATGAACCTGTTACTGGTGACATCAATGTAAACTTAAATATGGTGGTGTATGGTACGATGAAAAACTACCATGACTGGCAAACAATTTTAAACGGTTTAGCTACTAATAATGGAGGAATGTACATTGAAAGAGGTGCAACTTTTTATACCTACCAAAGAACATACGAAGAAAGTACGTTTAGTTTAGAGGAATTATTTAGACATGAATATGTACATTATTTACAAGGACGTTATATTGCTAATGGTTCTTGGGGTGAATCAGATTTTTATAAAGATGGGCGTTTAATTTGGTTTGAAGAAGGTATGGCAGAACATTTTGCAGGAAGTACCGATAATGACGGTGTTCGAATTAGAGAAAGCCAAGGTAGTTCTGTAAAAAATGAAGGTGCTAGTGAATATATGACCGTAAATGAAGTTTTAAATGCAAGCTATGCTGGTGGTTTTAAATTTTATAGATATGGAAACATGTTATGGTCGTATTGGTTTAAAAATGACATCAATACTGCGAGAAAACTTATAAACCTTGTTAGAGCCGATGACATCGCTGCTTTTGATACAGAAATCAACAGATTAGAATCAAGCTGGAGACTAGAATCAGATTTTAAAAATTACTTAAATAACGTAGTTATTGATGAAAATAATTGGTGGGAAGTAGTTACGCCTTGGGAAGTTGATGACTTTTTTGTTGTCGGAAATATTGCCGATATTGAAACAGAATTTGAGGCAATCACAGGGAAAGATGTTACCGTTACTTTAGATGCTTCTACCTCAATTAGACGATTTAAAGTAACAGGAAGTTTAACTTCTGGTCAATTTGAAACAGAATTAAACGAATTAATGACCCAATTAAAAGAAAGTCCTACCGTTAATAATTTTGACTATATCGGAGGATATTATAAAGAAGTTTCTGGTTCAAATGCAACATTTGTAATTACAGGTTCTTTAAGAGATGCTACTATAAGTGATGCTCCTATTGCTGATTTTTCAAGTGATTTACCATCAACTATCGTTGGCGGAAGCATTCAATTTACGAATGAATCTACAGGATATATTAATTCATATACTTGGTCTTTTCCAGGAGGAACGCCTAGTACAAGTACCGAAAAAAATCCTACGGTAGTGTATGGTTCTCCAGGGAATTATGATGTTACATTAACTGTTACAAGTGCTAAAAGCGGTAATAATACAAGAACAAAAAACACTTTTATAAAAGTACATGGCAAGAGTGACACAGATTATTGTCCAATAAGTATTGGTACAAAAGGTGTTGGTATTCATAGTGTTAAATTTAGCAATTTAGATAATGAAGATTTTGTTTATAACGAAGAAAGGTATTCTGATTATACATCATACGCTGCAGAAGTTAATTTAAACAAAACATACCCTATTGCTATTAAAGCAGAAATTGCTAGTTGGGATAAAAATAACATAAAAGCTTGGATTGACTGGAATCAAGATGGTGATTTTGAGGATGCAGAAGAGGAAGTTTATGCACATATAGGAGCCTTTAAAGAAGGAAGTGTAACAGTACCTTCAAATGCTGTTTTAGGGGTAACAAGAATGCGAGTACGTTATGGATATGATAAAGAAGTATTCGCTTGTGGAGAAGACTCTTATTTTGGAGAGGTTGAAGATTATTCAGTTATTGTAGGTATTGAAGCAAGTACCATTACCTGGACAGGAAACACAAGCACCGACTTTACAGATATCACAAACTGGAATACAAACACTGTTCCAACAAGTTATGACGATGTTATTATTCCTGCAGGATTAACAAAGTATCCTGTAATTGAAACTCCTACAGAAGTAAAAACTATTACAATTGCTTCAGGAGCTACTTTAATTGCCAATGCAGAATTAACAGGAACAGTAACGTATATTAGAAACTTAACAACTGACAATTGGTACTTAGTGGCTTCACCTTTAAAATATGAAACCATTGAAGAATTAAAAGAAAACAACACTTTTGCATCAGGAACAGGAACAAATATCGGACTTGCATCTTATAATAATGACGGAACAGTTTGGAATTATTTATCAAACAATTCTAAAGGGAATATTACTTCTGCACAGGGGTATTCTGTTAAATTAAACGGTGCTTCTAATTTAGTTTTTACAGGAAATATCAATTCAACAGCTGTGAATTATGGCATTACAAAAAATGTAAATGATTTTAATTTAATTGGAAATCCTTATACTTCATACGTTAAACTTGGTGATTTCTTTAAAGACAACGCCACGGGAACTGTTTTATCAGAAGCTACGATTTGGCTTTGGAATCAAGCAACAAATAGTTATGATTTAAAATTAGGTACTGCTGATGCAAATTATCAAATAGCTCCAGGACAAGGATTTTTTGTAAGTGCTGCAACTAATACTAATGTAACATTTAGCAAAGAAAATCAAAGTCATCAATCGGATACTTTTCAAAGACAAGCAAAAACTGAAATCAATTTAAGTGTAAGCGAAAATAATACGGTAAAATCTACCAAATTATATTATATCGACGGTACAACTACTGGTTTTGACAACGGTTATGACGGAACTGTCTTTGGAGGAACAACCACTAATTATGAACTTTATACACAGTTAGTAAGCGATAATAACGGTAAAAATTATGCCGTTCAATCATTGCCTACCAACAATTTAGAAAACACTATTGTTCCTATCGGATTGAAAGTAAGAGCTGGTAAAAAAGTAGAATTTTCAGTAAAAACAACGAATTTACCTGAAAATATAATCGTTTATTTAGAAGATAAAGAAAATAATACGTTCACGAATTTAAGTGAGGGAAATTACACAGTAACGGTAACAAAAGACGCTACGGAAATCGGTCAATTTTATCTTCATACCAAATCTAAAAGGTTAGACGCAAATCAAAATATTGCTTCTTTAAATAAATTAGCTGTTTATAAATCGTCTAAATCTACAGTAACAATTACTGGTTTAGAAGCTAAAAAAGCACGTGTAATCTTATATTCAATACAAGGAAAACAAGTATTCTCAACAGAAATTAAATCCAAAGAAAATGCGACTGTTAATTTACCAAAATTAGCTTCAGGTGTTTATTTAGTTAAAATAATTTCAGAAATAGGAGAAGTTAACAAGAAGATTATTTTATAATTTTTTATATTTTTATTTATTTTTTAGAGACGAAACAGGTTGCTTTTTAGCAACCTGTTTTATTTTTTAGAGTACCTTTTTAATTATTTATAGACTATTCTTAATTATTTATAATTGTTTTTAAAATGCCTTACAAGTTGTTTTCACTAAGAAAACAAGTACAAAAAACAGCGAAAAAAATAACAAAACAGCAACAATAACATAACTTTTAAAATTAGTTTTATTTTTGAAAAAATAGTGTACATTTGCACCGCAAAATAGAAAGATAGCTAATTATCAAGTATTTAGGAATTACATTTATAGGGTTTGTACTACTGATGAGTTTTACAACACCAAAAACAAAGATTGAAAAAACTACTACTACTCCAAAAAGAACAGGATATCCTGTTGAAGAATTGAGTTTCCCTTTTTTATTAAAAAACTTTGTTGGTTTTAAAGAAGCCTTGGCTTTTAAAGAATCACAAGGAAAATATCGAGTAATAAATACGCTTGGTTATTTAGGAAAATATCAATTTGGAAAAGAAACCTTAAAAAGATTTAGAATTTACAATATCAGTAATTTTCTTAAAACGCCAGAATTACAAGAAAAAGCATTTATCGCATATTGTCAGGTAAATAAATGGATTTTAAGAAAAGATATTAAACGAAGTGTTGGAAAAATTATCAATGGAACTAAAATTACAGAATCTGGGATTTTAGCGGCAGCTCATTTAAGCGGTGCTGGTAATGTTAAAAAATATTTACGTTCACATGGTGTTATTCGCTTTAATGATGCTTATGGAACCTCAATAAAATCATATATGAATGATTTTTCAGGATACGATGTTTCTCGTATTGATGCGAATAAAAAACCAACTCTTTAATCTCTTTAATTAAAACATAACAGATTTTAAACTATTTTACATCAAAAAAGACCACTTTATAAAGTGGTCTTTTTTTGATGTTTTTTTGATAATTCTTAATTATGATAATTTTCAATAATTAGGACTTATGAATGATAAAAATAGTCGGTCTTTTATGCAAATCTGTTTTTGTATTTTTCCATTCTTTTACCGTATATGTTTTAATATATTCTGATGGAAGCGTAATATCGCAGGCAACACAAACACGTGTATCCGCCGATAATGTATTTCTTAAATCATCTAACATTTTTTCATTTCGATACGGCGTTTCAATAAATATTTGCGATTGATTTTTAACATTTGAAAGCTTTTCCAGGTCTTTAATCGCTCTTTTTCTTTCTGATTTATCAATAGGTAAATACCCATTAAAGGCAAAGTTTTGACCATTCATTCCCGAACCCATCATCGCCATTAAAATAGAAGAAGGACCTACTAACGGCACTACTTGAACTCCTTTTTCGTGAGCTAATTTCACAATACTTGCCCCAGGATCAGCAACTGCAGGAACACCTGCATCGGAAAGTAACCCGATAGAAATTCCTTTCTCACAAGTATCTAAATAATGTTGTATTTCAATGTCATTTGAATATTTATCTAACAACAATAATTCTAAAGCAGGTTGCGATTTATGAGGTGTAATTTTTTTAATAAATGCTCTTGCTGATTTTTCATTTTCTACAATAAAATAATCAAGATGTTCAATTACTTTTTTAACAGAAATAGGCATTACCTCTAAAGGTTCGGTATCGCCTAACGTCGTTGGAATTAAGTATAATTTACCTTTCATTATTTTCTAATTTTGAAGCGATGATTTCACACGCTTTATCTAACATTTTATATACATTTTCGAAGCCTTGATTTCCGCCATAATACGGATCAGGAACTTCGTTATTTTCAGCAGCAATTTCATTCAAAATCATGGTTACTTTTTCAATTTCTGCTGATGTCGTTGCCATTGCAATAATGTTCTTATAATTTTGCAAATCCATCGCATAAATTACATCAAATTCATTAAAATCTGATTTTTTAAATTGACGTGAGCGTTGTTTTGTAATATCGATACCGTATTTTTGAGCAACTTCAACCGATCTTTTATCGGGCGTTTCGCCAACATGATGTGCCGATGTTCCTGCAGAATCGACTGTAAAAGATTCATTTAATTTTGAAGCTAAAATACCTTGTGCCAATGGCGAACGGCAAATATTCCCCAAACAAACCATCAGTATTTTATATTTTTGTTTTTTTTTGATTGACATAGTAATTAAAGTGCTAATTTTGATGTTAATTCATCAACATATTTTTTAAATTGCTTGTCTGTTTCTCTTAAATTATCGACTGTTTTACAGGCGTGTAATACGGTGGCGTGATCTCGCTTACCAATCTGACTTCCAATACTTGCCAAAGATAATTTAGTTAATCTTTTAGCAAAATACATCGCCAATTGACGTGCCTGAACAATGTGTCTTTTACGTGTTTTCGATTGTAAAGTTGCCACATCCATATCAAAATATTTTGAAACTACTTTTTGAATATATTCAATAGAGATTTCTCGTTTGGTATTTTTAACAAATTTATCAACAATTTCTCTAGCCAATGAAACGGTAAATTCTCTTTTATTAAAAGAAGCTTGAGCGATCATCGAAATAATTACACCTTCTAATTCTCGCACATTTGCTTTTACATTTTTGGCGATATATTCAATAACATCTTCAGGCATTTCAAGCCCATCTCGATACAATTTATTTTGAAGAATAGACACACGTGTTTCAAAAGAGGGTGCTTGTAATTCTGCGGATAATCCCCATTTAAAACGAGATAATAATCGTAATTCGATATCTTTCATATCCACGGGTGCTTTATCCGAGGTTAAAATTACCTGTTTTCCATTTTGATGTAAATGATTAAAAATATGAAAAAACACTTCTTGCGTACCTGTTTTTCCTGATAAAAATTGGACATCATCAATAATTAAAACATCGACCATTTCATAGAAATGAATAAAATCGTTTCGAGTATTCGATTTTACGGAATCAACAAATTGCTGGGTAAATTTTTCTGAAGAAATATATAAAACTGTTTTATCAGGATATTTATCTTTTACCTCAACGCCAATTGCTTGAACCAAGTGTGTTTTTCCGAGTCCAACGGGTCCATAAACCAACAGCGGATTAAACGATGTTCCTCCAGGCTTATTGGCAACTGCCATTCCTGCTGAACGTGCCAATCTATTGGCGGCACCTTCAATATAATTAACAAAATTATAGTTCGGATTTAGTTGTGATTCTATCTTAACTTTCTGTAAACCAGGAATTACAAAAGGATTTTTAAGTTCTCTTTTAGCCCCCGTAGGAACGGCTACTTTTTGAGGCTTTACAGCCCTGCGATTAGAACTAGGGATTTTAACTATTTGCGGACTATTACTACTGTACGTATTTTCCATACGCACATCATAAATTAACTTTGCATCATTCCCTAATTGTTTAACCAACGCAACTCTTAATAATTTAAGATAATGCTCTTCTAGCCATTCATAAAAAAATTTACTAGGTACTTGAACTGTAAGAGCTTCTTCCGCCAACTTAACAGGTTTAATTGGCTCAAACCAAGTTTTATATGCCTGGGGTTTAATGTTATCTTTGATGAAAAACAAACATTCATTCCAAACTGAATCAGCAGTTTTAGTCATGTGTGTTAAAAACAATTTTAGGTGTTAATTTTAATCTGTTTTATAAGGATTAGAGGGTTGCCATAACAGACTGCAAAAATGTGAATAAAATTCAGGATAAAAAAACCAATCCCCTATTGGTTCTTAATTATTATTTGCGTAATGTTATTGTGAATTAAACACAAAATATACTTTGAAAAAAAACAACACTACCATTCGAGTTCGCTATGCTGAAACAGATCAAATGGGCGTAGTTTACCACGGTAATTATGCACAATATTTAGAAGTCGGACGTACTGAATTACTACGTTCTATGGGCATTACTTACAAAAACATGGAACTTTCAGGAGTAATGCTTCCTGTTATTTCATTGTCCTGTAATTTCAAAAAATCGGCTTTATATGATGATGAAATAACCATTACAACTAGCATCAAAAAAATGCCTGCCGTTAAGATAGAATTTGACTATGAAATAACAAATCAGCACAACGAATTAATTGCGACCGCTAAGACAACCTTAGCATTTATGAACAAAAAAATTAAAAAACCAATGCGTTGTCCTGAATATATTTTAGAAAAATTAACAGAATAACACGGTATAATTAGCCGAATCAATTTCTAAAATCAACAAAAAGTAGGTAAAAAAAATCATAAAAACGTATAAAAAAGTAAAAATCAATGAAAATATATACGAAAACAGGCGACAAAGGCACTACTGCTTTATTCGGCGGAACTCGTGTTGCAAAACATCATTTACGCATTGAAAGTTATGGTACAGTCGATGAATTAAATTCTTATATCGGCTTAATCAGAGATAAAAACAACACTGAAAATAATACTGAAAACACCGATAAAAATAGCACTAAAAACATTCAAAAAACGTTACTTAAAATCCAAGGTGATTTATTCATTTTAGGAGCAATGCTTGCTACACCTCCCGAAAAAGAAACGTTAAAGAATGGTAAAAAACGCTTAAATATTGATACAATAACCGATGGTTCTATTCAATTTTTAGAAGATGAAATTGACGCAATGAATGCCGATTTACCACAAATGACTCATTTTATTTTACCTGGCGGACACGAAACTGTGTCATTTTGTCATATAGCGAGATGTGTATGTCGTAGAGCGGAACGTTTATCGGTGGCTTTACACGAAGAAGAAGCGATTGATTTAGCTATTTTAAGTTATTTAAACCGACTTTCTGACTACTTATTTGTACTGGCACGAAAATTGACCAAAAACTTAAAAGTAACGGAGGTTAAATGGACTCCTGAAAAACGATAAAAACAATAAAAAAACACTTGGCTTATTACAAATAAAAAATTATTTTTGTAATAATCTTTACTTAAACAGATAAAAAAAATGTACTGGACACTTGAACTAGCCTCATATTTAGCAGATGCACCTTGGCCTGCCACGAAAGACGAATTAATCGATTATGCTATTCGTACGGGAGCACCCCTAGAAGTGGTTGAAAACTTACAAGACATTGAGGATGAAGGTGATTCTTATGATTCAATCGTTGAGATTTGGCCTGATTATCCGACAGAAGAAGATTATCTTTGGAACGAGGACGAATACTAAGAATACAAATATAAGAAGTCTCTTTTAAGAGGCTTTTTTTTTGCTTACTTTTAAGCATCAAATTACATACCTATAATAGACTTATCAAAGACTTATAATAACGGTTAATAAGTCATAAAAAAATATTTTAAAAATGAGCGTGTTAAACTCGATTCTAAAAATTTTTGTTGGTGATAAACAACAAAAAGACCTCAAATCTTTACAACCAATTGTTGAAAAAGTACGATATTTCGAAAATTCATTAAGTGGTTTATCAAACGATGGATTACGAACGAAAACTATCGAATTTAAAACTAAAATTAATGATGCTACAAAATCTTTTACACAAGAAATTGCAAAATTAGAAGAAGAAGTTTTAACTGCGGATATCGATCGTCAAGAAGAAATTTATACTAAAATTGACAAATTAAAAGACGAAGCATACGAAAAATCAGAAGCTGTTTTATTAGACATTATGCCTGAAGCTTTTGCCGTAGTTAAAGAAACCGCAAAACGATTTACTCAAAATGAAGCCGTTGAAGTAACCGCTTCTGCTTTTGATAGAGAATTATCAGCAACAAGAGCCCACGTTACCTTACAAGATGAGAAAGCTTTTTGGGCAAGTTCTTGGGATGCTGCGGGTAAAGAAGTTGCTTGGGATATGATTCATTATGATGTCCAATTAATTGGTGGGTCTGTTTTACATCAAGGTAAAATTGCCGAAATGATGACTGGTGAAGGGAAAACATTAGTGTCTACCCTACCCGTTTATTTGAACGCCCTAACAGGGAACGGTGTACATGTTGTAACGGTAAATGATTACTTAGCAAAACGAGATAGAGCGTGGATGGCGCCTATTTTTGAATTCCACGGATTATCTACGGATTGTGTTGATTTTCATCAGCCAAACTCCGAAGAACGTAGAAAAGCGTATAATGCCGATATCACCTACGGAACAAATAACGAATTTGGTTTCGATTATTTACGTGATAATATGGCATCATCAAAAGATGATTTAGTACAAAGAGCGCCTAATTATGCCATTATTGATGAAGTCGATTCTGTTTTAATTGATGATGCTCGTACCCCTTTAATTATTTCTGGACCTGTACCACAAGGAGATCGTCATGAATTTAACGAGTTAAAACCGCTAGTTGCCGACTTAGTCGCTATTCAAAATAAATATTTAGTAGGCGTTTTAGCAGAAGCTAAAAAATTATTAAAAGCTGGCGACGAAAAAGAAGGTGGTTTCTTATTATTTAGAGTTTACAGAGGACTTCCTAAAAATAAAGCCTTAATTAAGTTTTTATCTCAAGAAGGAACCAAACAAATTCTTCAAAAGACCGAAAACTTTTATATGCAAGACAATAATAAGTTAATGCCTCAGGTAGATAACGAATTATGGTTTACCGTAGAAGAAAAAAATAATCAAATTGATTTAACCGATAAAGGAATTAATCATTTATCAGAAAAAACACAAAATAATACATTTTTCGTATTGCCTGATATTAGTGTTATCGTTGGTCAAATTGACAAAAGCGATGATGCTCCTGAAGATAAAGCCAATAAAAAAGAAGCGTTATATCGTGATTTTAGCGTAAAAAGTGAACGTATTCATACCATGAATCAACTTTTAAAAGCATACACTGTTTTTGAAAAAGATGTGGAATACGTAGTGATGGACAACAAAGTAATGATTGTTGATGAACAAACGGGACGTATTATGGATGGTCGTCGTTATTCTGATGGATTGCATCAAGCCTTAGAAGCAAAAGAAAATGTAAACATCGAAGATGCTACCCAAACTTTTGCAACCGTTACCTTACAGAATTACTTTAGAATGTATCGCAAATTATCTGGAATGACAGGTACGGCAATTACAGAATCTGGAGAATTTTGGGAAATTTATAAATTAGATGTTGTTGAAATTCCAACAAACAGACCTATCCAAAGAGATGATAAAGAAGATTTAGTTTACAAAACTACCCGTGAAAAATACAACGCCGTTATTGAAGATGTTGTAAAATTATCAAACGCAGGTCGTCCAGTACTTATCGGAACAACATCCGTAGAAATATCAGAATTATTAGGAAGAATGTTACAAATGCGTAAAATTCCTCATAATATATTAAATGCAAAATTACACAAAAAAGAAGCCGACGTAGTTGCCGAAGCTGGAAAACCTGGTATTGTAACCATTGCTACCAACATGGCAGGTCGTGGTACAGATATTAAATTATCCGAAGAAGTTAAAGCCTCTGGAGGTTTGGCAATTGTAGGTACAGAACGTCATGATTCTCGTCGTGTTGACCGTCAGTTACGTGGTCGTGCAGGTCGTCAGGGAGATGTTGGTTCAACCCAATTTTATGTGGCTTTGGATGATAATTTAATGCGTTTATTTGGTTCTGATAGAATTGCCAAAATGATGGACAGAATGGGCTTAAAAGATGGGGAAGTAATTCAACATTCGATGATTTCAAAATCTATTGAAAGAGCGCAAAAGAAAGTCGAGGAAAACAATTTTGGTATTCGTAAGCGTTTATTAGAATATGATGACATTATGAATGCACAACGTGAATTTGTTTACAAACGTCGTCGTCATGCCTTAGATGGAAAACGTTTACAGATTGATATCGCCAACATGATTTATGATACCTGTAATTCTATCGTAACTCAAAATAAAGCCAATAACGATTACAAAAATTTCGAGTTCGAATTGATTCGTTTCTCTGCAATGACTTCTCCTTTTTCAGAAGAAGAATTCAATAAGTTAACTGCACAAGAAATAATCGATAAATTATATGTTATTGTTTCGGCACATTATAAAAATGATACCGAACGACACGCACATACGGCTTTTCCTGTCATCAAAAATGTTTTTGAAACCGAAGGCGACCGCTACGAACGCATCATTGTTCCTTTTACTGATGGTTCAAAAACATTACAAGTGGTAACCAACTTAAAGGAAGCGTACGAATCGGAAGGAAAATCATTGGTGAACGATTTTGAAAAAAATATTACGTTATCAATTATTGATGAAAACTGGAAAGATCATTTACGTAAAATGGACGAACTAAAACAAACCGTTCAAAATGCAACCTACGAACAAAAAGACCCGTTATTAGTTTATAAATTTGAAGCTTTTGAGTTATTTCAAGCAACGGTTGATACAATAAATAAAGAAGTTTTATCTTTCTTATTTAAAGGACATTTACCAAGCCAAGATGTCGATCAAGTAACAGAAGCTCCTGAACAACAAGAAATTCAGCAATTAGATACTCGTAAAGAGGAAGTTCAAAATTCTTCGCAACAAGCGATGAATAGCGCTCGTAATCAGCAAACGCAAGAAGAATTACCAATTACAGAAACAATTGTACGTGAAGAACCGAAAGTTGGACGTAACGAAAAAGTTGTCATCAAAAATGTGATGAACGGCGAACAAAAAGAAGTGAAATATAAACAAGCAATTCCGCTATTAGAAGCAGGAACTTGGGTATTGGTTTCTTAAAATAATATAGTATAAAAATCTAAAAAAGCTCGGTGAAAACTGAGCTTTTTTTGGTTTTATAGATATCGTTTTAATGATTCTAGAATCACTTTTTACATTTA
Organism: Tenacibaculum piscium; assembly: GCF_021390715.1. GTDB lineage: Bacteria > Bacteroidota > Bacteroidia > Flavobacteriales > Flavobacteriaceae > Polaribacter > Polaribacter piscius. The sequence goes on from NZ_JAJGWT010000004.1 coordinate 86,852, forward strand.
CAAAACTATTTGATTACCAATACTTCACAAATAATTCTCTTTAAAAACATATTCAAAAAGTATATTTGATAAAACACAGCAAGTGTCGTTAATATCGTTTAAGTATCCTTTTTAAGATGAAAAAAAAGATGAAAAAAAATTCGAAAAGAGCTTTAGAAATTGCCGTTATTTCCGACCTTCACCTTGGTACTTACGGATGTCGTGCCAATGAATTGCACAATTATTTAAAATCTATAAATCCAAAAATTTTAATTTTAAATGGTGATATTATTGATATTTGGCAATTCAAAAAAAGTTATTTTCCAAAATCTCACATGAAGATTATTAAGCAATTAATGTCTTTTATCACCTCGGGAACAAAAGTATATTACATCACAGGAAATCATGATGAAATGTTTCGAAAATTTAAAGGATTTCGACTTGGAAGTTTTGAAATTGTCAATAAACTCGTTCTGGATATTGATGGAAAAAAAGGCTGGTTTTTTCATGGCGATGTGTTTGATGTTACCATGCAACATTCAAAATGGCTGGCAAAATTAGGAAGCATTGGCTACAATATTTTAATTCTGATAAATACTGCCGTTAATTGGTCTAGCAACAAACTCGGATATGGAAAATTATCCTTTTCTAAGAAGATAAAAAACAGCGTAAAAGGTGCGGTAAAATTCATCAATGATTTTGAAACAACGGCTTCAGACATCGCTATTTCTAGCAATTATGATTACGTAGTATGCGGACATATACATCAGCCTGAAATAAGAATTATACAAAATGAAGAAGGTGAAACTACGTATTTAAACTCTGGTGATTGGATTGAAAATTTATCAGCCTTAGAATATACCGATAAAACGTGGTCATTATATGAATACGAAAAAGATGAAATCGCCCAAAAATTAGACGACCGATTAAATAGTAATGAAGTCGAATTTTTAGACGCAGAAAGTAGTAATAACAAACTTTTTGAAGAACTTTTAAAAGAGTTTAACATCAACAAATAACAAAATTTACACTTATGAAAATTTTATACGCTTTTCAGGGAACAGGAAACGGACATGCAAGTAGAGCTACTGAAATACTCCCTTATTTACAACAAAAAGGAGAAGTCGATGTGTTAATTAGTGGCTACCAATGTGATTTAGCACTTCCTTTTGAAGTGAAATATAAATATTATGGTTTGAGTTTTATCTTCGGAGAAAAAGGCGGTATCGACTTTTGGGAAACTATCAAAAAAGCAAAACTTAAAAATTTATTCAATGAAATTAAATCAGTTCCGATAGAACAATACGACTTAATTATTAATGATTTTGAACCCATAACCGCTTGGGCTAGCAAATTTAAAAACACTCCGATTATTTCATTAAGTCATCAAAGTGCGGTACTCGATAAAAATGCGCCAAAATATGGAACGCTTAGGCTAGAAAGACTTATTTTAAAATATTATGCACCCGTAAAAAAGAAATTCGGATTTCATTTTAAAAGCTATTCCTCAAAAATATTTACGCCAATCATACGCAAAAAAATAAGACATAGCACTGTTGTTAATAAAGGACATTATACCGTCTATCTTCCTGCTTATGGTGATAAAAAAATCATCAAAATTCTCTCTAAAATTGACGATATTAAATGGGAAGTATTCTCGAAACATACCAAAGAAAATATCATCAAAAATAATGTGATTATAAAACCAATAAATGGCGATAGTTTTATGAAAAGCATCAGTTCTTGTAAAGGCGTTATCTGTGGAGCAGGTTTTGAAACTCCTGCAGAAGCCTTGTTTTTAAAGAAAAAATTATTGGTAATTCCGATGAAAAATCAATATGAACAACAATGCAACGCACTTTCATTAAAAGAAATGGGCGTTACCGTTTTAAAAAATTTCAACAAAAAACAAGTCTTAAAAATTACTCGATGGACAGCATCTAAAGAAATTATTAACGTAAATTATCCTGATGCTACCCAAGATATTTTAGACAGCGTTTTAGCTCCTTATTATAATCAAAATTACAATTCGCAAACAACACTTCCCGTTGCTACCATTGTATAGTTTCTTGGTTTACACTTTTCAAAAATGCATTGGTTTTTGAAAAGTGTTTACTTCCAAACCAACCTCGCCAAGCTCCTAATGGAGACGGATGCGGTGCTTTCAAAACAATATGTTTCTCTAAATTGATGATACTTCCTTTTTTTTCGGCAAATTTTCCCCAAAGTAAAAAAACCACGCCCGTTTTCTCTTCGGATATTTTTTGAATAACAGCATCTGTAAAGGTTTCCCAACCTTGTTTTTGATGACTTCCTGCCTCGCCTTCTCGAACCGTTAAAGTTGCATTTAACAACAAAACTCCCTGCTTTGCCCAACGAGATAAATCACCAGAAATAGGCGGTGGAATTTGCATATCAGCTTCGATTTCCTTGAAAATATTCACCAATGACGGCGGATGCTTAACGCCATCTTGAACCGAAAAACACAAACCATTTGCTTGCCCTTTTCCGTGATACGGATCTTGTCCAATAATAACGACTTTTAACGCATCAAAAGAACAATCAGTAAAAGCTTTGAAAATATCTTTTTTATCAGGAAAACAAGTATTCTTTTTAAATTCAAAAGCTACAAAATCAGCTAAATCTTTAAAATACGGTTTCTCTAATTCTGTTTTTAAAATATTTTTCCAATTATCAGGAATATTTAACACCATTGTTTGTTATTTTTGCTTCGGTTTCAAATATACTATTTTGAATAAAAACATTTCAGATAAAACGCTACAAGATTTAGAATTTACAACAGTTTTAGAACAAGTTGCAACACATTGTATTACAAATTTAGGAAAAGAACAAACCCTAAAAATTCAACCAATATCAAATAAAAGACAGCTGTTTTTTGAGTTAAATTTAGTAAACGAATATCTTGCTTCTTTTGAAAATGAAAACAGACTTCCAAATCATTTTTTTGAAGATATCACCCAAGAAACAAAACGATTAACAATCGAAAACAGCTTTTTAGAAACCGATGCTTTTTTAAAAATTGCCACGGTTACCGAAACAGTCAATGAACAAAAAAAGTTCTTGAAGAAATTTCAAACCTACTACCCTACGCTGTTTTCTTTAAGTGATACAATACAATTTACAACTTTTGTTTCAGATAGCATTAAAGAAATAATTACCGCTCACGGAACTGTTTCCGATAATGCTTCGCCTGTTTTAAAACAGCTTCGAAAAGATATTGGTAATATCCGTGGTAAAATATCGGAAAGTTTTTCGCACGCTTTAACACGAAATATTGCCAACGGATATTTAGACGACATTAAAGAAACTGTTATTGATAATCAACGAGTTTTAGCAGTTACTGCCATGCATCGCCGTAAGGTAAAAGGAAGTTTATTAGGCGCTTCAAAAACGGGTGCAATTGTGTATATCGCACCGCAAGCAACACTTACTTTTAGCCGAGAACTACAAAATTTAATCTATGATGAAAAACAAGAAATTGTTAAAATATTAAGAGCTTTAGCCAGTAAAATTCATCCTTATACGCCTTTATTAGAAGAATACTTAGTGTTTTTAACGCATTTAGATTCCGTAGGTGCAAAAGCAAAATATGCCAAAAGTATCAACGGATTATTACCTAAAATATCAAAAGAAAAAAAGATATTTTTTAAAGATGCATTTCATCCTGTTTTATGGAAAAAAAATAAAGACCAAAATAAAGAAACCTTTCCGCAAACCATTCGACTCGACGAAAAACAACAAATTATTGTTATTTCAGGACCAAATGCTGGTGGAAAAAGTATTACGTTAAAAACCATCGGTTTATTGCAATTAATGTTGCAAAGTGGCTTGTTAATTCCTGTGCATGAACGCAGTGAAACAACATTATTCAATACTATTTTAACCGATATTGGCGATAATCAATCCATAGAAAATCAATTAAGTACGTATAGTTATCGCCTTAAAAATATGCGTTCGTTTTTGAGAAAGTGTAACGATAACACCCTATTTTTAATTGATGAATTTGGTACAGGTTCCGATCCTGAATTAGGAGGCGCTTTAGCGGAGATTTTCTTAGAAGAGTTTTACGAGCGAAAAGCTTTCGGAATTATCACTACACATTACGCTAATTTAAAGGTTTTAGCCAACGAATTGGACAATGTAACCAACGCAAATATGCAGTTTGACGAGCGAACTTTAGAGCCGTTGTATAAATTATTTATCGGGCAAGCAGGGAGTTCGTTTACTTTTGAAGTAGCGCAAAAAAATGGAATTCCATATAGCATTATCAATAGAGCTAAAAAGAGAGTTGAAACTGAAAAAATCCGTTTAGATAAAACAATTTCGAATCTTCAGAAAGAGCGAAATCGCTTACAAAAAACGTCTGATAGCTTGGTTAAACAAAAATCAAAAGGGCAAGAACATATCGATAGTTTACAAGAAAAAGAAGAAAAAATACAAAGCAAACTCTCTGGTTTTCAAGAATTATACGACAATAATCAACGAATGCTTTCTTTAGGAAGAAAAACGAACGAGCTGTTAAACAAGTATTTTCAAACCAATAATAAAAAAGAATTATCAACTGAATTCTTTAAATGGGTTGCGATCGAAAATACGAAACGCATCAAAAAAGCACCGCTTAAAAAATTATCTAAAATAGAAAAGAAACAAGATTTAATTACCAATCAAAAACAAAAAGAAGCCATCAAAAAAACAGAAAAAGAAGTGCTTCAAAAAGTAATCAAAATTAGAGAACAGAAAAAAGAAGAAGCCAAAAAAATAGCCCTAGAAAAAGCTTCGTATATCTATAAAATAAATGACAGAGTACGTTTAATTGATGGAAACTCCGTAGGAACTATCGATAAAATTGAAAAAAATTCCGTTTTTATCAATTATGGTTTTTTTACAACCAAAGCAAAAATAGAACAGTTAGAATTGGTCGAACGTGCCAAAAAATAAATTTTATATTTAGTTAAAATTAGACCTCACAGGTTTTTAAAACCTGTGAGGTCTTAATGTAAAATCTTGAAAATTACTCTAAACCTTCCATTTCTTTATCATAAAACTCGCCTGCTTTGTCCATTAAATCGGCAAGTTCTGTTGTTATATCTTCTTCCATTTCTCCCGATAAATCTTCAAACCACTCTACTTCATCATCTTTTAAATTGATTAAAAAACGTGGATATTCCGTATGTAATACGAAAACGTCTTCGGGGTGATTGCTGTTATCTGCTAATAAAAATTTAGGTAATTCCATAAAAAATGTAGTATTAATATTTTATTTATTCCCTGTAATTTCGGGATTTTCTTTAATTAATTTTAATGATAATCTATTAAATCGAATAAATAATAAAATAGATGCCGTAGTTAATCCTGCTAATAATCCTAACCAAATTCCAAAACTTCCGTAGGTTTCTGCTGTTCCTAAAAAATAACTAATCGGAAAACCAATAACCCAATACGATATAAAGGTAATTAATGTTGGAATTTTAACATCTTGCAAACCTCGCAAAGCACCTAAAACAACAACTTGAATACTGTCAGATATTTGAAAAATTGCCGCAGCTATCAATAAGTTTGCCGCAGTTTTCATTACTTCCATATTGTCGGCATAATTTTCAGCATCGCTTAAATCAATATATAAATTAGGAAGCGATTTATGAAATAAATAAAATAAAGTTGCAAATCCGATTGCCAAAAGAATCCCTAATAAAAAAATAGAAAAAGCAATTCTTCTTAAATCTATAAATTTATTCAAACCTTTTTGATTTCCTACCCGAATCATCGAAGCAACGCTTAATCCCATCGCAACCATGAAAGTCATCGAAGATAAATTTAACGCAATTTGATTTGCCGCTTGTGCATTTCTTCCCAATAATCCACTCAACCAAATCGCAGCAGTGAAAATACCAACTTCAAAAAACATTTGCATCGCACTTGGTGTTCCTAAATTAATAATCCTTTGAAGCATTAATTTATCCAATACAAAAAATTTAATATTCGTAACCAATGCTCTCGAACGCTCTTTTTGAGTTAGCATCCACCAAAGGTGTAAAACCATCACAAAACGAGAAAGTAACGTTCCGTAAGCCGCTCCAACAATTCCCATTTCTGGAAAACCAAACTTCCCGAAAATTAATAAATAATTTAAAAGTACGTTTAAAACATTTCCTAAAATAGTAGCATACATCGGATAGCGAGTCATCGATAAACCATCGCTAAATTGCTTAAATGCCTGAAAAATAATCATCGGAATTAAAGAAAATGCCACCAAATCTAAATAAGGAATCGCCAAAGCAACAACCTCAGTAGGCTGTTTCATTAAATACATTAACGGCTTTGAAAAGAATAATAATAAAAACATTAAAATTCCAATGACAGTACATAAAAACAACCCATGTTTAAAAGTTGATTTTGCTTCTTTAAAATTATTAGAAGAATCTGCCTCAGCTATTAAAGGCGTAATCGCTGTCGAAAATCCAATTCCTAATGACATGGCAATAAACATAAAACTATTTCCCAAAGAAACCGCTGCCAATTCTGCTGTTCCTAATTGACCAACCATGATATTATCGACAAAACTAACAAAAGTATGCCCTAACATTCCGAGCATTACAGGAGCCGCTAGTTGCCAATTATATTTAAATTCTGATGTATATTGTTGTAAATTCAAAGCGTATATTATATCAAAGCGCGAAGATAACTTTTTTAATACGCTAGGTCTTTATCTTCTTCATTTTTTAATTAATTTAATTATCTTTGTTTTTTATAAAACATACCGAAAAAAATACACAAAATGGCTTCAATAACATTACAAGGAAACGCAATAGACACTATCGGAAATTTACCAGAAGTTGGTAGTAAAGCAACTGATTTCGCTTTAGTAGCTACCGATTTATCAATTAAAAAATTAGCAGATTTCTCGGGAAGCCGATTAATTTTAAACATTTTCCCTAGTGTTGATACAGGAACCTGTGCAACATCTGTAAGAGAATTTAATGAAAAAGTTGCCAACTTAGAAAACACTAAAGTTTTATGTATTTCTAGAGATTTACCTTTTGCTCAAGGTCGTTTTTGTGGCGCTGAAGGAATTGAAAACGTGGTTATGTTATCTGATTTTTCAACAGGAAATTTTGGAAAAAATTACGGTTTAGAGATTAAAAATGGTCCTTTAGCAGGTTTACATTCTCGTGCTATCGTTATTATTGACGAAAACGGAACAATTACCCATACCGAGCAAGTAAGCGAAATTGCTGATGAACCAAATTATCAAGCTGCTTTAAGCGCCTTATAATATTATATGAAAAACCCAAATGATGGCTTTATAAAAGGAAGATTACGTAGTGTAACCTTTGCCTTTAAAGGAATGTGGCTTCTAATTACTACGGAAGATAGTATTAAAACACAGCTTTTTTTTGGCTTTTTAGCAACTTGTTTGGGCTGGTATTTTAACATATCGATAACACAATGGTTAATTCAATGTTTGATTATCGGTGTTGTTTTAGTAGCAGAGGCTTTAAATACAGCTGTTGAAAAAATAGCTGACTTTATACATCCTGAGTATCATGAAAAAATAGGATTCATAAAAGATATTGCCGCAGGAGCTCCAGCTTTTGCGGCACTAACTTCCTTGATTATTGCTGGAATAATCTACCTTCCTAAAATAATAGCTATATTGTAGCTTTCAATTTATTTCTAACATAAATACATGGCAAAAAGAAAGATACCGACACTAAAGAATCAATCTAAAATTAATTTTTTTAGAACTAAACTTGCTTCTTTTTTCTCGAAAAAACAAAACGTAACTATTTTAGGCGCTTTTTTAGTGCTTTTTTCGATATTCTTAATCGTTGCTTTTATTTCCTTTTTCTTCTCTTGGCAAGAAGATCAAAGCACGTTATCAGAATTTTCCGATAAAACAATTGTTACCAAAAATTTATTAGGAAAAATAGGCGCTATTTTAAGTAATTTTTTTATTTATAAAGGCTTTGGTTTAGGTGCTTTTCTGATACCTGTCGCTCTGTTTTTTACAGGAGCTCGAATTTTATTACAAACCAATTTAAGGAAAATAATAACCTCTTGGAATTGGTCGTTATTAATCATGTTATGGATTGCAATTACCTTAGGTTTTTCAGCACCTAAAAACGCCATTTTACCTGGAATTATAGGCTTTGAATTAAATGCTTATTTTCAAACATTTTTAGGAAAAACAGGCGTTATTATTTTACTGTTTTTTTGGTTGATTGCCTATCTAATTATCAGATTTAAAATTACACCTGAAAAAATTAATCAGAAAATAAAAATAGTTCAAGAAAATCAACTTAAAAAGAACGAACTAAAAGAAAATTTAAGAAACGAAAGTTTAAACAACCAAAACTTTAAAACCAACCAACCAACTACTGCCGAAAATAGGAACATCATAATTGATGAAACCATCGAAAAAAGACAAGAAAGACAAGAAACAAGTACTCAAACACCGATTCCTAATTTTGAAGCACCCGTTGAACACAACAATAATATACCAGAAAATACCGCTGAAAATATTATTGAAAATACTGCTGAAGTAAAAATATCAACACAAAAAATTGAAGCATCAGTAGATAGAAATTCCGAAAATGAAGCGTTAATAAATGAATATTTAGTTGATAGAGCATCAGTTAATGAAGCGTTAGAAGATACACCTATTACTGTTGATTTTCCTATTGAAGAACCTTCTTATGAAGAAACTCCAACAGAAATTGTAAAAGAAAACCCAACAGAAACCATAAGCAAAATACCTGAAATATCTGAAGAAACTTTAGATGAACCTTTGATTCCTGAAAATAAAAGTAATGAAATCAACGAAAAAAACATAGTACCATCAGAAGAAAAAACCGTTGAAAAAGAAACTGAAAAACAATCCGAAACACAAAAAATAACACCTGAAATAACCGCAGAAAAAACACAACCTGAAACAGTAAAAACAATATCAGAAATACCTAACGATACTCCTAAAATTGAAGTTCCTGAAGAAACAATAAAAGAAATTAAAGTTGCTGTTGAACAAAATTCTGAAGAAAAAAGTGTTACTGAAAACTTATCAGACCAATTGGTAAACGATTTTGGTGAGTTTGATCCAACCTTAGATTTAGGACATTTTAAATTTCCTGACTTTAATTTGTTAAAAGAATATAACGAAGTTATTTCTATAGATCCCGAAGAATTAGAAGCCAATAAAAAACGAATCGTAACCACGCTTCAAAACTATAAAATTGGAATTTCTGAAATTAAAGCAACCGTAGGACCTACCATTACTTTATATGAAATTGTACCAAATGCAGGAGTTCGAATTTCGAAAATTAAAAATTTAGAAGACGATATTGCCCTTTCGCTATCGGCTTTAGGAATCCGAATTATTGCTCCAATTCCTGGAAAAGGAACTATTGGTATTGAAGTTCCTAATAAAAAATCGACTATTGTTTCTATGCATTCTGCTATTTCTTCAAAGAAATTTCAAGAAAGTGAAATGGAACTCCCAATTGCTTTAGGAAAAACTATTTCCAACGAAACACTTGTGGTTGATTTAGCTAAAATGCCTCACTTATTAATGGCTGGTGCAACAGGACAAGGAAAATCAGTTGGATTAAACGCCGTATTAACATCTCTTTTATATAAAAAACATCCTGCGGAAGTAAAGTTCGTTTTGGTCGATCCGAAGAAAGTAGAATTGACATTATTTAATAAAATTGAACGTCATTATTTAGCAAAATTACCCGATTCAGAAGAAGCAATTATTACCGATACCACCAAAGTTGTACATACCTTAAATTCACTTTGTATGGAAATGGATGCTCGTTACGACTTGCTTAAAAATGCCATGGTTCGTAATATTAAAGAGTATAATGTAAAGTTTAAAGCTCGAAAATTAAACCCTGAAAATGGGCATAAATTTTTACCGTATATCGTATTGGTAATTGATGAATTTGCCGATTTAATTATGACCGCTGGTAAAGAAGTAGAAACGCCAATTGCCCGTTTAGCACAATTAGCACGTGCCATTGGAATTCATTTAATTGTAGCGACACAAAGACCTTCTGTAAACGTAATTACAGGAATTATTAAAGCCAATTTCCCTGCTAGAATCGCCTTTAGAGTAACTTCTAAAATAGATTCAAGAACTATTTTAGATGCTCCTGGAGCCGATCAATTAATTGGTCGTGGAGATATGCTGTATTCTGGAGGAAATAATTTAATTCGTATTCAATGTGCTTTTGTCGACACGCCTGAAGTAGAAAAAATAACCGACTTTATTGGCTCGCAACGCGCATATCCTGAAGCATATTTATTACCAGAATATGTTGGCGAAGAAACTGGCACAAATCTTGATAGCAATATTGATGATAGAGATAAATTATTTAAAACTGCGGCGGAAGTTATTATTACCGCACAACAAGGTTCGGCATCTTTATTGCAACGAAAGTTGAAATTAGGATACAATAGAGCAGGTCGAATTATTGACCAATTAGAAGCCGCTGGTATTGTAGGTCCTTTTGAAGGAAGTAAAGCAAGAAAGGTTTTAATTCCTGATTTTATCGCACTAGAAAAATTATTAGAAGACGAAATAAAATAACGATTTCTAAAGTATTAAAAGTGTACCTAATAATCAAGAATTATAACGCATACTTATAAAAATACTCCTGTTATAGAACAGGAAAAATTAAATATACATACATGAGAAAATTAGCATTAATAGGAATTGCATTATTTATAAGTTTTAACACAATCGGTCAAAATACCTCTTCTCAAGCTAAAGAATTATTAGACCAAGTAGCCAACAAAATGGGTGCTTATTCCAATATGTTTATCGATTTTAATTCTTCTTTAATCAACAAAGAAGCAGGAATTACAAATGATACCCCTATCCGTGGCGAAATTAAACTCGCTGGTGAAAAATATAACCTAAACTATCTGGGTAATAATTTTATTTTTGATGGAAATAAACTTGTGGTTATCAATCAGGATGAAAAAGAAATAACCATTTCTGATAGCGATTTAGAAGATGATGGCTTTATTTATCCTTCTAAATTATTGACATTCTATAAGAAAGGCTATACTTTTTCGATGGGAAAATTAAAGAATAATAACGGACGAAAAGTCCAATTTGTAGATTTATTTCCAATAGATAGTAATTCTGATATTGTAAAAGTAATGCTTGGTATCGATGCTAAAACAAAACATATTTATAAGTTAATTCAAATAGGTTCAAACGGTGCTGAAACAACTTTTACTATCGTAAAATTTAAAAGTAATCAACCTATTTCAAGTAATTTATTTTCATTTGACAAACAAAAATATTTAAAACAAGGTTATTTTATAGACTAATTAAAATAAATAAAATTGATGTTCAATTATAAAAACATCACTAAATATTATATTTAATAGTACGTTTTGTGAATAAATAAAATTTATTCACAAAACTTTTTTTATTTACACCACTAACCTACTTACCTTTGCTTCTGTGAAAACATTAGACAAATATATTTTAAAAAGCTTCTTACAGCCTTTTTTAGCAACTTTCTTAATCATACTATTTGTATTGGTAATGCAGGCTTTATGGCTTGCTTTTGATAGTTTTGCAGGAAAAGGAATTAGTATCGGAATTATCTTAAAATTCCTTTGGTATACGACATTACTTGTTACGCCACAGGCGCTACCTATCGGAGTTTTACTCTCCTCTATTATGACGCTTGGAAGTTTATCCGAAAATTATGAATTTGCTGCGACCAAATCAGCAGGAATTTCATTGCCTAGAATGGTACGTCCTTTGGTTATTTTAACACTCTTTTTAAGTGGATTAAATTTTCTGTTTTTAAACAATGTGTATCCGTACGCAATGTTAAAACAACTAAATATGCGCGTAAACATCAAAAAGAAACAACCCGCTATCGCCTTAGTTGCAGGAAGTTTTAATACTGAATTACCCAATTTTCAAATTAAATTTGATGAAAAATACGGTGAAAAAGAAAATCTGTTAAAAAATGTAATGATTTATGATTTATCGGCTAAAAAAGGAAATAATAAAATTATCACCGCTAAAAAAGGAGAAATTTTATCCGAAGAAGGTAGCCGATATATGACCCTTGTTTTAGAAGATGGCTACTATTTTGAACATCATGTTCGAAATGGCGCACCTCTTAAAGAACGTCAAAAAATGCCCGCCTCACAAGCCTCTTTTGATGAATATACTATTAATATTGATATTTCATCATTAAGCGGTGGAAACTTAGAAGAAGAACGATACAAGACTCAATACAATATGCTGAGCATCAATCAACTAAAAGACACTATTCCTACATTAAAAGTTAATTATGATGCTTTTATTGCTAGTAGAGCCAAAAATTTATTTTTAAGCCTCGATATAAAAGATTTACACGCATATCCTGATTCTTTAGTAAATAAAAAAGTAGCTAAAAATGTGCTTGATAATTTCAATCTTATTGAACAACAAAATATCTTAAATGGTGCTAGTTCCAAAATTGAACGCAGTATCAATAATCATGATTCGAATAAAGAAACCTTAAAAAGAAAACGAAAATACTTAAATTTATACGATATCGAATTTTATAATCGAGTTGCCTTTTCACTTTCTTGTTTATTGTTATTTTTTATAGGTGCACCTTTAGGTTCTATCATCAGAAAAGGTGGTATGGGATTGCCAATGATTTTAGCAATTGCTATTTATGTTCTCTATTTTTTCACCAACACTTTTGGGAGAAATCTTGCAGAAGAAAGCTCACTAACTGCTATCACAGGTTCTTGGCTAAGTGTATTTTTAATGCTACCTTTGGCTATCATATTAACAATTAGAGCCAGTAAAGATAAAGGTTTATTTGACTTTAAAAGTTTTATTCTTATCCCGATTAGTAACTTATTTAAAAACATATTCTCTAAAAAAGAGAAAACAACATAAAAATGACAACACAAACATCCACTAAAACCAGCAAAGTTGAATTAAATTCTATTGAAGAAGCGATTCAAGATATTAAAGATGGAAAAGTAATTATTGTCGTAGATGATGAAGACCGTGAGAATGAAGGCGATTTTTTAGCAGCGGCAGACAAAGTAACTCCAGAGATGATTAATTTTATGGCAACCCACGGTAGAGGCTTAATTTGTACGCCACTTACCGAGAATCGTTGTGATGAATTATCATTAAATATGATGGTTCATAATAATACCGACCCGATGGAAACTGGTTTTACGGTTTCGGTAGATTTACGAGGAAAAGGCGTAACCACAGGTATTTCTGCTGCCGATAGAGCCCTTACTATACAAGCGTTAATCAACCCAGAAACAAAACCTTTTGACCTTGCGCGTCCTGGTCATATTTTTCCTTTAAGAGCCAAAAACGGTGGTGTTTTAAGAAGAACAGGACATACCGAAGCAGCTGTTGATTTTGCTCGTTTAGCAGGATTACAACCCGCAGGAGTTATTGTTGAAATAATGAATGAAGATGGTACAATGGCACGTTTACCAGAGCTTTTAAAAGTTGCCAAAAAGTTCGATTTAAAAATCGTTTCTATTGAAGATTTAGTAGCCTACAGAATGGAACATGATTCTTTAATTGAGAAAAAAGAAGATTTTGATATTCAAACCCGTTTTGGTGATTTTCGTTTAAGAGCCTACGAACAAACTACGAATAATCAAATACATATCGCTTTAACAAAAGGAACTTGGAACCATAATGAACCTGTTTTAACACGTATAAATTCTACCTTAATTAATAACGATATTCTTGGTACACTAACCAGTAATGCCGATAAAAAGTTAGATCAAATGTTCAAGCTTGTAAACGACCAAGGAAAAGGAGCTATTTTATTTATCAATCAGCAGAGTCAAGCGCTAAACTTACTCAAAAGATTGAATTTATTACAAGAAAATCAAGCGAATGGAGAAATGAAAGCTCCTAAAGTTATCATGGATTCTAAAGATTTTGGTATCGGAGCGCAAATATTACACGATTTAAAAATTCATAAATTACGCTTAGTTTCTAACAGCCAACAAACCAAACGTGTCGGTATTATCGGATATGGTTTGGAAATTGTTGATTATGTAAATTATTAAAAACTTATTTTATAAGATAAAAAAGGAAGCTTTAAATAGCTTCCTTTTTTTTATTTTAAAGTCTGTTTAAAAATTAAATAAACTGTCAGTTCGAGTGATTTTTTTCCTTCAAAAAAATTGTATCGAGAACTTTTTAGTATCAAATTCATCAACATAAAAATTCAAATTCTCGATACAATTTTAATTCCTTTTATTCATTAAAATCACTCGAATTGACAAAATCATCTGAAAAAAATATAGTGGCAAAAAATGACGGCAAGGGGTTAAAACCCCTTGTTAAAAAAAGCTAAAATCACAAAAAAAGCTAAAAATTCTGGCAAATTAGGATGGGAAACTGAAATAAAATCCCTTTGACACATTTTTATTTTAAAACAAGGGGTTTTAACCCCTTGCCATACTATTTTTCTGTTATAAAACTTTTTTAGATGAAATTTAAACAGGCTCTGATATTTTTGAACTTAAATAAAATAACTTGTAAAAAAGTTAAAATAAAACTCAAATCCCTAGCCCCGATTGAAGCTTTGTTTGAGCTCTTTTTTTGATTTTTCTTCAAAAAAAAGCGAGTGCGGAAAGCGGGAAATTGCTTCAAAAAAAATTATAACAATTGCACAGCTTTTTTAAGCTGTTCAAACTCTGTAACAATTTCATCTAAAACTTCTTTGGCGGATTTAATTTGATGAATTAACCCAGCAACTTGACCAATTTCAAGTTCTCCTTCGTTTAAATCGCCTTGAAACATTCCTTTTTTGGCTCTTGCTCTTCCTAATAATTCTTTGAGTTCTAAAACGGTTGCTTTTTGCTGATATAATTCCTGAATATCTTGATAAAATTTATTTTTAATCAAGCGAACAGGTGCTAATTCTTTTAATGTTAGTTGTGTATCACCATCTTGAACAGCAATAATTTTCTCTTTAAAATTAGCATGTGCTGACGATTCAAAAGTTGCCGCAAAACGACTTCCTATTTGAACGCCGTCAGCTCCTAAAATCATGGTTGCCAACATACTTTTTCCTGATGAAATTCCGCCTGCCGAAATTACAGGAATTTGTACTTTTTCTTTAACCATCGGAATTAATGTAAGCGTAGTTGTTTCTTCTCTTCCATTATGTCCTCCCGCTTCAAAACCTTCACAAACAATAGCATCAACACCTGATTCTTCTGCTTTTAAAGCAAACTTTACAGAACTGACTACATGCACTACGGTAATTCCTTTTTCTTTTAAAAAGGCTGTCCAAGTTTTTGGATTTCCTGCGGATGTAAAAACAATTTTAACGCCTTCTTCAATGATAATATTGATGATTTTTTCAATATCAGGATATAACATTGGTACATTTACACCGAAAGGTTTATCGGTTGCTTTTTTACATTTTTGAATATGTTCACGCAAAATATCAGGATACATCGACCCTGCGCCGATTAATCCCAAACCGCCTGCATTAGAAACTGCGGAAGCTAATTTCCAACCAGAAATCCACACCATTCCACCTTGAATAATTGGATATTTTATCTTGAAAAGTTGTGTTATTTTATTTTGCATTTTTTTTAAATTTTATAAAAATTCACAAAAAATATTAAGATATTACTCCTGAGCCTAACAATTCTTCATTTATATACCAAGCGACAAATTGTCCTTCTTGAATTGCTGATTGTTTATTTTCAAATTCGACATATAAGCCACTTTCAACTTTATGCAAAGTTGCTTTTTCTAATTTTTGACGATAGCGTATTCTTGCTTCTACTTGCATCGTTTCGCCTGTTTTTAATGCTAAATCTTGACGAATCCAATGCAATTCTTCATTAGAAACAAACAATACATTTCGATATAAACCTGCGTGATTTTTACCTTCTCCTGTATAAATGATATTTTCATGCACATCGGTTTCGATAACATATAATGCTTCTTTTATTCCGCCAACATTTAAGCCTTTTCGCTGTCCTTTGGTAAAATAATGTGCCCCTTGATGCTTACCAACTGTTTTTCCACTTTCTTTTTTGTAAGAAAATTTTGTTGCGAAATAAGCTAATTCAGCTTCTTTATTTTCAAAAGATGGAGTTTCACGATTATACGGTTCAAAACTTGCTGGAACTTGGACAATTACACCTTCTTTGGGTTGTAATTTTTGCTGTAAAAAATCGGGTAAACGTACTTTTCCGATAAAACATAATCCTTGAGAATCTTTTTTATCGGCAGTAATTAAATCGGCTTTTTGAGCAATTTCTCGCACTTCGGGTTTTGTTAATTCACCGATTGGAAACATAGCTTTTTCAAGCTGTTTCTGCGATAATTGACATAAAAAATACGATTGGTCTTTATTCGAATCCTTTCCTGCTAGTAATTTATAAACTGCTTTGTCATCAATAATTTCTTCTGATTTTCGGCAATAATGTCCTGTTGCTACATAATCTGCTCCTAAACTTAAAGCGATGTCCATAAAAACATCAAATTTAATTTCTCGATTACATAAAATATCAGGATTTGGCGTACGTCCTTTTTCGTATTCACTGAACATATAATCGACAATACGTTCTTTATATTGATCGCTTAAATCCACTGTTTGAAATGGGATTCCTAATTTTTCAGCAACAAGCATTGCATCATTGCTATCTTCTAACCACGGACATTCATCGGAAATTGTAACCGAATCATCGTGCCAATTTTTCATAAATAAGCCGATAACTTCATAGCCTTGTTCTTTTAACAAATACGCCGTTACGCTACTATCTACACCTCCCGAAAGTCCTACTACTACTCTTTTCATTTTTTACTTTTGTAAGCCACAAATTTACGAATAAGTTTCTGTTTTTTGGGAAGTTTCTACAATGGAAAAAACCAATACTAACATCAATTAAATTGATACTACTATTGTTTTTTTATAATTTCAACTATTTTTTTTTATTTTCTTTTGATAAAATCTTGATTAATTTTTTAGGTCGGTTAATTTTCTAGTTTTCTTTTTATCGACTTTTTCACCGTCCATATAAAACTCCCATTTCCCGACTCTTTTTCCTTTTTGATAAACGCCTTCTTCTTTGATATTTCCTTTCAAATCGTAATATTTCGCTTTTCCTTCCAACTTATCATTTAGATAAAGTACTTCTTCAATTAAAATTCCAGCATCGGTAAATGTTTTAGAAACGCCATTTTTCAACCCATTTTTATAGCTTATTTGTTGGGTAATTTTTCCATTCGGATAATAATTTATAAGTTCACCATCTAACTTTCCGTTTGTATAATTTTCTTGGGAAAAAGGTTTGCCATTTGAAAAATAATAATTCCATTTTCCAATACGATTTTTACCAATCATCTTACCTTGTGTTTTTACCTTTCCGAGTTTATTATAGAATTTAACCGTAGCAGTACCGTTTACAAAAGTTTTTGTGATGCTTGGTTGTGATGATGAATTTATATCATAAAATTTAAAAACACCTACCTCTTTTCCATTTTGAAAAGTTCCTGTATAGCGCGTTTTTCCATTGGGATATAATTTTTTCCAAACACCAGTTCTTTTTCCGTTAGCATCCAGTTTATTTAATTTCTGAGCATTTACAGAAATCATAAAAAAAGTAGCTATTAAAAGAAGTAATATTGTTTTATTTTTAGAATATAACATTGCTGTTTTTTTTATGGATTAATTATTTTCAAGCTGATTTTCAGTTTATTTATCAAAAAAAACATGAAAAACAATAAGTTCAAAAATACATAAATCATACCAAATAGAAAAAGCTACTTAACGTATGTATCATTAAAATTGATAAATAGCGCTAAATAGCTTTTGATTCGTAATTATTAATCGAAGAAATTAAAGAAAAATAAGCTTCAATTATCCTAATCTTTTAATTTTTTCGTTAGAATGAACTGGTAAACGTTTTTTTAATTCTTCTACAATTCGATAAGTTGCAGGACAAATAGCCGTATTTGCAATCGTTAAATCTGAAATTTGGATAAACTTTTTACGGTTTGTATGAGGATATTCTGAACACGCTTTTGGGCGAACATCATAAATAAAACAAGAATTATCACGTTCATCTAAAAATGAACACGGTGCTGTTTTTAGTACCATAAAATCATCTTGATCTCGCTCTAAATATTGAGATTCAAAATCACGAACTTTCATTCTTAAATGCTTGGCAATACGCTCAGTATCTTTATCCGTAAAAATAGGGCTGGTTGTTTTACAACAGTTCCCACAATCTAAACAATCGGTTTTTGCAAACTCCTTGTCGTGCAAATCTTGTACGACAACATCGAAGTTTTTAGGTACTCGTTTTTTTATGGTTGCAAAATATTTTTTATTCTCCTTCTCTACGTCTTTTGCTAACTTCTCTAAGTTCTCTAAATCTTTATCCATAGTGCAAAAATAGTCATATAAATTGTTAGAATCAGTTTAAATACAGCGAGTCAAAATCAAAATAGAAAATCAAAATAAATTATGTAGTTTTGTTATTCAATTTTCAACTACTAATGAGCATACAAACCTTAATAGAAACCAAAGTAAAAGAAGGATTTTCAACCTTATATAATATCGAAATTCCGAGTGTAGAATTTCAAGCAACCCGTAAAGATTTTGAAGGAGATATCACTGTCGTGGTTTTTCCTCTTTTAAGATATAAAAAAGGGAATCCTGTTCAAATCGGCGAGGATTTAGGGAAGTATTTGGTTGAAAACGTTACTGAAATCACTAATTATAATGTCGTTAAAGGGTTTTTAAACCTAGTGATTGATGACACCTTTTATACGAATTTTTTCAATAAAATTAGTGCAAATTCTTCTTATGGATTTATTTCACCTTCGGCAGATGATTCTTCTCGTATGGTAGAATATTCATCGCCAAACACCAACAAACCGTTGCATTTAGGACACGTTCGTAATGTTTTATTAGGATATTCAGTTGCTGAAATTTTAAAAGCATCGGGTAAAAAAGTATATAAAACTCAAATCATTAATGATAGAGGAATACATATTTGTAAATCGATGTTGGCTTGGCAAAAATTCGCTCCCAATGGGAGTGATGGCAAAAAAGAAAACCCTAGTAATACGGGATTAAAAGGTGATAAATTAGTAGGAAACTATTACGTAAAATTCGACCAAGAATATAAAAAAGAAATAGCAACTTTAATGGCTTCAGGTGTTTCTGAAGATGATGCTAAAAAACAAGCGCCTTTATTTTTAGAAGCGCAAGCAATGCTTCGTAAATGGGAAGCTGGAGATGAACAAGTTGTAACACTTTGGAAAGAAATGAATTCTTGGGTTTACAAAGGATTTGATGTTACGTATAAAAATATAGGTGTCGATTTTGATACATTATATTACGAAAGTAACACGTATTTATTAGGAAAAGATGTTGTTGAACAAGGATTAGAAAGTGGTGTTTTCTTTAAAAAAGAAGACGGTTCTGTTTGGTGTGATTTATCCGAAGATGGTTTAGATGAAAAACTGGTTTTACGTTCTGACGGAACTTCTGTTTATATGACACAAGATATTGGAACTGCAATTCAGCGTGCAAAAGATATGCCTGATGTTGGCGGAATGGTTTACACCGTTGGTAACGAACAAGATTATCACTTTAAAGTTTTGTTCTTAATTTTAAAGAAATTAGGATATTCTTGGGCTGAACAATTACATCATTTAAGTTATGGAATGGTAGATTTACCTTCTGGAAAAATGAAATCTCGTGAAGGAACTGTCGTTGATGCCGATGATTTAATGGACGAAATGACCGATACGGCTCGTACTATTTCACAAGAATTAGGAAAATTAGAAGGCTATTCTGACATCGAAAAAGAAGAATTATATAGAGTTATTGGTTTGGGAGCTTTAAAATATTTCATCTTAAAAGTAGATCCTAAAAAGAGAATTTTATTCGATCCGAAAGCTTCTGTAGATTTTCAAGGAAATACTGGTCCTTTTATTCAATATACGTATGCTAGAATTCAATCTATTTTAAGAAAAGCAACTTTTGATTACTCAAAGCCTGTTTCTATAGATTTACACGCAAAAGAAAAAGAATTAATTAAACAATTAGAATTATATCCTGAAGTAATTCAGCAAGCTGCTAAAAATTATTCGCCTGCCGTAATTGCTAATTACACCTACGAATTGGTAAAAGAATTCAATTCTTTTTATCAGAATGTACATATTTTAGGAGAAGAAAACCAAGATAAAAAAGTATTCAGAGTTCAATTATCAAAAAAAGTTGCCGATACTATTAAATCTGCATTTGCTTTATTAGGAATTGAAGTTCCTGAAAGAATGTAAAAAATGTTGCTTCTGCCCTATTTATTTTTTGATAAAAAAGCGATAAACTTTAAAAATTGAAAAATAAATAGGGTTGAAAAAACGAAAATTCGCGTTAGGGATTGAACGGCATGTTTGAGCTCTTTTTTAAATATTTTTCATATTTAAAAAAAGCGAGTAGTGAAAGCCCGCCCGAACGCCCAAATTCTCGATACGATTTTGAAAATAAAATCACTCGAAATGACAAAAATATATAAAATAAACAAACAATAAGTAAAAAATTAACAACATGAAATACGACGTATTAATAATCGGAAGTGGTCCTGGAGGTTATGTAACTGCTATTAGAGCATCGCAATTAGGCTTTAAGGTTGGAGTAATTGAAAAAGAAAGTTTAGGTGGAATTTGCTTAAACTGGGGATGTATTCCTACAAAAGCATTGTTAAAATCTGCTCAAGTTTATGATTATTTAAAACATGTTGATGAGTATGGTTTAAAAGCGGAAGCAATCGATAAAGATTTTGGAGCAGTTATTAAACGTAGTCGTGGTGTTGCCGAAGGAATGAGCAAAGGTGTTTCTTTTTTAATGAAGAAAAACAAAATCGATATTATTGACGGTTTTGGTAAAATTAAAACTGGTAAAAAAGTTGATGTTACCGCTAAAGATGGTTCTGTAACAGAATATGCTGCGGATAATATTATTATCGCAACTGGTGCACGTTCTAGAGTTTTACCAAATTTACCACAAGATGGTGAAAAAGTAATTGGTTATCGTCAAGCGATGAGCTTACCTAGCCAACCAAAATCTATGATTGTTGTAGGTTCAGGTGCTATTGGTGTTGAGTTTGCACATTTTTATAATTCAATGGGAACGGATGTTACTGTTGTTGAATTTATGCCAAACATTGTGCCTGTTGAAGATATTGATGTATCTAAACAAATGGAGCGTTCTTTCAAAAAATCGGGTATTAAAGTAATGACAAGTTCATCTGTTGAAACTGTTGATACTTCTGGCGATGGCGTAAAAGCTACCGTTAAAACGAAAAAAGGTGAAGTTATTTTAGAAGCAGATATTTTATTATCGGCAGTTGGAATTAAAACAAATATTGAAAACATCGGTTTAGAAGATGTTGGAATTATTACTGATAGCGATAAAATTTTAGTAAATGATTTTTATCAAACAAATATTCCTGGTTATTTCGCTATTGGTGATGTAACTCCTGGACCAGCTTTAGCACATGTTGCTTCTGCTGAAGGAATTACGTTAGTTGAAAAGTTAGCTGGTTTACATACTGAAGCTATCGACTATGGAAATATTCCTGGTTGTACGTATGCTACTCCTGAAATTGCTTCTGTTGGAATGACAGAAAAACAAGCAAAGGAAGCTGGTTACGATTTAAAAGTTGGAAAATTTCCTTTCTCTGCCTCAGGAAAAGCAACTGCTGCCGGAACTACAGATGGTTTTGTAAAAGTAATTTTTGATGCAAAATACGGAGAATGGTTAGGTTGTCATATGATTGGTGCAGGTGTTACCGACATGATTGCGGAAGCTGTTTTAGGTAGAAAATTAGAAACTACTGGTCATGAAGTTTTAAAAACAATTCACCCTCACCCAACAATGAGTGAAGCGGTTATGGAAGCTGTTGCTGATGCTTATGATGAAGTGATTCATTTATAGAGATTCTGATTATTTAAAAAATTTTACATCAATTTTTAAACATAAATATTGATGTAAATTTTAAGTAAATTACGGGTAAATTATATAATTTCTATTCGTAAACTTACTCTAAATAATCTTTTATACAACAAAACCTCATCAATTTGGTGAGGTTTTCTTGTATATAATAGATTAAAGAAAATGTAATTATTTTAATGTTTTTTCACTATATTTATGATATTATAATTTTTTATTGAAAAAAACACTTCTTTTTTAACTTCGTAATAAATAATCTGTTTTTAATGGAATCTTTATTTCATAAAAAAAATAAAGATTTTTAGATTCAAAACACCTCCAAAAAATCAAAAAAATAGACGAATCTACAAAAATAAAATACTATACAACCATATATGTATATTATTTTATCGAAAAAGAAGCAAAAACAGCTGTTTTTATATTACGAATTATATATTTATACAAATTTAACACAAAATTAACCTCTAACTATCTAAAAAATAGTTCAAAAACCTCACTAAATGAGAAACAAAATTACACTCATGCTATTAATTTTGGTCGCTTCTTTGCAATCCAAAATTTTTGCACAAAAATCGGAACACAACAAACATGCTTGTAAAGCAAGTATCCAAAATGAATTAATATTCAATAAAAATCCTGAAGCTAGAAAAGAATATGTTGAATTTAATAAAATAACAAGAAAATTAGCAAGAGGTCAAAAACTTCAACGTGCTAGAACATACACAATTCCAGTTGTTGTTCATGTATATGGTGAAAATCAGAATGGAAAAACAGTTACTACAGACATCGTTAAAACAGCTATAGATAAACTTAATCTTGATTTTCAAGGTTTAAATGATGATTTTGCAGGAACTGACCCTGCATTTAATACTGTAAAAAGCACCTTAGATATCGAGTTTAAATTAGCAAAATTAGACCCGAATGGAAACTGTACAAGTGGTGTTATTTTTTACGATGAAAAAGCTGGTTACGGTAATGGTGGTGGATACGATGACCAAATTGCTGCTGATGCTTGGGATAATTATAAATATATGAATGTATATATTCAGGCAGAATTATATGCTGATGGTGATACGAATCAATCTGGTGTTGCTTGGTACCCTAACAGTTCAATGTCAGATGCAAATACCGCAAGAGTTGTATATAACGGAGCCTATTTACACGGAAATACAGGGAAAGAATTTGCCTCTGTATTTACTCACGAATTTGGTCACTTTTTTAACCTGATACATACGTTTCAAGGAGGATGTACCTACCCAAATGATCAAGTAGATGATACGCCTGCCGAAGATAAAGATGTAGTTGGTGCTAATTGTTCTCCTACAAGAAACTGTGAAGGTTATTTTATCAACTATGAAAATTATATGGGATATAATGGTGCAGCTGATGGTTGTTACAGAATGTTTACCAAAGGTCAAACAGACCGTATGTTAGCAGCTTTACAACATCCTGCTCGTAAAACTTTATGGGAAGCTCAGAATTTAATTGATACAGGTGTTAATAATACTGGCGGTGCCATTGCTTTAAATAATAATACAGTTAAAGAATTAGTAGCAAACGATGGTAGCTTTAACCAAGAAATAACGATAACTCTTGATAATGCTACTTTTAGCGCTTCAACGGGTAACTTAACTCAAGGTAATCAATATAGTATTGCTTTACCTCAAGGATTATCTTCTACAGTAGCAATTACCTCTACAACAACAGCTACTCTAACAATATCAGGTATTGCAACAAATCACCTAGAAACCAATAATGAAACAGTAAACTTATCTTTTGATACTAGTGCGTTTAGTCCAGGGCAAACCTTAAGCTGTACTTCTATCGGTTTAGACTTTAAATTTTATAGCCCTTATGAAATTATTTATCATGATATTACAGATATTTCTGCAAGCACAGCTGCTTCTTGGGATAATTTAAATTTAACCAAAATAAATGGTGGTAATACCTATGGTACTTGGGCATATAAACCAGGGCATTTAAAATTAGAAACCTATGGTAAAAAATTAGTTACCAATACAGGAACAAGAGACATTACACTTTTAACCAAAAACACATTAATTTCTACGGTAAGTAATTTTACAGCTCCTGAGGCTTATCCTGGTCAATTAGATATGAGTTATGATACTTATACTGATTGGGATGCAAAAACTGGATATATTGGATTTGAAGCAGATCATAATGGGGAAACTATCCACGGATGGATGAAAGCTAGTGTTTCTGCCGATGGTGAAACGTTAACCGTTTATGAATACGCTTTTTCTACTGAACCTAATGGTGATATTTTAGCAGGACAAACATTATTCGATACATCAGCATCTGAATTACTTTTTGTATCTAAAGAAATTAAAGAAGCAACTGATAACACAGGAGCGTTTAATTATTCAACGAAAGTTACGCTTTCTGGAGCGGCAGAGTTTTCAAATAAAATATTTGTAAAAGGAACTGATTTTACAACTACTTTTCCAAGTAATTTAGCAGTTGCCTTTAATTACATCAGTAAAGATGAACTTGAAGTAACAGTTACAGGAATAACGACAAACCATACTGTGGCTGATAATTCTAATTACACTATTAGTTTGAATAGCAGTGCATTTACCTCTGGATTTGACAGTGTAGTAAATAAAGCAAATGATTTTGATGTTGTATTTAGAGATCCTTATGAAATTATTTATGATGACATCGTAGATATTACAGCTACCACAGGAGCTGGTTGGGATAATTTAAATTTAACCAAAATAAATGGTAATTACGAGTATGGAGTTTGGCTTTTTGAAGCAGGTAAATTAAAATTAGAAACCTACGGAAAAAGATTAGTTACCAATACAGGAACAAGAGATATTTCATTTTTACCTAAAAACACCTTAATTTCTAAAACGGATAACTTTACGGCTCCTGCTGCCTATCCAGGACAGTTAGATATGAGTTATGATACCTATACCGATTGGGATGGAAAAACAGGATATCTTGGATTTGAAGCTGAACATAATGGGGAAACTATCCACGGATGGATGAAAGCTAGTGTTTCTGCCGATGGTCAA
This sequence comes from Tenacibaculum piscium, assembly GCF_021390715.1. Classification (GTDB taxonomy): domain Bacteria; phylum Bacteroidota; class Bacteroidia; order Flavobacteriales; family Flavobacteriaceae; genus Polaribacter; species Polaribacter piscius. The sequence continues at coordinate 111,903 of NZ_JAJGWT010000004.1, forward strand.
ACATTTACTGTTTATGAATACGCTTTTTCTACAGAACCAAGAGGAGATATCAAAACAGGACAAAAATTATTTGATTTAGATGCTTCTGAATTAGTTTTTGCATCTAATGAAGCTAGAGAAACAACTGATAACGAAGGTTCTTTTAATTTTTCAACTACCATTACGATTGATGGCGTTGCAAACTTTACCGATAAAACATTTGTAAACGGAACTGATTTCACAACTACTTTCCCTAATGATTTTACCGTAGCAGTTAGTTATGTAAATGCTAAAGAAGCACAAATAACTATTACAGGAACGACTATAAGTCACGCTAAAAGTGAAACAACTAGTTTCGATATTAGTTTTAATAGTAGTGCTTTTACTTCTGGATTTGATAAAATTTCAAATAAAGAAAACAGTATTTCTCTTAAATACAGAGACCCTTACGAAATTATTTTTGTAGATAATGATGATTTATCAGCAAACAAGGCTAATAATTGGTTTAATTTCAATTTAACAGAAATTGATGGTTCTCATTTTTATGGTGTTTGGGCACATACAGATGATACGACTAATAAAGAATATTTAAAATTAGAAACCTATGGTAAAAAATTAGTTACCAATACAGGAACAAGAAATATTACATTTTTACCACAAAATGCATTAATTTCTACAGCAAGTAATTTTACAGCTCCTGAGGCGTATCCTGGTCAATTAGATATGAGACATGAAGCATATACCGATTGGGACGGAAAAATTGGATATATTGGTTTTACAACCGATCATGATGGAGAAACCATTCACGGATGGATAAAAGCAGGTGTTTCTGCCGATGGAAAAACATTTACTGTTTATGAATACGCTTTTTCTACAGAACCAAATGGAGATATCGAAGCAGGACAATTAGTATTTAGAGGTGATAATTCTGAATTAGAATTTAATTCTAAAACTGTCGCTGAAAACGAAGATAACACAGGAATTATTAATTTCACTTCAACAATTCGTATTGGAGGTGTAGCTAATTTCAATAATAAAACATTTGTAAATGGAACAGATTTTACATCAACAATTCCTAATGATTACAATGTTGAAGTTATCTATTTAAATGAAAAAGAAGTTCGTTTAACAATTACAGGAACGTTAAATAGTCACGGAAATGATGCTTCTGCGAATTATGATATTACTTTTAACAGTACTGCTTTTAGTAATGGTTATGCTGATGTCAATAATAAAGTAAATACCCTTGACTTTAATTTCTCTGATCCTTATCAAATTATTACAGGAACTTTGAATGCTAGTACTAATAACGCTAGTGGTTGGGGTCCTTTTAATCTTTATGATTTAGATGCTGATAATAATAATCAATCATTTGGTGCTTGGAAATCTGAAAGTGATTTAAAAATTGAAAACAGCGGTAAAAATTTAATACTAAATAATAGTACTGATAATATTACACTTATCAACGAGGGGCAGTTAATTTCAGAAAAAGATAATTTCACTTATAAATACGGACCTAATATCCATACACCTTCTTATACTGAATGGGCAGGAAAAACTGGGTATGTTGGTTTTGAAGCATTATACCAAGGTGCGACCGTATATGGTTGGTTTAAAGCGACTGTTCTAGCAGATGGTAGTCAATACACTATTACAGAATATGCTTTTTACACTAAACCAAAAGGAGCAATTTTAGCAGGTGCAACTACCTTACCAACAACAATTACATGGTCAGGAGCAACAGATACTGATTGGAATAATGCAAATAACTGGATAGGAAATACCGTTCCAACAAGTGCTGATGATGTTATTATCCCTGCAAATGCGACTAAATTCCCTACGTTAACACAAGAAGTTACTTTAAATAAAGTTACCATCGAATCTGGTGCTACTTTAATTACCAATAGTAAATTAAATGCGAACGTTACTTATAACAGAAACTTACCTACCAATAACTGGTATTTAGTAAGTTCTCCGCTAAGTAATGAAACGCTTGCAAATATTATTGTAAATAATGATTTTGCTTCAGGAACGGCTGGAAATATCGGTTTAGCTTCTTATAAAAATGATGGAACAGTTTGGGATTATCAAACGATAGGTTCTAAAGGAAATTTTGTTTCTGGAAAAGGATATTCTGTTAAGTTAAAGACTGTTGCCGATGTTAAATTTACAGGTGATGTGAATTACGAAAATGTAACAATTCCTGTAACAACTGCTACAAATAGTTATAACTTAGTTGGAAACCCATATACTTCTTATATTAATTTAGAAGAATTTTTCAACGCGAATCCTTTAAACACGGTTGTAAAAGAAGCTACAATTTGGTTATGGAATCAAGCAACAAATAGTTATGATTTAAAATTAGCAGGTATTGATACTGATTATCAAATTGCACCAACACAAGGTTTCTTTGTAAGTGCCAATGCAAATACCAATGTAACTTTTGATAAGAATAATCAATCACATACTGCGGGTACTTTTCAAAGACAAGCAAACCCTAAAACGCAAGTAAACGTAACTGTTACTTCAAATAATGGAACAGCTAAAACAGCTAAAATCTATTATTTAAATGAAGCAACTACAGGTTTTGATAATGGTTTTGATGGAAGTGTATTTAAAGGAGCTAAAAGCAACTTTAGTGTATTTACAAAATTAGTAAACAACGAAAACAGTAATGATTATGCTGTTCAATCGTTACCAATTGCTGATTTAACAACAACTGTTGTTCCTGTTGGTGTAAAAGCAACTGCAAATGAAACTATTGTTTTCTCTGCAAAATCTTTTAACTTACCTGAAAATACCGAAGTTTATTTAGAGGATAAAGGAAATGAAAAATTCATTAATTTATCAAAAGAAAAGTATAGTGTACGATTAAAGAAAACGACTAATTCAGGTCAATTCTTTATACACACAGCTTCAAAAAATGTAAATGATGTTGCAAAAACAGCAAACATCTTCATTTCTCAATCAGCTAAAAATGAGTTAACCATTACAGGATTACAATCAGAAAATAATACGATTGCAATATATTCTACGATAGGGAAACAAATTTTAAGTAAAACTTTTAAATCAAACGGAACAACTGTAATAAATTTACCTAAAGTATCTGCAGGAGTTTATATTGTTAATTTAACAAGTGATTTAAAAAAGATAAACAAAAAAATTATTTTAAATTAATTATTTAAAAACAGACAAAACATCATGAAAAAACAACATATATCAAAAGATACCAATATTAGCCGTAAAGAGGCTTTACAAAAAATCGGAAAACACGGAAAATATGCTGCTTTAACAGCCCTTGGAACGTATATGATTTTAAGCCCTCAAAAGGCACAAGCTCAAAGTCCTACAGGTCCAGAAGCTCCAGGTACTGATTTTTAATTAATAGTTAAGACCCCCTTAATTTATTTATCTCCAAGAACATTTAGTTGTTCTTGGAGATTTTTTTGCTTAATTTTTTGCTTAATTAGCATGACAAATATTCTAAAAACTACTCGTTTAAATAATATCAAATACAGAGAATTACAGTTCATATAGTATATTTGTGTATCACAAAAATTTGTTAAAAAATAAAATATCTATGAAAAAAAAAATAATGCTTACCGCTATGGCTTTGGGAATTTTGACAGCGAATGCTCAAAAAAAAGAAAAACTAAATAAAAATGAGGATGCTCAAAAAATTAATGTCTACGCTAGTTTAAGACCTGCGATTACGTACCGAAACGATAGAATAACAAATATAAAAAGTTTAGATGTTACTGATTTTTTCTCGCGAATAGGCGTAAAAGCGGAACAAAAAATTGATAAAAATTTAACCGTATTCGTTAGAGGAGAATGGGATATTGATATTGAAGGCGATGCTGATTTTGGTGATGCTCGTTTAGGATATGCAGGTTTAAAAGGAAATTGGGGACGTATTGCCATTGGAAAACAATGGTCACCACATTACAATATCGTGGCGGAAGTAACCGATGTTTTTAACAATCGTTCAAGTCCATTTGCCTATGACACACAGAGTCCTTTTAGAACTAATAATTTAGTAACTTATAAGAATAATTTAGGGAATTTCAAAATTGATGCAGGAATACAAATAAATGGAGATTCTGGCTCTACAAATGGCGGTGTTACCGATGACACTTTTGGAAGAAGTTATGTAGATACTGCTGTACTTGGTTTGGGATATACTGCTAAAAATTTTTACGTAGGGACTTCTTTTCTTTCAGATGAAGATGCTGATGGAATTAAGCGTACTATTTTTGCTTTTGCTGGAGCGACTACTTTTTTCAATAATTTATATATGGCTATGAATTATCAAAATATAAATATCAAAAATAGTGCTGATTTAAAATTAGACGCAAGTACTTTAGATATTGTTGCAGTATATTCTTTTAATGAAAGTTACAATGCTAAAGCTAGTTATTTTAACTACGACAATGGCACTATAAACGGTACTGGATTTAATTTCACTTTTGAGAAAAGATTCAAAAAGAACGTTCGAACGTATGTTGAACTTTTAAATTATAAGGATACTGATAAACCTGCAATTACGAATATTTCGGTTGGTTTACGTTATGATATATCCTATGATTTGTTATAAAATTATATTGAGAAATTATATTGAGTGTAATTTAAACAGGCTCTAAAAATAATCAAGAAAACAAAAAACTCGAAGCTATAAACTTCGAGTTTTTTTATCTATTAAAATATCAAAAAAATTATCTAATTAATTTTCTATATTTAATTCTTTTTGGCATTAAATCTCCACCCAAACGTTTCTTCTTATTTTCTTCATATTCAGAAAAACCACCTTCAAAGAAATACACTTCACTATTTCCTTCAAAAGCTAAAATATGTGTACAAATTCTATCTAAAAACCATCTATCATGAGAAATAACTACCGCACAACCTGCAAAGTTTTCTAAACCTTCCTCTAAGGCTCTTAATGTATTTACATCTAAATCATTGGTTGGCTCATCTAATAATAAAACGTTTCCTTCTTCTTTTAAGGTCATTGCTAAATGCAAACGGTTACGTTCACCTCCAGAAAGTGTCGAAACTTTTTTGTTTTGTTCGCTTCCTCCAAAGTTAAAACGACTTAAATAGGCACGGGAATTTACTTGCTTCCCTCCCATCATTACTAAATCTTGACCTTCAGAGAAATTTTCCCAAATAGATTTATCAGGATCAATATTAGAATGTGCCTGATCTACATACGCAATTTTTGCCGTTTCACCGACATTAAAACTTCCTGCATCAGGAGTTTCTTCGCCCATTATCATTTTGAAAATAGTGGTTTTACCAGCACCGTTTGGTCCGATAATTCCAACAATTCCCGCTTGCGGAAGATTAAATTCTAAGTTATCATATAATAATTTATCTCCAAAAGCTTTTGAAACGCCACTCGCTTCAATCACATTGGTTCCTAAACGTGGACCATTTGGAATATAAATTTCTAACTTTTCATCCGTTTGTTTCTGATCTTGGCTCATCAACTTATCATAATTCTTCAAACGTGCTTTTTGCTTTGTTTGACGACCTTTTGCACCTTGACGAACCCATTCTAATTCTCGTTCTAATGTTTTTTGACGCTTAGAAGCAGTTTTGCTTTCTTGTGCCATTCTTGTTGATTTTTGATCTAACCAAGAAGAATAATTTCCTTTCCAAGGGATTCCTTCACCTCTATCTAATTCTAAAATCCAACCCGCAACATTATCTAAGAAATACCTATCATGCGTTACCGCGATTACCGTTCCTTTGTATTGTGCTAAATGATGTTCTAACCAATGTACAGATTCCGCATCCAAGTGATTGGTAGGCTCATCTAATAATAAAATTTCTGGTTCTTGTAATAATAATCTACATAAAGCGACTCTTCTTCGTTCCCCTCCTGATAAATTTTTAATTGGCGTATCACCATCTGGAGTACGTAAAGCATCCATGGCAATTTCAAGTTTGGTATCTAATTCCCAAGCATTAGAAGCATCAATTTTATCTTGAAGTTCGGCTTGTTGCGCCATTAACTTGTCCATTTTATCAGCATCAGAATACACTTCTTCTAAACCAAACATATCGTTGATCTTGTTGTATTCCTCTAAAATAGCCACCGTTTCTGCAACACCTTCTCTTACAATTTCGATAACCGTTTTAGTTTCGTCTAATTTTGGTTCTTGTTCTAAATAACCAACTTTATACCCTGGTGAAAAAGTAACATCTCCTTGGAAATTTTTTTCTACTCCAGCAATTATTTTTAATAAAGTCGATTTACCCGATCCGTTTAAACCTAAAATACCAATTTTAGCTCCGTAGAAGAAACTTAAATAAATATCTTTTAAAACTTGTTTATTGGTACTTTGATAGGTTTTTGAAACCTTATTCATTGAAAATATAACCTTCTTATCGTCTGACATTTTGTGCTATTTTTTTATTAATTAAACTCTTCCTTTTAAGGCGTTGAAAACCCATGCATTTGCAAAAAATCCTAAACCTACTGCTGCAAAACCATATCCTGCTACGTCATCATATCGAAAAGCTCCTAGTAACACTAGTAAAAGCCCTATTAAAACCATTATAATTGTTGCCCAAGCGAGGACATTATTTTTATTCATTGCCATAATTTACTCTTTAAAAAAATATGTAGCACAAATATCGGTTTTTATTTTATAATCTCTATTGACAAATTACTGATTTTACCTTAAAAAGAGGTTAAAAAGGCGTATCTGTGTTCATTTTTGATGATTTATTGCTTCTTTTATTTATTTTGATAATTTTTTAGACTCTTCCTAATTTACGTAAAGCAACCCATTGTTTCATTTTTTCTCTAGCATCAGTTGCTGGATACCCAAGTACGGTTTTTCCTGCGGGAACATCGGCAATAACACCAGAACCTGCACCTACAGTTGCTCCAGAGTGAATAGTTACATGATCTTTTATAGAAGCGCTTCCGCCAATAATAACACCATCACCTAAGGTTACAGACCCTGCTAAACCACTGCTTCCAGCCATAATACAAAACTTCCCTAATACGCAATTATGCCCTATTTGCACCAAGTTATCAATTTTACAACCATCGCCTAAAATAGTGGCACTAAACTTTCCTCTATCAACACAAGAATTTGCACCAATTTCTACTTGATTTCCAATAATTACATTTCCGATATGTGGAATTTTCGTTAATCCTTGTGCGCTTGGTCTGTATCCGAAACCATCTGCTCCGATACTTACATTCGTATGAAAAATACAATTATTTCCGATAACACTTCGTTCTCTAACAACCGTTCCTGACCAAATTACCGTATTTTTCCCAATAGTTGTATCATCAAAAATAGTTACGTTTGGATACAAAATAATTGCGTCTGCTAACACTACATTTTTACCGATATAACAATTTGCGCCAATTTTACAACCTTTGCCAATTTTTGCCGTTTTATCAATAACAGCCGTTGGATGAATGTCAGTTTCAAAAGATGGAGCTTCTGGCTGAAAGGCTTCTAATAAAATCGCCATAGCTAAATCGGGATTTTTAACTTTGATAAACGCCTTATCTGTTCCTGGTTGAATATCTAATTTTTCGCAGATAATGGCAGCACTTGCATTGGAATTTTCCCATAATTTTGCAAATTTCTTATTCCCGATAAAAGTAATTTGTCCTTTTTGAGCTTTTTCAATTTGCTCAGGAGCAGTAATTTTTTCAGAACAGCTTCCTATTAATTCTCCATTTAATAATGAAGTAATTTCTTGTATCGTAAATAATATCATGTTGTTTTTTTGGGGATTATTGGGCTAAAAATACTGTTTAATTTAAAACAAACCGCAACAATTTTATTCAACTATTAAATAATTATTAATTTTCTATAAAAACTGGAAAATAATCGTTTTCCCAGTTTTGTGGAAAATAAATTTTGACCTTTGTAGTATAAATCAAACTATCCTTTTTTAAGTGAATATTATCTAAAAATACGTGGTTTTTTTTAGTTAAATAAAAGTTAAATTACATAGTGGTTTTCATAAAAAAATTGATAGATTTATCCTTTTAAAAAAAAAATTGATCTTAATTAGAAAAAACAAAAAATTTATCGAGGCTTTTAGTCGCCTTTATGGAATAACAATTCAAACTTAGAGGCCTCTCCGAATACTTTATAATACAAATTTAAAAAGAAATAATTTAAAAACTAAAATTTAATAATGAAAAAAAATTCAATTACAATCTTAGGAAAAGGCTTAGAAGCTCTAAATAAAATTATGACCCCCGAAAATTTAGCGAAATTTAAAGATTTTAGCGAAAAAACAGTAAAAACAATTAATGATTTTGGCGATAAAATTGATGAATACAGTGATAAAATAAAAGAAAATACCGAGGAATACTGTACGGTATTAGAAGTCGATGAATTGAATATGCAAAGTTTAAAAGCCATAATTGATGAACACGGAACTAAAAATTTTCACTTTGTAGTCTTATTAAAAGGTAAATTTGATGAGCAACGAGACAAAAGAGTTTATTTTTTGCAGAAATTAGATGAGAATAAAAAACCAATTACTAACCAAAATGAAATTTTTTGTATTTATACAGACCTGTTAGATAAAAAAATTAAAGAGTCTTTTGGAGATAAAGAAATGTTATTAATTAAAAAATAAAGAAAATATGTTAGATGCAATAATAGGTGTGTTAAAAGAAATATGGGATAGTTTAAAAAAAATATTTACCAAAGTAGTAAATTTTTTTAAGAACATCGTAAGTTGGTTTAAAGCTAAATTAAACAAGCATAAAAATAACCCAAATGTAACTGCTATTTCTTTAAAAATTAAAGACGACTTAAAATCAGGGAATTATAACACTTTTAATATAAGTGATTCAACGATTGTAAATACTTTTTATGATAAAAGTACAGGCAGTATCATAGAGGAGGATACAGAAATTATCCAATATGAAAACCTAGACCAAGATACCAAACAGCAATTTAGCAATAAAGATATGTTAATCTTAAATTAAAAAATAATGATAATAGCAATAATAATTTTAGCAGTAGTAATAATAGCCTTTTTTATCTATAAATTTTTAAAGAAAGAAGAGCCTTCTTTGAACTTTGAAAAAAAAGAATTAGATATTTTTAAAATGTCTGATTTAATACAATTAGCAAAAGAATTAGCACCAGAAGGAGTTCCTGAAGGACTTGTAAGAATTTGTTTACATATAGATGCCTATCCTAAAGTAAATGAAGGAGATTATGTTATCACTTTTTATAATAAAAATAAAGGCGAGATTGTAGATGATAAAACAATTATTATAAAATGCAATCAAATTGATGAAAGCTTGAAACAAGCTTTTGGTGACAAAGAAATGTTAATCTTAAATTAAATTAGTTATGTTTTTAATTATATGGTTTTTACCTTGGATTATAGGAGGTGTAGCAACAATGTTAGCAGGTGCCGCATTATATAGTATTTACAAAGAAGTTATTAGGATTAGAACCTTAAAGAGACAAAATGCCAAAGAAGAATTAAATAAATCTATTCAAAAGAACATAGATGAAGAAAACTTTAACAGAGTTGACCTAGACTCATACTATGATCAAGATAATCATTCTGCATTCGTAACTAAAGAAGAAGGTATTTATTATGCTGGGTATGTAGATGCAGATAATAATTACTCAAATATTCACAAAATAGAGTGTGATTATATAGAAACAGAAATTCATGAAGTAATACATGACGAAAAAAAAATATTATATGTTTAGAGAAATTATAGAAACAGAAAAACAGTCAGAGCTTTACGCTAGTATTTTAAGACATTTAAAAATAAGCCTAAGTGATAAGTACGTTTTATTAGAATCTTCAATCGATTTTAATGATTTTTTATATCCCGAAAAATTATCTTCTACTAAAATTGACAATGATAAAATTAAATTAATCATTTCAAATATTTTAAAGAATAGAAAAGAAGATTATAATGAGTTTTCTATTTATCAAAATTTGATAAGTAATTTAGTAGCTAATCATGAAGTTGAAAACAAGGTTTTTTTATTAATTATTGAAATTGAAAATTATCAAAAAATAAAACCAGCGTACGAAAATTATGTTAAATCAAAACCAAAATTGAAAGAAAAAAAGAAAGAGAGTGAAGATAAAGTTATGTTTCATTCATCAAAACCAAAATTTTCATTAGACCAAATTATTTTAAGCGATGAAGAAAGAGGCGAAATTAAAAACTCATTAACATTACTTCAACGACAAGATTTGATTTATGATGTTTGGGGATTTGGTGAAATTGATTCAAAACCAAGATTAATATTAAATTTTTATGGGCTTCCTGGTACAGGAAAAACAATGACAGCTCACGCTTTAGCTAATCAATTAGATATTGATATTCTTTTGATAAATTATTCTGATATTGAATCTAAATATGTTGGTGATGCACCGAAAAATTTAGTACAAGCTTTCGAAGAAGCTAAAAAAACAAAAGCTTTATTATTTTTTGATGAAGCAGATTCTTTTTTAGGAAAACGTGTCGAAAATGTAACAAGTAGTTCTGATCAATCTGTAAATTCTCTTCGCAGTCAAATGTTAATTGAATTAGAGAATTTTGAAGGAGTAGTTATTTTTGCTACAAATTTAGTCAAAAATTACGATGCTGCTTTTGAATCTCGTATTCTAAAACATATCGAATTTAAATTACCTTCAAAAGAAAATAGAATTAAAATTTTGGATTTAATGTTGCTTCCTACAATTCCATATAAAGAGAATTTTAATAGAAAGGAAACGTTAGATAAGATTGCTGAAATCACAAAAGGATATTCTGGTAGAGAATTAAAAAATGCTGTTTTAGAAACATTAACTTTTGGTGCATCTGAAGGAGATAAAGATTTTCTATTTTCATCAGAAACCTTTATTACAATCTTTGAACGATCTAAAAACAAAAAAGATCAACTAGAAAAAAGTAAAAAAGGAAAAGGAATTCCAGATGAAATTAAGAAAAAAATCAGCGAAAAAATAAAAGCTAATTTGAATGTAACTAAAAACTAATAATAATTCTTATCAAAGCAAAAAATCATTTTCCTTTAAACAGGAAAATGATTTTTTCATTATACTAAAGTAGCAAAAATTAAAAAATTTTAAATCTCCGCTGCTAATCTACTTCCTTGATTAATCGCACGTTTTGCGTCCAATTCCGAAGCAAAATCTGCCCCACCAATTACGTGTATTTTGATGCCTTTTTCTTCTAAAGGTGTTACTAATTCTTTCAGCGGAAGTTGCCCTGCACAGATAATTACATTATCTACGGCTAGTATTTTTTGCTCCTCGCCTTGGGTATAATGCAAACCTTCATCATCAATTTTTGTATATTGAACTTCGCCTATAAACTGTACTTTTTTCTTTTTTAATGTTGCTCGATGAATCCAACCTGTTGTTTTTCCTAAGTTTGCGCCGAATTTTCCTTTGCTACGTTTAAACATAAAAATTTCTCTTGGCGATGGATGAAATTCTGGTGTAACATTTTCAATTCCTGCACGAGCTTTTAGCGATTTATCAATTCCCCATTCTTGTAACCACGCATCAATATTTAAAGATGTACTTTCTCCTTCGTGTGCTAAATATTCTGATACATCAAAACCAATTCCACCAGCTCCAATAACGGCTACACGCTTTCCAACAGGTTTTTTATGTTTGATAACATCAATATAATTCAATACTTTTTCGTGTTCAATTCCGTTAATTCTTGGCATTCTTGGGGTAATTCCTGTGGCAATAATTACCTCATCAAAATTTCCTTTTGATAAATCATCCGCAGAAACTCGTGTATTTAATTTTACGGTTACGTTATGTAATTCTAATTGTTTTTTAAAATATCGAATTGTTTCGTAAAACTCTTCTTTTCCTGGGATTTGCTTCGCGATATTAAACTGACCACCTATTTCTTTATCGGCATCAAAAAGTGTTACTTCATGCCCTCTTTGAGCTAAAATTGTAGCAGCAGATAATCCCGCAGGTCCTGCACCGACTACGGCTATTTTTTTCTTATTTTTCGTTGGATTATAATTAAATTCGGTTTCGTGGCAAGCTCTCGGATTTACCAAACAACTCGCTACTTTTTGTTGAAACGCATGGTCTAAACACGCCTGATTACAAGCAATACAGGTGTTTATTTCATCATCACGTTCTTCTTTTGCTTTATTTACCCACTGCGGATCTGCTAAAAACGGACGTGCCATTGAAATCATATCGGCATGTCCTTCGGATAGTATTTTTTCAGCCGTTTCGGGCATATTAATTCGGTTAGAAGTTATCAACGGAATTGATAATTCTTCTTTCATTTTTTGAGTAACCCAAGTAAATGCTCCTCTTGGAACTGATGTTGCAATGGTTGGAATACGTGATTCATGCCAACCGATTCCTGTATTAATTATGGTTGCTCCTGCTTTTTCAATTTCTTTTCCTAATTGTACAACTTCTTCCCAAGAACTCCCTTGTTCCACTAAATCGAGCATTGATAACCTGTAAATAATAATAAAATTTGTTCCTACTTCTTTGCGAATTTTCTGAACAATTTCAATTGCTAAACGGATTCTATTTTCATAGGTTCCGCCATAATTATCGGTTCTTTTATTGGTTTTTTTAACGATAAATTCATTAATTAAATACCCTTCCGAACCCATAATTTCAACACCATCGTACCCTGCTTCTTGCGATAATTTTGCAGAATTCACAAAATCTTTAATCGTTCTTCGGATTCCTGATTGCTTTAATTTAAACGGCGTAAACGGATTTATCGGCGCTTTTATTTTTGATGGAGCAACCGTTAAAGGATGATATCCGTAACGCCCAGAATGTAAAATTTGCATACAAATTTTACCACCTTCTTTATGCACGGCATCGGTAATTATTTTATGTTCTCTTGCGTGTTTTTTAGTGCTCATTCTAGCGGAAAATGGCGCTGTCCAACCTTGAATATTTGGCGAAATTCCGCCTGTAATAATTAAACTAACTCCTCCTTTTGCACGTTCGGAATAATACGTTGCGATTCTTTGTGTACCATTTTTTTCTTCCTCTAAACCTGTGTGCATAGAACCCATTATTACACGATTTTTTAATGTAGTAAAACCTAAATCTAATGGTTCAAAAATATGTTTGTATTTCATCTATTGAGAGTTTTAAAGTTTAAAAGTATTATGCATGCATAATACATTGCAAGATACGGTTTTTTATAAAATAAAAAATTTAATTATTATCAGATGAAACTATAAAAATTTATACGAATCTATAAAAGCGCGCTTATTTTAATATAAAAACCCCATTTTCCCCATTTTAAAATCACGCATTGCTTCCATAATTTGAGTTTGCGTATTCATTACAAAAGGACCGTATTGCGTTATTTTTTCATGAATCGGCTCACCAGATATCACTAATAAAGTACTTTCTTTTTTAGCTTCGATTTGAATAAAATCACCATTATTTTTGTTAAGATTATCACTAAAAGTTAGCATTTGTGATGCTCCTTTTTTTAATAATTCGGTATTATTTACTAAAACTTCGCCTTCTAATAAATACACTAACGATTGATGTGTCTCAGGAATTTCAATTACTATTTCACCAGTATCTTTTGTTTTTAGCGTAAAAACATTTACGCTGGTTTGAGTCGTTATTAATCCTTTTTTTGTTGCTTGTTCTCCTGCAACAATTTTTAATTCGATTGTTTTATCATCATTAAAAATAACGGGAATTTGTTCACTTTTTAAATGCTGATAATTCGCAGGCATCATTTTTTTAGATGCTGGTAAATTTAACCATAATTGAATTCCTTCTAACTCGCCTGTTTTTGCGATAAACTCTTTGGTGGGTGCTTCTGCGTGCATAATTCCCCTACCTGCGGTTGTCCATTGCACATCTCCTGCTTTAACAATCATTTCATTTCCTAAAGAATCTCGGTGTAATTGTTCGCCTTTAAATAATAAGGTTATTGGTTCAAATCCACGATGCGGATGTGCGCTTACATCAAACGGATTATTAAATTCACTAATTGCGTAAGGCCCGTAATGATGTAGTAAAATAAATGGATCTACATGTTCAATTTCTGCTGTTGGTAAGGGCTGTCTTAATTTTATGGTTCCCATATTTACCAAAGGACTCGTTACTTTATGTTGTATTTTTTTTAAATTTTTCATTTTATTTTTGATTATTTCTGATTTTAATTCATTTTAATAATTTCTTTACTTACAATCTTGAGACAATAAAAATACTATCCATGGAAAATATTTTGATATAATTTTAGTCATTTTTCTTTTTTATAAAAGAATGATAACGTAAATAATACCCTAAATGATTAGCGTATTTTATCTAATAAATCACTTAATTGAAGCGCTTCTTTTTCGGTTAATTTTTCTAAAAAATCTAAGTTTGCTGATGCACTATCAATCGTTTTTAGCAAGGTTAATCCTTTGTTGGAAATATTGATATAAACAACACGTCTATCTTGCTGACTTCTAGTTCTTTCAATGAAATTTTTATCACATAATTTATCCATTAAACGAGTAGCATTCGGCGCTCTTTCTATCATTCGTTCTTTAATTACCTGTACTTTTATGGCTTCTCCTGCTCCTCTTAAAATCCGTAAAATATTGTATTGTTGAGGCGATATTCCGTAAGGTTTAAAAAAATCATTTTCATTGCTACTTAACCAATTTGAGGTGTATTTAATATTGATAAGTGCTTTAATTTTATCATTTTTAAAGTTAGATTTTATATCTTTAGAAATATCTCCCATATTAACTCATTTTTTTTTATATGATAGCAAAATTACAAAAAACACATTTATACTCCAAGGAAAATAAAATCAATAAAAATAGTGTCATTACAACGATTTTTCAAACTTGATTGCTTGTTCTTTTAATGCTGTCTTTAACGCATCATCAATGATACTTCCTTCTTTAAAATTATCAAAAAAACTTGGTAAAGAAAAATCGGCTATAATATTTCCTCCCATATAAGGAAATCCATTTTTAGCGATTGACAAAACAGCTGTTCCACCTTTATTTCCTGGTGATGTTGCCATTAATAACATCGGAATATTGTTCCATAATTTTTGATTAATACGAGACATCCAATCAAACATATTTTTAAATGCTACCGAAAAATTTCCGTTATGTTCAGCTAACGATACAATAATTCCATCAGCATTTTGAAGTATATCAAAGAATTTTTGAGCATTCTCTGGAATTCCATTTTTAGTTTCTTCATCTATTCCGTACACAGGTATTGGAAAATCATTTAAATCTAAAATTGTTGCAACTGAATTATCGACCAAAGTTGTTGCGTATGTTACGAGTTCTTTATTGATTGATTTTTTACTATTACTTCCTGCAAAAGCTATTATTTTTTTCATGTTATTTATTTTTGATATTTCTTAATTTTACTGAATATTAGTTACTATTTCGGTGTTTCCTTTTATCATTTCTACAACGGGACATGTTCCTGCAACTTCTAATAATGTTTCTTTTTGAGCTTTGGTAATTTCTTTTTCAAAAGATATTTCTTCGACTAATGATTTTTTTATTCCTTGAGATGTTAATCTTACTTGCTGTGTAACATTGACTGTAATTTCACCAACATCCCATTTTTTATTTTCGGCATAGGTTCTTAAAGTAATCGATACACAACCACCAATTGCGGTTAATAAATATTCTACAGGCGTTGGTCCGTTATTATCGCCCCCTTTTTCAACGGGCTGATCTGTAATTACAAAATGATTTCTCATTTTTGCTTCTGCCACATAATTACGATTACTTAATACTACTTTTGATGATGCTTTTGATGCCATTATTACTTTTTTGCTAAATATAAGAAACTACGTTTAAAGCAGTATCTTTTTAAAATTCGATACAAATATACACTAAAAATAATTAAATCCCATGGAAAATATTTTCATAGGATTTAATTGTCAGAAATTAAAAGAACAAATCGAATCAAACATATAACTATCTTGTATTTTAAAGGGTTTTTCTTACTTTAGCACTTGCAAATAAAGAACCGATCTATGGATATTAACTTCAATAAAAACGAAGATTACAACAAACTTTTAGTTTCTGATTTACGCAGGCGTTTTGCCAAAGTAAAATTAGGAGGCGGTAAAAAACGTCTTGAAAAACAACACGAAAAGGGGAAATTAAGCGCTCGTGAACGTATCGATTATCTTTTAGATGACCATACAAAATCCATAGAAATAGGTGCTTTTGCTGGTGAAGAAATGTATCAAGAACACGGCGGATGTCCTTCGGCAGGCGTTGTTGTAAAAATAGGATATGTCAGCGGAAAACAGTGTATTGTTGTTGCCAATGATGCCACAGTAAAAGCTGGAGCTTGGTTTCCGATTACCGCAAAAAAGAATTTACGAGCCCAAGAAATATCCATAGAAAATAAAATACCGATTATTTATTTGGTCGATTCGGCAGGGGTTTATTTGCCTTTGCAAGATGAAATTTTTCCTGATAAAGAACATTTTGGGCGAATTTTCAGAAATAATGCCATGATGAGTAGCATGGGAATTACGCAAATTTCGGCAATTATGGGAAGTTGCGTTGCAGGCGGTGCGTATTTGCCAATTATGAGCGATGAAGCGTTAATTGTTGATAAAACAGGAAGTATTTTTTTAGCGGGAAGTTATTTAGTAAAAGCCGCCATTGGTGAAACTATCGATAATGAAACTTTGGGTGGCGCAACTACGCATTGTGAAATTTCGGGCGTTACCGATTATAAATCGAAAGATGATAAAGATGCGTTAGATACCATTAAAAAATTAATGGATAAAATTGGTGATTACGACAAGGCTGGTTTCAATAGAAAAGAAGCGCTTGATCCAAAAGAAAACGAAGATGATATTTTCGGAATTTTGCCAAAAGAAAGAAATGCACAATATGATATGTTGGAAATTATCAAACGTTTAGTTGATAATTCTGAATTTGATCAATATAAAGAAGGTTACGGAAAAACCATTATTACAGGCTATGCTCGCATCGATGGTTGGGCGGTTGGAATTATGGCGAATCAACGAAAATTAGTAAAAACAGCCAAAGGCGAAATGCAATTTGGTGGCGTTATTTATAATGATTCCGCAGATAAAGCAACCCGTTTTATTGCCAATTGTAATCAAAAGAAAATTCCATTGGTTTTTTTACAAGATGTTACTGGTTTTATGGTCGGTTCAAAATCGGAACACGGCGGAATTATAAAAGATGGTGCGAAAATGGTAAATGCCGTAAGTAATTCGGTTGTTCCAAAATTTACGATTATTATCGGAAATTCGTACGGTGCAGGAAATTATGCCATGTGTGGAAAAGCCTACGATCCTCGATTAATTGTAGCGTGGCCAAGTGCCGAACTTGCCGTTATGAGTGGAAATTCTGCCGCAAAAGTTTTACTGCAAATCGAAAAAGCCTCTTTACTAAAAAAAGGCGAAGAAATTACACCCGAAAAAGAAACCGAATTATTCGATAACATAAAAGCACGGTACGATAAACAAATTTCACCATATTATGCCGCCGCAAGAATTTGGACAGATGCTGTTATCAATCCGTTGGATACCCGAACTTGGATTTCTATGGGAATTGAAGCTGCAAATCATGCTCCAATCGAAAAGAAATTTAATTTGGGAATTATTCAAGTTTAATTATTTGATTTTAAATAAAGATTTATAACATCAAAATAAGATGACAAGGGGTTAAAACCCCTTGTTAAAAAAAAATACTTTCTTTAATTTTTAAACACGCTTATTCAATCTTACCCCAAAGCAACAGACCTCACAGGTTTTTAAAACCTGTGAGGTCTAAGTTTAACTAAATAATTTATGTATTTTTTTATTAAACAGGCTTTAAAAAAATTTAAAATTTAAACAGGTTCTAATTATGAAAAAAAAGATTTTATGGACAGCGTTCATCGCTTTTTTGAGCTTTTTAGCTTATCAAATTTATGTTTTCACTTTTGATAATCAAAATAATATAAAACCCATTTACTTAATTCCAAAAGATGCTGTTTTTATTTTAGAGACTCAAAGACCTATCGATACTTGGGACGAAATTAGTACAAGCCCTATCTGGAAAGAACTCCAAAAAAATAGCTATTTTAAAGAAATCAGCAAAAGCATAAATACGCTCGATAAAACTGTAAAACAACAAAAAAGTATCCTGAATTTTATCGGAGAACGTGATGTTTTAATCTCCGCTCATGTTTATAAACCCAAAAAATATGATTTTTTATATGTCGTTAATCTTGGTAAATTATCAAAATTTAATTTTTTAAAAAATAGTGTTTCGAGTTTAACAGGCGATGATTTTAAAGTTACCAACAGAATTTATCAAAATAAAGAAATAACAGAAATTTACGATACCTCCAAGAGAGAAACCCTACATATTGCCTTTATAAAAAACCAATTAATCGCTTCTTATACGCATCTTTTAGTTGAAAATACTATCAATCAATATCAAAAACCTATTATCGGTAGAGATGTTAATTTTATTGAAATTACCAAAGAAACACCTGATGACGGATTCTTTAAATTGTTTTTTCAATATAAATATTTACAAAACTATCTTTCTTGTTTTGCTGATAAAACCAATGAAAATCTTATCGAAAATATTCAAAATTCATTATACTATTCTGGTTTTGATGTTTCTTTAATTGAAGGAACTATTATTCAAGCAGATGGTTATACAAACGTAAAAGAAGATTCCGAAAGCTATTTAAAAGCCATTCAAAAATCGGGAAAAGGAAAAAGAAGTATCGCTACGATTGCTCCAAAAAATACCGCACTTTATGTAAGTTTTGCTTTTGATAATTTTGAAACTCTTAATGAAAATTTTGAAACTCTTAGAAAAGAAAAACCTCAAGAGTTTGAAATTTATTCGAAACAAATTATCGAAATTGAAAAAAAATTAGACATCGACATCAAAGAAAATGTATATAGTTGGATTGGAAATGAAATCGGATTTATTCATTTTAATTCGGAACTTTCGAGAAACAAAAAAGATGTTGCTATCGTTTTTAAAACTTCGGATATTCAGGATGCTTCAAAAAATTTAGACTTTATTTTATCAAAAATAAAAGAAAAAACACCCTTACAATTTAAACAAATTTCCTATAAAAATCACACAATTAACTTTTTAGATTTAAAAGGTTTCTTTAAAATAGTTGCAGGAAATATGTTTAAAAAAATGGAAAAACCATATTTTACCATTATTAATGATTTTGTTATTTTTAGTGCAAGTCCGAATACATTAAAAGAAATTATCAATAATAATCAAAATAATTATACCTTACATACTTCCAAAGAATTTGAAGAGTTTAATTATTTATTTGATAAGAAATCGACTATTTTCACTTACATAAATACGCCTCATATTTTTGATGATATCGTAAGTTTAACCGATAGAAAAACACAGCTTCAAATCAAAAAAAATAAAGCATATATTACTGCTTTTAATCAATTTGGTATGCAATTAACATCCGAAGGAAATGTTTTTAAAAGTACAATTACAAGTACATTTATCAATCCAAAATTACTTCAAGAAAAAATAGCATCAGCACAAAAAATAAAAAAAGAAATCGCCGAAAAAAGAAAGGCTGAAAAAATAAATTCCAATAGTAATAATAATCTTGAAAATATTTTTGATGTTAAAGAAATTTATCCTTCAGATTTAAGTGCAACTACTTACACGGAAAATTATCCTAATGGAAAATTAAAGATTGAAGCAAGCCTTAAAAATGGTTTACTAGACGGAAAATATAAAGTATATTATCAGAATGGAAAATTAAAATTAAAAGGAAGCTATAAAAACGGAAAAAAATCAGGAACTTGGCGCGCTTATAATAAGCAAGAAAATAAACTGATTATCAAAAAAAGATTTTAAAATACTTTAATTGTAATTGTAAATAATTAACGCAATAACTACATTTGTGGTTGCGTAAAAATAATTTAAGCGTAAATATAATTTAATAAAATGGGAAGAGCATTCGAACTAAGAAAAGGACGCAAGATGAAGCGTTGGTCTGCAATGGCTAAAACATTTACCAGAATCGGTAAAGATATTGTAATGGCAATTAAAGATGGTGGCCCAAACCCAGATACAAACTCACGTTTAAGGGCAGTAATGCAAAATGCAAAGGCTGCAAATATGCCTAAAGATAATGTAGAACGTGCCATAAAAAAAGCCGTAGATAAAGACACTAGTGATTATAAAGAGGCATTATTTGAAGGCTATGCACCACACGGAATTGCGATCGTTGTAGAAACTGCAACCGATAATAATAATAGAACCGTTGCCAATGTTCGTGCTATTTTCAACAAAGGAAATGGAAATTTAGGAACTTCTGGTTCTGTCGTTTTTATGTTCGATAGAGTTTGTAATTTCACTGTAAAAAAAGAAGATATTACTGTTGATTTAGAAGAACTAGAATTAGAACTTATTGACTTTGAAGTTGAAGAGGTTTTTAATGATGATGAAGGAATTATTATTTATGCGCCCTTTGAACAATTTGGAGCTATTCAATCTTATTTTGAGGATAATAATGTCGAAAT
Organism: Tenacibaculum piscium; assembly: GCF_021390715.1. Classification (GTDB taxonomy): domain Bacteria; phylum Bacteroidota; class Bacteroidia; order Flavobacteriales; family Flavobacteriaceae; genus Polaribacter; species Polaribacter piscius. The sequence continues at coordinate 132,436 of NZ_JAJGWT010000004.1, forward strand.
TATATCATCAGGATTTGAAAGAATACCTGCTTCAACAACAAAACTTTCTGAAGAACAACAAGCAGATGTTGAAAAACTTTTAGAGAAATTAGAAGACGATGACGATGTTCAAAATGTATACCACAGCATGGTTATGTAATAGCCTGAAAGCATTGTAAATACAAGACAAACCTCCTATTTAATAGGAGGTTTTATTTTCCATATTTATTGGTTCTTATCTGTTTTTACTTAAATTCCGAACAAATAAATTTTAACCTAGAATAACATATATCACAAAAAACACTTTTTTCACTTCTACTAATTTTTTCATTACATTTGACTTATCTGTGAAAGAAATATTACTATGAATTACTTATCTCCTACTTAGGTTTGTAAATAAGTTACATCGCTTTGCATAATTTATAAACTAATCTATATGCCTTAATTCAATTTTTTAATAAAATAGAGATAAAAAATGAAAATAGTTATTGTTATAAGTTTTATGTTTTGGTCTCTTATACTTAAAGCCCAAGAAGATAAAAAACACCTTGAAAATAACACTTTTATATCAAAAGTTGGTTCTATGTGTGAAGAAACAAATAGACCTAGTCGTTGTGCTGGTAAAGAAATTTATTTAATACTTACCTTTTTTAAAGAAAAAGTAGTTGTTTCTGAAAGATATATTTCTGGATGTAATGAAATAGAAATTTTTGAAATAGGGTATTTTAAATGGGTGTTATCAGAACAAAATGAAATCAAAATTGATTACAACCCTGATACTATATTTACTAAAGCTGAATTTAATCCTTCTATTTACATGAACGATTTTACATTTAAATTAATTGATACTAAACTAATAGGAGAAATGAAAATGTATAATAAAATGACCAAGTTTTTTTTCAAAAAAACTAGCGTAAAAACAATTTAAATAATGAATAAAAAATTCCTATTTATCAAACTTATTTTTTCACTACTTATTTCTACTTGTAGTAATAATAATTTTGTACCTAAAACAGCAGATTAAGAATTCACTGTGATGCTTTTAACAACTATATCTAATAAGCTATTAGAAGGAAAATGGGCGATTTTTCAATTTGAAGGAAAAGGTTTACAATATTAAAAGGTATCCTCATGCTATTTATAAAAATCACATAGGGCAATTAGTGTCAGTTTCTAAAGCATTAATTAACGAATTAAATTCTAATAATACAGAAAACGATATTTTTATTGAAGTTATTGAATAATATCAGAAAACAAAAACCCTAATTTAATAAATTAGGATTTTTGTTTTTTAAATAAGAGGTTATACTAAAATTAAATTCCAAGTTTTTTTTCGTTGAATTTTATTTGTTTCTGTTTCTATAAAATTATCAATAAAATAAATTTCTTTCGGAACTTCGAATTTTGATAATGTTTTTAAGTTTTCAACGGCTTTTTTTAAGGTTTTTTCTTCTTCGGATGAAATTTTATTTTCAATAATTAAGATTAATTTTTCGCCTAAAATAGCATCAGAAATTCCGATAACAAAAAAACGAGATGTTATTATTTCTGATAATTTTTCTTCTATTTTTTCGGGATGTAATTTTACGCCTCCAGAATTAATAACATTATCAAAACGTCCTAACCACTCAAATTTAGTCGCAGAAATCAACTTTACAATATCATTAGTTATTATTTTTTCTTCGGATACTTTTGGTGCTTCAATAACTAAACAATTTCTAGTGTCAGTAGTTATTTTTACATTTGATAAAATAGTATAATTCGCATCTGAAACAAGTTGATGACTCTTAAAATTATTGAGTTTTTTAACTGCAATATGTGTAATTGTTTCAGTCATTCCATAAGTAGCAAATATATTGGTTGAAATATTCTGAACGGCTTTTATTAAATCTGATGAAACCACACCTCCACCGACAATTAATTTATCTATTTTATGTAATTCAGACAATGAATTTCGCAATTGCAAAGGAACCATTGCCGAAAAATCATAGTGTTTTTTAAATAATTTTTCGCTTTTCAACGGATTAGAATCTGGTTTTACAATATCCAATTTCCAACCTAAAGTTAAGGCACGAACAAGCATCATTTTACCAGCAATATAATCAGCCGATAAACATAATAATGCTGTAGTATTTTCTGATAAATTAAAAAAAATTCCAGTAGCAAAAGCCGAATTTTTCATAAATTCTTTTTGTAACTTAATCGGTTTTGGTTTTCCTGTTGAACCTGAAGTTTGTACAATTACAAAATCTTTATCATTAAACCAATCACTTAAAAAAGTATGTATCGATTTTGATATTTTATCAGAAAAAACAAGTACTTCTTCTTCGGATAAAAAAGAAGTATCATTGAGTTTAAAACTTTTATGAAAACGTTGTTTATTCAATGTTTATTGGTTTTTCTATCTGTCCAAATAATTTTTCTTGCCAATTTTTCCAGCCATATTTTTTAGAAAACAAGAATAATAGCAAAGGATACAATACCAAAACAGGTAAAAACATTTCGATTCCAATAGAAGGTTCTGAAATATCAACAAATAAGGCATCTGTTTGAAAAACCGTCCAATTGGTGGTTACTAAAAATGCGGCGACAATATTATTTACCGCATGTAATCCTAACGCTAATTCCGTTCCTTCGTCCATTAAAGTGGTAATTCCGAAGAAAAATCCTGTACCAATATAAAACACCATCGAAATATAACCAATTTTTTCAACCTCAGGATTTGCACCGTGTAACAACCCAAAAGCCACCGAAGTTATGATTAAAGGCAACCATCTATTTTTAAACCAAACGCCTAAACCTTGCATAAAATAACCTCTAAATAATAACTCTTCAAAACTCGTTTGTAAAGGTAAAAATAAAAAAGAAACGGCTACTAATGTAAAAAAAGGAACAGGTTTAAAATTCCATGTATAATTTTCTGGTGTTAAAAAAATGCCTAAAAAAGTGATGCTTACCGCTAAAATTCCCCAAGTCATAAAACCGAACCAAAACCTACTCCAATCAATGGTTTTTCGGCTTGTTATGATGGTTTTTATCGCTCTTTTATGAATGAATTTTACCGCCAAAAATAAAAATAGTAACCCGATAGCAAACATTAATATCATCAGAAATAAAAATAAATTTTTATTAATTCCTAAACTCATAAAACTTTCATTGGCTGCCTTAGAAAACGCATCAAAATCTTTAGAATGTAAAGCTGCAACTAATGCCAAAGGCATAATTCCTATAAATTGCCAACCAAATATGACTAAAAAAATACTTGCTAAATAATAAAACCAATCATTTTTTCCTTTGTATGCTTGCTGTATAAAATTCATTTGCTCAATATTTGTTCATTTCTTTAAAATAAATATACGCTTAGAAAAGTTTAAAATAAGATTACTCTAAATTAAACGCCCATTTTTTCTTGATATTATAATGTAAATTTCCATTCATAACTTCTAACGGACTTTCAATATTATTGGTAAATAAACTTCCCGTTCCTAAGCCTTGAGGCAGTGGGTTTTCGAGTGTTTTTGTGAATTGTGCGATGGCATTTAAACCAATATTACTTTCTAATGCTGATGTTATCCAATTATCGGCATGGTATTTTTTAGCGATTGAAATCCACTGTTTACTTCCTTGAAATCCGCCAATTAAACTTGGTTTTAAAATAATGTATTGTGGTTTTATTGTTTCGATACATTTTTCTTTTTCTTCGGATGTAAAAACGCCGATTAACTCTTCGTCTAAAGCGATTGGCAAAGGCGTTTTTTCACACAAATTCGCCATTTCTTGCCATTGTCCTTGCTGTATTGGTTGCTCGATAGAATGTATGTTTAATTCCGATAATCGTTGTAATTTTTGTAAAGCATCTTTAGGAGTAAAACCTCCATTTGCATCGACTCGTAGCGTTATTTCTTTGGATGAAAATTCCTTGCGAATTACTTTTAATAAATTGAGTTCGGTATCAAAATCAATCGCACCGATTTTCATTTTTATCGTGGTAAAACCTTGCTGTAATTTATCTTTAATTTGTTGTTGCATAAACGATTTATCGCCCATCCAAACTAAGCCATTTATGGGAATATCTTGTGTCCCATTTGTAAAATCCGAAGGAAATAATTCAAATTTATTTTCAGATTTCAGTTCAGATTTCAAAGATAAAAAAGCCTGTTCTAAACCAAATTGAATCGATGGAAAGTGAATCGCTTTAGCTAATAAAACCTCTAAACCTAGATTGATATTTTCACAAAACCATTGTAGTTTTTCTTGATAATCTGGCGTATCATCAATACTTAATCCTCTAAATAAACCGCATTCTCCTACGCCTGTTTTTCCATCTTTCTTTAAGATGATAAACCACGTTTCTTTAGTGCGTAAAATACCTCGAGAAGTACCGCTTGCTTGTTTAAAATTCAATAAATACTGATGATAAGTTGCTTGTATCATTTTGCTTATTTTAAGAAGATTTTAGTCACGTGCTTTTTAGAATGTAAGTTGGTTTTGCGTTAGGGATTGCAATGAAAATCCTTTTGTGAGGCACGAAACAAAAGATTGTAATGGAAAGCCCGCTCGAACGCCCAAAAAATTATTTTTCTGCAAGTTCTTTTAATTGTTGTAAATATCTCCTATTTAACGCTTTAAATGTTCCTTTAAAATAAGGATACAAACACGCTGTCATGTACGATTTACTATTGACACTACTATTTTGGATAATCGTAGTTTTTGCTCCGTTAGCATTGAAATTATACGCCTCTTTTTTAAGCATTTCGTTTGAATGATACTCAAATGTTATTTTTTGATTCGGAACGTACTCCGTGATTTTTTGAATCATGGTCACTTCTTGCTCATTATTTTCGATAATCATTGTATAAGTACTTCCTACAACAGCTTTTTTCTGCATTATTGGCTCAATTGATTTGATATCTGGCAACCATTTTTTCATCAAATCTGGATTGGTGAAATTTTCAAAAACCTCGGTTACAGGTTTATTAATTTCAATTTCAGTACTATATTTAACCTCTGTTACAACGATTCCTGTTATGAAAAAAACAAGGACAAAAGCCGTTACAATTCCTAAAATTATTTTTACTGATTTCATACTAACTTCTTGTTTTTTAGTGCTTGTTTTTACTAATTTCAGCGATATTAATCGAAGCTCCTATTTCTAAAATAATCAATTCTTTCTTGGCTTCTGTAAATTTTTCTTTTGCTTGATGTGTATCAATTTCAATAGGCGGAAATGTGTTGAAATGACAACCAATTACCGTATCACATTCCACTAAATTACTAGCAATAATAGCATCTTCAATTCCCATGGTAAAGGTATCGCCTATCGGAAAAATGGATGCGGTTAATTTTGTAGTCATCGGAATTAATTTCATATCCATAGTAACGGCAGTATCTCCAGCAATATATAATACTTTTTCTTCGGATGAAATTACAAATCCGCCTGGTTGCCCTCCGTAAGTTCCATCGGCAAATGAAGAAGTGTGAATTGCATTTACATATTTAGCCGAAAAAGTAGCAGTTTTAAAAGTTCCTCCATGATTTACTGCGGCGGTTTTTAAATTTTTAGCGCCATAATATTGTGCTATTTCAAAATTAGATATAATGGTTGCACCTGTTTGTTCTGCAAAAAGTTCAACATCTAAAACATGGTCTTGATGTGCGTGTGTTAGCAAAATATAATCGGCTTTAATATCGGCAATTACAATATTTGATGCCAGTGAATTTCCTGTGATAAATGGATCTACTAATAAATATATTCCGTTAATTTCGATGCCAAAACAAGCATGACCGTAAAATGTAATGTTCATTATTTAAATACTATTTTGTATTAATTTTATATTTTATTTATTCCTTATTTTAAAAAAGATATCCTAGTGCAAATAATATTGAAAATAAAAAAGTACTTAACGCTACTTTTTTTAATTCACCATCTAATAACGGTTCTTCTTTGTTTTTATACACAAAAAATACGTGTTTTATAATTGGTAAATACGCCAATATAAATAAGAATTGTACTGGTTTTTGATAATTAATTAGTACATACATCATCGCCGTTATAAAAGAAATTATCAATAATGTATAATGATATTTTTTAGCGAATTTTACACCGTTTTTAACGACTAAGGTATTTTTACCTACTTTTTTATCATTTATGCTATCGCGCATATTGTTTAAATTTAGCACGGCAGTACTTAATAATCCAATGCTAATGGCTGGTAAAAAGACACTAAAATTTACTTGCTTTGTGTATAGAAAATAGGTTCCCACGACTGCTAATAATCCGAAGAAAAGAAATACAAAAACATCACCAAAACCACTGTAACCGTATGCCGATTTACCAACCGTATATTTAATCGCTGCCACAATTGACGCAATTCCCAACCCTAAAAATAGTGCTGAAAACAAAAAATTATCTTTCCCAAAAGAAGTAAAAATCAATAATAAAGCAAGTAATAATGTGATAATTGCGGTTATTATCATTGCCATTTTCATTTGCTTTGGCGTAATCATTCCTGATGAAACCATGCGAGCTTCTCCTTCTCTATTATCGTCGGTTCCTTTGATACCATCGCCATAATCATTTGCAAAATTTGACAAAACTTGAAAACCAATAGTCGTTAAAATTGCCAACCAAAAAATAGTACTTTCCCAAAAATAAAATGTAGGTACACTATCTTTAATTCCAAGCGATGCTCCCACAATAATTCCTGATATCGATAATGGTAAGGTGCGTAAACGTGCAGCTTTTATATAATTTTTCATAGTTATTCTTTAATCCAAAATAATTTGAAACATAAAAAAGGAAAGAGTACATCCTTCCTTTTTTAAGCTATAAATTTCTTAATTATTCTTTTATGCTCTTAATTATTCAATACTTAATTGATCTGAAGTATCCAAAGAATCTAAATTTGATAATTTTACAGCAGTACTAATCGGGATTTTTTTTCCGTTACGCAATGCTACTACAAATCCATCTTTTATACCTATTTTTTTTACTTCATCTCTAAATATTCGGGCATTTTCATAAGTAGAAAAAGCACCTGCAATATATTTTTCTGTTTTTTCACCTAAATTATTAGGCATTTTTCGGATCCCTCCTTCTTGTCTTAGGTTTTCTTCGGACATTTTAAGGTTTTCAAAAACGCCAATTTGAACTGTAAAAACAATTTTATTTTTTGCTAAAAGAGCAACAGTTTTCTCTTTTTTTAACCTTGATGTTTCTTTTATTTTTGTGACATTATTAATGCTATCGATTAATTTTTCTAAGGATATTTTTTGCTGCTTAATGATTGTAAATTTATGATGTTTATTATACATCGTTACAATCAAAAATAAAACTAGGGCTATTAATGCAAAAATAAGTAAAACTCGATATTTTTTATGACTACTGATTTTGGTATTCTCTAACTTTAAATCGATATACCCTTTTTCCAGGTCTTTTTCTTTTTGCTTTAATCTTTCTAATTCATCACAAATTTTAATAAACTCATCGTCGTCTATTAATGGCATTTCTTTGGATTTAAAATCTATAAATTATTGGCACTCGCAATTAGTTCTGCAATATCTTTCACCACGATTTGGTCTTCTTTAAGTTTAAATTTCACACCATCCGTCATCATAGTATTACAATATGGGCAACCTGTTGCTATAATTTGAGGATCGGTTTCTAACGCATCTTCGGTACGTAAGATATTAATTTCCTTATCACCTTTTTCAGCATCTTTAAACATTTGTGCTCCTCCTGCACCGCAACATAAAGCCGTTGATTTATGACGTTTCATTTCGGTCATTTTCACGCCTAAATTACGTAATAATTCCCGTGGTGTTTCGTATATTTCGTTTGCACGTCCTAAATAACAAGGATCATGATACGTTAATCGTTTTCCTTTTAAAGTCGTATTATCAATCGATAAACGTCCTTCTTTTATTAATTTACTAATAAATTGAGTATGATGATACACTTCATATTTACCGCCTAATTCTGGATATTCATTTTTTAAAGTATTAAATGAATGTGGATCGCAGGTTACGATTGTTTTTACCTGATATCCGTTTAAGACTTCAATATTCATCATTGCTTGCATTTGAAACAAAAATTCATTTCCTGCACGTTTTGCGGCATCTCCAGTTGAACTTTCTTCCGTACCTAACACCGCAAAATTCACGTCTGCTTTATGTAATATTTTTACAAATGATTTGGTTATTTTTTTAGCTCTATCATCATAACTTCCTGCTGCTCCTACCCAAAACAACACTTCTGGTTGTTTTCCCTGAGCCATCATTTCTGCCATTGTTGGTACGTTCATCGTTTTATGTTTTAAGCGTTGTTATTTCTAAATTTTTATTATTGAGAGCTTAAAAAAGCTTTATGCTTCATCTTTCCAGTTAAGTCTATCTTGCTGACTATATTGCCAAGGTGCTCCATTATTTTCAATATTTGACATCATAGCATTTAATTCCTGAGGAGCTGCCGATTCTTCCATCACCAAATAACGACGCATCTCCATAATAATAGACAACGGATCAATTCCTATTGGACATTCTTGCACACAGGCATTACAACTTGTACACGCCCATAATTCTTCTGGAGAAATGTAATCATTTAACAGTTGTTTTCCATCATCTTTAAAAACACCGTTATTTTGGTCGATATTTTTCCCTACCTCTTCCAAACGATCTCTGGTATCCATCATAATTTTACGAGGCGATAATTCTTTACCCGTTAAATTTGCAGGACACGACGAAGTACAACGTCCACATTCGGTACAGGTATAAGCATTCATTAGTTGCACCCAATTTAAATCGGTAACATCAGAAGCACCAAATTTTTCAGGCACTTCGTCTTCCGTTCCTTCTTCTGGCATTGCGTACGGGTCGGCATCAGGATCTAGCATCATTTTAACTTCTTTGGTTACAGAAGCTAAATTTGTAAGTTGTCCTTTTGGTTTTAAGTTCGCAAAAAAGGTATTTGGAAATGCTAATAAAATATGTAAATGTTTTGAATAATATAAATAATTCAAGAAAATTAGAATACCTATAATATGTACCCACCAAGTTGTTTTTTCTATAAGATGTAAACTTTCTGCTGAAAAACCATTGAACCAAGGGGCAATAAATTGAGAAATTACATTTCCTGCTCCTGCTTCTTGAAAGGCAACATCAGTAGCGTTCATTATCAAAAATAACGACATTAAAACCATTTCAAAATATAGAATAATATTTCCATCATTTTTTGGCCAACCAGTCATTTCTTTACTCCAGAAACGCTTTACTTTTTCGATATTTCGTCTAAACCAGAAAATAGTAACTGCAACAAAAACAAGCACGGCTAAAATTTCGAAATTACCGATTAAAAATCCATAGATAGCATCGCCTAAAATTGGCTGAAAAACACGATGCGTTCCTAATAATCCATCAATAACAATTTCTAACATTTCGATATTTATCAAAATAAACCCTACATACACTACTACATGTAGAATTCCAGAAACAGGACGACGCACCATTTTATATTGTCCTAAGGCTATTTTTGCCATATTTTTCCAACGCTCAGGTTTTCGGTCAGTTCTATCAATATCTTTTCCTAGCTTAATATTTCGAACTAATTTTCGAACATTTAGTACAAAATATCCAATCCCTGCGATTAAAATAGTTGCGAAAATTATGTTTGGTAAATATTTCTCCATCGTTCTTGCTGTTTTAATGTTAGTAATTTCTGGTAGATGCGTTTATTTCGCACTTATATTTTTGGTATTATTTTCTTCATTATATGCTTTTGCTTTTTTACCAAATAATGAAAAATGAACAAATCGTTTTGGGTTTAATTTCATTTCCCGTAATAATTCTTCCATTTCTTTTGATGCATTTGTTAAGTTTGCATACATTTTTTCATCGGTCATTAACTTCCCTAGCGTTCCTTTTCCGTCTTTTACGTTGGCTAATAATCCATTTACATTCGCCAAGGTTGTTTCTAATTTTTTCACGGTAGCACCAAGATTTGTTTGGGCTAAATCTTCGGATATTTTCGAGAAATTATCCGTAATTTTTTTAGTATTTTTAAAGGTCGCATCAAGATTTTGTTTGTTGCTTGCTAACAAGTTATTTACTGATTTCAGGGTTTTTTGAACACCGTTGATTGTTCCTTCTAAACCAAGAATACTATTATTTAAACTTTTTCTAGATTTTTCATCCAATACTTGATTCACGCCTACAAGTAATGAATCTGCACCGATTAGGACATTTTGAAGTTTTGATTGAATCGGATTTAATTTTTCACCTACGGATGAAAAAAGGTCAGATTCTACTTCTCCTTTTAAATAATCTCCAGAAACAGCTTTTTCGCCATCATATCGAGGAACAATTGCTAAATTTTGTCCGCCCATTAAACTAGCGGAATATATTTTACCAACACTATTTTTAGAGAAAACGAAATCATTATTCAGTGAAATTTTCACAAGTAACATTCCTTTTTTATCAGGAGTATCTTTGAAGGAAATATTTTCAATTTTACCAACTTTCAATCCATTTATGGTTACTTGACTCGCTTCGTTTAGTCCGTTTATATTTTTGTATTCAATATAAAAATACCGATTACTACCACTAAACAAATTTTCTCCTTTTAAAAAATTATATCCCCAAACAAATAGGGCGATAACCACGATAGCAACAATACCAGTTTTTAGTTCTTTTGACATACATAAAATTTATCCCACGAAAATACTAATATTTTGGGAGTATAAATATAGTTTTTCTAAATTAATGATTTCTCAGTGCTTCTTTAACCGATATTTTTTTATTTCCTTTAAAAGCGACAATCCAAGCATCTTTATAGCCTATTTTTTTCAGATGTGTTAATGTTTTTTTAACCTGTGAAAAGCTAGAAGAACTTCCATAATAGTATTTATGATATCCACCAATAAACTTCGATTCTACATTTTTGAGTCCTCTAAAGTTAAAGTTTCGTTTGTTTAGTTGTTTTTTGGACGCTGCTATTTGTACTTTAAAGGCAATTTTAGACGTTGATTTTTTAGCAATTTTTCGAGTTGGTTTTCGAATTATTTTTTTTGGTATTTTTTTTGATATTTTTTTAGTTGATACGATTGTTTTATCTTGAATCGTATTTAATTTTAATCGTTGTACGTATTTTTTGATGGCAGTTGCGAGTGATTTTGCCATTTTTAGCTGTCCGTATTTTGAATTAAGGAAATTCCCTTCGGATTTATTCGATAAAAAACCAAGTTCAATAAGTACGCTTGGCATTACAGTTTCTCGCAAGACTAAAAAATTAGCTTGTTTTACCTTTCTGTCATATCTTTTTATTTTTTTAAAATTAGTTTGCACCAAACTTGCTAACGACAAACTTGCGTCTAAATTTTCTTCTTGTAATACCGATAATCCTATTAAAGATTGTGGAGAATTAGGATCGTAATCATAATTTTTTTGATAATTATCTTCCAAGAAAATCACGGCATTTTCTTTTTTTACGATTTCTAAATTCTCTTGATTTCCCTTTAAACCTAGCACATAGGTTTCAGAACCGTGTGGTTTTGAGGAATTATTTGCATTGCAGTGAATCGACACAAAAAGGTCGGCATTTTTTTTATTAGCGATACTTGCTCGTTTATGAAGTTCGACAAAAACATCTTTCGTTCGAGTATAACTGACGTTAATTGTTTTATCTTTCTTTAATATTTCACCTACTTTTAAGGCAAGTTTCAAGGCGATTTTTTTCTCGATATAGGAACCTCTCGAAGCTCCATGATCTTTTCCTCCATGTCCTGCATCAAGTACAATATTGTATTTTTTTTGAGCTATCACCTGTGTTGAAGCGCCCAATAAAAAGAATATTGAGATCAAAAATAAAAAATAATTTTTTAGGTGATTATATTTACGTAATTTTAAGAATTGCATCAATAAAATTTAACTATTTTTGGGTTTTGTATTTAGGCGTGCAAATAATACGCCAGATATTTTTAAATATAACACAAAAATAGCATTTATAACATTGCGAACAACTCTAACTTACATACTTTTAGCTTTCTGCCTTTTTTATTATCAAATAAGTGTAGCTCAAGATTTAGGTACAACAAGCATCGAGGCTAAAAAGCCTAAAAAAAAGACAGTTTTAAATATCTCGAAAGATTCCTTAAAAGAACCTTCTAAGGATTATCTAAAAGATTCGTTGATTTCTTTAAATAAACAAGACAAAGAGAAAAAAGAAGTTATTCAAGGCATCATTACGCATAATGCGGAAGATTATACGCTTCAGAATGCAAAAAATAAAACAGTAACGTTATATAATAAAGCCCAAATTACGTACACAAATATTGATTTGAAAGCAGGAATAATTGTGCTTGATTATAAAAACAATACCGTGTACGCCAAGGGAATAAAAGATAGTTTAGGATATCATCAACGCCCTGTTTTTAAACAAGATGGACAAGAATCGGAACAAGATTCTATTTTATTTAACTTCAAAACTAAAAAAGCGTTGGTTTATGGTGTAAAAACGGTTCAAAGTGGGATTATAACTTATGCCGAAAAAACAAAACGTGTCAATGATTCGACCATTTATATGCGTAAATTACGTTTTACCACCTCAAAAAAGAAACGCCCCGATTATTATATTCAAACTAACAAAGCCAAATTAGTTCCTGGTAAAAAAATAATTGTAGGTAGCAGTAATTTAGTTTTAGCGGATGTTCCGACCCCTTTATTTTTACCATTTTCCTACTTTCCTTTAACAGATAAAAGAACCTCTGGTTTTATAATTCCATCTTGGGGAGATAGTAATAGTCAGGGATTTTTTCTACAAAATGGAGGATATTATTTGGCATTAAGTGATTATTTTGATTTAACTGTTTTAGGAGATTTATACACCAATGGAAGTTGGGGTTTCCGAACGGAATCTAACTATTATAAACGCTACAATTTCAGTGGGAATTTTAGTCTTCAATTTCAGAATAATATTCAAGGAATTAAAGGTTTATCAAACTATAATAAAAGTTCTAGTTTCAATATTCGTTGGAGTCATAATCGAGATACTAAATCGAGCCCAAACTCTAGTTTTTCTGCCTCTGTTGATTTAGGAAGTAGTACTTTTTTCTTAGAATCGTTGAATCAAGCAAATAATTCAAGAGCTATTGACAATAGTTTAAATTCATCGATTTCGTATTCAAAAAACTTCGTTGGAACGCCTTTTAACATGAATATTACGTTAAAACATGGTCAAAACACCAACACCGAAGAAATAACCATGACCCTACCAGCTTTGCAATTAAATATGCGTCCTGTCTATCCGTTTGCAGGCAAAGGAGGTGCTAAAAATAATGCGATTCAAAAAATGGGTTTGAATTATAGTATGCAAGGACAATACCTTATAAATACTACGGATGATGAGTTTTTTACGGCAAAAATGTTCAATACTGCCAAAAAAGGGATTCAACATAATCTTAGCACCAGTACGAATTTAAAAGCGTTTAAACATTTTACAGTATCGCCTAGTGCAAGTTATCGAGATGTTTGGTATTTTGATAAAATTCATAAAAGATACGACCCTACAAAAGTCAATGCTGATAAAAATTTAGGTGCGGTTGTAAACGATACTATTGGCGGATTCAATCGGTTTCATACTTATAATTTTGGAGTTTCTTTATCTACAAATATTTACGGAACTTTTAACTTTAAAAAAGGACGTTTAAAAGCCATTCGTCATACGATTAGACCTTCGATTTCTTACGGATATACGCCTAATTTTGCTAAAAATCACGATTTACAAGTACAACAAAGCTCTGATCCAACCGATTTACGAACGTATTCTCCTTTTAAAGGAGGAATATATGGTACCCCAGGAAGTGGCGTTTCCAATGCTATTGGTATTGCCGTTAACAATGTTTTGGAAGCTAAAGTAGCCCCAAAAGACCCTAATAGTGATGAAGAAGATCAGAAAATAACACTTTTAAATAATTTGAATTTTAGTACTTCCTACGATATTACCAAAGATAGTATTCGTTGGAGCGATGTTACTGTAAGTGCGGGAACTCGTTTATTCAAAGATAAATTAGCGTTAAATGCGAATATGCTTTTAGACCCGTATCAGCTTGATAAAAAGGGAGAAAAAATCGATAAATTTAATGATAAATTATTCCGAATAAAAACAGTGGGCATAACGGCAAATTACTCTTTGTCTAGTGAAGATTTTAAAAAAGATAAAGAAAGTCTAAAAAACAATAAAAATAAGCGTAAAAATAACGGAAACGGTGCGCAAGACACCCCTGATTTATTTGGTCGAAACAATAAAAATGCCAACGATTTTTCCAATACACCAGAGAATGAAACGGAAGTAAAAGAAACGCTTTTATATCGTCATAAAATTCCTTGGACGTTAAATTTAACCTATACCTTAAATTATTCTAATGACGGATTTACCAGCGATATTACTCGAAATATTTTAATGTTTAGTGGAAATGTCGAATTATCGCCTAAATGGGGCGTTGGTTTTAATTCTGGATATGACATTAAAAATACTGGATTCTCCTATACAAATTTAAATTTTTCTAGAGATTTAGATAGTTGGCGTTTAAATTTCGGTTGGACACCTTTCGGACAAAGAACTTCGTATAATTTCTTTATCGGAGTAAAATCATCAGTATTAAGCGATTTGAAATGGGATAAAAATAAACCGCCAGATAGAGTGTTATTTTAAGAATCTCTAAAAATATCAAAACATAAAATCAAAATATAATGAAAAAAATTATCACTACCGATAAAGCTCCTGCTCCTATTGGACCTTACAATCAAGCTGTTTTAAGCGGAAATACGTTATATACTTCGGGTCAAATTGCTTTCAATCCTGAAAATGGTGAACTCGTATTAGATACCATCGAAATTGAAACAAAACAAGTTATGGAAAACATGAAAGAAGTTTTAGCTGCCGCTGAAATGACTTTTGAAAATGTCGTAAAAACATCTATTTTCATTTCTGATATGAATAATTTTTCAAAAATAAATAGCGTTTACGCCCAATATTTTAACGAAGCAACAGCTCCCGCAAGAGAAACTGTAGAAGTAGCGAATTTGCCTAAATTTGTGAATGTAGAAATTAGTATGATTGCTGTTAAATAATAAAAAAACTCGAGTTTTTTATGTTTTATATTCACATAAAAGACTCGAATTTTTTTTATTATTAAATTTAAAATTTAATTTATTTTTGATTTATTTGATTGAAAATTATTACTAAATCTAATAATCAAGTTTTTTAATGTATGCTAATTTTGATTTCCAAACAGCTAATTGGTCTTTAAATTCTTGAATCCCTTTACGAACATTCAATACTAAAGGATTATCCGATTTTGCATTAGAAAAGAAACCTAAATTATTTTCTAATTGTTGCATTTCACGAACTGTTTCATCTATTTTCTTACGGATAAAATATTGTTCGTTATCTAATTTTTTTAAATCTTTTTGTGATAAATACATATCAATCGAATTTTTAAACTTCATCAATTCGATATCACTTTTACTCATGTTTAGTTTTCCTAAATGCGCGTCAATTGCTTTGTTGAATTTCTCATCTAAATGACGAGCATTTCTAGGCAATGCTCCTAAAGCTCTCCATGCAACAATATTTTCTTGAATCGCTTCTAGGCTTAAGTCTTCGGATGTTTTTATTTTTTCTATAAATGCTTTTTTATCGGTAACAAGCGCTAATTGCTCTTTATTTTGCTCATTTTTTTGGGCATGTAATCTATCAAAATAGAAATTACAAGCATCTTTAAAACGTTTCCAAATATCATCAGAAAACTTTCTTGGCACATGACCAATTTTTTTCCAATCAGACTGAATACGTTTCATAGTATTGGTTGCTTCTTCCCAATCATCGCTATCTTTAATGCTTTCAGCAAGTTCGATAAGTGCAATTTTACTTTTTAAGTTATCGTTTTGGGTATTTTTTTCAGCTTTATAAAAAACATTTTTTGAACTGTTGAATTTTTTGGTCGCATTTTTAAATTCTTGCCAAACAGCTTCACTTTTATTGTAGGGTAATTTCCCGATATCAAAGTATTTTTTACGTAGTTTTTCAAGTTCTACAATACTTTTTTGCCAATCGTTGTGCGATTCATTTCTCGAAGTATCGAACGCATTAATTTCGGCAACAACTTTCAATTTTGCGTCAATCATTTCTTGATATTTCGATTTTAATTCTCTAAAATATTGATGACGTTTATCGTGTATTTTTTTGGTTGCTTCACTAAATTTCCCCCATATATCTTCTCGATGTTCTTTACCTACAGGCCCTATTTCTTCTTTCCAGATGCGGTGTAAATCTTGTAAATCTTTAAAAGCTACATTTACATCAGCTACTTCATTTAAAGTTTCTGCGTGCGAAATAAGTTTTAATTTTTCTTCTAAATTATGTTTAAAATCAAGTTCTCTAAAGTCTTTATTTAAGTCTAATAAATCATAAAAACGTTCTACATGATGATGGTATATTTTCCAAGTATCATTGTATTTTGTTTTAGGAACAGCGCCTATTGTTTTCCATTTTTTTTGAATTTCCTGGAAATCATTATACATTGTTTTGGCGTCTGCTTTTTCGATTAGTGTTTTTAACTCTTCGATTAAGGCATTTCTTTTGTCTAAATTTTCTTTTAATTGATTTTCCAATTGTGCGTAATGCGCATCACGTTTGGCTTTATATTCGCCTACTAATTTATTATATTCGGCTTTAATAGGGCTTGAAAACTGAAAGTCAATTACATTTCCACCTTCGGCTAAAAAGGCTTCTTTTTTTTGAGTTAGTAAGTCATTAAATTTGGTATTAAAAGCATTTTTAATGGCATCAATATTCGACTTTAACTGTTGTACTTGATGGTTGTCTAATAACTTTTTTAATTCCGACACCAATATATCCAACTCCATCGTTGCATATTCCAGCATTGGTATTTCGTGCTTTTCATCTACTTTTTCAGCTTCATTAGCAACTTGTGTTTCTACTTCGTTCACTGCTTTTTCGGTTGCTACTTTCACAACAGTATTTTCCGCTGTAAGTGGTTCTTGTACTTCTTTTTCGTTATTTTCTAACATATCTACAATGTTTAAGTTCCTTATTAATTTAATTTTAAACTTTTAATTCTTAAAAGTTTTATTAATTTATTTTTTAAATTATTAATTTTATAAATATACGGATTCTTCTATAATATTATAGAATACGCTATTTTATTTTAATTTACTTTTAAATAATTTTAAAATTATTTTTCATTCCATATTTTCCAAGCTTTTTCGGCTTGTTGTTCTAGCATTTCGAGTCCATTTTTTATTACAGCATTATTTTCTTTTCCTTTTCTTAAAAAAGTAGTTTCTTCAGGATTATAAATTAGGTCAAACAAGAGGTGTTTTTCAGATAAAAATTGATACGGAATATCAGGACAATCCTCTATATTTGGATGCGTTCCTAAAGGTGTACAATTAATTATTAGATGATGTGTTTCTATAATTTCTTTGGATACATCTTGATATGAAATTTCTTTTTTTCCTTGCGGATTTCTAGAAACGAATTGATAGTTGATATTTAATTTTTTAAGCACATAGGCAACTGCTTTTGAGGCGCCTCCTGTTCCTAGAATCAGGGCTTTTTGATGATGATTTTCCAGCAATGGTTGTAAGGATTTTTTAAATCCATAAACATCGGTATTAAATCCTTTTAATTTTCCTTTTTTAGATATTTTGATAGTATTTACCGCACCTATTTTGTGTGCTTTTTTATCTATTTTATCTAAGAAGTTGAATACTTCTAATTTATAAGGAATCGTAACATTCATTCCTTTTAAATGCTGTTTATTTTCTTTTATTTTTAGGGGAAGTTCCTCTATTGATTGGATATCAAAATTGACATATTCACTTGAATCGAGTCCTAATTTTTCAAATTTATCGGTAAAATATCCTTTTGAAAAAGAGTATGAAATATTTTTTCCAACTAAGGCGTATGTGTTCTTAGTTTTTTGTTGTTTTTTTTCTTGCATAAAAGTCTATCATTAAAATTAAGGCGATTCCAAAGATGATAAAACCTATTGAAATCCATGTTTCTTGTGTTGAAAAATCGGGTATAAATCGCTGATAATTTTCCACGATTTTATGTCCTTTTTTATCGAATAAAAAACCGTTTTCATTGCTTTTGAATATTGTTTTTTTCCAAGGCCATACAATTCCTAAAGAACCTGTTATAAAACCGATAATTACGGCAGTTACCAGTTGATGCCATCGTTTTAAAACGTATCCTAAAATATGCGAAATAGACACTAACCCGAAGACAGAACCCAGCGTAAAAACGCTTATGATTTTTAAATATCTTATTTTTACAGGATTTTTCAACACCTCAAAATCGCCTGATACCAAACTCGTTACAACACTTGCAAAAACATTGACGCTATCGACCAATAATAACACATAATTTCCTAATAAAATCAGAATAAAAGACCCTGATAATCCAGGAAGTGTCATCCCTGAAACGCCGATAATCCCACAAATAAAAACAAACCAAAGATTATCATTTTCTTTGGCGGGCGTTAAAAAACTGATAAAAATACCGATAGCAACACCAATGATTAGAGCGATTGTATTTTTTAATTTCCAGTCGTTAAAATCTTTTGAGATATAATAAATTGAACCGATAATCATTCCAAAAAACCACGACCAAACATATAATTCATTGTTTTTTAAAAAATAATCTAACACCAATGAAATTGTAAAGTAACTAAACATACTTCCTAACATTATCAATGTTAAAAATTGTAAGTTGGTGTATCGGGCAAAACTTTTGAAGCGTCCATTGAAAAGCAATTTAAATGCTTTTGCGTTTATCCGCTGAAAAGAAAAAATAAGTTCTTCATAAAATCCCATTACAAAAGCCACCATTCCTCCAGAAACTCCAGGAACTTTATTGGCACCTCCCATGGTTATTCCTTTTAAAAAAAGCACTATTTTTTGTGATAATGTGCGTTGCTGTTGTTGATACATTTTTTAAAATATAAGGAACTAAAATACTTATTTTTTAGGAATTTTTAATCCTTTTGATGACTTTTTACGGCTAATTTTTCAAGAATTAGAATTAACGAAAATCCGAAGATTGCTAATAAGCACGCATACATTATTTGCGGATTTCCATCAAATGAAAATGGCGAAACTGATAATTCGTTAAACGGTACTTTTTCACCGTGAGAATTAGTTCTAAATGTGAGCACTTTTTTCCAAGGCCAAATTTTATTTAACGACCCAATTATAAATCCTGTTAAAACTGCTAACGTATAATTTTTATAATGTGCAAATAAGTATTTTAAAAGTCTTGAAAAAGATAATAATCCTACAATTGCTCCGAATCCAATTGCCATTATGGTGGTGTAATCTCTAGTGTTTATAGCAGATAACACAGGTTTATACGCTCCTAAAAGCACTAAAATAAACGAACCAGAAATACCAGGTAAAATCATGGCACAAATGGCAATTGCTCCAGCTAAAAACATAAATATTGTCGATGAATTTTCAGCAATCAGAGGATTTAATGTCGTAATATAATACGCTAAAATACCGCCAATTATCAGTAATATAATGGCGATAAAATTCCAATTTGTAATTTGTTTTGCGATGTAAATAATACTTGCTAAAACTAATCCGAAGAAAAAAGACCACAATAAAATTGGATGACTTACAAGTAACCACGAAATTACTTTCGCTAAAGAAAGTATACTGATAAACATTCCTATAAAAAGCGATGCTAAAAAGTTTCCATTAAGTTGTTTCCAAGCGGTTTTAAATCCTTGATTTTTTAAGGTTTTAAATAAACTTAGAGTAATGCCACTTATGGAGTTTAATAATTCTTCATAAATGCCTGAAATAAAAGCAATAGTTCCTCCTGAAACTCCAGGAACAACGTCTGCGGCTCCCATAGCGAGTCCTTTTAGCATGATTACTAAATAATCTTTTTTGGTTCTGTTCATGTAATTTTAATTATTCTTTTGCACTGATTTTTCTACTGATTTATTTTCTATTTTTTTAAAGCTGACAAATTTATTTTTCTTGATTTTTTTCTTGACTTCCTTAATTTTAAGTGTGTCTTTCAGGTTATTTTTAAGATTATTTTTCTGACTATTTTTTTGCTGATTTTTTTTAAGTCCTAATTTTTTTGCAAGTCCTGCTAAATTATTAAAATTAACTTGATAAGAAAAACCAACACCTTGCGTATACCCTTCTTCTTCGGATGAATATTGCACTTCATTTTGTCGATTAAAAACCGTTCCTCTTAAAGTTCCTTCTTTATTTAAAAGCACTTCAATTTTCACTTCTCCAACTATATTTGTTTGGGTATTTGCTCCCACAGGAACGCCTACTTTTCCGTTTATCAACACTCTATCGCTTACTTGTGTACTTACCGAAACATCAACTTGATCGTCTGATTTTAAACTATTTACATCCTCCGAATTTCCGTTATCGCCTTGCGTATATCCGAGTCCTAATCGAAATTTACTATCATCACTATTTAATACTTCCGTTAAAATGCTCGATGCAATTTCAGAGGCAGTTCCTCGTAATCCGTTAGCGGCACTACTCCCGATATTTTCCTGATTATAAAAAGTTCCAAAAGCTAACAAAAATGAAAAATGTTGCATTTTAGTATTCAAATCATTTCCGTTTAAAATAAATTCCAATTCGGAAGCTACCGTTGAATTTGCATTTGGAATTTTAATATCAAATTCTTGTTTAGAACTGAATAATCCTCCTGTTATTTTGGTATATAAATCGATGGGTATTTTACGGCTTGAGTTAATATTATCGAGTAATTGAGCGGGATTTGCTTTGGTTTTATAGATGGCAATTAAATCCAATTCGGCATTATACGGATTTCCATTCCAAGCAATTCGTCCTCCTTTTTGCACCATAAATGGCTTTGAAATTCCTGCATATTTAAAATTATACAATCCTTTATGAATTTCGAAATCGCCATACATTTTAAATTTCCCAAGCGTATTAATATCGATTCTTAAATTTCCTTTTCCGCTTCCTTTTAGTTCACTTCCAGAAACTTTATCAATAACAACTTGAGCGACGGCATCTTTTGTTACTTCAAGATTTATTTTCAAATCAAGTCCTTTTATATCTTTGATTGTTTCTTGATTATTTTGAGCATCTATTTCTGCTGATTTAAAGCGGATTAATTTATAATTATCAATAGTTTTTACATCATTTAAAGGAATTACAAACAATGTTCCTTTATTTGTTTTTCCATCAATCACGATATCTAAATTACTAGTAAGTCCTCTAATTTCGGCATTTCCGTTTAAAAAACCGGTTCCATAATAGGAAGATTCTTCGGTTTCTTGGGTATCTAAAACCAGTAAATTTTTGGTATTAATATCTAGTTTCAAATACCAATCTTTAAAATTTTGATGCGCTATATACCCTGATAAATCTCCTGTTGTTTTATGTTTTGTATCTTCTAGCAGAACATTTTTAAGTTTAAATTGTTGCTTATCTAAAACGATATTCGTATTTCCTTTTAGGTCAAAATCTACATTTAGATACGGAAATGTTAATCCACCATTTTCTACATTTAAAGTTCCTTTAAAATCAGGATTACTTAACAAACCTTTGGCTCTAAAGTTCCCTGTAATTTTCCCTCTTAATTTATTTAGTACTTTTTTTCCCAGCGGGCTAAACGCTAAAATATCGTATTCTTCTAAATAGATTTGTGCATCTATGCTTGGTTTTTTCGCTGAAAAATCAAGACTTCCGATTGCTGAAATATGCTTTATTTTTTCGTTAATCAACGAAAGATTTGCCTTATATTTTTCATAGGAATTATCCCCTGTTATTTTCAAAGATAACGTTCCTTGAGGTTGTTTATTAATATAAAAGTCTTCTATTGATAGCGTTGTTTTTGGTGCTATTTTCCCTTCTTTTTGTTGTAAATCGATATTCCCCGTTAGATTTCCTTCTAGGCTTAAATTATCGATTATAGGGAAAAAACTACCTAATTTAACGTTGGTAAAACTGGCTTGTAAATCTTTATAAGTAGTATCTTTTACAACGCCTTTAAAGGCAATTTTTTGGGCTTCCGACTCTACTAAAAACGGACTAATGATATAATTATCTTCTTTTAGATTGAAGGCTATTTTATGTTTTTTATCTTCATTTTTATTGATAATCCAATTAAATCCTTTGTAATTGAAGTTTGATTTTTGAATACCAACCACTGATTTTTTAAATTCATCAATAGTATAATAGAAATCTAGGTTAAAAGTTTCTGACTGATTTTCACTTCCTTTAAATACCGATTTAAAATAGAGTGTATCATTTTTGGTTCTATTTAGCAGGTTTAATTTTTCGATATTATAGTATTTATTGCTGATTTTATGAGCTGTTAAATGCGTATTATACAGCGGATTTTTAGTATCCATACGCAACACAATATTTTCGATACTATTTTTATAGGCTTGAATTTCGGGTGATGTGAACGTTAATTTCAGGGCATTTTTATCGGAATTAATACGTCCTTTTATGCGTGTATTTTTGGCGATTGTAATATTTGGAAAAAACACGTCGATAATTTGATTATAAATGGTAAAATCAAATTCTAAAAACTGATTTGGAGCAACTTTATTAGGTTGATAATTGGCATATACGCTTCCCAGTGCATTTTGGGTAATGGGAATTAATTCTTCAAAAGAGAATTTTCCTTTTAACGCACCTGTAACAATTTCTTTTGAATTTACTTCAATCGTTTTTATGCTATCTTTTACGGAAGAATTTATTTCAAATTTTTCAAATAAATAGTCTTTTTTTTGATTTTTATACACTAGATTTTCAAAGGTTGCTTTTCCAATAATATCATCAAAATTATTTCCTGAAATATTTAAATTGATATTTCCATGTAGCGTTGCGATACTATCTCGGGTAAAGAAGTTTGTTTTTTTAAGATCTATTTTATCAATATTTGCTACGAAATCGAATTTATTTACTACGGATGAAAAGTCGGCTAACCCTTCAAAATTGAGGTTAAAATTTTCATCTTTTGATTTTAATAAACCGTCGAATTTTTTGTTTTGAAACTGACCATTTACATATAAATCTTTGTAGGTATATTTATTAAATTCAAGGCTACTAATCTTTCCGATAATGGTTGTATTTACGTTATCCATATTAAAACCGCTACCATTTACGTCGGCTTTTAAGGATATTTCACCAAGTATTGGATCGTTTGCAAAAATACCTAAATCAAAATTTTTAAAAGCAACTTCACCGGTATAAACTGCCTGATTAATATCATCAATATTGGTTAATTGAAGGTCTGAAATAATCGTTCCTATGGCAGATTTCACCGATATTGTCGCTTCCATTTGTGCTGGTGTAACTCGAATAAGTCCTTTAAGTGTAAAGTTTCCAAATCGTTGAAATTCATTCGGTAACGATTTCCCTAAGACGTTAGGAAGCACATTTTTTAATTGAAAATAATTAGCCGTAACATTATCTAAATCAGCATCAAAAACAAATCCTCGTTCTTTTTTGATAGCGTTTACAAAACCCATATCTCCAATAATTTTCATTCCTTTTTCGGAATATAATTGGATATTATTCAGGCTAAAATTATTTAAAACGCCGTTCATATTTGTGGTGAAATGCAAAATATCATTTCCCTTTAATTCTTTATAAAATTTATTTAAATCTTTAATAGCGAGGGCACTTTTTAATAAAGTGGCTTTAAATTTCACTTTATCATTAAAATTCGCAAAATCTTCTCTGTTGTATGTTAATTTAAAATTTCCTTTTATTTTTGATTTATTCGCTGTTTCTAAAACAGTATTCTCAAAATTCATATATTTTCTGGTATACCGAAAATCGGTCGCCATATCTGTTATCTGAATTCCTCTATTTTCGATAAAACAGACTTCTCTCATTTTTAGAGAAATCTCTGGACCTTTGATAGAAAAGTCAATAAAATCGCCATGTACATTGTGTGCTGAAAACTCTAATGCTTCTTTTTTATTCTGATCTGTTTTGATAAACGTAAAATTATCCAACGAAATCTTGGCACTATTTAAGACAAAAGGTGTAACGCTATCTTTCTGATTATCATCATCAAAAGAGGCCATAAAAATCGCAAGATTGTCGTCTTTTTCGTCTTTATATTTTTTCATATTAAGATACGCACCACTTAAAGAAGCTTCCCCTAAATCGACTTTATTATCAACAATACGTTTTACATTTAATAGTGAAGTACTTAAATTCTGAATAAAAATAAGAGTATCTTTATGATGATCTCTAATTTCAATTTCTTTTAATTGAACATTTCCTAACCATGATAAATCTACTTTTTTAACAACAATATTTGTATTGTATTTTTGATTTAAAACAGTTGTTACTTTTGTTGCTATTTGAGTTTGTACAACGGGTAGCGATAGCAAAATAATGAGCAAGATTAAAAAAAGTAGCACGTACTTTGAACACTTCCACACTATTTTCCCTAGCTTTTTAATGATGATTTTATTTTTATAAAATGACTAACAAATGTAACCCGCTAACAGCAAAAATATTGCCTAATTTTAAAGAAATATCAATTTTAACGAAAATCTAACGTAATAACGATATTTTTGCATTTTAATACACGATTAAATTGAATAATTCAAATACTATTTTGACGACAAAAAACAGCTATATTTTGGGTATTGAAAGTTCTTGTGATGACACAAGTGCTTCGGTAATTTACAACGGAAAGGTAATAAGTAACGTGGTTGCAAACCAAGAAATACACGCTAAATACGGCGGTGTTGTTCCTGAATTGGCATCAAGAGCGCATCAACAAAATATCGTTCCTGTGGTGCAACAAGCTATTGAACAGGCGAATATCTCCAAAAATGATTTAAGTGCCATTGCTTTTACACGAGGTCCTGGTTTGATGGGTTCTTTATTAGTTGGAACATCTTTTGCAAAATCTTTTGCCTTAGGATTAAACATTCCGTTGATTGCTGTAAACCATATGCAAGCACATATTTTAGCGCATTTTATTGAAGATGAAAATGCTAAAATTCCGCCATTTCCGTTTGTTTGTTTAACTATTAGCGGCGGACATACGCAAATTGTTAAAGTTAGCAATCATTTTGAAATGGAAATTTTAGGGGAAACTATTGATGATGCCGTTGGAGAAGCGTTTGACAAATCGGCAAAAATACTAGGATTACCATATCCTGGAGGTCCTTTAATTGATAAATATGCACAATTAGGAAATCCAAAGGCGTATCAGTTTACCAAGCCAAAAGTCGGCGATTTAGAGTTTAGTTTCAGCGGATTAAAAACAGGAATTTTGCGTTTTATCCAAAAAAATGTAAAAGAAAACCCTGATTTTATCCAAGAAAATTTACATGATATTTGTGCGTCTATTCAACATACAATTGTTGAAATTCTGATGGATAAATTAAAAAACACCGTGAAACAAACCGATATTAAACACATTGCAATTGCTGGTGGCGTTTCTGCAAATTCAGAAATTAGAAAACGTTTACTTTTTGCTGAAAAACATTGGGGTTGGACAACCTATATTCCAAAATTTGAATACACCACCGATAATGCCGCCATGATTGCCATCGCTGGATATTTAAAACATTTAAATAATGATTATACCGATATTTCAGTTACCGCAAAAGCGCGTTTAAAAGTTACCGAATAAATGTAATTCGTAGGGGCTGACCTATGTGTCCGCCCACGCCTATATATCCGCCCACGCTTATCTGTACGCTCACGCCTATCTGTACGCCACCTAATCCGTAAAAATTGACAAACATAAATTGTTGGGCGAACAGGAATTGTTAAGCAAACAGGAATTGTTGGATAAACAAGAATCGCTAGGCGAACAGGAATCGTTGGGCGAACACATAGGTTCGCCCCTACATTTATGATTTAATCACAATATTTAACCAAAATAAAACAATATGAAATACAACCCAAAAATTCATCACCGAAGATCTATTCGATTAAAAGATTATGATTATTCGCAAGCAGGTTTGTATTTTTTAACGATTTGTTGTCAGAAAAAAACGCATTTTTATGGTGAAATAAATAACGATAAAATGATATTAAATGATGCTGGGAAAATGATTGAAAAATGGTATTTTGAATTGGAAAATAAATTCAAAGACATAAAATGCCATGAAATGATTATTATGCCAAATCATTTTCATTGTATTGTTGAAAATATGGGGAAATTAACCGTAGGGGCTGACCTATGTGTCCGCCCACACATATCTGTACGCTCACACCTATCTGCCCGCCACCAATCCGTAAAAATTGACAAACATAAATTGTTGGGCGAACAGGAATTTTTAAGCAAACAGGAATTGTTAGATAAACATAAATCGCTAGACAAACAGGAATCGTTGGGCGAACACATAGGTTCGCCCCTACATTCGTTGGTGCAATGGTTTAAAACCATGACCACAAATGATTATATTCGTAATGTAAAATCAAATGATTGGCAACGTTTTGATGAAAAATTATGGCAACGAAATTATTGGGAACACATTATCAGAAATGAAAAATCACATTTAAAAATTTCAGATTATATTAAAAATAATCCTCAAAATTGGAAAAAAGACAGCTTGAATAAAATTAATGCAAAATTTTAAACAATAATTCTTTTAGAATATCTCCCTGTGATTGATTTGCTCCAACTCCTTTACTTTTGATATCTGCTTCTCTTAAAAAACCGATTACTTGCGATACTTTTCGCATTGGATATTTCTTTACTGAAACCGTATAATCATCTACAAAATAAGGATTTATACCTAAATTTTTAGCCACAGAACCTTTGGATTTATCTCTCAAACCATGATACATTAACAATTGTGTAAAAAAACTATTTAATAATGAAATCGTCATTACTAACGGATTATTTTTAGGGTTTTGCGTAAAATAATTGATGATTCTGTTTGCTTTTACAATATCTTTTTGACCGATTGCTTTTCGTAATTCAAAATTGTTAAAATCTTTTGAAATACCAATATTTTGTTCAATATGTTTATCGGTTATAATTGTTTTTTGAGGTAAAACAGCAGTTAATTTATCCAATTCATTGGCGATTTTACTTAAATCTGTTCCTAAAAACTCCACCAACATTTGAGATGCTTTTGGCTCAATCGTATATTTTTTCCCGCTTAAAACTCTACGAATCCAATCAGCAACCTGATTGTCATATAATTTTTTACTTTCATAAATTAAACCATTTTTAGCAATCGCTTTGTACGATTTTTTACGTTTATCGAGCTTTTTATATTTATAATTAAAAACCAATACGGTACTTACTTGTGGATTTTGAGCATAGGTTTCAATTTGATCAATCGTACGGCTTAAATCCTGTGCTTCTTTTACGATAATCACCTGTTTATCAGCCATCATCGGGTAGCGTTTTGCCGATGCTATAATTTCATCAATCGTAACATCTCTGCCATACATAACCACTTGATTAAACCCTTTTTCAGAGTCATCAAGCACATTTTCCTCGATATAATCCGAAATTTTATCAATATAATACGGTTCTTCGCCCATTAAAAAATAAATAGGCTTTAAATTTCCTGCTTTTATATCGGAGATGATAGCTTTAATATCGTTCATTTTATTATTTTTGAAGCATGCAAAAATTGAATCTTCCTACCTACAAATTTAGGCTCAAAAGTAACGATAATAAGACATTTATTTTTGATAATTTAAGAAAAAAATACTTGGTATTAACTCCTGAAGAATGGGTTCGTCAGCATTTTGTTCGATTTTTAATAGAAGAAAAAAAATATCCTGCGAGTTTAATTGCGATTGAAAAACAATTAGTTTTGAATACTCTTCAAAAACGCACCGATATTGTTATTTTTTCTTCGGATGGCACACCAAATATTATCGTGGAATGTAAAGCTCCAAAAATCAAAATTGCACAAGATACTTTCGACCAAATTGCCCGTTATAATTTAAAATTAAAGGCTAATTTTTTGGTGGTTACCAACGGATTATCGCATTATTTTTGCAAACTTGATACAAAAAATGAAACCTATATTTTTTTAAAAGATATTCCTGATTATAAATAACAAATAATTGATAAATTCGCCAATATGAAAACAGCCATCGTTATATTAAATTGGAATGGAAAACAATTATTAGAACAATTTTTACCTAGTATTGTAAATTTTAGTGTAAATCAGGCTGAAATTTATGTGGCTGATAATGCTTCTTCGGATACATCTGTTGAATTTATCAAACAAAATTTCCCTACTGTTAAAATTGTTGAAAATACTATTAACGGCGGTTATGCCAAAGGATATAATGATGCGTTACAACATATTAAAGCCGATATTTATTGCTTAGTTAATTCTGATATCGAGGTTACAAAAAACTGGCTAACGCCTATTTTAGACACCTTTAAAAAAGAAGAAAAAACGGCAATTATTCAGCCAAAAATTTTAGATTTTAAATCTAAAAAGAAAGACAAAGCAAAATTTGAATACGCAGGAGCAGGTGGCGGATTTATAGATTTATACGGATATCCATATTGTCGTGGACGAATTTTCAATCATTTAGAAACCGATAACGGACAATTTAATGATACCACCGAAATTTTTTGGGCATCGGGAGCGTGTTTTTTTATCCGCTCAAAAGTGTATCATCAACTAAATGGTTTTGATGAAGATTATTTTGCACATCAAGAAGAAATTGATTTATGTTGGCGAGCAAAAAACAATAATTTCACGATTAAATATGTAGGAAAATCAACCGTATATCATGTTGGCGGTGCTACTTTGGAAGCAATAAATCCGCAGAAAACCTACTTAAACTTTAGAAATAGTTTGTTTAATATCCTTAAAAATGTTCCGAACAATTTAGTGTTTTTTGTAATTTTTTCTCGCTTGATTTTAGACGGAATCGCAGGAATTAAATTTTTAATTGAATTAAAACCAACACATACTATCGCTATTTTAAAAGCACATTTTAGCTTTTATGCAAACTTTTTTAAATTCCTCAAAAAAAGGAAAAAACTACAACAGAAATCAAATTATAACAATCATATTTCTGTTGTTTGGCAATGTTATGCTTTGGAAAGAACGAAATTTGAAAATTTAAAATAGCAAAAAATTTACAAAATATCTAAACTTCCTTTTCCTTCCCGAATTATTTCTGGCATCGCAGTGGTTAAATCAATAACTGTTGATGCTTGATTATCGCCATAGCCACCGTCAATTACAATATCGACACGGTTTTGCCATTTCTCAAAAATCAATTCTGGGTCGGTGGTATATTCTATCATTTCATCTTCATCATGAATCGATGTAGAAACAATCGGATTTCCCAAAGCCTCCACAATCGCCTGAGCAATAGCATTATCTGGCACACGAATCCCGACCGTTTTTCGCTTTTTAAATGCCTTTGGCAATGAAGTACTCCCTGGTAAAATAAAGGTATAAGGTCCTGGCAACGCTCTATTTAATATCTTAAAAGTTGGCGTATCTATCTGTTTTACATAATCGGATAAATGACTTAAATCATTACAAATAAATGAAAAATTTGCTTTCTCTAGCTTCACTTCTTTTATTCTAGCGATTTTTTCGAGTGCTTTTGTATTGGTAATATCACATCCTAAGCCATAAATAGTATCTGTTGGATAAATAATTAAACCGCCATTTTGTAAAACTTTCACAATTTTTGCAATTTCTTTCGGATTCGGATTATCGTTGTATAATTTTATGAATTGTGCCATCTCTCTTTGCTATTTATTGCTATTTATTACTGTTTATTTTGCTGTTTTTATGCGCTATAAAAATATTTAAAAATTATCAAAATCGAAATCATCAATATTTTCGAAACTTGGAAACTCATCATTAAATTCTCCTCCAAATTCATCATCAAAATCATCTTGTAAATTATTGGAAGATTTTGACGCTTTAAATTCTTTTTTGGGAGCTTCATCAGGAATTTCACCTACACTTAAAATTATTTTTGACTCCTCAATAACCTCATCAGAATATTCAACAAGTTCAACATAAAATGTCCACATTTGTAAAAAATCGTACACATAAATTAACTTATCATTCATTGTTGGTAACGTTTCTTTGATGCCACAAATTGCCATTGATAAAGCCTCTTGTTCTTCAGACATATCAAACAACGGAATTTCCTCGCCTTGATTCCAATCGTTATCTGTTCGGTAAAAAGAAGCCATTTCTTGCCCATTAAAACCAAATGATTTTGCAATATCGGCATGCAAATTTTCTAATGATTTTACTTCATTGACTACTAGAGTTCTTATTACATCTTTTTGGGTATCTAAAATTACGCGTACTTTATACATGGTATCATTTTTTGTCGCTACAAAAATACGTATTTTTGAATGAAAATTTTAGTAAAATGGATATACAACAATCTCTTGATATTTTAAATAGTTATAATAAAAATACGTTAATGGAAACGCTTCAAATTGAGTTTATTGACGTTGGTGCTGATTATATTACTGCCAAAATGCCTGTAAATTCGAGAGTGCATCAACCGCAAGGTATTTTGCACGGAGGAGCAACGGCGGCCTTAGCCGAAACAGTTGGAAGTTGTGCTTCCGCATTTTTTTTAAATGATACAACTAAAATTGTAAAAGGAATTGAATTAAGTATCAATCATGTAAAAAGTAAAAAAGAAGGCAACGTTTTTGCCACAGCCAAAGCAGTTCATCAAGGAAGAACGACGCATTTATGGGAAGTTAAAATTGTTGATGAACAACAAAATTTAATTTCTTTGTGTAAAATAACGAACATTGTTTTAGATAAAAAATAAGCTTCTTAGCATCATATAAAATAAATTTAGATTGAATATTTTTTTAAAAATAAAGAATTGGCTTGATATAAAACATCCTTTTGTAGTGTATCGAAAACCGAATACCAATATTTTAAACGGTTGGTTTCAACAAGATGATTTTTTATATACATCCGACAAATACACAGAAAAAGGTTTTATTTTTGCTCCTTTTGATGCCGAAAATACAGCCGTTTTAATTCCTGAAAATAACGCTGATTTTCTACAAGAAAACACACCGTCTTTTAATTTTTCTGATAAAATCTCTGAAAAGAATTTTATCTCACAAAAAAAAGCAACAGAAACAGCAGAAAAAAAACATCTTAATTTAGTTGAAAAAGGCATTCAAGCTATTGTAGAAAATCAGTTTAAAAAAGTTGTTTTATCAAGAAAAGAAGCTATTTCTCTTACCGATTTTAATGCGATAACGGCATTTCAAAAATTGCTTACCAATTATAAAAATGCGTTTACCTATATTTGGTTTCATCCAAAAGTTGGATTATGGCTTGGTGCTACGCCTGAAACATTAGTTAAAATAAATGCCCAAAATTTTGAAACAATGGCATTGGCAGGAACACAGATTTTTAAAGGAACGACTGATGTATTTTGGCAATCAAAAGAAATTGAAGAACAACAATTTGTAACCGATTATATTACCAGCAAACTTGAAACTATTTGCACTAAAGTTCAAAAAAATGACGTAGAAACCATCAAAGCTGGAAATTTACTCCATTTAAAAACATTAATTTCAGGGGAAATTACCGCTACAATTACTTCTGCAAACACTTCTGAAAGCACCACAGAAAATTCAACATTGCTAAAAAAATTACACCCTACTCCTGCGGTTTGTGGTTTGCCTTTGGAAGCTTCAAAAGCCTTTATCTTGAAAAATGAAAACTATAATAGAAGTTATTATGCTGGTTTTTTAGGAGAATTAAACTTAACAAAAACAGGCAAAAATACATCAGAGCTTTTTGTGAATTTAAGATGTATGGAAATTAAAAATAATACAGCTTTTATATATGTTGGCGGTGGAATCACTAAAGATAGCAATCCTAAAAGTGAGTGGTTAGAAACAGTCGCAAAAACAGCGACTATGAAAAAAGTTTTATAAATAAAAAAGCATTAACGATTAAAGTTAATGCTTTTTTTGTGTAAAATGTAAATTGAATTTGAATTGATTTTTTTTAAATATCATCGAAAGAAACATTGGTAAATACTTCTGTAGGAACTGCTTGCACTTCTAATACTGTTTCAGTTTCTTCTTCTTTTTTATAATCTTTTTGATGACGTTCACTAATTACTTCCGAGCCTTTTTCGTTTACAATAAAATCAGTAGCCTGATTTAACATTTCTTTAAAATCCGAAAAATCTTCTTTATATAAGTAAATTTTATGTTTTTGATAATGGAAAGAACCATCATCGTGGGTGAATTTTTTACTTTCTGTTACCGTTAAATAGTAATCAGATGCTTTGGTTGCTCTTACATCAAAAAAATAAGTGCGTCTTCCTGCTCTTAAAACTTGTGAAAAAATTTCTTCTTGCTCTACTCTCTCTCTCTCACTCATAGTTCATTTCTTAGATAATAATAATTTTTTATTTCTTTAAATTTCTTTTTTAAGTTGCTCAACAAATCTAATAAAATAATTGATTTGGCAATACGAAACATTACAATTCTTTTTCTAAAAGTTGTTGTTCATATAACGTTTTATAATATCCTGACACTTTTATTAACTGATTATGAACACCTTGCTGTACAATTTCTCCTGCATCTAATACAATAATTTTATCGGCATTTTTGGCTGATGACACTCTATGACTTATGATAATGGTTGTTTTATCGCTCGATACGTTCTCTAAATTTGTTAAAATTTGTGATTCGGTTTGAGTATCAACTGCCGATAAACAATCATCAAAAATTAATACTTTAGGATTTTTAATAATCGCTCTCGCAATGGCTGTTCGTTGTTTTTGTCCTCCCGATAAAGTAACGCCTCTTTCCCCTAAAATCGTTTGATAACCATTTTTAAATCCTATAATATTATCATGAATTACGGCATTTTTGGAGGCTTCTATAATTTCTTGTTCTGTAGCATTTTCTTTTCCGAATTTAATATTATTTTCAAGCGTATCGGAAAATAAAAATGGGTCTTGAGGCACAAAACCAAGTTGATTTCGGACATCATATAAATTACATTCTTTTATATTTTTTCCATCGATTAAAACTTCACCTTCAGTGGCATCATATAAGCGAGCAATTAAATTGATAATCGTTGATTTTCCACTACCTGTTTTCCCTAAAATAGCCAATGTTTCGCCTTTTTCAATAATTAAATTTACGTTTTTTAATGCCGTAATATTCGTATCATCATAGGTTAAAGAAACATTTTTAAATTCGATTTTACCTTTTATGTCGGTGTGTCTATTTGTCGTATTGCTAATTTCAGGAACTTGTTCTAAAAATTCATTAATTCGTTGTTGTGATGCTTCAGCTTGTTGCACCATCGAGGTTACCCAACCCACTACGGCTACTGGCCAAGTTAAGATATTTACATACATTATAAATGCTCCAATTGCACCTAATTGAATTTCGCCAGCAATATATTGTTTTCCACCAATGTATAGCACAATAATATTACTAATCCCGATTAATAAAATCATCAACGGAAAAAATAAGGCTTGAATTTTATATAAATCGATGTTTTTCTCTTTACTTTGATTTGCTATTTCATCAAAAGAAGCGATTACTTGTGGTTCTATCGCATACGATTTAACGACATTAATCCCCGAAAAAAACTCTTGATTAAACGTTGTTAATTTTGATAAATATTGTTGAACAATCGTACTTCGTTTGTTGATTTGTTTGCTTAACACGAAAATCGAAACCGATAAAATAGGAAACGGAAGCATCGTATAAAAAGTAAGCGTAGGAGAAATTGCATACATTTGACTAAATCCAATAACTAAGGAAATCAGCATATTTAACGAATACATAATCGCAGGACCAAAATACATACGCACTTTCGAAACATCTTCGCTAATACGATTCATTAAATCGCCCGTTCTGTTGTTTTTATAAAAATTAGTCGATAAACGCTGATATTGCTGATAAATTTCATTCTTTAAATCAAATTCAATCATTCGAGACATTACAATAATGGTTTGTCGCATCAGAAAAGTAAAAAAACCACCCAATAAAGTAACGCCGATTATCAACATAATATTATCGAATAAAACACTTTTTACTTCGGATAAATCGGTTACTTTTCCCAAGCGATAATCTTCCACAACATTTAGAGAATTTCCAACAAAATCAGGTATTTTTAAGGTCAGGACTTTTGCTAAAATGGTAATTAACACGCCCAATAATAACCGCCATTTATATTTTATAAAGTATTTATTAAGATATTTTAATGATTTCAAAATGAAAATATTTTTTTAGTTAAAAATTATAAAAATAAAAAGTATCAAAACTAAAGATATTATAATTAAGGCTTCTTTTATTGCTTATGTTTTATCGATTTCTTATTTTTGTGATGAAATTTTTGAGATATTAAAAATAATCTCAACTTAAAACCCCAAACAAATGACATCAGAAATCATTGATACTAAAGACCTTAAGAATGACCCAGTATTTGGTCAGTTATCTTTTGACAATCACGAACAAATCGTTTTTTGCAATGACGAAGATACAGGTTTAAAGGCAATAATCGGTATTCATAATACAACTTTAGGACCTGCTTTAGGAGGTACTCGAATGTGGCAATACAAAAGTGAATGGGAAGCGTTAAATGATGTGTTACGTTTATCACGTGGAATGACGTATAAAGCAGCTATTACAGGCTTAAATCTTGGTGGTGGTAAAGCCGTAATTATCGGTGATGCTAAAACTCAAAAAAACGACGTATTAATGCGTAAGTTTGGAGAATATGTAAATTCATTAAGCGGAAAATATATTACTGCCGAAGATGTTGGTATGGAAACGCATGACATGGATATTATTCGCGAAGTAACGCCACACGTTGCTGGTATTTCTGAAGCTATTGGTGGTTCAGGAAATCCATCACCTGTAACTGCTTATGGTGTTTATATGGGAATGAAAGCAGCAGCAAAATATCGTTTTGGTTCCGAAAACTTAAACGGAAAAAAAGTATTAGTTCAAGGAGTTGGTCATGTTGGTGAAACTTTAGTAAAACATATTACCGATGAAGGTGCGCAAGTTATTTTAAACGATATTAACGAAGCCCGTTTAGAAGAATTAAGTAAAAAATACGGTGCTAGCGTAATCTTAGGAAACGATATTTACGGTTTAGATGTCGATATTTATGCACCATGTGCCTTAGGAGCAACCATAAATGACCAAAGTATTGCACAATTAAAAGCAAAAGTTATTGCTGGTGCAGCTAACAATCAATTAGCAGATGAATTAAAACACGGTAAATTATTGAGAGAAAAAGGAATTGCATACGCTCCTGACTTTTTAATTAACGCGGGTGGAATTATAAATGTGTACGCCGAAGTTGCTGGATATGATAAGGCAGAAAGCTTAAAAAGAACCGAAAATATCTTCAATACAACCTTAGATATTTTCAACTTAGCAGACAAAAAAAGCATTACAACACACCAAGCAGCCTTCAATATTGCACAAGCAAGAATCGATGCACGTAAAAAAGAAAAAAATAACTAGGTAAAAAATAAAAAAGTTTTACTTTTGCAGAGCGTTAGAAATAGTTTCTACCGCTCTTTTTTTTAAAAAGTTTTTAAAAGTTCTTTCAAATGATTAACAGAAGACATATTCGAGTTAAAGTAATGCAATCGGTGTACGCAATACAGCAATCACACAGTGATGATATCCTAAAAGAAGAAAAGTTCTTGAAAAACAGCATTGATAAAATGTATGATTTATATGCACTTAATCTTCAATTATTAGTTGAAGTGCAAAAATTAGCTCAAAAGAGAATCGTACTTTCTAAAAAGAAAATACTTGCCACTAAAGAAGAATTAAACCCAAATACCAAATTTATTGACAATAAACTTATCAATAAATTAATGCAAAGTAGCAGTTTAGAAGCATACGTAAGCTTACACGAACTTAACTATTGGGAGCTAGACAATGAATATGTACGAATCATTTTAGACGAATTACTAAACAGTGATTTGTATCAAGAATATATGAAAAATCCAAAAGATTCTTTTCATGTAGATAAAACTTTTATCGTATCATTTTTTAAAGAAATTATCGCTCCTAATGAAAAATTAGCCGATTATTTTGAAGATAAAATGATTTCTTGGGTAGATGATATTCCTTTTGTAAATACTTGGATTTCAAAATCATTAAATAAACAAAAAGAACAAAATCCTTTTATACTCGGAAGCCTTTATAAAGATAGTGAAGACAAACAATTTGTGTCAAAACTATTTCAAAAAACAGTGTTGAATCAACACAATTATCAAGACGATATTATCGAAAAAACACCCAACTGGGAAGCTGATAGAATTGCTGATATCGATATGATTATCATTAAAATGTCGATTACTGAATTTTTACACTTTCCCTCAATTCCTAGTAGAGTGAGCATCAACGAATATATTGAACTTGCTAAAGATTATTCGACCAATAAAAGTGGCTACTTTATCAACGGTGTATTAGATAAATTATCGAAAGATTACTTAGCTTCTGAAAAAATGGTGAAAACTGGTAGAGGTTTGTTATAAAAATTTATTATTTTTACCAAAACAAATTAATTATTTTAACATGAAGAAAATAGCACTAGCAATTGCATTTGTTCTTTCAACAGGAGTTTTTATTTCTTGTGGAAAAAGCGATGCCTCGTCTAAAGTAAAAAAAGAAAACGTAGAAAATGCTGAAAAAAGAGATGTTTCTATCAATAAAGGAACAGCTTCTATTTCTTTTGATAAAGAAGAGCATAATTTCGGAACTGTAAACGAAGGAGAGGTTGTTAAAACATCTTTTATTGTTACAAATACTGGAAAATCTGATTTAGTAATTACAAACGCACAAGCAAGTTGTGGTTGTACTGTGCCATCATGGCCTAAAGAAGCAATTGCTCCAGGTGAAACAGGTGAAATTCAAGTAAGTTTTAATACAAGCGGAAAACCAAACAAACAATCAAAATCAATTACCTTAACAACCAATACTCAAAAAGGTAGAGAAGTTATCAAAATTACAGGTATGGTAACTCCTAAAAATAAAAAAGCATAATGTTTATAACGATTCTTTTACAAGCAAGTACCCAAGAAAGCATTATGAGTATGCTTCCTTTTGTTGCAATGATTGGTGTTTTTTATTTCTTGATTATTCGTCCGCAGATGAAACGTCAAAAAAATGAAAAAAAATTCCAAACCACTGTTGTTAAAGGAATTAAAGTAGTTACTTCTAGTGGTATTCATGGTAAAATCGTAGAAATTAACGACACCGATAATACCGTTACTATTGAAACTGGTGCTGGTAAAATTAAATTTGAACGCTCTGCAATTTCTATGGAATTAAGTAAAAAATATCAAACAGACGTTAAATAATACTATTTTTTATTATACCGATTTATATCTAAAAAAGAGTGCTATACAGCACTCTTTTTTTGTGCCTGTTTGTTGTATTTTTATTGTATTTTTATCTTCTATTCTGAATTTTAAAATTTTAAGAATTTTGAAAAAAAAAAGTAACATACCAAAAACTTTTTTCGGTTTTTTAACAGCATCCATACTTTTTTGGTTGCTGATAAACTTATCAAAACAATACACTACCGAAATACTATTTCAAGTAGCCTATACCAATTTGCCTATCAAAAAAATAATTATTGATACGCCCGTTGAAAAAATTCCACTACTCGTAAAAGGAAGCGGTTTTAAACTTATCAGTACTAATTTTAAAAATAATATTCTAGCACTGAACCTATCAAAAGTAAAAAATAAAAATACAAATACAAATAAGAACGATTATTATTTCTTAACCAAAGAACTAGAACCAAAACTTAAAAATCAGTTACCATCAGGAATTAAATTAATACGCATTCAAAAAGATACGATTCCGCTTAAAATAGGAACACTACACACCAAAATAGTTCCTTTAAAACCAAATTTAGACCTCAATTTTCAACTCGGTTACGACCTGGCAACACCTCTGAAAATAACTCCTAAAAATGTACTCATTTCTGGAGAAAAATTAATCATAGAAAAAATTAAGGAACTAAATTTAATCGAGAAAAAACTCGTAAATATTTCCGAAAATACTAAAATTACCTCCAAAATTCAAATTCCTGAACACGTAAAAACAACGCTAAAATCAGCAGAAATAAGTATTTTTGTCGATAAATTTACACAAGGAGAAATTGAAATTCCTGTTTTAGTGAAAAATCCTCCAAAAGGTATCAATATTTTTCCTAAAAAAGTGAACGTAATCTATAAAGTAGGATTGAAAAATTTTAACAAAATTAATCCAAATCTTTTTAAAATTGCCTGCGATTACAAACAAATAAAAATTGATGAAACCTCTTATCTTACTCCCAAATTAATAAAAAAACCCGATTCAATTACAATAATTAGAATCGTTCCTAAGAAAATAGATTTTTTAATTCATAAAAAAACAGCAAAATAAAAATATAACTAAAATGATTATAGGCGTAACAGGTGGCATTGGTAGCGGAAAATCTACCGTAATAAAAATGTTTGCAAAATTTGAAAATATCGCTATTTATATTGCGGATTCTCAAGCTAAAAAATTAATAAACTCCTCTGAGGAAATTAAAACAAAATTAATCGCCGAATTTGGCGAAAATACCTACAAAAACAACGAATTAAATACAGCATTTTTAGCAAATATCGTTTTTAAAAATAAAGAAAAATTAGCCGTTTTAAACGCTATCGTACATCCTGTGGTTCATAAACATTTTCAAAATTTCATCCTTGAAAATGCCCAAAAAAACTATATTATCTACGAAAATGCCATCCTTTTTGAAAATAATAGCAATAACTTTTGTGATAAAATAATTACCGTAACAGCACCTGAAAATATCAGAATTGAACGCGTTTTAAAAAGAGATAATACCACTATTACAGCCGTAAAAAATAGAATCAAAAATCAGTGGAGCGAAACCAAAAAAATACTGCAATCTAATTATGTAATTCAAAATATCATCCGTGAAAATACACAACATGAAGTTACAAGAATTCACAATATTTTAACAAATACAAATCGCTAATTTGTGTTTTATCAAAAAAAACTCTTAAAAATAACTTAACTTTATAATATTTCTGTTAAAAAAAGTTAAAAATAACCAAACCTTCATTTTATTAATTTATTTTTGGATACTATGGGGAAAAAAATTTTTATTCTGATTGTTGTTTTAATGAGTATTTCTTTGGTAGGAATTATCTCGGTTCAAATGTATTGGATTAAAGATGCTATCAAAAATAAACAACAACAATTTGATAGCAATATTAAAATCGCCCTAGCAAGAACTTCCGAAAGAATTAAAGATAGAGAATACGCCGAATTTATTCAAAATAATCAAGAATTTCTAAAAGATAAAAAGTTCGTTTCCGATGCCGAAATAACAACCTATCTTTTTCAACAAATAGATACCACAAGTAAACGAAAATTTACATTCGGAACTACTATTTTAGGCGAAAGTATCAAAATGCCTGGCGATTTTATAAACAATGATTCCATTATTTTAAAACGATATTCAAGTAAACAAGACTTTTATTCATCGCAAGTAATTAAATCAGAAAATAAAGACTTTAAACCATTTGTAGAAGAAACAAGCTTCTCTACATTTAAAACATATCCGAAATTTAATAAAAAATTAATTGAAGATATGTTTCTTCAAAAGAAAAGATTATACCCTATTAATCAAAGAATTAGCAACAAAGAACTCAACATTACCATCAAAGAAGAATTGGCTAAAATGAACATAACGCAGGATTTTAAATACGGCGTATATGAAGACGGATTAGCAACACAATTAAAATCAGGATACTTTAACATACAACCAAATGATGCAAATTATCCACTATTAGCCGACGATAACGGCATCAGTAAATATAAATTATACATCAAATTTCCTGATGAAAGAAAAAATTTACTCTCAGGAATGTTTAAAATTTTAGCACTATCCTTATTATTTATCGGAATTATTATTTTCGCTTTCTCAACATCACTCTATTTATTGATTCGTCAGAAAAAAATATCTGAAATAAAAACAGATTTTATTAATAACATGACGCACGAATTTAAAACACCAATCGCGACCATCAATTTAGCTTTAGATGCTATTAAAAATCCTAAAATTATAGCCGATCAAGAAAAAGTAAAACGATACGTGAAAATGATTCGTGAAGAAAATAAACGAATGCACACGCAAGTTGAAAACGTATTAAGAATATCTCGATTAGAAAAAAAACAACTAGAAATTAGTAAGGAAGCAACCGATATGCACGACGTTATTGAAGAAGCTATTGAACATATTCAGCTTTTAGTTGATGACAAAAAAGGAAGCGTAACACCACATTATGAAGCCATAATTACCGAAATTTCTGGAAATCAATTTCACTTAATAAACATCATCGTGAATATGCTCGAAAATGCATTGAAGTATTCTGAAGGAGCTCCTAAAATTGATGTTTATACACAAAGTACCAACAAATATTTTATCATCAAAATAAAAGATGAAGGTATCGGAATGAGTAAAAACGCACAAAAATACGTTTTTGATAAATTTTATAGAGAACATAAAGGAAATATACACAACGTAAAAGGACACGGTTTAGGACTCGCATACGTTAAAGAAATTGTAGAAGGACATCAAGGTACTGTTAGCGTTGAAAGTGAAAAAGGAAAAGGAAGCGTATTTACAGTAAAATTACCACTAATCTAAAAAAAACAAACAAATGGGGAGCAAAAAAATATTATTAGTAGAAGACGATCCAAATTTTGGAACTGTTCTTAAAGATTATTTAGCATTAAATGATTACAATGTTACACTTGCTAAAGACGGAATCGATGGATTAATTATGTTCAAAAATAGCGAATATGATTTGTGTATTTTAGATGTAATGATGCCTCGTAAAGATGGATTTTCATTAGCGCAAGACATTCGTACCACCAACAAAGAAATTCCAATTATATTTTTAACCGCCAAAACATTAAAAGAAGATGTTTTAAGAGGCTATCAAGTTGGAGCAGATGATTATTTAAACAAACCTTTTGATTCAGAAGTTTTATTGCATAAAATAAAAGCAATTTTACAACGTAAAGAAAACGAAAAAACAAACGATACCGATGAATTTTTATTTAAAATTGGAGGTTTCGATTTCAATTCTAAACTACGTCATTTATCGTTAAATGGAGCTGAACCTCAAAAACTTTCGCCTAAAGAAAGCAAATTATTACGATTATTAGCCGTTCATAAAAATGACCTAATGCCTCGTGAACTTGCCTTAACTAAAATATGGAGAGATGATAACTACTTCACTTCTAGAAGTATGGATGTTTATATTGCCAAACTTCGAAAATATTTAAAAGGTGATGAGAATGTTGAAATTATCAATATTCACGGAGAAGGATTTCGTTTATTAGAAAAAGTATAAATAAATATACTAAAAAAGTTCTAAATAAAAATTTTAAAAAGACTTCTTATTAAAAAAGAAGTCTTTTTTTTATGCTGATAAACTATGCGTATTTTTGCAATATGAACTTTGAATTACACTCCGATTTTAAGCCAACAGGCGATCAACCAACCGCCATCAAACAATTAGTCAACGGATTAAATACTGACGAAAAATACCAAACACTTTTAGGTGTTACAGGTTCTGGTAAAACTTTTACCGTAGCAAATGTAGTTGCCCAAGTGAATCGTCCTACCTTGGTTTTGGCACATAATAAAACATTAGCGGCACAATTATATGCCGAATTCAAGCAGTTTTTCCCGAACAATGCCGTTGAATATTTTGTTTCTTATTATGATTATTATCAGCCAGAAGCCTATATTCCTGTTACGGGAACTTTTATTGAAAAAGATTTATCTATCAATGATGAAATAGAACGCCTTCGAATTAGCACTTCCTCTTCATTACTTTCTGGTCGTAGCGATATTATCGTTATTGCTTCTGTTTCTTGTTTATACGGTATTGGAAATCCGAAGGAGTTTAAAAAAAATGTGATTCCAATCGCTGTAAATCAACAAATTTCACGCACCAAAT
Source organism: Tenacibaculum piscium (assembly GCF_021390715.1). Lineage (GTDB taxonomy): Bacteria > Bacteroidota > Bacteroidia > Flavobacteriales > Flavobacteriaceae > Polaribacter > Polaribacter piscius. Next base: position 174,490 of record NZ_JAJGWT010000004.1, read on the forward strand.
TTTTACACAAACTGGTGACCAGTTTATATTCTCGAACCGAAACCGACATAAAAAGTGGAACTTTTAAAGTAAAAGGCGATGTCGTTACTATTTATCCATCGTATGGCGATAGCGGTTATAAAATTCATTTTTTCGGAGATGAAATTGAAGAAATTGAAACTTTTAATATTGAAAATAATCAGCGAATTGAAAAATTAGATGAACTCACTATTTATCCTGCAAATTTATTTGTAACCTCTCCTGATGTGTTGCAAAATGCTATTCATCAAATACAAGATGATATGGTAAAACAGGTGGATTATTTCAAAGAAATTGGCAAACATTTAGAGGCAAAACGTTTGTTAGAACGCACCGAGTTCGATTTAGAAATGATTCGAGAATTGGGCTATTGTTCAGGAATTGAAAATTATTCTCGATATTTAGACGGACGAGCTCCAGGTACTCGCCCGTTTTGTTTATTAGATTATTTTCCTGATGATTTTTTAATGATTATTGATGAAAGTCACGTTACCATTCCGCAAACGCATGCCATGTATGGTGGCGATAGAAGTCGAAAAGAAAATCTAGTAGAATATGGTTTTCGTTTGCCTGCGGCGATGGATAATCGTCCTTTAAAATTTGAGGAATTTGAAGCATTACAAAACCAAGTAATTTATGTATCTGCAACACCTGCAGATTATGAATTGCAAAAAACTGAAGGCGTATTTGTGGAACAAGTAATTCGCCCGACAGGTTTATTAGATCCAATAATTGAAGTTCGTCCGAGCGAAAATCAAATTGATGATTTAATTGAAGAAATACAAATCCGAGTAGAAAAAGACGAGCGAACTTTGGTAACCACTTTAACCAAACGAATGGCGGAAGAATTAGCAAAATATTTAACCAGAATTCAAATTCGTTGTCGTTATATTCATTCGGATGTAGATACTCTAGAACGTGTGCAAATCATGCAAGATTTACGAAGAGGTTTGTTTGATGTTTTAATTGGTGTCAATTTATTGCGAGAAGGTTTGGATTTACCCGAAGTATCGTTAGTTGCTATTTTAGATGCTGATAAAGAAGGATTTTTACGCAGTCATCGTTCGATAACACAAACTGTTGGTCGGGCGGCGAGAAATGTAAACGGACGTGCTATTTTATATGCCGATAAAATCACCAAAAGTATGCAACGAACCATGGATGAAACCGATTACAGACGAAAAAAACAGCAAAATTACAATACTAAAAATGGCATTACACCAACGCAAATCAATAAAAAATTAGACAATACACTTTCTCAAGATACCATTACTTCTTTTCATTATGATAATGCTATTGAAAAAGTTTCAAAACAAGATTTACAATTTTTACCCAAGGAAGAAATAGAAAAACGTATCCGAGGAAAACGTAAAGAAATGGAAACTGCTGCTAAAAATTTAGATTTTATGGTCGCTGCACAATTACGTGATGAAATTGCTATTTTAAGAAAGAATCTATAAAACTTAGAGCCTGTTTAAATTAAAAAACGACTTTTATGAATATCATAAAAGTCGTTTTCAAAAAAATGAAAAAAGTAATTAAAAATAAAAAGTTACTTTTAATTATTTAGATGCTACTAAAGTTACAGGTAAATTATATACTTCTGTATTCACTTTACCTTGAATTTTCTTGTAATTTAAGCTTCTTTTAATATAATTTTCTATTTTTTCCGTATTATTTTTTGAATCTACCGATAACACAATAAGTTCATTTTTACTATTTATTGTTAATTTTACAATTACAGAAACGTCTGTTTTTAATTCAAATTTTGGGTTTTTTAATAATTTTTGAACTTGTTTATTTATTAATACCAATGCTCCTTCTGAAGGATTTGTAGTTCCAGCAGTTACCATTAAAGTATTTGCTGTTAAAAAAAGCGCTACTAATAAAAATTTAATTGTTTTCATAATGTTGTTTATTATTCTTAATAATTACAATTTTCTAATTAAATATAAAATGTTCTTGGGTTTGCAAACCACTACAAATTTACGGCAGAATACTAATGGTAATGTTAGTTTACTTTTAACAAAAACTCAAAGAATAGTTACTTAAAAACAGGTTAAAAAGATAAATTCACGACTATTTTCAAGATATACTTAAAAACCTCAACAATAAGAACTTAATTAAACAATGATTTCAATAATAATTTAATACAAAAAGATAATTATCAGTATCTATTTTTTAAATAAAAACTCAAATATTTAAAATATCTGTAATATAAAAAATATATTTTAGCATCAAAAAAGACGTAACAATTAATTTACATTATAAATAAGAACAACTATTTCACTCTTTTTTTTGCAGATAGAAAACTAAAAACAAGCAATTTTCATATTTACTTTCTTAATAAATCTTTTTGAATAACTGATTTTCCTTTTAAGGTTTGGAGTTTCTCTTTCACTAGAATATTTAATTTTAAAGTTTCGATACTTTCCTTTGAAAAAAGAGCATCTTCTACCTTTATATCAATATAATACTTCCCCGGAAACAATGTTTCTTTTTGATTTTTAATTTTACCATTCGGAATTTCAATAATAGTGATATTCTTAAATTTTTTATCAGCAATTTCTACGGACAGAATTTTAAAGCTATCTATAGGTGATTCAATTATCGCAGAATACTTCATTTTTGAAGTATCAAACTTAGAACCTGCTCTTACATATTGTTTTTTAATCTCGCTTATAGAAACTGATTTGCAAGCGAAAAACAGTGGCATTATTAGCATGAAAATAATTTTAGAATTGTTTTTTAACATCTTTTCTATTTTTTTCTAAATTAAAAAAACACGATACTACCAATGTAGTATCGTGTTTTTTTGATGATACTTTTTTATTTAGTTTAAATTATTTCAGGATTATTCTACGATTATTTTCTTTGTTGTTATTTCACTATCTGCAACAACTTTAACAATATAAACTCCTTTAGATAAACTACTTAAATTAATCCCTTTAAATTCATTTGATTTTTGTTTTTTACGCAATACTTTTTTACCTGTCATATCAAATAAATCAATCGTTAACAAGTTCGATTTAGAGGTTTCTATTTGTAAAAAATTATTAAAAGTATATATTTTTAAACCTGTTGATGCTGTTTTTAATACTTTTAAATCTTTTAAACTTGCTTTAGAGAAATGAAGATAAAATCGTCCAAATTCGTTGCTATTTTCATCTAAAGTTACCGAATAATTTTTAGTTTTATTTATTTCATGAAACTTTTCAGTTTTTTTATCTTCGATAAGAACTTTAATATCTTCTGGTAAATTATATCTTTCTGATGAAAAGATTATTTTTTCTTTTGATGTTGCTCTAAGTTTTAAAGGAACAATTTGATTTTCAAAAGTATCTGAAGCAACCGATTGAATTGAATATTCATTCTCTATTTCTTTGTCAGTTGCTTTGTCAGTTTCTTTATTTGTTGGGTTGTTTACTAATTTTGATGTTAAATCAAATGTAGCATTTCCAAAATTTATGATATCCTGTCCTACATCAAACCCTTGAGTCGCATTTTTAGAAAAGATAATATCGGTATTTACCTTTATTTTTTCTTTTTTATTTTTTTCATCTTTTTCATCTTTTTCGATAAATACTTTTACAAAAGAAGTTGTACTTCTATTGAAGGTATGATTTCCTTGTAAGGTTGTTTTTGTACCAATATTAGCTTTCTTAAAAACGACATTTTCATCAGTTGATGAAGATTTTGTTTTGATAAAAAATCCTTGTCCTGGCGCTAATACTTTTTGAGTTGATGATGCTAAATTTGTATAGGCTACATATTTATTTTGATTATTTTCCCAAAGATATATTGCTTGTGCGTTGTCGGCTAATTTGGTGGTATTATTTTTGATAAAATCTTCTGAAGTACTTTTATTTGCTGGATAATATGCGGTAAAAGGATTCCCAATCGCATTCCATTTATCAGAAGATACGGTAACATTTAATGTTGCATTTTGCATCGTTCCTGAAAAGGTAACAGCTCCTGTTGTACCTCTAGAAATTGCATATCCGATTCCATTTTCAAACTTCACATTTTCATCAATATTTTGATCAAAATACGACCACTTCGTACCTGCTGAATTTGCATCATTATACCTTGAAATAGCATATTTAGAACTCGCATTTTTTCTAATATCATTTGATGATTTTGTTGCAAATCCCTTAATTTTTTCACCAATTACAGGCGGTGAAATTAAAGACCATTTATTAGCTAATAAACCACCTCTTTGATACTTTAAATTTCCTGTTGCATTTCCGTTGACCATAAAAACACCACTAGCTGTTCCATCTGACAAAATTGATACAAAAGTATCATCGTTTATTGTTGAGACAAAATCATTAACAACTGTTAAACTATTCGTATTTTTTATCTCTAATTTAGCATTGTTGATTTCTAATGATTTTACGGTAGCTCCAGCTACATTTACCGATACCACATCTTGTTCTTGTTTAATTACAACAGCATCAGCTGAAGTTGGTAATGTTTTACCTTCCCAATTTGTAGTTTCAGACCAGTTATTATTGGTTACACTTTTAAAATGTTTTTGATCATTATACACCCACATTCCTCTACCGAAAGTACCTATATAAATATTTCCGTTGTTTTTACTTACTTTAATATCACTAACAATAACGTTTGGCAAACCAGCTCCTAATTTTTTCCAATTAGTAGTTGTATTATTGGTATAATAAAGTCCTAATTCTGTTCCTAGATAAATGGTTTCATTATTTTTATTAGGATCTACTATTATTTTTTTCGTGATTATATTTGGAAAATCAGCACTAATATTCGTCCATGAATCACCGTTATCAATACTTTTATAGACCTTTTCACCAGCAGTATATCCTGCCAATGTTATGTATATCGTTGCTGTATTCGGATTTGCAAATACGCTACTAATTGTTAAATTTGAATTAGGATTCGAAATTGTAGTCCAAGTTGTGCCATCATCATTACTTCTTCTAAGTATTTTATCCATTCCAGAAAAACCAATTGCAAAGATCCTTGTAGCTCCATTATATAAAGAGACATCTAGAAATGATGTTTCTAATAAACCAGTATTAAGCGCTGTCCAAGTAGCACCTCTATCTGTCGATTTTTTCACATCACCATGCCCTGCATAAATAGTAGTGGCAATTGTTGGGTGTAAGGCTAAAGGAGAAACGAATGCAGCATCGTATTGATTCGCAGAAAGAAGTATTTTTGCTGAATACGCACTACTTGAATACCCATCATCTGCTCTATCTAAAGAACCGAAAGTACCTCCTAAATATCTAATATTTGGATTTGAAATATCAATTCCAGTAGCTGTTCCATCACCAGCTAAACAAGCCACCCATTTTTGAGTTCCATCTTTTAATACTTTCGAAAAACCATCATTATCTTGGTTTGCCATCATATAATCATCACCATTAATGCCTTGTGTAATGGCAATATTATAAGGCTGAGAAATAACTAAACCATTTGAAATATCCGTCCAACCACCTGTTGCGCTTGTAGCGGTAAAAGCACCTTTATGAACTCCACCATCATGACTGTTTATTACGGTAACACCATCCGCTAAAAAAGATAAATAATGATGATCTGGATGCACATAAAAACCTACTCCTGCAGGGTCATCATATGCATTTAAATACATAGAAAATGAAGCACCATTATCAGTAGATTTATAAACATTTACTCCTCCTACCAGAATGTCATCTTTATTTGTAGGCGATACAGCAATACATTGATTATAACCTCCTTGTGAATTATATCCTGAAATAGTCATTTCACTAATTTTATCGGCAGTTGTACCATCATTATCAAAACGAAAAACTGTAAAGACTCCATCTTGGGTGATTGCATAAAAGTTTTCGGTATCATTTTCCGAAACTGTAATTTTTAAATTACTTTTTGAACTTCCATCTCCTTTTAAAACGGGGTGTTCTGAAAAATTATCACCTGTATCAGAAGAATACCATAAGCTTCCCCATGCATCAGAAACCACTACTTTCGTTGCATTATTAGGATCAAAGATTATATTTTGAAAATTATCACCAGTATAATTTGGAGTAGTACTCATATTCGACCAAGTAGCACCGCTATCTGTCGATTTTTTTATTTCACTATTTGTAAGTGCAAAAATTGTAGTAGATGATCCTGGAGCAAAAACGATATCTCTAATATATTCGTTTTCCGTTAATGAAAACATTAAACCAGTTACAGCCCAATTTTCTCCTGCATCTGTAGATTTAAATAATCCTATTGAACTAATATGTTGAGCATCTTCATCTCCAGTTGCCATATATAATATATCGGAATTATTTGGATCAATAATGATAGCCGTAACACCTAAACCTGCTAAATGATCTGTTTTAGGCGACCAATTATTACCGCCATCTGTTGTTTTCCAAAGACCTCCTGCAGCAGATCCAGCATACATTACTTGTGTGTTATTAGCATCTGTTGCGACCACATTAACCCTTCCTAAACCTGGGTAAGTAGTATATCCATTTTCCAATACATTTTTTTTAGGACCTATTTGCTCCCATGATGTAACGGTATTTGATCTTTGATATTTAGTATTTGAATTATCTAATAATAAGTTGATATATGCTTCTTTATTCACACTATTTTTTATAAAAGAACCATCTGAATTAACTCTGTCTTTCCAAATCCAAACCCAACGTTCAAATTGCTTGATTGCTTTCTTTTGTTTTTTAGACATAACTCTTCTAGAAGATCGCCTTTTCGTTGAAAATTCTTTTCTAGTTTTATTAACAATCTCAAAGAAATTCGCATTTTCTTTTAAAGATTCTTCTTTGTAATTTGTAATTTGAGCATTTACTTGAAAAGTAAATGCGATGAAAAAAAGCAATTTAAAGTTCATTATTATTTTAGTCATTCTATAAAACTTTGATTATTAAAAAAATCAAAAGTAATACGAAAATGATGTAATTACGTTAAAATATAACAAATACCTTTCAAATTATAATCAATAAAATTTTTGAAGAAAATTTTTGAAGTTAAAAAAAGGTTATTTATTTTTCTATTTATTAAGGTAATTATTATAGTAGATTGAATATCAACTATAAAAAAATCGCCTCACAAATAAATTGTGAAGCGATTTTTAATATCGTAATTAAAATATAATTTAAGCTTTTAAAACTTCAGCAACTTTATCAGCAGCTTCTTGAAATTCAGTAGCAGAAATAATTTCCATTCCACTGTTATCAATTAATTCTTTAGCTTCTTTAGCATTTGTTCCTTGTAAACGACAAATAATAGGCACATTAATTTTGTCTCCCATACTTTTGTAAGCATCTACAACTCCTTGAGCAACACGATCACAACGAACGATTCCTCCAAAGATATTTACTAAAATAGCTTTTACGTTACTATCTTTTAAGATAATTCCGAATGCTTTTTCAACACGTTCAGCATCAGCAGTACCTCCAACGTCTAAAAAGTTAGCTGGCTCACCACCTGCTTGTTTAATTAAATCCATAGTTCCCATTGCAAGTCCTGCTCCGTTTACCATACATCCAACATTTCCGTCTAAATCTACATAGTTTAAACCTGCAGCTCTAGCTTCTACTTCAATTGGGTTTTCTTCACGTAAATCACGCATTGCAGCATAATCTTTATGACGATATAAAGCGTTTTCATCTAAAGTAACTTTAGCATCTACCGCCATTATTTTATCATCAGATGTTTTTAACACAGGGTTAATTTCAAACATTGCTGAATCAGATTTGATATAAGCTGTATATAAAGCTGTAGCAAATTTCACCATTTCTTTTAAAGCAACACCACTTAAACCTAAGTTAAAAGCAATTTTACGCGCTTGAAAAGGCATTAATCCTAAAGCTGGATCAATTTCTTCTGTAAAAATTAAATGAGGAGTTTCATCTGCAACAGTTTCGATATCCATACCACCTTCTGTAGAATACATAATCATATTTCTACCAGTTGCACGGTTTAATAAAACTGACATATAATATTCATCTGGTTCACTAGCTCCAGGATAATATACATCTTCGCATATTAATACTTGGTTTACTAATTTACCTTCTGCTGAAGTTTGAGGAGTAATTAACATCATTCCTAAAATATCATTAGAAATACTTTTTACCTCGTCTAAGTTTTTAGCCAACTTAACTCCGCCTCCTTTTCCACGACCACCTGCGTGTACTTGAGCTTTAATTACGTGCCAACCTGTACCGGTTTCTTCAGTTAATTTCTTTGCTGCCTCAACAGCTTCTTCTGGTGTGTTTGCAACAACTCCACGTTGAATACGAACTCCAAAACTGTTTAATATTTCTTTACCTTGATATTCGTGTAAGTTCATTAGATATGAATTTTTAAAGTCGAACAAAAATACAAATTCAAATTATAAAACATTACTATTTATCGTAATTATTACTTTTTATTTTAAAATTTCAACTATTTTTAAGCACCTTTTTAAGAATCAAAAAAAATATACCTATAATTATACATTTAAAGAACACAAAAAATGTCTTTTTTCATGTTTTAAAGCCTATCCTGATTTCTTTTTTATACATTCGTTCTCTTGATAAAAAAACTATAATTATCTATGATTATTGCAAAAAACATCCATAAACGCTACGGTGATGTTGAAATTTTAAAAGGTGTAAATCTTCATATTAAAAAAGGAGAAATTGTTGCCATTGTTGGTCCTTCTGGTGCTGGAAAAACAACCTTATTACAAATTTTAGGAACACTTGATACTCCTGAAACTAGCGAAAATTACGAGTTATTTCTTGATAAAACAGCTATAAAAGGATTGAATGATGCACAAGTTTCTGCTTTTAGAAATAAGCATATCGGATTTATTTTTCAATTTCATCAATTATTGCCTGAATTTACGGCACTAGAAAATGTGTGTATTCCTGCTTTTATCGGTGGAAAATCAAAAAATGAAACCGAAAAAAGCGCCAAAGAATTATTATCTTTCTTAGGATTATCGCACAGAGAAAACCATAAACCAAACGAACTTTCTGGGGGAGAACAACAACGTGTAGCCGTCGCAAGAGCTTTAATTAACGAGCCTTCGGTTATTTTTGCTGATGAACCTTCTGGGAATTTAGACTCTACATCCGCAGAAAATTTACATAAATTATTTTTTGAATTGCGTGATAAATTCGGACAAACATTCGTTTTGGTAACACATAATAAAGATTTAGCCAAAATGGCAGACCGAACACTCACCATGAAAGATGGCGTTATTATTGAATAATTTTTATGATGAATACAACTGAACTAAAAGAATTTTTAGACGAAAAAGTAGTACAATATAATACACAGAATTTTATAAAAAGCGACCCGATTCAAATTCCACATCAATTTAGCAAAAAAGAAGATATTGAAATTATTGGTTTTTTAGTGGCGACAATTGCTTGGGGAAAACGGGAAATGATTATCAGAAATGCTCATAAAATGGTGGATTTATTAGGCAATTCTCCGTATGATTTTGTAATGAATCACACAGCAAATGATTTGGATACTTTTAACGGATTTGTACATCGAACTTTTAATGCTGATGATTTTCGATTTTTTATAACATCACTTAAAAATATATACGAAAATCACAACGGATTAGAAGCTGTTTTAAACACAAATAACACGGATAATTATCAAGTTGCGATTCATCATTTTAAGCAAATTTTCTTTGAAATTCCGCATCAAAAAAGAACTCAAAAACACGTTTCCGATCCGCTAAAAGGTTCTGCCTCAAAACGTATCAATATGTTTTTGCGTTGGATGGTTCGAAATGACACCACAGGCGTCGATTTAGGAATTTGGAAAACGCATAATCCTGCTCATTTACATTGTCCGCTAGATGTTCATGCAGGAAATGTCGCTCGTAAATTGGGGATTTTAACCCGAAAACAAAACGATTGGAAAGCATTAACAGAATTAGATATCACCTTACGAGCATTTGACAAAAACGATCCTGTAAAATATGATTTTGCATTATTCGGATTGGGGATTTTTGAAAAGTTTTAATGATTCTTCATTGTTTTTATAGGATTTAGAAGTATTTTGGTTTCATTTTTAATTTTAACAGATGTAGTTCCTTTTTTATGAAAAATAATGTATCAAACATGAAATGTTTAGACCTCTTTTTATCCTCATTAAATGAAGGTCGCAATTCTAATTCCGAATTAATAATAAAACCTGTATCACATCAGAAAAAAATGCTTTTAAGTTGGGGAATTCAAGATTTATTTGAAGGAAATACACTTACCAAAGATCTGTATAAAATACAAGAGCTTATCAAAAAATACGATTGGGAAAGTGACATCGCTCCTATTTTACATAAAAATTATTACCAAACATTAGTGGTTACTAATACGGATAAAAAAATAGTTTGGGTAAACGATGGTTTTAAAAAAATGACAGGCTATGACCGTGAATTTGCCATTGATAAAACACCTAGTTTTTTACAAGGACGAAAAACATCAGAAGTTGTAAAAAAGAAAATTCGTGAAAATATTTTAGCAAACAAACCCTTTAAAGGAACAGTTATCAATTATCGAAAAGATAAAATGACCTATAAATGTGAACTAAAAATTTTCCCACTATTTTCAAAAACAAAAGCTACACATTTCTTAGCCTTAGAGCGAGAAGTCGTTTAAAATGCAGGCTTTTACACATTATTTTTTACACTTCGGATTTCCTTTTTTTATCGGATATATATTTTTCAGAAAAGAATGGAAGAAAGTCGCTTTAATTTTAATCGCCACGATGCTTGTCGATTTAGATCATCTTTTAGCTATGCCAATATTTCAAGAAAATCGGTGTAGTTTTGGTTTTCATATCTTGCACACTTATTATGCAATGTGTATTTATTTTCTGTTATTATTTTTTAAAAAGCCGTATAATATCATCGGATTAGGGCTTTTATTTCATATGCTAACCGATTTAATTGATTGTTTATTTATGTATAATAACTGTAAACAATGCTATATTAACACACCTGCCGAAGCTATTTTAAAACAAATAACAAGCTTTTTTTAGCGTATTATAAAAATTATTTGAAGCTAATCCCGCTTTCCGCACTCGCTTTTTTTATTTTTTAAAAAGAAAAATAAAAAAGAGCTCAAACAATTGCTTCAATCGGGGCTAAAAACCGATGATACATCTTTTAAAAAACCGCTATTCTTTTAAAATTAAATCACAATACCAAAAACTGGTATCATAATTTTTAACCTTTTCTTTAGTATTTGTATGACAATTTTGAGAATCATCTTTATGTAATGTGTATGATTTTAAAATTTTCTCTCCTATTTCAAATTCAATAGGATTTTTAAAAATAGGTCCATCATAACAAAAAGTATGAAACTCTCCATTTTCACCACAAACATCAATATTATCAGGTAATTCGTTTATAAAATCTTCATCAATTACTCTACCTACAAACTCTTCTCCTAATAATTTTGCATTTACACAAACTGTTATAGTTTTAAATCCAAGGGCTAAAAACTCTCTAAGTAACGTTTTAGTATCTTGTTTCCAAAGCGGATATACACCTGTAATTCCTACTTCTTGTAATTTCGAATCTCTATATTTTTTTAAATCTTCTAAAAATATATCACCAAAAATGGCATAATTAAGCCCTAATGATTTTAATTCATCAGTTTTGGCTTTCATTTTTTCGTTATATAAATCCATGGTAACATCTGCAGGAAAATATATTTTTTCTAAAGGAATATTAATACTTTTAGCTTGTGCTTCTAACAAGTTTTCATGAAGTCCGTGCATAGAAACACGCTGATAATCTTCATTTACATTGGTTATTAATTTTTCTATTTGATATTCTTTTTGCTGTAATATTTTATACAATGCAAATGCCGAATCTTTTCCTGAACTCCAATTAAAATATGCTTTTTTCATAAGGCTAAATTATAGTATTTAAAACATAAAAAATCCCACTAAAAGCAGGATTTTTATATTTTATATTCTTGAAAAAAAATAATTTTATTAATGATTTATTTTCTTTCGTTGATTTAAGCTCGTTGGTTTTTCTTGTTTTACTAGTGGAGTTCCGTATAAATCAAAATCTCCCGCTTCATCAATTTTAATATCGATAAATTCTCCCAATTTAATATAGTGTTTTGTAGCGTCTACAATTACGTCATTATCAACATCTGGCGAATCGAATTCAGTACGACCGTAAAAATACTCGCCATCTTTTCTATCGAATAAACAACGGAACGTTTTACCAATTTTAGCTTGATTTAATTCCCAAGAAATTTGACCTTGAACTTCCATAATTTCATTTACTCTTCGGAATTTCACATCCGCAGGAACATCATCTTCTAAAACAAAAGCACCTGTATTTTCTTCATGAGAATATTCAAAAGCTCCCATTCTTTCGAAACGCATTTCTTCAACCCATGCTTTTAATTCTTCAAATTGTGCTTCTGTTTCACCAGGATATCCAACAATTAAGGTCGTACGAATTGCCATATTTGGCACAGTTTCTCTAAATTTATGAATTAATGAAGTTGTTTTTTCGTGAGTAGTACCACGCTTCATCGATTTTAAAATTTCTGTATTAATGTGCTGTAACGGAATGTCTAAATAATTACAAACTTTAGGTTCATTTTTCATTACATCTAACACATCCATAGGAAAACCTGAAGGAAAAGCATAATGTAAACGAATCCACTCGATTCCATCAACTTTAACTAATTCTTTTAATAAATCGGCTAAAGCACGTTTTTTATAAATATCTAATCCGTAATAGGTTAAATCTTGTGCGATTAACATCAATTCTTTAATTCCTTTTTCGGCTAATTTAGTCGCTTCAATAATAATATCTTCAATCGGTGTCGATTTATGTTTTCCTCGCATTAAAGGAATTGCACAAAATGAACACGGACGATCGCAACCTTCGGCAATTTTTAAATACGCGTAATGTTTTGGCGTCGTTGTTAAACGCTCTCCGATTAATTCATGCTTATAATCTGCCTCTAAAACTTTCAATAATTCTGGCAATTCGTGTGTACCAAAATACTGATCTACATTTTTAATTTCGTTTTCTAAATCGGGTTTATAGCGTTCGCTCAAACATCCAGAAACAAAAACTTTGTCTATTTCACCTGCTTCTTTACGTTGTGCGTAATGCAAAATGGTATCAATACTTTCTTCTTTGGCTTTTCCGATAAAACCGCAAGTATTGATAACAACAATATTACCATCATCTTCAGGATCTTCATGAACCACGTTTTTACCATTGGCTTTTAATTGTCCCATTAAAATTTCACTATCGTAAATGTTTTTAGAACATCCTAAGGTTACTACGTTGATTTTATTCTGCTTTGGTGATTTTGTGCGCATTGTACTATAAAAATTTAGGTTGCAAAGATACTGTTTAAACAACAAGTTTGTAAAAATTAAAAGCTTAAAAATTTGAGGTTCATTTTAATTAAATAACTGTTAATTTCATTTTTGATAAATTTGTATTTTTGCTGATACTTTAAAATCAGTTAAATCTGTAACGATTAATCAGCATGAATAAAATATTACTTATTATCATCATTATTTCATCTTCGAATGTACATGGGCAAACGTTCAAAGATTCTATCAATATTATTTATAAAAATTATTTTGATGTATTAAATACCAAAGAAAAATTAGATACAATTGTATTAAAAGTTCAAAATTTTGAAGAACTAATGGAATCTAATAATCTGAAAATAAAGAACTTAACTGATGCCGAGCTTTTTAGTTTAAAAAAACAATTACAGCAACGAAAAAATAAAATAGTCAATACCACTGATTTTGTTTTTGCAGCAAATGCGAGTTTAAATGCCATCAAACAACTAGATGCAACAAGTGATTATCTTACTAAAATTTCAAGTTTAAACAATCCTGAAAATGCGGAATTAGGTTTTTCATTATCGAATCAAATTGCTATTATTATCGAAAAAAATATTTTTAAAGGAAAGAGTAAAATCAATGGAATTAAAAAATCTAAGTTTTTGCTTTTTGTTGATAATATCATAAAATCGCCAATAACCAAGACAATAAGTAGCGCCATGCCGATTGTTAATTCAATTAAATCTATTGTTGATTTAGTGATTGGAAATGCTATAAAAGATAAAAATGTATCTATAAATCATATTGTTGAATTAAAAAAATCATTAAAAGTATATTTAGAACATTATGAAGGTTTGGCAAAATGTCAAGTAAATTTTGAACAAAATTTAAGAACTTTAGATGTCAGAAAAAAAGGATTGGTATTATTATTAACTCAATATACTACCGAGCGTTCAAATACGTTAAGCCCAAATATGATATCAGAAAAAGACAAAAAAACCTCCTTAACACAATTGATAAATAGGTATTATACTAAAAATATTGTACAGCAAAAAGTAGCACAAATAATTGATGCAAAACCAATTTCTTACAGTGCTCATTTAAGCGATAATAAATTGATTTATCCAAATTATGCGTTAAATCAGGCAAAGTTTATTAGAGATGAAATTGAATCTTTAAGCAAAGAATACGCTTCAATATTTACACTTTATCAGCTTGATTTGAAAGATGTTTTACAAAAAAGTAAAAATATTGGTGATGCAACTAAAATAGAACAAAAAATAATTGAACTTGAAAATAAATTATTAGAAGTAAAAAATGCCTTTGAGGATAATTTAAATATCTATAAATTAAATCATACATTTAAAATTTTAATTAGTTATTAACTATATTTACAATAATATACAAGCAAAAAAACTCCCAAATTGGGAGTTTCTTTGTATTTTTAATATTAAAAAAATCTATTTTATATTTTTTATTTAAAGAAAGAATCTACAAATTCGTGTTTATTAAATACTTGTAAATCGTCAATTCCTTCGCCAACTCCGATATATTTTACTGGAATCTGAAATTGATCAGAAATACCGATAACCACACCACCTTTTGCTGTTCCGTCAAGTTTTGTTACTGCTAAAGAAGTTACTTCTGTGGCTTTTGTAAACTGTTTTGCTTGTTCAAAAGCATTTTGTCCTGTTGAACCGTCTAAAACTAATAATACTTCATGCGGTGCATTAGGTATCACTTTTTGCATTACACGTTTAATTTTTGTTAATTCATTCATTAAATTAACTTTGTTATGCAAACGACCAGCGGTATCAATAATAATAACATCGGCATTTTGATTTACGCCAGATTTCACCGTATCAAATGCTACAGATGCAGGATCAGATCCCATTTCTTGACGAATAATTGGTACATCAGTTCTATCTGCCCAAACTTGTAATTGATCAATTGCGGCAGCTCTAAAGGTATCTGCAGCTCCAAGAACAACCTTTAAACCCTGCTTTTTAAACTGCGATGCTAACTTACCAATCGTCGTTGTTTTACCAACACCATTGACACCAACGACCATTATTACATGAGGTTTATTGTTTGTTGGAACAGTAAATTCGGTAGCATCTTTTGTATTTGTTTCTGATAATAATCCCGCAATTTCATCTCTAAGAATTTGGTTTAATTCATCAGTACCTACATATTTATCTCTAGCAACTCGAGCTTCAATTCTATCAATAATTTTTAGTGTAGTAGCTACACCAACATCCGAAGAAACTAATACTTCTTCTAAGTTATCTAAAACAGCAGCATCTACTTTTGCTTTCCCTGCAACGGCTTTCGATAATTTAGAGAAAAAACTTGTTTTTGTTTTTTCTAGTCCTTTGTCTAATGTTTCTTTTTTCTCTCTCGAGAAGATTTTCTTAAAAAAACTCATAGTTAAATTTTACAATCATTTATATAGGGTGAAAACTATACCAAACTATATTATATAGTCAAATTGTCATACTTACCTGATTACTTGGAGGTGTCAATATACAATTTTTAGCACAAAAAAAAAGCTACTCTCTTATGAAAGTAGCTTTTATATATTTTATAAACAAGTATTAATTTTTCTTGATAAAATCATTTACTTGTGCAGGGTCCATAATTGCTTCAACGAATGTATAAGCTCCTGTTTTTGGAGACTTTACCATTTTGATTGCTTTAGTTAATCTTTTCGCTCCTGTTTGTAACGATGCTACTGATTTCTTTGCCATGTTCTATGGTTTATTAAAGTTTTAAAAAAACTTTTAATTATTTAATTTCTTTATGAACTGTCATCTTCTTTAAGATTGAATTAAATTTCTTTAATTCCATTCTATCAGGAGTGTTTTTTTTGTTCTTTGTAGTAATATAACGTGAAGTTCCTGGTAAACCAGTTGCTTTGTGTTCAGTACATTCTAATATAACCTGAACTCTGTTTCCTTTTTTTGCCATCTCTGTGAAGTTTTATCTAAGTAAGGAATTATTTAGTTAAGAAACCATTCTCTCTAGCGTCTTTAATCACAGCAGAGATTCCTTTTTTATTAATATTTTTTAATGCAGAAGCAGATACTTTAAGTGTAATCCACTTATCTTCTTCTGGGATAAAGAAACGCTTAGTCATTAAATTAGCGTTAAATTTTCTTTTAGTTCTATTTAATGCGTGAGAAACATTGTTCCCAACCATTGCTTTTTTTCCTGTAAGTTCACAAACTCTAGACATCTTCTTGACAGTTTTTAGTATTATTTCTAAACGAGGTGCAAATTTACGCAAATATATTGATTGCACAAAAAAACTCGTTTAAATTCTTATTTTATTTATTTTTTGTATTCTAACCTAGAGGTTAAGCATCTAACCTACTGGAAGCGTAACTGACGGCAAAAATACATAAATATTTTTAATTAGAACAAAAAAAGTTAAAAAAATTACTTGTAAGTTTCTTGTGTTATTTTTGAATTGACATCATTAATAACTCTAAAGCTTTTGTTACGGTTCTATTGATAACTTTTTCTCTTGGTTGTCCAAAATTAAACTCGTGCACCTCAACATTATTTTTCGTGGCATTTTTTGTAGCAATTGCGATATAAACGACTCCTACATTTTTGTCTGTAACATCAGTCGTGGGTCCTGCATTTCCTGTTACTGCGATAGCATAATCTGTTTGTAATTTATTCAAACAACCCATTGCCATTTCTTTAGCAACTTGTTCACTAACAACGCTAAACTCTTGTATTCTTTGCTTTGAAACACCTAGTAATTGCTGTTTTAATTCGGCAGTATAAGTAATAAACCCACCTTTAAAATACGCTGAAGAACCTGCTATCGCAACCAACGAAGCGCCTATTTTCCCTCCTGTTAAACTCTCGGCAGTGCTTACTGTTTTATTTTTGATACTTAATAAATCTCCTACTCTTTTTTCAATAGAAGCATCCGTATCATACCCTACAATAATATCTGAAATTAAGTTTTTTAATGCTATTATTTTTGTTGAAATTTCATTTTCAAGAATTTCTTTGTCATTTCCTTTTGCTGATATTCGCAATCGAACTTTTCCAAAAGATGGCAAATAAGCTACTTTAATATGTATCGGTAAATTATTTTCCCAATCTTCAATCCGTTCGGCGATAACACTTTCTCCCACGCCAACGGTCATAATAGTAGTGTGTATTATGTATGGTAATTTATATTTTTGCTGAATTTTAGGCAATACTTCATTGGTTATAAGTCCTTTCATTTCGTATGGAACACCGGGTAATGATACAAAAACAGTATTATTTTCGTAAAACCACATTCCTGGAGCTGTTCCAAATTCATTCATTAACAAAGTTGCTTTTGAAGGCAATTGTGCTTGATATTTCTGAACCTCATTAAACGGGTGCTTTACTTTTTCAAACAACTGTTTGATGTGTTCAATTACTTGAGGATATTCAACAATTTGGTCATCTTTAAAATATTCGGCTATTGTTTTTTTGGTGATATCATCCTTTGTTGGTCCAAGACCTCCTGTAATAATTACGATATCTGCTCTTTTTTCGGCTTCTTTTAAGGCGTTTAAAATATGTTTTCTTTCATCTTGAATAGAAGAAATTTGATAAACCGAAACGCCAATTTTATTTAATTCCTGCCCAATCCATTGTGAATTGGTATCCACAATTTGACCGATTAGAATTTCATCTCCAATGGTTATTATTTCTGCATTTACACTCTTATTCTGTATCTTTTTCATTTATGTTTCTTACTTCTTTCTTGTCCTGTTTCTTTTGTCCTTTCTTGTTCTCTTTTTTTCATAATAAATCCCGCATAAAGCGGGATTTATTTATTTTATTTTAATTTCAAAAGCTTGTTTTGAATTAATAATTCCTGTTAACACATCATTTTCTTCTACTTTTCCAACACCTGCTGGCGTTCCTGTAAAAATAACATCGCCTTTTTTCAAGGTGAAATATTGTGATACATAACTAATTAATTCATCAATTTTCCAAAGCATCGTTTCGGAATTTCCATCCTGAACTACTTGGTTATTTTTATGTAATTGAAAAGAAATACTTTCTAAATTAAATTCTTCCTTCGGATAAAAATTACCAATAACGGCACTTCCGTCAAAGGCTTTTGCTTTTTCCCAAGGCAATCCTTTTGCTTTACATGTTGCTTGTACATCGCGGGCTGTAAAATCAATTCCTAAACCTATTTCATCATAATATTTATGAGCAAATTTTGATGAAATATGTTTTCCTACTTTATTTATTTTCACTAGAACCTCCACTTCATACTGAATATCATCAGAAAAAGGCGGTATAAAAAAAGGCATTTTCTTCGGAAGAATTGCAGAATCTGGTTTTAGAAAAACAACAGGACTTTCTGGTTTTTCATTTGCCAATTCTTCGATATGTTTGGCATAATTACGCCCGATACAAATTATTTTCATAACTAATTATAATTATTTATTTATCAATTATTTAAAGCCTGTTTAAAGTTTATCAAAAAAAATATAGTAGAAAAAAATAGGAAATCGAATCCGTCAAACTGAATTTATTTCAGTTTCTCATCCTAATTTGCCACAGTTCTTAGCCTTGTGCGATGCTGAAATAAATTCAGCATAACGATAATCTTCTTTTGATTTAAAAACTTCTAAAAAATGCTCATTTATGGTATCCAAGTTTTAGGGAAATTCGGTTTTCTTTTCTCTAAAAAAGCATCACGTCCTTCTTTTGCTTCTTCTGTCATATAGGCTAAACGGGTAACTTCCCCAGCAAATACTTGTTGTCCGACCATGCCGTCATCGGTTAAATTCATCGCGAATTTTAACATTTTTATTGATGTCGGCGATTTCTCTAAAATTTCTTGCGCCCAATCGAAAGCAGTTTGTTCTAGTTCATCATGTGGAATTACGGCGTTTACCATTCCCATTTCATACGCTTCTTGCGCTGAATAATTTCTTCCTAAAAAGAAAATTTCACGAGCTTTTTTCTGCCCGACCATTTTCGCTAAATATGCTGAACCGTATCCTGCATCAAAAGACGTTACATCAGCATCAGTTTGTTTAAAAATGGCGTGTTCTTTACTTGCCAAGGTTAAATCGCAAACTACGTGTAAACTATGTCCGCCACCAACTGCCCAACCTGGAACAACACAAATTACGGCTTTTGGCATAAAACGAATCAAACGCTGTACTTCTAAAATATTTAAACGATGATAGCCATCTTTACCAACATAGCCTTTTTCGCCACGGGCATTTTGATCGCCTCCAGAACAAAAACTCCAAATTCCATCTTTTGAAGAAGGACCTTCTGCCGATAATAATACGACTCCTATATTCGTGTCTTCGTGTGCATCTTGAAAAGCATCTAATAATTCAGAAGTCGTGTGTGGACGAAAAGCATTACGTATATCGGGGCGATTAAATGCTATTCTTGCTACATTGTGCGACTTTTTATAAGTAATATCTTCATACTCTTTGGCAACTTTCCATTGAGGTTCTATCATAATTTAAAACTATTAACGTTTGTAAGTACAACAAAAATAACATAAAAACTTTGTTTATAACTTTGTATATAACTTTGTTTTCTTTTCTATATTTGAAGGATATAATATAACGCCTGAAGAAATCGCTTAAAAATAATCAAAAAATAATCAAGAAAAAATTAAAAAATAATCATGAAACAACTCTTTTTTTTAGTTACTTTACTGATAAGCACTAGTCTTTTTTCACAAAAAGTAATTACCGATAATATTAATTCTGCCTTCTTTAAAAATGGTAGAAGTGTCAAAATTTATATTCCTGAAAATTACGACAAAGAACAAGCTGTAAAATATCCTTTAGCCATTATTTTAGGCGATCAATATCTTTTTGATATGTACGTTGGAAACGCTAAATTATATGCAAATAGCGACAAAGCTCCACGTCAAATCGTTGTTGGAATTGACATGAAAAACACTTATAAAAAAGATATTTCAATTATTCCATCAAACAACGCATTAACAGAAAGTGCGAAACGATTTCAAAAATTCATCAAAAAAGAATTGATTCCTTATATGGAATTAAATTACAGAACTTCACCTTTCTTAACCATTGCATCTCAGGGAAAAGCGGCTAATTTTAGCACTTATTTTTTAAGAGATATTGAGCCTATTTTCAATGCTTTTATTTGTATTACGCCTGAATTTACAAAGTTCAGTGCTCGAACAATTCAATCTTATTCTTTAGCCAGATTGGGTCAAAAAGATAATTCTTATTTTTTATACACCAGTAATAATAAAAAATATATCAACGAAGAACAACAGGATCGATTTACAGAAATTGGTACTTTTTTAACATCTTTTGATGCTAAAAATATGCACATTACTTTTGATACTTTTGAAAATTCTCCGAGTTATTTATCGGTAATTGGAGAAACGATTCCACGAGCTTTTGAAAAGATGTTTTATTTGTATGCTAAAATCACCAAAAGTGAATTTGAAGCAAAAATTAAAGATTTAGATCCTTTAGAAGCGATAAAATATGTAGAACAAAAATATTTAGACATTCAATATTTATATGGTTCGAATTTGAATGTTCGTTTAGATGATATTTTTGCGATTGAAGGAATTGTTATTGACAAACAAGACGGCGATTATTTGCGTGTTTTAGGTGATTTTGTAATGATAAAATATCCAAATTCACATATTGGTGATTTCTATATTGGAAAGTATCATGAATTAGGAAAGGATTACGAAAAAGCGGAGTTTTACTATAAAGCGGCGTTTGGTAAAATGGGACCTTCTGATCCGAATGCAACAGCTTTTTACGAAAATATAAAACGAGTAACGGATTTAAAAAACAGCCAACCGAAAGACGAAACTCTCCCTGAAGAAAACTTTGAAGAAACTCCTCAAGACAATGAAAATAATGAAAATATCGATGAAAATTCAGACCAAAATAATGAAGCTGAATAATCAATAAAATTTTCATCAAAAAAAAACCGCTATCTTTTTATTTAAAAATAAATGATAGCGGTTTTTTTATATAAAATAAGCTTAAAAGAATATTGAAAAATATTGGAATTAAAATTATTTAATTAATTCAATTCTATCTTCTTTTAGCTCAATTTTTTTATCTTTATACAAACCACCGATAGCTCTTTTAAAAGCCTTTTTACTCATCTGTAAACGAAATTTAATTGATTCTGGCGAGCTTTTATCAGTAAGCATTAAAAAACCTTTTTCATCTAATTTACGCATAATTACATCGGCATCGCTGTCAATTACGTTTCTAAAACCTTGTGGACGTAACGACACATCTATTTTACCATCATCTCGTATTTTTTTAACGTATCCATAGGTTTCCATACCTTCTTCAATATCTTGATATACTTCACTGTTAAACAACAAACCGTCAAATTCATCATCAATTAAAACATTGTACCCTAAAGGTGTTTGCTCCACTATTTTCAAATTTATCTGATCTCCTTCTTGTAAACCACATTGTGAATCGTTTTGCAATTCGTTTTGTGAATTTTCTTGTGAGTCTTCGTATAATCCGTCTTGTAATTCCATTTTATAAGTTTTTAAAATAGTTCTTTAAAACTACGTCATTTATTTCTTTCGGAGTAAAAACCTCCATTATTTTTGGCTTCCCAGATTCCGCATAAAAATCATTCAATCCGTTCAATTCTGTTGTTAATTCTTCTAAATTTGAAATAGCTGTATATTCAAAATCATACATTTTTGCCAAATGTTCCGCCGTTAAATGATGTGGCGTTTCAAAATAATTTGTGGCATTTGTAGTCGATGGTCCAGGGATAAACCTGAAAATTCCGCCACCAGCATTATTTATTATAATAATTCTAAAATCTGTAGGAATATTAGTGTTCCATAAAGCGTTGCTATCGTAAAAAAAACTTAAATCTCCTGTAATAAAAGTTGTTTTTTTGATGGTTTTTGTTGCAAATCCCGCTCCGATTGCCGTGCTTGTACTTCCGTCAATCCCGCTTGTACCTCTATTGCAAAATATTTGCAAGGTTTTATTGGTATCAAATAATTGTGAATACCTGATTATAGAACTGTTGCTAATTTGAAGCTGTGAATTGTTAGGAATTGCTTTTAAAACGGTTTCAAATACTTTTAAATCGGAATATTCACAATTTGCTAAATATTGTTGATGTTTTTGATGTCGTTCTTGCTTTTTAACCAGCCATTTTTGTTGATAAATATTGCTGATTTCTGCTAATTCACTTACTTTATTTTCTTGCTGATTTGCTAATTTTCGCAAAAAATATACGGGTTTCTCTTGCACAAATTCCGATAAACATTGATAGGTATCCATGGGTTTAAATTCATCGATATGCCAATGATTTTCAGGTGTATATTTTCGCAAAAATTGCTTTATTTTCTTAGAAATAACCATTCCTCCCAAAGTAATTAAAACCGCTGGACGCAATGCCGAAAAATCAGCTTCGTTTAAAGGAATAATCAATTTATCAATGCTGTTGATAAATTTTAAATGATATAAATTTGAAGTCGTTTCTGTAAAAACTAAAACAGACTGATTATCCGCTAAATCAGTTAAAACAGCTTGCAATTCATCCTCAGGGAAATGACTTCCTACTAAAATCATTTTTTTAGAAGATGTATTCCAAATTTCTATTAATTTCTGATAATTTTTAGCATCTTGAAAATTAGTATTTTGATTGTTTTCTTCTAAATTTTCAGAAAAATCAATCATTTTTAAATCATCAACAGTTTCATACAAAGGCTCGTCAAAAGGAACATTAATATGTACCGGTGCTTTTTTTGAAATTGCAATTTGCAAGGCTTTACTTACTAAGGTTTTATTTTGAATAAACTGATTGCCCGATTTATTGGTCGATTCTGTTAAATTTGCCGAAAATAATACATGATTTTCAAACACATTTTCCTGACGGATGGTTTGTCCATCGCCAATATCGATTAAATGTTTGGGTCTATCCGCAGAAATTACCACCAGCGGAATATTGCTATAAAAAGCCTCCGCTATGGCGGGATAATAATTTAATAATGCAGAGCCTGAAGAACAAATCATAGCCACAGGTTTTCGCTTTTGCTGAGCGATTCCTAAGGCAAAAAAAGCGGCACAACGCTCATCAACAACACTTAATGTTTCTATTTTTGGATGATTTGAAAACCCAATAGTCAGCGGTGCGTTTCTTGAACCTGGCGAAATAATAACGGTATCAATATGAAATTGATGACATGCTGAAATAACTAATTGTGCGAGTTCTTTTTTTGGATACATCTTACTTTAATTTAAAAAAATGTCATTTTAAAGAATTACTTCAAAATGACATTTTATGCTAAAAAATTAATATTATGGCAATAATCTTGCGATAATACTTAGTTTTTTCTTTTAGTTTCCTTTTTTATAATCTTCTAAAAATTTTGCCAAACCGATGTCTGTTAAAGGATGTTTTAACAATCCTTCGATTGCACTTAAAGGTCCTGTCATTACATTGGCACCTAATTTTGCACAATCAATAATGTGCATCGTGTGACGTACAGATGCCGCTAAAATTTGTGTTTCAAAATTATAATTATCATAAATTAAACGGATTTCAGAGATTAAATTTAATCCATCTGTTGAAATATCATCTAAACGACCAATAAATGGCGATACATACGTTGCTCCTGCTTTGGCCGCCAATAACGCCTGACCTGCTGAAAAAACAAGTGTTACATTTGTTTTAATTCCTTTTGATGAAAAATATTTACACGCTTTAATTCCATCTTTTATCATTGGTAATTTTACCACGATTTGAGGATTTAAAGCAGCTAACGCCTCTCCTTCTTTTACCATTCCGTCAAAATTAGTTGAAATAACCTCAGCAGAAACATCACCTTCTACCAATTTACAAATTTCTTTGTAATGATTGATAATATTTTGTTCGCCTGTAATTCCTTCTTTTGCCATTAAAGATGGATTGGTCGTTACACCATCTAAAATTCCTAACGCTTGTGCTTCTTTTATTTGTGCTAAATTAGCAGTGTCTATAAAAAATTTCATCTATATATATGTTATATGGTTAAATTAATTTTAATTAAAAGCGATTTTTTGACTTTACAGAATATTGCTTACAAATTTACAATTTATTTATAATTTAGCTATAATTTATAATGATTCATTAATAGTTTTTGATACATTTTATCAGGTAGTATTCGTTTTAGAACGATGGAGAATTTTTCCATAAAACCACCTATTTTGTAATGTATTTTAGGATTTTTATGTTCTATAATTTCATGCAATGCCTTTGCCATTATTTCAGGATTCATTCCTGATGACACATGCCCGTCCATTAAAGCTAAATTTTCGGCATATTTTTCTTTATAAGCCGATTTTTCATATACTGGCGTATGATATCTTCCTGCGGCAATATTGGTGGCAAAATCACCAGGTGCTACATTTATTACCTTAATTCCAAAACTTTTCACCTCCATACTAATGGCTTCTGTAACGAGTTCTAAAGCACCTTTACTTGCCGAATAAATCCCCCTAAAAGGCAATCCCATATAACCTGCGATGGATGTTAAATTAATAACAACACCCGATTTTTGTTGGCGCATTTGTGGCAAAACAGCCTTGATAACATCAATAGTGCCAAAGAAATTCGTGTTAAAATTCGCACGCATTTCATCGGTTGGCGTATCTTCAATCGACCCTGTTATTCCTTTTCCTGCATTGTTTATTAACACATCTATTCTACCTTCTTTTTGAAGAATACTTTGAATAGCTTCTTGTATTGTTACTGGTTTTGTAACATCTAAAGCCACCATTTTATAAGGTAATTTTAAACCTTCGGGATTTCTGCTTGTTCCGTAAACGATATACTTTTTATGATGCAAATAAGTAGCAACCGCTTTTCCGATTCCTGAAGATGCGCCTGTTATTAATACGACTTTTGACATTTATTAAATTTTATACAAATATCAGAAAAGTTCGCTATAATTAGCCATAATTCATTCTGGTAAACAAAAAAATTAAACACTTATATTTGTAATCCTTATTTAATAACAACTTTATAATGAATAAAAAAATAATTATAAGCGCTTTTTTTCTGATAATCAGTAATACTATATTCGCACAAACATCGCTGTTTGAACATAGTAAAAACTTCACACATCAAGACAGTTTGCGAGGAACAATAACACCCGAAAGAGTTTGGTGGAACTTGATGTATTATCATTTAGATATTGCTGTGAATCCTGATAAAAAATTTATCCAAGGAAAAAACACGGTACAATACACCGTTTTAAAACCACATAATGTATTACAAATTGATTTACAAGCGCCTTTAAAAATCACGAAAGTTGTTCAAAATGGCAGAGAATTAAAAGTAACTCATCAAGGAAATGCACATTTTATTCATTTGAAAGAAACTCAAAAAATAGGCGCTGTTAATTCTTTGGATATTTATTATAAAGGACACCCAAAAGTTGCAAAAAATGCACCTTGGGATGGTGGTTTTACCTGGAAAAAAGATAAGAATGGGAATCATTTTGTTGCCACTTCTTGCCAAGGATTAGGTGCAAGTGTTTGGTGGCCAAACAAAGATCATATGTATGATGAAGTGGATAGCATGGCAATTAGCGTGCGTGTTCCTAAAAATTTGATGGATATTTCTAACGGAAAATTACGCAATATCGAGCAACATAATGACGGTACAAAAACCTATCATTGGTTTGTCGATAATCCGATTAATAATTATGGCGTCAATATAAATATTGGTAATTATGTACATTTTTCTGAAAAATATAACGGTGAAGCGGGTATTTTAAATATGGATTATTATGTGTTACAAGATAATTTATCAAAAGCAAAAAAGCAGTTTAAAGAAGCTCCTAAAATGATGAAAGCTTTCGAACATTGGTTTGGGAAATATCCTTTTTATAAAGATGGATACAAACTCGTAGAAGCGCCTTATTTAGGTATGGAACATCAAAGTTCGGTTACGTATGGAAATAATTTTGAAAACGGATATTTAGGACGTGATTTATCAGGAACTGGCTGGGGTTTACAATTCGATTTTATTATTATTCACGAATCGGGACATGAATGGTTTGCCAATAATATTACCAATAAAGATATTGCAGATATGTGGATTCATGAAAGTTTCACCGCCTATTCTGAAAGCTTATTTTTAGACTATTACTACGGTAGAAAAGCATCCAAAGAATATATTATAGGAACTCGAAAAAACATCAAAAATGATATTCCAATTATTGGACAATATGATGTAAACAGCGAAGGTTCTGGCGATATGTATTATAAAGGTGCAAATATGTTGCATACCATTAGAACCTTGCTTAATAATGATGAAAAATGGCGACAAATTTTACGTGGTTTGAATTCGGTTTTTTATCATAAAACAGTAACAACCAAACAGGTTGAAAATTATTTAATAGCACAATCAGGCTTAGATTTATCTTGTATTTTTGATCAGTATTTACGAACCATTAAAATTCCTATTTTTGAATATAAAGTTAAAAACAATGAAATTTCATATCGATGGAAGAATGTTATTGAAGGTTTTAATATGCCTATAAATATTTTGGTTGATAAAAAAACTCAACAATTAAATCCTACTAAAAATTGGCAAAAAACAATAGTTTCTTCGGATAAAATAGCGGCTAAAATTACGGTGGATGAAAATTTTTATATAGATATTAAAAACATAAAATAAACCCAATATAGGTTACGTAGAGACGCGATGCATCGCGTCTCTACAAATCGTGGGATTACACCAACATTATTTTTTTGATTAAATTTTCGCCAATTTCTTCGTTTATCATTCGGATTATTTTCTCTTTTCCATAATTTAATTCCTCTCTTAAAACAGACGATGTCAAACGAACAATTAACGTTCCGTTTTGTAGTTTCACTTCACTAGTATAAGACGCAACTCCAGCGCCCATTAACTTTTCCCAAGCTTCGTGAATGTGAATTTTCTGAAAACCTTTGTTTAAATTTCCTTCTTTAATATAACTTCCTAATAAATCTTTAATTGAAAAACTATCATTTTCTCGTTTTGCCATACTTTTTTAAAATTTATATTATAAATTAAAAATTTGATATTCTTGATTACTATTTTTAAGTACATTTTCGGTTCTGTCAAAATGTGTATCAGTTATAAAAATTTGTCCAAAAGCGTCATTATTTACCAAAGCGACAATTTGTGCGACTCGATTTTCGTCTAATTTATCAAAAATATCATCTAATAATAAAATCGGCGTTACGTTTGATTGTTTTTTAATAAATTCGAATTGTGCTAATTTCAAAGCGATTAAATACGATTTTTGTTGTCCTTGCGATCCAAATTTTTTAATAGGATATTCGCCAATTTCAAAATTCAAATCATCTTTATGAATCCCCGATGACGTATATTGTAACATTCTATCTTTCGATAAACTTTGCGTTAATAAATCGGCTAAAGAAGTTTCATGTAATTGACTTTTATAGCGTAAATTCACTTTTTCTTTTGCTCCTGAAATTATTTGATGTTTTTCATTAAAAATCGGTACAAATTCTTCTAAAAAGTCTTTTCTCTTTTGATAAATAATCATTCCTAATTCGATTAATTGCGCATCATATACTTTTAAATTTAAGGCATCAAATATTCTGTTTGCAACAAAATATTTTAACAACGCATTTCGCTGACTGATAATTTTATTATACGAAATTAAACTTTGTAAGTATTTTTTATCTTGTTGAGAAATAACGCCATCTATAAATTTTCGGCGGGTTTCACTGCCTTCTACAATTAAATTTCTATCGGCAGGCGAAATAATAACCAACGGCAATTGCCCGATATGTTCCGAGAATTTTTCGTAAGCTTTATCGTTTCTTTTTAATATTTTTTTCTGACCTCTTTTTAAAGAACATAAAATTTTCTCATTTCTATCGCCTAATTGATAGGTTCCTTCAATCATAAAAAAATCTTGCCCATGACGAATATTTTGTCCAGCAACCGAATTAAAGTAACTTTTTGCAAACGACAAATAATAAATAGCATCTAACACATTGGTTTTTCCAACGCCATTATCGCCCACAAAACAGTTTATTTTCTGCTGAAAATCAAACGATTGCGTTTCAATATTCTTAAAGTTTACCAATGATAATTTTTGCAAATACATACTGAAAATTGTTTCAAAAAAGAACCTGCAAATTATGTTTTTTTTAGCGAAAAAATCAATTTTTAAAATCCAATTTAAAAAGCTATTTTTGTTCCACAAATTTTTAAGCAATTATGGCTACATACAAAAAAAGAGGATACAAACCTAAAAAAGAAAAGATTGTAGAAGAAGTTGAAGAGAACTTTGATGAATCGCAAAGTACCACGGCTGAAGTATTTAATACTTTAGATGATACGGCAAATAAATCAGAGCAATGGATTGAGAAAAATAGCAAATCTTTATTTTATGGATTGATAACAATCGCGGCTTTAATTTTAGGATATTTAGCCTATACTTCATTCATTTCAGAACCAAATCAAAAGGAAGCTTCGAATGAGTTAGCATATCCAAGAACATTCTTTGACAAAGCAGAGAAATCAGCTGGTGTTGCAGCAGATTCTTTATATAACATCGGATTAAATGGTGGTGATGGAAAATATGGTTTTACCGATATTGCTGATAAATTTAGCGGTACAAAAGCAGGAAATTTAGCAAATTATTATGCAGGTATTTCATATTTAAAAATTAAAAAATATCAAGAAGCGATTTCGTATTTAAGTGATTTTGATTCCGAAGATGAATTATTAGGAGCAACTGCTTTAGGAGCAATTGGCGATGCTTTTGCTGATATTAATCAACCAGAAGATGCCTTAGCTTATTATCAAAAAGCAGCTAAAAAGAAAAGTAATGACTTTACAGCGCCTTTATTCTTATTTAAAGCGGCACAAACTGCCATGACTTTAAAAGAATATAAAACTGCTGAAAAATTATATACAAAAATTAAAGAAAAATACGCTAGTACCGATCAAGGTAAGGATATTGAAAAATATATCAATAGTGCAAAATACGCGCAATAATGGCAACAACAAATTTATCTTATTATGATAAAGCAACGATCCCAAATGCGAAATCTTTTCGATTTGGGATTGTTGTTTCAGAGTGGAATCCTGAAATTACAGGAAACTTACACAAAGGAGCGATTGATGCTTTTTTAGATTGTGGAGCTCAAGAAAATAACATCACTTCTTGGGATGTTCCAGGAAGTTTTGAACTTGTTTACGGATGTAAAAAAATGATTGAATCTCAAAAAGTAGATGCAATTATTGCTATTGGAAACGTAATTCAAGGAGAAACAAAACATTTTGATTTTGTTTGTGAAGGTGTTACACAAGGTATTGTCGATTTAAACATTAAATATGATGTTCCTGTGATATTCTGTGTTTTAACCGATAATACAAAGCAACAATCTTTAGACCGTTCTGGAGGAAAACTAGGAAACAAAGGTATT
The DNA here is from genome assembly GCF_021390715.1 of Tenacibaculum piscium. Taxonomy (GTDB): domain Bacteria; phylum Bacteroidota; class Bacteroidia; order Flavobacteriales; family Flavobacteriaceae; genus Polaribacter; species Polaribacter piscius. The sequence continues at coordinate 204,315 of NZ_JAJGWT010000004.1, forward strand.
GAATGTGCTATTGCAGCGATTAAAATGGCAGCACTTAAAAACATCGATAAACCAATAAGTTCTTTAGGTTTTTAATTATATCAAGATATTTTAAACTATTTTTAGTGAATTTTTAGCTTTTTTTTAGCGATTCATTCAATTCAACGTTTTACAAAAAAACGACTGATAAGAAATCTTATTTAAACAAAAAATAAAGGAAAAAGAGTCAGAATGTAGTACATTTTGGCTCTTTTTTAACGTTAATTTATCCTTAATTTTTGACGATTAATTGATAATTGAGTAACTTTGAATTTCGTCTTAATTTGGTGTAATTTTTGTTACACTTCAAAAGTATTACAGTATTCAAAAAGAAGCAATGTGCTATGGGATTTATTAAAAAAGAAAATAAAAAATTTAACTACAAGCCTACTTACTACAAAGGGGACGGAAATCCGTATCAAGTAAAACATAAATTTGATGAATTTCGTACAACCGTTGGAAAATCAAAAGGCATAAAAGGTAAATTTACAGATGCTATTGATGAATTTAAAAATTCTGAAAATGGTGGTTTTAACAGTACGATTCTAATTTTAGTGGCATTTTTTTTAGTTTTATTCTTATTTTTTATCGATTTCGACCTTTCCATCTTTTTATCTAAAAATAACTAATGTCTGATATTATACAATTATTACCCGATCATGTTGCGAACCAAATTGCTGCGGGTGAAGTAGTACAACGCCCTGCATCAGTCGTTAAAGAATTAATTGAAAACGCTATTGATGCGGGTGCTACTGCTGTTAAACTCCTAATAAAAGACGCTGGAAAAACATTAATTCAAGTAATTGATGACGGTAAAGGAATGACTGCCAACGATGCTCATTTAAGTTTTCAACGGCATGCAACTTCAAAAATTAAAAACGCACAAGACTTATTTAATTTACATACTAAAGGATTTCGTGGCGAAGCTTTAGCCTCTATCGCTGCGATTGCGCATGTCGAACTCAAAACAAAACAAGAACATCAAGAAATAGGTTCTTTCATAAAAATTGAAGGAAGCACTATTGTAAATCAAGAAAATATTATAACTCCAAAAGGTACAAGCATATCTGTTAAAAACCTATTTTATAATATTCCTGCACGTCGAAATTTTTTAAAATCAGAAACGATTGAAACTCGTCATATTATAGAAGAATTTCAACGAATTGCGTTAGTACATCCTGATATTTCATTTTCATTACACCATAATACAACAGAGGTTTATCATCTGAAAAAAAGCAATTTACGCAAACGAATTGTCGCTATTTTTGGAAACAAAATGAATGAACGATTAGTGCCAATTTCTGAACAAACCGATATCATTTCTATCAAAGGTTTTATAACAAAACCCAAATTTGCTAAGAAAAAAAGAGGCGAACAATACTTTTTTGTAAACAATCGCTTTATTAAAAGTTCGTATTTAAATCATGCCGTGGTAAATGCCTTTGAAGGATTGCTCGAAAATGGTGCGCATCCTTCTTATTTTCTATATTTAGAAGTGCCTCCAAATAGTATTGACATCAATATACATCCGACAAAAACAGAGGTTAAATTCGATAATGAAAAAGTTTTATACGCCATTTTACGAGCTACGATTAAACATAGTTTAGGACAATATAATGTTGCCCCTACGCTCGATTTTACCAGGGATGCCAGTTTGGATACTCCGTATGATTATAATAAAAATCATTCGAAATCAACAGCTGTTCCACCAATTACGGTAGATCCGAATTTTAATCCATTCAAATCATCGCCAAGTTATCAACCGAAATCGGAAGTTTTAGACTATTCAAACGATTCTAAAAATAGTAGTAAATTGAGTGATTCTAATAATTCAAATTCGATAACATATCAATCTAATTTTAAGAAAGATACCAGTGATTGGGAAGCTTTATATATTGATAATCAATCGTTAGAGGATATCGAAAATACGACACAATCTCAACTTTTTGAAATACATCAAGAAACAGAAACAGGGAAAACTTTTCAAATTCAGAAGAAATACTTGTTAAGTTCTATTAAATCTGGCGTAGTTTTAATTAATCAATCGTTGGCACATCAGCGTATTTTATACGAAGAATTTTTAGAAAATATTACCGTTAAAGAAGCCAGTAGTCAGCAATTATTATTTCCTGTAAATATCTCGTTTTCAAAACCCGATATCGGAATGATTTACACCATAAAATCAGACTTAGAAAGTGCTGGTTTTATGTTCGATGAATTTACCAAAGAAAGCGTTATCATCCGTGGGATTCCGACATCAATTAGTGAGAGTCAAATCACTTTAATTTTAGAGGAATTATTAGATGATATTAAACTAGAAGTACCCGATGCTAGTTTTAGTCATTTTGATGTAATGGCGAAATCTTTTGCGAAATCATTGGCTATCAAAACAGGAACGGTGCTAAATAATAAAGAGCAAGAAAGTTTAGTTGATGATTTATTTTGCTGTAAAGAACCAACTATTTCACCTTTTGGAAAACCCACGTTTAAAACATTAACATTAAACGAAATTGATACTATTTTTAATAAATAATAAATAAATATGCCAAAAATAACGGACGCTATTAAGCATTTGATAATCATTAATGTGATTATGTATTTTGCACCACAGCTTTTAAATTTAGATGTAACCAATATTTTCGCATTACATTACCCTGAAAATGAAAACTTTGGAATTTGGCAATATGTTACGCATATTTTTATGCACGGAAGCACGATGCACTTACTTTTCAATATGTATGCTTTGTGGGCATTTGGTACGCCGTTAGAACAAATGTGGGGGAAAAATAAGTTTATTTTCTTTTATTTTTCGGCGGGTATTGGTGCTGGATTAATTTATACGCTTGTTAATTATTATCAGTTTAACGGAATTTATGAGCAATTAATTGAACAAGGAATTTCAGCGATTGACATCAAAAATTTATTAAATACAGGACAATATAATGAGAGTCTAATTACACTTTCCAACCAAACGATGAGCGAGTTTTACAGTTTGTACCACACGCCTGCTGTTGGAGCTTCTGGAGCTGTTTACGGTATTTTAGTTGCCTTCGGATTGCTATTTCCTGATGCTAAATTAGCCTTGATATTTTTCCCTGTTCCGATTGCCGCAAAATATTTTATTCCTATCATGATTGCTAGTGATGTATTCTTTGGAGTTACCAAATATTCTATCGGAAATATTGCACATTTTGCTCACATTGGAGGTGCAATTATTGGTTTTATAATTGCTTGGTATTGGAAAAAAAATCAATTTAAAACACTTTAATTTAGTATCTTGTATCTTGTAAAAAAATATTGAATGAATACATTTAATACGTTAAATAATTTTGAAAATTTAAAATATCGATTTAAAAATGCTGGAATTGTAGAGCAACTTATCTATATAAATCTTGCGGTATTTTTATTGGTTTTTATCAGCAATACTTTTAGTTTTTTATTTGAATCGAACACTAATTTTTTAGTAAAATGGTTTGCTTTGCCTGCTAGTTTTGATGATTTTTTATCAAAACCTTGGACAATTATTACCTACGGATTTTTACATACTGGATTTATTCATATTTTATCAAATTTAATTGCCTTATTTTATATCGGACATTTATTTAAGCAATATTTTACGTCGAAACAATTGCTGAATTTTTATCTTTTAGGAACTGTTTTTGGAGGGATTATTTTCATGGCGAGTTATCATTTTTTTCCTGCCTTACAAAAAGTTGCCGATACCAGTATTTTATTAGGCGCATCAGCAGGAATTTCGGCTATTTTCATAGGAATTGCCACATATATGCCTAATTACGAATTAAAATTTCCGTTAATTGGTTTTGTGAAATTATGGAAATTAGCGTGTATTTGGGTAGCTTTCGATGTTCTCCAAATACCAGCAGGAAATGCTGGCGGACATTTAGCACATATCGGCGGTGCATTATTTGGTTTTTTATATGTGTTAAAAGCCAGCAATAAAGAATTAGAAATTTTGAATCCGTTTAAAAAAATAGTAACTACTTTTTTTCAAAATAATAGAAATAATAGAAAAGAGAAAAATAAAAGAGAGCAACCATTAAAAACGGTTTATAAATCAGGAAAAAAAAGCACAAAAACTACTCTTAAAAAGAGTGAAAAATCTGTAAATCAACAAGAAATTGACGCAATTTTAGACAAAATAAGTAAAACAGGCTACGATACTCTAACCAAAGCTGAAAAAGATTTTCTATTCAAACAACGTTAAAAATAGTAAAAACATTCATAAATTTTATATAATACGCTTATAAAAAATTAAATTTAAAGACAAATCGGAAATGAAAAAGTATTCAATTATACATAAATTACTATTTTTTGTCAATTCAGTTTTTGCAACAGTATTGTTATTTTCCTACGTTTTGGCCTTTATATCACCTCAAATACTTCCAGCTGTTGCTGTTTTTAGCTTATTTGTGCCATTATTAATCATTATAAATATTGGATTTTTTATATACTGGTTGTTAAAACTTCATAAAAATAGCTTACTTTCTTTGTTTATTTTGCTAATCGGTTGGTTTACATCTCCACCACTTGTCAAATTTTCAAATAAAGAAACCGTTTTAACAAATGATTTAAAAATAATGAGTTATAACGTGCATTTATTTAATTATTATAAACATTTAAGCGAAGTAACTACCGAACAAAAAATATATGAATTTATAAACAATCAAAACCCCGATGTTATTGCCATGCAAGAGTTTTATCACTCTGATTTATTAGATATAAAACTGCCGTATAAATACATTAAAACCAAATCTAAAGCTAGTAAATTCGGGCTTGCTATCTATTCGAGATATCCTATTGTCAACAAAGGTTCTTTAAATTTTAAAAACAGTGCGAACAATACTATTTTTGTCGATATTGTTAAAAATCAAGATACAATTCGAGTATATAATGTACATTTAGAATCACTAAAAATAAATCCTGAAAAAGAATATTTTGGCGAGAAAGATTCCGAACGATTATTTAAACGTTTAGCCAATGGTTTTGAAAAACAAGTATCGCAAACAGAACTTATTTTGCAACACGAATATTCATGGAAAAAGAAGAAAATTATGTGTGGCGATTTTAATAATACCTCCTATTCTTGGGTATATCGACAATTATCGAAAGATAAAAAAGATGCTTTTTTAACCGCTGGTATTGGTTTGGGGAAATCTTTTAGATATATTTATCCGATGCGAATTGATTTTATGCTAACCGATACTATGGCGACGATTAATCAATATAAAACATTTAATGATATTAAATTATCCGATCACTACCCGATTATGACGCGTTTACATTGGTAAATTATTGTCAGTTTGAATGATTTTTCAGCTTTTTTTAACTCGTTTTAAATTCAATAAATCTATCGGATTGATGCCTAAATTATGTATGTTTTTTTGACTAAAACGAATTACTTCATCATAATATAACGGAATAATTGGTGCTTGTTTAATGAGTATACTATCCATTTTTTGATATAATTGATATCGTTTTTCCGTATTAATTTCTTTTATTGATTTTTCATATAAAGCATCAAATTTTTGATTTTTAAAGTGCGTATAATTAGGTCCATTAGGAATAAAATTTTTGCTATAAAATAATGACAAATAATTTTCTGCATCAGGATAATCAGCAATCCAACTAGCTCTAAAAACAGCTAATTTTCCACTTGATTTTGCTTGTCGTAAAGCAGATGGCGGAATTACCTCAACTGTTGTTTGTAAACCAATATTCTGTAATTCACGCTGTATAAATTCACATAAATCTAAATAATTGGCGTTGGTTGTAATGGTAATTTTCGGATTTTCATCGCCTGTTTCTTCGCGATATTTCGCCATCAAAGCACGTGCTTTTTCAGGTTGATACGAATATCCTTTTTGATTATTAAATGAAGGCAAACCTTTAGGGATAAATCCACTTGTGGCGGGTGTTCCTATTCCGTTTCGTAAAAATTTAATCATTTTTTCACGGTCAAACCCATAATTAATGGCTTGTCGTATCAACAAGTGTTGCGTTGGATTCTTTAAATTTTCATCTAAATAAATCCCTAAATATTCTGTGTTTAAATACGCACCTGTTTGCATTCTAATTTTATCAAGATGCTTGGCTTTTAAAGTTCCATCAATATTTAAAATATCATCTTTATAAGATGCATCTAAACTTTTCATAAAATCAATATTTCCTTGGATAAATTGCAGATATTCGCTTTGTTTATCAGGTAAAAAAGTAATGGCAACGGCTTCTAAATGCGGTAATTTAGTTCCTTTTGAATCTTTTTCAAAATACAACGGATTTTTACGCAACACTAATTTGGTGTTTTCTACCCATAATTTAAATTGAAAAGCGCCTGTTCCTATCGGATTTGCTCTAAATGAATTTCCAAAATAATCAACGGCTTCTTTTGGAACTACCGAACAATATTTCATTGCCAATAATCCTAAAAAAGGCGGAAAAGCTTGTTTTAAATTGATGGTAAAAACGGAATCATTTTCAGCTTTGAAATTTTTCACATTTTGAAGCACCCAACCTCCTGGAGATGCTACTTTTTTTGACAATAATCGCTCAAATGAATATTCAAAATCATCAGCGGTTACAAGTCTTGTTGAATCTTTTCCAAATAACAAATGCTTATGAAATTTAACATCATTTCTTAGGATAAATTGATAGGTTTTTCCATCTTGTGAAATCGCCCATTTTTTGGCAATATCAGGCTGAATATGTAAACTATCATCTAATTGAACCAAGCCATTAAATAATTGATTAACCGCCCAAATATTCCGCTGATCTTTGGCAAAAGCAGGATCTAAAGAACTAATATTTGCGTGTTCATTATATCGAAAAACTTGCGCATCAGTAAATTTACTTTTTTGCTCGCTACAAGAATATATACTGATAAAAATAAGCGATAAAAAAATTAATTTAACGCTGTTTTCTTTTGTTTTTATAATACGATTTATCTGCAATATATATGGTTTTTAAAACTTCTGCATAAACAACAGAAGCATCTTTATTGATAATTTTAATTTCTTTAACCAAATCAATTTCCTTCTTTTCAAGAACCTGTTTTTTTATCTGAAGGATTTCAATATCTGTAAAAATAAAATCGACATATGAATTTTCTCGAGCAGGTCTTTTAAACTTAATTGTAGCATTTTTATCCCAAACAACATAATCTTCTCCTAAAATATACATTAATTGAATCATAAAAATAGGATCGGTTGCCGAAAATAAACTTCCTCCGAAAATAGTACCGACATAATTTTTGTTTTTATAACTAATCGGAATTTTAATTTTTACGGTTAATAAATCATCAGAAACAACCATAATTTTACCTGTGGATCGGCGATACATCGGCGAAAAATTAAATCCATACTTAAAAATAGTGCCTTGTTTAAAAAAAGTGCCTAATATTTTTGATAGTGTTGCGTACATTTTACCTTTTTTAAATTGATGTGTTTTAAATCTATTGCAAACTTGTTCTTTTATTTTTTCTTTACTTGTCTGTTTATACCTTTTTTCAAGATAATTAAACGCTAAAAAATCATGAATAAAATTGTAATTTTGCAATTGATAAATGTACAAGAATGAACGCAGATAAAAAAGTAGCTTTTTATACTTTAGGATGTAAATTAAATTTTTCTGAAACCTCAACAATTGCTCGAAACTTTGTAAACGAAGGTTTTGAACGGGTCGATTTTGATGAAAAAGCCCAAATATATGTAATAAATACCTGTTCGGTAACCGATAATGCCGATAAACGTTTTAAATCGATTGTAAAAAATGCGCTAAAACAAAATGAAGATGCTTTTATAATTGGCGTTGGTTGTTATGCCCAATTAAAACCAGAAGAATTAGCCAATGTAAACGGCGTGGATTTGGTTTTAGGAGCAACTGAAAAATTTAACGTTACCAGTTATATCAACGATTTAACCAAAAATGATATCGGTAAAGTGCATTCCTGTGAAATTGAAGAAGCCGATTCGTATGTTGGTGCGTATTCTATTGGCGATCGTACTCGTGCATTTTTAAAGGTGCAAGATGGTTGTGATTATAAATGTACGTATTGCACAATTCCGTTGGCTCGTGGTATTTCTAGGTCAGATACCTTGGAAAATGTATTGAAAAATGCCAAAGAAATATCAGAAAAAGGAATTAAAGAAATCGTTTTAACGGGTGTTAATATCGGCGATTATGGAAAAGGTGAATTTGGAAACAAAAAACACGAACATACTTTTTTAGAATTAGTCAAAGAATTAGACAAGGTTGAAGGAATTAAACGTTTGCGAATTTCATCAATTGAACCAAATTTATTAAAAGATGAAACGATTGATTTTGTCGCTAAATCGAAAACTTTTGTGCCTCATTTTCACATTCCACTGCAATCTGGTAATGACGAATTATTGAAAAAAATGAAGCGTCGTTATTTAACGCAAACCTACACCAATAGAACGCAAAAAATTAAAGAAGTAATGCCAAATGCCTGTATTGGCGTAGATGTTATTGTTGGTTTTCCTGGAGAAACAGACGAATTATTTTTAGAAACTTACAATTATTTAAACGAAATGGATATTTCGTATTTACACGTTTTTACTTATTCTGAAAGACCAAACACAGAAGCGGTTGATATGACTGGAATTGTTCCTAAAAATGTACGTGCAAAACGAAGTAAAATGTTACGAGGTTTATCAGTTAAAAAACGTAGGGCTTTTTATGAATCACAATTAGGAAATACGCTAACCGCATTGTTCGAAAGTGAAAATAAAGAAGGCTATATTCATGGTTTTACACAGAATTATGTAAAAGTTAAAACACCTTGGAATCCTGAATTGGTCAATACTTTACATACCGTTACCTTAACTAAAATTGATGAAGATGGTTTAGTTCGTTTTGATTTTGATGACTAAAATTTAATAAATTTTGATAAAAAAAATATAAATATTTACTATTGATGGAAAAAAAACACCTCTATTTTGTGCCTGGTTTAGGAGCAAATACCAAAATATTTGAATACATAAATTTATCAAAAGAAAAATTTGAACTTCATTTTCTAGAATGGTTATTGCCCATTTCTATTGATGAAAGCATCGAAGCATATGCCAGAAGAATGTGTGAAAATATTCATCATGAAAAACCAATTTTAATTGGGGTTTCTTTTGGTGGAATTATGGTGCAGGAAATGAGTAAAATTATTAATTGCCAAAAAGTAATTTTAATATCGAGTATCAAAAATAATAAAGAACTTCCAAAACGTTTGAAATTAGCCTTTATAACGGGCGTTTATAAACTTTTTCCATCAAAAATTATTGCAAATATCGAAAACTATGAACGCTACTTTTTTAATGATTATCTAAAGAAAAGAGCAGAATTATATAAAATATATCTATCAAAAAGAGATGAAAATTATTTGCAATGGTCGATTTATAATGTATTGCATTGGCAACAAAGTGAATCTTTATCAAATATAATTCATATACACGGAACTGATGATGAAGTTTTCCCTGCAAAACATATTCAAAATTATATTAAAATTGAAAAAGGAACGCATATCATGATTTTAAATAAAGCAAAAACTATTTCTAAAATTTTGGAAAAAGAATGTTTTAAATAGTTAACTTGTTAGAATTAAAAGAAAAAACCACTAATTCATCTAAAAAAATTGAAAAAATGAATAAATACATCCGATTATTATCGCTGATAACCATTGTTTTTGTAACTGTTTTATTTACAAATATTATTAGTAAATCAAAAGAACCTACCATAAAAAACGTTTCCGAACATTATGAAATTAGAGCCGTAAAAGCTCCTGATTACATGGAACTTGCAGGTGAAATTGTTCCTTTAGAAAAATCAGATATTAAAGAACGTATGGATCGTGAATTATTAGTAAATACCTATTGGCAATCCAACGGATTATTGTTGATAAAACGTGCGAATAAATTTTTTCCAATTATCGAACCTTTGTTAAAAAAATATGGTATTCCTGATGATTTTAAATATTTATGCGTTGCCGAAAGTGCGTTAATTAATATTCCTTCATCAAAAGGAGCTGCTGGATATTGGCATTTTATGCCCGCAACTGGTCGTGAATATGGCTTAGAAGTAAACAGAAATGTTGATGAACGTTATAATTTAGAAAAATCAACAAGAGTTGCTGCCGAATATTTAAAAAGAGCTAAGAAAAATTTAGGTTCTTGGACGCTTGCCGCCGCCGCTTATAATGCTGGAAATGGTCGAATTTCACAACGATTACGTCAACAAAAGGTTGATAATTATTACGACTTACTATTAAATACAGAAACAGGACGTTATGTTTTTAGAATTTTAGCCCTAAAAGAAGTGCTTTCAAATCCTAAGAAATATGGTTTTATGTACGATCAGGAAGATTTATATACCTACCCAGATACTTATGAAGTTCAAGTAGATACCTCTATAACAAATATTACTGATTTTGCTAAAAAACATGGAGTTACTTATAAAGATTTAAAAATAATGAACCCTTGGTTGCGAGATACAAAACTTAATAATAAAAGTAGAAAAACATACACCATAAAAATACCTCTTAACTAAAATGAAAAAAGCATTACCATTTATATATATTATAATCGGAGTTTTAATTTTAGTCGAATCAATTTATCAATTTGTTCAAGATAAAGAACTATATAGGGTCTTTTTGGGAATTACTACTCAAAGTAAATATATATACTTACTTGTAAAAGTATTATTTGCTAGTTTATTTTTAGTTGATGGAATCAAAAAAATTAGAAAACAATAATACAACAGCAAATTAGTTTAACTAATTTGCTGTTATTTTTTGTACTCTTCCTACAATTCCTGAAGTTAATTGTACTTTTATTCCATGAGGATGATTTGCTGAATTGGTTAATAATCGACTCACAATTCCCGCTGTTAATTCTCCTGTTCTTTGGTGATTTTTCTGTACTATTTCAACAGATGCGCCTATTGTAATATCTTTTCTGTTCGTTCCGTCTTTCATTTGAAAATTAGTTTTGTTTTTAAAATAAGAAAACCTATCAAAATAAATTGATAGGCTTCTTTAAAAAGTTTACTCTGGTAAAATATATATTATAATACTCTTACGTCAACAGCGTTTAATCCTTTTTTTCCTTCTTGTAATTCGAATTCAACTTCGTCATTCTCACGAATTTCATCGATTAATCCTGAAACGTGTACAAAATGTTCTTTGTTTGATCCTTCTTCTGTAATAAATCCAAATCCTTTTGATTCGTTGAAGAATTTTACGATACCTCTACTCATAATATAAAAAATATATGTTGCTTACTTAATTGATAGCAACGTTAATTGAATTGCAAATGTAATGCCAAAATTTACAAATCAATCTAAAATTAGTAAAAAATTGTATTTTTTTGATTATAATTTTTCGGTTTCTTTTAAAAATCTATCTTTATTTATGTCATCAGAAAACTTTAGTGTAAAGTAAAACAACAAAAAAGCCTATCAAATAAATGATAGGCTTTTTTTAAAAAGTTTACTCTGGTAAAATATATATTATAATACTCTTACGTCTACAGCGTTTAATCCTTTTTTTCCTTCTTGTAATTCGAATTCAACTTCGTCATTCTCACGAATTTCATCGATTAATCCTGAAACATGTACAAAATGTTCTTTGTTTGATCCTTCTTCTGTAATAAATCCAAATCCTTTTGACTCGTTGAAGAATTTTACGGTACCTCTACTCATAATATAAAAAATATATGTTGCTTACTTAATTGATAGCAACGCTAATTGTTATACAAATGTAATGCCATATTTTTAAACTAAGGCTAAATTTCTTTTTTATTTATTATTTATTTTTCTACTGATTTTTCTACTGATTTTTCTACTGATTTTTTTTAGGGTATCAAAAATCGCTATAAAATAAAAAAGCCTATCAAATAAATGATAGGCTTTTTTTTTTAAAAAGTTTACTCTGGTAAAATATATATTATAATACTCTTACGTCTACAGCGTTTAATCCTTTTCTTCCTTCTTGTAATTCGAATTCAACTTCGTCATTCTCACGAATTTCATCGATTAATCCTGAAACATGTACAAAGTGTTCTTTGTTTGATCCTTCTTCTGTAATAAATCCAAATCCTTTTGATTCGTTAAAGAATTTTACGGTACCTCTACTCATAATAAATAATTAATATGTTGCTTACTTAATTGATTGCAACGATTTTTGTATGACACAAATATAAAATAATTATTTTTAATAACAAAATAAAATTATATTTTTTTATCAAAATTAAAAGACACTACTCTAATTTAATAGCTTAACAGTATATTAACTTAAAAAGTTTCATATTTATTTAAAAATAAATGATAAAAACAAACAATTACTTCCATTCTGTTTCAATAAAAAACACTAATTTAGCGAAAATTAAGCTATTAAGTTATAAAATAATCAATTTAAAAGTGTATATTTTATGTTTTCAATAAAAAATAAGGGTTTTAAATACATTTAATTCCTACTGTTTTTTTCAGTATTTTAGAGAAAAATGAATAGAAAACCATCAAAAACAACACAAAAAAAAATAATTTAAGCACTTTTTAACAAATTACACAACTCGTATGAATATTAAAAATTACCTTTCAACGCTTTGCTTACTGATTGCTTTTACAGCTTTCAGTCAAAAAGCAACCACAAATGGCTGTGGTACAAAATTGTCTAAAGAAGACAATATTAAATTTAGACAATCCATGTCTAAATTAAAAAAACAACAAAGAACTAATAGAACCAGTAAAAGAACAGGTGTTAGAGACTACAAAATACCAGTAGTTTTTCATATTTTACACAATGGACAAGGTGAAGCAGGTTCTGTTAGTAAAGAAAACATGGCATGCCGAATTAACGACGTAATGGAAGTTGTTAATAAAGATTTTCGTGGAGAATTTCCTGAATGGGACAATTCTGATCCAAGATTTGATGGCGTAAAGCAAAAAATGGATAATATTGAGTTTTTATTAGCTACTGAAGACCCTGATGGAAATCTTTTAGAAACTCCAGGAATGAACTGGCTTATCGAAGATGGGCTTATTGAAGATGGTTACGATTCTAAAATTACCACAAACGATTGGTGGTGGGGAAAAAACAACAAATACTATTTACAGATATTTATTGTAGCTGCTGCAAACGGAATATCAGAAGGAAATTACGCTTCAGGACACGCATTTTTACCAACACAAGACGCCGTTCCTAGAGTTGTATTTAACTGGAGATATGTAGGAAGAGCAACTGGTTGCCCTGACAATCCTTCTAGTAGCCAACCTGGTTTTGAAAAAGTAATGTCGCATGAGTTTGGTCATTATTTTGGATTAAGACACACTTTTCATGAAAGTGATAAAGACAAAGGAACTTGGACTGCTGAAAATGATGGAATTGATGATACACCGCCAACAATGGGTTCGGAAGGTTGTACAAGAGATAAATTAAATGCGTGTAATGTATATCCAAATGTAGAAAATTATATGGATTACAATACTTCTTGTCAAATTATGTTTACCAAAGATCAGGTTGACGTAATGAATGGTTGGCTAGAAGATACTACAATCGCTAAATATTCTAGAAGCTTACTTTGGCAAACAGACAATTTAATTGCTACAGGTATATTACCTCATGCGCCTGTTGCGAGTTTTAAAAGCGATGTAACAGCAATTTGTAGTACACAAAGTATCGAATTTAAAGATAACTCAACAGGGACACCAACTTCTTGGAAATGGACTTTTGAAGGAGGAACACCTGATTCATCTACAGAAAAAAACCCAACAATTACTTACGCAACTAAAGGAGAATATAAAGTAACCTTAGAAGTTTGGAATGGCTTTAACGGTACAAGTTACAGTAAGGCTGAAACAGCAAATTTTATTGATGTTGATCAACATGCAACAGCTGATACTTCTGAAAATTTTGAAGGAACTTTTCCTCCTCAAGGCTGGAAAGTTATCAATCCTGATGGAAAATTAGCTTGGGGAAAACGTAGCGACGCTGGAAATGGTGATTCATCATGTGTAGTTATGAACAACGCAGATAATGATAAAATTGGTGAAGAAGATTTCTTACAATTACCTTTTTATAATTTAACAGATGCCAAAAATGCACAACTTTATTTTGATGTTGCTTATGTTAAATTTGATGAAGTGAGTCCCGATATGCTAAAAGCCGAAGTTTCTACGGATTGTGGAGCTACTTGGACAGAAGTATATTCAAAAACACACACCGAATTAGAAACTGCTTTATCAGCATTATCGCCAAATGATTGGATTCCTAATCAAGAATCACACTGGAGAAAAGAATTAGTCGATTTAAGTGGCTATGACGGACAAGCAAATTTAGCCATTCGTTTTAAAAATGTATCAGGATACGGAACACGTGTTTGGCTAGATAACGTAATCGTTGCGTTAGATAATAGCAGTGGTCCTGTAGTCGATTTTTATACTAAAAAAAGAAATTCAGTATGTGAAAGTGAAGTTGTTCAATTTTTTGATACCTCAACAGGAACAACAGCAACTTCATGGAATTGGGAATTTCCTGGAGGAACTCCTGCCACTTCTACCGAGCAAAATCCTACGGTTACCTATAGTACTTACGGAAATTACAACGTTAGCTTAAAAGTTGAAAACACCGATGGTTCATCAGAAAAAACCATAGAGAATTTTGTCGTTTTAAAAACACCAACCGCACAATCTTTTAGTGAAGATTTTTCAGGAACCTTCCCTCCTACCAATTGGAATATTCGTAATTTTGATGGGAAATTAGAATTTGAACAAAGTAATTTAGCTGGAAATGGCGATGGTTTTTGTATGATGATGAACAATGCCGATAATGAAACTGTTGGTGAACTAGATGAAATTATCATGCCTTCTTTAGATTTATCCGTAGGCGCTACCGATTTTTATTTCGATGTTGCTTATACTAAATTTGATGCTGATAGCCCTGATGAATTATCTGTAATGGCTTCTGCTGATTGTGGTACAACTTGGAAAAATTTATACGATAAAACACACACCGTTTTAGAAACTGTTGATGTTGTTGATGATCCTGCAACGGATGCAAACGAATCTAATAATTGGGTTCCTACAACAGCATCAGACTGGAGAACAGAACGTATAAACCTTAGTGATTATCAAGGATTAGCAAATGTATTGGTGAAATTTGTAAATAAATCAGGATACGGAACTCGTATTTGGATTGACAATGTTACCGTTAAAATTGATAGTAAAGACAAGCCTGCTTCTGATTTTGAAAAGCAAAGTGAAAGTGCTTGTTTAGATAAAAATGTACAATTTTATGATACCTCAACAGGCGTACCAACTTCTTGGGCTTGGACTTTTGAAGGCGGAACACCTGCAACTTCAACAGAAAAGGACCCAGTAGTTCTTTACGATACTCCAGGGAATTATAGCGTTACATTAACAGCAACAAATGCGGTAGGAACGGGAACAACGACCACTAAAACAAGTTTTGTTAGTGTAAAAGCAATAAATGCCTTACCATATACGGAAGATTTTGAAGGCGTATTTCCGATTCCAGATTGGGATGTTTTAAATCCTGGGAATGATGAGATTTTATGGGAAAAAAGAAGTGATGCTGGTAATGGAGATTCTTCTTGTATTGTTATCAATAATGCCGATAATCCTACGGATAAAGTAGATGAATTAATTTTAAGACCTTTTGATTTTTCTGTAGATGGAGACAAAAAAATGTCTTTTGATGTTGCTTATACCATGTTTGATGAGTGGAGTCCTGATAATTTAATCGTGTTAATTTCTAAAAATTGTGGTGCAACATGGACGGAAGTTTATAGCAAAACACTTGATGATTTACAAACTTTAGAAGTTATTGATGATTTAGATACTTATGATAACGAAAAAAATAAGTGGATTCCTTCAGAAGCTTCTCATTGGAGAAAAGAAACAATTGACTTAAATCAATTTACAGGAAATAGCAGTATTTTAGTAAAACTTAAAAGTGTTTCAGGATACGGAACTCGTATTTGGATTGATAATTTAAGTGTAACTTCAGAAATATCTAATGATGATATTACTTGGAAAGGAACTACAAATAACGACTGGAACACAGCATCTAACTGGAGTACAGGTTCTTTACCAACTTCTACAAGTCGTGTTGTAATTCCTGCTGGATTAACAACATATCCAACAGCAACTTATGATGTTGTATTTAACAGTTTAACCATAGAATCTGGCGCTACTTTTATACCTAAAGGAACCGTTACAGGAACCGTTACTTATAAAAGAAACATACCTGATACTGATTGGTATTTAATTGCTTCTCCTTTAAATGGAGAAACTCTTGAAAACTTTATTGCAGGCGGAACACATTCTTTTGCATCAGGAACAAGAGATAATATTGGTTTTGCACCTTTTAACAATGAAAATTTGACCAAAGCTTGGGATTATCAAACAATAAATTCTACTGGTAATTTTGAAGTTGCAAAAGGATATTCACTAAAATTAGCAACACCTAGCGATATTTCTTTTATAGGAACAATGAATACTGATGCCGTAAGCATTGCTATTAATAATGGTGGAAGAAACAATTATAACCTAATAGGAAATCCGTTTACAGCATACGTTAGCTCAATAAAATTTACGACTAATAACGCTGCAAAAATTACTGAAAAAACAATTTGGGTTTGGAACGGAACAGGCTATGAAACGTATAATGATCAAACGCCGCTTATCATTGCTCCAGCGCAAGGATTCTTTATTGAAGCAACTAATGCCTTAGCGGCAAATAGTACGGTTACCTTTGAACAAGCAAATCAAAGTCATGAAACATCAGATACTTTTAAAAGAGAAGCATCAAAAACTTCTTTTGAATTATTCGTAGAAGATGGAACTCGTAAAAAATCAACCAAAGTATTTTATGTCAATGATAAAACTACTGGTTTTGATAATGGTTCAGATTCTAAATTATTCGGTGGGGTTACCAGTAACTTTGAAGTATTTACCGAATTAGTTACCGACAATAAAGGAAACAAATTAGCAATTCAAACGTTACCAAATACGAATATCGAAACAATAGTTGTTCCTGTTGGATTAACAACAAAAGAAGGTAAAGAAGTAAGCATTTCTGTAAGTGCTAAAAACCTTCCTACGGATGTTAACATTTATTTAGAAGATAGAATTGCCAATACATTTACCAATATTTCTAAAACTAAAATTGTCGTAGAAAACAATACCAAAGGAGCTGGTCAATTTTATATTCATACTACTTCAAAAAGACCTGATCTTATTGTTAATGAAGATTTACAGAAGGTAAGTATTTATAAATCTGATAATAATGCAATAACTATTACTGGTTTACAAACTGAAAACGCTACTTTAAAAGTATATTCGATGTTGGGTAAAACAGTTTTTGATAGCTCATTCAAATCAACAGGAGTTAGTGTAATTCAATTACCAAAAACTGCTAAAGGGGTTTACATTGTGGAATTAATTTCAACCTTAGGTAAAATTAATAAAAAAATAATTTTAGAATAAAAACGACAAACATCATGAAAAAACAAACTGAAAACAATAGAAATAGTGAAGATATTTCAAGAAAAGAAGCGTTACAAAAAATAGGAAAATACGGGAAATATGCCAGTTTAACAGCATTAGGAACGTATATGATTTTGAATCCTCAAAAAGCACAGGCACAAAGCCCAAATGCTCCTGAAAACCCAGGTTTCGGTTTTTAAGCTTTTACTTTACTGTTTTTTATAATTTTAATTAATGATAAAACCCTCGAATTTTTCGAGGGTTTTTTGTGTTCAACTCAATTTTTTTTATTCTTGATTAAATATTAATTATTTTTAAGTAGCTTGGCTTTTTAAAATTATTTAAATAATTCTATTAAATGAAAAATATCGTAATCACAGGAACGAGCCGAGGAATTGGTTTTCAATTGGCTCAAAAATTTGCCAATCAAGGACATAATGTATTAGCATTATCAAGAAATACAAAACCTTTAGAGGCGCTAAATCATCAAAAAATTACAACATTATCTGTTGATTTATCAAATAATGATGCTTTAAAAAAAGTAACTGATTTTATCAAAAAAGAATGGAAAACTGTCGATATTTTAATCAATAATGCAGGAAAATTAATAAACAAACCTTTTAGCGAATTAACAACTACTGATTTTCAAGAAGTATATGCCGTTAATGTTTTTGCCGTTGCCGAATTAACCAAAAATATAATTCCATTTATGAAAAAAGGAAGCCATGTTGTTACTATAAGTTCGATAGGAGGCGTTCAAGGAAGTTTGAAATTTGCAGGATTAGCCGCTTATAGCTCGGCAAAAGGAGCGGTAATTACCTTATCAGAATTATTAGCTGAAGAATACAAAGAACAACAAATTGCCTTTAATGTTTTGGCATTAGGAGCGGTACAAACCGAAATGCTTGAGGAAGCATTCCCTGGATATTTAGCCCCTGTATCAGCAAAAGAAATGGCTGATTATATTTTTGATTTTTCACTAACAGGAAACAAATTTTACAACGGAAAAGTTTTGCAAGTTTCGAGCTCTAATCCTTAAAATTTCTTTAAAATCATTATTCTTTAAAAATTATTATTTAACTTAAAATTCATAAAACGAATTATTTTGCGAGAAATACTACTCAAATATATTCCCGAAAATGCTATTTTGTTAGTTGAATATTTAATTAAAGAATATCAGATTAATCTTAAAATTGTAGATAAACGACAAAGTAAACACGGCGATTTTAGAACGTTTCCCAACGGAAAAACACAAATAACAATTAATAATAATTTAAACAAACAGCAGTTTTTATTAACATTAATTCATGAAATTGCACATCATATTACGCATCAAAAATTTGGAAAAGTACAACCACATGGCAACGAATGGAAAACCGTTTTTCAACATTTGATGCTCCCTTTTTTACGTCCTGATATTTATCCAACGAAAATACTCCCCTACTTGGCTCATTATTTAAAAAATCCAAAGGCAAGTACCGATTCTGATGTTCATTTATCATTAGCCTTAAAAGGTGGCATCGCTAGTGTTGGAAAAGTCTTTGTTTTCGAAATTTTAAATGGTGAATTATTTCAATTTAAAGGGAATTTATACCGAAAAGGAAACAAACGAAGAACACGTTTTGAGTGCTTAAATTTAGTTAATAAACGTGTGTATCTTTTTAATCAAAATGCAGAAGTAATGCAGAAATAATAGAAAATATTAGCGAAAAATAAAGTCCTAAAACTAAAAATAATGAACACAAATTATTACGCAGTAATTATGGCAGGAGGCGTAGGCACTCGTTTTTGGCCTGTAAGCACGCAAGAATATCCCAAACAATTTCATGATATGTTAGGCACGGGAGAATCTTTAATTCAACGTACTTTTCATCGAATTAATCAATTAATTCCTTCTGAAAATATTTTTATCTCAACCAACGAACGCTACGAAAATTTAGTTTTAAAACAACTTCCTGAAATAAGCAAAAAACAATTATTATTAGAACCTGTAATGCGAAATACAGCACCGTGTATTTTGTATGCTTCCCTAAAAATAAAAGCGATAAATCCTGATGCCGTGCTATTAATTGCGCCGTCTGACCATTGGATTGAAAATGAAACTGAATTTTTAAAAAACCTTAACACTGCCTTTAAAATAGCTGAAAATAATGCTGTTTTAATGACCCTTGGTATTCAACCCGATACGCCAAATACTGGCTACGGATACATCAAATTTAAAGAAAATAAAACTAATTTTTCTGATGTTTCTAATACTTCTGATAGTTCAGCCGTTAAAAAAGTAATAAAATTCACCGAAAAACCAGCTTTAGAAACAGCAAAAGAATTTTTAAAAAGTGGTGATTATTTATGGAATGCAGGGATTTTTGTAACCTCTGCTAAAAGTATTCTAAATGCTTTTCGAAAATATGCTCCTGAAATGCTTCTAATTTTAACGCCCAAAAACGAAAATATCATTTATAATACGGAGAAAGAATCTGAGTTTATAGAAAATAATTATCCAAAATGTGAAAATATATCCATCGATTATGCGATTATGGAACGTGCTGAAAATATGTATATTTTACCCATAAACGTTGGTTGGAATGACCTAGGAACTTGGGGTTCGTTGTATCAAAAATTAACAAAAGATACGCAACAAAATGCGGTAGTCGGTGCAAAAGCAATTTTTAAAGATGCTAACGGAAATATGATTCGAACAGAAAATGGCAAAAAAATAATCATTCAAGGATTACACAATTTTATTATCGTCGAAAAAGAAGATGTTATTTTAATCTGTCCTCGAAAAGATGAACAAGATATTAAACAAATTAGTGCCACTGCCAAAGAATATTTTTAAAAAATTAAATAGACTGTCAGTTCGAGTGATTTTTAGTTCCTTTTAACAAAGGGTTTTAACCCATTGCCGTCATTTTTTTCCACTATATTTTTTTCAGATGAAATTTAAACAGGCTCTAAAAACATAAAAAAAACGAAGCACTAAACACTTCGTTTTTTTTATGTAACAAAAGTAGCTGTATACTTTTTTTAGCTTCTTTAATTTTAACAAGTCTTTAAAAGTGTTTTTTAATCTTTTAGAAAATTATTAAAAACTGTTTTCAAAAACTTTTAAGGATAGCATAAAAAACCACTTCTTATTTATTTTTTTATCACTGATACATATCAGAAAATTAAAAACTATTAAAAATCTAAAAAATAAAATGGCAAAAATAGTTATTTTGGGTGCTGGAATTTCAGGGCACGTAGCAGCAACGCATTTGCGTAGAAAATTATCAAAAGAACATGAAATCGTCGTTGTTTCCCCCAACAGCAATTATCAATGGGTTCCCTCCAATATTTGGGTCGGCATTGGACGTATGAAACCTGAAGATATACTCTTTCCATTAGCACCACTCTATCAAAAAAAAGGAATCGGATATAAACAAGCAAAAGTGGTTACATTTCATCCTGAAGGCGATGAAAGTGAAAAAAAACCATACGTAATCGCACAATATGTAAGCAACGATAAAAAAGGAATACAAGAAAAAATAAACTACGATTACTTAATTAATGCCACAGGACCTCGTTTAAATTTTGAAGCAACCGAAGGATTATTACCTGGAAAAAATAACGCATTTTCAGTATGTACTTACGACCACGCAAGCCACGCTTGGACAGCGTTAGAAAAGCTGATTCAGGAAATGAAACAAGGTAAAAAAGCGAAAATTCTAATTGGTACAGGACACGCTAAATCGACCTGTCAAGGGGCGGCTTTTGAATATATTTTGAATGTAGAAAAAGAATTATGTAATCATGGCGTAAGAGATAATGCCGAAATAACATGGATTTCTAACGAATTTCTTTTGGGAGATTTTGGAATGGATGGCATCCTTTTGAGTTACGGTGGCATCAATATGAAGTCTAACGAAATGATTGAAATGATTTTTGAAGACCGAAATATTAAATGGATTACTGGCGCTGGTGTTCATAAAATTGAAAATGGTATTGCTCATTATGAGAATTTAGACGGCGAATTTAAAAGCGAAACCTATGATTTTGCCATGTTAATTCCAGCATTTTCAGGACACGGATTTAAAGCTTTTGATAAAAATAAAGAAGAAATAACCGAAAAACTTTTCAAAGGTTTTATGATTGTTGATGCCGATTATACGCCAAAACCATACGAAAAATGGAGCGTAAAAGATTGGCCAGAAACCTATCAAAATCCGACATATAAAAATATTTTTGCCCCTGGTATTGCCTTTGCACCGCCACATACGATTTCAAAACCACGAAATAGTAAAAATGGAACACCTATATTTCCAGCACCACCACGAACAGGAATGCCCTCTGGAATAACCGCAAAATTAGTGGCTGATAACATTATCGGACATCTAACAAAAGGTACTGATTTAACACTTCATAAAGGTTCTATGGGAAATATGGGTGCAGCTTGTATTGCCTCTGCAGGTTACGGTTTTACACAAGGAAGTGGTGTTAGTATTACCACATTTCCTATTGTTCCTGATTTTGAAAAATATCCAAACACACACGGACGAGCATTAAAAAGTACTTTTGGAGAAATAGGTTTGGCAGGACATTGGCTTAAATTAGCACTTCATTATGCGTTTATTTATAAAGCTAAAATGAAACCTTTTTGGTGGTTAATTCCTGAATAAAATAAAAATCTTCAATTAAATTTCACTTTAATTCACTTTAAAATTTAAATTTTAAATTTTATGCTAATAAAAAACAATGATGGAAAGAATATCAAAAAAAGAAAAAAGACGTATGCAGAATCCTTTTATTCAATTTTTTAAATTTATTTATTTAAGTTTAAAAATAATGAAAGTAGTTGCGGGTGGTCATGGAGGTACTCGTTAATTTTTCGATAATTTTGCAACTATAAATTCTTAGAACTAAAAAACGAAGCTTTTACACTTCGTTTTTTAGTTATTTTCAGTTATTTTAATAAATTATGTAATTAAAATAGGTTGATGATTTTTAATTATTTGTTATAATCGATTGTAAAAAAGGATAATAATACGCTGCCATATATGCTCCTTTTTTCTTTCCTAAAACGTTTCCTTTTGCATTAACAACGACCACTGTTGGAAATGCGTTTATTCCATAACGATACTGTAATTCGTTATTTTCTTTTTTAGCTTCAGAAGAAACTAAATCTCTATTTCTAGGGAAATCTGCCTTATATAGAATCAATTTTTCATCAGAAAAGCCTTTAAATTTATCGGTATTAAACAATTCTCTATCTATTGTTTGACATGGTGGACACCAATCTGAACCTGTAAAAAACACCAAAACGGGTTTATTTTCTTTCTTTGCTTTTTTGATAGCGTTATCAAAAGATTGTTCCCACTTTACTTCTTGGTTTGCTTCTTGATTTATTTCTTGATGAGCAACAACACTTTGTTGTGCAGAAACGGTATGTACCGCTAAAAGAAATACTAAAATTATAACTATTTTTTTCATGCTGTTGTTATTTATTGTTTCAAAAATATCAAAAATAATACCAAAAATAATGAAATTATACTTTTATTTTGCTGATTTCCTGTTGTATTAGGTTACTAAATCTTTTTTCATCCTTTAGGAAAATACTTTTTATCGAAATATAACACAGTTTTTCTAGTCGATTCTCTAAACGCATAAAATCTTTTTCTGTGGTTAGAATTATGGTATTTTTTGATGTATTTTTTGCTTCTAATTCTTTAAATTCACTGGTTATTTTCTGAATATCGTTATTTGTAAAATCGTAATGGTCAGGATATTTTAAGTGTTTAAATTGTATGTTTTCTTTTGATAAAAATGTCAATAATGAATTTGGATTTGCAATTCCTGTAACTAATAAAACGTTTTTATTTTTTAACGCTGAAATTGTTAAATTCGTATTGTTTTCTTCTATATTTTCTTTTGTATTTTTTAAATTTTCATCATAAGAAATTGCTGTAAAGAATACTTGCTGATATGTTTTCGGTTTTATTTTTCGAATAATTTCCTGTTGTTTTTCTTCGGATAGATTTTCGGGACATTTGGTAACAATAATGATGTTTGCTCGTTTGTAACCGCTACGAAATTCCCGTAAATTTCCTGTTGGCAACATGTAATCATTTATATATAAATCGTCAAATTTTGTGAGTAAAATATAGGTACTAGCTTTTACTTTTCGATGTTGAAACGCATCATCTAATAAGATAATTTCGGGCGGATTTTGTTTTTTTAATAATTGTGTAATTCCGTTTGTTCTATCGGCATCGACCGAAATAATTGCCTGATTTTTGAATTTTTTATAAAATTGCAAGGGTTCATCGCCAACATCACAAGCTGTATGTTTTTGATTCACAATTTGAAAACCAGTGGTTTTACGTTTATATCCTCGGCTTAAAACGGCAATTTTATGGGTATTTTTCAACAATCGAATTAGAAATTCAATTTGTGGTGTTTTTCCTGTTCCTCCGACACTTAAATTTCCCACGGCAATAACTGGCACATCGAAATATGTCGATTTTAAAAGTCCGATATCAAAAAACCAATTACGAATTGCGGTAATAATTCCGTATAAAATAGCGAACGGAAACAATAAAAAACGAAGTATTTTCATAGCCTCAAAAGTAAAAATTATTTTTTTAACAAAAATCATCAAAAAAACTAAAAAACTACAGAAAATCAGAAAGACTCTAAGACCTCACAGGTTTTAAAAACCTGTGAGGTCTAAAAACAATAAAAATAGTAACTTTGATTCCATATATTTTATCTTATGAAAATAAAAGATGTTACCAATTATATTGAAGAATTAGCACCGTTATCGTATGCTGAAAATTTCGATAATGTTGGTTTATTGTTAGGCGATTACACGACAGAAATAACGGGCGTTTTAGTAACTTTAGATACTTTGGAACAAACAATTGAGGAAGCAATTGTTAAAAACTGCAATTTAATTGTCAGTTTTCATCCGATTATTTTTAGCGGATTGAAAAAAATAAACGGCAATACTTATGTGGAGCGTGTGGTGTTAAAAGCGATTCAAAACAATATTGCCATTTATGCAACACATACGGCTTTAGAT
Organism: Tenacibaculum piscium; assembly: GCF_021390715.1. Lineage (GTDB taxonomy): Bacteria > Bacteroidota > Bacteroidia > Flavobacteriales > Flavobacteriaceae > Polaribacter > Polaribacter piscius. Next base: position 228,922 of record NZ_JAJGWT010000004.1, read on the forward strand.
AATGTAAACAATGGTGTTTCTGCAAAAATGTGTGAGGTTTTAGGTTTGCAAAATTGTAAAACATTAATTCCTAAAAAAGGAATTATTAAAAAATTAACAACGTATGTTCCGCTTGAAAATGCCGAAAATTTACGCACAAAACTCTTTGAATCTGGTGCAGGAACTATCGGAAATTACCAGAATTGTTCCTTTAATTCTAGCGGAACAACAACGTATCGAGGAAATGAAAATTCAAATCCGAGAGTAGGAAAAAAAGGTGAATTTATATCTAAAGAAGAAACTGCTATTTCAGTGAGTTTTACCCATAATTTAGAAGGAAAAATACTAAAAACATTGTTTGAAAATCATCCGTATGAAGAAGTTGCTTACGAAATAATTACGCTCGATAACGCACATCAAAATATAGGAATGGGAATGCTTGGCGAACTTGAAAACCCGATGAATGAAACTGATTTTTTAGCCTTTGTAAAGAAAACTTTTAAAACCGATTGTGTTCGACATTCTGAATTATTAGCAAAACCGATTCAAAAAGTAGCCGTTTTAGGAGGTTCTGGAAGTTTTGCGATTAAAAATGCAATACAACAAAATGCTGATGTTTATATCAGTGCTGATTTTAAATATCATGAGTTTTTTCAAGCAGAAGGAAAAATCGTACTTGCTGATGTCGGACATTATGAAAGCGAACAGTTTACAAAAAACCTTTTGATTGATTATCTTCGTAAAAAATTTAGTACTTTTGCAATTACTTTGAGCGAAAGAAGTACAAATCCAATACACTATATATAAACAGATGGCAAAAAAAGAAGTAACGGTAGAAGAAAAATTAAGAGCGTTATACGATTTACAGTTAATCGATTCTAGAATTGACGAAATCAGAAACGTTCGTGGTGAATTACCTTTAGAAGTTGAAGATTTAGAAGATGAAGTTGCCGGATTAAACACAAGACTTTCTAAATTAAAAGACGAAGCTACAAGTTTAGAAGCTGATATTACAAATAAAAAATCAGCAATTACAGAATCTAAATCACTAATTGAAAAATACGAAGATCAACAAAAAAATGTTCGTAACAATCGTGAATTTGAAGCTTTAACCAAAGAAGTTGAATTTCAAGAATTAGAAATTGAATTATCAGAAAAAAGAATTAAAGAATATAAAGTGAAAATAACCCAGAAAAATGGCGTTATTGAAACAACTAAAGAAAAATTAAAAAAACAAGAAAGTCATTTAACGCACAAGAAAAATGAGCTAAATGATATCTTGAAAGAAACCGAAAAAGAAGAGCAATTATTAAACGAGAAATCGCAAGAATATGCACAATCTATTGATAAGCACTTATTAACTGCTTATAATAGAATTCGTACCAAAGTAAGAAACGGATTAGCCGTTGTTGCTATTGAACGTGGTGCTGCTGGTGGTTCTTTCTTTACAATTCCTCCTCAAGTACAGTTAGAAATTGCGAATCGTAAAAAAATTACAATTGATGAGTATAGTGGTCGTATTTTAGTTGATGCCGCATTAGCTCAAGAAGAAAAAGAAAAAATTGATAACTTATTTATATAATAAGAACTTACTATTATTTTTGAAATATAATAAAAAAGCACTCCTATTCGAGTGCTTTTTTTTGTGCCAAACTTAAAAAAGTGTCGTTAAAGTATCCTTAAATTTCAATAAAAATTAAAAGAAAATTAAAAGAAAATTGGGAGAATATTAGAAGAAAAAAGCAGAAAAAAACAATAATATTAAATACCTTAGTAGTGTTATTAATCTTAATTTTTAAATAATTAATCATGGGACAAAATACCGCACAAACGAACGAACAATATAACGAAAAACAAGTATTTAGCATGCCAAGAATTGGAGATGCTGCACCAGCTTTTAAAGCTACAACGACACAAGGTCCTATTAATTTTCCTGCAGATTATAAAGGTGATTGGGTTATTCTTTTTAGTCATCCTGCTGATTTTACACCAGTTTGTACATCAGAATTTATCACATTTGCTTCTTTAGAAGATAAGTTTGCCAAAGCAAATTGTAAACTTGTAGGGCTTTCTATTGATGGATTATACAGTCATATTGCTTGGTTGCGTACTATTAAAGAAAAAATTGAATACAAAGGAATGAAAGATGTTGAAGTTAACTTTCCGTTAATTGAAGACATCAAAATGGATGTTGCCAGAAAATATGGTATGATTCAGGAAAATGAAGACGATACAAAAGCAGTAAGAGCTGTTTTCTTTATCGATCCAAAAGGAATTGTTAGAAGTCTTATTTATTACCCTTTAAGTTTAGGTAGAAATTTTGATGAATTATATCGTGTAATTATCGCCTTACAAACGGCGGATGAATTTGGCGTTGCAACTCCTGCTGATTGGTATCCTGGAGATGATGTTATTATAGGTCCTGCAGGATCTTGTGGAACAGCAAATGACCGAATGGAAGATAGTGATATTGATTGTAAAGATTGGTTTTTCTGTACTAAAAAATTAGATAAAGACTTAGTTTTAGATAGAATTTTAAAAAAATAACACGAAAAAATAAGATATCTTTTAAATTTTAAAGCAATAAAAAAGCTCAAAATATCGTGTTGATATTTTGAGCTTTTTTTATAGATTAAATTTTTATTAAAAATCTTAAAATGAATTTTTAAGAAAATTTTTAAAAGAATTTAGGAACTTTATATTTCGAACCTTTTGATAATTCATATTGTAACATAATTTCGTGAGTTCCTGAATTTGTTACATTATAATTAGAGGTTGTTAAATCATACGAATAACCTATTAACAACGTTTCTGAAGCCTGAAAACCTAAAAGAGCACTAATGGCATCGTCCCATCTCCAAGCTAATCCTGCTCTAAATTTTTCTTTATATAAAAAATTTCCAGAGATATCCAACGACAACGGAGCTCCCGCAACAGCTTTTAACAATACTGCTGGTTTAAACATTAAATCATAATTAATATCATATACGGCTCCTGCAATGAAGAAAAAGTGCATTTTTTCAACAGCCGTTTTTCCTAATTGATTATCGCCATCATAATGTTCCATTTTTAAAATATTAGGTACAGAAAGCCCAATATACCAAGTCGGTTTATGATAATAAACTCCTGCTCCAATTGTTGGTAAAAATTTACTTACATTTTCGCCAAAAATAGCTTCATCATCATTTGCCGTTCCTTTGCTCCAATCAATATTTAAGAAACGTCCTCCTAAACGCAAACCAAAAGCCAACGTACCATCTAAATCAGTTTGAATACTATAAGAGGCATTGGCATCTAAAGAAATTTCTTGCGAAGGACCAATTTTATCATTCATAATATTGAAACCTAAACCTAACCCAGAATAGCCTAAAGGCGTATGATAACTTAAATTTTGAGTTTCTGGAGCTCCTTCAAAACCAACCCATTGCATTCTTCCAATTGCGGTGATTACACCAAAATCTTTAGAACCTGCATACGCTGGATTTACGCTCATCGTATTGTACATATACTGCGAATATTGCGGATCTTGTTGTGCTTGTATATCGGTTATCGAAGCAATAATTACTAAAAATACTGATATTACACTTAAAAATAACTTCATTTTATATCTCTTTTTATAGCTTTATTAATTAATATTATGGGCGATTTTATAATTCTTATCAAGAAAATTTTAATCAAAATTAACTTTTAATCAATAAATCATGTAACTATATTTTTAAACTCTTTATTTCTGATTTATTTCTGATGTAAAACGGATATAAAAAAGCAATAAAAAACCTTTAAAAAAAGAGATAAAATGCCTTTTATGAATTAGTTATACAAATTTAGCAATCATAAAAAAAATAAAAGTAACAAATTTAAGTTAGTTTTATTTTTTTTCAGCAACTTATTTCAAATTTTTTAACTTTTATTGATATTTATCACTAAAACCTATCTTAAAATTTAGTAATTCGCAATATTCTAAACAATTTTACATCAATTTAAATGATACTAGATAATTTTTTTTAATTTATCAAGTGTAAAATCAAGGTCTGCAAAGGTTGTTAATTTACTAAAAGAAAAACGTACCGATGCTTTTTCAGCTTCATCAGCCTCTAAAAAAGCTCGCAACACGTGTGAACCTTTACTCGCTCCACTTTGACAAGCACTTCCGCCAGAAACCGCAATTCCGTGTAAATCCAAATTAAAAAGTATCATCTTATTTTTCACAGGAAAACGAACATTTAAAATCGTATAACTACTATTTTCTAAACATTCCGATTCGCCATTAAATTGAATATTTTTAAAGTCCGTTTTTAATTGTGTACTAAAATATGTTTTTAATTTTTCAATATGTTTTTTATCTTCGGATAAATTTTCAAAAGAAATTTCTAAAGCTTTTTCCATACCCAAAATACCGTGTACATTTTCGGTACTAGCTCGTGTACCTCTTTCTTGTTCCCCCCCGTATAGCAAGGGTTTTATTGAAATTCCTTTTTTGATATAAGCAAAACCAACGCCTTTCGGACCGTGAAATTTATGCGCACTTGCTACGATAAAATCTACGGGAATTTTTTGTAAATCTAACGGATAATGTCCAATTGCTTGTACGGTATCGGAGTGAAAATACGCGTTGTTTTCCGTACATAATTGGGCGATATTTTCAATTGGTAATAAGTTTCCAATTTCATTGTTTACGTACATCAAACTAACCAATGTTTTTTGGGATTCTTTTTCAGGAGATGTTTTTAAAACCTGTTCAAAAGCATTGATATCAAGAACTCCGTGTTCATTTACAGGTATAAATTCTACGGTTATTGCATATTTTTCCTGAAGATATTCAACAGTACGCAACACGGCGTGATGCTCGATTTTAGAGGTAATAATTCGAGTAACGCCTAAATTTAAAACGGCATTATATAAGATTAAATTATCGGCTTCCGTGCCTCCTGCGGTAAAGAAAATTTCACTAGCTGATACCTTAAAATGTTTCGCAATATTTTTACGAGCAGTTTCCACGACTGCTTTTGCTTTCCTTCCAAATTGATGAATAGATGATGGATTTCCAAAATTATGCAACATTGATTCCTGCATTACGGCAACAACGGCGGGTAATATTGGTGTTGTGGCGGCATTATCTAAATAAACAGTTTTCATAAAATATTTATATAAAATTAATTTGGATTTTGATAAATATAAATTTCGGTAGCTCCTTTTCCGTATTTTTGATACGAAGCGTCGTAATATTTCACAGAATAATTATTCAATAAATAATCTAATTCGGTTTTTAAAACACCTTCACCAATTCCGTGAATTAACACCAATTTTGAAATGCTTTTTGAGATACAATATTCTAATTTGTGTTTTGCGGTTTCTAACTGTAAGGATAGAATATCATAATTATCCATGCCACGAGTCGATTTCACTAATTTATCGGCATGTAAATCGACCTCCATAATTACTTCATTTTTATCTTTAACAAAAAAAGATTTTTTCTTTTTAACGGTTTCTTGCGTCTTTTGTTGCCATAATGATTTTTGAACAGCAACTTGCCTACTCAATTCGTGTTGTTCTACCTTAATTTTAACCAATTCGGTTGCATAAAAAGAATATTCCATCCCGTGTTGATCTTTCACAAAAAAAAAGTCATTTTCTTTTCTTGTGATAATCCCCCGAATATCAGCGTCTAACACTGCAACTTTATTTCCTATTTCTAAACACATACTTAACCTTTACTTAATTCACAAAAAGTGCTTTACATTGTATTTTTGTGCTACTTGTATATTGCAAAAGAACTGTAAAAAAATGATAAACACTAAAAATATTAACACTAAAATATTCTTTGAAGAAGCGAGAAAAGAAATGATACTAAGTGATGTCCGTAAAAAATTACTCACCGATATTGCTGATTCCATTATTACTGAATATCAAGAAAGAGAGAAAATAAATTTAAATTTTATTTGCACACATAATTCTAGAAGAAGTCAATTTTCACAAGTTTGGGCTTTTTTTGCTATTGAATACTTTGGATTAAAAAATATTTCAACATATTCTGGTGGTACAGAAGCGACTGCTTTTCATCGAAATACGGTAAAAAGTTTACAACAAACAGGTTTTGAATTCAATATTGTTGATTTTTCACATCAAAATCCACGTTATTTAGTTTCTTTTAAGGGAACAAAAAAATCAATTGTAGGATTTTCAAAAACATTTGATCATCCTGAGAACAACTATCCATATATTGCCATTACCACTTGCAGTAGTGCTGATGAAAACTGTCCTTTTATTCCTGATGCAATTTCTCGATTTCACTTGCCTTATACTGACCCAAAAAATTCAGACAATACCGATATCGCTCTTGACAGCTATTTAAACACCAGCAAACAAATTGCTGGTGAATTATTTTATATTTTCGATATGATAAAAAAAATACAGTAGTTTTTACACTACTGTATTTTTATCATACGGAATACTTTTTAATACATGATTAATTACGTTAATCCTTGCGATTGTTTTTCTATTTGCTCGAATCACTTTCCAAGGAGATATTGCGGTATTTGTTTTAGAGAACATGGCTCTTTTATAATCCGTATAATCATCCCAAAGTTCTTGTGCTTTTAAATCTACGGGAGTAATTTTCCATTGTTTTAATGGATTATTTACGATTTCTTTAAAGCGTTTGGCTTGTTCTCTTTTATTGATAGACATATAAACTTTAACCAATCGAATACCTGATTCTAGAATCATTCTTTCAAATTCATTCACTTGATTCATGAAAATTTGATATTCTTTTTGTGTACAAAATCCATTTACAGGTTCAACCACGGCTCTATTGTACCAGCTTCTATCAAAGAAAACAATTTCTCCTGCTTTTGGAAATTGTTCAACATATCGTTGAAAATACCATTGTGTTTTTTGGTCTTCATTGGGTTTTGGCAGTGCTACAATTCGCATATGACGTGGATTAATTCTTTCGGTCATTCTACGGATAGCGCCTCCTTTTCCAGCGGCATCTCTTCCTTCAAAGATAATGATAATACGTTCATCATTATTGATTCCCCAAGTTTGCAAACGAATTAATTCTACTTGTAATTTTTCGAGCTTACGCTGATAATCTACAGTTCGAACAGCTCTTTCTAAATTAAATGGATTATTGGTTAATAATGCTTTTAATCCTTTATTTGTGTTGAGCTTATTTACAGCTCCTTGTGTTAATTTTTCCATATTAATCTAAATGTTTTGCTGAACGATAATAACGCATTACGATATTAGGATCTGGATTGTTTACGATTTTATGTTCTGATTCTTCTTGATAATCAAATTGCGATAATACATGACGCATACACTCTATTCTAGCTTTCTTTTTATCGTTCGTTTTCACGACAATCCACGGGCTGTATGTGGTGTGTGTTTTGCTGAACATTTCTTCTTTATAATAGGTGTATCTGCTCCAGAGTTCTTGTCCTTTTTTATCTACGGGACTGAATTTCCATCTTTTTAATGGATTATCATTTCGAGCATCAAATCGTTTCATTTGTTCATCTTTTGAGATAGACAACCAAAATTTGATAATGGTAACACCATCTTCGTGTAGCATGTGTTCAAATTCTGGCACTTGCGCCATAAATTTTTTATATTGATCTTTGCTACAAAAATCCATTACAGGTTCTACTACGGCTCGGTTATACCAGCTTCTATCAAAAAAAACGATTTCTCCAGGATTTGGTAATTCTTTAATATAACGTTGAAAATACCATTGTCCTTTTTCGACCACTGTTGGTTTATTCAGGGCTACTAAACGCATCGAACGCGGATTTAAATGTTCCATAAAACGACGGATATTCCCTCCTTTTCCAGCAGCATCTCTTCCTTCAAAAATAACGGCTACTCGCTTATTATTCTTGGCAATCCATTGCTGTAATTTCACCAATTCTATTTGAAGTTTTTTCAATTCTTCTTCGTAAGTTATCTTCTCGACAACTTTGTGTATTGGTATTTCTTTTTCTTCTATTAAGTTCCATAATTCATCTGTTGATGAAATACTTTCAAAATCTTCAATGGTAAGCATTTTTTTATCTTTCATTTAAAAATAATTAAGTTGAAATACGCTATATTTAACCCTACATTGCTAAAATAAGACGATAATAATTGCTATGAAACAAAAAATCTTTTTTTTTTTAATACTCTATAAAACAACTCTTTTCGCCCAGCAAAAACAACCAAAAGAATTTAGTATTATAACCGATAATGATTTATATATCTCGCTAACACAAGATCGATATTATACAAATGGACTTTTTTTAACATATCGATATCTGGCTAAAAAGACTTCAAAAAATGCTTTAAAAAATCGACAAAAAGTAATTGAATTTAAGCTTGGAAACCAGATGTACACGCCTTTTAAAGCCAGTGTAAAATATCCTGAAAATCATGATCGCCCTTTTGCAGGATATTCCTTTGGGAGTATTGGCATTACTCGATTTTATCAAAACAATACGCTCTTAAAAACAGACTTACAAATAGGAATGCTTGGTTCGGCAAGTAAAAGCAAAGAACTTCAGAGTTTTGTGCATACATTATATGGCTACGAAAAAATAACGGGTTGGAAATATCAGATTAAAAACACCTTTGGCTTCAACTTCAAAATAAATTATTTAAAAAGTTTAACCAGATTAAAAAATAATCTAAATAAATTAAACACTATATATATTGATGCCAATTGGATTAGTACCGTTAATTTCGGAACGATTCATACTGATATCTCAACAGGTTTTTACACCCGAATTGGATTAAAACCGTTGCAAAAAATTATAAATTCGATTGCATTTCATGGAAATTTAATTAAAAATACGGATGCTAAAACTGATAAATCAAAAATAGAATCCTTTATTTATATAAAACCGATGCTTCATTATGTTGCCTATGATGCCACAATTCAAGGTGGTTTTTTAAGTGAAAATACGAATCCTATTACATATAGAATCAATCCTTTTAAAATGACCACCGAAATAGGAATTCGTTTTACCGCAAATCATTTTAATTTTGGATATATTATAAAACATCATACTAAGAAACTAAAAAGTTGGCGAGTTCCTTCGCATAATTTCTACGGAACACTCGAATTTAATTATATGTTTAATTAATTTTTAATTTTTTTATAGATATCTTTGTAACTCTAATAAACAGAAAATTTACTCAATGAAATTTATCGTATCTAGCTCTCAATTATTGAAGCAATTACAAGTTTTAAAAGGTGTTATTAATAACAATAATACGTTACCAATTTTAGATAATTTCTTATTGGAACTCGCAAACGATGAACTTCAAATATCATCGTCAGACCTTGAAACGACTATGACTTCGGTTGTAAATGTTGAAAGTAATGACACCGGTTCTATTGCTATAAACGCTAGTTTATTACTCGACACTTTAAAAACATTTCCCGACCAACCGCTTACTTTTAATGCCGAAAACGGAAGTACTATTGAAATTATTTCGGAACAAGGAAAGTATGATATGGCGTATTTTGGAGGTGATGAATTTCCAAAAGCTCCAGAATTACCTAATCCTAGTAGTACTGAAATTCCATCAAAAATTTTAGCAACAGCTATTTCAAAAACGATTTTTGCAGCAGGAAATGACGATTTAAGACCCGTAATGAGTGGTGTATTTTTTCAGTTTAACACGAAAGAATTAACTTTTGTTGCCACCGATGCTCATAAATTAGTAAAATATACTCGTACCGATGTAACAGCCGAAACTGCAGTAGAATTTATCATGCCTAAAAAACCTTTAAATTTATTAAAAGGGATTTTAAATAGTTCGGATAGTAATGTAATGGTCGAATATAATGATACAAATGCCAAATTTACTTTTGAAAATGTAGTGTTAATTTGTCGTTTAATTGATGGAAAATATCCAAATTATGAAGCTGTAATTCCTAAAGAAAATCCAAATAAATTAACTGTTGATAGAGCTTCTTTTTTAAACTCTGTGCGTCGTGTTTCTATTTTTTCGAGTAAAACAACGCATCAAATTCGTTTAAAAATGGAAGGAAATTCTTTAAATATTTCTGCAGAAGATTTAGATTACGCAAACAAAGCTGATGAACGTTTACATTGTGATTATCAAGGTGATGATTTACAAATCGGATTTAATTCTCGTTTTTTAAGTGAAATGCTTAATAATTTAGATGCTAACGATGTTTTAATAGAAATGTCGCTACCAAATAGAGCTGGAATTTTAACACCTATTGATGGAACTGCTCAAGGTGAAAGTGTTACAATGTTAGTAATGCCAGTAATGTTAAACGGATAAATAATCATAACATCTTAAAAAACCATCTTTAATTAGGTGGTTTTTGAGTTTTTTTTACATATTCATCAAAATTAAAACAAGCCGTTAATCATATTAATAACTTACCAAAATAATTGAATATTCGTACTTTCATATTCGTATTATGTACTCTTTTTTTGAGTCAACTATTATTTGCTCAAAAAGATACTACATCCATAAAAGCCCCAATAAATAGTGATAAATACAATCCGTTAGCACCTGCAAAAGCGGCATTTTATTCTGCTATTTTTCCTGGAGGAGGTCAAATTTATAACAAAAAATACTGGAAAGCGCCCATTGTTTGGGCTTCATTAGCAATTCCTACGTATTATTATATTGATAATCGAAATGAATATAACCGTTATCGAACTGCTTTTACACTTCGAAAACAAGGTATCAAAGATGAATTTATCAATAAAGATGGAAAAGAATTAATGTCGATACAAGGGCTTGAAAATGCTCAAAAAATACTTCGGAAAAATAGAGATTTATCCTTATTAACAGGTGTTTTATTATATGTTTTACAAATCGTAGAGGCGAGTGTAAACGCACACTTATTACAATTTGATACTGATGATAGTTTATCTTTACAACCCATGGTATATCCAGATCCTTTATTTATAGAATCGCCAAAAGTTGGTTTAACGTTAAAATACGCTTTTTAAACTTTTTAAATTATGAAAATAGCACTACTCGGTTATGGTCGAATGGGTAAAGAAATTGAAAAAGTTGCTTTACAAAGAGGTCATGAAATAATTATTAAAGATTCAGGAGCAACAACATACGACATAAAAAAAGCAGACATCGCTATTGATTTTAGCATACCAGATGCCGCTTTTAAAAATATTAGTCATTGTATTGAAAACCAAATTCCTGTAATTTCAGGAACTACTGGCTGGTTAGAGAAATACCATGAAATTGTTGAATTATGCAATCATAAAAAAGGAGCTTTTATCTATGCTTCTAACTTTAGTGTAGGCGTAAATATCTTCTTTGAACTCAACAAACAATTGGCTAAAATGATGCAAAACTTACCGCAATATAACATTGCTATTCAAGAGATTCATCATACAAAAAAATTAGACGCACCAAGCGGAACAGCAATTACTTTAGCCGAAGGAATCATCGAAAATACCGATAAAATAGCCTGGGAATTAGATGCTAAAACATCCGAAGAAAATATTCCAATAACCGCTATCAGAACTCCAGATGTACCAGGAACTCACACCACAACATACAGTTCTTTAGTCGATACGATTGCTATAAAACACACGGCTCATAACCGACAAGGTTTTGCGCTAGGTGCTGTTATTGCTGCCGAATGGTTAGTCAATAAAACAGGAGTTTTCTCGATGAGAGATGTGTTAAACTTAGGTTAATATCATAATAATGCATTAAAAAAATGCATCAAAAATGTAACAAATACCTGAAAAATTACACTAATTAATCATTAATAAGATAATTTTAAATATAATTATTTTAGATAATTATTGAATATAATTCCTAAATAATAGGAGCAAAAAATAGCTAGATTATGACATTTTCAGAATGGTTTTTATTCTTTTTACTACTTCAAGTAATTCACTTTTTAGGAACTTGGAAATTATATGTTAAAGCTGGAAAAAAAGCTTGGGAAGCAGCCGTGCCTGTTTATAATGCAATTGTTTTAATGCAAATAATCAACCGCCCAAAATGGTGGGTATTTTTATTATTTATTCCTATTGTAAATCTATTAATGTTTCCTATTATTTGGATTGAAACCTGTAGAAGTTTTGGTTTTAACCAACGAAAAGACACCTTTTCAGCTGTTTTTACCTTCGGATTTTACATCTATTATATCAACTATTTCACCGATACTCCTTATATTGAAAACAGAAGTTTACAACCAAGATCTGCCTTAGGAGAATGGGTAAGTTCTATCGCTTTTGCCATTATAGCGGCAACGTTAGTGCACACCTATTTTATGCAACCTTATACGATTCCAACTTCTTCTCTAGAGAAAACATTATTAGTTGGAGATTATCTATTTGTAAGTAAATTCCACTACGGAGCGCGCATTCCTAGTACGACAATTGCTGCACCAATGGCACACGATACACTGCCACTTTTAGGAATGAAATCTTTTATTTCTGATGATAAAAATAAAGATGGTTTTTTAAATAAAGCGTCATTACCTTATATGCGAATCCCTGGTTTTCAAAATATTAAACGCAATGATATTGTTGTTTTCAGTTGGCCTGCGGATAGTTTAAAAACCATGTGGGGTGATAAATCTGGTGAAGCAACGTACAAACCTATTGATAAAAAAACAAATTACGTAAAAAGAGCCACGGGTATTGCTGGTGATACATTAGAAGTTCGTGATGGTTATGTATTTATCAACGGAAAAAAAACTATTTTACCAGACAGAGCAAAACCACAATGGTATTTTAAAGTCGATACACAGGGTAAAAAATTAGCGATCGAAACTATCCGAGAATTTAATATAAACGGAGAAGGGAAAATGACGAACGATGGTATTTATTTTTTTAACTTAACAGATGATGAAGCGGCTTCTTTAGCAAAAAACAACTTAGTAAAAAGTGTTACAAAACATGTAAAACCAAGTGGAACTTATGATGCAGCTGTTTTTCCACATAGCCCAAAATACGCATGGTCTTCTGACAATTTTGGACCACTTTACATTCCAAAAGCAGGAACAACAGTCGCTTTAAACGAAAATACCATTCCATTTTACGAGCAAATTATCCGAAGATATGAAAATAATAATTTAACCATTTTTGGTGATGCTATTTATATCAACGGAAAAAAAGCAACGAGCTATACTTTTAAACAAGATTATTATTGGATGATGGGAGATAATCGTCAAAACTCATTAGATGCCAGAAATTGGGGATATGTTCCTTTCGATCATGTCGTTGGAAAACCTGTGTTAATTTGGTTAAGCTGGAATCCTAACGCACCCGATTTTATGTCAAAAATAAATTCAATCCGTTGGGACAGAATGTTTACAACCGTTGGCGGAAGTGGAAAACCTACCTCTTATTTATGGTTGGTTATTGTACTTATCGCAGGATATATCATCTATAGTTTTAAAAAAGATAAAAAGAAATCATAATGTCACTTTTTATCCCTACTTATTTCGCGCCTATTTCGCAATACGCAAAAATTTATACAGCCGATTCGGTAATGTTTGAATTTGAAGATAATTATCAAAAACAAACCTACCGAAACAGATGTTATATTTATGGTGCTAACGGAAAATTATCTTTAAATATTCCTGTAAAACATTTAAGTACAGAAAACAGAAAAAAAAGTAAAGATACTTTAGTTGATAATGATATTCAATGGCAACAACAGCATTTTAAATCCTTACAATCGGCGTATAAATCCTCGCCATTTTTCGAGTTTTTTGAAGATGATATTGCTACAATATTTCATAAAAAATATACCTATTTACAAGATGTAAATATCGATACACATTTATTTATTACCGATGCTTTACAAATTGAAGATACATTTTCTAAAACATCTACTTATGAAGTAACGCCCGAAATACCTGATTTCAGAAATTTAGCGATTGCTAAAAAAGGCGTTGAAATTAACATCGATACATATATTCAAATATTTGATGATAAACATGGTTTTATGCCTAACTTGTCTATCTTAGATTTACTTTTTATGGAAGGTCCAAATACTGTTAGTTTTTTAGAAAAAATAAAATTTAAACAACCCTAAAAACTGTTTAAAATCTTATTATTTTAGATAAAAAAATCTCAGATTAATTTAATAATCTGAGGTTTTTAGTTTTATAGCATAAAAACACTGTCAGTTAGAATTATTTTTTCCTTCAAAAAATGATATCGAGAAGTTTTTTAGCATCAGAAATAAAAACAACTCGAATTCACAAAACTTAAACGCACTATATTATGATAACTAAAACCAATTCAACAGTAACTTTTAACTGTGGTATAACTATGAAAAATAGGTTTATGCTAGCTCCATTAACAAACCAACAAAGCCATGATAACGGACAACTTTCAGAAGACGAATTCAACTGGCTAACCATGAGAGCAAAAGGTGGTTTTGGTTTGGTGATGACCTGTGCTTCACATGTTCAAGAGATAGGAAAAGGCTTTTTTGGACAGCTTGGTATTTTTAATGATAGCTTAAATAAAGGACATATAAAATTAGCTAAAAACATTAAAACATATGGAAGTTTAGCGGTTATTCAGTTGCATCATGCAGGAATGCGCACACCCTCTGAACTGATAAATGAACGTTCTGTTTGTCCTTCAGAAAATGAAAAAACGAATTCTAGAGCGCTTAGTTTAGAGGAAGTTTATGAATTAAGAACCTCTTTTATTACAGCGGCTGTTCGTGCTAAAAAATGCGGATACGATGGCGTTGAAATTCATGGTGCTCATGGATATATTTTAACACAATTTTTGAGTTCTGAAATTAATAAAAGAACAGATCAATATGGAGGTTCTTTATTAAATAGAGCTCGCTTACTGTTTGAAATTGTTACAGGTATTAGAGAACAATGCGGAGCTGATTTTTTAGTTGGCGTTCGATTATCTCCAGAAAGATTCGCTATGGATATTGACGAAATAAAGTGGGTTTCTCAACAATTAATTGATCAAGGAAATATTGATTTTTTAGATATTTCTTTGTGGGATTGTTTTAAAATACCAAATGATGAAAAATATCAAAAAAGTACTTTATTAGAACACTTTACCAGTTTAGATTTTAAAAAGGTAAAATGGACTGTTGCTGGAAAAATCAGCAATGCGGTGGATGTTCAAAAAATATTAGATGCTGGTGTTGATTTTGTATCAATTGGAACTTCTGGTATATTGCATCATGATTTTCCTAAATTAGTAATAGAAAACCCTACTTTTAATCCAGTTTCACTTCCTGTTTCAGCGGAATATCTTAGAAAAGAAGGCGTAAGTGATAAATTTATTGAGTATTTAAAAAAGAGAGCTGGTTTTGTTGAATAATACAAAATATTACTAAAATACTTAAAACAAAATCTCCCTTTATTTATAAAAAAATAAAGGGAGATTTTGTTTAAGCCTGTTTAAAATTAAATAAACTGTCAGTTCGAGTGATTTTTTTCCTTCAAAAAAATTGTATCGAGAACTTTTTTAGTATAAGAGCCTGTTTAAAATTTAAAATCGCCAGCACACAATTCGTGTTACTTTATTTCCTTGACTCATTGGAATCACTTTAAATTCTTGTACGCCTAATTTTTTAGCAGAATCTTGTAAACTTTTTACATTTTCTTTTTTTGATACCAAACTGGTAAACCAGTTACTTAGTTTTGGTTGTAAAGAACTCTCGTATAAATAGGTATGTAAAAAGGCTTTTTCTCCTCCGATATACCATAATTCATTATGATTTCCTGCAAAATTACGCACGGTATTATTTCCTAAATTTCTTGATTTTCTTCTATTAGCTCCTCTGGCTTCTTCTGCCGATTTGTAAAATGGCGGATTACACATTGTTACAGAAAAAGCGTCATCTTCTTGAGTAATTCCTTTTAAAACATTCGATTCATTGAATTGTTGTCGCAGTGTAATTTTGGCATCTAATTGATTATCATCAATAATATCTTGTGCATAATCTAAGGAATCTAAATCAATATCAACTGCTACAAAATTCCAATTATAAGCCGATGCGCCCAATAATGGATATATACAACTAGCGCCTGTTCCGATATCTAAAACGGTTATTTCTGTTGATTCTTGTACTGATTTATCTACTGATTTATCAGCAATTAAATCGGCTAAATGATGAATATAATCGACTCTTCCTGGAATTGGCGGACATAAATTTTCGTCAGGAAAATTCCAATCTTTAATCTGATAATGCGCCATTAATAACGCTTTATTAAATTCTTTTACAGCAACAGGGTCTGAAAAATCAATGGTTTCTTTTTCAAATTTTTTGATAACAAACTCCGAAATTGGAGGATATTTTGCTTTTAAAAATTCAAAATCGTATCCGTTTTTATGCTTATTATTCTCGTGTAATCCTTTTTTATCTTCCATTTAAAATATCAGTACTGTAAATTCTAATTGTAGTGGCTTTAAACCGTTTTTTAAATTTTTTATCAAGCTATTTCCGTATTCTAAATAATATTCAGAAAAATTTCGGTGTCGTTCTTCTAAGCTTCCATTTGGCAGTATTTCGTTTTGCAAAACTACGATTCTAGCAACCAAATCTTTATGATGACGTTTCTCGGCACGTAACCAGCGTTTTTCTAAATTTTCTAAGCCTTTTAATTGTTTTTTTTCTTGAGCATTTACGGCTCCTAAAAAGGAAATATCTGTTTTTTTAGCAACTTCTTTTAACTGTATAAATTGCTGTTTTAAAAACTCTTTTTGCGTTGTAAAATCTACTTTTTCTTCGGATATTTCGACGACTTTCTTTTGAAGTAACTCATCTTGTTTCAAGAGAATTTCTTCTGATGAAATAGTTAATTTCGTTAATTTTCTTGCTTGTTTTTCTGATAGTATTTGTGCGGAATTTCGCAATAACAAAATTGGAAATGGTACTTTTACAGCTTCAAAATACTGTTTTAATTCCAGCCAATATGCTAATTCTCCACCGCCACCAACATAGCAAAGATTTGGTAAAATTACTTCTTGATATAAAGGACGCATAATTACATTGGGCGAAAATCGCTCAGGAAATTCATGAATTTCTTTTTGTAAATCTTCAAAAGTCCAAGAAATATTGGTGTCATTTACTTTAAAGATATCATTTTCAATGATAATACGTTCGCGAATTTCCTCCGTTAAATAAAACAAATTAATTTCCCTTGGATTTACTTGAATTTTATAATTTTCACCAAATTCTTCAATCGTTTGGGTTACCTTTTTATACGATGTTTGATTTTTTAATTCATCTTCGACAAACGGAATAAATGCTTTTTTTAATGCTTTTTCATCGGCATCAATAATTACCAAACCATATTCGCCAAATAATTCATTGGCAATATAACGCGTTGCATCGGCTAAATTCAGATGTTTTACATAGGCTTTTTTGAATAATTCTTTTAAAAATACTGCATTTTTTGAAGTTCCTAAATGTTCCGAGAAAATAGCTAAAACTTCAGCCAAACCTTCCGTTGAAAAACGTCCTACTCCTCCACTTTGATTCGAATTCCATTGTACTTTTTTGCCTTTAAAATTGAAGTAATTTATTTCCTCAAAATCATGATCTTCAGTTGCCATCCAATAAATAGGTACAAAATTTTCCTGCGGATATTTTTCTGTTAATTTTTCACATAAATTAATCGTAGAAATAATTTTATATAAAAAATATAAAGGACCTGTAAACAAATTTAATTGATGTCCTGTAGTTACTGTAAACGTATTTTCTAAGGATAAATCAGCAATATTTTGTTGCGTTTTCGGCGTTGCGGTAACCTTTCGATATTGTGTTGTTAAAACATCAACAAGTGTTTTTCTTTTATCTGTTGAAAAATGAGCTTTTTTGATTTTTAACTGATTTTCAAATCCTTCTAAAGATGGAAAATTATTATAAAAGGGTTTTATTTTTGGTGATTCTTCTAAATAATCTAACATTGTTTTAGAGAAAAAACCCGTCTTTTTAAATGGGATATGAGTTACTTTCATTTAGTTTTTTAGTTTTTTTTAAAACAAGTTGCTTATGAAGCATCAAAAATACTAAAATTTGATGCCATGCTCGAAAATCAAGCATCTATTTACCTATTTTTACATTTATATTCTGAAAAATATATTTTACAAGTTTTATTTTCAATAAAAAAGAGGCAATTCTATGCAATTTAAACATCCTGAAATTTTATATTTCTTAGCAGTTTTGTTAATTCCGATTTTAATTCATCTTTTTCAATTTCAGAAATTTGTAAAAGTACCGTTTACTAATGTCGCTTTTTTAAAAAAAATTGCGTTGCAGACTCGCAAAAGTTCTCGTCTAAAAAAATGGCTAATTTTAGCCACACGCCTATTGTTACTTACAGCGATAATTTTCGCTTTTGCACAACCTTATTTTGGAAATCATAAAGAGAGCGAAAACTCCTATGTATCAATATATTTAGACAATTCTTTAAGCACAAATACGCAAGGCGAAAAGGGTGATTTATTGCAAGTTTCCATACAAGAAATTATGGAAAATCTTTCCAAAAAAACTACCTATTCTTTACTCACTAATGCTGATTTTTATAAAAATAAAACCGCCACAGAATTAAAAAGCATTTTAGTAAACATCAAAAATACCGCTAAAAAAACCGATATAAAAACAGTTTTATTAAAAATATCCTCTGAAAACAAACAACATAAAAATACTAAAAACACGCTTATTTCTGATTTTCAAAATGTAAAAATAAGCGATGTTAATTCCTTGCCTAAAAATACTACTTTCGTCAAATTAACACCCGTTTTAAAAAACAATATCTCTATTGATAGCGTTTATCTAAGTCAGGGAAAAAATGCAACGACAAACATTCATATTGTTATCAGAAACCAAGGAAAATATAAAGAAGAAATTCCTATTTCACTCTATAAACAACAGGAATTAAACAACAAACAAATGTTTACTGTTGATGAAAATAAAACAACGACCGTTATTTTTTCAATTCTGAAATCAGCGGAATTTTCTGGTAAAATTCAAGTCGACTATAACGATGCCTATGCTTTTGATAATACATTTTATTTCTGTATAAATTCAAATCCAAAAATGGCTGTTTTAAATATTCGTGAAACTAAAAATACCGATTTTTTAAACCGAATTTATACCAGTAATGAATTCTATTTAACCACTTCTTCGGTGCAAAATTTGAATTATAATCTACTTGAAAAACAAGAACTAATTATCGTAAATGAAATTGAAAAAATATCAGAAATACTTGCCAAAAGTTTAGTTGATTATTCAAAAAAAGGCGGAAATCTAGTTATTATTCCAGCCAAAAACGCAACAATTTCATCTTATAATACTTTATTTAAAAAGCTCCAAATTGGACGCATTATTTCAGAAAAAAAAGACACTTTAAAAATTACAAATATCAATTATAAACATCCGATTTTGAAAAATGTATTTGAAAAAGAAATTCAAAATTTTCAATATCCTTATGTAAAAAAACAATACAAAACGAATTTTAAAAATAGTAGCACTATTCTTAATTTTGAAAATAAAAATGCTTTTATCCAACAAATAAACACCAATAATTCGGCAATTTTTTGGGTTGCTTCATCGCTTGATTCCCAAAATAGTAATTTTATAAATTCACCTTTGATTGTGCCTATTTTTTATAATATCGCTAAAAAAAGCCGAAAACAACCCCAATTATATTATCGAATTAACACAAAAAACAGTATCAATATTGGTATCCATAAAAATAATAGTATCAAAAAATCGGAAGTTTTACAAATTTCAAATACCGAAACTTCCTTTATTCCATTGCAAAAAACACGTCAAAATAACATAGAAATTACCACTATAAATCAACCGTTACAGGCTGGATTTTATCAAATAAAACAACAAAATAATATCTTAAAAAATATCGCTTTTAATTATCCGAAGCAAGAAAGTTCTTTAAATTTCTTAGATATTCGGAATATTGAAGAACTTAAAAATAAAACAATTTCAAATTCTGTAGAAAATACATTGCAAAATAGCAATCAGGAATCTAAAATTCAATGGCTTTGGAAATGGTTTTTAGCATTAGCCATTGTATCTTTGCTGACAGAAATTTTTATCTTAAAATTCTTTAAAACATGACAACGCTGTTTAAATCGGTAACAATTATTGATGCTTCTAGTGCCTACCACCAACAACAAAAAGATATTTTAATTACTGATGGAATTATCAGTAAAATTGAGGATTTTATATCCGAAGAAAAAGAATATAACGTTATAAAACGTAACAATTTACACGCTTCCACAGGTTGGTTTGATACCAGCGTTTGTTTGGGCGAACCAGGTTATGAAGAACGTGAAACCATCAAAAATGGTTTGAAAGTAGCTTCTAAAAGTGGTTTTACAGATATTGCGGTTAATCCAAACACAAATCCTGTAATTGACAACAAAGCGACCGTTGAATTTTTGATATATAGAGCCAATAAATCGGCAACAAATTTACATCCTATTGGCGCATTAACCCAGCAAAGTAAAGGTGCTGAAATGGCAGAATTGTATGATATGCAACAAGCTGGTGCAATTGCTTTTGGCGATTATAACAAACCAATTTCAAACGATAATTTACTCAAAATAGCCTTACTTTATACACAAAATTTTAATGGTTTAACCCTTAGTTTTCCTAAAAATAACGCCATTGCTGGAGAAGGTGTCGCAAATGAAGGTAAAAATAGTACGCTTTTAGGCTTAAAAGGAATTCCTGCCCTAGCAGAAGAATTACAAATTTCTCGTGATTTATTTTTACTAGAATATACAGGTGGAAAATTACATATTCCTACAATTTCTACTAAAAAATCGGTTGAATTAATCAAAAAAGCCAAAGAAAATGGTTTAAATGTTTCTTGTAGCGTCGCAGTTCACAACTTATTTTTAACCGATGATGAATTGCATCAATTTGATGGAAATAAAAAAGTAAATCCGCCTTTAAGAACTTCCCAAGATGTGAACGCATTGATAAAAGGTGTTCAAAATGGTACAATTGATATGATTACTTCCGACCATAATCCAATTGATATTGAACATAAAAAAGTGGAATTTTCTAACGCTAAAGATGGAACTATCGGTTTAGAAACGGCTTTCGGAATTTTAAATTCAATCTTAGATTTAGAAACCATTGTAAACTGTTTATCTAAAAATCCGAAAGAACGTTTTGGACTTCAAAAAACAACCATTAAAGAAAATGAAATTGCCAATTTAACATTTTTCAATCCAGAAGGAACTTATACTTTTACTGAAAAAGATATTTTATCAACTTCAAAAAATAGTGTATTTTTAGAAAAAGAAATCAAAGGAAAAGTATACGGAATTTATAACAATAACCAATTAATTTTAAATGATTAATCTTACCTAAAAATATACCCTAATAATTATGAATAATATAACAATCAGTGAAGGAAAAACAAATGCAGTGATTAGTCATTTTTGGATTATCGGAACTATCATTGCCTTTGTATTAAATCTAAATACTAAAAATCAATATACTAGTTTTTACATTCGCCAAATGACAGGATTACATATTTTATCTTTCTTAAACGGCTGGTTAGTTTATAAATATTTAGGTAGTTTTATTGGCTGGACAATTGGAATTTCACTATTTATTCTTTGGATTTTAAGTTTTATAGCTGTTTTAAAAGGAGAGAAAAAATTAATTCCAATTATTGGTGAATATTTTCAAGATTGGTTCAAAGAAATTTAAAAAAATGAGTTTACAATACATTATAAGAGAACCAAAAAATACGGTTCAAAATCCTGCTTTATTAATTTTATTACACGGATACGGCAGTAACGAGCAAGATTTATTTTCATTTGCCCAAGAACTTCCCGAAGATTTGCTTATTGTTAGCGCACAAGCACCTTACGAAATGGGAGGCGGTGCTTTTGCTTGGTATGCTATTAATTTTGATGCCGTAAAAGGGAAGTTTTCAGATTTAGTACAAGCAAAAAATTCTATGGATAAAATTGCTGATTTTATTGATGAAATCAAGGCAAAATATAACACAAATCCTGATAAAACTTTTATTTTAGGTTTTAGTCAAGGTGCGATTTTAAGCTATGCATTAAGTTTTAAGTATCCAAATAAAGTGCAACACGTTATTGCGTTGAGCGGTTATATTGATGAAAATTTAATTGAACAAAACGCTACAGAAAACACGAATATTACAACGGATTATTACAGTTCACACGGAACAGTTGACCAAGTAATTCCTGTAGATTGGGCAAGAAAAACACCTGTATTTCTGGAAAAAAATAATTTAAAAAATGAGTATTCAGAATATCCTGTTGGTCATGGCGTTGCTCCTCAAAATTTTTATAGTTTTAAAAATTGGATAGAAAAACGTTTGTAAAATTAAATAAAGAGTAACTTCTCGTCATGCTGAATTTAGTTCAGCATCGCATCAATAGGAGAATTACGGCAAATCAGGATGCGAACCTGAACTAAATTCAGGTTGACGGATGCAATTTCTTGTTTTTTTGCTATATTTTTTTTTCAGATGAAAATTAAACAGATTCTAACATAAAAAAACCGAGCTTAAAACTCGGTTTTTTATATTTTATTTCATCATAAATAAATAAGCAAAAACTAAAACTTAGCCTAAAATTTGACTTGCGTGTTCTTTCGTTTTTACTTTACTGATGATATTTTCAATAATTCCATTTTCATCAATAATAAAGGTTGTTCGGTGGATTCCTTCGTATTCTTTTCCCATAAATTTTTTAGGTCCCCAAACGCCAAAAGCATTTATGACTTCTTTTTGCTCATCAACCAATAACGGAAAAGGCAATTCATGTTTGTTAATCCAATTTTGCTGACGCTTTGCAGAATCGGCACTTGCACCCAAAACAGCGTAGCCTTTTGCCAAAAAAGTTTGATAATTATCTCTTAAATCACAAGCTTCATTAGTACAACCAGGTGTGCTTGCCTTCGGATAAAAAAACAACACTAATTTTTTCCCTTTATAATCAGAAAGTTTTATGGTATTTCCTTTTTCATCGACAGATTCAAAATTTGGTGCCGTATCTCCTATTTGTAATGTTGTCATAATTTTTGAGTTTCAAAATTTTGTATATTTCCAAAGTTACACAAAATTATAATACTTATAAGAGCTTCAAGATTTTCGATAATTTAAATACACGTTGTATCTTTGATACATATATCTTGTAACATATTCTTATAAAACACAAAAAATGACGAAAGCGGAAAAAGTGCAATTTGTGATTGATACCTTAGCAAAATTATATCCTGAAATCCCTGTTCCTTTAGAACATAAAGATCCGTATACCTTGTTAATTGCTGTTTTATTATCGGCACAATGTACCGATGTTCGAGTAAATAAAATTACACCTTTGCTCTTCGCTAAAGCGGATAATCCTTATGATATGGTAAAAATGAGTATCGAAGAAATTAAGGAAATTATCCGTCCTTGTGGCTTATCGCCTATGAAATCAAAAGGAATTTATGGATTATCAAAAATTTTAATTGAAAAACATCAAGGAAAAGTACCTGAAAGTTTTGAATATCTAGAAGAATTACCCGCCGTTGGGCATAAAACCGCAGGTGTAGTAATGAGCCAAGCCTTTGGAGTTCCTGCGTTTCCTATTGATACGCACATTCATCGGTTGTTATATCGTTGGAATTTATCCAATGGAAAAAATGTAGTGCAAAGCGAAAAAGACGCCAAACGTTTATTTCCAAAAGAACTTTGGAACGACCTTCATTTACAAATAATTTGGTACGGACGTGAATATTCTCCCGCTCGTGGCTGGGATTTAGAAAAAGATATCATCACCAAAACTATCGGAAGAAAAACGGTTTTAGACGATTATTACAAAAATAATAAACCTAAAAATTAACAACGAAGATAAGTAGTAAAATTAATCCTAAAAAAGCTTCAATAATTATGTTATCAAATTTTTTATCGAAGCTTTTCGTAAAGTTTAATTCAAAATTTAAATAAACTTAATTCAAGTTTAACTCCATAAAAAAGTTTGATTTCGTTTTTATAACCTTCAATGATTTTGAAAAATTGATTAAAAACTGAACCGTTTCTTTTTTAGGATTGCTATTAAATTCTGATGATTTTTCTGAGTAAATTTGCATCATAGTACGTACTTTAATCCTTATAATAAGGTGTTCAAATAACTAACGATGTTCCTTGTTGATTATTGCTTAATTCACCAAAATAATATTATTTTTTTCGATTATTTTTCGTAAATTAATCAATGCATAGCGCATTCTACCTAAAGCCGTATTGATACTTACGCCTGTGTTTTCTGAAATTTCATTAAAACTCATATCGTTATAAATACGCATTTTTAAAACCTCTTTTTGTTCGATAGGCAACTCTTCAATTAACAACTTTACATCGGCGAGTATTTGCTCTTTTATAATTTTATTTTCAATATTTAATGCTCCATCAGCAAGTACTGAAAAAATGTCAAAATCATCGGTATTATTAAATTTTGGCATTCGATTATTTTTCCTGAAAAAATCAATAATTAAATTATGAGAAATACGCATTACCCAAGGTAAGAATTTCCCTTCTTCGTTATAGCGTCCTTTTTTTAGGGTGCGAATTACCTTTATAAAAGTGTCTTGAAATATATCTTCGGTAGTGTTTCTATCGTGTACTTTACTGTAAATAAAACTGTATAATCGTTGCTGATGACGTTTAATTAATACCGCTATTGCCGATTCTTTTCCGTTAAGATAATCTTTTACTAAAATACTATCGCTTACAACATCTTTTACAATACTTTTTGCAATATTTTCATGTACCATAATTACTTTTTTTAGTGTACTTTTTTTCGGAGCACTCACGTACTCTTTTTAAGTGTATTCAAAATTTTATTTTAAAAAAGTAATTTTTTAACGTATAAGCTTTTAGTTTTTGATGTATTTACTATTATTTACTGATTTGTAGCGATTTACAAATATGCTTTTTTTTATCAAGAAAAACAACTCTAAAGACTATTTTATCTTATTTTTTTAAAAAGAGCTTCTACAATCTTTGGAAAAATGGTATTTTTATAGCTTATTTTAAAGCAAATGAAAAGAGACCTTTCTACGATAAATCCAAAAGAAAATATTATTATAAAAGGAGCAAAACTGCACAATTTAAAAAATATTGATGTCGTAATTCCTCGAAATAAATTAGTCGTACTTACAGGACTTTCAGGTTCTGGAAAATCGACCTTAGCTTTTGACACCTTATACGCCGAAGGACAGCGACGTTATGTGGAAAGTTTATCGTCTTATGCCCGTCAATTTTTAGGGAAATTACACAAACCAAAAGTAGATTACATTAAAGGAATTGCTCCCGCAATTGCGATTGAACAAAAAGTAAATTCTACCAATCCACGCTCAACTGTTGGAACTTCCACCGAAATTTATGATTATATAAAACTTTTATACGCCCGAATCGGTAAAACAATTTCACCTATTTCAGCAAAAGAAGTAAAAAAACATACGGTTTCTGATGTTATTAATCATCTAAAAACATTGGAAGAACGCTCGAAATTATTGCTTTTAGCACCCATCACTATCAATGAAAACAGGGATTTAAAAACCGTTTTACAAGTGTTGATACAACAAGGATATGCTCGTATAAAATATCAAAATAAGGTTGTTAGAATTGAAGATTTCGCTTTAGAAGCTCATCCTGAACTTGAAAATTTATCAGAAAAAACACTTTTTTTAGTCGTTGATAGAGTTATCACAAAAAATGACGATGATTTTTATAATCGTTTAGCCGACGCCATTCAAACGGCTTTTTTTGAAGGAAAAGGAACGTGTTTTATTGAAAATTTAGGCGATAATTCAGCTAAAAAAATTACAGAATTTAGCAATAAATTTGAATTAGACGGCATTACTTTTTTAGAACCCAACACGCATTTATTCAGTTTTAACAATCCGTACGGAGCTTGTCCGACCTGTGAAGGTTATGGAAATGTCGTTGGTATTGACCAAGAATTAGTGATTCCAAATACAGGATTATCCATTTTTGAAGATGCCATTTTTCCTTTTAAAACCGATAGCTATAAAATTTATAAAGAGAATTTAATTTTAAACGCCATGGATTTTGATATTCCCATTCATAAACCTTGGTTTGAACTTTCTGAAACTCAGAAAAAATTAATTTGGGACGGAACTACAAAATTTGAAGGTATCCATGATTTATTCAAAAAATTAGAGCAAAAAAGCTATAAAATTCAAAATAGAGTGCTACTTTCTCGCTATCGAGGGAAAACAATTTGCCCCGATTGTAACGGAAAAAGATTGCGAAAAGAAGCCAATTATGTACAAGTTCATGGCAAAATAATTTCGGATTTAGTAACACTTCCTTTAGATGAATTATCGGAATTTTTCAATACTTTAAAACTCGATAAAAATGAAAATGCCATCGCAAAAAGATTGCTAACAGAAATTAAAAATCGTTTGCAGTTTTTAACCGATGTTGGCTTGAATTATCTAACTTTAAATAGAACTTCCAACACGCTTTCTGGCGGTGAGAGTCAGCGTATCAATTTGGCAACTTCTCTAGGAAGTTCGCTCGTTGGATCGATGTATATTTTAGATGAACCAAGTATCGGATTGCATCCAAAAGATACCGAAAAATTAATCGAAGTTCTTAAAAATTTACGTGATTTAGGAAATACGGTTATCGTAGTAGAACACGATGAAGATATTATGAAACAAGCCGATTATATTATTGATATCGGCCCCGAAGCAGGAACCTATGGCGGAAATATCGTTGCCGAAGGAACTTTTAAAGATATTATGAAATCGGACTCTTTAACCGCTAAATACTTATCCGAAGAACTTAAAATTGAGATTCCAAAAACACGTAAAAAATCAACAAATACGATTAATATTATTGGCGCTCGTGAACATAATTTAAAAAATATTGACGTTTCTTTTCCGCTGAATACTTTAACCGTTATTACAGGCGTTTCTGGAAGTGGAAAAAGTACGCTCGTCAAAAATATTTTATATCCTGCGATGCAGAAAAAACTCTATGGATATGGCGAAAAATTAGGACAATTTACCGAAATTACAGGAAGTTTTGAAAGCATAAAACACGTCGAATTTATCGACCAAAACCCGATTGGACGCTCCTCAAGATCAAACCCTGTAACCTATATAAAAGCCTATGATGATATTCGAAAATTATTCTCGATTCAAAAATTAGCAAGCATCAGAAATTATCAACCAAAACATTTTTCTTTTAATGTAGATGCAGGACGTTGCGAGGTTTGTAAAGGCGAAGGCGAAGTTACCATTGAAATGCAATTTATGGCAGATGTGCATTTACAATGTGATACTTGCCATGGAAAACGCTTCAAAAAAGAAGTATTAGAAGTTCAATTTGGGAAAAAATCTATTGATGATATTTTAAATTTAACCATTGATGATGCCGTAGCTTTTTTTACTAATTTTGATCAACCTAAAATTGCTCGAAAATTAAAACCATTGCAAGATGTCGGTTTAGGATATGTGCAATTAGGACAATCTTCAGCAACTTTATCGGGCGGAGAAGCACAGCGTATTAAATTGGCCTCTTTTTTAATGAAAGGAACGACCAAAGACAAAACTTTATTTATTTTTGATGAACCAACCACAGGACTTCATTTTCATGATATTAAAAAATTACTTGCCTCTTTCAATGCTTTGATTCATAAAGGACATTCGATTATTGTAATTGAACATAATATCGAATTAATTAAATGTGCCGATTATATTATTGACCTGGGTTTAGAAGGTGGAAAAAATGGCGGAAACCTTATTTTTACAGGAACTCCAGAGGAATTATCAAAAAATAAAATAGCATTAATTGCACCATATATCGCGGAAAAACTGAAGTAAAATTAGAAAAGCTATCTGGTTTTTAACAAACCAGACAGCTTTAACATAACAAAAACTAACAAAAAATTCAAAAATTAAATAGAAACTACTGAAGATTTTTATCTCCAGTATTCGGGTTGTACGTGTAATTAAACGTATAATATTGTGCGCCTGAATTTTCAGGATCGGCAGAATTTGAAGTGTCCATATCTTTATAATAACTTAAAATTTCCATCTTCGCATAATTTCCATCAATAGTTTTCACCACAATGACTTTTCCTGCCACAGGATTTATACTATGATCCGAAAAATTATAAGTGTACCACAAACTCTTTGGCAATGCTAAAATTCCTTTTTCATCTTGCTTAAAACGACTCGCATCTGGAGCTTTTACAATGCTTGAAAATGTACCTATCACCAAGCTAATACTGGCATTTCCTGTTCTTTTTGGCTCTTCTTTAATACCTGTTGATTCGCCTCCATTAACAATAATTGTGGTTGCTCTAAAGGCAATATCCCAAGTATCATCGGTTACAACTTTACCTTTTTTGAAGCTAAATTTTACAAATTCACCCGAAGCTATTGAAGGTTCTATCGTATAATCAATTGATTGTTTTGCGTGTAAATTGATGATTTTTTTAGCTGTAACTTCTTTAAGAACCTCATCTGTAGTATTATCGCTACACGAAACGGTTAAAAAAGAAATCATTACTACGGCTAAAATTGACTTTATTATTTTTTTAAATTTTATTATTTTTTCTAATTTTATTATTTTCGATTTTCTTGATTGTAAATAATTCATTTTATCTGATAAATTAATTTTAGTAATAGTGATTATTTGAGTAATTATAGATGATTATTTTCTTAAAAATCAAATTGTAAACTTGCATAATACGTTGTTCCTAAACGTAAAACGGTATCATTATTGGCAAATTTTTCTTTATTTGCAATACCTTTTTCATTAAAAAGATTGTTAATGCCTATTTGAGCATGCATCAAATTGAAAAACGTTTTAGACATTGTTACATTCACGTTCGTATTTGAAGCTACAAAATTATCAAAATCATCAATAATTCCTTGGCTATTATTGCTGTCGAACGGTGCGTATTCCCCTCTGTAAACCGCCCTGATACTTGCCGAGAAATGATGCTGATAATTTTCATAAAAAAGTTTGCAATTCGCCATGTGTTTCGACCTATCTGCCAAACCATAATAATCCGAAATTTTCATTTTTTCTGATATTGAAAACGGTGTTCTTCTAAAGAAAATTTGCCCGTCTTTTATTTGCTGTTTTGCTGTTTTATCTGCGGAATTTAAAAACTGATATCCCGCTAAAAAGCTAAAATTTTGTGTCATTTTATAGACTAAATCAAGCTCCACTCCTTGCGTATATACTTCATTGATATTTCGATAAGAAAAAAGACGTGTTCCTAAAGGCAATCCTAAATTTGACGCACTTAATTGCGTATCAAAAGATTCAATCATATCCTTAATATCATTTCTAAATAAATTGATATTTAGTTTTAAATTTGATGCTGGTTTTAATTGAAATCCGAAATTATAGCCAATTGAACGTTCTGTTTTAAGTTCTTTTTTGATGGGTTTTACGCTTGGTAAATCGCCGTGAATATCGTGTAAAGTATGCGTTCCTAATACGATATAACCATTGGCATAATTTTTAAAATTGAAATATAATTGTCTGAAATCGGGAGCTTTAAATCCGTAACCAACCGATGCTTTTGCTGTTATCCAATCATTAATTTTATAACTTGACGATATTTTTGGTGTAAAAGCCGATTCGTATTGATTACTATTTTCAAATCGAGCGCCGACAATAATATTTAATTTATCGATAGGATTAAAATCAAACTGAGTGAAGAAATATGGCGTATTATATTTTTTAACATCCTCAAATTCCGTTCTTTTTAAAGCATCGAAATTGGCACCAGCGCCCAGAATTAAAGTTCCTTTTCTAAAAGTATTGGTTGATTTAATTTCAGGACGTACTAATGTTTGACGATACCATTTATTTTCGCCATTAAAAATAGTTTCAGTCGTATATTTTGTCGTATACAATTGATAATCAAACGACCAAGAATCATTTATTTTATGAATTATTTTCGTATTTATATTCCAATCTGTTCGTTTATTTTCACTTTTTTTAGTTTTTTCATCATTTTTAGTTTTTTTATTATTTTGATGATTTTCATGATTTTCATTGACAATGCTACTAAAAGGAATGTCTTGAGATTGTGTATAATATCGTGATGAAACAATGGTTTTTAATTTATCAGAAAAATCATAATTTAGTTGTAAATTTCCTGTAAAATTCTGATGTCCTTCAGTTGTTTTTGAAGCCGTTTCTGGTGATAAATCAAAACCTTTACTTGTATTTAAATTTATCCCTGAAACAACTCCAAAACCTCTTCTCTTCCATTTAATATTGGTATTGATATCTAATTCATTCGTTGCACCGCCTTTGGCTAAATAACGAACAAATCCTTCTAGTTTTTCTCTTTTTGGTTGCGAAGTGATAATATTAATAACACCTCCAATCGCTTCAGAACCGTACAAAGAAGAAGAAGGTCCTTTTACAATTTCTATCTGCTGGATGTTATTAACACTTAATCTTTTTAAATCAATATTTCCAGAAGCACGCCCGATAATAGGAACGCCATCAATTAAAATTAAGGTATAATCCGCAGAAACTCCCTGAAGCTGAACTCCTTGTGAACTTCCAAAATCAGAAACTAAAGTAATTCCTGTTTGCTCTTCTAAAATATCTTTTAAACGAATCGCTCCTGATTTTTGCAACTGCTCTTTTGAAATTAATGTAACAGGCATCGGCAATGAACTCAATTGACGCTCGGTTCTGGTTGCCGTTACCACCACTTCATCTAAACCATAAGAAGCTGTACAGCCATTATCAACTGCCGATTTTTCTTGCGAAAAAACAGTGATGCTCATAAAAATAAATACATTGAAAACGCTCAAAATATTCACAGTTTTAAAAACATCGACAATTTTAATAAACATACTATATAGAAACATTCTTAATAATTTTGGACAAATATATGTAGTTATTCTTAATCAATCTAAATAAAATATATATTTTTGTATAAAAAATTTTAATCAAAAAATAATACACAATGAAAAAACTACTTCTAGCAAGTTTTGTGCTTTTAGCAACCTTATCAACAAACGGTCAAAGCAAAAAATCAAAAGATAAAACAGCTATCAAAAAAATGTGTGGATGTTTTGAAGTAACCTTCAACTTTGCCGAAACTTTTAACAATAGCAACGATTCATTATACAAACCATCGAAAATGAAAATTGATAAAGCCTTAGAATGGGCAGAATTAATTGAAGATGAAAATAATAAAATTGCCATACAACATTTATTGCAAGTCGGAAATCCTGCAAAACCTCAAATTGTAAAACATTGGCGACAAGATTGGTTGTATGAAAATCAAGATTTTTATATGTTTAATGGCGATGAAAATTGGAAATTTGAGCAAAAATCAAAGGAAATTGTAAAAAATCAATGGACACAAAAAGTGTATCAAGTAGATGATAGCCCACGTTATGAGGGAACAGGTTCTTGGGTGCATATTGATGGAAAAACCTACTGGGAAAGCACCACAGACGCACCGTTGCCTCGTAGAGAATACACCAAAAGAAACGATTATAATGTAACCGAAAGAGGAAATCGTCATGAAATTACCAATTATGGCTGGTTGCACGACCAAGACAATAAAAAAATCATCAGAAATGTTGATGAAAAAGATGTGATTATAGCCTACGAAAAAGGATACAATACCTACGTGAAAGTAGCCGATGAACGTTGTAAACCTGCACAGAATTGGTGGAAAAAAAATCAAGAAAAATGGCAATTAGTCCGAAATGAATGGAACAACGTTTTTAATAAAAATACCGACCTTTCTTTAGAGAAAAAAGTAAAAAATAAACCTTTATACAAACATCTTTTTTCAGATGAAATTACTACTGAAAAAGAAATAAACAAAATTATTCAATCTTTTCTAAAATAAAAATAAAATGAAATTATTAAAATTACCCCTATTATTTAGCTTTTGTATTATAAGCTCACTAATTTCTGCTCAAAACTCAAACATATTCTTAGAAAAAGATTTTTGGGAAACTAACCCAACTATTGAAATAGTCGAACAAAAAATAAAAGAAAATAATAATGTTACTGCATTAAGTTCTAATGGATTTGATCCCGTTACTTATGCTATTTTAGCAAAAGCACCCAATGCAACGATTAAACATTTACTCCTTAAAAAAGGAAATCCTGTTAACAAACTTACACACGACAAAAGAACCTATATTTTTTGGGCTGCATATAAAGGAAATACTGAATTAATAAAACACTTAATTGAAAACAATGCTCGATTAGATTTAAAAGATTCACATCATTTTTCACCCTTAACTTTTGCCGCTGTTGCAGGACAAACAAATACAGAAATATATGATTTATTTATCAAAAATGGTATCGATATTAAAAATGATTTAGATGAAAAAGGAGCAAATGCTTTATTGTTATTAATTGGTCATTTAAAAGACTTTAAACTTGTTAATTATTTTACAAATAAAGGACTTAGCCTAGATAGTAAAGATAACAATGGAAACGGAGCTTTTAACTACACAGCTTATAAAGGTAACAAAGCTATGTTAGAATTATTAATAAAAAAGGGATTACCATATAAAAACCTTAGCATAAATGGTGATAATGCTATATTAGCATCTACAATAGGCTCACGTAACGGCTATAACTCATTAAGTTTTATTAAGTACTTAGAAAATTTAGGAATCAACCCTAACGTTACAAATAAAGACGGTGTAACTCCACTTCATAACATAGCATATAGTAATAAAGATATTGAAGTTTATAACTATTTTTTAGAAAAAGGTGTTAATGTAAATCAAGTAGATAATAATGGTGAAACCCCATTGTTAAAAGCAACAAGAAGAAATTCTTTAAAGGTTGTACAGTTATTAACTTCAAAAACTAAAAACATTAATCATACAAATAAAAATGGTAAATCCGCACTTACAAATGCTTTGAAAAACAAACCTGAAATTCTAAAATTCTTATTAGAAAAAGGTGCTGATGTTTCAGTAATTGACACTAAAGGAAATAACTTAAACTATCATTTATTTAAAACTTTTAATCAAAAAAAGAAAGAAGAGTTTCAACAAAAACTTTCACTTTTAAAAACTAAAGGATTAGATATTACAGAGAATCAAAAAAATGGCAATACGTTATATCATTTAGCTGTTGAAAAACAAAGTTTAGCAATGTTAGATTTTATAAAAAAATATAGCATAGATATTAATGCAATCAATAAAAAAGGATTATCAGCTTTACAAGAAGCTGTTTTAACAGCTAAAAATGATAAAATTATAAAGTATTTAATTAGTAAAGGTGCCAAAAAGACCGTAAGAACAAGCTTTAATGAAACTTTATATGATTTAGCTAGAGAAAATGAAGCTTTAAAAAATACTGATATTAGCTTTTTAAAATAATCAGAATACTCACTTGATATTAAATATAAAAAAATGAAAAAATTACTAATAATTTTAGTTATAGCTTTTGGTATTATGGCATTTTCTAGTTCAAAAACTAAAGATAATAACACCTATAAATGTATGATTCAAATGAAGAACTATATTGGTGAAGGTGCATATATTACTGTTTCTTTACTAAATCCATCTGGTGCATATGAAGAAACCTTATACGTTCAGGGCGATGATGAAGAATGGTATCCTGACATTACTGCATGGTGGAATTTTCAAGGGAAAATTCGTGCTAATATCGATGCCCTAACTGGTGCTACTGTTAGCGGAGGAAACAGAGCTATTACTATTCTTAAAATTGATAATGATAAATTAAATAAAGGATATAAAATTAGATTTGAATCTGCTGTTGAAGATCAAGAATATTACAAAGATGATATTGAATTTGAATTGACATCAGAAAATATGAAAGGTAAAATTGACGGTAAAGGTTTTATACGTTACATCCGTATGATTCCTCAATAATAAAGTTAGCTAATCACAACATAATAAGCATTTTACAAATAAAAATAAAAAATAGTTTTTTACAAAATACTTATATTTATTTAATCTAAATTAATATTAAATACTATCTTTGCAAAAAAATATAGTCGATAAACGAATGAAATACATTTTCTACATATTAATTTTTATAACAACATCCATCTATTCACAAAATGGAACAATAGAAGGCAACATATATTTTAAAAATGGAGCGCCTGCTAAATACGTTTCTTTATATATAAAAAATAGCACAATATACACTGAAACAGATAGTACTGGTTTTTTTAAGTTGACTAAAGTTCCATACGCAAAACATAGAATTAACATCAAACATTTTAATAAAGAACCAGAAATAATATCTCTCAATATCAACAAAAAACCTATGTTTATAAAACATAGACTAAAGTATAATGAAGCGAATAGTTTAGATGAAGTTTTAATTACAGGAAAAACAATAGAATCGAAAATAGAAATGAAAGGGTTTGCTGTAAATGCAATTAAAATGAAAGCTCTTAAACTTCAATCTATTCAAGCCAATGAAATACTAGATAGAACATCTGGGGTTAGAATACGTCAAAATGGCGGGTTAGGTTCGCATACACATTACAATATTAACGGACTTTCTGGTAATGCTATCCGTATTTTTATTAATGGCGTACCAATAGATTCGTATGGAGCTTCTTTTTCATTAAGTAGTATTCCTACAAAAATGATAGAACGCATAGAAGTTTATAAAGGTGTTGTTCCTGTTGAATTAGCTGGAGACGCCTTAGGTGGTGCTATAAACGTTGTTTTAAACAAACATATTTCTAGAAATATGTTAGAAGCTTCTTATTCTTTCGGTTCATTTAATACACATCAATCATCTGTATTAGGTAATTATTATAATAAAAATTCTGGAGTAACTTTAAAAGGTTCTGCTTTTTATAATTATTCAGACAATGATTATAAAGTTTGGGGCAATCAAGTATACACTACAGAACCTACTACTGGAAATATTACGTATGTAAAAGCAAAGCGATTTCATGATTCATACGCCTCTAATGGTTTTAAAATTGATGGAGGTATTACAAACAAAGAATGGGCAGATGAACTATTAATTGGTATCGTTCATTCTTCTTTTAATCGTGATATACAACATGGAGCTACTATGGAATCTGTTTACGGAAATAGAAAAACAGCACAACAAACAAAATTAATTAGTCTTTCATATAAAAATAATCGCTTACTATCTAAAAAATTAAAAATAGAACTATTCTCTTCTTTTTCAGATTTAAAAAGACAAATTACAGATACTGTTGCTGATATTTATGACTGGGATGGAAAACGCAAAAAACGATTTGATAATAACGGAAACCAAATAGGCTATTATCAATATTTTTCAGGTGCTGAAGCTGGTAACCCTACATTACAAGAAAATAATGAAACTGTTTATTTAAGTAGAGCAACTGCTAATTATGTAGTTAATAAAAACCATAAATTAACTGTAAATTTTCTACGTTCTCAATTTATTAGAAATTCTGAAGACCCCTTAAAACATGTAGATATAAGAAATTTAGAAGACAAAAGAGATTCTAAGAAAAACATTTTAGGACTAGGATACTCTTTTAATACTTTTAATACCAAATTAAAAACAACTGTTTTTTATAAAAAATTTAACCAAAATATTCGCATTATAGAATATAAAAAAGAAAGTGAAACATCCTCTATCGAGCTAAATGACGTTAACAGAAGTATGAATGCTAATGGCTATGGAGGAACTATCGCTTACCAATTAACACCTGATATTCTTTTACAAGCATCCGCAGAAAATTCTTTTAGGCTACCTGTTGCAAGAGAATTATTTGGAAATCTTGCTGAAAACCTAGAACCTAACTACAATCTAAAACCTGAAAAAAGTACTAACTTAAATCTTGGTGCAACCTTAGGAACATTTCAATTTGGTAAAAATGAAGCAAAAATTAAGATAAATACATTTATCAGAGATACCAAAAATAAAATTAAAAAAAATGTTAGAGAAGATAATACAGATAAAACTACAGAATATGTAAATGATTTTAGTTATATCAGTAAAGGTTTTGATGTTGATCTCTTTTATTCTTATAACCGAAAATTAGATATCAATACAAATGTTTCAGTATTTAATTCGTTATTCAATACTCAATTTAATGAAGAGGGTTTAGCTTTTAATTGGTATCAAAATAGAGAAAGAAATACACCATTTTTTACAGCTAATTTCGATATAAAATATAGTCTAAACAATTTAATACATAAAAAATCAGAAACAACTTTTTCTACAAATCTATCTTATGTACACTGGTTTTACAGAGACTGGGAATCGTTAGGTGGTGCAGGAAAAGATATCATACCAACACAATTAGTTAATGATATTAGTATTACACATAAATTCCCTAATAAAAAGATAGCCATCTCTTTTGATGCTAAAAACATGTTTAACAATCAAGTTTTTGATAATTATGCTTTGCAAAAACCAGGACGTGCTTTTTACCTAAAAATAAATTATATAATTTTTTAATTTAATATATATTATGATCAATTTTAATTTAAGAATGCTTACTCAAAAGCTATTTGTAATGAGCCTATTTTCTGTTTTTATTATTACTACTTCTTGTAATAGTGATGATACTACTAAGGCTGTACCAACTCCTATAGACCCTAGTAATACACGTCAAAAATTCACACTAGCATTATCTGCAAGTCCAACAGGAGAAACTAAAATATACACTCAAACCTTAACTGATGTTAGCAATAATATTACTGTTAGTTATGATGGTGTAGGCTTCGAAATGCCATCTACCAGAACTGCTAGAATTTTTTCTTCAAAAGAAGGAAATTCTCTTTTTAACCTTGACTATGGAGGTGGAAGAATTTATAAGTTTGCAATAAATGGTGGTGAAAATTTTACGCAAGAATATGAAAAAAATGTAGAATTTGCTATGGGTACTGCCTATCCTAGATGGACAAAGGCAAGTGAAAATTCAGCTTCTATACATTATGCTGATGGTGGAAATGCAGAAAGAGTTTTTGATGTAAATGATCCTAAAAAATATATAAGATCGGACGTTTCTCTTAGAATAATGAGTGTTGGGTTAGAAAACCTTTCTTTTGGCTCTATTGAAGAAATTATTATTCCTGTAAGTGATAACGACTTAAAACCATACACCATTAATATAGCTGGCGTAGATGTTAATCACTATAATTATGTAGGAAGAGTAGATGCTCCCATAATTGCAGGTGATAAGATATACTACGGCATGTCAAAAAGCGCTTATAACCCAATAGACCCTTGCTCTGGAAGAGGTTGTACCAAAGCAAAATACAAAAATGTTGAAACATTAGTTTTAGATTACCCTTCTTTAACTAATCCTCAAATAATAGCTACTGATATTGCTGCTGGAGCAACAAATGGTTACAGAACCCCTGTTTCTCATTTAGATGAAAAGGGTGATGTGTATCAGGTTATTTCTGTTCCTAATAATCAATATGATACCCATATTTTAAAAATAACAAACGGAGATTATGACGATAGCTATAACTTTAATCTTTCTGATCTTTTAGGTTTTAATGTAGCCTCTAATGGATGGTTCTATGCAGGAAATGGTATTGGTTACGTTCCTTATGCAAATACAGATGCTAGTGTTAACTGGTTTAGTGATGCAGTTTGGGGACTAGCTCGTGTTGATTTATACAACAAAACGGTAGTTGATATGAATATGCCTGATAACCTTTGGCTTGCACAATATCAAAATGCAGTTACAAAAGATGGTAAATTTTATATGGCAATTACACCAACAGGTAAAGATGGTAATATTTATATTTTTGACACCACCTCTACTAGTCCTTCAGGATATACGCTAGGTGCTTCTTTAAAAAACTTAGCAGAAGGTACATATATAGGTATCTATTAATTATTTTTTTTATAAAATATTCATTTATATTGTAGTTTTTCAACAAACATTAAATTGATTTTATGACCATTTCAATTTGGAGATATAGCCACTTAACCTTGGCTATATCTTCTTTTATTTTTATACTTATCGCCTCAATTACAGGAATTATTTTAGCTTTTGAACCGATATCAAATCAGTTAAAACCATATGCAATAGCTACTGATGAAATTACCATTTCTCAAACAATTGCTTCTTTACAAAAAGAATATAAAGAAATAATTACCTTAACCGTAAATCAAGATAATTTTGTAACAGCTTCGGTAATTACCCAAACAGGAAAAAGTGAAACTTTTTACATCAATCCTATTTCTGGAAAAAAAATTAGCACTATTACCGCTAAATCACCTATTTTTAAATGGACTACAAACTTACATCGGTCGTTATTTTTAAAATCTACAGGGCGTTTTTTAGTCGGATTTTTCTCATTTTTATTATGCTTAATTACGCTAACAGGAAGCATCTTAATTATCAAAAGACAAGGTGGAATTATTCAGTTTTTCACCAAAGTTATTAAGGAAAATTTTGCTCAATATTATCACGTAATTATCGGGCGTTTTGCCTTTATTCCAATACTCATAATTACCCTTACAGGCATTTATTTATCCTTGGAAAAATTTAATATTTTACCTAACACCAAAATTAAACACACCTTTAATTCGAGTAGTTTTATGGGTTTTTCTTCAGATGAAAATGTTGCTAAAAAAGCTGTTAAAAAAACTCCTGTTGAAGAATTTGCTGTTTTT
Source organism: Tenacibaculum piscium (assembly GCF_021390715.1). Lineage (GTDB taxonomy): Bacteria > Bacteroidota > Bacteroidia > Flavobacteriales > Flavobacteriaceae > Polaribacter > Polaribacter piscius. The sequence continues at coordinate 267,542 of NZ_JAJGWT010000004.1, forward strand.
GAAAACATAAAATTAAACGAATTAAAAAGTATTGAATTTCCTTTTTCAGATGATATCGAAGATTATTTTTTCTTAAAAACACATACAAAAGAACTAATTATTCATCAATATTCTGGCGAAATTATAAGTGCTGAAAATTTATCATGGACAGCTATTTTATCTGATTGGAGTTTATTTTTACACACAGGACGAGGAACTATTATTTGGGCTACAATACTTTTACTTTCTTGTATTGCTATTTTATTTTTTGTGTATTCTGGATTTGCAATTGCCTTAAAAAGAAAACGTAAAAGTGTACTTCCAAAAAATAATATTTCAAAAGATGCTGCCCTAATTATCATCCTTGTAGGCTCGGAAACTGGCGAATCATTTAGAAATGCAACCTCATTATATAATGCGTTAATCATCAGTAAAAAATCCGTATTTATAACGCATCTTAACGCTTATACATCATATAAAAAAGCAACCCATTTAATTATAATAACATCAACTTATGGTGATGGTCAACCTCCTATAAATGCTACTAATTTCTTAGATTTAATTAAAAAAATACCTCAACAAAACAAGCTGAAATACGCCGTGGTCGGCTTTGGTTCTTTAGCATATAAAGAATATTGTAAATTTGCCATCACTATTGATAATTATCTTAAAAATAGTCCTGAATTCACGCCTATTTTACCAATTTACAAAATAAACAATCAAAATTTTGATGATTTTAAAAATTGGGTATCACAATGGAATGAAAAAACAAATAGTAGCATACTTTTAGAAGAAATCATCAGAAAACCTAAAAAACAACAACAATTTTCAGTTGTAAGTACAACAACTCTAAATATAGATGATTCTTTTTTAATTCGGTTAAAACCAACAAGAAAACACTCTTTTTCTTCTGGTGATTTATTAGCAATTACACCAAAACAAGATTCTATCGAACGCTTATACTCTATCGGTAAAATAGAAAATGATATTTTACTAAGTATCAAAAAACATGAATTTGGAATTTGTTCGAACCTTCTTTTAACTATTAAAAAAGATGAAATTTTAAATGCTAGAATACAAAAAAATAAAGATTTTAGATTTCCTAAAAAATCAGAAAATACTATTTTAATTGCCAACGGAACAGGAATTGCTCCCTTTTTAGGAATGTTACAAAACAACTCAAAAACACACTTATTTTGGGGCGGAAAAACGCAAGAATCATTCAAAATATATCAGCCTTTTTTAACAAATTTAAATACTCAAAATATACATCTTGCGTATTCTCAACAATACAAAAATGACAAAAAATATGTTCAAGATATTCTTTTAAAAGATGCTGATTTAATCGCATCAACCTTAAAAAACAACGGAACTATTATGATTTGTGGTTCTCTTTCGATGATGAATGGCGTTTTAGAAACACTAGAAATCATCACTTTAAAAAAATTAAACACTCCTTTAGATAAATTTCAAAAATCAAATCAAATTAAAACTGATTGTTATTAATCATAATCAGTTTTAGTTTATCACCAACTCTTTTTACTACAAAAAACTAGTATTTATTTTTCTTATGCTACTATCATTATTTATTATTCGATTAGTTCGGTTACTTCCGAACTAATCTGTATTTTTGTGAGCGATTTTACTTTTTAAAATCATATAAAAAACCTTCAAATTAATGAAAATGAAAAAAGAAAGCTGCAAAGAAAAAATGGCTTTAGTAGAAAAATTAGGCGTGCATTTAGAAAATAGAGAACATTTAGCTCCTGTTGCTGCACGTATTTTATCGTACGTAATTCTAACAGGCAAAAAAGGAACCACATTTGAAGATTTGGTCAGTATTTTGTGTGCTAGTAAAAGTACTATTTCTACACATCTTAATCATTTACAGGATTTGAAAAAAATAGTGTATTTCACCAAAACTGGCGATCGTAAAAAATATTTTATCGTCAATAAAAATAGTATTGTTCAACATGTTGATAAAATGGTCGAACAATGGAAAGAAATTAGAGAATTACACATAGAAATTAAACATTATAAAGAAATTCAAAATAATCATAAAATTGAAAATGATGATGAAAAATTTGAATTGAGTTTTCATAATGATTATATAAAATTTTTAGATGAAGCCACAGATTCTATCAGCCAATTAAGAACCAAAATTACAAGTAATACATTTAAAATCTAAACCAAATAAAACCTATACTAAACCTAAAATAAACTACGTAAAAAATGAAACAAAATAAGATAATGCTAGTATTAATAGTAAGTGCTTTTTCAATTTTTTCAAGTTGTGGGAATAAACAAGAAAAAAATAGCGCAAAAAAAAATACAACACCTCCTAGTTTTCCTGTAACCCAAATAACACCAAAAACAGTAACAAGTTTTAAAGAATATCCAACCGCTATTGAAGGGATTATTAATAGTAATGTAAACGCTAAAATGGGAGGCTATATTCAAAAAGTTTTGGTTGATGAAGGACAAAAAGTACGCAAAGGTCAAGTATTATTTAGATTAGAAACACAATCTTTAAATCAAGATGCCAGTGCCGCTAAAGCACGTGTAAATGTTGCACAAGTTGAAGTTGAAAAATTAAAACCATTAGTAGAAAAAAATATTATTAGTGCCGTTCAGCTAGAAACCGCCAAAGCAAATTTAGCACAAGCAAAAGCAAATTATAGCAGTGTAAATGCAAATATTGGATACGCTACCATTAAAAGTCCTGTAAATGGTTTTGTAGGCGCTATTAATTTTAGAGAAGGTTCATTAATTAATCCTAATAACTCTGTACCGCTTACCACTGTTAGTGATATTAGTAAAGTATACGCTTTTTTTAATTTAAATGAAACAGCATATTTAGATTTTTTACAAAATGCAACAGGTAAAACATTACAAGAAAAATTAACAAACTACGCAAAAGTAAACCTTGTTTTAGCCAACAATAGTATCTATTCTGAAAAAGGAACTATAGAAACCAGTACAGGACAAGTAAATAAAAATACAGGAACGGTAAGCCTTAGAGCTGTTTTTGATAACCCTAATCAGTTATTAACAAACGGAAATAGTGGTAAAATTCAAATTCCAACAATCTATAAAAACGCCATTGTAGTACCTCAGCAAGCAACTTATGAGCAACAAGGTAAAATAATGATTTTTAAACTAGATAATCAGAATAAAGTAACCGTTTCAATTATAAAAATAAAGGCTATTGTTGATAATTTATATGTAGTAGCTTCAGGCGTAGCGTTACAAGATAAAATTATTGTTGCTGGTGTTGGAAAATTGAAAAATGATATGATAATTACTCCAAAAGAGGTTTCTTTTGAACAAGCCATAAAACCGATACCAACATTATTTAAAAACTAAATAACTTATAAACACCCTACATCATGTTAAAAACATTTATTGAAAGACCCGTATTGTCTACGGTAATTTCTATTATCATAGTGATACTTGGTATTATAAGTATCTCCAGTTTACCAATAGAGGAATATCCTGATATTGCACCGCCAACAATTAAAGTAGTTGCTTCCTATCCTGGAGCAAATGCCGAAACAGTATTAGAAAGTGTAATTATTCCTATTGAAGAACAAATTAATGGGGTTGAAGGAATGACCTACATAACCTCTACTGCTTCCAATAACGGAACAGCAGAAATTACCGTATATTTTAATCAAGAAATAGATGCTGATATAGCAGCGGTTAATGTTCAAAACCGAGTAGCAAGAGCAAATCCGTTGCTTCCACAAGAAGTAAAACAAACAGGGGTAACAACTCAAAAGCAAGAAACAAGTGCTTTAATGTTTATATCAATGTATTCAAAAAATGAAGATTATGATGCTACATTCATACAAAATTACTTAAAAATAAATGTAATTCCTGCAATGCAACGTATTAGCGGAGTTGGTGATGTAAGTGTATTTTCTCAACAAGATTACGCAATGCGAATTTGGTTAAAACCAGAAAAGTTGGCCTCTTATAATTTAATACCTTCGGATATTATCACCGCTTTAAAGGAACAGAATTTAGAAGCTGCCGCAGGTTCTTTGGGTCAAAATAATGGTGAAGCATTTTCATACACACTAACCTACAGCGGACGCTTTAAAGAAGAAAAACAATATGAAGATATTATTATAAAAGCCTTAGGAAATGGTCAGTTTTTAACCTTAAATGATGTTGCAACCATAGAACTAGACGCACAATCATATTCTTCAAATGCCATGAGTTTAGGAAATCCTGCCGTATTTATGGGGATTTTTCAAACCAAAGGTTCTAATGCTCGTGAAATTATTCAGCATATAAAAACAACATTAGCAACTGTTAAAAAAGATTTACCAGAAGGTTTAGATATTTTTGTACCCTACGATACTAGTTTATTTTTAAATGCTTCTATCAGCAAAGTAATAACAACTTTATTAGAAGCTTTTTTATTAGTATTTTTAGTAGTTTTTATCTTTTTACAAGATTTTAGATCAACCTTAATTCCTGCAATTGCAGTTCCTGTTTCTATTATAGGAACCTTCTTTTTCTTAAATGTTTTCGGATATTCAATTAATCTTTTAACATTATTTGCCTTAGTACTCGCCATCGGTATTGTAGTAGATGATGCTATTGTGGTCGTAGAAGCCGTGCATGCAAAGATGGATGAAGGTGAAAAAAATCCGAAAACGGCAACACTAACTGCCATGAATGAAATTTCTGGTGCTATTATATCGATAACTTTAGTAATGGCTGCCGTGTTTATTCCTGTAACATTTATAACTGGACCAACAGGTGTTTTTTATGAACAATTTGGAGTTACCTTAATTATTGCAATTCTTATTTCGGCAGTAAATGCGTTAACATTAAGTCCTGCTTTGTGTGCTATTTTATTAAAAACTCATAAGGAAGATCAAGAGTTAAAAAATAAAAGTGCTTTACAGCGTTTTTACACACTTTTTAATCGTGGATTTAACGCTACTGTGGAAAGATATGGGAAATCATTAGAGTTTTTATATAAGAAAAAATGGGTACCTGCACTGTTATTAATTTTAGCAATTGTTGGAATCTTTTGGGCATCAAAAACAACTCCAACAGGTTTTGTACCCAATGAAGATAGAGGAATTATTTTTGCAAATATCGAATTACCCGCAGGTGCTTCTTTAGATAGAACTGATGCTGTATCAAGAAATTTATACGATAAAATAACTAGTATTGATGGTATTATTGGTGTAAACTTTATCAAAGGACGTAGTTTAATTAGTGGAGCTGGAAGTAATTTTGGTTTTGGGATTATAAAACTAAAAGACTGGGGTGAACGAAAAACAACAGCACTTTCAGTAAAAGCAATTACAGGTCAATTATTTGGAATTGCCTCAACAATACCCGAAGCAAATATTATTTTCTTTTCGCCTCCAAGTATTCGTGGTTTTGGAAATTCAGCAGGTTTTGAAGTAAATTTATTAGATAAATTTGGAGGGAAATTTACAGATTTAGACAAGGCTAATAAAGAATTTTCAATGGCGTTAATGAAACATCCTGAAATTAAATACGCACAATCTTCTTTTAACACAAAATATCCTCAATATGAAATGGAAGTAAATGTTCCATTGGCAAAAGAAAAAGGAGTTCCTATTAATAGTATTTTTTCTACATTACAAGGATATATTGGTGGTATTTATGCATCTGATTTTTCAAAATTTGGAAAACAATTTAGAGTCTATATCCAAGCATCACCAGATGATAGAGCAAATAAAAGTGCTTTAGATAACATGTATGTTAGAACCGAAAAAGGCGAAATGACTCCTATTACACAGTTTGTAAATCTAAAACGTGTGTACGGTCCACAATCAGTAACACGCTTTAATTTATTTAATTCTACAACAATATCTGGAGCTACAAACGATGGTTTTAGTACAGGTGATGCTATTCGAATAATCGAAGAAGAGGCCGCTAAATTACCGAGTAATTATACCATTGCTTATTCTGGTTTAACTCGTGAAGAAGTAAGTGCTGGAAATCAAACAACCTTTATATTTATATTAAGTATTTTATTTATATACTTTTTATTAAGTGCACAATATGAAAGTTATATTTTACCGTTAGCGGTTATATTTTCTATTCCTTTTGGAGTATTTGGAGCTTATATAAGTACAAAATTCTTTGGATTAGAGAATAATATTTATTTTCAAATTTCCTTAATTATGCTGATTGGTTTACTCGCTAAAAACGCCATCCTTATTGTAGAATTTGCACTTCAAAGACGTCATAATGGTGAAACTATTGTAGCAGCGGCTATTCACGGAGCAAAATCTCGTTTACGACCAATTTTAATGACTTCATTTGCTTTTATTTTAGGATTAATGCCTTTAGTCTTAGCAAAAGGTGTTGGTGCAGAAGGAAATAATGCGATTGGTACAGGAGCCGCTGGAGGAATGCTTATAGGAACTATTTTAGGAGTTTTTGTAATTCCAGTTTTATTTATCTTATTTCAATGGTTACAGGAAAAAGTAACTAAAAAATCAGCAATACAAACGATAGAAGCATAAAAAATCATGAAATTTACAACTAAATATATTTATTTTGGCAAAGCAATTATAGTTGCAATAATCTCATTAACATTACAAAGTTGTTTTGTTGCCAAAGATTATGTAAGACCTGAAATTAAAGAAAATGATTCTCTTTATAGAACCGATAATTTAGCTACGGATAGCATATCTATGGCTAATATTTCTTGGAAAAATTTATTTACAGATACATATCTTCAACAATATATTGAAGAAGGTCTTAAAAATAATATGGATGTTCGTATTGCTATTCAGCAAATGATTACCGCTCAAGCATACGCAAAACAAGGAAAAGCTGGATATTTACCATCAATAAATATTGGTGCAAATGTAACGCATCAAGAATTATCAAAAAATAGTCAGTTTGGAGCATTTTTAAGCAATACTTCTACCGATCAATTTGATATTAGTGCCAACTTAACTTGGGAAGCCGATATTTGGGGTAAAATACGTAGTAACAAAAGAGCTACACAAGCGGTTTATTTGCAAAGTGTTGCCGGACATCAAGCAGTAAAAACAAAACTTATTGCTGGTATTGCCACTACTTATTATAATTTATTAGCTTTAGATGCGCAGTTAGAAATAACCAAACAAACTATTTTAACTAGAGAAAGTAGCCTTGCGACCATCAAAGCTTTAAAAGATGCAGGACAAGTAACACAAGTTGCAGTGGATCAGAATATCGCACAATTCAATAATGCAAAAGCTTTGCAAGTAGATATTGAAAATGCTATTTTTAAAACTGAAAATACCCTTAGTATTTTATTAGGTAAAACATCAACTAGTATTCAAAGAAGTAGTTTAGCTGTTCAAAAAAATGACCAAAATATCACGCTAGGGATACCTGCAAATTTATTACGAAATAGACCTGATGTTATCGCTTCAGAATATAATTTAATCAAATCATTTGAACAAACCAACATGGCTAAAAGTAGTTTATATCCTTCTTTGAAGTTAACTGCGGCAGGAGGTTTGCAAAGTTTAGATTTAGATAAATTATTTAATATAAATTCGTTATTCGCAAATATCGTAGGAGGTTTAACACAGCCGTTATTTAATCAACGGAAATTAAAAACCCAAAGAGAAGTTGCTATTGCTCAACAAGAAAAAGCTTTGTTAGAATTTAAAAAAACATTGCTAATTGCGGGTAATGAAGTATCAAATACATTATTTTCTTATCAATCAGAAATTAAGAAATTTGAATTCCGAAAAAAAGAAGTAGAAGCCTTACGTACTGCCGAAATGAACTCGGAAGAATTACTGAAAAGTGGCTTTGCTAATTATTTAGATTTATTAACAGCCAGAGAAAGTGCCTTGCGTGCCGAACTAAATAGTATCGACAGTAAACGACAACAATTAGTAATTGTTGTTAATTTATATCAGGCATTAGGTGGCGGTTGGAAATAAAAAACAATATACTACTACATAAAAAAACTACTAATTATACGCTAATTAGTAGTTTTTTTTATGATTTTAAAATAAATGTTAATTTTTTACTAATTTTTGCATATTTTAATTTATTTTGGTCTTGCTAAACACCAAATATTATGATTACTCTCACGCTCGAAAAAGGTAGGTTATTAATTGCAGATCCTACTATTTTAAATGATACTTGTTTTAATCGAACGATTATTTTAGTAACAGAACATACTTCAAAAAGTTCGGTTGGTTTTATTTTAAACAGACCTTCACAACATGTTTTGAGTGATTTTGTTCCTGATATTGATTGTGATTTCCAGATATATCAAGGAGGTCCTGTAGAGCAGGATAATTTATATTTTATACACAAAGTTCCACAATTAATCCCCAACAGTATTGAAGTTGCCAACGGCATTTATTGGGGTGGAAATTTTGACCTTTTAAAAGAATTATTAATCGATAAAAAATTAAAATCTACCGATATTCGTTTCTTTTTAGGATATTCTGGTTGGGAAACAAATCAATTAGCATCAGAATTAAAAACAAATTCTTGGTTTATCGCTGAAAATAATTATGAAAATATTTTAGCAATAAGAAATGCCAACTTTTGGAAAAATAAATTGCTTCAAAAAGGTGGCAAATATAAAATTTGGGCAAATGCTCCAAGTGATGTTCAAATGAATTAACCAGTAATTGTTAATAAATTAAGACTACTTTTTATTTTTTGAGTTATTTCTGATGTAAATATTTTCTTTCGATAATTGGTAACCGATTGAATCCCTGCAATGGCATTTGTGATGAATATTTCATCTGCTTTTTGGAGTTCAAAAGGAGAAATTGTAGTTTCTTCTATTGAATAATCAGGATGTTTTTCTAAAATTTCGATAACTTTTTTTCGAACAATTCCTTTAATACAGCCTTCTGTTAAAGCAGGTGTTTTGATAATTCCATCTTTAATTACAAAAACATTTCCATTAATTGCCTCTACGACTCCTTTTCGTTCGTTGAGTAAAATACAGTTGTCTAAATCATTTTCATCAGCAAAAATAGCTGACAAAGTATTTAACATTCTGTTGGTTGTTTTTATGGTTGATAATAATCCAGAATAGTTATAAAAATCTTTGTATAAATCTATTTTATAGCTTGTTTTTTGAGTTGGATTAAATCCGTTCGCTTCAATTAAATAATCAATTTGGTTTGATGTTGGTTTGTATAATCCGCCATCTTTTCTATAAACACTTAATCGAACTCTATAATTTTGTGATGTTGGTAATTCATTGATTACTTTTAAGATTTCATCTTGCAAAAACTCAAGTGTAAATGACATCGGAATTTCCATACGTAGCATTCTCATTGACGCCATTAATCTAAAATAATGGTCTTCCATAAAAACAACTTTGGTGTTGAGTACCCGTATGGTTTCAAAAATAGCATCGCCATATTTAAAGGCTCTATTATCTTTAGATATTCGTAGTGCTGTTTCTGATATTATTTCCCCGTTAAAGTTAATCATTTTTCAAAATTTGATTGCAAAATTACAATAAAACTATAATAAAACTATAAAATAAAATTAGAATAATTTCGATAAAGTCGCGGTAAAAAAACTCGATGATAAGAGACTACAATATCGAGTTTTTTTTGTGATTTTTATAAGGTATAAAATATTATGCTCCGATACTATTTTTCAAACTTTCAATTTGACTTTCCCATAACATTTTAGCTTCTTCAACTTCATCAGTATCGGCAAAATCGGTAATAATTACGGCAACATCTTTTGTTAGCGCATCTACTTGTATTAAAAATTCGAAATAACTTTCATCATCTTCACTTTCAACCCATTTATATTTGATGCGTTCGTTTACTTTTTTTGCGATAATTTTAGCTTCTTCTTCGGTATCATCCCAGGTGAAAGTAATTAATTTTCCACGAGAATTAACACTATCAGCAAACCATTCTTCTAATCCTGATGGCGTTGCCAAACAATTATACAACATACTTGGTGATGCGTGTATAGGAAATTCTAATTCGTATTTAACTTTTGTCATTTTTTTTTTCTTGGTATGGCAAGATATATCTTTATTTTTGAAAAAAAAATTCATTTTTATTAGATTTTCATTTGTGTATCTAAAAATAAGATGTATATTTGCACCCGCAATGGCGAGATAGCTCAGTTGGTTAGAGCGCAGGATTCATAACCCTGAGGTCGGCAGTTCAAATCTGCTTCTCGCTACAATACACTCTGAAACCCTTTATTTTAAAGGGTTTCTTTTTGTATACAAAAAAATGCGTCAAAAGCTCGCCAAAATATATTCTTTTTTACCGTTAATTTTGTTCTTAAAATCAACGTAAAAAAAAAATGTCAAAACTTCAAAAGAGCAACCTATTACCTTTTATCAATTATGTTCCTGCCGAATTAAAAGAAAATAAAGTTTGGGAAATTGTTTATTATGCCATAGATCCATACGAATCTGATCCAAGCAGACGATTAAAAAGAAAAAGACATCGGGTAAAATACATTAAGAATAAAAGAGAAAGAAGAATATATGCAAAATCTATTATAGCTAGATTAAACGACCAATTAATGAGAGGTTGGACTCCTTACAAACAAGCACAAGAAAAACCAACTGAAAAAATAAAATTATTTGATGTATTTGATATTTATTTACATCAAATAAATCAACAAACAATCAAGGATTCTTTACGCCCTGATACGTTAAGAGCCTACACAAGTTACATCAAAAATCTAAAAGTATACTTAACTTTTAAAAAACAATCGAATTGCAATGTGTACTTTTTTAATGAAAGATTTTGTCGTAGTTTTTTAGATATGATTTTTTATGAACGTAAAAATTCAGCCAGAACACACAATAATTATTTAGGATTTATCAGTCTTTTTAATCGATGGCTAATCAAAAGAGATTATCTGAAAGTAGATTTTACAGGATTTATTGACAAAATTAGAGTATCGGAAAAAAGAAGAACTATAATCCCTCTAAAAGAACGAACAGAAATTTTTAATTATTTAGAAAAAAACGACAAACATTATTTTTTCTTATGCTATACCGCTTTTTATTGTTTAATCAGAAGAACTGAATTAACAAAATTAAAAGTTGGTGATGTTATTTTAAAAAATGGAATTATCAGCATTCCTGCTGATGTGAGTAAAAATAGAAAATCACAGATAGTAACCATTCCAAGCCAATTAATTCACGTTTTAATTGAACATTTAAAGTATGCTAAAAATGATGATTTTCTATTTTCTGATGATAATTTTAAACCTGGAGAAACTCAATTAGAACCGAAAAAAATATCGGATACTTGGAGCAAATACAAAAAACAGCTAAAGTTTAGCAATTCCTATCAATGGTATTCTTTAAAAGATACAGGAATTACCAATTATTTACACTTAGGAATCCCAACAATTGACGTTAGAAACCAAGCAAGGCATTATTCAATTAAGCAAACCGAAGAATATCTACCAAAAACAGTATTTAAAGCGAGTCGAAATATTCAAAAAGCAAGGCTTAATATTTAAATCAGGTAGTTTCCTTATCTTTCGAGTTATTTAAACTACTTTTTATAAAATAAAATCAATATAAAAAAATGCCGTTTACCTTTTCGCATCCAGCAATTGTTTTACCGCTTAAAAATATCTTTGGAAAATGGATTTCTTTAACCGCATTAATAATTGGTAGTTTAACGCCTGATTTTGAATATTTTCTACGGATGAAAATTCAAAGTAACTTCAGTCATACCATACTTGGAACGCTATGGTTTAACCTTCCTTTAGGACTGTTCTTATGTTTTATTTTTCATCTTATTATTAAAAAATCACTGCTAGAAAACTCACCTAAATATATTCAAATACGAACAACTCACTTAAAAAATTTAAACTGGAATAATTATTTTATTAAAAATTGGTTTATTGTTTGTTTATCTATTCTAATTGGAGCGTATTCTCACTTATTTTGGGATTCTTTTACACACCAAAACACTTTTTTTACGAACTATTTTCAACTGAATAAAAAAATATTAAATTCTCAAATTTCACACTTTAAAGTATTGCAACATTTAAGTACGCTGGTAGGCGGATTATTCATTATTTGGTCTTTTAAAAAGCAAGAAAAAAAGAAAATAATAGTATCTAAACCTAATCGTACTTATTGGATAGCTATCAGTTTAGTAACAATTGTTATTTTAATAATTCGATTTTTTAACGGCTTACAAATAACAGCATACGGAAATATCATTGTAAGTACAATAAGCTCGATAATGATTGCGATAACAATAGTTTCCTTTGTCTTTTTATTTTTGAAAAGACAAAATCACAAAATAAAAATAAACCTATAAACCAAAAAACACGAAGCGAACTTCGTGTTTTTGTTATTTTGACTAATAATTTATTTTTTGCTGATTTCTTACTCATTTATTGCCTTTACACTTTCATTTCCTTTGATGATGTAAAAGTAAGAACGCCTGTTTTTCTGATGTTCTTCTTTACTACACTTGCTACTATTCGCATCATCACAATGATTTAGTAAATTATCTTCTCCAAAACCAATCGCGCTTTCTATTCTGTTTGATGAAATTCCTCTTGAAATTATATAATCACGGGTTGATTTTGCTCGGCTATCTGATAAATTCCTATTATAATCTTTACCTCCTCGGCTATCCGTATGCGATTCGATTTTAATAACCAATTCTGGATACGTATTCATTACCGTTACAATATCTTCCAATTCATACTCCGCATCTTCTCGGATATTTGACTTATCAAAATCAAAATAAATGGGGTTGATTACAATCTGATTTCCAACAATTAACGATTGTAAACTAAGATTCACAACAACATCTTGTTGATTTACATCAAGCGTTTCCGTTTCTTCTTTCACATTTTTATAACCATCTTTTGACGCTACAACTACAAAATTATGTTCACAATCTTTTTGTTCAAAAAGATACGCACCTGTTCGTCCTGTTTTTATAGAAGAAACTACTTCTCCTGCAGGATTCATTAATTGAACAACAACATTCGAGATTGGTTCACCTGTACGAGAATCACTAATTATTCCTTTGATATCTTCTTTACATTGATAAATGATAAAACTATAAATATCATCATCTCCCTTTCCATCTTTTCTGTTTGATGAGAAAAATCCGTGCGAATGTTCTTTGTTTATCACAAAGGAAAAATCATCAAAAGCTCCATTTATTGGACTTCCTAAATTCACTGGATTCAAATGATTTTCACCATCATATTTCGCTTCAAAAACATCCAAAGCTCCTAAACCTAAATGACCATCAGATGAAAAATACAACTCATTATCTTTTCCGATAAAAGGAAACATTTCCCTACTTTCCGTATTGATTGCTTTTCCTAAATTCGCAGGTTTCCCAAACTTATTATTTTCTAAAATCGCTACTTTATAGATATCTGTACCTCCAAATCCATTGGGCATATCTGATACAAAATACAACGTTTTTTCATCAGCACTTAACGCTGGATGACCACATGAAAAAGCATCACTATTAAATGGTAATTCTTGAACATTTCCCCAAAAATCACCTATTTTATCTGCACTATAAATTTTAAGATGTGAGACTTGATCCTCATCACCTTTTAATTTTCGACCATCATAATTATCTCGTGTAAAATAGGCTTTTTTACCTTTTTTGGTGATAATCATATTCGATTCATGATATTTTGAGCTTAAATCCTCCAACATCGTTGCTTCTTCAACATCCAACATTTTCTTAGCAATCATGTTTTTTTGCTTCGCTTTATAGATGTTTAAAAATGGTTGTTTATTCCATTTATACAGCTTTTTATCACTCTTTACTTTCGGTTTTGTTGATGCAAAATAAAGTGCATCTTCATAAATAAAACCGCCAAAATCTGAATATTTTGTATTCGTTGATATATTATGAATATTTATAAACGTTTTCGGTTTATTAGAATACTCTGAAAAATAATTTTTGTTTTGCTCTAATGATCTCACCCGACTATCCATCGCATTTTCGCCTCGTAATTTCAAAAGCCATTTATCTGATTCCGCTATTTTTCCATTCGTTTTTAATACTTGTGAGTATCTAAATAAATGTTTACTAGAAGCTATTTTCTCATGAAAATCCATTAATTTTGAGTAGTTTTTTTCCGCTTTTTCAAACTCAAAATTAAAATATTGAGCATCTGCCAAACGGCTTAAAACTAAATAAGATGTATCTCCTTTTCTATGGATAGATTCATATAATTCTGCTGCTTTTTTATACGCAAATTCTTTATAATACCTATCTGCTGCGTATTTTCGTTGCCCGAAACTAGCAGTACTTATCAATAAAATTAATATATATAGTGTGTTTTTCATATCGCTTAATTTTCTTTAAAAATATTTAGAAGAATCTTGGGGATTTTATCGCTTGTTCTTTAAACATTTCATATCGTAACATTACTTCGTATGTTCCTGAATTGTAATTGCTATAATTTGAAGAGGTTAAATCATAAGCAAAACCTAGATACAATTCTCTAGTGATTTGAAAACCTAATAAAGCACTTATCGAATCATCCCATCTCCACGCTAATCCTGCTGTTACTTTTTCATTAAACATAAAATTTGCCGATACATCTACTGATAAAGGAGCGCCTTTTACTGCCTTTACCAAAGCTGCTGGTTTAAATTTGATATTATCACTTAAATCAAAAACATATCCTGCGATAAAAAATAAGTGCATGCGTTCGGTTGCAATATCTCCACCATTACTTACATCATCATAATGATCCGTACTTATGAAATTAGGAATCGCTCCTCCAACATACCATGTATTCGTATAGTAATACAATCCTGCTCCTATCGTTGGTAGAAACTTATTGATATTTCCTTGTATTTTTTTATCGTTTACATTTTTAACTCGTCCTTTACTCCAATCTACGTTTAAATGACGACCTCCTAATTTTAATCCGAAGGATAAATTTCCTTCATCACTCGTACGAATCGTATAAGATCCGTTGATATCTAAAAATAATTCACTCGCAGGTCCAATTCTATCGTTCGTTAAATTGATTCCTAAACCAACTCCGCTATAACCTAGCGGAGTATCATAACTTAGCGTTTGTGTATCGGGTGCGCCATCTAAACCGACCCATTGCGTACGTCCTAACAAATTGATAATTGAATGTCCGCTAGAACCAGCATATGCTGGATTAACGCTCATCGTATTATACATGTATTGCGTATATTGTGGATCTTGCTGAGCAGTAACTCCAAGTACAGCGCAAAGAATTAATAGCAGTGTATATCTAATTTTCATATCTCTTTTTTTATCTATTTATGTATAACCAACCTGCTTTAGGTGCTGATCCATCTCCTAAATCAATAACATAATAATAAGTTCCCGGTGGTAATTTCTCATCTACTGTGATTGTTGCACGTCCGTTTGAAATCCCTTTAAAAGAAACATCCGAATTATTATATCCTGAGGCTTTATAAACCGTATTTCCCCATCTATTAAAAATCTCTACCGTATTTTTACTATACGCTGGCTTATCAATACAAGAGATAAAGAAACTATCATTTTCTCCATCATTATCAGGGGTCATAATATTGTATGGCATTCCACAAGGAAGTGATTTTTTCTTAACTAGAATCTTAACTTTTGCTATAGCACAGTTTGGAGTAATAACTTCATTTTCGCAAATCTGATACTCTAATTCATACGTTCCTTCAGTTACATCTTCTGAAATCGTAATAGTTCCATCAGCATTAAATGTAAATCCTGGTTCATTTGTTTGGTTTGGATTGGGCGTTAAAGTAACTTCATCTTTTCCTGTTCCTACAACTATTGGATTTCCATTAAATGTATCGTTATCGATTATCGATGGTGTACTTTCTCCAACTAATACTGGCGTTGCCGTGTAATCATCAACAATAGGTTCAATTACTGATGCAACATTCACCGTTACCGTAGCTGTTGAACAACTTGGTATTGGTTTATCATCATCACAAAGTGTATACGTAAAGGTATCTTCTCCTACAAAATCAGATGCTGGAGTATATGTAAATGTCCCATCTTGATTATTTACTACTGTTCCTCCGTTAGTAGTTGTTGTATCTAACTTTGTAATGGTTGCGCCATCTAGTACAGTATCATTTTCTAATACATTTCCTGTGGTTACGGGAGTGTTTTTAAAGGTTGATACACTGTCATTTTCTGCTGTTGGATTTCCAATACAATCTACTGTTGTTGTTTTATCTTCTGTAATATATACGGCATCCAAACTACATGGATCATTCGGGTCTGTACCTCCTAAAATTTCAATTCCATCTAAAACACCATCGCCATCAGTATCTGGTTTTGTTGGGTCGGTTATTGTTCCATCAGGATTTGCTGGCGTACTTGGGTCATCAATTCCTGTTGTTTCTTCATCATTGGTCAATCCATCTGTATCACAATCCGCAGTTCCTGGTGTCGTTCCTCCTTTATGATCACAAGCATTCTCTGGGTTTGTTCCATCAATTACTTCTTGACTATCACTAATTCCATCACCATCGGTATCAATAGATGTTCCAACTGTTACCGTTACCGTTGCTGTATTACAAGTTGCTGGTGATGCGTTATCACAAAGTTCGTATTCAAAGGTATCTTTTCCTGTGAAATCCGTGTTTGGCATATACGTTACAACGTCATCGCTTGGATCATTTGGTGTTCCATTTGGATCTGTAATAACAACAGTTCCGTTGGTTGGTGGCGTTTTTATTGTGATATCTCCATCTGTTGGAATATCAATATCATTTTCTAAAATATCAACCACAACTGGTGTGTTTATTTCTGTCTTTGCTAGATCGTCTTTAATTACGTCGCCAACTGTTACCGTTACCGTTGCTATTGAACAACTTGCTTTTGGTGTATCATCATCACAAAGTGTATATGTAAAAGTATCTTTTCCTACAAATCCTGTAGCTGGTGTATAATCAAATGTTCCATCGCTATTATTTACAACCGTTCCACCTTTAGTGCTTATCGCATCAAAACTAGTGATTGTTGCGTTGTCTAAAACACTATCATTTTCTAGGACATTTCCTGTAGTTACAGGCGTATCTTTTAATGTTGATGCTGTGTCAGGTTCAGCTGTTGGGTTTTCGTCTTTTGGAACTATTGTTACATCAACATTTGCTGTATCGTTTCCGCCATTTCCATCACTAATAGTATATGGGAAAGTAATTGCAGTTCCGGTTCCATCAGGTTGGATATCTAATGTTCCATCTGATAATAATGTTACTGTTCCTCCTGTTACACTAATTGGTGTATCTACAACTGGGGTAGTTCCATTGATATCTGTAACTGTTAATGTATCGCCGTCAACATCTGAATCTAATCCATTTCCGTTATTCGCTAAAACATCTACATTTACTAATTCATCAATCATTGTACTTGCAGTATCATCCTGTGCTACTGGTGGAGTATTATCGATTGTTACAGCAACATTCGCTGTATCTGTTCCGCCATTTCCATCACTAATAGTATATGGGAAAGTAATTGCAGTTCCGGTTCCATCAGGTTGAATATCTAATGTTCCATCTGATAATAATGTTACTGTTCCTCCTGTTACACTAATTGGTGTATCTACAACTGGGGTAGTTCCATTGATATCTGTAATTGTTAATGTATCGCCGTCAACATCTGAATCTAATCCATTTCCGTTATTCGCTAAAACATCTACATTTACTAATACATCAACTGTTGTACTTGCTGAATCATCTTCTGCAACTGGTGCAGTATTACCGATTGTTACATCAACATTCGCTGTATCTGTTCCGCCATTTCCATCACTTATGGTATATGGGAAAGTAATTGCAGTTCCGGTTCCATCAGGTTGAATATCTAATGTTCCATCTGATAATAATGTTACTGTTCCTCCTGTTACACTAATTGGTGTATCTACAACTGGGGTAGTTCCATTGATATCTGTAATTGTTAATGTATCGCCGTCAACATCTGAATCTAATCCATTTCCGTTATTCG